>CAVTMN010000021.1:0-183246 GCA_963735845.1 Vulcanimicrobiota bacterium | reverse complement strand
ATGCAAACGACACACAAAGAATGAGGAGTCCTGTCCTGGGTCGCTTCCAGGATGACAATGATTGATGCGCCATCGCGGTCCCTTTCACGGCGCGTTGCAGTGACCGGGCATCTATTCCCCTCCCCGTTTCACCGTTTCAACGCCTAAACAACGAGTCAATGTCGCCATAATGGCATGCCTGTCAAGAGATGTCGCACGCTGTAGGTCACACAAATGCTGTGGGCTAGCTCATACTCGCAATAGGCGCAAAACGGCGCCCCTCCCCTGGCCAGGGAGGGGCGCTGTACTGACAACTTGAAGCCAGTCCGCTACTCGTCGCCGAGCGTGACCTGCTCAGCCATCTGCTGGCGTATCACCTTTTTATCGAACTTGCCGACGCTGGTCTTTGGGATTGCCTCGACGAAGATGACGCGATCGGGAAGCCGCCACTTGGCGACATGCGGCGCCAGATAGGTCATGATTTCCGGCTCATGAGGTGCCGCCTCCGCCTTCGGCACGACCATCGCTATCGGACGTTCCTGCCACTTGGGATGCGGCACCGCGATCACCGTCGCCTCCATCACTTGGGGGTGGCCCATAATTTCGTTTTCGAGCGTCACCGACGAAATCCACTCACCGCCGCTTTTCACCACATCTTTGGTACGATCAACGATCTGCACATAACCTTCAGCGTCAATGATCACTACATCGCCGGTACGGAACCAGCCGTCCACGAACTTTTCTTGCCCCTGGTCGATGTTGGCGTCGTGATAGTCGCTGCCAGTGATCCACGGGCCGCGCACCTGTATCTCGCCGAAGGTCGTACCATCGTTGGGAACCTCGACGCCCGACGCCAGATCGACGATGCGTAGCTCGACGCCGGGGACGACACGACCCTGCTTCGCCTGATAAGCGATTTGCTGCTCCGGCGGCAGGCTTTCAAGACGCGCAAGCAGACGCGAGACGGTGCCAATCGGCGAGGTTTCGGTCATGCCCCAGGCGTGCAGCACCGGAATACCCTTCGCCTGTAGCGCCTGAATCAGCGAGAATGGCACCGCCGATCCGCCAATGACTACGCGGTTTAGTGCCGAGAGATCGAGGTCAGGTCGCTGCGCCAGCACCTGCAACAGACCAATCCAGAGCGTCGGCACGCCCGCCGAGAGCGTCACGCCTTCATCGGCCATCGCCTGGGCGGTGCGATCCGGCATCATGAAGCGGCCCGGCAACACCAGTTTACAGCCCACCAGCAGGCCCGCATGCGGCAGCCCCCAGCAATTGACATGGAACATTGGCACCAGCGGCATGGCGACATCGCGCTCGGAGAGGGCTATCGTGTCGGCCTGTGTCACCGTCAGAGCATGCAGCAATGACGACCGATGGCTATACACAACGCCTTTGGGATTCCCGGTCGTGCCCGATGTGTAACACATCGCGGCGGGCGCGCGCTCATCGAGGGTGGGCCACTGATAGTCTGGCGAGCCAGTGGCCAGCAGCTTCTTCGTAGTCCAGCACCTTCGGCAGATTATCTGCGGTTGTGCTTACCTGGCTGTTCATCACGACGATGTATTCGACCGTCGGGATTTGCCCGGCGACCTTCTCGACGAGCGGCATCAGATCGGCGTCCACGAAGATCACCCGGTCGGCGGCGTCGTTGATGATGAAGGTCAACTGGTCAAGCGGCAGACGCAGGTTCAGCGTGTGCAGCACAGCGCCCATGCAGGGAACCGCCACATACAACTCGAAGTGGCGCGCGGTATTCCACGCCAGCGTGCCGACACGATCACCCTGCGCGACGCCCAGCTTTTCGAGCGCGCTCGCCATCTGGCGCAACCGATCATACACCTTACCATAGGTGGTGCGGTCAGAGCCATCCGCCGTGAGGGTGATGATCTCTCGGTCGGCAAAGTAGTTCTTGGCGCGGTTGGCGGCATACTGGAGCGTCAGCGGGTAATCCATCATCGTCGCCGTCATTGCCGTCGTAGCCGATGGCGCACTGACGACTGGCGCAGGTGTAGGAGCGGGCGCGGCAACGGGCATGGGGTCAGCGGCCACCACAGGCTCAGCGACAACTGGCGTGACAGGTGGCGCTACAGGAGCGGCGGCAGGCGCATCGGCGGTCTGAGAATCTGATTTGCGTTTGAACCATGACATAGTAGATGCCTCCAGTGTGCGTTCACCATCGGTGGTGACCAGAAATCTACACTTGAGTTCATTGCCAGCAGAGGGAATCAGGTCAACTGAAATCGCTCGTCCATAGCCGCTGGACGTTCGGAATACCACCTCCCTCATCGCTAGATGACGCTGTAGGGTCACAGGATACTTGTCCGCCGTGGCGGGCTGGCTCGCTGAAGTGACTCTTGGTGTCCATTCTATGTCATATTTGGCAGACAGGAAAGCAACTGGAGCGCCTGTCCAGCGATTCTAGCTCAGAGTCGTGGGTCTACCGGCTCCGATTCGAGCGCCAACACCGCGAACACCGCCTGATGCACGCGCCAAAGTGGCTCCCGCCGGACAAAGCGCTCCAATGATTCGACACCCAGGGCAAACTCACGGGCAGCCAGCGCCCGTTTGGAGCGCAGTCCGCGCGAACGCAGACGTTCCAGGTTGGCTGGCTCGGTGTAGTCTGGCCCATAGATGATGCGCAGATACTCGCGGCCGCGAATCTTGAGCGCGGGCTGCACGAGACCACGCGCGCCACGGACGATGAAATCGAGCGGCTTCACCACCATGCCTTCGCTGCCCTCGCTGGTCACCTCTTCCCACCAACTGGCGGCGTCGGCGCACTCCGCATCATCCAGCACATTCACCGCGCGATAGTTCGTGGCGAGCAACAGCGGATCTGCCGCCACCTGCGCCAGTTCAGTCATGTGCCAGAGGTGGTCGTGGTCGAAATAGGTGTGGCCCTCGGTGGCGAGCAGGTGAAATGGCGCCAAACGTATCCCATCAAGTCCATCCGTCGCCCAGCAATAGCGCCGGTAGGCGTCCGCATAGCGCTCAATGTTCTCCCGGCGCCTGCGCAGGCGCTCGATCAGCGGCGTTACTCCGGCGGTCTGCGCCAGCGCCATCTCGGCGGATGCGAGTGTCGCAGTAAGCGCCGCCTGCCCAGCCGCCGCGACCGGCGCGTATTGCTCGCGCAGGAGTCCCTGCGCTTTGGCGCTCCAGGGGAGCAGTTCCGCATCCAGGCAGACCCAGTCGGTGGCGAAACGCTCCCAGCAACCAGCGCGGGTGAGCGCATCACTCAGCCGGGTGAGGAATGCCACATCGAGCGAGTCGTCGTCGAAGAAGCGGCGACCGGTGCGCGTGTAGCATGCGCCGGGAGCGGGGCTATCGCCAACGCCGAAGCGGCGCGCGGCAGTCTCCGTGTCGCGGCACAAGACCACCACCGCGCGGCTGCCCATGTGCTTCTCTTCACAGACCACCCGTGGCACACCCTGGCCGCGATAGTAGTCAAACGCCTCAGAGGGGTATTCGAGCCACCCCGCCTGCCGCGACGTCTCGCTCGGTGACATCGTCGGCGGCAGATAGATCAGCCAGCGTGGATCGAGCGCGAACCGGCTCATCACCTCCAGCGCGGCGACCGCCTGATTCTCCTCGACGATCACATTGCCCGCCAACCGTGTGGAGATCAGTTGCTTGCCCACCACATCCTCGATGCGCAGGAGGGTATCAGTCGTCTGCGCCGCGCCGCTAGCCTCGCCCTCAGCGGACGCAAGCGGGCGCACAGGCTGCGCATACGTCTGATGCGCGGCGGCGCTCACCAGTTCACGTTCGGGCCAGCGCAGAGCGGTGAGGCTGCCACCAAAGACACAGCCAGTGTCGATATTGATCGTGTTGTTGAGCCAGTCCGCTGCTGGCACCGGGGTATGCCCGTAGACGACGGCGGCCCGCCCGCGATAGTCGGCGGCCCAGTTGTAACGGAATGGCAAGCCAAACTCGTCGGTTTCGCCCGTCGTCTCGCCAAAGAGCGCGAAGTCGCGCACCCGCCCCGATGCACGCCCCTGAAAGGCTTCCTTCATGCCCGCATGCGCCGCGACGAGATCGCCGCCCGCGAGCACATAATGCGAGATGAGGTCGTCGGCAAACGACAGAGATAATCCCTACGCCAGGGTGCGCGCTCCTCCTCTGGCAGCGCTTCGATCTGCGCGATGCTCTCGGCGAGGCCGTGACTGACCTGCACCTTCTTGCCGTGCAGGTAGCGCGCGAGCTTGACATCGTGATTGCCAAGGACACAGAGCGCCTGCCCCCTCGCAACCATCTGGCGGACGAGCGTCACCGTCGCGGGAATCTTTGGCCCGCGATCCACCAGGTCGCCCAGGAAGATCGCCCGCCGCCCATCGGGGTGACGCATGCCAACATCGGCGTCGGCGCGATAGCCCAGCCGAGCAGCAGTTCGAGCAGTTCGTCATAGCAGCCGTGAATGTCGCCGATGATGTCGAACGGGCCAACGTCGGCGCGGCGGTCGGTCCAGAGCGGCGTGCGCTGGATGGTGACGGCGTCCACCTCTGCTGGCGTGTTCAGGATAAAAAGACATGTCTGAACCCCTCGCGCTGCAGCCCGCGCATGCCACGGCGAAGAGACTGTTCGATGTGATTGTGGACGACTCGCGCGCCAAGCTGGCGGTCAGGACGGCTTTTGTTGCGTTCGACACAGGTGCGCTCGTCGATATTGAGGACAAACGCGACTGCCAGCACATTGTGCTCGCGTGCGGTGCGTATCAACGCGGCGCGATCCTGCGGCTTGACGCTGGTGGCGTCGACGACGACCAGCCGCCCCAACCCGAGACGCAGCCCGGCGATATAGTGCAGCGCGTCGAATGCGTCGATGCAGACAGATCGTTGGGATCGTCGCCAACAACCGCGCGAAAATAGTCGGAACTCAACACCTCGGTCGGCTTGAAATGGCGCGCGGCAAAGGTGCTCTTGCCCGAACCCGTTGGGCCAATCAACGCGACGAGGCAGAGATCAGGAATTGTAAGGATGCGCGCCGCTGACCCTGCTGATTCCTGCGACACATCCTGATGTTGCTCACTCATCGCCATGCTCTTTCTCGCTACTCTGCGCCGCGACATCCCCTTCAGCGAGCCGATCAAAGATGACGAGCTGGGAGGGTGCGCCCAGCGTCGGGGTCATCTGGGCCAAGGTTCTGGTGAGACATCTGATACCCATAGTGAGTGGCGACGCGCTCGGCCCATGCCCGACACTCGGCGCGGGTCCACTCGAAGCGGTGATCGCTATGCCGCAGCCGCGTCTCGCCGACGGCCTCCCAATGCGCGTTGTACTCACGATTGGGCGTGGTGACGATCACCCGGCGCGGATGGGCGTGTTGGAAGACCACGCGCTCCATGGCTGCCAGTCGCGGTCGATCCAGGTGTTCGATCACCTCCACCAGCGTCGCGACATCGAAGCCCGCCAGCCCGCTGGTCGCGGTAGAGCAGCGAACCCTGCGCGATCTCGATCCGCTGGCGCTGCGCGGGTGACAGGGTGTCGTAGTGCAGCCGGCGACGGGCGCGGGCCAGCGCCACCGATGAGACATCGATCCCCAACATCCGCGTGATCGTGCGCTCTTTGAGCGCCAGGGCAAGCAACTTTCCCTCACCGCAGCCAAGATCGACCAGCGAACGCGCACCCACATCACGGATAACCGCCAGCACGGTATTCAGCCGCAACTCATGCAGGCCAACGACCGGGTCGGCGGCGTCAGGCGTTGACGGGCTATCCTCGTCACTCTCGACATCAGCATCATCGGCTCCCGATGTATCGGCCTTGATGAGCCGGGCAATCGCCGACTGCACCAGTGGCCGTTTGTAGCGCAGATAGCGGAGCGCGATTACCTCGCGCTCCGGGTGCGCGGCAAGCCATGCTCCACCATGCGCCAGCAGCTTCTCGGTTTCCTCCTCGCCAACATAGTAGTGCTTGCTATTATCGAGCACGGGCAGCAGCACATAGAGATGGCTCAGCACATCATGGACAGTCTGCATGCCATCCAGGGTGACGTGATAGAGATTCGCCGTACCCCAGTCGGGAAAGTGCGCATCAAGCGGCAGTCGGTCGGCGGCGACGGCATAGCCCAGCGGCGCGAAGATGCGCTGGATGAGATCGGCGCCTGCGTCACAGGCGACCGCTGGCAGCGTGACGACCCAGCGCATGCGTTCGGTCAGGCGCTCATTGCGGCTCGTGCTGGCGCTGCGGCCCGCGAGCGCGGTGCTGAAAGCGGTTCTCAGCGCGACACTGGTGAGGCTGGAGGCGACGTATGGGCGGTCATTCACATACTGGTCAAGCTGCGCCAGGGCGGCGGGGCCACGCACCAACCCTACAGGGTCGATCTCTGTGACCAGCGCCACGGTAACGTGATCCTCCGCCACCTCAGGGTAAAAGACCCAGACCGTCCCCGCCGAAAATGGGCGCTCGAAGACGGAGGCCGGGTTCTTGCCGAGCAGATACCCCACATCGGAGGCATTGGGCGCGTGACAGGTAAGCGTCATCAGCATGATAGGAAACTTTCGTGAGCGGTAATACTGCCTGCTCTATAGTCTGCGCATGGCCAGGGCGAAGATGCAACAGAGGGACGATAACCAGGTTCGCCTGAGTAGAGTTGTAGATGCGGGGCTAGCGGCCCCTTCGCCGCATTGGTACGGGGGTGTCTTGCACAATCATCACTACGTTGACGACTCATCATGACGTTGGCAGTGTATAGGCATAGAGGCCTGTGGGCGGCTGCGGACAATAGCAAACCTGAGGGCGGAAGACACTGAGCGAGTGTGTTTTCCAGATAATGCATTTGGGAGGTTCTCGCCTGAGATTGATCCTGCGTCACTAGCTAGCAAACCAGCCTCGCGCGCGCCATAGCTAAAGAGAAGCGTACGCCGATCAGGCGAGTACGCAATGGCGCCAATAGCGGCGGAATATATCCTCCGATTAGGAACGGCGGTAGATAAATTGAGCAACTTTACTGGTGGCGTTGACGCGTCGAGTGAATACCTGTTAACTTCGTCATCCGCACTGTCGGAGGTTTGACTCACTATTGTCACTGAGTTGCTATCGGGTGCCCAGAGTATGCCATGTGCTCGCTGAGTCATAACAATTCGACGGCGATAGTGGAGAGCCAGTGTCTTCCTTTGCCCTGAACGTGCTGCCTGCATCAACACGGATGGGGATGGAGCTAAAAAGAGCAATAACTCTTGCGGTGTAAGCACTGCCAGTGATTGTCCGTCGGGCGACCAGGCAATCTGTACTACATCGCAGAGTGAGATACCCGTAGCACTCAGATAGAGAGCAGGTTCAATCCTGGAATCGTTAGACGATATCTGCGAGTACATCGCTATCCTGCAATCTCCGCTACTGGTAAACGCATCACCAACCTCGAGTACCGCAAGCGCTCCTCCATCATAGCGCCATGTGGGGCTGACAAAAACGTACGCGGTTTCCTTAAGCGTTTGTTGCGCCACACTTTGTGATGACGTTGATACATAATTTGCCACCTGCAGTTCCTCGCCAGAACAGTAGCGTACGCAAGACGGCAAAACGCTGTTATACGGTGGTTGATTGTTCAAACACGCAAGGCGGGAAGCATTCGCCGCTAATGATATTGTTCCATTTCCACAGGTGATACCACCAACTAATGTTGCTGGCCCATTCGGAAGCGCGGCTGCATAAAGGCTTCCATACATACTCACCAGGAGGTATTGCGCATCCTTTACCTGATACGTCGCAAGTCCGAGAACAGCGCTCAGTTGATCGGAGTAGTCGCTATTTGCCGACTCGAGAAGTTGCTTGTCCAACACGGAAATCTGATGAACATGGGCGCCGCTCAAGTCAGGAGCGCGCATTGTGAAACAGTTACAGTAGCCTTCACCACAACCCGCCAGCAGCACAACGATGGCGACGAGCGGCAGGAAGAAGCGCGCCAAATGGCTGTAACGAGGGGATAATCCTTGTCGGGAAGAATGCTCTACCATGAGCGCGCTCCTGCTGGCTATTCACAGACGCCTTGCCTGTACTGTGATACGTCCCAGCAGGATGTATTCTCACCGAAGCATTGATCTCTATTGCAACGCGGAGGTGAGGCGGCAGACATTCTCCGCCAGGCGATGCAGGAGCGAGCGCCTGCGCCACTCTTCCAGGGTCAGTAGCTTGTGAGCGCGACAGGTAGACCGCCTCGATCTGGCGAAGCCGCGCCACCGTCTCGCGGTCATAGACCAGCAGCGTCACCTCCATATTGAGATGGAAAGAGCGCATATCCAGGTTGCTCGATCCAATCACCGCGATATCCTCGTCAATCGCGATGCACTTGGAGTGCAGCAGCACCGGCGCGCGATACCAATAGACCTTCACCCCGGCCCGCATCAGTTCCTCGTAGTACGAGCGCTGCGCGTGGCTGACGAAGAACTGGTCGCTCGCCTCGGAGTTGATGAGCGAGACATCAACGCCACGCTGCGCCGCCGTGGTAATGGCGACCATCAGCGAATCATCCGGCACAAAGTAGGGGTTGGTAATCACCAGCTTGCGCTGCGCCGCGTGGATGAGCGAGGTGAAGAGCTTCAGATTGTTTTCATCGTCGAAGCCAGAGCCGCTGGGCAACACCTGGCAGAGCGCCTCGCCGCTCGCGGGTGGAATAGCCAGCACATCGGGCGCCGTCTGCCGATCCAGCAGCACACCCGACTCGGCGTCCCAATCGGTGACGAACGCCGCATTCAGCGCCATCGCCACCGGCCCACGCACCAGCGCTACCAGTTCGTCATAGTAGATTTTGTCACGGCGAAAGTAATTGCGCTTGATAATGTTCTGCGAGCCCGTGAAGCCTACCGCGCCATCGATCACGACAATCTTGCGGTGGTTGCGCAGATCGGGCCGGGCGAACTCGCCATGCGCCGGACGTAGCGGCAACATGAGATGCCACGCGATGCCTGCCCGTGTGAGCCGCTGGCGGGTCTTGCGGTAATAGCGGTATTTGCGCGAGCCATACTGATCCAACAGCACACGCACGGTGACGCCGCGTTGCTGTGCCCGCTCCAGCGCGGCAAAGATGCCCTCCGTTTCCTCGTCACAACTCAGCGCGTAATATTCAACATGGACGAACCGCTGCGCCTCGTCAATACACTCCGCGATACGCTGAAAAATAGCGTGGTAGTCATCGAGCAGCTCGACGCTATTACCATCCACGGCTGGAAGCCCGCCCAGATAATCCGCCAGCCGGTCGAATGGCGCAAAACGCGGCGGGATCGGCGGGTCGAACATCAGCGCCATCCCCGGCAACTCTTTGACCGCCGTCGCGACCTCATCGATGCGTCGATTCATGTCGTGCTGCTGCTGGCGCCGCCAGCGCGGAAGCTTCGGGCTGCCGATCAGCAGAAAGAGGAGCAGGCCAACATAGGGCAGGATGAACATCACCAGCAGCCAGGCCGTCGCGGCGGTGGGCTTGCGATTCACCGGCACGATGAAGAGCGCCACGACAGGTATCAGATACCCAATGACGGTGATGATAATCTCCACGACGCTCCAGTTCACGCTTATGTTCACTCCGCTACCCCTCTTGCCCATCGGCGCCGTCGTCAACGATCCTCAGCTTCCACGACACCATACCATGCGATGCGCCATCGCGCTCATGCGATGGGCAATCAGCGAGCATCCTCTTGACACGTGTTTGACCGCTGTGATAAAATAATGACCAGAGAGTCAAAATATTGGATAGGCAGTCAATAATCATATATCGCAGAGACACGATCAACAGGATGAATACGGTGAGAAGGAGAGAGTCATGAGCATGTCAACGACGACACCTCAACGCTCGCTCAAAGAGCGGCAACGGGAGGAACGGGAACGGCTGATTCTTCAGGAGGGCGAGACGCTGATTCTGGAGAAGGGCTATAACGACACGTCGATGGATGACATCGCCACGCGGGTGGGTGTCTCCAAAGGGACGCTGTATCTGCACTTCGCCAGCAAAGACGATCTGCTGCTGGCGATCATCGAGACGAATCTGCGCACCTTCACCGAGTCCATGAACGCAATCATCACGTCCGAAGGCTCACCGCGCGAGAAACTGGAGGGCCTCATTCGCCTGGTCTATACCGGCTCATCCGATGAGCGCATCCGCTTGATGGATGCGCTGCTGCGCGTTCCAGAACTGCGCATCCGGCTGTCGGAGCAGAAGCGGGAGACCATCGCGTCATTTTGGGGGGCGTTCGCCGAGCGGCTGGGCGCGGTGATCGACGAGGGGAAAGCGGCGGGCGAACTCGATCCGGCAATCCCAACGCCCGTGTTACAGGCGATCTTCACTGGGCTGCTCCATCCGGTCAATTTCAGGGGATCGCTGATGCTGGCGGAGAATGCGTATTCCGCCAGACGAACTCACGGGGTATGTCAGTCAGTTCTTTTTTAGGGGAGCCGCGGCCCGCACGTCACGGCCTGAGGGGGGAAAATGAGCACGGTTGAATCAAACGACCGCAAAACGCAGGCGCGATCCGCAGGCGTGGCCACCGTCGCGACGGATGAGACGTTCGAGCAGCCGAAGTATTCGCGCGAGGTGACGCTGCTGACGATGCTCAGTGTGTTGCTGGTCATGCTGCTGGCGTCGCTGGACCAGACGATTGTTGGCACGGCGATGCCACGAATCATCGCCGACCTGAATGGCTTCGAGCAATATACCTGGGTGACGACCGCCTATCTGCTCACCTCGACGGTGATGGTGCCGATCTACGGCAAGCTCTCCGACCTCTATGGGCGCAAGGGCATCCTGATCTTTGCGGTGATCGTATTCCTGGCGGGATCGTTCCTCTCAGGCGCATCGCAGTCGATGACTGCAACTTATCCTGTTCCGTGGATTCCAGGGGATAGGCGCTGGCGGTCTGATGTCGATGGCTATCGCGATTATCGGCGACCTCTTCACACCACGCGAGCGCGCGAAATGGCAGGGTGTCACTGGCGCGGTCTTCGGCCTGGCCTTCATCGTCGGCCCAACGGCGGGCGGCTAGATTACGGATCACCTGTCCTGGCGCTGGGTCTTCTACGTCAACATGCCAATCGGTATTATCGCGCTGGGCGTACTGATCTTCCTGATGCCGTCGCTGACGCGCCCGATGCGGAATCGCGAAGATCGACTTCATCGGCGCGACGCTGCTGATCGCGGGTACGGTGCCGCTGTTGCTTGGTCTGACGTGGGGCGGCTCGCAGTACGCCTGGAACTCGCCGCAGACAATCGGTCTGCTGGGCGGCTCGGTGATCGTGCTGGTAGCCTTCATCCTCTACGAGCGCTGGCTGGAGGCCAACAACGGTCAGCCAATTGTCTCGCCCAGCCTGTTCAAGAATAACGTGTTCGCCGCCTCGACGGTCATCGTCATGCTCTCAGGCATGGCGATGATGGGCAGCATCTACTACATTCCGCTCTTCTTGCAGGGCGTCACGGGCGTCTCGGCCACCACAAGCGGCACGGTGCTGACGCCGATGATGCTGACGATGATCGGCGCGAGCATCGTCTCTGGCCTGCTGGTCGCGCGCACGGGCAAATACAAGATATTTGCGCTGGCGGGCGCGGTCATCAGTGTGGTCGGCTCGTTCTTCCTGCTGCACCTGGATGTCCATTCGACCAGCACTGATGTGATCATCGCGATGCTGGTGCTTGGCCTGGGCATGGGCACGGCGATGTCGCTCTACAACCTGATTGTGCAAAATGCATTGCCGACACGGATCGGCGAGGCGTCGGCGGGGATGACGTTCTTCCGCCAGATTGGCAGCACTATCGGGCTGGCGGCGATGGGGTCGGTCTTCAACTCGACCTATCCATCGGCCTTCCGTGGTGCGATACCGGCTGCGATCAGCAAGGTCGTTCCGGCGCAGGTCATCAATCTGTTCAACAACCCGCAAATCCTGCTCTCGCCTGATGCGCAGGCACAGTTGCAACATCAGTTCGCCAACTTCGGCCCGCAGGGCGCTGGCGCTGTATAACACGCTGCTCGAAGCGGTCAAGGTTGGCATCGCGGCGAGCCTGCACGGGATCTTCTTCGTCGGAGTGATCGTCGCGGTGGCGAGTGTCGTCGCGGTGCTCTTCCTCAAGGAGATTCCGCTACGCGGCGATGCGCGCCCGAAGGTGGAAAGTCGCGGAGGAAGCCGTGGCGGACGTTACGGGCGAGCCAGAAATGGTTGCCAGCGTCTAGCGATTGCGGCTTGTCGACCCCTCTCCATGGTGTTCACGGGGAGGGGTCATGTTGTTTTCCCAGCGCCGATATCCTGTATCGCATTGTGACACGGCTTGACAAACAAGTTGTTTTGCGGCTATCGTACGGCGTATTCAGCGGTAGGAACACGTGGCCGGGACGCTGAAAGGAGCCGAGGATGATGCTGGATCTCTCTGAGCCGCGCCAGGCTGGCATCGCTGCGCGGTTGCACCAGGAAGAGTTTGCGTATCTCACGACGATTCGCCCGGATGGCAGCCCGCATACTGTGCCGGTATGTTTTCTCTGGGATGACGCCACAATCCTCGTGTTCAGCCCACCGGATACGGTCAAAACGCGCAATGTGCATCAGAATCCACAGGTCTCGTTGGCGCTCGATAATTTCGGCCAGAACAATACCCCGGTGGTGGTCGAGGGCGTGGCGACACTCGTGGATGAACCCGGCGTCGAATTCATGATGCCCGCCTACGCCACCAAATACGCCGCCCTGGCTGAGCGGATCGGCGTAACGCTTGAGCAGATGGCGCGCATCTACACGCAGGCCATTCGCATCACACCAACCCGAATCCGGCAAGATCAGTAGCGAGTATCGCGGCCCATGCGCGCGCACAAAAGCTTTACGCTGCCCACACATCCCTGTGCAGGCAGCGTAAAGATCTATGTGAAACGGGCGCGCTTCCCGCTGATGTCACGTCGCGCGTGTGATGCGGGTTAGCCCTGCGTCGAGACCGGGCGCTCGCCCAGCGTCACCGTCACGGTGAGAGTCGACGCGCCGCGCACGATGGTCAGCGTCACCTTCGAGCCAGGCGCCTGATTTTGCAGCGCGCCGGACAGATCAGCATTGTTGTTGACAGTTGTGCTCCCCACCTTCGTGATGACATCGTTTGCTCTGCAAGCCAGCCTGTTGGGCGGGGCTTACACCAGCGGCGTCATTGGCGAAGCTATGTACCAGCACGCCGCTCTGCACGCTCAATCCGTTCGCCGCCGCGACCTGTGGCGTCACATCCTGCGCCTCGATGCCCAGGAATCCCTGGCCGGTGCTCGTCACCTTGCCCTGCTCGATCAACTGTTTGGCGACAAACTGCACGCGGTTCGACGAGATGGCGAAACCAATGCTCGTCGTGGCGCCATTCGATTCGGGATTGATGGCTGCCAGTGTCGGAATGCCGAGCAGCTGCCCTTTCAGATTGACCAGCGCGCCGCCGCTATTGCCTGGATTGATCGGCGCGCTCGTCTGAATCAGTCCGGTGAGCGTGCTCGCTGGCCCATTTGGTTGCTCGCTGGCGGTCTGGTTCAACAGGCTCACGATGCCGAACGTGACCGACTCGCCCAGATTCAGCGGATTGCCGATGGCGATGACGAAGTCACCCACCTGCGCCTGTGAAGAATCGGCGAATGCAATGGGCGTCAACCCGGTCGCGTTGATCTTGATGACCGCGAGATCATCCTGTGGCGACTCACCGATGAGTTGGGCGGTGTAGGTGGTTCCATTGGAAAGCTGCACGGTATAGCTGCTGAACCCCGTTACCACGTGATCGTTGGTGACGATGTAGCCATCCGCCGTCAGAATATTGCCTGAGCCAACCGCTTCCCCACTGGTACCCGTGCTGGTGATCTTGACCACCGATGGCGCGACCGCTTTGGCGACGTTCTTGACATCCTGCTGGAGGGTCGTGGTGCTGGATGAGACGGTGACATTTGGCGCGGAGGACGAGCCGAGCACGATAGTATTGCCGTTGGCCGCGGTCGAGGCCGTCGCCCGCCCGATGGCCGTGCCCGCCGCGACACCAACCACCAGCACCAAGAACAACGCGACGAGCGCGCCAATGACGGCGAGTCCACGGCGGCGCGGGCGCTGCGGCGAGCTATCAACAATGCCAGCCGGAGGTACCGGCGGCATACCCTGGTAGTTGCCGCCTGGATAGTCGTTCTGATACCCCTGATATCCCTGGTACCCCTGGTACCCGGTATCCCGGATACCCCGGAACCCACGACGGCGCCGGCATGGCGGGTTCAGCCGTGGTAGGCTGCTCCGCTGGCAGAGGCGGCGGCGCCTGAACGGGCTGATACGGCTGATACGGCTGTTGCGGGTCATCGGAATGTGGTGGTATCGTTGTGCCCTGCATGAAAGTCTCCTTACGCCAGATATGACAGGTGGTCTATCGCCTCTACTGTTGTTTCCGGCTACCTGCTCGGGGGTCGATGGCTATCGCTCCCGCCCTCGCTATCGTCTCGAACACCTCTATCATCGTCTGATGCTATGGCGACAACATTGGATTTGGATGTGAGATTTCTCAGATTCTGTATCAGCCTCCGGTTCCGCCTGATCCGCAGTTTCGGCGCCAGCCAGAAATCAGCCAGCAATCGGATACGAAAGGCATATGGGAGGCATACGGCCTTTCCGTGGCCAGAAGGCGGTGCTATCATCAACGTATCGAGCACGCATCGAACAGCCCAGGTTGCCTGGCGCTGGTCGTCCAGTGGGGAGATGAACCATGAGCGCAGCCACGAATCCAGAACTGACGCCCGACGTTCTCGCGGAACTCCGTGCGCAACTCGAACAGCAACGCGACCAACTCAAAGGGGAGATTGCGGCCAAGCGCCGTGAAGAAGGCGCTGGCGACACACCTGACGAGGATCCCGCTGCTGATACGCAGGGCGATGCGGGTGATGAGAGTGTTGACCTGGAAGAATGGGATACGACCCAGCAGGTGACGCTCGACCTGGAGACACAACTGGCCGAGGTCGAGCATGCCCTGGGGAAGTTCGCGACGGGCGACTACGGCGTCTGCGAGAACTGTGGCCGACCGATCCCGCTGGCGCGACTGCGTGTGCTGCCATGGGCGCGCTACGATGTCGAGCATGAGGCGCAGTTGGAGGCGCAGCGGCCAACCCCATAAGCCGCATGAAGCATCTGACAGCTCGATGAGATACCAGGGCAGGAAGGAAACGAGGCGCCTGTATGGAGACACGGACATTTGGGAAGACGGGTATGCACATTACGCCAATTGGCTTCGGCGCGTGGGCCATCGGCGGCGGCGACTGGGCGTATGGTTGGGGTTCGCAAGACGACGCGCAGTCCATCGCGGCCATCCACCGCGCGCTGGATCTCGGCGTCAACTGGATCGACACGGCGGCGGTCTATGGGTTGGGGCGCTCAGAAGAGGTGGTGGCCGCGTGCGCTTGAGGGCATGGCGCAACGCCCCTATGTCTTCACCAAGTGCTCGATGGTCTGGAATGACCAGCGCGAGGTTGGCCACAGCCTGAAACGCGACTCGCTGCGCCGCGAGTTGGAGGCGAGCCTGCGGCGGCTGCGGACGGATGTCATCGATCTCTATCAGATCCACTCGCCCAACCCGGCGCCAGAGATCGAGGAGGGCTGGGCCACGCTGGCCGAATTCAAGCGCGAGGGGAAGGTGCGGCACATCGGCGTCTCGAACTTCAATGTGGAGCAGATGGAGCGCGCGGCGGCCATTGCCCCGGTCGAGACGCTCCAGCCGCCCTACTCGCTGGTCGATCGTGAGGCCGAGGCGGATATTCTGCCCTACGCGCACGCGCACGACATCGGCGTCATCGTCTACTCGCCGATGGCTTCCGGTCTCTTGACGGGCGCGATCACCCGCGAGCGCATCGCCGCGATGCCCGACGACGATTGGCGCACACGCGACGCCGAGTTCCAGGAGCCACACCTCTCGCGCAATCTGGAGTTAGTGCAGCGGCTGCAAACGGTCGGCGAACGGCATGGGCGCTCGCCCGGCGAGGTGGCTATCGCCTGGACGCTGCGCAATCCGGCGGTGACGGCCGCGATCGTGGGCAACCGCAGCCCGGCGCAGGTGGAGGGCAACATCGGCGCGGGCGAGTTCCGCCTGAGCGATGACGAGGCGCGCGAGATCGAGGCGTCGTAGAGGATAATCGAAGGTTGAGTGGTGCCGGTGGTGGGACTCGAACCCACAAGCCCGTACGGGCAACAGTTTTTGAGACTGTCGCGTATACCATTCCGCCACACCGGCCAGCCGATACGTCCGTGACACGCGACGTTTCGTTCGCCTCAGCATTGTATCCGACAGGCGCCCCTTCTGGCAAGCGTCGTGTTCGGCGCCACTGATGCCAAGCCGTCTCTTCCATCCCAGGCGCGCGGAGAAAGAAGAAGAAAGCGTATACTATCAGAGATCGGCCACACTCCCACCACATACATTGTTCAATGTCGTGGCTGAACAGAGGCAGCGAGTCCATGGCGCATCATCCGCACGTCTATTCCACCGAGGCCATCACCCTCCGTCGCACCGATTTCGGCGAGGCGGACCGCATCCTCACGCTCTTCACGCCCACCTATGGCAAGGTGCGCGCCATCGCCAAGGGCGCCCGCCGCACGACCAGCCGCCTCGCCGGACACCTGGAGCCGTTCACCCGCACGCAACTGCTGCTGGCGCAGCGGACGCGACCTCGACATCGTCACCCAGGCCGAGGGGCGCGAACGGCTGGATGCGCTGCGCGACGACGTCTGGCACGCCACGGCGGCGTGGTATCTGGCCGAACTGGTGGATCGCTTCCTCGAAGACGCCGACCCGCATCCGCATCTCTACGGGCTCTTCGTGACGATGCTGCGCGCAACTCAACGAGGACGCGGCCACGCACGAGACGACGCGAAGCTGGCTGGCGCTGCGCTACTTCGAGCTACACCTGCTGAACGACCTGGGCTTCCGTCCCAACCTGCACCACTGCGTCAACTGCGACCGGCCGCTGCGCCCGGAGGAGAACAGCTACAGCGCCGAGCTGGGCGGCGCGCTCTGCCCCAACTGTCGCCACCTCGGCCAGCGGCGGCATCTCGCTCAACGCGCTGAAGGTGCTGCGGCTGCTGCAAACGAGCACATGGGAGGCCATGCCCGCTGCGCCTCGAACCCGACCTGCAGAGCGAGATGGAGGCGCGTGCTGCAAAGCACGCTGCGCTACCACCTCGACCGCGACCTGAAGTCGTGGGCGTTTCTGCAAAAAGCGCCGACGAGATAGTGGCGTCCCGCCCGTCCTCACCCAATTTATCCCGCCGGTGCTGGACCTGCTCAACATCGAAGTGACGTGACGCTCTTCGGCTCCTCTATACAATGGTTCTACCCTACCCTGTCGCGTTACTCTCCACTGCAATTGCCCCGGCGGCTTGGTCGGCCTTGATGACAACCACGTAGTAGACGACCGCCTGCCGGATAAAATCGACTGACAACAACTGCCAAGTAGTCTCGTCGGCTCTCCTTCCTACGGTTACGCGACCACCACTGTGATTCCTCGCGACAAGATCCCGAAACCCGCCGGCCCATTTCCCTTTTGGCGGAGAGGCCCCGCACCATTTGACGGCAAGTTCTACATTCGCGGTGGTTGTTTCGAGGACTTTCTTCTTGAGAGCAGCGTGGGGCGTATTCCCCAAGACGCCTGCGACGCGGTGAAGATGGCCAAGCGCTTTCTGCAAAGCGATGCGCCGAACAGTTACGAGCGCGTTATCGAGGCTTTGAACGCTGTGAGCAGCGGTGTTGTCGCCGATTGGCCGTAGCTAGGCCGTTCATTTGCACATGGTAGACTGAACTGTCGAAGGCGACATGTAACGCATACAGATGGTAGTGTCGCCGTCTGCTGTATTCGGGTTCGCCAGCGGGCATCAACCCATTGAATTGCGGCCAGTGAGCCGTGAGAGTGAAGAGGAGTGGGTACGTATGTCGATAGACCCGACGAAGGTGCTCCGAATATATCAAATGGAGGTAAAGCAGCAGTGTGTGTACGCGCTGATCGCCTTGCAGGAGATGCAAGATCGGTTAGCTAACCCTGAGCAGGGATTCCACGAAGACGGTACCTATAGATTCTGGTCTGCTATGCAGACGTTCTTGGGTGCTTGCGCCACCATCTCCAAGCTCTGCTGGCCATCTGAAGCAAGGAAGAAGGGGGAATCGCTGGATGAAGTGCAGTTCCGCACCAAGCGCGGACAAGAACTACGGCAATCGTTAGGTCTCACAGATTCGTCACCTTTAAAGGACGAGACCCGGAACAGTTTTGAGCACATAGACGAACGTCTTGATCAATGGGCAAACCATTCTCCACATCGCATGCTGATGTCGCGTTGTATTGGGGAGCCAGGAGCCTTCGTAATAGATCCACCAATGGCCCCAACCGATTGGGTTGGCTACCTTGATCGCTCCACGATGGAAGTCACCTTTCAAGGCCCATCTGTCCCGTTGAACCCTATGGCACTTGCGGTGCGGCAACTATACGATGGTGTTACCCGAATCGTACCTTAGTGAATGACCCGCAGAGGCGATGGGACAGAAACCTCGCCTGCATTCAAAATAACTGCTGTGCTACAATGCCGAGCAAACAGCATCTCCCCTCTCGATAGGAGTGCGGTATGGCGCAGCCCAAAATATTCGTCAGTCACAGTTCGCTCGACAATGCGTTTGCCACGAAGTTGGCGCGTATTGGCAACGCGTGGCACTATCCCTGGCGCGACTGGTGAGCGTGCCAATGCCCACCAGTCGCCCGCATTTGTGAGTGCCACACCTGCATTGAACCAGACTCGCCACCCCCAAACGGCATACAACCATTCTCCTTCGGAGCCACTGCGGCAGTGATAACGTCCCAAGGCGAGCGTATGCGTGTCGAAGCTCAAGCCCCACGCTCGAGGTCACTTGTATCGCGCAGGCCGAACTCCGACGCTTTGATGCTCGCCTGCCGCACGGCGATGGCGTAGAATCCCTTCCAGGCTCACCCAGTGCGCAGACTCTATCTGAGGTGTGGCAGAGTTGCTGAGAGCTGAGCGCACATACTGGGCCACCCGTCGGTGCTCCTCGGCTGCAACCGCCTCAATGCGGCGCAGGGCAGGCGCATCACTGCGGTCGTCCGCGCAATGCAGCGCCGCCTCAAGGGCGTGGTAGGCCGCTTCGAGATGGCCCGTGTCGAACAATATGCGGTTAAGGGCGAGCAGCTCTGTACAGAATGCCGCTAGGTCGTCGAACCCTTTCAACTGGAGTTCCTTTCGCGCTTTCTGCGCTTCCCGAGCTGCAGCGGTTAAACAAATGTGCGCGACGGCCCGTGTCGTTGATTGTTAGAGTTGCGAGAATATAGGCATTGCAATAACTATGCCGCTACAAACTGACGACCGGTCTTCGAGGCCTGCCTCCACGCGCACTTCCAGAACTGGATCGCGTTTTCGTGCTGGCTGGCGCCGCGCCGCCATCCTCACCCAATTCATCCCGACCGTGCTGGACCTGCTCAACAACAGCATCACCACGCGTTATAGCTGCATTACCCCCTTGACTACCAATCGCATCACAGCTAGCATGTAAGAGCATTTTGATGTTGTATTGAATCATAGTAGTTAAGGAGTAATAGGTGTCTAATGCCAACACGCTGCCACAGTCATTCACCGCCAAGGGAGTTAATGGTCAACTTATCGTGACGCCAACCAAAGTCATTATCCAGAGGAAGGGTCTGCTTGGGATCATGATGCAACAAGGCAGCAAAGAAATTCGCCTTGACCAGATCTCGGCAGTTCAGCTGAAGAAACCGGGCCTCACGCGCGGATTCATCCGCGTTTCGTTCCTAGGCGGTCAGGAGAGCAAACGGGGTACCGTGTACAATGCAGCAAGTGACGAGAATGCTATTGTCATCGCAGCAGGCCAGACCAAACACTTAGAACAGGCGAAGGCGCTCATCGAGCAATACCAGCAAGCTGCTCTTGCTGCCCGCAACTCTCCCCAAGTCATGACTCCTCCACCGTCAGCAGCGGATGAATTAGCAAAACTCGCAGCACTCCGCGATCAGGGTGTGCTGACCGAAGACGAGTTCGCAGCGAAGAAGCGGCAGATTCTTGGTTTGTAGATGCATGAGCAACAGAACGGCTAGGACGCAGTGACCTAGCCGTTCTGCTATATTTCATGCTGTGCTACAATGCCGAGCAAACAGCATCCCCCTTTCGACAGGAGCGAGGTAAGGCGAAGCCCAAGATTTTCGTCAGTCACAGTACGCCCGACAGCGCATTCGCCTCCAAACTGGCGTGCCCCAGATGCGCTATGGTGATTGACCGTCACCCCTCCGCGCTGCATACTTGCCGTGAATCACTGCAATCCAGGATAACCACTGTCCAGTCAAGGAGGCGCTCATGGCATACTCAGCCCAGCCACGCGGCAAGGATCACTGGTCAATGCGCCTGCACCTCAAGCGGCCTGGAGGCGTGCGCTCGCGGCGCTTGCGTCGCGGCCGTTCAGACGGTGCTCCTCGCGCTCACGGCCTCCTCATCGCCACCGGTGGCGGCCTCTACGGCTGCACCAGCGCCTGTGGTACCGCCGCGCAACCGGTGACGCCAGCGCTTCGCCGTCATCCTTGGCATCGTAATGCTCGTCTTGCCGCTAGTCATTGGCGCGCTCTGTGCGGAATGGCGATCCGCCGTCGCCCTCGCCGTCCTCGCCGTCATCCCCGCGCTACTCATCGCCAGCAACACCCTGCTCATCCCCACCAACACCATCGTCCCTCCGACGCCCGCCAAGGGCACGCAGCCCGCCGTCCCCTATCCTACCAGCCACTTCGGCCCGCCCTTCTGGCTGGACCCGGCGCACCTGCCGACGCTCCTGTTCGCGCTTGCGTTCTTCGCGCTCCTCGGCTGGCTGGGCTGGGTGATCGGCTCCGCCTTCCGCAACGCCTGAGCCTTGGCGCCCTCTGCCATCTCACCCGCTGCGCACGCGCCACGCCACCAGCGTCGCGCTGTCGCGGCCGTGGATATCGTGAACCGCGTCGAGGATGCGGCCGACGCCGTCGTAGAGTTGCTCCTCACGGGCGAGCAGATAGAGCAACTGTTCCGGCTGCTCGTAGAAGACCGGGATGGACTCGAAGACGCCATCGGTCGCGAGCGCGATCAGCGCCTCGCCGGGATAGAGCCGCTGCGTGCCGGTGGTAGTAGCACGGCACTGGCTCGTCGAAGGTGTTGCGCTGGCCAATCCACTGGAAGAAGACGCGCTGATTGAGCAGATACTCGCCCAGCCGCGCCGTCTCGGGATGCAGGAAATACGCCAGGCAGTCGCCGACCGCGAACCACCAGAGATAGCTGCGCCTTTGCGCGCGACGATCAGGCACGACGCCTCGCCGTAGACCTCGCGGCACTGCGCGCGAAACGCGGCATCCGTGAAGATCGCCAGCAGCGTCTCCTGGAGCGCACGAAACGCCGTCGCGACGGGCAGCGCCAGCGCGGCCAGCAGGCGCGGACGCTCGGCCTCCAGCGTGGCGAGAATCAGCTCGGCGCTCTCCGCCGAATAGTGGGCGTCCAGCAGCGCGGCGAACTCCCACGCGCCTGCCGCGTCGCACCAGACGAGCGCGCCATCCTCGTTCTTATACGCGCCCGCCTCGGTTCGGCCGCCGTAGCGCCCGACGACGATGCTGCCACATTCCGCCAGCGCGGGCTGATCCAGAAATGGCTCGTCGCTGCCCACCCACCGAAAACGCTCGACCCGCGATTCGTCGGCGTCGGTCATGGCCACCCCTCCCGCTTTGCGCTGTTCTCCTGCTCACATCATCGCACGTCTGCGCACTATGGCGCTGGACATTCGCCGCATTGTGAGACATGGTGTGGGTGTCAGCACGCTCGATGGGGAAGGGGGCAGGCTTATGGCTAGCGATGACCACGGCACGCTGGGATGATGGCGGCGCCTACGAGTCGTATGTGGGCCGCTGGAGTCGGCTCGTCGCCCGCGAATTCCTGGCATGGTTGGACGCGCCTGCTCATGCCGACTGGCTGGATATCGGCTGTGGCGCTGGCGCGCTCACCCAGACGATACTGACGTTGGCCACGCCCGCGAATGTGCGCGGCATCGATCTCTCGCCCGATTTCATCGCCTTTGCGCGCATGCACACCGCCGATCCACGGGCCAGTTTCGCCGTTGGTGACGCCCAGGCGCTGCCGGAGCCGGACGCCGTCTGCGCTATGGCCGTCTCTGGGCTGGCGCTCAACTTCGTGCCACAGCCGGACCGGGCCGTCGCTGAAATGGCGCGGGTCACGCGACCAGGCGGCATCGTCGCGGCGTACGTCTGGGACTACGCGGGCGAGATGCAACTGATGCGCTACTTCTGGGATGCGGTGGTCGCGCTGAATCCCGCCGCCGAGACACTGGATGAGGGCAAGCGCTTTCCGCTCTGCGCGCCCGAACCGCTCGCACAGCTTTTCACCCAGGCTGGACTGCGCCAGGTGGAGACGCGCGCCATCGACGCGCCAACAGTCTTCCGCGACTTCGACGACTATTGGACGCCGTTCCTGAGCGGCCAGGGTCCGGCGTCTGGCTACGCGATGTCGCTCAGCGAGCAGCAGCGGACTGCGCTACGTGAATCGCTAAGGGGTCGGCTCCCCACCGCCAGCGACGGCTCGATATGCGCTGATCGCGCGGGCGTGGGCCGTCAAAGGGATGCGCTAGCGCTACGAACATGACGAGCCTGTTACACGCTTCACCCATGTCACATCGATTGGGTTTCGCTCGTCACTACTTTGACAAAACACGACGAGGACGTGTGGCCGGGGGGAACATAGGTGAACGAACACGACGTGATGGCGGAGCAATTCGAGGCTCAGCGCACCCACCTGCGCGCGGTGGCCTACCGGATGCTCGGCTCGCTGAGTGAGGCGGATGACGCCGTGCAGGAGTCGTGGCTCCGCCTCAGTCGCGCCGACACGAGCGACGTCGCGAACCTCGGCGGCTGGCTGACAACGGTCGTCGCGCGGGTCTGCCTCGACATGCTGCGCTCGCGCGCCTCGCGGCGTGAGAAGCCCCTGGACGCGCTCGTATCCGAGCCAATCATGAGCCGCGAAGACGGGATCGACCCCGAGCGCGAGGCGCTGATGGCCGACTCGATTGGTCTCGCGCTGCTCGTGGTCCTCGAAACGCTGTCTCCCGCTGAACGGCTCGCGTTCGTGCTGCACGACCTGTTCGACATGCCCTTCGATGAGATCGCTCCCATCGTGGGACGCTCTCCGACGGCGGCACGGCAGCTCGCAAGTCGCGCGCGCCGCCGGGTGCAGGGGCAGGGAGCGGCCACAGATCCCGATGCCGATCTCACCCACCAGCGAGCAGTGATCGACGCCTTTCTCGCGGCCTCACGCGGCGGTGACTTCGATGGTTTGCTCGCGGTGCTCGACCCAGATGTTGTCGTCCGATCCGACCGCAAAATCATGCCCGCTGGCGCCTCAAGGGAGATTCGCGGCGCGTCGGAGGTAGCCAGGCAGTTCGTGGGGCGCGCTCAAGACGCGCAACCGGCGCTCGTGAATGGCGCCGTGGGACTCGTGTGGGCGCCAGGCGGACAACCGCGTGTCGTCTTCAGCTTCACCATCACGCGTGGCAAGATCGTCGCGATTGATATGCTCGCCGACCCCGCGCGCATCCTTCAACTCGACCTGGCGATCCTCGACGACTGAGTCTATCTAGATGCCAGTTTTGCCGCTTTCACAGGAGTGGAAACGCCCAACGCTGCGCTCGCGCGCGCGACGAGTTCTGGCGGTGCGGTTGGGGCGCCCACAATCCGGAGATGGCGAACGCCCAGGAGCCGCAGGTACGTCAGCCGCAGAACCGGCTGGAAACCGGCGGCGGCGAATCCGCGAATCGAGGGTGTGTTGCCGAGCGCGGCGCCGATCCACAGGCGTTGAACGCCATCGTGGCATAACGTCGCGGCGATATGGCTCAACAGGGCGCAGTACAGGCGCTGGCCGCGATAGCGAGGCAGCGTCGCGCAATCCCAGATATACGCCTCTTCTGTGCGTCATGTGCAATGTCCGTTCCAACTCGCCGATGCGCTCAACACCCCGCGATACCCACCCATAGGTGGCAATGGAGCCATCTACCCGCGCCACAAAGCAGCGCCGACCATCGCTGAAGCGCCGCAGCGCCTGCGCTGAATCGGCAAACCCCATCGCCGTGGCGAGTTCGCCCGCAGCCTCGGAGTACACTTCGCCCAATGTGGCCCTGATCTTTGGCGCCACCAGAACGGCGCCATTGCCATTGCACTCACGCGCCCAGAGTGTTCCGCGCTCAAACGCCCAGGGATGGTGATATGGCAATGGCATGGCACAGGCTCCTCTTCGTCCAAGAGGGAGTGGCTCATCGGTATGCTCCGGGCTGATGAGCGCTACAGGAACACCCGACGCAGACGCTAAATCCTGAAGAAGAGGCCGCGCGCCTTTGCGATCACCTGCGGATCACCGGTCGCGTCGCCGCCCTCGATGCGCCCGAAGGTCGTCAGCACAAATTCGGAGGCGTCGCCGTAGTGCAGCACGGCTGGCAGGGTAGAGACATCATCAGCCGCCGCATAGCTGAACTGTCCGTCCTTCACCTGCACGCGCCATGCGCCGCCCCATTCGCCATCGACCACAACGCCATATTCGATATCCACCCCGGCGGCAGCCTCCTGATCGACCGTCGACTGCATCAGGATGAACATGTACGGAACGAGCACACCAGCGGTTCGCTCGTCCAGCTTGCCCTGTTTATCGCCCAGCCCCCAGCGCATATCCCAGCTATGGACGCCATAATCCATGATCTGGAAGGCAGGATAGAAGAACATCGGCAGCGGCCCCATAAAGACATGGGTCACGTTGAATCCGCCCCACTGATCGGCGGTAAGGTAATCGAAGATGATTCATCAGCCGGTCGGAGGACGCCTTCAGCCGGGAGATCGCCTCGTCGCGGGGAAGATTGCGGAATGTCAGCGCGACGCGATCAAGCTCACTGGCCATGACTAGCAGACCGAGCGGGGTGGCAGGATCACCACGGCGCGCCATATCCCAACGGGTGAGGTAGCCTTCGGTGACGTCGATCATGTGGCCGACGAGGTCGCGCACCTCCCAATGACCGCTGCGTGTGGGCGACTCCCAGTTCTGGGGAACGTCGATGACGGTGTAAAACTTCGCCCGCTCGGTGCGCACCACGTCGAGAACAGTGTCTTTGGCGCTGTAGTCCATCGGATTGATTGCCATAGGAAGCTTCTCCTCTTGCTATGCAGGTCGCGAATCAGGGACAGCAACGGTAGCCGTTTTGCGTGTGGTCCAGGGCCAGTGAAGCGTATCCAGGCGGGATGCGCTAACGCGCTACGAGGATGGCGTCTACTACCAGGCGCTACGCAACAGGGTTTCAATCTCACCTACATCGCCGATGGGCCGCGGATCGTTGTGGACGGTACGACTCGCGAAGGCCATCTGCGCGAGTTCGGGAAGCTGGCGCTCCTGGATGCCCAGCTCACGCAGGCGCGCGGGAAGCCGCATCTGGGCCACCCAGTCGGCAACCTGCTGGGCGGCAGAGGCTGCCATCGCCTCGGCGCTCTGCCCGGCGCCCGCAACGCCCATTGCTTCAGCAGCCACCGCCAGGTACGGCGCGATCAACTCCGGTTTGAAGCGCATCACATATGGCAGCATGACGCTGTTGACATCGCCATGCGCGACGCCCGTTGCGCCGCCGATGACGTGGCAGATACCGTGATGCAGTCCCATGGCGACATGCGCGAGGGCGGTTCCCGCCAGGAAAGCGCCGCTGAGCATCTCACCACGCGCCGCCACGTCATCGCCGCTGGTGTAGCACTGGGGAAGCGCATGGGCGATGGCACGCAACCCGGCAAACGCCGTGGCGGACGAGAGTGGATTGCGCGTGATCGAATAGAGGGCTTCGATGCAATGCGCGACGGCGTTGATACCAGTCCCAGCGGTCATGCGCGGCGGCAGGTCAAGGGTGAGCAGCGGATCATAGAGAACGAGTCTTGGCGCGATCCTGGCATCGGTGCGCGTCACTTTGCGCGTCTCGCCCTCCTCCTGATGGGTGACGCCGAAGACCGATGTCATCTCCGATCCCGCATAGGTCGTAGGGATCGCTATGACGGGGACGAACTGCGCATTCGTGGAATCGGCGGCCTGCCGCTCCGCCAGCGCCATGCTCACCGCTTTCGCGGTACCAATAGAACTTCCACCACCGAGGCCAATCACGGCGTCAATCTGGCGCGCCACGGCGAGTTCGGTGGCTTCGGCGACCTGAGGCGCGGGGACATGCGGCTGAACACCTTCGTAGCTGGCCACCAGCCGCTGACCCAGCGCGGCTTCGATAGGCGCGAGAGCGCCGCGTGCGCGGAAATGGGGGCTGGCGCAGAGCATGACGCGCCGCCACCCAGACCGATCCACCGCGTCGCCAAGTTGGGCGATAGCGTCGGGGCCGAAGATCACCTCTTGCGCGGGGATCGTGATGTGAAATGTACTCATCCAAACACCCACAGACAGCCATAGATACCCAGACGCGCTGAATGTTTTGCGTCGCGAGCATCGACCACCCATATGCCACTGCGGGGCAGTTATGGATGTTCTGATGCGGCGATCCGAAACGCTTCGTGAGAGATCGTATCATATGCGCACACCAATATAATATGCGCACCAACAACTGGAGCGCGGCCACGCGTTGCATGTCTTGACGCAGTCCGCTCTCAGCCGACGCTGCCGTCAGCGTCGCCAGCGTTGCCAGCATCGAAGGTCTGGACGTTCGGCTCGATTCCAGCGACGCCTACGACCTCGCGCCAGGCCTCGAAACCAGCCTGAAAGGCGACCACACCAGCCTCAGGCAATGCGATCTCGATAGCTTCCAACACATCCTCCGCCGTCGCGCCATGCTCCATAGCGGCGTGTATATGGCTCTGCAACTGTCTCTTGCCAGCGCGCATGGCGGTGAGTGTGGCGCAGAAGATCAGTTCTTTGGTCTTGCGGTCGAGGCGGCGCTGTGTCGTGTAGACGGCGCCAACCAGGGCATCGGCAGCCTTGAGCACCTCGAAATCAGCCGCCGCCATACCCTTGTGATAGGCCAATACGTAGCCTCTGCGACGCGCCATGTCGTCAATATAGGCTTGCCGTTCTTCGTCCGTCGCCATGTAGCGCCCTCCTCTGGCTCCCTTGCTCTACAGCCACACACATCGCCTTGACACACTGATGACACGCTGATAAATATGCCTGCTCTTCTGATAATAGCGTAGCGCACGCCACGCCCGCTGTCTCGTGAAGCGCGTGTTGACTTACCCAGGAAGAGTAGGTATACTACTGGCACTTTCAATTTGAGAAACTCGATTTCATATATGAAATCGCTAGCGTCTGCGGCTGGGAGGTAGCGATGGATTACGCCGTTCCATCCGTCGCGCTGGCAGCCCAGGCGCTGAAGTTGCTCAGCCGCCACAAGTACAAGACCTCTTCGCTCAAAGAGATCGCGGATAAACTGGACGCCAGCCCCACCACCTGCCTGCGCGTCTTGCGCACGCTGGAGCGGGAGGATTTCGTCCGCTACGACCGCGAGACCCGGAAGTACAGCCTCGGCCCCTATCTCGTACCGCTCGGCAACCGCGCCGCTGAACTGAACGACTCCTTTGCGCGCGCGGCTGCGGAGATCAAGCGCGTAGCGACGCAGACAGGCCTGACCACCGTGCTGGTTCAGCGCTGGGACGACCGGCCCATCTACATCGCCTCAGCGGAGCCACCACCCGAAGATATTCGCTTTAGCCGCCTGAGTGTCTCCGTTGGCCAGGCGACCCCGCTGACCGTTGGCGCGCATGGTCGCTGCTTCCTGGCCTACGACGACGAGGCGGAGTGGCAGCGCCACATCGCGGCTGGGATTCGCCCGATGACGCCCGCGACCATCACCGATCCCGCCCGCTTCGTCGAGATGCTGCGTCGGGTACGGCGTCAGGGATATTCCGTGTCCGATGGTGAGTTCCATCGTGGCGCCACCGCCATAGACGCCCCGGTCTTCAATAAGACAGGCCAGGTCGAACTGGTCATCTCGAGCATGTGCATCAGCTCGCAGCTCGACAAACGACGCCTGGCTGAGGTCGTGAACACCGTATGCGCCACGGCGCGCAAGCTCTCGGAATGGAACGGCTACACACCCCACGTGGGGGATGAGACACCAACAGAGGCGGCGCTGGTGTAAAGGCAATGACAAGCGCCAATCGTCAGGGCAGGGATCCCAATTCTGGCGCGCGTTTGTCATTCTGCCGTTGTCGCGGAGGATCAACATGGACTTCACGCTGACACCCGAAGAGAAGATGATCCAGCAGACCGTGCGCGAGTTCGTGCGGCGCGAACTGATGCCGCTGGAAGACACCGTGCTGCGGAATGAACGTGAGGGGCGGCCTGGTCTAGGGCCAGGGCAACTGCGCGAGTTGCAGGCGAAGGCGCGCGAGCTGGGCTTCTGGGGCGTCAACACGCCTGAAGAGTACGGCGGAGCGAACCTGGGCGCGGTCGCCACCTGTCTGACGTTGATCGAGCTAGGCCGCACCTTCGTGCCGTTCAGCTTTGGCGGCTCAGCGGATAACATTCTCTACGCCTGCAATGATGAGCAGAAACAGCGCTATCTGCTGCCGACCATCGCCGGCACACGCCAGTCGTGCTTCGCGCTGACCGAGCCAGAGGCCGGATCGGACGCGGGCGCCATCCGCATGTCGGCGGTGAAAGATGGCGACGCCTGGGTGCTCAACGGCGAGAAGATCTTCATCACCAACGGCAACGAGGCTGACTTCACGATGGTCTTCGCCGTCACCGACAAGGAGAAGGGGCCACACGGCGGCATCACGTGTTTTCTGGTGGACCGTGAGATGGGCTGGCGGTCAGAGCGTATAGCTACCATGGGAGCATGGGATCCGGCGGCGCTGATCTTCGAGGATGTGCGCGTGCCCGAGGAGAACATCCTCGGCGAGGTCGGCCACGGCTTCGATACAGCGATGCGCTGGATCGGCATGGCGCGCTGGGCCATCCCCGCGCGGGCAGTCGGGGCGTGCGAGCGGATGATCGAGATGTCCATCGAGCACGCGAAGAATCGCGTCACATTTGGCCAGCCACTCGCGGAGCGCCAGGCGATCCAGTGGATGATCGCCGACTCAGCGGTGGAGATCGAGGCGACGACGTGGATCACCTTGCGGGCGGCCTGGCTTGCCGATAAGGGACTCGATAACCGGCATCAATCCTCAATGGCGAAACTCTACGGGGCGAACATGGCAAACCGCGTGGTGGATCGCATGCTCCAGATTCACGGTGGCATGGGCTACACCAGAGAATTGCCCATCGAGCGCTGGTATCGCGAGATGCGCGTCTTCCGCATCTTCGACGGGACGGACGAGATGCAGCGCTTCATCATCGCGCGCAATCTGCTCAAGGGACACGTGAAGATCGGCGATTGGCAGGAGTAAGCGAGTAGGAGATGTCCATATGCTGGTCGTCCGCGAACTCGAAGTAACCTACCAGGGCGTTATCGCGGCTGTGCGTGGGGTGTCGCTGGAGGCGCCCGACCGTGGCGTGGTAGCACTGCTGGGCGCGAATGGCGCCGGGAAGACGACCATCCTGCGGGCAATCTCTGGCCTGCTTCGAGCCCAGGGCGGTCGCATCACACATGGCTCAATAGAGTTCGATGGCCAACCGATCACGGCGCTCGACGCGACACGCATTGTGCGACTGGGTATCGCCCAGGTGCTAGAGGGTCGTCGGCTCTTCGGGGAGTTGACCGTGGAGGAGAATCTGCGCACGGGGGCGTTCGCCGCACGAGACGCCGCCGCCACGCGCCGCGCCTATGACCGCGTGATGGAGCTGTTCCCGGTGCTGCGCGATCGCCGCAAGAGCGCCGCCGGGTATCTCTCCGGCGGCGAGCAGCAGATGCTCGCCATTGGGCGCGCGCTGATGGCGCAGTCCCACGGCTGCTCTTGCTCGACGAGCCTTCGCTTGGACTAGCGCCGGTGATGGTTCAGCAGATCGGCGCGATCATCGGCGAGATCAGCGCCGGAGGCACCGCGGTGCTGTTGGTGGAGCAGAACGCGCGGATGGCGCTCACCCATGCGACCTACGGCTACGTGCTGGAGACCGGCCGGGTAGCGCTGGAACAGCCCGCAGCGGATCTGCTGCGTGACGAGAGTGTGCGCACCTTTTATCTCGGGCTGCACGAGGAAGGTGGCCGAGCCGATTTTGCCGCGTTACGCCAGCAGCGGCCAGAGAGGAAGTGGGCGTTATGAGCGCATCATCGCTGGCTCCGCTGCTCTCCGTGCAGGGCATCACCGTGCGCTTCGCGGGCCTCACCGCGCTCGCGGAGGTCTCCTTCGACGTGCGACCCGGCGAACTCTTCGCCATCATCGGTCCCAATGGCGCGGGCAAGACCTCGCTCTTCAATGTGCTCTCACGCGTCTACCGGCCAGTGGCCGGGCAGGTGCGTTTCGAGGGGCGCGATCTCCTGCGGCTGCGAACCGACCAGATCGCGCGGGCGGGCATCGCGCGAACCTTCCAGAACCTGGGCCAATTTCCCTATACCACCGTGCTGGATTACCTGCTGCTGGGGCGGCATAGTCGCATGCGCAGCGGCGTCATGCGGGGTGGGCTGTATGCTCGGTCTGGCCGCGACGGAGGAGCGCGAGAATCGGGCGTATTGCCTGCACCTGCTGGCGCTGCTCGGACTCGAACGCTTCCGGGATCGACCCCTGGGCAGCCTGCCGTTCGGCTCGCAGAAGCGAGCGGACCTGGCGCGCGCACTGGCCGCGCAGCCGCGACTGCTGCTGCTGGATGAGCCGGTGGCAGGCATGAGCCTCGAAGAGAGCCAGGATCTCGCGGCGGTCTTGCTCGACATCAAAGAGCAACTTGGCATCACGCAGATTCTGGTCGAGCACGATATGGCGATGGTGATGGGCATCGCCGACCGCGTGCTGGTGCTGGATTTTGGTCGCGTCATTGCACAGGGCGCGCCTGCGGAGGTGCAGGCCAATCCGGAGGTCATCAGAGCCTATCTGGGCGAGGACATACGCAGGCAAGAAATCCACGACAGAGACGGCGAGTGCAGATACGAACAGCTGAGAAGCCTAGGCGTGTGACGCCTGCCGCGGGCCTATGCGCGGCGAGGAGGAATGGCAATGACGACATTCATCCAGCTGGTGTTCTCTGGTCTCGCGCTGGGATGCGACTATGCGCTGATCGCGCTGGGCTTCACGATCATCTTCAAAGCCAGCGAGGTCATCAACTTCGCGCAGGGCGAATTCCTGCTGGTGGGAACCTTCGTCGTCTCGATAGCCATGTTCTCGTGGCAGCTCGGCTTCATCCCGGCGCTGCTTGATCGGCATTGCTCGTCACCGCGGCGATCGGCGTGCTCTTCGAGCGAGTCGTGCTTACGGCGCATGATCGGGCGGCCACCCTTCACCATCATCATGGTGACGATCGGCCTCGATGTCCTGCTGCTGACAGCGGTCGACGATACTGGTGGGTGGCAACACTGCCGGCCTCACCCGCGCCATTCGACATCCTGAGCGCCATCACCATTGGCGGCGTCAAATTCGGCGCCAACGCCCTCGCAAGCATCGTCGTCACCGCCCTGATCTGCGCCGCGCTCTACGTCTTCTTTCGCTACACCCGCTATGGGCTGGCGATGCGCGCCACCGCCATCGACCAGGAGGCGGCGCTCGCGATCGGCATCAACATCTCGACGGTCTACGCGCTGGCCTGGGGCATCGCCGGCGCGATCGCCACGATCGGCGGCGTCTTCCTGGCGGCGGGCGCAGGCAATCCCGCCTTCGATGTCGGGCTGGGCCAGGCCGCGCTGGTCGCCTTCCCGGCGATCATCCTCGGCGGACTGGACTCGATTCCTCGGCGCGGTGGTCGGTGGCATCATCATCGGCCTGGTCTACGAGCTGACGCAGGGCTACGAGCGCCATGCGGCGTCCTTGGCACGACTTCCACGTGATCGCGCCCTATCTCGTGATGATCGTCGTCCTGCTGATGCGTCCCTATGGGCTGTTCGGCACGCGAAAGGTGGAGCGCGTATGAGCGTCACCACGCCTCACGACTCTTCGGCGCCGCCAGGCGGCGCGCCCCGCGGGCTGCTGCGCTCCTCGCGCAACCGCGCGCTGATCGCTCGTCGGCGTGATCCTGCTGGCGCTAATCTTCCTCTTTGGTGGCGATGCCTGGCTCTCGGTCATCGACTTCACGATGATCGCCGCCATCGCGACGCTCGGCCTGAATGTGCTCTCGGGCTACGCCGGCCAGATCTCGCTGGGCATCGCCTTCTTCATGGGCGTCGGCGCCTACACGGCCGGCGTGGCTCGGTGGTGGCCCGCCCATTTTCCCCGGCGATCCCACCGGGCTGGGCCTCTCGTTTCTGATCTGGCTGCCCGCAGCCGGCATCGTCGCCGGCGCTGATCGGCGCGCTGATCGGCCCAACCGCGCTGCGCCTCAAAGGCTTCTATCTGGGCATCGTCACGCTGGCGCTGCTCTTCATCGGCCAATATCTCTTCATCAACCTGAATCCATCACCGGCGGCCCGCAGGGTCGCGCCGTTTGCCGACGCCCAGCATTGGCGACTTCTCGTTCGCCAGCCCCGATCCCATCCTCGGCGTCCAGCTGACCACGAACCAGTGGTACTTCCTCCTGATCGTCGTGGTCCTGCAGCGCTCGCGGGACTTTTCGTGGCAACATGGCACGCTCGCGTGCGGGCCGCGCCTGGCAGGCCGTGCGCGATAACGAGGTCGCCGCCTCGATCATGGGCGTCAACCTCTTCACGACCAAGATGGGCGCGTTCATCCTCTCGTCCTTCCTCGCCGGCATCGCGGGCGCGCTCTACGCCTCGCTACCCTGGCTACACCGATCCCAGCACTGGAGCCTCGTCCTCTCGATCCAGTTTATCGCCGCCATGCTCATCGGAGGTCCGGCCAGCGTCTGGGGCTCGATTCTCGGCGCCGCCTTCGTCTTCGCGCTGCCCACGGCGCTCGAAACCTTCTCGCTCCTGCCGCAGAGCGCCGGTTCGGGCGCCTTCTCCAGCGGCAACCTGAGCGCTATCCTCTACGGACTGCTGATTATCGTCTTCCTGCTCTTCGAGCCAGCGGGCATCATCGGCTTGCATTCGCCGGCTCCATTATTTCGTCCACCGTTTCGATACGCGAAGCAAAGGAGGTATAGCCCAGCCCACGGCGCCATCGGGCCCGAGTCTCAACTCGACGTTGAGTACACGCACGCTTGCGCCGCACGCAGATGCCCTCCAGGCGCTCCGAACTGAGCCGCCCCATTGGTGGCACCGAGAGCGTACCCGCGGCGGGACTGTTTTGCCCCATCACAAGTGATGCATTTCCAAGGGAGGAACTCATGGCGCGCGTACACCCCTCGCACCTTCCGCGTGCGCGTCCTGAGCGTAGCTCGTCGTGCTGAGCCTCTCCGCCATCGCGGCCTGCGGCGGAGGAGCGGCAGCGGCGGTATCAAAGGCGGCCCTGGTGTGGACCTCACCAAGAAAACCATCGATCTCGGCATCCTCACGCCGCTCTCTGGTCCGGTCGCGGCGCCGATTGGCATCCCGCTGACGAAGGGCATCGAGACCTACTTCAAGGCGGTCAACGCCAACGGCGGCATCGACGGCTTCCAGGTCAACCTGGTCGAGAAAGACTCGAAGTACAGCCCGCAGACCCGGTCCAGATGTACAACCAGATCCACAATCAGGTGGCGATGATCGGCCGAGAGTCTCGGCATCGCCGACCACGCAGGCCATCGTGAGCCTCGCCGAGCGACGACCAGCTGCTGGTCTCCGCTGCCACGCTCGATTCGATCCTCGCCCGCCAGCAGTACATGGTCCTGATCGGCACGCCCTACCGCCTACAGGTCGAGAATGGCATCGACTACGTCGTCCACACAACTGGGCGTGACGAATCCCAAGGTCGGGCATCATCTCGCAGGATGACGCCTATGGTCAGGACGGCCTCACTGGCTACACCGAGGCCCATGGGCTGCTATCCACTTCACCGACGTCGGTCGAGCAACCTACGAGTTGACCGATACCGCCTACACGACCCAGGTCTCGCAAGATGAAGCAAGGCCGGCGCACAGTTCGTGGTGCTGACCGCCACGCCCACCGTCGCCGCGGGCATCATCGGCGCGGCCGCAGCTCGGCTACTTCCCCCAGTGGATCCTCAACAGCCCGGCGTGGGCGAACGGGCTGCTGGCGTGTCTCGCCGCAGTTCACCGGATTGCTGCGAGAAGACGTGTCTGGGTCGTGGCGCAGGGCGCGACCTGGGGCGATACCAGAGCCGCGGCATGGCTGAAATGCTGACAACATCCAGAACTATGCCCCGGCCAGCAGCCGGATGGGCTACTTCGAGTTCGGCTATGCCGAGGCCAAGGTCACCTGCGGCGATCTTGAAGAAGGCGGCTGACTTGGGCGATCTCTCCCGCGCTGGCTTGTTGACCGCCTTCAATTCGCTGGGCACGGTGAGATCTCGGCGGGCTGATTCGGCGCATCCGCGCACTATGGCTCGGCACCGAATCAGCGCGTTCCCACCCGTGACAACAGCGTCTATGGCATCGACACGACGATCCCGAACAACCTGAAGAATCTGAGTGGCGACTTCGTCGGTACCTGCGCGGCCAAGTCGAGTTTCTAACGTCACTACGGCGCTACGCATGCGTCTGGGCGCCCCGGTCGTTCAAGCCGGGGCGTCTGTTGTGCGCTGAAACCATGAGATATCGTAATGGCATCTTGAGGTATCATCAGCCTGATGTCCGGCGGCAGCCCGGAGCGGATTGAATGGTTGGAGTGGCTGGAGAGGAGCGAGCGCCATGGATTTCGCCTATAGCGAGAAGGTCAACGAACTGCGCAGCCGGATGAGTGACTTCATGGAGCGCCACGTCCACCCGAACGAGCGGACCCACCGAGAGCAGATCGCCGCCTCGGGTAACCCCTTTCACCACGCGGAGATCGTCGACGAACTGAAGGCGATGGCGAGAGCCGAGGGGCTATGGAACCTCTTCCTGCCCGACAACGAATACGGCGCGGGGCTGACCAACCTCGAATACGCGCCGCTGGCAGAGATCACCGGGCGCGTCCACTGGGCGCCGGAGGTCTTCAACTGTAGCGCGCCCGACACCGGGAACATGGAGATTCTGGCGCAGTTCGGCACACCCGAACAGAAGCGCGTGTGGCTGCAGCCACTGCTGGATGGCGCGATACGCTCGGCCTTCGCGATGACCGAGCCAGAGGTGGCCAGCTCCGACGCCACCAACATTCAGCTCACCATCCGGCGTGAGGGCGACGAGTATGTGCTCGACGGCCACAAGTGGTGGATTTCGGGGGCAATGCGACCACGCTGCAAGATCATGATCGTGATGGGCAAGACAGCGCCCGACTCGCCCGACCGCCACCGCCAGCAGAGCATGATCCTTGTACCCGTGGAGACATCGGGCGTCACGGTGGTGCGCAATCTGCCCGTCTTTGGCTACATCGAGAACGAGAGCCACTGCGAGGTGACGTTTGAGGGCGTGCGTGTGCCTGCAGGGAACATCCTGGGCGGCGAGGGTGACGGCTTCGCCATCGCGGAGGCGCGGCTGGGGCCAGGGCGCATCCATCACTGCATGCGCTGCATCGGCGCGGCGCAGCGGGCGCTGGAGCTGATGTGCGCGCGCGTCTCCGGGCGTGTCGCATTCGGCAAGCCACTCGCGCAGCAGGGAGTAATCCAGGAATGGATCGCCGAGTCGGCCATCGAGATCGAACAGGCGCGGCTGCTGACGTTGAAGGCGGCGTGGATGATCGACACGGCGGGGAAGAAGGCGGCGCAGAACGAGATCGCGATGATCAAAGTGGTCGCGCCGAATCTGATGACGCGCGTGGCCGACCGGGCCATTCAGGCGTTCGGCGGCGCGGGTGTCAGCGACGACTTCCCGCTGGCGGGGATGTATGCGGGCGGGCGCACGCTACGCCTGGCGGATGGCCCCGATGAGGTGCATAAGCGGGCAATCGCGCGGTCGATGCTGCGGCAGTATGGCCAGGAGGAGCGGTAGAACGATGGCAATCGAGGACTTTGGCGGAACCGTGGCGGTGGTGACCGGCGGGGCAAGCGGCATCGGGCTGGCGACTGCGCGGGCGCTCTATGCCGAGGGCGCGCATGTCGTGCTGGCGGATATCAATGAGGCGGCGCTGCACGGGGCGGCGGAGCAGGCGCGCGCGCATGCGGATGGGCCGACGGCGCAGGTTGTCACGGTGGCGACGGATGTGACGGATGACGCGCAGGTGCGCAGGCTAATGGACGAGGCGCTGAAGCTCACCGGGCGGATCGATCTGGTGGTGGCGAGCGCGGGCATCGGGGTCGGTGGGCGGATCGAGGATCTCTCATCGGCTGAGATGCGCAGGATGCTGGATGTCAACGTGATGGGCGTCTATCACTGCGTCCAGGCGGCGTTGCCGACGATGCGCGCGCAGGGCGGCGGCCATTTCGTACTGATGAGTTCGGTAGCGGGCAAGCTGGGCGTGCCAACGCTCTCGGGCTACTGCGCCAGCAAATGGGCGGTGCGCGGCTTCTCGATTGCGATGCGGGCCGAGTTGTATGGGACGGGTGTCGGCATCACGACGGTCTATCCGGCCTGGGTGGATACGCCGATGGTACAGCAGGCGACCGAGCAAAACGGCGGGCTGGAGATCGAGGTGCTGCTCAAGCCGGAGCAGGTGGCGGACGAGATTCTGCAGGCGGTGCGCGAGGGCAAGCGCGATCTGACGCTGGCGCCAAATCCAGACATCAGGCTACTCATCGAACTGACGAAGTCCGACCCCGACCGTGCGGAGGACAGCGCTGGCCAGGCATACTACCGCCGGGCGCCGAACCAGCCGTAGTTCAGAATACTCCGTGGTGGTGATGCTGCCATTGACTGTGACAAGTTGCTCGACCTGGTTCCCCGCGCCTTCGTAGAGAAAGCCATCGGTGGTCGTGGGACTCGTCGGCGCGTTCTGCCATCTACTCAAGCGGCCCTCGTTGTCATAGCCCAGTTGCGCGCCATACGCTATGAATAAGGGTGATGTTGACCCCGTCACGTTGCTCGCCGCGTCGTAGCCCCGCTGGCTGCGGAAGAGGACGCTGCTGGTGCGACGCTCAGGCTGCTCAGCCGTGTGTCGGCGTCGTAGCTGGCGCTGTAGGTGGTCGTGGCAATACTGGTGAACACGGTCGTGCTATCACTGTTTCGGGCGAGCGAAATCGTCAATCTCTTCCTGCTTGTTGTAACCTTGAGTATGTACGTGTCCAGAGTATCAGCACAATCGGGACGGTCGCCAGCGGAGCGAATGTGAGCCACTCCGTCAATGATGGCTTGGCCCCAAGCCAACGCGCATCGCCCAGTGACCAGCAAAATGCAAACAAACCCCACTCCACCACAAGCCATCGAAACAGCCCTACCATCCGCCGTTGTTTTGGTGCTAACTCGGCCTCATCACTGTTTCGGCGACACGGCGGTGCAGGATGGTGCGGCGCGCCCGGCTCATCTCAGCATCCACCACATTCGCGATCAGCGGATGGCCAAAGGCGTAGCGCTCACCTTCATCGCGCAATAGCCCGGTTTGTTGCAGTGTCTCGACCGCCTCAATCGTCTCTTCCTCGGTACGTCCGCTGATCTGCTGGAGCAGCGTGCAGTCGATCTCCGGCTGCAAAAGCGCCGCGACCTGCAGAATCTGCCGCGCCGCGCCGGGGAGCTGATCCAGCCGCAGGGTAATGAGGTCTGTCAGTGTCGCTGGCATAGCGCCTGGTTCGGCGCGCAGAAGCTCGATAAGAAAATAGGGGTTGCCCGCGCTCCTGGCATAGAGTTCCTGGGCGCGCTCCACATCGCCATTCAATGCGGAAATCAACTGTGTAGTTTCCTCATAGTCGAGACGAGCCAACGGCAGACGATGCGCCACGCCTTCGCGCATCCAGTAGGCAATGAGCCCCAGCAGCGCTGGTTGCGCCTCTTCTGGCCGATACGCCCCGACGAAGAGCAGTGGCAGGTCGTGCCCGCGATGCAGCAGATAGCCCAGCCACTCAATCGTCGCCTGATCCGCCCAATGCAGATTATCGACGAACAAGATGAGCGGGTGTTCGGCTCGGATGCCGAGGCTCTGCACCAACGCCTCAAACAGACGCCCCTGTTCTTCGAGGGGAGCGAATATCGGCGTCTGGGGCGGCGCTGGTAATTCGTCCCGCAGGTCTGGCACAAGCCGCATGATGTCTTCTAGCCACACCGGCGGAATGGGCTGGGCGAGCCGCAGCAAGCGACGTCGCATCAGTGGGCTGCGCAGCATGTCTGCCAGTGGCGCGAACGGAACACTTTGCGTGGTGGATAAGCAGTGGGCCACCAGCATAGGCGCCGCCGGATCGAGCCGGGAGGACCACATCTGCCACAGCCGCGATTTGCCCTGGCCGACCTCGCCAGAGATGAGCGCAACCAACGCCAGCCGCCGCTGGGCCGTCGCCCAATGCGCATCGAGCGCGGCCATCTCACTGGCGCGTCCAATGAAGGGCGTCACACGCTGATCGACCGCAACGCGTCTGGGCAGCGGCGATTCAGGCGCATCGGGCGCCAGCGCAGGTTGCAGGCGGCCATCGAGAATGTCGCGGCGGAGCTGCTCGGTTTCCGCGAGGGGCGCAACCCCCAACTCGCGGTCGAGGGTCGCGCGTAGCGTTTCATATTGGCGCAACGCCGAGGCGCGGTCGCCAATACGAGCATGCGCCTCCATCAGCATGCGATACATCGACTCTTGCAAGGTATCTTGCATGACCGCCGTTCGCGCCAGGGTAATCACATCGGCCCAGCGCCCTTCATCACGATAGTTCGTGGCCAGCACGCGCAGGGCGTGGGCATGCGCCTCATGGAAGTGTTCGCGTGTCATGGCGACCCAGGTCTCGAATTCGGCGGCGTCGTTGAGAATGATCCCGTCGAGAAAACTGCCTTGATAGAGCGCGATTATTGTCTGGTAACAATCAAACGCGTTCTGGCCGTTCGTTTCCTGCTGTTGCGCCTCGCGCTGCGCCCGCGCGAATCGTTCCAGATCCACGTGTACAGGTTTGCCCAGCATGAGCGATTCATGACCAGCCAGCACGTCTGAGCCAAGCAGGTCGCGGATCGACCAGAGAAGATTGCGCAGATTCTTGCGCGCCTGTTGGATTGGGCTTTCTGGCCACAAGAGCGCCATCAAATGTTCTCGACGCTGCGGGCGTTCGTGGCTGGCCAGATACGCCAGCAGACCGATGGCTTTCATCGATGTCAGGGTGACGGCGCGCCCAAAGCGCATCACGTGCGGCGTGCCAAGAAACGTCATGCGCACACCGGGTGATACATCCTGGTGATCCTGGGCGCCTGGCTGACGGGTAAGTGTGGCCGCGACCACGCGCAGGCGTTCTGGCGTGATGGCGTCTGCCTTGCCCAGATAGGATTTGCGCAGCGAGCCTTGCGTCGCGTGATAGGCGTACCAATACCAGCCCTGGCGTTTCTTTTCGGGCCGAATCGTGATCGCGCCATGCGGTGTCTGATAGGAAAACGAGGAGGGTGTCCCAGCGCATAGCCAGGCAAACCACGCCTGCGAACCAACTTCGATGGCGAGGGGTTCGTTGGTGTTGGCCACCAGATGACCATCGATGACAATGGGTATACGACGAGGGGACACCGGGCAATTCTCCTGGGTGGTGGTTTTACCCAACAGCTTGGCGCCATTCTAACCAACGGCGGCGATTTGCGCAAGCAAGTGCGACAGCGAATATCAGGGGCTATCACGTGGGCGTCGAGAACGCAAACATGTCACATCACCCTGGTGACTGCGTGAGAAAAGTCGCTGTCGCCCGCAGCGATGGCAGCTATCCTCTCACCAGTCGGCTCCCCATAGCCGTTCGCAGCGGTATGGGGCGCCAAAGTACGTTAGCTCACACAGGAGACGCGCGCACATGAGCGATTCAAGCGATACGGGCGAACAGAGTGATACCCTTGACGTACGGACGATTCCGCCAGCCCAGCGGCATCCGATGATTTTTCAGCGATTCCTGGCGCTGCCCGTGAATGGCAGTTTCACACTCGTCAACGACCACGATCCCAAGCCGCTCTATTACCAACTAAACTTTGAATATAGCGGCCAATTGGGCTGGGACTATTTGGAGCAGGGGCCGCAGGTGTGGCGCGTGCGCATCAGTCGGACGGCGACGACCAGCAGCCAGAAACACATTCCGCTACGAGCGGTACCCCAGGAAACCGAGTGACCAGCATGAATGGCGCGCTCGGTGGCGCGGCGCAGAGGCGGGGCGAGGCAACAGCGGATCAGCGGCTCGACCTCAAGGCGCTGCGCCTCGCGGTTCACGGGTGGTGGCTCGGCAATCCACTGGTGTATGAGCCTGGTGTCGCCAATCTCTGCGCGGTCGCTTACAGGCTCGCCAGCGCTGGAGCCGCATCGGGCACACTTATCGTCGGGGGCGTCCACAACACAGACGATCCACCACCGGGCGACAGCGCAACCCATCACAATCTGCTACAGGCCGTGCTCATCCTGCGTACAGCAGTATCACCCGCGCTGATCGGGCAGGCAGCCGCGACCTCCATCGCGGAGATGGCGCAGGCGGCGCTTGGTCTTTCCTGCGCTGTCCAGAAGCAGTGGAATGTCATCGTTCGCGACGCTCGGCCACCTCGATCACAGGCGCGACTATGCCACATCTCAGTCGGCGAGCGCCAGGATGCGACCTTCCTGGGACTACGGCTCGCCCTTGAACCGCTCTGGGCAGCCGCCCAGGAAGGTAACCAATTAGCAGGGTCGCTTCTGGCGCGCGCCGACTGGCGCGAAGTGTTTCTCGCGCGTACGCTGCATGCGCTAGATGTCCGCCTCCAGTCGCTCTCTCATGGCGGATGGATGCCGGGTAATGCGGCCATCAATGGTGTTGAACGGCTTGGTCGGGTGATGGCGGGCAGACCTCACCCCCAGCCCCTCTCCTACGAGAAGAGGGGAGCCAGAATCGTGGCGCCTAGCGCCGCGCTGGTCGCCTGGTCCCTCCCCTCATAGGGGAGGGTGGCCGAAGGCCGGGAGAGGTCAGCCAGCCGCCACCGCACACATTACCCTATCACCTGCTTAGCTGGCCTTACCCATCCGCACACGCCAGACCTCCGGCCCCGCTTCCAGATACTCCCACAGCAATTTGCCCCGGTATTCGGCGACAAGCTGGTAGTAGAGCGGCTTGGGGTCGTGATCGTTGACCAGGACAAAGCTCCCGCCGACCGGCAGCGCGTTGAAGCGCTCGAAGATCACCTGATGGCGCTGGGCCGGTGGCAGCTGGCGCACCTCGAGAGCATCAGCTTCCGCGCGCGGTCAGTGTCCGTCCTTGCCGCACCATCAGCCTCCTCGTGCAGCGCCGCGAGCAGCGCCTGCTGATCGCCAGCCGAGATCGCCTGCTCGATAAGCGGCAGGTAGACGCGCTCCTCTTTGGCCAGATGCACGCCGAACAGCCCTTGCAGCTGAATCAGTTGGCGCGCCAGCGTGCGCGCCAGGCCCGTTCGCGTGTGCTGGTCGGCGGAACGCAGGGCGCGCGCCGTCTCGGCGATCTGCCGCGCGTAGTCGCCGATGTACTCGTGATCGACACGCATCGTCGCGGTCGGCGAGCCGTGTTCGCGAATGATGGGATCGAGCGCGGGGTAAAGCGTCTTTTCCTCGCCCGCGCGTGTGGGATCAACTCTCCTGCTAAGAAAGCCCGTGAGGCCGTTGAGCAATTCGGCGAGGCTCGCGGCGTCGAGTTCGCCGACACCCGCCTCAACATCGGCGGTGTAGGTATCCAGCGTATCCGCGAGGGCGCGGTGATGCGCGCGAATCGCGGCGCTCAGTTCGTGGGTGGTCGTGGCGCTCATCGTTTGTGTCCGTCCTCTCCATCTGGGTTTCATCTGGTCAACTGGCGCAGACACACCGGGCGATCCGGCGCGTTCTTAAGCCAGTTCATTTCAGCGTCAGATGGAGTATGAGACGACACGACCCCTCTCGACAGCGACTTTTGTCGTACTCCCGCGAAACACGTTGGAGCGTCGGCAGCCTATGCCAGGCTTATGCGAGCTTGCCACCGGTTTCATCGGTGAACTTCTGCCAGTCCTTCAAGAAGTTCTCGATACCCTTGTCGGTGAGCGGATGCTTGGCCGCCAGCTCCAGCACCTTGAATGGCACCGTGGCGATGTCGGCGCCCGCTCTTGGCGGCGTCGATGATGTGCAGCGGATGGCGAATGCTGGCCGCCAGCACCAGCGTCGGCAGGTTGTGCTTGCTGGTAGATCTCGGCGGTATCGCGCACCACCTGCATGCCGTCCTCTGAGATGTCGTCCAGCCGCCCGACGAATGGACTGATGATGTAGGCTCCGGCCAGCGCGGCGAAGAGCGCCTGATTCGCGCTAAAGCAGAGCGTCACATTGGTGCGGATGCCCTCCTGCTTGAGCTGCTTCACCGCCGCCCAGCCGTTGGGCGTCGATGGCACTTTGACGACGACGTTGGGATGCCACTTCGCAAATCGCCGCCCCTCTTCGACCATGCCCGCCGTATCCAGGCTGATGGTCTCGGCGCTGATCGGCCCATCCACGATCTCGGCGATCTCGCGGATCACCTGCCTCGTGGCTCTTGCCGCCGCTCTTCATCATGAGGGTGGGGTTCGTCGTGACCCCGCTGAGGATGCCCCAGCGCGCGGCCTCGCGAATCTCGTCAATGTCCGCAGTGTCTAGAAATATTCTCATCGATGTGTGCCTTTCAGCCGTTATGGCTCGTGTTCGATCAAGCGTATGGCTTCTTCCGTGTGGCCGCTGCTCTCACCGTTGCGATGTACGAAATCGTGGCAATCCATACCGTTCATATCTTATGCCCGCACGCGCCCCAAAAGACAGCCCTCCGCCGCGCATGGCGGCCACGTATCGCAGTGTGACAAACATCGCTGTGCGCATCACGCGGCACTGCTACAGTAAGAGGTGAGCCATGGACATGTGGCAATGACTCATAACACCCGTTGCGCACGGAAGCCTAGGAGGAAATATGAAACCGCGAATCGAGTATTCAAAGGCCGCGCCCGGCGTCATGCAGGCGATGGGCGCGTTGGAACGATATGTGGCCGGATGTGGTCTGGAGCCGTCACTGGTCGAACTGGTCAAGCTGCGCGCCTCGCAGATCAATGGCTGCGCTTACTGCATCGATATGCACACGAAAGACGCGCGCGCCCGTGGCGAGAGCGAACAACGTCTGTACGCGCTGAGCGCCTGGCGCGAGACACCATTCTATAGCGAGCGCGAGCGCGCGGCGCTGGCATGGACTGAGGCGGTGACACTGGTCTCGGAGAGCCATGTGCCCGATGCGGTGTACGAGGAGGTACGCCAGCAATTCGGTGAAAAGGAACTGACTGATTTGACGCTGGCGGTCATCGCCATCAACGGCTGGAACCGCCTGGCGATCAGCTTCCGCACGGAGCCGGGAACGTATCAGCCACGACGCCATGAGTGAGCCGGGACCGCGCTCGCAGGTGCGCGAACGGCGGCAGAGTATTGAGGCGTCGCGGCAAATGGCCGCCAGCCTCGGTGGGCCACTGACGCTGCGTGATGGCGCCGTATTCTCTTGGCGTGCGATTCGCGCCGACGATGCGGAGCGGCTGCGGGCGTTTCACAGCCGCCTCTCGCATCAGACGCTCTTCTACCGGTTCTTCGGCGAGATGCCCGTGCTGAGCCGCGAATTGGCCGAACGGCTCTGCCAGGTGAACTACCAGGATCGCATGGCCATCGTGGTGACGCCAGGCGCGGGCGCGGACGAGCCAATCATCGCGGTAGCGCGCTATGAGGCTACGGAGCCTGAAGCTGCCGAGATGGCGCTGGTGATCGAAGATCGCTGGCAGGGGCAGGGCATCGGCCCCCAATTGCTCATGCTCTTGGCAGCGTACGCCCGCCGCACTGGCTTCACGACGTTCATCGCCAACGTCAAGTACGATAACGATCATATGCTCATCATGCTGCGCCATTCGGGCTTCCCCTCGATCCATCGCCTGCGCGAGGGGCATGTGGAGGCGCGATTGGATATCACGAAGCGACCTGATAACCCCCCTCAATGAAAGCGCTACGGCCGGGGCTACTTTTCCATCAGCGCCAGGCGTCACGTAGCGTTGCACGGTGTGTTTCGAGCCAGGCAGGGAACGTTTCTGCCCACTCCAGGTGCGCCCGGCATTCTCGTTGTGAATAGATGGCGCGCGCCTCGCGGTCGGCAGCGATGAAGTCCTCGGCGATACCGTTGACAAAGATGGCCGGGAGTACGAGCAGCAGCGCATCGTCGAGCAGGTCTGCCTCGCCGGGTTGAGGCGGCGCTATGTGGCCGTAGGCGTTGAGAAACACGCGCGCGCGCTCAAGATCAAGTCCCTGCTCGACCAGTGGTGGCGTCGGTGAGGGCGTTGACGAGGGCGCGTCGTCCTCCCAGCGCAGGCCAGCGAACGCGAAAAGCGCGTAGGCGAGTTCGAGTATCCGCCAATCCCAGCGCATCGCGTCGAAGTCATAGATTCCACAGACACGATCCGCCTCGAACGCGAGATTGTGTGGCTGATAGTCGCCATGGATATGCACGCTGGGCAGGTCTCGAAGCGCGGTGAGGCGCTCCTCAGCCGTTGTGGCCCACTGCGCGGCCTCCCGCGCCAACCGTCGCAGCCCCACGGCGATTGGCCGAGAGATGCCCATGCCCCGGCTCGCCTCCGTGAGGCGCGCGAGGTACACCTGGGCAATGGCGAGCGGCGCTCGTTCGCGCGGCCAACGATGTATGGGACCTGTATACGCTGCTGATGCCTGATGCAACGCGGCGAGCGTCTGCGCCGCAGCCGTCAGATATGTGTCTTCGGATGGCCCGTCAGTCACGAAGCGCCGACCCGGCATATAGGTCTGAATCTCATAGATCGCGTTCTCGATAACATAGGTGAAACCGCCTCCCTGCTGGGGATCGGTGAGCGGAACCACGGGCACCACTGCATACGTCGTCCCGTCGGGGCGGCTCAGCAACGTCGGCGCTGGTAACCCCTGCGTGGCGAGATGCCGCATGAAGGCGTGGCGGGCGACGATATCGCGTTCTGAGAGGCCCAGGAATTGGCGGCGTACCACCACGGGTGATTGCACCACCTCGAGGATGGGATGCGCGACTGGCGCCGCAGCAGAGAACCGATCAGCAGCGGAGGCAGTGAAGCCAATGATCGTCCACAATTCAGGGCGATACCCCCAGTGGAGCAGCACGGTAGCCATCTCGTATCGCGCCATATCAACATATTCTTCGGGAGCGAGCGCCTTTGCCATACGCGGCAGTGACACCGTATGGCGGCCAGCCATCTGCGCCATCGGAGGCAATGCGGCCTCGGCGCCAGGCGGCGGAGTATCGAATGCGCTGGTGTCCGACAACATGAGACGCGCTCCTTTCAGTCGATCAGTTGCCTTTGTGCGTCTATGCAGGATAGGCAGCATTCGCGGCATCTTGCAAGTGACCTCCGCATTTCCTCGTAGGTTGGGCAACCATCCGCCAACTGGATCGCCTGAAGAATGGCCCCTTTTGAGGCGTATCGTATCCCGCCACTCGCTCATCCTGCCGCGACGTTTGTCTCAGCGTATGTCACCTTTGTGACGCATGCCGCGACCGGGAAATATTCGCACTTCCCACATGAGCGCCGGGCTTGCTTTGGCGGCATATGGCTAACAGCGCATACACTGTGAGGAACCGCGAAGGACGGTCACTGACTCGTTTGCGCCATGTTCTCGCACAGCAACAATGAAATTCAAGGAGAATTCAGACACGGTGTCTTCTATCACTATCGATCTGCCCGAACCGAGCGACGATGCGCCTGAGGGATCGCGGCTGTCGCGACGCGAGTTGCTCGGGCTAAGTCTCCCCTGGTTCGCCCTCAACTTCCAGTTTGCCGCGCTGCTGCCCATCGTCATTCCGGCGCAGATTCTCCTCTTTGTGGCCCCTGGATCGGCGGGCAACGCACAGCAGGCCTTGTTTCTCGGCGGCATGGCCGCCCTGGGCGCGGTGACGGCGCTGGTGCTCCAGCCCACCATCGGCGCGCTTTCGGATCGCACGCGCACACGCATTGGCCGACGCCGACCCTACATGATCGCGGGCGCTATGAGCCTGCTAGTTGGCCTCGCGCTCCTGGCGCTGACACATCTGGTGGTTCTCTTCATCCTGGGTCTCTTCGTCGTGGTGGTAGGCAACACGGTCAGCGCCACGGCAAGCCAGGGACTGGCGCCCGATTGCGTTCCGGTGCGCCAGCGCGGCGCAGCCTCCGGCTACATGGGGCTGATGACGTTGCTTGGGACCGTTGGTAGCCTGGCAGTGGCATCAATCTTGCTTGGAACATCTACCCATGGCGGAGCGACCACGGCCGGTCTCGCACAGGGCGCGGCCTGGTACTACACCATCGCCGCAGGTGTGTTGGTCGTCTTCGCGACCATTCCGCTGCTGCTCATCAAGGAGAACACCTGGGCGCGACGCAATGGCCAGACCTTCACGAAGAGCAAAGAACAGCCCACGCAGCCCACGCACACCTCGCGCCAGACGCCCTGGGCATCGCTGCTCCATCCCTGGCGCCATGCCAACTTTCGCTGGGTCTTTCTGACGCGTGGGTTCGTCATGCTGGGGCTGGCGCTCTTTATGACGTATATCGAATATTACTTCGCCAGGGTAGCGCACCGCACAGACTTCGTGCAGGCCACGGCCGTCATCGCCATTCTGTCGCTGCTCGGCGCGGTGGCAAGCACCTTGCTCATCGGGATGCTCTCAGATCGTATTAGCCGCCGCGCGCCAATCGTGTGTGTGGCCGCTGGGTTCATGGCGGTGGCGGCGCTCATCTTTGTCATCGCGCCCACTCAGGCGCCCCTATGGCCGATTGGCATGTGCTTTGGGCTTGGCTATGGCGCCTACATGAGCGTGGATATGGCGCTCGCGATTGACGCATTGCCTTCGATGCATGCAGCCGGGCGCGATTTGGGCCTGTGGAGCATGGCTTCGACGCTCCCCAGCGTGATCGCGCCGGTACTCGGCAGCGGGGTCATCGTGCTGGCGAGCATGCTCGGCCAAACCGCCTTTGGCTATCGTGGCATCTTTGCCGTGGCGACGATCTTCCTGGCATTGGGCGCGGGATTCGTCCTGAAGGTGCGCGAGCATCGCGGGCATGCGGATGAAGCGCCGCTCTCACTCACGCTAGACGGAGAGACATCTGACGAGGCGGTCGCCTAGGCTTGCTCGCTGTGCTATAGACTTATGTGACAACTCCCCACGGCTAAAGCCGGGGGCTTCTCAGTTCACCCGGCAGCCCATCGGCTCCCGTCCCTGAAGGCAGTGCCCCTGCCTGTAGTGCTATCCGTAAACCAGCTTGCAAAATATTCTTGGCAGCATTCACATCGCGGTCTTCGACCAGACCACAGGAAGGACAGATATGCGTCCGCACCGACAGACTTTTCTGGACGTACTCGCCACATCCGCTGCACTTCTGGGTCGTGAAGCGCGCCGGGACTCGCACCACCACATGACCGGCTCTCTCAGCCTTCTCCGTGAGGATGTCGAGAAACGCGCTCCAACTCGCGTCGTGAATGCTTTTGGCGAGATGGTGGTTGCTGCACCATCCCGGTGATGTTCAGGTCCTCGACGCAGATGCGGCTATACCGCTCGGCATACTGGTTGGCCGTCTTGAAGTGGAAGTCGCGGCGCTGGCGACTGATCTTGCAGGTGTTTGCAGGCGACTTCGCGGTTGGCTTTGCGGCGGCGGTGACTGCCTTTCGTGCGGCGACAGACCGTGCGCTGGGCGTGCGCCAGGCGCTTCTGTCCTCGACGATAGTGGCGTGGGTTCTCGACCATCCCGCCTTCGGAGTCCGCCAGAAACACCTTCAGCCCCACATCCAGGCCAATGGCAGGATGCTCGCATGCCGTGCGCTCATGCGTGCGCTCAGGATGCACAACGCCCTGCTCGTCCTGTGGCGCCGTCTCACACACGATCAGCGCGTACCAGTGGTCATCAGCCCGCAAGACCAGATGGGCCGTGACCGGTGTTCCCTCCAGCGGGCGATGCAGCTTGATCTTGAGCAGGCGTCCCAGTTTGGCGGGGACGTGCAGATGCGTCCCGTCCGTCCCGTCGTCATCCAGCCAGACATCGCGATGCGTTTCGTACTGGCGCAACTGGATGCTGTGCCAGCGGTTGGGTGTCTTGAAGCGGGGGAAGCCTGACGGGCACGCCCAGGTCTTTCATCTGGAGGGAGCGTTTGAGCGCCTTGCTGAGTCGGTCCGCCAGCGTCTGTACGGTCGTGGCGGGCACACGCTCCCCGCCACGTCCCTTGAAGTGTGCCGTCAGGTCATACTTCGAGGGGAACGTGCCGTCCGTCTCATACTGCGCTTTCAGCGCCGCCAGCATCTCGTTGTAGATGGCTCGCGACTCCATGAGACAGGCCATCAACTGCTGGCGCTGTGCGCGGTTGGGATACAGCCGGTACTCAAACGTTCGCATGCTCTAAGTGTATCGCATAGGGCACGCAAGAAGCAAGTGCGCGGTACTGGTGTCGCCCTCTGGGCGACCGGGCTTTCACCCCCATGCCTGAAGGCAGGGGCACTCAGCCCGATTCTTTGGTAGCCGCACAGTGAGACTGACCAGCCAACTGGAGCCACCCGATGCAAGACCCGGACGCCCAATCCACCACGCCATCCCCAGCGGAGAGCCAGCGGGAGCCAGCCGGGGAGCCAGCCGGGGAGCCAGAACGGGCGATACCGAGGCGCCATCTATAGGGAACGACGGCTACGTTTCCGCACGTACGGTGTGCCTATCCGAGTGACGGGCCGCCACGCTCATGCGGTAGAGCGCTCGGCCCAGCCACCGGGTGTGAGACTGCTCAGGCGCTTCGCGGGCGCGGCGTTCATCAACCGCAATTTCGCGCTGCTCTGGTGGGGGCAGGCGATCTCCAGCGTCGGCGACTACGCCTGGGATACCGCGCTTGTCCTGTGGATCGCCACATTTCTCGCACGCGACCAGTCCTGGGCGCCGCTGGCGGTGAGCGGGGCAATCCTGGCGGCGGCGATTCCGCAGATAGTGGTTGGCCCGGTCGCGGGCGTGTTTGTCGACCGCTGGGATAAGCGCCGCACGATGATCGTGATGACGGCGATTCAGGGGGCGCTCGCCGTGCTGCTGATCGTGCCAGTCGTGGGGATTCCGTTACCCGGTGTTGGCCGCCCGCATATTCCGGTTGGCTGGCTCCTCGCCGTCACCTATGCCGATATCTTGCTCCTCACCAGTTGCGCCCAATTTTTCCTGCCGGCGCAACTCGCCCTCATCAAAGACATCGTCCAGGCGCCCAAACAGGATCAGGCGATTGAGATGACCCAGGCCATCCAGGGGCTAGCCGTGGTACTTGGCCCGCCTGTGGCCGCCGGGCTTGTCTTCGGGTTGGGCATCCAGTGGGCGCTGCTGCTGAATGCGGTGACGTTCGTACTCTGCTTCTGGGCGACCGTGGCAATCGAGGCTCCCCCGTCGGTCAGTAGCCTGGAACCGGGGGAGGCAGGCCACTTCTCCCGCGAGTTCGCCGCTGGGGTGCGCTATGTGCTGGGTCACAGCATTCTGCGGACGGTGCTCATCGCCGAAGTCCTCACCTGGCTTGGCTTCGGGGCGCTTCAGAGTCTGGGCTACTTCTTCATCACCGAGAATTTAGACGCCCCGCCCAGCAGCTATGGCTGGCTCGGCGCGGTCTTTGGCCTCGGCGCAATCGCTGGCGGCGCGTTCGTCGCGATCTTCGGCAGGCGCATCGGTCTGGTGCGCATCCTGTGGGTCGCGCTCATCACGTCGGGCATCTTCGTCGTGGTCATGTCGCACCTGACGAGCCTCCCGCTGGCGCTGGTGGCGGCGTTCCTCTTCGGGGTCTCGGCGACGGCGATCCTCATCTCGGCGGGACCGCTGGCCATCGATGCGACCGAGAAGGAATTCGTCGGGCGCGTCACCGCTGTAATTAACCCGGTGGGGCGGCTCGCGGCGCTGGTCTCGGTCATCATGGCGGGGGCGTTGGTGGGCACGGTGTTGGAGGGCTTCCACGCGACCATTCTCTTCATCCGCTTCGACGCCGTGAATGTCGTCTTCAGTGGGATGGGCCTGCTGGCCGTCGCTGGCGGCGTCTATGCGCGCATCTCCCTGCGCGACGAATTGAACCTCGGCCGGGCGCCCAGCGGCGAGACACGAGGACAACAAGCCGCCCAAAACGCGGGCGCGAACTGACGATGTAACGATGCGCGCGTCGTTCGCGCTGTGGGATGGGGGAAGCAGCGGTTGTAACTCTGTGCTACCATGTGGCTGATATCAGAGGCTACTATTCTATGCGGCTACGATAGCATTTCACAGGAGAAAGCGAACATGTCCGACACGACCGCCACCAGCGAGCGCACCCTGGTGAACTACTCCACCGACGGGGGTATCGCAATCATCGAGTTGACGAATGCGCCCGCCAACACGTACAGCTATGAGATGATGAGCCAGATCGACGCCGCGATTCTGAAGGCGCGATTCGACGAGAATGTCCATGTGATCGTGCTGCGCGGCGCTGGGGAGAAATTCTTCTCGGCAGGCGCGGAGATCGCCATGCTGAACACGGTAACGCCCACCTTCAAGTATTATTTCTGCCTGCACGCCAACGAGACGCTGACGCGCCTGGAGCAGACGCCCAAGCTGGTGATCGCGGCGCTGAACGGGCACACCGTCGGCGGCGGCCTGGAGATCGCGCTGGCCTGCGACATTCGCATCGCGCGCAAAGGCGGCGGCAAGATCGGGCTGCCGGAGATGAATCTGGGCGTGCTACCGGGAACAGGCGGCACGCAGCGCATGGCGCGCGCCCTGCCCAAGAACAAGGCTATCGAACTGATGGCCGAGGCGCGCCTGATGGACTTCGAGGAGGCGCTCGACCTCAATCTCATCAACTACATCTATGAGTCCGATGGCTACTGGGATAAGGTGATGGAGTACGCGAAGAGCTTCTGCCCGCCAAACAAGGCCTCGCGCGCGGTTGGCCGCCTGAAGCGCTCGGTGCAATCCGGCGCCGAGGTACCGTTCTCCGAGGCGTTGGCCATCGAGCGCGAACTGCAGCAGCTTTGCTTCCAGAGCGAGGATGCGAAGGAAGGCATCGCCGCCTATCAGGAAAAACGCACGCCAGTCTTTAAGGCGCGCAACTAACCACTGGCCACACGCTGACCCTCACACTCAATGGGGCGGTGGCTCTGCGAGATCATCGTGGAGCGCCGCCCTTATCGTTTACCCGCGAAACTGCGCCATTCGGCTGCGACCCTCGCCATCGGCATTACCTGCATGGCCGCGCAGATGACTTGACGGGCGCGCTGTAACAAACACGGCTGCGCCGAGACTATCCAGCAGGGGTCAGCGTTCGTGAGAGAGCGAGAGATAACGTTGAACGTCGAGACAATCACACGCGCGATCCAGTTCATCCTGGCTCCCGTGGTGATGGTGACGAGCTGCGCAATTCTGGCGAACGGCATCCTGTCGCGCTATGCCAGCATCAACGACCGGATGCGCTCGCTGACGAAGGAGCGGCTGGATCTTCTGCGCGGGTCTGATGGCGCGATGAGCATGTCGTCGGTTGCGGGGAACCCTCTCAAGCGAGAGCGGCTCGGTGAGATTGATGAGCAGCTACCTCGCTTGCTCTATCGGCACAGGCTCGTTCATAATAGCGCGCTGGCGACCTACCTCGCGATCCTCATCTTTGTGGTGTGCATGCTCGCTATCGCGCTTGCTGTGCTGCCGAATTCGGTGACGCTAGCGATGGTGGCTCTTGTGGTATTTCTGGCAGGCACAATCGTGCTGCTGGTGGGTGTGCTACTGATCAGCAGCGAGGTGCGCATCTCCAATGACGAGATACGCTATGAGGTCGAGCGGGTATTGAGCCTGGGCGCAGACACGACAGCCGTGCGGAACACTCAGCACACCACGACACCAGACGTCACACGCTGAGCCGTGCGGGGGCCGCACGAACAACAGTATTTGGAAAAGCAGGTTAGCTATGGCGATCCCAGATGAATTGAGTTGCCAGGAACTCATCGAGCTGGTCACTGAATATGTCGAGGGAACGCTGCCCCCAGCGGAACGCGCGCGCTTCGAGCGGCATCTCAACGCGTGTACGGGCTGCCGCCACTACCTCGATCAGGTACGGCGAACCATTCAACTGGTTGGCGCGCTCGAAGAAGATGATATCCCCACTGACGCGAAGACGCATCTGCTCCGCGTCTTCCGCGACTGGAAGCAGGGGAGCTAGCGGCGCTTCATCGGGGCGTTTCCCCAGTGACATCCGCTGGACCAACCCAGCGCAGCATGGCCCGTGCAGGCGCGCCATCGCCCCCAACGATGCGCAATGGCAGGCAGATGAGATCGTAAATACCTGGCTGCGCCTGTGCGAGATTCAACCCCTCGATGATCCAGATGCCCGCCTCCAGAAGCGCCTGGTGCGTCTGTGGGCCATCGATCTGCGCCCCGCCCACGGAGAGATAGTCCACGCCGACCGTTTGCGCGCCGATGGTTGCCAGATACGCTGCGGCCTCGTGCGACACATAGACGAAGTCTTCCACAAAGTCATCGGTCTGCCAGCAGCGGGGGGAGTTCAGCGTTTTGAAGAGGATGCGCTCGCCCCGCTGGATAGAATGGGTCGCAAGTTCGCCCGGCTTGATGGACACTGGATCGGCAATCTCGATGACACGGGCGCGCCCGACCGCCGCCGTAAGTGGCATCTGATCGATGCCAATGCCGTTAGCCAGAAAGTGAATCGGAGCATCCATATGCGTTCCCGTGTGGACGCCGAGCGACATCTTCGAGACATTGCAGACATCACCGCGATTCATATCCATCGCGCGCTCAATGTCTACCGGGGGATTGTCCGGCCAATGCACCATGCCCGACCGCAGCGGAACCGAAATATCCATCCACTCATCTGTCATGCAAACTGCTCCTTTTCTGTTGTGTTCCTGTGAAGGGCGCCAGAGGTGAGGCGCTGCCAACCCGGTTGCTCTCAGCCCATCGCGCTCTCTAGATATAGCACGATTCGTGACAGACAAAACGGGGGCCATCACATCGATGGCACATATCGTGCGCGTGTTAGACGGGGTATGTGGGAACGCATGCCCACATTGTAATGACTGGCCAGTTGAACACGAGTTCATGGAGGAGAGAAACACATGGACAACGATCCCAACATGATGAATCAGGGCGGCGAGGAATACCTCGATCGCTCCGGGGACGGATGTGTACGATGTCAACGGCGACAAGGTTGGTTCGGTGCAGCAGTTCCTTCCGCAGGCCAACTGTCCTGTTGGTGGAGAAAGGCATGCTCTTTCAAGAAGGATGTCTATATCCCGGTCAGCGCCATCGCCAGTACCGGTGTCGATGGTGTCCGCATCAATCTGTCGAAGGATGACCTGAAAGACACCCGTTATGCGTCGCCACCAACGGCAACCAGCGCGGCCCCGATGCGCAATACGGATGACGATATCCTCAGGCGTCAGGCGCAAGGCGTGGACGAGCAGGGGCTACCGCTGGAGCAGGACACGGATATGAATCCGTAGCCGGGCGCTGGCGGCTGAAGCCGCGCCTAAGGGGTGCGCATGAGCGCATCCGCAAAGCCTGCCGGCGCAGGCTGCAGAGCGCGCCAGTTGACTGGCATATGGCAATGTCCACGGCAAGACAAAACCAGTGCGAGACGTTTGTGCGGAGAACGATACAGCGTCACCCGTGGTGATCGGCGGCTTCACGCTGGTCGCGCATTCGATCTACGTCGCGGTATATGGCGGCGATGCGCAATCCGTTGCGGAGGCGATTTGGCGCAAGAAATCGCCGGGCTGTGCGATGAACGGCAACACTGTCGAAACCGTCTATGACACGACCGGATATTCGACGCCCTATCCAAGCTACCCGATCACCTTCGAAACTCCGCGCGCGCTGCAAATTCTATTTTCGGTCGTGATCGTCAACAGCACGCAGGTCCCGGCCGATGCGGTCACTCAGGTCCAGAATGCCATCCTGGACGCCTTCGCTGGCAACGATGGCGGCACGCGAGCGCAGATCGGCGCAACGCTCTACGCGACGCGATATGTGGCCCCAATTCAAGCTCTAGGACCTTGGGCTCAGATTGCCTCTATCGACGTCGGCTCTGCGAACAGTCATGCGGCTTCCGTTGTCGGTAGCATTGCCGGGACCACGCTAACCGTGACCAGCGTCGTCTCCGGGGCCCTCGCGGTCGGTCAGACCCTCTCTAGTGGGACGGCTGTGAGCGGGACCAGGGGTGATCGACCCGGGCACAACAATCACCAACCCGCTCCGATATCCGTAACGTCGCCATCGTCGCCCACGTCGATCACGGGAAGACCACGCTCGTCGACGCCATGCTGCGGCAGAGCGGCGTATTCCGCGAGGGCCAGCAGGTGGCGACGCGCGTCATGGATTCCAACCCGCTCGAACGCGAACGCGGAATAACGATCCTGTCGAAGAACACCGCCGTCCGCCACGGCGACGTAAAGTTTAACATCGTCGACACGCCGGGACACTCCGACTTCGGTGGAGAGGTCGAACGCGTGCTGCAGATGGTGCAGGGCGTGCTACTGCTGGTCGACGCCGCCGAAGGCGTGATGCCGCAGACGCGCTTCGTGCTGCGCAAGGCGCTCGAGCTGGATCTGCGCGCGATCGTGGTCGTCAACAAGATCGACCGCAAGGACGCGCGGCCGCAAGAGGTCGTCAACGAAACCTTCGATCTCTTCGTCGAGCTGGGCGCGAACGACGAGCAGGCCGATTTCCCGGTGATCTTCACCAACGCCAAGGCCGGCATCGCCAAGCGTTCGCTCGAGGACCCGGGCGACTCGCTGGAGCCGCTTTTCGAAACTATCGTCGCGCGCATCCCCGAGGCGCCCGCCGAGGACGGCCCGTTCCAGCTGCTGATCTCGGCCATCGACCACAACCGCTACGTCGGGCGCGTCGGCATCGGCCGCATCTTCCGCGGCAGCGCGCGGCGTAACGATCCGATCGTCAAGATCGCTCGCGAAGGTGAGATCGCAACCGGCTTGCGCCTTACGACGCTGCTGACGTTTGCCGGGCTCGAGCGCATCGACGTCGAGGAGGCCGCCGCCGGCGACATCGTCTGCATTTCCGGGAATCGACGATCTCAACATTGGCGACACGCTCGCCGATGCCAACGCTCCCGACAGCATCACCGCGGTCGCCGTCGACGAGCCGACGGTCTCGATGTTCTTCAGCGTCAACAACTCGCCGTTCGCCGGACGCGAAGGTAAGTTTCTGACGTCGCGCCAGATTCGCGAACGATTGGTGCGCGAACTCGAGTCGAACGTGGCGCTGCGGGTTGAAGATACCGGCTCGCCCGATACGCTCGAAGTTCGCGGCCGCGGCGAGCTGCATCTAGCGATCTTGATCGAGACGATGCGGCGCGAAGGTTACGAGCTGGCCGTCTCCAAGCCGCAAGTCATCCTGCGCGAGCGAGACGGGAAAGCGCTTCGAGCCGGTCGAGTACGTCGTGGTTGACGTTCCCGAAGAGTATAGCGGCCCGGTCATCGAGGCGCTCGGACGGCGCAAGGCGACGATGTCGAACATGCTGGCCGTGGGCGACTCGCGCCGCTTCGAGTACACCATGCCGACGCGCGCGATCTTCGGGCTGCGTGGCGAGCTGTTAACGCTGACGCGCGGAACGGCGATGCTCTCGCACACCTACTACGATCACCGCCCATGGCTGGGTGAACTGCCCGGACGCAGCGTTGGTACGCTCGTCGCCAGCGATACCGGACGGACGACCGGCTACGCGCTGATGGGTCTCGAACAGCGCGGCCACTTCTTCGTCGGGCCGGGCGTGGACGTGTACGCGGGGATGATCGTCGGGCGCGCCAACGACAACTACGACGTCGCGCTCAACGTCGTGCGCGAGAAAAAACTCACCAACATGCGTGCCGCCGGCTCCGACGAGAACGTCAAGCTATCGCCGCCCGAGGAGCTTTCTCTCGAGCGAGCTATCGAATTCATCGAAGACGACGAACTCGTCGAAGTTACCCCGCAGTCGATTCGACTGCGCAAGCGCATTCTCAACGAAGGCGACCGCCTAAAGCTGCGAAAGCGGACCGCCGCCGCCCCCTAAAAAGAACCGGGGGCACACCCTTCTTCGGTGTTTCCAAAGAGCGAAGCTTCGTTCGCAAGCTCTTCTTAGGGGCTTCTTACTTGACTGTTACCGTAAGTCAAGCGTGGTGATTACTCCACGCGATCCCCCAAAGGATGCACAAATGAGCGATCAAAAGAAAGCCGACGAACAGAAGCCGATTCAGGATGAGACCCTGGACAAAGTGAGCGGCGGCGCCGGCAGCGACTATATCATCATCCACAACCCGATCGACAGAAGTCTGAGCCGCGCCCGATTCCCCCAGGACCGGGACAACAGCCTCCGTCGGATCCTCGTCCGCGCGCAAAACCCATGTAGTCAAGCCCACAGCAACGACGTTAGAGTGCCTGTCGTTGCGCGAGGGTAGCAAAGGGGCCGGGGGCCGCTATCAGGTCGGCATACCTGCCATCCTGAACGATCCGACCCCTTTCTAGCACGATGATTCGATCCGCATTCTCAATAGTGGAGAGGCGGTGCGCGATTATCAGACGAGTGGCACGAAGCTGCTCGAGCGATTTCATGACAACGGCCTGAGTTTCATTATCGAGGGCGCTGGTCGCCTCGTCGAATAGCACGATGCGCGGCGTCGTCACGATCGCTCTGGCGATCGAAATCCGCTGACGCTGTCCGACCGAGAGTCCGCCTCCGTCTGATCCCAGATACGTTTCCATCTGCATCGGAAGGGAGGCGACGTCCTCGGCTAGGCCGACCCGCCGTGCGGCATCCCACGCTTGGTCGTGGGTGATATACCGCGCGCCCGCGATGTTTTCAAAGATCGTTCCTTGGAGCGCGCCGCTCGATTGAAGAACCGAGCCGATTTGTCGCCGAACCGCCGCAAGATCCACCGACGCCAGATCGTGGCCACCATAGATGACCGATCCGTGGCCCGGCCGTTCGAAACCGAGAAGCAGCCGGAACAGCGTGGACTTTCCCGACCCCGACGGTCCGACGATCGCAACGAAAGAGCCTGGTTCGATCTTGAGGTCGATGCGATCGAGCGTTACGGCAGGCGCGCCCTCATACTGAAAGCTCACGTTTCGCAACTCGATGCCACCCGTTAGCGTCCCCGGGTCGCCGTGCGCCTCTAGTATCTCGGGGACCTCGCGCAGCAGCGGACGCGCGCGTTCGTACAACGGAATGATTCGGATGACTTGGACGAAGGCGTCGCCGAGCCCGAGCAATGAGGCAAGCAGTTGCCCAAAGGCGGCGCTCGCCGCTATGAAGATGCCCGTCGCGAAGGCGCCATGCCGGATGATGAAAACGTAGCCTATGATCGCCAGGGTCGTGGCCGCCGGCCAGATCGCGTTGAATATTCCGAAGCGATAGACGATCGTGTCGGCCCGCGTCGCGGTTCGCCGCATAACGACGAAACGATGAAGCCAACCCACAAAGGCCCGCGTCTCCGCTCCAGCGACGCGCAGTTTGGAGATGCCCTTAAAGATCTGGAGTACGAACCCGGCGATGCCACCCGACCGATTGAAAATCTTCCGCCTCAGCGGCAGTGTCGCAAGGGCTTCCGCGGCGGCGGCGGCGATCGCGATCGACGCCAATAGCAAGCACAGCCATGCTAGACCGACGTCGTAGATAAAAAGCAGCGCGAAGCTGACCAGGGAGAAGACGCCGCTCAATGCCGCTGCGATCGTGATATCGCTGACGTATTGCTCGATCCGGTCGATGCCCATCAGCCGGTCGGCTAAATCGCCGATTTCGTAGCGGCGAAAGAACGATGCCGGCAGTGCCAACAGTCGCTGCATGACGCCGGATTGCAAGGTCGAGCCGACTTGAGTTTGGAGGCGTACGATCGCCAGACCACGCACGACCTCCGCAACGGCCGCGGTCAACGCAACCGCCAGCAGCGCCAAGGCCATCGTCAGCAGCTGTGGACGCATTGCGCCGGGAATGATCGTCCCGTAAAGAATCGCGATTGCCAGCGGAACCATTCCGGCGAGGATACCGCCGACTAGACCCATGACGAGGATTTGGGCGGCGGTCACTCCACTGTGGCGTAACCCGAAGCGCATCAGATCGAACACGCCGATCGGCCCTTCGGGAAACGGGCGCAGAAATACATAGGCAAATACGTCGATCTCGGCGGCGAGCTCCGGACCGACTCCGACGGTCTCGAAGCCGCGTGAGGGATCGATCAAGACGTAGCGCGTTCGGCCGCGACGGGGCAACAGCGCCACCGGCGTCTGCTTGAGGCCGCGGAAAGCCAAGAGCGGCCCGTGCTCGCGGTTAAACCATCCAGCCTTTAACCGCACTCGGCGGATCGAGATGCGGGACGCTATGGCAATTGCCTGTACCGCGGCCTGCGGCTCGGTGTGCGATTCGTGCGGCGCGACGATCGGTATGCGGTCGCTCTGTGCCACGATGCGCGCGGCAGCGACGATCGGATCGTCACCCGGTTCGGTAGCGACGCGGTGCCGCTCGAAGAGATGGGTCGCCTCTTCCAGGCCACCGCTCAGCGCGCGCTCGTCGAAGGCCTGCGTTGCCCGGCGCATCGTTTCGCGGCGCTCGTTTTCTTCGGCCGCTTCTCGTTCCCAACGCTTCCAAAACGCGGCATGCGCCGCATCGATGCTTCGGGCTACATCCTTCGGCCGTACTTCGGCGGCGCCGAATGCCTGAATGCGCGACGGTTCCTGCGCGCGCAGCGTGAGATTTCCGCCCACCGGCACGTGACCCGTTTCGGGGTCGCACGGATGGGAATCCAAGAGCAAACCTCGTCCCCGGGCCACGCGGACGTAGGCCAAGCGACGCGACGAATGTGCGTGCTCGCCCGGCGCCAGTTCGAGCGCGTGGGGAGGCTGCACCGGTCGCGCACGCTCGATGTCTAGCCCGGACGGATCGGCGCCTATTAGCGTCACTAAGTAGCGGTGAAGCGCCTCATCACGTTCCACCGGGTCTGCCGCGGCCATATCCCAACTCTCAAAAAGCGTGGGTTCTATTCCGACCGCGATCAGGCTCCGCCGTTTGTCACGCAGCTTGGAAGATGTGCCGATAACGACGTCGCCTGCGAAGTAAACCGCCCAAGAACGCGCGGCGGCCCGTCGGCCGTCCGGCCGAATCGAGGGCGACAACAAAGAGCGCCGCCTCGCCGGTGCGTACGCGGTACGCTTGCGACGGCCTATCGAGAACGAGAACCTCGTCGCCGGCAATTCGTTCTTCGGACGAAGGCATCATTGGGATCTCACCAGCGCGAGGTACCGCCCGTTTCGGGAAACCAGCTGCTCGTGACTGCCCCGCTCGACGATTCGCCCCTTATCGAGTACGAGAATTTCGTCGGCATCCCGGACGGCGCTCAAGCGGTGGGCGATGATCAAGCACGCGCAACCCCGTCGCCGAAGGCCTTGATCTATAAGATGCTCGGTTAACGGATCGAGCGCGCTCGTAGCCTCATCGAGAACCACCAGCGCCGGATCGCGCACCAAACCGCGGGCGATCTCCAAGCGCTGCCGCTGCCCCCCGCTGAAGTTGACCCCGCCCTCCGCCATCGCAGCATCGTAACTTTCAGGGCGAGCGGCAATATCGGCATGGATGCACGCATCGCGCGCCGCCCGCTCGATGGCCGCATCGGAGAGCGCCGGGTCCCAAAGCGTGAGGTTGCTGCGGACCGTTCCCGGATAGAGCGAGATCTCCTGATCGACGAACGCGATGTCGCTGGCAATGAGCGCGGGATCGATTGCATCGCGTTCGATCCCATCAAAAAGAACCGCTCCCGACCACGGAACGAACAGGCCCGAGACGATCTTGGCGATCGTCGATTTGCCGCTGCCCGAGGGGCCGACGAGCGCGATGCGCCGACCTGGAGAGATGGCGAAGGATATACCGCTTACGACCGGCGGCGCGTGCTTGTTATATCCGAACGAGACGTCGCGAAGCTCGAGCTCTCCAGCCAAGCGAATCCGCTCGACGCGCGCCGTGCGGCGCACCGGCTCGGCGGGATAGCGTAGCACGTCCTCGATGCGCCGGATGTCGCCGTCCATCTCCTGCAACTCCGCGCCGAGCTCGACGAACGTCGTAAATGGCGCGATGAAGAGCCCCGTTAGGAGCAAATAAGCAAAGAGCGTACCGATGGAAATCGCCCCGTCGATCACGCGGAGGCCGCCAAGCGCCAAGATGGCGGTGACGTTAATCGTTACGAGCAGGCGAGGCACGGCGTTAAGCAGTTGCGAAAGCACCGCGAAGCGCTGACGCGCATTGATGACCCTCGCTTGGTGCCCCAGCCATTTGATAAAAAACGTGCCCTCTGCGCCGCCCGATTTCAGCATTTCGATTCGCTCGAGCCCCGCCACGGAGCTCCCCAGCAGCATCGCTTCCTCTTGCAGTAAGGCGGCATTGGCATCGGAGCGGCGCAGCGCGACGAACCGAAGTGCCAGGATGTTCAGCGCGGCGATCCCGAGCGACACGACGGCCAAGACCCGATCGTATCGCGCCATGACCGCGAGATAGAACAGCGCGGCGACCACCCCGATCGCGCTCGCCGCCAGCCGGCTGGACAGCAGATCGGCGACGCGATCGCAGATCGCGACGCGGTTGGCGATTTCTGCCGGCGAACGCTGCGCGAAGAAGATCATCGGCAGGTGCAACACGTGCCAAAGCATACGGCTGGCGTTAGCGAGAGCAAGCTTGGCCTGCAAGCGAAGGATCGCGAGCTGCTGCAGTTCCAGCAAAGCGATTTGCACCGCGATGCTGGCGACGATGCCGACAGCGATCCATGCCGTCCATCCATAACTCTTGTCTACGAGGACTTCGTCGATGAACGTTTTTGTGAATGTCGGTAAGGCGATGTTCGGAATGACCAGGGCGAGTCCGGCGAACGCTACGAACAGCACGGCGCCCCACGATCCTGTCAGTTGGGCGCGCAGGATACTGGCCGTCGCCGGAACGTCGTTGCTCGGTTTGAAATCTTCCTGTGGTGCGAACGTCAAGCAAACGCCGGTGTACGCTCGGTCGAACTCCTCCCAGTCGCAGGTCCGGCGCCCGCCGGCCGGATCGTTGAGAACTGCGCCCTCTTTTGTAAAACCTTCAACGACGACGAAGTGATAGAACTGCCAAAAGACGATGAACGGGGGCGTCAGCTTTATCAACTGCTCGATATCGTACTTATATCCGTGAGCGTCGAGATCGTAGGAACGCGCCGCGCGAAGAATATTTCCGGCCGAGCTCCCGTCGCGGGTCACGCCACAGGCTACGCGCAGCTCTTCGAGGGTGACGTGGCGTCCGTAGTAACCAAGGATCATGCCCAACGTCGCCGCGCCGCATTCTACCGCCTCCATCTGCAACATCGTCGGCGTTCGGACGGGGACGTTCATCAGCGGCTTTGCGGTAGTACGAAAGAAATGGGGCGCCGCTCTTCAACGACGATGGTACCGTAGCACGGCGTGCCGGGCGACAGCATGCGACCCGCGTTGCGCAAGCCCGACCAGACGAGGTTGCCGTTAGCGTCAACGTCAAGCGATACGTGAACCTCGCGTACCGGCACGTCGGACGAGAAGCCTGCGGCAACGGCATCGTTCTGTAGAGCCGCTTTGATCCGATCCGGGCTAGCCGGGAACGGTGCCGCATATACAACGTGACCGCGGAGGAAACCGAAAACGTCGGCGCGCGAATCGGCCGGCGACAGCCGCACCGGCATGCCCTCGCCGACCCGGCGATCGGTTTCGACCGGCACGAAGATGACCGCTGCCGGAACGGCGCCTGCCGGCTCGATTGTTGCCACCGCATCGCCGCTACGGACGAAGCTTCCGGACAACGCCGAGCGCTGCGCGAGCCGCCCGGCCGCCGGCGCTCGGAGCGCGACGATGTCACCGCCGGTGGTTCGCATGCGTGCGATTGCCGCTCCTTGCGGAACGACGTCGCCGATTCGCCCGGGCAGTGCGATTAGCGTTCCGTCGCTCGGGGCCGTAACGGGCTGCACGCCGCTGCCGGCGACGATTACGCCGCGTCCTTGAAGACCGACCGGCACCGAGCCGAGGATCGCCCAAGTCATCGCAAGCAGCAACAGTCCGCCGATAGCGACGAGAACGAATACGTTTCGCGACGAGACGACCTCGATTGCCTCGTCGAAGCGTTCTACGGAATCGATCGCCGCGATGGCCTCTTCACGAAAGAGGCCGCCGCTCTCCGGGTGCTGCGATGGATTCATTATTTGCTTGCCGTCACGGGCGAGGCCCAAACCGCCGCGCCCTCGCTTAGCCCACTGGGTTCGCGCGCCACGATCACGTCGCCCGGTCGGAGACCCGCCTGGATCGCGCTGCTGGTCTCGTTAGACGCCGCAACGCGCACGGCTTGGCGATGCGCTCTGCCATCGCGAACGACGTATACGTACGACCCGTCTGCGTCGCGCCCGATGGCGTCGTTCCGCACTACCAGCGCGTGCGGAAGGTCGGTGGAATGGATGTTCGCCTCGGCACTCATTCCGTCGCGCAGAAAGGCTGGATGACTATCGATGGCGATCGTGGCTGCGACGATATGTGTGCCGCCTGTCGAACTGCTCGCGCGCGCGAACGGCGCGACCTCGACGACGTGACCGATCAAGACGTGCCCCGGGAAGTCCTCGCCGGTAATCGTGGCGCGCTGCCCTACGGCGCACGTTGATGACGTCTTGCTCGTCGATGCGCGTGCGTACGACGAACGCGCCCTGTGATGCCAAGATGACGATTGGTTCCGCCATGTCGATCGCGTCGCCCGGCTGGAGCGGCCTGAGGGGATCGCCCTTTTCCGTGGCAACGTTCAACACGGTCGCGTCGTAGGGCGCGCGGATTTCCATCGCCTCGGCTTGCTCGCGCGCGAACGCATAGGCAGCAGCGGCGCGGGCAGCTTCGGCTTGCGCCGCCGCAACGTCACCGCTACCGGCCTCGACTTGCGCGGCGGCGAGAGCGGCGCGTGCTTGCGCGAGACCTTGGCGGGCAGAGGTGAGATTCTCCTCGAGCACCGTTCGAGAGCGGTTTAGCTGCGCGGCCAACGAGGCTCGCTGTACGCGCGCCTGTTCGTAAGCCGCCTGCGCCTGTTCCAACTTGGCTTCGGCTTGGTCCAGCTGATCGCGCGAGATCGCTTTGTTGACGTAGAGGTTGCGATAGGCGGCGGCGAGCCGGTGCGCCTCGCGAAGAGCCGTGGAAGCGGTCTCCAACTCTGCATCCGCGCGCGCCCGCTGCTCGGCTGCAGTCGTCTCCCCATAGCCGAGTCCCGACTGCACGCCGTTGGCGAGGTCCTGCCCGGCCGCGGCCAATCGCGCGCGCGCGGCTTCGACATTGGCCTCGGCTTGAACGACGTTGGAGCTTCCCGTTACGGCGGTGCTCTGAGCGCGTGCAGTCGCCGAGCGAAACGCCGCCGCGGCCCCGGCCGCGTTCGCGACGATCTCCGGGTTATCGATCGTCGCAATGAGGTGACCGGCTCGCACTCGATCGCCTGCCTTCACGTAGATGCGTCCTAGCCGGCCCGAGATCTCGCTCGAGAGCGTTTGAATTTGCGGGTACTGCACCACGCCGCTCTCGGGAAGGAGCACGACGAACGGCGCGTAGCCGACCGTAATCGTCGGAACCGGCTGAGCGGCGCTGCGCGCGCGGACGATCGCGACGATAACGGCAAGCGCGAGCCCTCCCACGGCAACCAGCAAGTATTTCTTACGCGTTGCGTCCATCAGAGGTCCGCCACGGTCTCAATTGGATCGTAAGTGCCAAGAGCCGAGCGCAGCTTGACGACTGCATTAACGTAGGTAATCTGCGCGCTGAAGAGGTTGGCCTGGGTCAGGAGCGATGTCTGCTGAGCCGCCTTGGTATCGGTCAGCGAAATAAGTCCATGATCGTATTGCAGCTGGGCGATTCGTGCGGCTTCGGTTCCGAAGTCGACCGCTCGCCGCTGATACGATAACGTCTGATGTGCGGTTTCGGCTTGACGAAGCGATTGCAGAACGTCCTCCTCGGTCGCGCTCTTCGCCGAGTCGAACTCGAGCCGCGCCGCGTCCAGCGCCGCGTTAGCCGACCGGTGCGCAGCAGCCCGCGTTCCGTAATCGACGATCGGCAGCGAGAGCGTGGAAGTGGCTCCGATATTCCAGAAGCCCGGCGTCCCTCGGGTCACGTTGGAGAACGGGAAAGCCGATGCAAGAAACTTGATTCGGATTGGGCGCGCACTCTTGGTTGAGCACGTTCACTTGCGCCTGCTGATCGACGTACGTCGTCGGAGAAGTCTGGTTTCCAAAAGCGGCGTAAACGCTGATCTGCGGCAGAAGGTCGGTGTCGATGCTCGCCCGTGAAAGCTCGGCGATCGAGACGACCGCCGACGCAGCCGCAATCTCCGGGCGATTCTTTTCCGCGATTTCCACCAGCGTCGCCGGCGAGCCCGGCGGCAGCGGAGGCTCGGGAGGAACCGCGGGTACGGCAAACTGGGTGTCGAGGTTCGTGCCGATCGTTTGAGCGAGCGATTCGCTAGCGGTCTCTCGATCCGATGCGGTAGTGAGCAGAGCGGCTTGGGTCTCTGCGACCGCAACCTCCGCGCGCAAAACGTCAACCCCGGCGGCCAGGCCCGACTTCTCTTTGGCTTGCGCAACCGCGAGGAGGGCCTGCTGATAGGCGAGGTTGGTCTGCGCCAGCCCGTACAGATCCTGTGCCTTCGCGATGGCGAAGAACATCTCGACGAGTTTTTCGGTCGTTTGCGTTTGTGCTTGCCGCAGGTCGGCTCGCGCCGCTTCGACCTTCCGGCGATACTGCTGGGCCAGGATCTGATTGAGCGAACCGTTATACAGCGTCCACTGGGTCCCGACCTGAGCGGTATTCTGCGAAAAGGCCGACACCGGAGAGATTCCGTACTGGGCGAGGCTCCCCGCATAATTGTTTTGCTTGGCGAGCACGTTTTGCAGGCTGGCGACAACCGGAGGGTATTCCGAGGCGCGCTGCCTGGTGAAGTTAGATTCCGCCAGCGCCAACGCGCTCTTCTTCTCGGCGACAGCGGTATCGTGCACTAACGCGTACGCAACCGCTTGGCGAAGCGTCATCGGCTGAGCTGCCGCCATAGCACGAGTCTCCGAAACCTTGAGAATCGTGACGGCGACAACGAGCAGGGCTCGTGCGGCAGTGGACACCTGCCTGCCTTCAACGCGGGCCGCAGGGCGGCCCTCGCTAACTGCTCGTGCTAGCTTCTGCCAGCGCCGGAACCTAGCTGCCGGGTCAAGTATTCCACGGTCGCCGTGTCGGCAGTCAGCCACGCCTCGTAACGGAGAAAGCCGTGGATCTCGTTGGGATGACGATCTGCTCGTAGGGCACGCCGAGCGACTCGCAAGCGCTCGACCAAATCGACCATCTGGTGAAACTCCACGTTGCGATCGTCGTCGCCTTGAATCAGCAGCACCGGTGACTTCCACGTCGCGATGGCCGAATCGGGTGACGACTCCCAGGCGACCTTCATCAGCGCCTTCGTGTTATAGCGCTGGTAGCGCTTTAGCTGAGTAAAGCCCCAGACCGGATTGTCGATGTCGAGCGACCAGTCGTGCACGCCGTGAAAATCGACACCCGCCTTGAAAATGTCGGAGTTGCGCGCCAGCCCCAAGCGCGGTGAGATAACCGCCGTACGAACCGCCCCAAATGCCGATGCGATTTGGATCGACCGACGGCTGCTTCTGCAGAAACCGCGCTCCGGCCACGACGTCTTGGTACTCCGACGCACCGGTCGGTCCCCAACGCGACGGATAGTTGAAATCGTGTCCGTAACCGATGCCGAGCCGGTAGTTCACCGACAAAACGACGAAGCCGCGGCTCACCAGCGCCTGATTGACGGCGTAAGCGTTCGAATAATAATCCATGTAGTGCCAGGTCAGCATCATCTGGCGCGGCGGACCGCCGTGCACGAAAATTATTCCCTGGATGCTTGCCGCCGCCGGCGGGTTCGAAGAGTTGGCCGTGAATCAGCAAGCCGTCGGCGGCGCGGAACGAGACTTCTTTCGGCGTCACCAGTTCCGATGCGGGGAAGTCGCTCGCGACGAGATTTGCGTCGAGCGCGCGCTGCGCGTCGCCGGTCTGCAACGTGACGAGCAGCGGCTGCTGCGCGGTCGCGCGATTGAACGCGAGCGCGCCGTTCTCCAGCGGAACGGGATTCGTCTCGCTGCTGGCGCCGTGCGTCAGTTGCGTCACGCTGCCGCTCGCGACATCGGCGCGGAAGATGTGGCGCCGGTCGTCATCGCCCGGCGTCGATCCGCTGTTAGCGCTGTAGACGACCGATGCGCGGTCGGGCGACATCGCAACGTCTTCAGCCATGAACGCGCCGGGCGTGAGTAGTCGCGCCGCGCCGCCGCCGGCGGAGACCGCATACAGATGCAGCCAGTTGTCTTGCGAGCTCTTGAACACGAGATTGTTGCCGGTCGCCCACTCCATAAACGGTCCGCCGGCCGACTGCGGAAGCGTGCCGCGCGGCGTGTTCGGACTCGCCCAGACGAGATGCGCGGCGCCGCCGCTCGCGATCGCCGGCCCAGATCTCCCACGGAACCGGCTCCCAGGTGAGCGGATCGCGTGGCGGACCGCCGTCACCGTGCAGCCGCACGAAGGCAATCTGCGCGCCGTCGGGCGACCAGCGCGGCATGAAATCTTGCGAGGTCGTCGGCGCCACAAAGGTAAGCGCGGTCGCATCGTTGCGATAAACGCCGATAAAGCTGTGATCGGTGCGCGCCGAAACGAAGGCCAGCGCCGTTCCGTTGGGCGACCATCGCAGATCCGAGTCTTGCCCGCTATCGAAGAAGAGCCGCTTCGGGAGCTGCGCTCGCATCGATCGGCGCAGTCATCACTGCGCCGCCGTTGGTGTAGGCAACGCGCGAGCCGTCGGGCGAGATGGCCGGCGCGTCGCCCTCGCCGATCAGCTTCGGAGCGCCGCCGGCCGTGGCTGCCGACCACACCTGCATCTGCGGCTGCGTCGTGCTCGACGCGGCGTTGGGCTGCAGCGGCTCCGGCCAGTTGGCGTCGTGATCGCCGCCGCGCACGTAGACGACGTGCGCGCCGTCGTTGGAAACGACGAGGTCGCTGAGCTCTTGGCCGTCGTCGCCGCCCGACGAGAAGAGCTGCTGCGGCGCGTAATCGGGCGCGCGAGCGAACCAGAGCGTACGCACCCCGCGCGTAACCAGCGCGTAGGCGATCGCGGTGCCGCGGTCGTTGCCGGCGAGCGCGGCGGGAAACGGATAACCCAGAAGACCGGTGAGCGTCAATGCAGCCAGCATCGACGCTCTTTACGCCGTTGCGGCGACCCGTTCCCCGATAGTGAAGGTCAGCTCGCCCTTGCTCTCGTCGAAACCGACGTCCACCGCGTCCCCGTCGTCGATGTCGCCGGCGAGGATCTTGCGCCCTAGCGGCGTCTCCAGCTCGCGCTGAATCGTACGCTTGAGCGGACGCGCGCCGTAGTGCGGATCGTAGCCGGCCTTGACGATATGGCGCTTCGCCGCATCCGAAAGCTCGAGCTTGACGCGGCGCTCGGCCAGACGCTTGCGCAGCCGCTGCAGCTGCAGATCGACGATCGTCAGCAGCTCGTCCTCGGTGAGCGCGTGGAAGACGATGATCTCGTCAACGCGGTTGAGGAACTCCGGACGGAAGTGCTGGCGCAGCTCGTCGAGCACCGTCGCGCGCATTATCGCGTAATCGGCGCCGTCGAAGGAGCCCTTATAATCGAGGATGCGGTGGCTGCCGATATTGGACGTCATAATAACGATCGTGTTCTTGAAATCGACGGTGTGGCCCTGACCGTCGGTCAGCCGGCCGTCGTCGAGAATCTGCAAGAATACGTTGAAGACGTCGGGGTGCGCCTTTTCGACTTCGTCGAAGAGAATCACCGAGTACGGCCGGCGGCGCACCGCTTCGGTGAGCTGGCCGCCCTCTTCGAAACCGATGTATCCGGGCGGCGCTCCGATCAAACGCGCGACGGTGTGCTTCTCTTGATACTCCGACATATCGATGCGTATCAGGGCGCGTTCGTCGTCGAAAAGATACTCGGCGAGCGCGCGAGCCAGCTCGGTCTTGCCGACGCCGGTCGGCCCCAGGAAGATAAACGAACCGATAGGGCGATTGGGATCGGCCAAACCGGAACGCGAGCGCAGCACGGCTTCGGCGACCGCGTCGACCGCTTCGTTCTGGCCGACGACTCGCCGATGCAGCTCGTCTTCCAGGTGGAGCAGCTTCTGCTTCTCGCCTTCGAGCAGCTTGGAGACCGGAATGCCGGTCCAGCGTGCGATCACGCCGGCAATGTCGTCCTCGTCAACCTCTTCCTTGGAGAGGCGCGCGCCGTTGTTGTGCGCGAGCTGCTGCTCCTCGGATTCGAGCTGCTTCTCGAGCTGCGGCAGCTTGCCGTAGCGAAGTTCGGCGACCTTATTGAGATCGTACTGCCGCTCGGCCTGTTCGATTGCAAGCTTTGTTGCTTCGATCTCTTCGCGCAGCTGGCGAAGCTTTACCGCAGCGTTCTTCTCCGCTTCCCATCGCACGCGCAGGCGCGCCTGATCTTCGCGCAGCCGGGCGAGCTCTTTCTCGAGCTCTTCGAGACGGCGCCGGCTGGCGCTGTCGCCTTCCTTGCGCAGCGCTTCGCGCTCGATCTCCAGTTGCAGCACGCGTCGCGAAACCTCGTCGAGCTCCTGCGGCATCGAGTCGATCTCGGTGCGCAGTTTCGCCGCCGACTCGTCGACCAAGTCGATGGCTTTGTCGGGCAAAAATCGATCGGTGATATAGCGGTTGCTCATCGTCGCCGCCGCGACCAGCGCCGCGTCTTTGATGCGCACGCCATGATGGGCTTCGTACTTCTCCTTGAGGCCGCGCAGAATCGAGATAGTATCCTCGACGCTGGGCTGGTCGACAATGACCGGCTGGAAGCGGCGCTCCAAAGCGGCGTCCTTCTCGATGTATTTACGGTATTCGTCGAGAGTGGTCGCGCCGATCATGTGCAGCTCGCCGCGCGCCAACATCGGCTTGAGCAGATTGCCGGCGTCCATCGCCCCTTCGGCCTTGCCGGCGCCGACGACGGTATGCAGCTCGTCGACGAAGAGGACGATCTGCCCCTCCGAAGAGGCAACGTCCTTTAGTACGGCTTTGAGCCGCTCCTCGAACTCGCCGCGATATTTCGCACCCGCGATCAGCGCGCCCATATCGAGCGAAACGATGCGCTTATTCTTCAGCCCTTCGGGCACGTCGCCGCGAACGATGCGCTGCGCCAACCCCTCGACGATGGCCGTCTTGCCGACGCCCGGATCGCCGATCAGCACCGGATTGTTTTTCGTGCGGCGCGACAAGACTTGAACGATGCGGCGGATCTCTTCGTCGCGGCCGATCACCGGATCGAGCTTGCCGCGTTCGGCCTCGACGCGTCAGATCGCGGCCGTAGCGCTCGAGCGACTTGTACGTACCTTCGGGATCTTTGGTCGTGACGCGCTGGTTGCCGCGCACTTGGCGCAGCGCCTGCAGCAGCTTGTCCTTGGTCAAACCTGCGTCGCGAAAGAGGCGGCCGACTTCGCCGGACGACTGCGCCATCGCCAGCAGCACGTGTTCCACCGACGTGTAGTCGTCTTGCAGCGCCTTGGCTTCGTTCTCGGCCACGCTCATGATGCGCGCCAGCTCGGGCGAAAGCGTGACCTGCGCCGAATCGGCACTGCTGCCGCTCAGACGCGGGAGCTTGCCGATGGCCTCCTCGGCACGTTGCGCGATCGCTTTCGGATCGGCACCCGCCGCAGCGAGAACGTCGGGCGCGATGCCGCGCTCCTGGTCGAGCAGCGCGGCCAGCATGTGTTCGGGAGTCGTTTGCGTATTGTGTTCGTGGAGCGCGCGAGAATAGGCGGCGTTGAGCCCGTCGGCAACGCGCTCGGTCATCTTATCTACGTTCATTTTCCAACTACCATTGACCGGTATTCGCGTGTTGATGCGGCTCCTGTTAGAGCTTCGGTACTCGGCGCTGATGCGCTCGACCTCTGCCTGGTATTTTGCGCCCTCTTCGCGCTGCACCGCCGTCGGCGCCTGAAACGACGGTCACATCCGGCCGATGAGGTCGAACAGGTGCTCGCGCAATGCCGGCGGATCCGCTGAGGTCTTCGATATTGCGTGGATCGTAGGTCAGCTGTCGCCGGAACGTAGCGAGCGCGGCGGCTTGCGCTCGGTGTCGCGGCTTTGAACGCGTGTCGATCTGATCGAGCATCGTATCGATCGTCCCCAGATCGCGATAGAGCGTCGTCAAAAAGTCGTAGCGTTCCTGGTAGCGTGACGCCGCGGGATCGCGCGGGATCCGCCTTAACGGTCAGCGGTTGCGTCGTCGCGATTCCGGCGACCGTAAGCCGAACCGCGTACGCGCCGGGTACGACTTCGGCGCCTTCGTCGGGGCCTTCGTTTCCCTTGAACGTTCCGGTCCACTTCGCCGGACCGTTCTCGCGAAGGTCCCACGAAGCGCGATTCAGTCCGACGCGTTTGGGAACGTCCTTATTCTCCATGTTGCGAACGACATTACCGCGCGCATCGAGATTTCGAGCGTCACGTTCTTGGCGCTTCGCGGCGAGATAGTAGGTAACGATTGCGCCGTACGGTGCGTTGGGTCCGACGAACTCGTTGGGTGGTACGGCGGGTCGGTGAAGGTGTTGACGGCTGCCCACTGCCACATGCGGTATGCATCGCGCGGGGTGAAGAGCGTCACGCTTCACGATTGCGTGCGCGACCATTGCTGCAGCGGTGTCAAATCGTCGAGAACCCAAACGCCGCGACCGTGCGAAGCGACCACGAGGTCGTTGGCATCGGGCTGAATCTCGAGATCGTAGATCGCCGTGGCCGGCGCGTTGAGCCGTAGCGACTGCCAGTGGGCGCCGCTGTCCATCGTTATCCAAATGCCGCGATTGGTTCCGGCGTAGAGCACGTTGCCGTTACGCGGATCCTGACGGATCGCTGCGCGCGAACTGATTCGGACGGCAGATTACCGGCAATCGAGCGCCAGTGGACGCCGTAATCGTCGGTACGCAACAGGTAAGGCCGGTCGTCGCCGAGCAGATGGCGCTCGACGGCGATGAAGGCGGTGCCCGGCAGCCGCGCGTCCGACGTCGAGTCCCATAACGCGTCCCCACGGCGGGACGAGCGACTCCGGCGGCGAGACGTTCTGTCCAGTGATCGCCGCGATCGCGCGTCAGTTGCACGACGCCGTCGTCGGTCGTCGCCCAGATCATTGCGTCGTCGAGCGGCGTCGTGGCGATGTAGAGAATCGTGTCGTAGCGTCTCCGCGCCCGATAGGTCGTTGCGATCGGACCGCCGCTATCGCTTTGCTTGCTCGGATCGTTTCGCGTCAGGTCGCCGCTGATGCCGTCCAAGTCTGTCCGCGATCGGCGCTTTCGAAAACGACGTTGCCGCCGATCAGTGCCTTCCCATCGTTGGTGAATGCAATCGGCGTATCCCAGTTCCACCGGTAGCGCAGGTCGCGTGCGGCAGTCTCGCCGTTCGACTCGGCGTCGGGCGAGACGTCGTACAATCTGTTTCGTCGCCTCGTTGAAGAGGTAGACCTGGCCGGTATCGGAGTCGGTCGACGTCGACCAGATATACGAAGGATCGCTTGGATCGAAGAGCGCCCACATGCCGTCGCCGGGACCGACCGTATACCAGTCGCGATTCATCACGCCGACGTAACTGTTGCTCGTCGACGGTCCGCACCAGCTGTTGTCGTCCTGGAGCCCAACGCAGACGCGATAGTACGGAACGTCGCGATCGAAGCCGACGTGGTACGGCTGCGAGATCGGCAAGTCGTAGGGCTGCCAAAAGTTCGCGCCGCCATCCGACGAGAGGATGACGCCTTCGTCGTTGCCGTTGATGATGCGCTTCCCGTCGGCCGACCACCAGATCGCGTGATAGTCCCAGCCCGCGCCGGTTGCAATCGCGTGGAAGGAGTACGCCCGCCGTCGGTGCTCATCGACAGGATGAGCGATACGTTGATCAACCGATCGGCATTGGCCGGATCGACGAAGACGCTGCTGAAGTAAAAGGAACGCGCGCCTAAGAACGGGCTGTGCGGCATCTTCCGCCACGTCACGCCGCCGTTATCGGAGCGCCACAGATCGCCCTCGCGACGATTGGATCAGCGCGTAGACGCGGTGCCGCGGCCCTGCTGCCATCCGATGCGTCCGGTCAAACCCGCCGGGAATCCGTTGCCGGTCAGCTTGCGCCACGTCGCGCCGCCATCGTCGGAGCGATAGATTCCGCCCGCCGGGCCACCGCTATCGAGCCGCCACGGTAGGCGGCGGATTTGCCACATCCCGGCAAAAAGCGTCGACGGTCGATCGGGAACGCGCACGAGCGACGAGATTCCGCTCGAAGGCCCGGCGTAGAGCGTCCGCTTCCAATGCGCCCCGCCGTCGCGCGTGATGAAGATCCCACGCTCGGTGGAGTCGCTCGAAACGCGCCCCAGCACGCCGACGACGACGGTGCGCCGATCGCGCGGATCGATGTTGATTGCCGACACGTGCGCCGAACCTTCAAGATCGACGCGCTGCCAGTGCTTTCCGCCATCGGTGCTGTGAAAGACGCCGCCGCCGGACTCTACGGTGTTGCGCGGATTGGATTCGCCGGTTCCGACCCAGACGTCGCGATCGTCCTGGGGTGCGATGGCGATCGCACCGATCGGCGCCACCGGCTGTTTGTCGAAAACGGGAGTCCACGACGCTCCGCCGTCGGTCGACTTGAAGACGCCGCCGCCGGCGCCACCGGCGTAGTAGAGTGCGGGATCGCGGTCGGTCCCGGCAACGGCGCTGCTGCGTCCGCCGCTAATTGCCGGACCGATCTGCCGATAGGAAAGGCCGGTAAAGGGACCGGTCTCGCTTTGTGCGCGGCCCGGCACGGCGAGCGCCGCGAGGAAAAAACCGAGAAAAAGCAGTCGCAACGGCATCGTCGTTTCTTTACGCTACGGCAACGAAGCAGCCTGTCGCGAGCAGGGTCCCGCGGGCGAAGTCGGAAGGGCGCGGCGATGCTGGAAATCGTCGCCGGCGCGGTGCGGGCGTACTACCTGTTCGACGTCGCCGATACCATCGATCTGGCAAAGATGAGCGCGCTGGGCGGCGACAATCGGGCGCCGGCCGCATTGCCGCTCCGACCGCACGCTCAGCCATATCTGCAGTTTCCGGTCCCGCCGCTGGTTGCGGCACTCCCCGACGCGACCATTGGAGATTCGCGCTGCTCCGTGCGATTGAAGCTGTACGATTACGGAGTCATTTCGCTACGATTGAGCTTCCCGGCGATGGGAACGTGGAACGACCTCGTGGCGCTGACCGAGCGCGCGCGCAGCGACGAACGCATCCTCAACTTCGCTCAGGCGACCGTGGAGCGCATCTGCGACGAGTACGCCCACGCGCTCGACGACCGGCATGAAGCGCTGGTAGAAGACTACGTGATCGTCGAGGTCGATCGCTTCTCGGAAGCGATCGATGCCGAGACGCTGCTCGACGATCATTCGGCGGCGCTGGCCGCACTTTTGATCGGCGAGCGTAAGCGTCTGGCGGCGAGTGAAGCCGAGGAAGCGCTGCGAGTACGCTTCTCGTATTTCGAAGACGATCTGACTATCGTGCAGTGGGACACGGCCTTCGTCTACGACCGGCGCGAGAGCGCGCGAGCCATCGAGGACATCCTGGAATTCGCCAACTCCCAGCTGCTGGAACTGCGCACGTACGACGCGCAGCTCGACAGCGAGCTCGACGCAATCTATAAGATGCAGCCGGCCGGTCCGGCGCGTTCGCTCAGCGGCCGGCGCGAGGCCGAACAAGCCGCGACGCTTCGTTATCTAATCGTCGATATTCTCGAGCTCACCGATCGCTCGACCAACGCGCTCAAGCTGGTCGGCGATGCGTACTACGCGCGCATCTATCGTGCGGCTGCGGCGCGCCTCGGTTTGTCGGATTGGCAAGGGCAGATCGACACTAAGCTGGCGTCGGTCGGCGAAATGTATCGCTTCTTCAGCGATCAGTCGCGCAGCCGGCGCGACCAGTTTCTCGAGCTGACGATCGTCGTGCTCGTCGCGGTCGAAGTTGTACTCGGCGTTCTAACGCTGTTGCATTTCTAGCCGCCTACGGCGTCTCGACGGCGAGCCGCTCGCTCCACTTGATCCGGCCCGTAGCCTGCATCGCGACGAAAAGCGTGATGATGGCGCCGATGGTAATCGTCAGCCCGCTCCATCCTTCGTTGAACAATGCGTACGAGAAGAGAATGAGATACACGAGCTGCGCGAGCGCGCTTTCGACGGCGGCAAAGCGCCAACCGACGACGAGCCGCAGATACGAGATCGTCAAAAAGAGTGTGACGGCCGAGCAGATCGCGAAGGCCGCCTCGAGCGCAATGCGGTCGACCAGATACGCGAAGAGCAAGTGGAACGCAAAGAACGAGGCGGCCAGAGAAAAAGTAGTTAACCGGGTGGAGGTCGACGTTGCGCAGCGTCGTGATCACCAGCATCACGAAGAAGTAAAAGAATAGCGCGACCGGCGCCCAGAGCGTGATTCGCTGCGCGAGCGGGCCCGGCTGGAGCGGATAGGGGAAGGTCATCCCGATGCTGTTGCCGGTCACCAGCGACGTGTAGTGCCAGCCGAGCCGCCAGCCTTTGCCGGAGCGTACTTCGTCCACCGGAAGCAGCGTTTGCGACGGAAAGTCGATGGCATCGAAGTTAGTCGTCATCGCGAGCGCGAAATCGTTAATCGATTGCACGCCGCTTCCGAAGCAGTAGCTCCACGTCTCCATGCCGCGAGAAGAATACCCGATAGCGATCGTCGTCTCTCGACCCGGCGGCAGATCGAAGCTGACGTAGCCGCTGTCGAGCGCCGCCGGATCGGCGATGCGCCGGCCGCCCACCGTCGCGTTGAAATCCGCGTAGGTGGCCTGGCTCGACGGAAAGGCGAAGTGCACGGAGAGTTGCGATGACGGCGTGTCGTTACGCACGCGGTAGCGGGCGGCAAACCGAACGGAGTAGAGGTTGTACCAAAGCAGCCCAACGCGGCGTTGCTCGAGGTCGAGCTTCACGTCGATGCGGCTGCTGCGCAGCGGAACGGCAATGGTTTGGTAGGCTCGTTCGGCGCGTTTCTTGTCCTGATTGTAGGTGTCTCGAGCGACGCGCGCTTGGACGGACGGCGCGTTCTGCGCCTGCGGGCCACCCCACTGCGCCGTTAGCTTGGCGCGCTGCGTGGAGTCGGAGTCGCCGGTACGCTGCACCAGCGTGCCACCCAGGATCATCCATGCGATCCCCGCGCCGATAAAAATGACGGTAATGGCGATCAGACGCTTGAGCATGCCTACCTCGCTAGAGAGTTCCGCATCTAGACTTTGCGTTGCAAAGTCAGTTACTTTGTAACACAAAGTTGAGCGAAGCGCAAGAGGCTTCGGGCTACGAGCGGGCGGCCGCGGGTCTGCGCAGGGTGCGGTAGTCGCCGTTGCGGATCGTAACGCCGTGTCCGTCGAGCCATTCCAGCATCGGCACGGCATATTTGCGCGTCGTCCCTAAGAGGTTGCGGAACTCCGCGGCCGTCATGCGGTCCCTCTCGCTCAGCAGCGTTTCGACCCGCGCGCGGATCTCCGCGATCTGCGAGCCGCGATAGAGATCGTCGCCTACTTTGACGAAGGCGCCGCGCGCGAGCAGCGTGTCGAAGGCTTTGACCGCGCCGGAAACCTTGGCGAGCTTAACCGCTGCGGCCACGCCGGCAAACGGTATCGGCAGAAACGGCTGCTCCTCGTCGAGCGGAACGAGGTGATCGAAGAAGGCACGCTGCTCGGGCGTAAACGACGGCTCGTGATCGACCGTGCAATAATAGCCGCTGCGATGCAGCAAGCGTCCCTCCGAGACGAAACGCTCCATGATGCGAACGAGCAGCGGCTCGCCGATGCCCAGCGAACGCGACAGCGCGAGCGAAGTCACGCCCATCGCCCACGACTCGCGTTCTTGCGCGTCATGCAGCCCTTCGATGACGCGACCCAGCAACATGCGGGCTGCGGCGCCGTCGACGTACTCGGCAGGCCGCTCGATCGGCAACGCTTCTTCTCGTTCGACTAGCCGCTCCATCACCTCGCGAGCGGCCTGCTCGCGCAAGTTGACGCGCCACCGCGACGGCGGCGAGATCGACAGACTGCAAACCGCGCTCGTGTAAAAGCGCCGCGGCGGCGCGTTCGGCGGTACCCTCACCATCGGCGTCGTCGGGTACGTCGAGCGCTTCGACGTGTCCGCCACCCAACAGCGTCATCGGCGACGGCCGGCGCAGCACGAAACGCAATCCAGGAAAAGCGACGACGGGCTCGCGCAAATGCAGGTTTGCCCGCATTTCGTTGGCATTGACCGATCCGTTCTGAGCGACGAGCGTCCCCAGAACTTCGCTCGAACCGACGTACGCGCGAACCGCCGTGCGGCGGCCGATTAGCGACAGCGCGCTCTGCAACGGCACGAAGCGCACCGCGAAGCTCGTGCGCGCGGTGAGCTCGCGTCCGACGACGGCGTGGCCGCGCTCGATTTCGTGCCGGTCGACGCCGGGAAGGTTGAGCGCGACGCGCGTGCCGGCTTCGACGCTGGGTCGTGTCGAACCGAAAACGCCGATGCTGCGCACGTGCGCCGCCTTGCCGCCGGGCTCGACCATCAGCGTCTCGCCGGTCTCGATGCGGCCCTGCATCAGCGTGCCGGTGACGACCGTGCCTAAGCCGGGCAGCGAAAAGACGCGATCGACCGGTAGATAGACCGGTGCGTCGACGTTGCGCGGTGGCAGCGCCGCAAGCTCGTCATGCAGCGCGTCCCGTAACGCGTCGAGATTCTCACCGGTGACGACGGAGACGGGATAGATGGGTGCCGAGGCCGCAATCGTTCCTTGCAGACGCTCGGCGATGCGCTGCAATGCGTCGTCTCGTTCGCCGGCTTCGACCAAGTCGATCTTGCTGGCCACGACGATGATGCGCCGGACGTTGAGAAACTGCAGGATCTGCAGATGCTCGAGCGTCTGCGGCATGACGCCCTCGACCGCGTCGACGATCAGCAGCAGCAACTCCATCCCCGCAGCTCCAGCCAGCATGTTGTGCAGAAATCGCTCGTGCCCGGGAACGTCAACGATGCCAGCCCTCGACTCCGTCGTCGAAGCGCAGGTGCGCGAAGCCCAAATCGAGGGTCATGCCGCGCTCCTGTTCCTCAACCCAGCGATCCGGATTCGTTCCGGTCAGCGCGGCGACGAGCGCGGACTTTCCGTGATCGACGTGACCCGCCGTCCCGACGATGTGCACGCTATCCGGCGGCGCGACGCGGCGCCATGTGGTACGCGCTGAGAATCTCACCGGCGGCGCGCAACCCCGACTCGGCGCCGCCCTCCATGAAGCCTTGATACTCAACCGACGTGTGCTCGCCGGCGAAATGGACGCGCCCCTGCTGCGTAGCTTCGTGACCCGCGATCGTCGTACACTGGCCGACCAGCCAGCACGAGTAGCTCGCGAGAATATTGGGGTCGGCCTGTGCGTTGCCGAACGTCGCCTTACCGTTCCAGGCCGGCGAAACGCCCGGCCAAATGCGATCGAGTTGCTCGAAGAACGCCGTCGCGTGCGCCTTCACGGCGGCCGATTGATCCGCGCGCGCGTACGGCATCGGCGGCGTGTCGAGCATTCCGGCCGCACCGGCGGTGAAGACTTCGATCAAACCATCCTTCCCCGGTTGCCCCAGCGAGAAGTCGAGCGCGCTCTGCGCCGGCAACGTCGTCCAGATCTGGCCCGACGTCGGCTGCGGCCAGGGATGTTTGGCGCGCATCCAGGCCCGGCGATCGAACTGCAAGTGCAGTTTGGTGTGGTAACCGTAGCCAAGACTCTCGATCGCGTTGATTTTCGCCGAATCGAAGCCGGCGCTCGGAATAATCGAGTCCGCGCAAGGCGATAAACGGTATGGTCAGCACGACGCGATCGGCGTAGACCGTACGGCGAGTGCCGCCCGCATCAAAGTGCAGTTCGTACGTGCCCTTGGGCTCACGCCGGATTGCCAGGAGCCGGTGGTTGTGTATCACGCTGCCGGCCGGCAACCACTCCGCAATTGCTTCGGGAAGCGACTGGCTCCCTTTGGCCAAGATGTACCGCTGGTCGGAGTAGCCGAGCACGTTCATCTCGCGGTCTTGCGCATAGTGGCGCTGTGCCCCGAGCTGCATTACCAGATTCAGGGCGCTCAGCTCTTCGACGTCGCGCCCATACTCGTTGGCGTACGAAACCTTGATCAGCTGTCCGAGTCGCGAGTTGATTCCTCCGGGAACGTAGCGCTCGATCCAATCGCGCATGCTCGTCGCGTCGATGCGGCGCGCCGCCGGCGTCGCCGTCTCGTACGTCGTCGTTGAATCGATTTCGGCGAGCTGCGCCTGCAGGATGGGGTAGATTTTCGCGAAGTCGCGATCGGCGTCGGCCATCGTATAGTAACGGCCGTCGAGGAAGCAGGTGTCGCGAGAGTGCGGGGGGCGGCCAGAATACGTGTCGAGCAACGCGAGGCGAAAACGCTTTGCCAGTCCGCGAATCGTCATGTGCGTCGAGTCGACCATCGCGCCGCACCACTCCGTATGCTGGCGCTCGTTCCAATAGGAACGCTCCGAATGCATCCGGCCGCCCACGCGCGACGACGACTCGTAGATCGTCGCCGCTATGCCTGCGTCGTGCAGCCGCAAGGCGGTCGTTAGCCCGGCGATGCCGGCGCCGACGATTACGACGCGCTCGCGCCCGCGAGCTTGCGAGCTGCTCCACGCAACGAGTTCCGGGATGCTCGCCGCTGCGAGCGCCGCGCTCGCGAGATCGCGGACGAAATCCGCGCGTCGCATTAGAGTTTCAAACTGAGGTCGACGAAGAAACCGAAGGGCTGGCGCACCGACGAGATTCCGACCTCGGTGATGTTGTAGAACGTTCCGTACGGATAGCGCAGCTGCTGGGGTGGATTGCGGACGAAGTTTCCGGCCGGCGCGAGAATGTTCGAGGGCAGGCTCGAGTAGACGCACGTCACCGAATTATCCCAGGCGTACCCTCGCTGGTAGCACTGGTTGACGATGTTGACCGCCTGGAACGTCAGCGTCGCACGGGGCGTCAGCTCGTAGCTGGTCTGTAGATTGAGCGAAAACTGCGACGGCTGAATGAACGCGCCGAGGTTATCGAAGTGGTTGCTGTAAGGATCGGGCAGAAAGACCGCCCCGATTGACCCGCCGGCACAGCTGACACCTGGAGTTCCCGGTGTTTTTGAGGGCTGCGCCCGGCACGACTGCGGCACGTATCCCGGCCAGACCAGTGGCGAGCCGTAGTTCGAGCCGTCCATGTAACGCACCGAGGGCGTAATCGCGAAACGGTTGCGGCGGTAGTTCAGAATCAACGACGCAACGTCGGGCACCGTATAGCCGTTGGCGGCGTTGAAGGGACTCGGAATCACGTCATACGGCGCGTACCAGCCGTTGGTAGCGAAGAGCGGCTGCAGCGTATCGCGGTAGTAAGGATTGGGAATTTTGAGCTTGCCCTGATTGCGCGTTCCGGTTTGGTCGTTGGGCAAAGTCGCCAGCGCGTTCCCCGGATAGGCGCCGCTACCGCAGGCTTGCCAGTTTGCCGAGCTCTTCGTGACGTTCGCACAAGCCGACGTGTATGAGTTGTAGAGCTCGATCTGCTGGTTAAGCGCGTCGATCACGCTCACGCCGTTGATCGGACTATATTTGATCCGGTTCTCGGTGTGCGTGTAGGAAAGCATTCCCGAGAGACCGTTGCGGCTGAAGTCGCCGTACTGCATCGAAAACTCGACGCCGTAAGACTCCTGCGTGCCCACGTTGAGTCCGGCCAGCGTTCCCTGCACCGGATTGATGGCTTGGAACTGCAGCTCGTTGTTCGTGTTGCGGTAGAACGGCGTGATCTTATACGAGAGCTGCGTTCCTTTGACGTGCTTCTCCAGCGACAAGTCGAAGTTGTCGGACGTGTCCGGATAGATCGCGTGATCGGGCGTGTGATAGCCGTAGGGGTAGAACTGCGCGATGAACGACGCGAGATTCTGCTGGTAGGTATTGTACTGGTAGTACGACGAGCCTTCGGCGCGGGCGTACGTGCCGGCCGAGCCGCGAATCACCGTGTCGGGATTGATCGTGTACGTGAAGGCAAAGCGCGGCTCGAAGACGTTCGATACATTGAATCCCGCGCCGACGTTGTAGAGGCCGTTGCCGGGATCGGTCATCGGCGACAATCCCGGCGCACACGTACCGAAGGAACCGCTCGTGGCATTCCAAGTCCACTGGGGGTTCGACCCGGAGGCGCCGCAATGTTCGCGATTGTAGGCATCGAACCAGAACTGCGCGCGCCGGGTAACCGGACTCGAGATCGTTGGTGCCGTAGGCGAAGTGATCGAAGCGCGCGCCGAGGTTGACGACGATACGATCGTTGGGCTGCCACAAATCGGTTAGTGCAAACGAGGTAAAGTAGGGCGTGACGTTATCCACCTGCGCGCTGGCGCCGTTCTCGGTAACCATCCACCGTGCGCCCGCCTTCGCGGCCGGAGAACCGGGCGGAGCGACGCCCGGCGTAAGGTTGAAGTTGTAGCCGCCGTAGCCGTAATAGCATCCGCCCGAGTCGAGGCAACCGCCTTGGCTGCCGGCATCGAAGCAGCTCCACGGCTGTCCGGTGCGATAGTTGTAACAGTGGCCGTTGGGCGTGCCGTAATTGCTCAGAACGGTGCCGAGGCCGGTCGGCGCACGGCTCGACGTCGCGGGATCGGTCGAGCTGTACATCGCGTTGTACGTCTGCAGCTTCTGCGTCGTGAACGACGCCTCGCCGGTCAGCAAGTTCTTTGGCGAGAGTTGATTGGCGTAGATGAGTCCGGCACCGTAGCCGTGCTCGAGGACCTCGTAATCTGCCGGATCCGAACCGAAGATCAGCTGCGAGCTCTGCGGACCATTGATGAACCAGTTGGAGTACTCGCCGTAGACCAGGGCGCGAAGATAAGAGCGCTGATCGAAGTTCCGTTGGTACTGCATCTTCTCGATCGAATAACCGTTCCAGTTTCCGTCGCGATCGCTCGGATCGACCGGCGAGCCTGGAGCGCGCGGCATCGGGCTACTCGGAAAGAAGCCGGTGACGAGGTCGTTTGGATTGGGCGACTTCATCAGCGGTCCGCCATAGTAGAGCGAATCGAGATAGGGCATCGGATAGCCGATGCCGGTCTTGTTGCCTACAGCCGGCGTATATCCGACGTCGAACGCGGAGCTGTAGAACTGGGCGGCGATGCCGCCGGTGACGTAAAGGAGCTGCACGTCGTCGCGCAACGGCGAGTCGCGATGCGGAACGCCGAGGTGTAAGTTCACGACGTTCTCGCGGTCGAAATCGGTAGCTTGCGCGTAGGCGTAGCCCGGAGCCCGTATGAAGCCATAGTTGGGTCCATTGCCGCCTGCGCCGTCGAGAATATTGTAGACGTTGTTATGCGTCGGGACGTTGATTGGATAGAAGTAAAGCGGATCGCTCACGCCGCCGAAGTTATCGCCGTAGCGGAAGGTCTGATTCGTCCCCGAGAGGCCGATGTAGTACGAGAACATGCGGTCGGGCGTGGCTCCGCCCGCCTCGATCGTCGCCTGGTGGTAGAAGGCTGGGCCGCCGATCCCCAGATCGGCGTTGGCATAGCCCGGATAGGTTCCGGTCTTGATCACCTGATTGATGTAGCCGGCAAGGCCCGAGGAGTTCGAAGTCGCCGGCGTGCCGCCGGTATAGACCTGTACTTCTTGATTGCCCAGCGAGGTGAGCGTGGCGATCGGCGCGAGATCCGATTGACGCGTCGTCGGCAGACCGTCGAACTCGTAGGCGACCTGATCGACGTCGCCGCCGCGAATGTAGACGCTCTGGTACCAACCTTGCTGATTCGACGGAACGGTAACGCCCGGCGCGCTGGCGATCGCACCGTAGGCCTGACTGAGCGAGCCCGAGCCGGAGAGCGTCGAGGCCGCCTTCTGCCCTGCGGAGTTGATCGAGAAGACGTCGCTGGTAACGCCCGAATGCACGAGTGATTGCGACGTGCGCGACGTCGTGCGCGCGATGGTGCGCAACGCGGGCTGCATGGCGATGGTGGTACTTGCCGATTGATCGGCTAAAACCGAGATGCCGGGCTGCGACTGCGGTTCGTATCCGGTCTTTGTGGCGCTGACCGTATATGTGTCGGGCGCGAGCGAAATGAACGAAAACGAGCCGGATGCATCGGTCGTGCTCTGCGCCGTTTGCGACGGCGACGCCGCGGTTACGGTCGCCCCGGCCAGCGGCGCTTGCGTCGCCGCGTCGACGACGCGGCCGCGCAGCGTGCCGGTCGTGCCGGCCCTCGCGACGGATGACGCGGCGATGACGAGCGCGACGACGAGTGCGGCCGTTGCTTGTTTCATAAAGAAGAGCGCCTTTAAACTCGCCGAATAGAACCTCCTCGCCGCATCATGGCCGTTAAAGTAGAAGAATCCAAAAGCTCCGTCCAAACCTCGCTCTCGCGGCGCCGCGATGCTAGCGTTGCGCGCGGCGTGGCGACGGCCCATCCGATCTGGGCGGCCCGCGCCAGCGGAGCCCTGCTTTGGGACGCCGATGGTCGCCGATACCTCGATTTTACGGGCGGAATCGGCACCCTAAACGCCGGGCACGCGCATCCGAAGGTCGTAAGCGCCATCGCCGAGCAAGCGGCGGCGCTGACGCACGCGTGTTTCCAGGTGACCGCCTACGAGCCGTACGTCGCCGTCGCCGAGGCGCTCAACGCCCGCGCGCCCGGGAGCTCCGCCAAAAAGACGCTGCTGCTCTCGACCGGCGCCGAGGCGACGGAGAATGCGGTAAAAATTGCGCGGGAGTACACGCGCCGTCCAGCGGTGATCGCATTTACCCACGGCTACCATGGCCGTACGCTCCTAGCGCTCTCGATGACCGGCAAAAACGTGCCCTACAAACAGCACTTCGGGCCGTTCTGCAGCGAGATCTATCACGCACCGTTTCCTTACGAGCACCACGGGGTCGGGACGCGCGAAGCGCTCGAGGGCCTCAACGAGCTCTTCGACGGTGTCGTCGCACCCGATCGCGTCGCCGCCATCATCATCGAACCGGTGCTTGGTGAGGGCGGCTTCGTTCCCGCGCCGGCCGATTTCTTACCGGAACTGCGGCGAATCTGCGACGCTCACGGCATCGTCCTCATCGCCGACGAGGTGCAAACCGGATTCGGACGCACCGGAAAGTTTTTTGCCTGCGAGCATTACGGTGTCGAGCCGGATCTCATCGCCGTGGCGAAATCGCTGGGCGGCGGACTTCCGCTAGCCGCGGTCGTCGGCAAGGCGGCGATCATGGACGCGCCCGAGCCCGGCGGACTCGGCGGCACCTTTGCCGGCAATCCGATCGCCTGCGCCGCGGCGCTAGCCGTCTTCGAAATCATGGACGATGCATTTTTGGCGAGGGCTCGCGAGGTCGGCGCGCGCATCTTCGAAGCGCTGCGCGCCATGCAGGAAGAGTTTTCGCAAATCGAAGACGTGCGCGGGCTTGGGGCGATGGTCGGGATGGAGCTTTCGTCCGACGCCGACGCGGTTCTCGGTGCGGCCTACCGGCGCGGCCTGCTGTTACTGCTGGCCGGAAAACGCAACGTCATTCGCATTCTCGTGCCGCTCGTCGTGAGCGACGACGAACTCGAGGAAGGCCTCGCCATACTGCGGGCCAGTTTGAAAGAAGTCTATAACGAGGTGACCGAAAATTAGTGATGACCGAAATCGTGAAGTATACGATTACACACAGCGCGTTCTAGCGCTTATCGCGGGACCCGATCCAAGCCCCGAAGAGGCGCGCTGGATCACCAAAGAGACGGTTGAGTCGTTTCGCGACCATATAAACCCGGGCTTTTTGGAGTACCGCAAGGCCGGCGACGTCCGAGAGGCCGGCGCGGTCGTCGAGTGGGCCGATGCCGGTCCCAACTCCTACCGCGATCTCAACGGACGCCACTATATCGACTGTCTGGGCGGCTTCGGCATCTTCAACGTCGGTCACCGCCATCCCAAAGTCGTCGCCGCGGTGCAGAATCAGCTGCGCCGCCAACCACTTCACAGCCAAGATCTACTCGATCCACTGCGCGCCATGCTCGCCAAAGCGCTAGCGATGTTGACGCCCGAGGGGCTCGAATTCAGCTTCTTCTGTAACAGCGGCACTGAGGCCGTCGAAGGCGCGCTAAAGCTCGCCCGCGCTTACGATCCGTTCAAACAAACGATCGTGGCTGCAACTAACGGCTTTCACGGCAAGAGTTACGGCTCGCTGTCGGCTAGCGCCAAAGCCGAGTTCCGGCGGCCCTTCGGACCGATGCTGCCGAACATCGAACACGTTCCCTTTAACGATCTGCCCGCGCTGCGCGACATGATGACCTCGTGCAAGGCCGTCGGCGAAGACGTCGGTGCGGTTTTGCTCGAGCCCGATCCAAGGCGAGGGTGGCGTCAACATTCCCGACGACGATTACCTTCCTGGTGTACGCGCGCTCTGCGATGAGTTTGGCTCACTGCTGATCTTAGACGAAGTCCAGACCGGCATGGGGCGCACCGGGAAGATGTTCTGTTGCGAACACTACGGGGTCGCGCCGGACTTGATCTGCCTGGCCAAAGCCTTTGGCGGCGGCGTCATGCCGGCGGGCGCGGTCGTCGGGCGGCGCGAGATCTTTTCGCGTCTCTTCGACAATCCATTCCTGCACACGTCAACCTTCGGCGGAAATCCACTCGCTTGCGCCGCAGCGCTCGCGACGATCAACGTGCTGATCGAGGAACGCTTGCCGGAACGAGCCGCACGGATGGGCGAACGCATGCTGGCCGGCATCCGCCGCGCAGTCGAAGGGCACGACGATTTGGTCGTCGGCGTACGCGGCAAAGGACTGCTGATGGCGCTCGAGTTCCGCGATCACGAAACCGGCTTCGAGCTCGGCAAGCGGATGCTCGACCGCGGCGTGCTGGTTTCGGGTACGCTCGTCAACGCGCGGGTGATTCGGGTCGAACCGCCGCTGACGATCACGGAGGAAGAGGCCGATTATGTGTGCCAAGCGCTGGCCGAGAGCTTAGATGACATGTCCGTAAAAGTCGTTGAAGGAGTACGTTCATAATGCAGACCGCGGCGCAACCCGCAGTAAACTCTGACGAGATCCTCAAGCATCTTCCGCGCATTGACGGCGTGATTCCGATGTACGCCGGCGGCGAGTGGAAGCTCGCGTCGGACGGCGGTACCCGCGAGATCGTCAATCCGTCCAATGGGCGCGTCACTGCAACGATTGCGGAAGCGACCGTCGTTGATACGCAGGCAGCCATCTTGGCTGCACGCAAGGCCTTCGACGAAGGGCCGTGGGGCAGGACCGGCGCCGCCGACCGAGCGACGCTGCTCTTTAAACTGGCCGATGCGATCGACGCGCATCGCGACGAGTTCACGCGCATCGACACGCTCAACAACGGCAAGCCGCTGCGCGAGACCGAGTACGATGCTGTGGACGCAGCCAACTGCTTCCGCTATTACGCGGGGCTCGCGACCAAGCCGCACGGCCAAACCTTCGACGTACCCGCGCCGTCGCAAACGTTCACCGTTCGCGAACCGATCGGCGTCTGCGGGCAGATCGTGCCCTGGAACTACCCGCTGCTTATGGCGACGTGGAAGCTCGCGCCGGCCTTAGCGGCCGGCAACGTCTGCGTGATCAAGCCGTCGGAGCTGACGCCGCTCTCGACGATTCGTTTAGCGATGCTGATGCACGACGTCGGCTTCCCGCCCGGAGTGGTGAACGTTGTTCCCGGCGCGGGCGCGACGGTCGGGCATACGATCGCGGCAAGCCATCTCGTGGACAAAGTCGCCTTTACCGGCGGCACCAAGACGGGGCGCAGCATCATGCACGACGCGGCGGGGAATTTGAAAAAGATTTCGCTCGAGCTCGGCGGGAAGTCGCCGAACATCGTCTTTGCCGACGCCGACTTCGATACGGCGATCGACTACGCGCTCTTCGGTATTTTTGCCAACGCCGGACAGGTTTGTTCGGCAGGTTCGCGGCTAATTCTCGAGCGTTCGCTTCACCACCGGTTTGTGGAGCGGCTCGTCGAGCGGGCAAAGAAAATCCGCGTCGGCGACGGCTTCGACCCGCAAACGGAGATGGGGCCGATCATCTCGCCGGTGCACCGCGAGCGCATCGAAAACTATATCGCTATCGGCGTCGGCGAGGGCGCGACGCTCCTCTGCGGCGGCAACCGCTTGGGCGGCCCGCTTTCCGAGGGCAACTACATCGCGCCGACGATCTTCGACGGTACCACGCCCGACATGCGCATCGTCCAAGAAGAGATCTTTGGGCCGGTGCTGGTCGTGCAGACCTTCGACAGCGAAACCGAGGCGATCCGGTTGGCCAACGACACGATCTACGGTCTGGCCGGCGCGGTCTTCACCAAGGACGTCGCCAAGGCGCACCGCGTGATTCGCAAGATGCGCGCCGGGCATCACCTGGATCAACACCTACCATCCGACGTACAACGAAGCGCCGTGGGGCGGTTACAAGCAGTCCGGCATCGGGCGCGAGCTCGGCACCTACGGCTACGACGCCTACACCGAAGTCAAGCAGATCAACGTCAACCTCGACGTCGAACCATCGGGCTGGTTTAGCGAGTAGCGCCTCCGCCGAAATGATTCACCGCACTCGCCGTCGTCGCCGCCCTTACTCACGAGCGGCGGGATTACTTCGGAGCGGATTGATGCCAAGTCTCGAGAGCGCGCGGTCCGCCAGCACCTTGCCGCCGGTTTGGCAGTTCGGGCAATAGTTCGTCTCGTTGTCGGCGTAGCGGATGCGCCGGATCGTCTCGCCGCAGCGCGGGCACGGCTTGCCGTAGCGTCCGTGCACCGCCATACCGTCGCGAAAGGCGGTCACCTTTTCCGGAAACTTCTGGCGCGCTTCGCCGCGCGCTCAACCGCTCGATCCACGCCTGCAGCGTCTCGCGCGTCGCTCCAAAGAGTCGCTCCCATCTCCTCCGGCTTCAGCTTCCGCGTCTGTGCCAGGGGCGAGAGCTGCGCGGCATGCAGAATCTCGTCCGAGTACGCATTGCCGATCCCGTCTGATGGTACGCGGATCGGTCAGAGCGCGCTTCAGCGTATGATTCTCCGCGCTCAGTGCGTCACAAACTCGTCCAGGTGCTCGCAAAGACGTCGATGCCGCCGCGATCGATTGCATCCACGGTCTTCACTCCCCGCAACGACGTGCAACGAGGCCCGGCGTTTGCTGCCGGCTTCGGTGAGTACCAGCGAGCCGTTCGGAAAATCGAATGAGGCCAGACGCATTACGGCCGCCGAGTTTCGCGTCGCGCGGGCGCCAATGCAGCCGCCCGGCGATCATCAGGTGCACACGAGCCAGAGATCGCCCTCGAGCCCAATCGCTATTCGCTTGCCCACGCGGCGTATTTCGCGGACGGTGCGCCCTTCCACGGCGCTCAGCGGCGGCGACGAGGTGCGCAGTAGCGCAACGCTAGTGACGCGAGCCCGCTCGAGTCGCCGCCCCACGATGCGAGGTTCGAGCGCGGCGATGTAAGCCGCAACGTCAGGGAGCTCGGGCACCGGCTACTACCGCGGGAATAACGTTAGAGTACGAACCGCGGCAATCACGATCTCGTCCTCGTCCGGTGCGATCGTTCGCAGGTCGAGCAGCACGAGACCGTCTTCGATGCGCGCCACGACCGAAGGATCGCCTCGGCGCAAATCGGCGGCCAGTTCGTCCGCATCGTCGGTGTTCAGTGCGACGGCGATCGACGCGATCTCACGCCCGGGCAACGTGCCACCCGCCGAGAAACCCGCTGCTCTCGACGATCGCAGCCCCAGGAATCGCAGAGAGATACTCGTACGCGCGCTCGCGCAGTTGATCGAGCGTCGCCGCCAACATGCGATAGATGGGGATTCGCTCGCGGCCGTCGCGATGCAGCGCCAGCGTCGCATCGAGCGCTGCCAACGTCAGCTTATCGACGCGCAGCGCGCGCAGCAGCGGATTGGATCGCAGCCGCGCAACCAATTGCGTCGCCCGGCGATAATCCCGGCCTGCGGGCCGCCCAGAAGCTTGTCACCGGAAAACGTTACAAGGCCGATGCCGTCGTCGAGCGCGTCGCGCACCGTTCGCTCCGATTCGACGCCGTAGGATGACAGCGAGTCCAACGCACCAGTACCTAAGTCTTCGGCGACCAAAACTCCGGCGCGGCGGCCGAGCGCCACCAGCTCCTTGGGGTCGGCCTCGTGGGTAAAGCCCTCGATGCGATAGTTCGACGGGTGCGTTCGCAAGATCAACGCCGTGCGCGGCGAGAGCGCGCGTTCGAAATCTTCGACGTAGACGCGATTGGTCGTACCGACCTCGACCAGCGTCGCACCGCTGCGCTCGAGAACCTCGGGCACGCGGAAGCCGCCGCCGATTTCGACTAACTGGCTGCGCGCGACGATCACTTCGCGCCCCTTAGCGAACGTGTCGAGGACGAGCAGCACCGCCGCGGCGCCGTTATTAACGACCAGCGCATCTTGCGCGCCGGTCGCCTCGCCGATCGCGCCGGCGAGTCGCGAGTAGCGCGAGCCGCGATCGCCGCTTTCGAGGTCGTATTCAAGGTTGGAGTAACCGCGGCCGAGACGAGCGATCGCATCGAGGGCTTCCGGCGCCAGCGGCGCGCGCCCGAGATTGGTGTGGACGATGATGCCGGTGGCGTTGATCGCCGGTTGCAAGCGGCGTCGCTGCAGCCGCTCGAGTTCCACAGCCGCGCCGGCGACTATCGTTTCGAACGACGGCTCCTCGCCGGAAGCGCGGACGCGGTCGAGCATCTGCTCGACCGCGCCTTTGACCGTTTCTCTTCCCAAACTAGCCTCGTACCGTGCGACTTCCGGCGCGCTCAGGATGCGATGCATCGCCGGAAGGTGGCGCACGGCGTTACGCCACGTGCTTGCCGAGCATCGACGTTACGGTGTTCTCGGGAACGTAGCCGACGATACGATCGACCGGCTGACCATCCTTGAAGAGGATGAGGCACGGGATTCCGGAGACCTGATACTGGCCGGCGACGGCCGGATTGTCGTCGGTATTGAGTTTGACGAACTTGGCCTTGCCGGAGTTGGCGGCTGCGACTTTTTCGACAATCGGGGCGAGCATGCGGCACGGCCCACACCACGGGGCCCAGAAATCCACCAGAACGGGCTGCGTGCTCTTCAGCACCTCGGTTTCGAACGTCGCGGACGTCACCTCAGGTAATGCGCTCATACGGCTTATAACACTCCTACAGTTCGGTTTGTTGCGGCTCGCCGGTGATCTCGGTAATCTGCTTGGCCTGTTTGCCGAGGTTGGTGATGGCGATGACTTCGTCGCCCTGCCCAAGGCGCTGGAGGCGGACGCCTTTGGCGTCGCGCCCGGTCTTACGGATGTCGCCTACCTTGAGGCGGATCACTTGGTTGCCCGAGGTGATCATCAGGATCTGGTCCTCGGGAGCAACGAGAATCTGGTCGACGACCTGGCCGATGTCGTCGCGCTGCCGCGCGAACGCCTTGACGCCCTTTCCGCCACGCGATGTATGCCGATACTCGGTGATTGGCGTGCGCTTGCCGAAGGCCAGTGACGTAACGAGAAGAACCTCCCGCCGCTCGTCCTCGATGACGTCCATCGCGACGACGGTATCGCCCGCTTCCAGCGTCATTGCCTTGACGCCGCGTGCGACGCGTCCCATCGGGCGCACGTTCTTCTCGTTGAAGTGTACCGCCATGCCGTGCGTCGACGCGAGGATGATGTCGCGCGAACCGTCGGACAGATCGACGGCCAAGAGGTCGTCGCCCTCGTCGAGGTTGATGGCGATCAGCCCGTTGCGCCGCACGTTGGCGAACCCTTCCAGCTTGGTCTTCTTGATGACGCCGCGTTTGGTCACCATCACGAGATACTTCTCCCCCTCGAACTTGTCGATCGGGAAGACGGCCGTGACCTCTTCGCCCGGCGGCAGCGTTAGGAGATTGACGAGTGCCGTTCCGCGCGCCTGGCGCGTCGTATCGGGAATCTCGTAACCACGCAGACGATAGACGCGACCCTTTATTCGTGAAGAAGAGCACGTGATCGTGCGTCTTGGTAATGAAGAAGTTCCGGACGACGTCCTCGCGTTTGAGATTTGAGATGCCGGTTACTCCCCGGCCGCCGCGGCTCTGGGTGCGGAACGTGTCGGCCGAGACTCGCTTGATGTATCCGCCGACGGTGTAGGTGACCACCACGTCGATGTTGGGCGTGATCTGCTCGATCGAGATCTCGTCCTCAGCCGGCTCGACACTGGTACGTCGCTCGTCAGCGAAACGCTTGCGGAGATCGAGCGTCTCGCTCTTGACGATCTGGGCGATGCGCCGCGGGCTGCGCAGAATATCCTGTAGCTCCGCGATCGTCTTAATCAGCTCGGCGTATTCGTTTTCGATCTTCTGCCGCTCGAGCCCGACCAGCGTGCGCAGGCGCATGTCGACGATCGCCTGTGCCTGCACGTCGGAGAGCGAAAAGCGCTCGGAGAGACGCGTCTTGGCTTCGTCGGTCGTCTGACTGCCGCGCACGATCTCGATGACTTCGTCGATGTTGTCGAGCGCGATGCGGTAGCCTTCGAGTAAATGAGCGCGCTCTTCGGCCTTGCGCAGATCGTAGGTCGTGCGGCGGGTGATGACGTCTTTACGGTGATCGATGAAGTGCGCGAGGAGCTGGCGCAGCGTAAGCACTTGCGGCTCGATCGCGATGGAGCCGTCGCGACGGGGCTGACCCACCGGCACGAGCGCCAGCATGTTGAAGCCGAACGTCGCCTGCAGCGGCGTGTGCTTGAAGAGCTGGTTGAGCACGATCTTCGGCGTCGCGTTGCGCTGCAGCTCGATGACGACGCGCATGCCTTTGCGGTTGGACTCGTCATCCATGCGGGCGATGCCGACGATGCGTTTTTCGGAATAGGCCTCGGAGACGGCCTCCAAGATGCGGCCCTTGTAGACCTGATAGGGAATCTCGGTGATGACGATCTTGTGCTTGCCGCGCTCCTCGACGATCTCGGCTTTACCGCGAATCGTGATCGAGCCCCGCCCCGTCTTATAGGCCTCGCGAATTGCTTCGTGCCCCATGATCGTGCCGCCGGTCGGAAAGTCCGGTCCCTTCACGATGTCGCAGAGTCGCGTCGTCGGAGATTTCGGGATCGTCGATCATTGCCGCGATGGCGTCGGCGATCTCACCGAGGTTGTGCGGCGGAATGTTGGTCGCCATGCCGACCGCGATGCCGCTCGAGCCGTTGACCAGCAACTGCGGCAGGCGCCCCGGCAGTACGCTCGGCTCGACGCCTTGATTGTCGAAGTTGTTGACGAACGGCACCGTCTCTTTGTCGATGTCGGCCAAAAGATCGAGTGCGGTGCGCGCCAAACGCGCCTCGGTGTAACGATAGGCGGCCGGCGGATCGGGATCGATCGATCCGAAGTTGCCATGGCCGTCGACGAGCGGGTAACGCAGGGTAAAGTCTTGCGCCATGCGCACCAGCGCGTCGTACACGGACGAATCGCCGTGCGGATGGTAACTCTTGAGCACTTCGCCGATGATTCCGGCGCACTTGCGATGCTGCTTGGTAGGGTCCATGCCCATCTCGCGCATCGCGTAAAGGATGCGTCGCTGCACCGGCTTGAGCCCGTCGCGCACGTCGGGAAGGGCGCGCGAGGCAATGACGGACATCGCATACGAGAGATAGCTCTCCCGCATCTCATCTTCGACGTTGACCTGCGCTATGATATCGTTGTTCAATAGTTACCTGCACTCATGAATCACGCGTTTTACAATACTTCGCAACTGACGCTGCACTCGGAAGAGCAGCTCGGTGCGTTTGCGGCCCGTTTCGCCCAACGTCTCCGCCCCGGCGACGTCGTTGCGCTCTCCGGACCGCTGGGTTCCGGCAAGACCACATTCGTGCGCGCCGTCGTCCGAGCGCTTCACGGCTCGGACCAGAGCTGCAGCCCGACGTTCACATTCTGGCATCGTTACGACGGCGACCCGCCGATCGATCACATCGACCTCTTTCGCATCGAGGATCCGCGCGAATCGGTCGAACTCGGTCTCGAAGAAGCGCTCGACGGAGAGTCGATCGTGCTCGTCGAGTGGTGGGGCAACGCGCCCGAAGCTCTGCCGCCGCGCCGCTACGAAATCCACATCGAAGGCGCGGGCGACCAACCACGTACAATCATCGTTCGCGAACCGGCATGAACGTTCTTGCCGTTGACGGTGCGCTCGGCGGCTTCTCCGCTGCAATCGCCTGTGACGGCACCGTCGTGGGGCAAAGCTTCGAACCCGGAAACGTTGCGCTCGAACGTGGTCTTTCTGGCGTTTCGGCGGTCTTGCGCGACGCCGGGCGAGTGCCGGCTGAGATCGACCGCCTGGCGGTGGGCATCGGTCCGGGCACCTTCACCGGTCTTCGCATCGCAATCGCCTACGCCAAGGCGCTGGCCGCCGTCTGGGCGCGCCCCCTCGTACCGATCGATTCCTTCGATATTCTCGAGTTTGGGAGGACTTTCGATGCCGTTCTCACCGTCGTCGTGGGCCGCCCGGGGGTGATCTCGGCGCGTTACCGTTTCGGCGGCCAAACGCGACGCGCGTCGGGCCGAACGGCCGACGTGCTCGGCCAGCTGCTGCCGCCGCGGATGGCGCCGCTCGACGTGGTCGCCGCGCCGGAGGACGTGCTCCACGCGCTTGCCGAACGCGGTATTATCGTGCGCTCAATCGAACCGTTCGTCTCCCCGGCCGCTGCGGCCGCCGCTTTGGCGGCCCCGTCACGCGAGCCGGCGCGAAGCTTCCATGAGGTGCGCGCCGACTACGGCGAACTTCCCGCGGTAACGATCGCTAAGAAGCGCTAGGGAATCGACCGCTCGGATGAAGATGGAGCTGGAACGGCCGGCAGAACGGCCCAAGCCGCTATCGGTTGCTCCGATGACGCCATCGGACGTCGGCGATGTAATGCGCATCGAGCGTTGCTCGTTTTCTACGGTGTGGCCATCCGATGCGTTCTATAACGAGCTTCGTACTAACAAACTCGCGCACTATTTCGTCGGGCGAATGGACGGCCAAATCGTCGCCTATGGCGGCATCTGGGTGATTCTCGAGGATTCGCACATCACGACGCTGGCGGTCGATCCGCAATACCGCGGCCGCCGGTTCGGCGAGCTGCTGCTCTTGCGTCTGATCGACGAGGCGACGGATCGCGGCGCATCCTGGATGACACTGGAGGTGCGGGAGAGCAACGCAGTGGCGCAGCGCCTCTATCGCAAGTACGGTTTCACGACCGTAACCATGCGGACCGGGTATTACAGCGACGACAACGAAAGCGCCCTGATCATGTGGGCCGGCAGCCTTCGCAGCGACCTCTATCGCAACCGCCTGCGCGTCTTGCGCGGACGGGTTGCGCCTGCGTGACGGGCGTCGAGTTCGCACGGATGGCGCGTGCCGTCAAAGAGCAGATCGGCCAGGACCATCGTTACGCGCACAGCGTGCGGGTCGCGCGCTGCGCCGGACAGCTGGCGCGGCGCCACGGAGTCGACGCGGGGAAAGCGCGCGTCGCCGGGCTGCTGCACGATCTGGCGCGCCTCTATTCGCCCGAGCGCCTGATCGCGGAGTCCGAAGCGCGCGGCTTTAGTATCGAACCATTCGAACGCGCGCATCCGACGCTGCTGCACGCGCGACTCGGCGCCGCACTCGCTAAAGAGCGTTTCGGCATCGGCGATCCCGCCGTGCTTTCGGCAATCGAAAAACACACCACCGGCGCAGCGGAGATGTCGGACCTCGATTGCGTAGTCTATCTCGCCGATACCGTCGAGCCGGGGCGCCGCTTTCCCGAGCGCGCCGAACTATGGGAACTCGCGCATCGCGATCTGTCGTCGGCGATGCGTGAAACGGTGCGGTTGGCGATCGCCCACCACGCCGAAAAAGGGCGCTATGCGGCGCCGCCGACGATTGCGGCGGCACGGGCATTCGATCTTCCAACACCGAACTGGGTCGCACCGGAGGTAAGCGCATCAGCGAGCTGATAGACGTCGTGCGCGACAGCGCACTCGATAAAAAAGGTGAGAACTTCACGGCGCTCGACGTGGGCGAACGAACGATCCTCGCCGACTCCTTTGCCATCGTGACCGGCCGCTCGAAGATACAGACGCGAGCGATTGCCGATTCCATCATCGAAGCGGCGCGCGCCGGGGGCCATCACGTCGCGCGCGTCGAGGGCTACGCCGAAGGGTCGTGGATTCTCATCGATCTCGGCAACGTGATCGCGCACGTCTTCACCCCCGAGCAGCGCACGTTCTACAACCTGGAGCGGCTCTGGTCGCGACCGGACGCAGTCGAACAACGGGCGCACGGATCGTGAAGACGCAACGGCCGACGCATCACACGCGCGCTGCCCGCGCGCGCCGCGACTTTTGGAAGCGCTTCGGCGTTTGGATCTTCATCGTGTTCTTCGCGCTGAGCGTCGCCGGCGGACTAATCATCGTCGGGTCGGAGCTGAGCTCACGGCACTAACATGAAGGAACTCGTCCGCACCGATCGCGTCCTGACGCCGTGGGTGGCGCAAGGCGGCCGCACGCCGCCGGTAATCGTCCGCGGCGAAGGCTCGTGGCTCTACGACGATCGCGGCAACCGTTACCTCGATTTCTCCGCGGGACTCGTCGCCGTCAACCTCGGACACGGACACCCCGGCGTCGCGGCAGCTATCGCCGAACAGGCGCACCGCTTAGCGTATGTCGCGCCGACTTTCGGCAACGACCAGCGCAGTGCGCTGGCCGATGCGATTATCGAGCTCGCGCCGTGGAGCGAAGGCGGGCGCGTCTTCTTCACCACCGGCGGCGGCGAAGCCAACGAAGACGCCATCAAACTTGCGCGCACGCTGCGCGGGCGGCACAAGATTCTGACGGCCTATCGCTCGTTCCATGGATCGGCACCGGGTGCGGGAACGCTCACCGGCGAGAACCGGCGCTGGCCTAACGAACCCGGCCTTCCCGGCATCGTTCGTTTCTTCGCGCCGTTTCCGTATCGCAGCCCGTTCCATACGCGCGACGCGGCGGAAGAAACGGAGCGGGCCGTCGCGCATCTCGAGGAGATCGTGCGATACGAGGGTGCCGATCGCATCGCAGCATTACTGATCGAGCCGGTCGTTGGCAGCAACGGCGTCATCCTCTACCCGCCGGGATATCTCGCACAGGTGCGCGAGCTGTGCGATCGTTACGGTATCTTGCTGATCTTCGACGAGGTGATGACGGGATTCGGCCGCACCGGCGACGCCTTTGCGGCGCAACGCTTCGACGTCGTGCCGGATATATTCACCTTCGCCAAGGGCGTGACGTCAGCGTACGTGCCATTGGGAGGCGTGGCGCTGCGCGAGTCGCTCGCGGCGCACTTCGACGAACGCGCGCTGCCCAGCGGCCACACCTTCAGCGGACATCCGCTGGCGATGGCTGCCGGCAACGCAACGCTGCGCGCCTATCGCGAGGAACGTCTCTTCGAACGGGCCCGCGACCTGGAGCCGCACTTGCGCTCGCGGCTGGAGGAGCTGGCGCGGCATCACGACGTGATCGGCGAGGTTCGCGGCGTCGGAGCGTTTTTCGGATTGGAGCTCGTCTCCGATCGGCGCAAACGAACACCGCTGGTGCCGTGGCAGGGCGACGCGACGCTGAATAAGTTCTTTGGCGACTTGCTCCAGCACGGTCTCTATATTTTTGGGCGCTACAACGTTGCCATCGTCTCGCCGCCGCTGACGATCTCGGTCGCGGAGATCGACGAAGCCGTAGCAATTCTCGATGACGCACTCGGACGGCTGAAGTGAGCGCAACGCGACTGACGGTCGAAGACAAAGCAACCCGCGAGGTCATCGGCGACGTTCCGGTCGCGCGGCACGCCGAGATCGATGCCGCCGTCGGCGTCGCCTCTGCGGCCTTCGCGTCATGGTCGAACGTGCCCGTCGTCGAGCGTGCCCGCGTGCTCTTCCGCTACGCCGATGCGCTCGAGCGCCGGCACCAGGATCTTGCCCTCTCCGTCTCGCGCGAAAACGGCAAGACGCTGGCCGATGCGCGCGCCGAGGTACGGCGCGGCATCGAAGCGGTCGAGTTTGCCTGCGGGATGCCTTCACTGATGATGGGCGACGCATTGGCCGACGTCGCGCGCGGCATCGACTCCGTCTCGATGCGCTATCCGCTCGGCGTCTGCGCGGGAATCACGCCGTTTAATTTCCCGGCGATGATCCCGCTGTGGATGTTCCCGCTGGCCATCGCCGCCGGAAACACCTTCGTGCTCAAGCCGTCGCCGCAGACGCCGCTCACGTCGCAGCTGCTCGAATCCATCGCGCGCGAATCGGGCTTCCCCGACGGCCTGCTGACGGTGGTGCATGGTGGCGTCGAAACGTCCGAAGCGCTGATCGACCATCCCGGCATTGCGGCCGTTTCATTCGTCGGCTCGTCGAGTGCCGCACGACGCGTGCAAGAGCGGGCGGTGCGAGCGCACAAGCGCGTTCAAGCACTGGGCGGTGCGAAGAACTATCTAATCGTGATGCCCGACGCCGCGCAGAACGCAACGTGCGACGCGGTTATGGGTGCGGCGTTCGGCGGCGCCGGCCAGCGCTGTCTGGCCGGCTCGGTGCTAATCGCCGTCGGCAAAGCTGCGGACTGGCTGATTCCGCGCGTGGTCGAGGCAGCGCAGTCGCTGCGGCTGGGGCCGGGAACGGCATCCGATGTCGACATGGGGCCCGTGGTTAGCGACGAGGCGCTCGCGCGCATTCGCGGATACGTAGAACGCGCGCTGGCTTCCGGAGTCGAAGTGCTGCTCGACGCCGGCAGCACCCCGGGTCCGGGAAGTTTCTTCGCGCCGGTGATTTTCGACCGCGTCGATCCCGCAGGCGAGCTGGCCCGTGAAGAGATTTTCGGGCCGGTGCTGGCCGTCGTCCGCGCCGAATCGTTAGCGGACGCCATCTCCGTCGCCAACGCCTCGCGCTACGGCAATGCTTCGTCCATTTTCACGCGCGACGGTGGAGCGGCGCGCACCTTCGCTTCCCAAATCGAAGTTGGGATGGTCGGCATCAACGTCGGCGTCGCTGCGCCGATGGCGTTTTTTCCCTTCGGCGGCGTGAAGGATTCGATCTTCGGCGACCTGCGCTGCCACGGTAAGGATGCCGTCGCGTTCTACACGCAGCAGCGAGTCGTGGTTAGCCGGTGGCCTTCCTAAGCCGGAAGCTCGCCCACCCCGCCACGATAAAGACGCAGGAAGAAGTAGCCGAACCAGCGTTGCGGCGGAGCCGGCACCGGATAAAAGAGCGTCACCGCCGGAACGATCAGCAGCAGCAGCGCGATGACGGTTATGGCGATATCCGCGCCGCGCACTTTTCCCAGCTGGCGGCAATATACCAAGGCCGCAACCGATATCAGCATATAGATCAGTAGGAAGCCGAACGAACTCAGCGTTCCACAGTTATTGAATACGTCGATGGGTGCGACGCCGAACGCCAACGCGATCACGGCAACCACGAGCGTCACGGCCGTTACCACGGTCACGGCGACGTTGGGCGTGTCGTGGCGCGACTCGATGCGCCCAAAGACGGGCGGCAGCGCGCCGCTAAGCGCCATCGCATAGGCGATGCGGCCGGCAGTCGTGATGCAAGCGAGGCAGACGGAGAAGGCGCTGCAGAGCGCGCCGACGGTGAGCGGGATGCCCAGTTCGCCGATGCCGTACGCCTGAACCAGCGTACCGAGCGGAAAGGACTCTTGCGCCAGCGACTTGTGAATGTGAGCGAAGCCGACGATCTCGGCGTACGTTGCGATCACGAAGAAAAGCCCGGCGAAAATAACGCTGCCGACGACCGCTCGCGGAATCGTGACGAGCGGCTGCTTCGCTTCCGCTCCGAATGCCGTCGCGCTTTCGAAGCCGACGAAGCTGAAGATCGCAAAGGCAATGGCCGGCCCGATGCCGCCGGGGAACCCGCCTTGCAGCGTCAGCTGCGCGTGGTCTAGCGAAAGGCCCTGCGAATGCAGCACGATCGCGACTACCAGGCAGATGATCGCAACCGAGACTATCTCGAGGGCGAGCATCACGATCGCCGAAATCTGTACGCCGCGATAGGCTGCCTGCCAAGCAATGAAGGCCAGGACCACGACGATGACGATCGACGGGGCGTGCAGCCCGGTGGTCATCAGCAAGCGGCCGACGAAAAGCGCCATCGCTCCCAGCACCGCGGTTGCAACGAAGCCGTAGGCCCACAACAACGTCCAGCCGCCGATCACTCCAACCTGCGGACCGAGATTCTCGGTGACATACCCATACATCGAGCCGGCAGCGCTGGAGCGCCGCGCAAATCGATTGATACAGAGCGCGACGAAGGTCAGCATCGCGCCGCCGAATACGTAGGCGATCCACGTGGCGTTGCCGGCCAGGGCGAACATGTAGGGCGCGATCAGGATGGGCGTCATGCTCGGACCGATCAGCGCGATCGAGGTAGCGAGAACCTCGATGAAGCTCAGCGAGCCGCTGCGGAGCGCGCGTGACCGTTCGGTCTTGGCCATGAGGGGCCTGAATCGGCCGCCCGGCTGCCGAGTTCCCGCGTGCGCGCGAAACTTCGCCGCGCACGCCGGGGTAGCACCTCGCATGAAAAACTTGTGGGCAAGCCGTGCCGTAGCTGCCGCCGGGCTCGGGTTAGTCGCCCTCGTTCCGGCCTCGCCGGCGTCCGCGCGCGATTTCGTGCAGGACCAGGCCGGCATGTTCTCGTCCGCGACGGTAGCACAGCTCAACGACCGGATCGGCAGCTTCAACGCCCAGACGGGCAAGGAAGTCGTCGTCATGACCACGCCGTCGCTCGGGGGAGCGACCCTACAGTCGGCGGCCGCGACGGCGTTCCAGCAGCAGAGCGTCAACGGCGTGCTGATCTTCATCGCGCGCGACGATCGGAAAGACATCATCGTGCCCGATCGTTCGGGCGCCCAAGCCGGCTGGTTTACGCCCGACGTGCTGCGCTCGATTCGCACCGGGATGGAGTCGCAGTTCCGCAGCGAGAACTACGACGCCGGCGTCACCGGTGCCGTCGACGGCGTTCTCAATATCTACCGCGCGCACCTCAGCGGTCTTCAGCGCGCCTCCGGCGGAGCGGCGCTTCCGGCAACGCGTAACGTAAACTCAGGAGGATTTCACATCTCGATGTTCTGGTGGATCATTATCGCAATCATCGGATTCTTGGTTCTGCGATCGATTCTACGCGCGATGTCCGCGCCGCGTTCCTACGGCGGCGGCGCCCTCCCGCCGGGTGGCGCACCGCCAGGCGGCGGCGGATACGGCCCTGGTTACGGCTACGGCGGAATGGGCGGAGTCGGCGGCGGCGGCAGCTTCTGGAGCGGCCTGCTTGGTGGTCTCGGCGGCGCGTGGCTTGGCAACGAGCTCTTCCGCGGCGGGGGCGGTGGCATCGCACCGACGCAAGCCGGCCAGATCACTTCCGATTCCGGCGGCGGCTGGGGCAACGCCGCCGACAGCGGCGGATGGCAGAGCGATGCCGGACAAGCGGATATGAGCGGCTCCAGCGGTGGCGATTGGAGCGGCGGCGGCTTTGGCGGCGGCGATTCGGGCGGCGGCGGCGACTTCAGCGGGGGAGGCGGAGGCGACAGCGGCGGCGGATGGTAGCCGCTTATGCGACGCCTGCTCATCCTCTTGCTCGCCGGTGCCTTAATGGCACCGGCGCCTGTTTTCGCGGCTTCGAGCTCCAGCTATGGTTCGTACTTCGGCGCGCTGAAATGGCGGCTCGTCGGTCCGTTTCGTGGCGGACGCGTTCTTGCCGTAACGGGTGTTCCGGGACAGCCTAACCACTTTTATTTCGGCGCCGTCGACGGAGGCGTGTGGGAGAGTCTCGATGCGGGCAGAACTTGGCGGCCGGTCTTCGACGCGCAGGATATCGCATCGATCGGTGCTATTGCGGTAGCCCCCAGCGATCCGCACACGATCTACGTCGGAACCGGTGAGGCCGACATGCGCTCGGACATCGCCTACGGCAACGGCATGTACAAAAGCAGCGACGGCGGCACGACTTGGTCGCATATCGGCTTAACCGACACGAAACAGATCGGCGCCATCGTCGTCGATCCGCACGATCCCAACGTCGTTTACGTTGCCGCACTCGGACATCCGTACGGTCCCAATAGCGAGCGCGGCGTTTTCAAGAGTACCGACGGCGGCAAGAGCTGGGCGAAGGTTCTTTATAAAGACGCCGACACGGGCGCGATATCGCTGGCGATGCAGCCGGGAAATCCCAACGTGCTCTACGCCGCGTTGTGGCAGACTCGCCGCCCGCCGTGGAACGTCTACCCGCCGTCGAACGGCCCGGGAAGCGGACTCTATAAGACGTCGGACGGCGGCGCGAATTGGACGCAACTTACCAGCGGACTTCCCGCGCACGTCGGACGCATCGGTTTGAGCATCTCGGCGGCCGCGCCGCAGCGAGTCTACGCCAACGTCGACAGCACGGCGGGCAAAGGTGGCATCTACCGCTCCGACGATGCCGGTGCGACGTGGACTCGCATGAACGGTCAGCAGCGCCTGTGGCAACGCGGTTGGTACTTCGGCGGCATTACCGCCGATCCACACAATGCCGACGTCGTGTATGTAATGGATACCGCGTCGTATCGTTCGACCGATGGCGGAAAAACGTTCACCGCCATACTCGGCGACCCCAGCGGTCAAGACCATCACATCCTCTGGATCGATCCCGACGATTCCAACCGCATGATCTTAGGCAGCGACCAGGGCACGATCGTCAGCGTCAACGGCGCGAAGACGTGGAGCTCCTGGTATAACCAGCCGACGGCGCAGTTCTACCACGTCGCCACCGACGACGCGTTTCCGTATTCGCTCTACGGAGCCCAGCAAGACTCGGGCGCGGTGATGCAAGTGAGCCGCAGCAAGTACGCCACCATCTCGCAACAAGATTTCCGCCCTATTGACGTCGGCGGCGAAAACGGTATGCTGGCGCCCGACCCGCGACATCCGGGTTTGGTCTACGGCGACTCGAGCGGTCAGGGCGGACCGACGGTGACGCGCGAAATTCTGGCAAGCGGTTGGGAAGAGACCCTCGATCCGGTCGCGTCGCGACCGAAGACGGTGTGGCGCAACACGTGGACGCTGCCGCTGGCCTTCTCGCCGGCCGACCGCACGTCACTCTACTTTTCGCACCAAAACATCTTCCGCTCGCGCGATGCCGGCAAGACGTGGCAGATCGTCAGCCCCGATCTCTCCCGCGCCGACGAAGGAACGCCGGCAAATCTCGACGCGCCGACGCTGGCCGACGACAACGGCTTGCACCGTCATGGCGTGGTCTATGCGATCGCGCCGTCGCCACTGCGTGCCGCATTGGTTTGGGCGGGCACCGACGACGGTTATATTTGGGTCACGCGCGACGACTCGCGCACGTGGCAGAACGTGACGCCCAAGGCATTGACCGCCTGGAGCAAAGTCGGAATTATCGAGGCGTCGCACTTCGATCCGCAGACGGCGTACGCGGCGGTCGACCGGCACCGCCTCGACGACTACGCGCCGTATATTTACAAGACGCACGATGGCGGGGCAACGTGGAGTCTCATCGTCAGCGGCATTCCGCAAGGCTCGTTCGTCAACGCCGTTCGCGAGGATCCGCGCCGCCGCGGGATGCTCTATGCCGGCACCGAGCGCGGCGTCTACGTCTCGTTCAACGACGGCGCGTCGTGGCAGCAGCTGCAGCTCAATCTGCCGGTCACCTCGATTCGCGACCTCGCAGTACACGGCGACGATCTCGCGATCGCCACGCACGGCCGCGCGTTCTGGATCATGGACGACATCGAACCGCTGCGCCAAGCCGCCGACGCAGCGGCGAGCGGCACGACGTATCTCTTTGCGCCGGCACCCGCCTATCGCTTACGGCCGGGGAATCAAGAAGGCACGCCGCTTCCGCTCGACGAGGCGCAAGCGCAAAATCCCGCGACCGGACTCTACCTCGACTACTATCTCGCCGACGTCCCGCGAACGCCGGTCGTCATCGAGATTCTCGGCGCCGACGGGAAGGTAGTGCGACGCTGGTCGAGCGCGCAGCCGCCAAAGCCGGTCGATCCGAACAAGCTCGCCTACACGCCGTATTGGGTCGAGGCGCATCCGGTACCGGATGCCACTGCGGGCGCGCACCGCTTTGTTTGGGACTTTCACCAGGGCACGTACGACGGGCCGCTGGTGCCGCCCGGCAAGTACACCGTGCGGATGAGCGTGAACGGTCAAAGCTACACGCGAACCGCCGAAGTTCTTCGCGATCCGCGGTTGAAGGCGACCAACGCCGATCTCATCGCGCAGTACGACCTTTCGCGGCGCATTGACGCGCTGCACGCCGAAGTCGTCGCGTCGCGCACGAAGGCTCAAGAGTACGTCAAGAGCTTGAGCGGAGAGGGCGCTGCCTCGTTCCGGCGCGACATTATCGGCGAACCGCCACCGGATAATCCCGACGACTCGGTCGGCTCCTACTCGCAAGACGTTAGCAGCTTCCTCTTCATCGAGAACTCGCTCGACGTTCTGCAAGGCGAGGTGGAAAGCGCCGACGCGGTGCCTACGACGGGCATGCTGCGCGGCTACGATGCGCTGCTAGGCGTCTATCGTCAAACGCTGGCGCGTTTCGAGGCGATGAAGTAGCGAAGAGTTGTTAGCGCTGGTTGAGGGTTTGCGCGTACCAGCGCTCTAGGTCGTCGTGGAACTGGGCCAGTGCTTGCTGGTGCAGATAAACCATGTGACCCGACTCATAGAAGCCGTAGCTGATATTCTTTTGCAGCTCGGGCGACAGGTTGAGGTGATTGAGCGTATAGACCGTCGCCCAAAACGGCGTCGCGAAATCGTAGTAGCCGTTACCCGAGAAAATCTGCAGCTTCGGATCGTAGGTCATCGCCTCGGCAAGATCTTGAGCCGTGTTGGCCGGCAATGCGCCGTTGTGCTTCCAATCCCATTGCGCGAAAACGTTGACCAGCGGCCGGTAGATCAGCGTCGTGTGATAGCCCAGGATCTGCCGCATGAAGTAGTTGCCGGCGCCGACGTACGCGGTGTCCATCGCCGCGTCGGCGGGGTCGAAGGGAGTACGTTCGTTGATGCGGTCGAGCGAATACGACGTGTATCGCGCGTCGAGGCGTCCCAGCATCACACCGCTATTGCGGAAGAGCTCCGTCTCGTAGCGCCAGTACGGAACGCGCAGATTCGATTGCCGGATGTAGCTCTCCGAGAGACCCGTGTAGGCATGAAGCTTGGCGACGACGTCGTTGAAGCGCGACGGCGACAGTTCGAACCCTGCGCGAGCGCGGAGAGATACTCGTGCATCGAAAAATCTTCGACCTGCGACAAGAACGCCGTCAGCGTCAGCGATTGCTGCGATCCGGGGAGCGCCTTATGGAACCACGACGACGCCGCCTCGGTCGGCAGGTAGAGCGGGAAGGCCCAGTCGCCGCCGCCGATCGCCGCAGCGTTGAAGTTGACGTCCCAGTCGAGCGAAAAGTCGAGAATCGACGAGAGCAGGATCACGCCGTTCATGCCGAGGCCCTGCCGCTGCAGGGCGCGCACCAGCATCGCCGAGCGCGGCGTGCCGTACGATTCACCGAAGAGAAACTTCGGCGAGTTCCAGCGATTGAACGTCGAAACGTATCGTGAGACGAACTGCGAGAAGGCGCGAACGTCGGGATCGACGCCGAAGAAATCGCTCGGCTTTCCGGCGGCGGCGATTCGGCTGAAGCCGGTATCCGGCGCGTCGACGAAGACGAGATCGGTGCGGTCGAGCAGCGAGTACTGGTTCTCGACGAGATTGAACGGCGCATCGGGCGTCGCGGCCGCATCGCCCACTACCACGCGCATCGGACCGAACGATCCCATGCGTAGCCAAACCGTCGAGCTTCCCGGGCCGCCGTTGTAGAGGAACGTCACCGGACGCGTGCGCGGATCGACGCCGTCGGCGGTAAACGCCGTGTAGAACATCCGGCAGGTAACCTCGCCCTTATCGTTTTCGAGGGCGATCGTACCGGCGCGAGCGGTGTAGGCAATCGACTTTCCGCCCAGCGAGATGGTGTGCTGCGTCACCGCAGTCGGGCGTTATGGCTTCGCCGGCAGCAGGCGACGGCGAGGGCGCGGGCGCTGCCGCAATCAGAAACGCTGCGGCGAGCGCGACGAGCAGTTCACGCATGGTTCAGTGCTCCCGCGTACCAACGTTCCAGATCGGCGTGAAAGCGCGCCAGCGCGGCCGGATGCAGATAGACCATGTGTCCCGATTCGTAGAAGCCGTAAGTAATGTTGCGCTGTATCGAAGGCGATAGATAGAGGTGGCTGAGCGCGTAGACCGTCGCGAAGAACGGCGTTGCAAAATCGAAGTAGCCATTCGCCGAAAAGACTTTGAGGCTCGGGTTATACGTCATCGCCTGCGCGAGATCGGGCGTAACGTTGACGACCTGCGAGTTCTGCCCGTGCTTGAAGTCCCAGCTCTCACCGTCGGCATAGATGAGATCGTAGATCTCGCCGCGGTAGAGCGACGCCGGGCGGTAGTTGAGCACCTGGCGCAGATAGTAGTTGCTGCTCGAGACAAAAGCCGAGTCGATCGCCGCGTCGGTCGGATCCCAATCGGGAGCGACCTCGGGACGGTCGAGCGAGTACGTCTTGAAGCGCGCATCGATTCGCCCGACGATCGCCCCGCTCTGGCGCATCAGCTCGCTCTGGAAGCGATCGTACGGAATGCGCAGATTTGAGTTGCGGATGTACTGCTCGGAGAGTCCGGTGTAGCGGTGCAGCTTGGCAACGACGTCGTTGTAGCGATCGGGAGCCAACTGCGCGCCTTGGGCGAGCGCGTCGACGTACTCGCCGAGCGCGAAGCTCTCGACTTGGGGAAGCAGCACGCTGAGCGGCGGCGCACCGGGAAGCGCGTGATGATACCACGCCGTCGCCGTTTCGGTGGGCAGATACAGCGGATAGGCCCAATCGCCGCCGCCGATCGGCGCGCCGTCGTTATAGTCGATGCTCGAGTTCAAGAACGACGAGAGCAGCACCACGCCGTTGAGACCGATGCCTTCATCCTGCAGGTCCTTGGCGAGCACCGAGCTGCGCATCGTTCCGTACGATTCGCCGAAGAGAAAACGCGGCGAGTTCCACCGGTTGAAATTGGTGATGTAGCGCTGAATGAACTGTGCGAAGGCGGTCGCGTCTTGGTCGATGCCCCAGAAATCTTTGCGCGTGCCAGCCCCGATGATCCGCCCGAAGCCGCTTCCCGGCATATCGATGAAGACGAGGTCCGTCTTATCGAGCAGCGTGTACTGATTGTCGATCACGCGGTAGGGCGGCGGCCCGGTCAGCGTGCCGTCGGCGGTCGCGACGCGGACCGGTCCGAAGGAGCCCATGCGCAGCCACATCGTCGAGCTTCCCGGACCGCCGTTGTAGAGAAAGGTCACGGCTCGCCGCGACGGATTGGCCCCGTCCAGCGTGTAGGCCGTGTAAAAGACGCGGGCGGTGGGTTGGTCCTGGCCGTTGCGCAGCGTGATCGTTCCGGCGCGCGCCGTGTAAGCGAGCGCACGGCCGCCTATGCCGATCGTATGATGCGTTACGGCATCGGGCGTCAGCGGCGGAATCGCGGGCGGTTTCGCGGCGCACGGCGGGCGGCGCGAACGCAAAAAATGTCGCGCCGGCCAGCAGCGCGCGCGAGAGCGTGGCAAACGTTCTTGGGATCTTCAAGGCGAACGCGATTATCGCGCTTCGCGATGCCACGGTCCTGCCGCTCGAACGAACTCGGGTGCTCAAAATTCTGTCAAACGACGGCGTGCGCCGAATTCTCCGGCTCGTAAGCCTGCTCGATCTCCCGCGCGTAGTGCTGCTCGACCAGGCGCCGCTTGATCTTCATCGCCGGCGAAAGCTCGCCGCCCTCGACGCTGAATTCGTGCGCGATGACGATGATCTGGCGCACCTGCTCGTAGCTAGCCAAGGATCGCGTGTGGTTGTGCACGTCGTGCGTCAGAAAGTCTCGCACGTCCTTACGCGTGGCCAGCAGCTCCTGCGGAGCATCGCTGGGGAGACCGAGTTCCAAGCGCAGCAGCGACCAGTTCGGGCAGATCAACGCGATGGGATGTGCGTGCCCGCTTCCGGTGACCATAGCCTGGGCGACGAACGCGGAGCGCCGGATGCTCGCCTCGATTCTGGCCGGCGAAATCCACTTGCCGGTGCTGGTTTTAAATATCTCGCGCTTTCGGTCGGTGATCCGAAGAAAGCCGCGCCCGTCGATCTCGCCGACGTCGCCGGTGTGAAGCCAGCCGTCGGGGATCGCGGCAGCCGTTGCCTCGGCGTCGCGATAGTAGCCTTGCATCACGTTGCGACCGCGCACCAGCACCTCGCCGTCCGCCGCGAGGCGCACGTCGACGCCGGTGAGTGGACGGCCGACGGCGCCCCACTCGTTGGCCGCAAGCCGGCTCACCGATACGACCGGCGAGGTTTCGGTGAGGCCATAGCCCTGCATGATCGGAACCCCGAAGCCCTAGGAACGTCATCGCGGTATCGACGTGCAGCGGGGCGCTGCCGCTGGTCAGAAACAGAACGTTATCGAGGCCGAGGCGGTGTCGAATCTTGTCGAGCACTAGCCGCTTGGCAAGCCGGAACTGCATTTGGAGCCACGGCGACGCGCCGCCCTCCAGCTCGGTCGCCCGCGAGTATCGCCGTCCGATAGCGAGAGCCCACGGTATGAGGCGTCGCTGCAGGCCGCCGGCGTGCAGCGCCTGTCCTCTGATGCCGGCGAGCACGCGGTCGAAGATGCGCGGCACGGCCGTCATTTCGGCCGGACGCACGTCGCGCAAGTCCACGAGCAGTTCGTTGGGATCGTGGCAGATGTAGTAGCGTACGGCACCCAGTAAATAAATGTAGATCAGCACGTGCTCGTAGATGTGCGAGTACGGCAGCACCGAGATCACGTTGAGGCCCGCGTGGATGCCCTCGAATCCGCACGCCAGCGAGACTTGCGCGTCAAAGCTTAGGTTGTCGTGCGAAAGCATGACGCCCTTGGGTTGTCCCGTAGTTCCCGAAGTATAGATCAGCACGGCGAGATCGTCGGGCACCAGCGTCGCTTCGTAGGCGCCGGGGAGCTCGGGGCGTGACGCTCGGACCTCGGCACCGCGCCGTTCGAAGTGCGCGAGCCCGTCGTCGCCCTCGGAGTCGAATCGAATCACGCGCGGGAGCGTCGCGCCGAACGACTGGAGCCGCTCCGAGGTTGCGTGCGAGTCGACGAAGAGCAGCCGCGCGCCGCTGTGCTCTAAGATGAAGGCCGTGTGGTCGAGCGCCTGCGTGGGATAGATCGGGACGACCACGCATCCGGCAAAGAACGTGGCGAAGTCGCAGACGATCCAGTCGATGCAGTTGTGGGAGATGAGCGCGACGCGATCGCCGGCGACTAGTCCTGCGTCGCGAATCGCGCAAGCGACGCTCTCGACTCGCGACAGCAGCTGCGCGCTGGAGGTTGGCGTCCACGCGCCATTGACGCGCTCCAGCAAGACGTCGTCGCGCGGCTCCGCAAGCGTCCGGCGAATCAAGGCCGGAAGCGCCTCCCGAGTAGGAAGCTCCGCGGTTGTCACGACGCTGCCCAATGCGCGCCGCGCGGTGCCGTCCCCTTTGAAGCTCGCGCCAAGCGCGTCTAGGGGTCGCGAAGGTAGGGTCGTGCGCGCTCCAACCGCGACGCCGTCATTCCGGCGACGTCGAGCAGCTCGTCGAGCGCCGTGAAGTTGCCCTCGCGCTGCCGCAGTTCGACAATGCGGCCCGCGACGGCGCGCCCGATTCCCGGGACTGCAGCCAACTCGGCCTCGCCGGCGGCGTTGACGTCGACGCTGGCGTCGGGCGGCGGCGTCGCCGATCGCCGGCGCCCATGGTGATGACTTGCCCCGGCGCGTCGCGTCGTCGAAGAGCGAGCGCTCTCGCCGACGGCCGGCACGTCGATTTCGTCGCCGTCGGAGGCGCGCTGCGCGAAATTCACGCCGGCGGAGTCGGCCGATGCCCCGAGCCCGCCTGCTAACTCGACGGCCCGCGCGTAACGGTCGCCGGCGCGAAGCTGATAGAGCCCGGGCCGCTTGACCGCACCGGTAACGTAAACGACCATCGGCTCGTCGCGCATACGTCGCTTGGCCCGATCGGAGCCGGCACGGGACGGATCGCCGCGCGAGGGCCCAGCCCCCAGAGGCAGGGACCGCATTTCGATGGGCGGACGCGACGGCGGATGATGCAGCACGAAAAACGCCGACGCCGCGAGCACCGCGCCGATCGCTGCAATTCGTAGGATCATGCCCCTCCATCACGCAGCCGGGGTACCACGCAAAGGGTAGCAACGAACGCGCAGGCCGTGTACCATGCTGCTTGATGGCCGATTCATACGATTTTCGCTCGTTCGAGCGAAGCTGGCAGGAGCGATGGGAACGCGACGGGATCTACCGTGCCGACGACGCCAGCGCCAAGCCAAAGTATTACGCGATGGACATGCTGCCGTATCCGTCAGGCGATCTGCACATCGGTCACGCCAAGAACTACACCCTCGGCGACGCGGTAGCGCGCATGCACCGCATGATGGGATACGAGGTGCTGCATCCGATCGGCTGGGACGCATTCGGTCTGCCGGCCGAAAACGCGGCCATCGACCGTAACATCGATCCCGCCGTCTGGACCACGGAGAGCATCCTTAAAATGCGCAGCCAGATCCGGCTGATGGGGACGAGCTACGACTGGTCGCGCGAGATTGCGACGTGCGAGCCCGAGTATTATCGCTGGAATCAGTGGATCTTCATCAGGCTTTACGAGCAGGGCTTGGCCTACAAGCGCGAAGCGCCGGTGAACTGGTGTCCGCGCGATCGTACGGTGCTGGCTAACGAACAAGTCGAGGACGGACGCTGTTGGCGCTGTGGAACGCTGGTCGAACGTCGCAATCTCTCGCAGTGGTTTCTCAAGATTACCGACTACGCCGATCGTCTGCTCGACGACCTCGCGACGCTGCCCGGCTGGCCGGAGCGCACGAAAACGATGCAGCGTAACTGGATCGGACGCAGCGAAGGCGTTAACTTCTCCTTCGCCATCGACGGGCTCGACGAACGCATCGAAGTCTTCACCACGCGGATCGATACGGTCTTCGGCGTCACGTTTTTAGCGGTGGCACCGGAGCACCCGGTCGCCGAAGCATTGACGGCAATCGTCTCGCCCGAGCACGCGGCGGCGATAGCGGCCTTCGCCGCATCGCTCAAATCGAAATCGGAGCTCGAGCGCACCAGCCTGATGGAAAAGGAAGGCATCTTCACCGGCGCCTACGCCATTCATCCGCTGTCGCACGAGCGCGTGCCGATCTGGGTGACGAACTACGTGCTGGCCGATTACGGAAGCGGCGCGGTGATGGGCGTTCCGGCTCACGACGAGCGCGACTACGAGTTTGCGACGCGCCACGGCTTGACGATAGCGCAGGTGGTCGTACCGCCGTCGGCAGGCGGAACCGAGGCTTTCACCGAGCCCTACGTCGAGGACGGGAAACTCGTCGCGAGCGGCGACTTCAGCGGCATGTCGAGCTCGCGCGCCCGCGACGCCATCGCCGAACGGTTGCGGACCATGGGCATCGGGAGAAACAGCGTCAACTATCGCTTACGCGACTGGCTCATCTCACGCCAGCGCTACTGGGGCACGCCGATTCCGATCGTTTATTGCGAACGCTGCGGCGAGGTCGCGGTACCCGACGCGCAACTTCCCGTGATGCTCCCGCCGCGCGCGCTCGCGGCCGGCGAGGGCTCGCCGCTCGCGTCGATTCCGGAGTTCGTCGAAACCTCGTGTCCGGCGTGCGGCGGGCCGGCACGGCGTGAGACCGACACGATGGACACGTTTTTTGATTCGTCGTGGTATTACTTGCGCTACCTAAGCCCCCACGACGATAAGGCGCCGTGGGACGCAGCCAGCGCCGCGCATTGGATGAACGTCGACCAATATATCGGCGGCGCCGAGCACACCGTACTGCATCTTCTCTATGCGCGTTTCTTCTACAAGTTCTTTATCGATCGTGGCTGGGTGACCGGCCGCGACGAACCCTTCGAGCACCTTTTTCATCAGGGTCTCGTGCTGCGCGACGGCGACAAGATGTCGAAATCGCGCGGCAACGTCGTAGGTGTGGACGAGACTGCCGAGCGCAACGGCGTCGACGCGATGCGTCTGTTCTTGCTCTACGTCACGCCGCCCGAGGATACGAGCAACTGGACCGACGACGGCATTAGCGGACGCGTACGCCTGCTCAATCGGATATGGCGCGCGTGCGAGCCGTTCTTCGCCCGTCATCCCGAGCTTGTCGAAGGCCGTCGGAATCGTTCCGCCGGTGGAAACCCCGGCTGAAAAGGCGCTGCTTCGCGCGGTGCACCTCGTCGCAAAGTCGGCAATCGACGAGACGCGCTCGCACCGCTTCCACTACAACGCGACGATCGCCAGAATCGACGAACTCGTCAACGTGATGACGGCCGCCGACGAAGCGACACGCGGATCCGACGCCATGAAGTATGCCGTGAACGCGCTGCCGATTCTCGTCGCGCCGTTCGCGCCGCACATCGCCGAGGAGTTGTGGGCGCGCATGGGCCACGCAGCGTCCGTTCATTTAGAGCGCTACATCGAGCCGGACGAAGGACGTTTTAGCGGTTGACGAAATCACGCTGGTCGTTCAAGTCAACGGCAAAGTTCGCGCGAGAATTTCAGGCCCAACGGGCGTGACCGAAGACGAGGCCGTGGCCCTGGCGATGGCCGACTCCAACGTGCGAGCGCACCTCGACGGCAAAGAGATCCGCAAACGCGTCTACGTGGCCGACAAGCTTCTTAACCTCGTCGTCGCCTAGCCCGCCTCACGCGCTAGCATCTCGCGATAGATCTCGCGCACGCGCTCGATCGTGTCGATCTCTTCCGGCGGCTTGTCGTCGCGGATGCGCACGATCCGCGGAAAGCGAAGGCTGAAGCCGCTTTCGTGCAGATCGCTCTCCTGAATAACGTCGAAGGCAACCTCGAGCACGATCTTCGGCTCGACCGGGATCTCGAAGGAACGCGCCTTTTCGCGCTGCTGCTCCTGAGGCAGCCGATGCGCGAGAAACCACGGGGTAAGCTGCGCGATCTCGGCGTCGGTAAGACCCGAGTACGCTTTGCCGATCGCTTCGAGCCGGCCGCCGTCACCGCGCACGGCAAAGGTGTAGTCGGAGAGCACCCCGGCGCGTTTGCCGTGGCCCCATTCGACGGCCACCACTACGACGTCGAGCGTCGAGAGCTCGCGCTTGAGCTTGAGCCACCACTTTCCGCGCCGTCCGGGCGCGTAGGGAGAGTCATCGCGTTTGAGCATCAAGCCTTCGTTGCCGCGCGCGCGTGCCGCCTCAAAGCGATCGTTGATTTCGACCGCCGGAAACTCGGCGACGCGCTCGAAGGGCGCGAGACGCAGCGACGTGCCGGGCTGCACGAGCCCCGCCAAGCGCTCGCGGCGCGCCGTCAGCGGCTCGTCGAGCAGCAGATCGTCGCCGATTGCCAGCAAATCAAAGATGACGTAGGCCAGCGGTATCTCGCGCAAGAGCTCGTCGTCGAGCGTCTTGCGCTGCAAGCGTGCCTGCAGCGTCCGAAACGGCAGCACTGCGTCACCGCGCATAGCGACGATCTCGCCGTCGAAGATGGCGTCGCCGGCGACCGCAGCCAGAGCGCGCGGCGATTTCCGGATAGGATGACGTGACGTCGTTGAGGCGGCGCGAGAACAGTCGCACGTTGCCGTCGCGCACGTGCGCTTGCGCGCGAATCCCGTCGTACTTGTCCTCGACGATCCAAACGGCTCCGTCGAGTTGCGGATATTCCGTCGCGTACGTAACCGGCGTCGCCAACATGAAGCCGATCGGTGCACCGTACTCGACGCGCAGCTCGGCCAGCGTACCGTGTTTCGCCGCCAGCGCTACGGCGCCGGCATCGCCCGCAGCCATCACGCCCCGACGCACGGCATCGGGATCGGCACCGAAAGCGCGCGCGATCGCGTCGAGCACCAAGCCTTCGCGCAAGCCGACGCGCAGGTCGCCGGTTATGATCTTGACGACGTAGGTTGCGACGAGTGGATCGGTGCAGGCGCGGAAGATCCGTTCGAGCACCGCTTCGCGGCGCCGGTTCGACTGTTTACCCGAAGCTGCGGCGATTTCGCCGAAGCGTGCGTCGAGCATCGCCGGCGTGAGATGCTCGGAGAAGAGCGTTGCCGCACGCGGCGGCCGCACCAGCGGCGCCAGCGCCGCGCCGAGATCGCCGGTCGCGCGATAGGCGCCTCCCAATGCGGCATCGTCGAACTCCCACACGCGGCGCGCCACCTCGACGATCGTTCGTCCACCCACCGAGAGCGTGCGCGAATCCCTCGCCGCAAAAGGCGAGCCGGTGAAAAAACGAGCGGCCGCCGGCAGATCGGCGTCGTCGAGCGTGCGAAAGTATTGGGCGAGAAGCTCGATCTTCTCGAGTTTACCGGAATGCGAGGCGATTCGCGCAGCCGTCTCCGCGAAGCGTTCCATCGCGGACGACTAGGCGACGCGCGCGGGCGGATTCTTCTGAAAGTAGTCGTAGGTTTGGCGGATTCCGTCGGCGAGCGCGGTCGACGGCCGCCATCCGAGTTCCGCCGCGGCGCGCGAAGAGTCGAACTCGGCGTCGCGCGCGTCGCCCGTACGCTGCGGCGCGTGCGTGACCGGCGCCTCGTATCCGGTGAGGCTTACGAGCGCGCGGTAGATGTCGTTGACGCTGGTGCGCAGGCCGGTGCCGATCACGTAGCACTCGCCCGAGCCGCGCTCGAGCGCTTCGAGGTTGGCGCGCGCGACGTCGGCGACGTAAACGTAGTCGCGCGTCTGCTCGCCGTCCCAGTCGATGCGCACACCTTCTTGCCGCAGAAACTTTCCGATGAAGATGGCGATGACGCCCGCCTCGCCGTTGGGGTCTTGGCGCGGCCCGTAAACGTTGCCGTAGCGCAACGCGGTAAAGTCCAGATCCTTTGAGGCGCGATAAAAGCGCAGATAGTGCTCGGCGACCATTTTCGAGATGCCGTACGGCGAACTCGGCCGCTGCGGCGTCGCGTCGTTAATGGGAAGACGGTCGGGCGTTCCGAAGGTGGCGCCGCTCGAGGCAAAGATCACTTTCCGCGCCCCGCTTCGCTGAGCGTTCTCCAGGACGTTGAGCAGGCCGACGATGTTGACTTGCGCGTCGTAGATCGGGTCGCGGGCCGAGATCGCCACCGAATGCTGGGCGGCATGGTGGTTCACGACGTCGGGCTTGAACTCGGCAAAGATGCGGGCGAGGCCTTCGTCACGCACGTCCATATGCACCAGCGTGACGTCGCTGGGGACGTTGATGCGCTGCCCGCCGCCATGCTCCCAGAGCGAGTCCACGATCAGAATCTCGTGCCCGGCCGCGAGGTAGGCATCCGCGACGTGCGATCCGATGAATCCGGCACCGCCGGTAATGATGATGCGGATGACGCTTCCTCCTGCTCTTCTCTAGACGCCGCCGCACTTCGTCGTTAGTGCAGCGGCGTGCCGCCGTATGCGATTCTTCTTTGCGCGGTCGCCACGGTGCTCGCAACGCTCACCGTTTCGCCGGCGCCTGCCGACGTACGAACCGTCGTCGTTGCCGCCGACGCCGCATTCGTCCTCTTTCTCTTTAGCCGGCACTGCCGACCGGCGCGCTTTCGCGAGCTGCTGCTCGTCACCCTCGCCGTCGCGACTCTCAACGCCGGCATTCGCACGCATTCCGATGCAGAAATCGTGCGAGGGCGAACGGCGCGCTATACCGCGACGCTGCTCGATCGCGTCGAACAGCCCGACGGTACGAGCGAGGTGACTCTCGCCCTCGACAACGGGGCGACGGCTGCCGCTCGCGTGCGCGAAGACGTACCGTCCGGTGCGCGCGTGCTGGTTCGCGGTCGTCTGGAACCGTTCGACGAGGCGCGCAATCCCGGCGAGCCGAGCGAACGCGCGATCGAGGCCGAGCGCGGCGTGGACGGCCGGCTCGAGGGTGCGACGATTCTCGCGATCGATCGGAACGCGACGGGCGACGCGCGAACGTGGTTGGCGCGCGCACACGCCTGGGCGCACGAGCAACTGCGCCGGCGATTAGGCGAGCCCGCCGCTTCGGTCGGTGTCGGGAGAGTTGTGGGGCGAGCGCGCCGCGATACCGCCGGCGCTGCGCGCAGAGTTCCAGGAGACGGGAACGGTGCACGTTCTCGTGACCGCAGGTCTACACTTAGGCGCGGTCACGGCGCTCGTGACGTTGCTTCTTGGCGCGCTGGCGATGCCGCGGGCGTTGACGTGCGCCGTCGCGATCGCCATCGTTTGGCTCTTCGTTTGGTGGAGCGGCGCGCAGCTGCCGGCAGTGCGCGCCGCGACGATGGCGACGGCGGCACTGGCGGCGCGCGCTTGCGGACGCGCGACCTTTTCGTGGAACGCGCTGGCGATTGCCGCGCTGGTCATTGCCTTCGCGCGGCCGTCGAGCGTTGCGTCGGCGTCGTTCGCGCTCTCGTTCTCGTGCGTCGGCGCAATCTTTGCCTGTGCGGCGCCTTTAGAGCGCTGGCTCGAAGGCGCCGTTGCGATACCCGCTCGGCTACGCGAGGCGCTCGTCCTTTCCGTCGCGACGCAACTGGGAACGTGGCCGCTCGGGGCGGCGGTCTTTCTGCAGTTCGCGCCCTATGCGGTCGCGGCAAACTTCGCCGTGGTTCCCTGCGTAGCGTTGACCATGGCGCTGGCGGCAGCGCAGCTTGCGTCTGTCGTGGTGCGATCCGCTAGCGCAAGCGACCGCCAATCTCAACTCGTGGCTGTTGGCCTGGATGCTGGGCGTGGTGGACACGTTGAGCGCGCTGCCGGATGCCGCGATTCCGATGACGCCCGCACCGGCGTGGTGCATCGCGGCATACGACGCGGCGCTGCTTGCGGCGCCGTTTCTGCGGCGCAGCGATGCAAAAACAGCCGGCATCAGTTGGGCTCGAACGCTCGCCGTCGCGGCGGTCGTTCTGGGAGCTGCGCTGGTTTTGTTGCCGCCGCGCAGCGTCGATGCGCGCCTTCGTATCACCGTACTCGACGTCGGCCAGGCCGATGCGATCGTGATTCAAACGCCGGCGGGTCACGCGTTTCTCGTCGATGCCGGTGGCCGGCTGGAACGCGGGAGGCAGGGCGACGATTCCGTCGCCGAGCGCGTCGGCGAACGGACCGTCGTGCCGTTTTTATTGCGCCACGGCATTCACGCGGTCGACGCCGTCGTGCTCTCGCATCCGCACGGCGACCACGCCGGCGGCCTTGCGCCGGTGCTGCGCCATCTGCGCGTCGCCGAAATCGCCGACGGCGGCCAGCGCTACGGAGGTCACGCCTACCAAGACGCGTTGGCTACGGCAAGAAGCGAGGGCGTCCCGATCGCCTACCCTCGCGCCGGCATCGAGTGGCGAACCGACGACGGCGTCGCGCTCCACTTCATCGGTCCGTCGTTGCCGTTCATCGGCGGACGAAATGCGATCAATAGCAACTCCGTAGCGTTCATGTTGGCGTACGGCCGATTTCGGATGCTCTTCACCGGTGACGCGGGAAGCGAATCGGAGGAACGTTTCCTGGGTGAAGGCATCGATTTACACGCCGACGTTCTCAAGGTCGGACATCACGGCTCGGCTTACGGCTCGTCGCCGGCATTTATCGCTGCCGTATCGCCGCGCTACGCGATCGTCTCCGTGGGCCGCCACAATCTCTTCGGCCATCCGGCACCCTCGACGCTGTCGACGCTGCAGCGCTTCGGCGCCCGGATTTATCGGACGGACGAAGACGGGGCGGTCACGATCGTTACCGATGGAGGGAGATCGAGCCTTTCGACAATGCTCGATCCGCTAAATCGGATAAGCCCGGCTTAATCATCGCGGGAGCGATGGGTTGAACCAACGAATCGTTCTGCAAAGCTCTCCAGAGGTGCGGCGCAATGCAGACTTCGCCCAGTCAGACCTACAGCAGCCTTTCCCTCAAAGACCTTCTGGATGCGCGCGACGCATACCACATTGCGTTGATGAAAAAGAGCAACGTGCGCGCCACCGCCGTCGGACTCTACTTGGTTCGCAACGATGAAGTGTGGCCGACGCGCAAAGACTTTCACCCAAAGAAAGTCACGACGCCGCGCCGGCTGTCGAACTCGAGCGTAACGCCGTTCTCCTGGCCGTGCGTGCTCGTTTTCGTCAATCAGTGGATTTATGCGCACGACTTCGGCAAGGTCTACGATCCGACCGAAGCTGTTCCGCGCACGCTCTATCTGCCGGACGGCCGCAGCGTTCCGGTCTGCGTCGTGGAGGCCGATTTCGCGCCAGGTCGAACCGCAGGAACCAAAACGCAACGCCTATCCCGACTACCTCATCGGCGGCGGATTCCCGCTCAGCGTCGACGTGCAGGGCGAAACGCGCGACGCCAGCGTCGGATGCCTGGTAACCGACGGGCACACGCACTACGCCTTGACCAACCGGCACGTGGTGGGAGAGCCAGGGTCGCCGGTGTACGCCGTGTTGCGCGGCGAGCGCGAGCGGATCGGTGAGGCCAGCGAGCTGCAGATTGGCCGCATGCCGTTTTCCGAAGTTTACGACGTTTTCGCCGGTACTAACACCTACTGCACGCTCGACGTCGGCTTGGTGGAGATCGACGACGTCGCCGACTGGACGTCACGGCCGTACGGCTTGGAGAACGTCGGGCCCGTCGGCGACATCAACGAATACACGCTCTCGCTGCAGCTGGTCGATCAGCACGTGCAGTGCTATGGCGCGGCGAGCGGCAAACTCCGCGGCCGCATCAAAGCGCTCTTCTATCGCTACAAGTCCATCGGCGGATACGATTACGTATCCGACTTTCTGATCGCGCCTGAAGGCGGCGACTCGACGCGCCCGGGCGATTCGGGGACGATCTGGTATCTCGAGACCGCCGCCGCACTCGCACCGATCGCCGTCGAATGGGGCGGTCAAGCAGTCCGGGTCGGCGAGAATAACGTCAACTTCACACTTGCTACCAACTTATCGACGGTGTGCCGCCTGCTCGACGTCGACCTCGCGTGGGGAAACGACACCGCCGTGCAGCCTTTCTGGGGAGCAACGGGCCATTTCAGCATCGGACGTATCGCAACGACGCTGCTGCAAAGTAACGTCGCCGACTTGATGACGCGCAATGCCGACAACATCGCCTTCGATCTCGACAAGCTCAAAGACCCGACGTTCGTCAAGAAGCAGCTTCCGCACCTGAGCTTCATTCCGCTCGCGGACGTTCCCGATCTCGTCTGGAAGAAGCCTCAGGGCTCGGTACCCGGCGGCCGCGACACCGCACCGAACGTCGGCCCGGAGCACCCCAACCACTTCGCCGACGGCGACGAACCGAATCCGGCGCACCACAACGTCACGTTGCGCAACTTCAGCCTTGCCGACCCGCAGAACAATCTCACGCCGAAAGCTTGGTTCGATTTCTATCACGGCCTATACCAAGCCAAAGGAGAAACGCAACAGCACCCCTCGAGCAAATACGGACTGCTGCCGTTTCGCGTATGGCAGATCTTCGACTTGATGGTCGAGTTCGCGAAGAGCGGTAAACTGCCGCAGTTCGTCTGCGCTGCCGGCGTTCTGGCGCACTATGTCGGCGACGCTTGCCAGCCGCTCCACGGCTCGTATCTCGCCGACGGATATTCGGATCGGCCAACGAGCGGCCCCAAAGCCCATCCGACAAACTGGCCCGCGAAAGGCGTCCACAGCGCCTACGAAGACAACATGGTAGACATGTTCGCTTCGCAGCTCTTCCCGCTGCTAACAAGCAACGTGCGAAAGACCAGCAATTTCAAAGGCATGGAAGTTACCAGCGGTGCGGACGCAGCGCTTTTTATCGTCGAGCTCATGCAAGCCACCGGCAAGCAAATTCCGCCGCCGAAACTCTGCACGGCATACGAACACGCCGGCGGCGGCAAGTCGAAGAACACGATCACCGCGCTCTGGAATAAGTTTGGCACCGACACGGCTTTAGTAATGAGCTGGGGCGCTCAAGCGTTGGCCTCCATTTGGGACGCCGCGTGGCGGCTTGCGGGAGATAAGTCGACCGCCCGAAGCGGCAGTGCGCTGACGCAAGCTCACGTAAAGCGAATAGTCGACAGTACCACCTTTGCTCCGTCGTACACCTTGGCGGAGATCGAAGGCGTGCTAAAGTAGCGGATGTACGCCACCGCTCGCCAACGCACCATGAGTTAATGGTAAACGCGACGTGAATGCGAGCGAGCCGCAACGCGAGCTCTTCGTTCTCGGCTTGGTGCGGCGCAGGCTAGCGTCAGCCTACGCGCTCGACAAAGCGATGCGCGGACACTCACCGCTCTAGCGGAGCTTCAAGCGCGCCGGTGATTACGCTCGACGTTCCGATAGGCGCGCCGTCCATCGGTAGAGGCCGGCTGTCGCCAAAATAAACGCGATCGTTCCCAGGACGTTGGCCGCGGTAGCGAAGCCGTCGCCAACCAGCGCCAACGGTTCGGCTTTTCCGCTAAAGACGATGACGAGCGGCGAGCCCGACGCCGAAGAGACTCTCGCCGACGATGAGCCCCGAGGCGACGAGAACGCCCAACTGCTTGGCGCGCGCAGGATCGGCGCTGCGCTCGGCCCAGCGATTATAGGCCCATCCGGCGACGGCACCGACGATCACCGGAGCGGTGGTCGAAGCCGGCAGATAGATGCCGAGCCCGACCGCCAGGGGCGGCAACGCAAAGATGCGCCGCGCCCGCAGAACTTCGTCGACCGCAACGACGAGAGCGCCGACGATTGCGCCGATGCCGATGAGATGCCAGTCGATCTCGCCGCTGATCACGCCTTTAGCGAGCGCCGAGATCAGCGTCGCTTGCGGCGCCGGAAGAGGCTGCGCGAAAGCGTGCAGATTCGGCGCGCCGGCAAAGCCGTACGCGCGATTAAGCAGGTCGAGAATCGGCGGAATTACGAGCCGACCCGACGACCACGCCGGCAAGCAAGGCGACTTGCTGCGCCCACGGCGTCGCGTCGACGAGTTGCCCGGTTTTTAAATCTTGCAGGTTGTCGTTGGAGATCGTCGCGACGCAGAGCAAGACCGCGGTAACGAAGAGCGCGTAAGCAATCATTTGCAATGCCGCCGTCGAGCCGAAGGCTTTTGCAATCGCGAGCACGATCAGCGAGGCGCCAAGCACCGAAAGTATTGCCAAGCCCGAAACCGGACTGTTCGAAGAACCGATCAGACCGGCCATATACCCGCAGGCAGCGGCAACGAAGAAGCCGGCGATAACGATGTAGATCAGCGCAGCGACCGTCATCGGCACCGAGAGCGGCGCGAGCGGGCCCGAAGAGAGAAAGTTCCACAGCAGCACCGCTAGCGGAATCAAAGTCAGCGCGCTGATCGCGCCGACGATGGTTATCGGAAGATCGCGCTCGGTGCGCGGCAGCTGTTCGGCCGCCGCTCGGCGTCGAGATGCGGCGAGCGCCGAAGCGACGCCGGCCGCGACCGGACGCATCAACCGCCCAAGCGCCCAGATTGCGGCTACGCCGATGGCGCCGGCGCCGATGAAGCGCACTTGATGCGACCAGACTGCGGTTGCCACATCTGCCGGCGCACCCGGCGCCGGATGGAGCGCGGTAAGGATCGGCGTCGCAACGCCCCACGCGATCACGACTCCCGCGAGTATCGCCATGCCGACCGTGAGCCCGATGAGCTGTCCGGCACCGACGAGCGCCAGCGAAAACGAGAATCCCATGCCGGTCGTAACGTTTCCGGCCCGAAAATAGCCGGCGATCGCGCCGGCAAAGACGCGCGTGGCTACGATGACCGCGAATCCGGCCGAGGCAATACTCCCGGCGACGAGCGCGAGCAGGCCGGCGCGATTGCTCTCGGCGGCGCCGGTCGCCGAGCTCCCTACCTTAAGAACCTCGGCGGCGGCGACACCTTCGGGATAGGGGAGGTCGGACTGCGTCACCAGCGCGCGCCGCAGCGGAACGCTGTACATTACGCCGAGGATTCCGCCGACGGCGCAGATTCCGAACGACTGCGCGAACGGGAAGCCGCTCCACCAGCCGATCATCACTAAGCCCGGCAGCACGAAGATTACCGACGAGAGCGTTCCCGCCGCCGAAGCCAGCGTCTGAACGATATTGTTCTCGTAGATCGTCGCGTTGCGCAGCATCCGCAGGACGGCCATCGAGATCACGGCGGCCGGAATCGACGAAGCGAAGGTGAGCCCCACCTTCAATCCGAGGTAAACGTTGGCGGCCGTGAAGACGAGCGTAATCGCCGCGCCGAGAACGAATCCGCGCAGGGTCAGCTCGGCTCGCCGCTCCATCGGCCTCTCTTGCGCCCCGGCGCGCGCGGTTGCCTTCAGCAGATGGACAAAGCCCGCGGCGTAAACGCCGCGGGCTTTGATGTATCTCCGGTCACTTTCGCCTGTTTGAGGCCCTTGCAGGTCTCCCACCGACGTCTCGATCCGGGTCTTCGATCGGTTCACTCGGATGTCGCTTACGCGACAGATCGTCTACGTGCTCCGATCGCGGCTCGATACGTTCCGCACTTCGTCATTGGGCGAAGTGACTGCATGCTATCAAAGCCGACCAAGCCTTTCAAGACAATTGCAGCCGAGTCCACAAGGGCTCCACAAGAAATTGTGGTTACCCACAATTTATCGACCGTTAGGGCCGCATCGTCGTCATCGGCGACGTCATTGCCGACGGCATAGCCGAGGGCATCGCGGGTACCGTCGGCGCCGTCATCGGCGGCGCGGTCGGAGCCATGGGCGACGCCATCGGCCCCATCGATTCCATCGGTGAGGCGGTAGGCACCGGCTGTGCGGAAGCGGCGAGCGTGGCCCCGCCCGCGATGAAGCTTCCGGCCAGAACGATGCCGACAAACCATCGATTCACGGAGATCCTCCTTGCGCTAGCGTGTGATGAATCGTAGCGGCCTACTACCCACTTAGCGCCAGCCTCTAACCGCGCCCTCCTTGTGCCGGAGCGGCCGCGGCGCAAACCAACGTGAGGGCGGCGGGTATTAACAAAGGGGAGAAGGGGCGCCTGGGCCCGCAACATTCTCCCTGCAGACTGATGGGCGTCATCGAATTACCCTACACCGACAGCGTAGCCGCGGAGACCGATCCGATCTTCTCGCGCGTCGAGCACGTCATTCCGCGCGTCGAGTGGCCGCTTCACGCTCCCTACGTGGCGGCAATCAACCGCCTCAAAGCAGAGCGCAACGCCGTCATACTGGCCCATAACTATCAGGTACCGGAAATCTTCTATACGGTCGCCGATATCGTCGGAGACTCGCTGGCGCTGGCGATGAAAGCGGCCGAGACCAAGGCCGACGTCATCGTTCTCTGCGGCGTGCATTTCATGGCCGAGACGGCCAAGCTCGTCAATCCGGCCAAGACGGTGCTCGTTCCCGATCTCAAAGCCGGCTGTTCGCTCGCCGAGTCGATTACCGGTGCCGACGTGCGGCTGCTGCGCGAGCGCTATCCCGATACGCCGATCGTCACGTACGTCAACACGTCGGCCGAAGTGAAGGCCGAGTCCGACATCTGCGTCACCAGCGGCAACGCTTTGCAAATCGTGGAAGCGCTGGGTGCGCCGCGCGTCATCTTTCTTCCCGACGAATACCTCGCTAAGTACGTGGCCTCGAAAACGAACGTCGAAATCATCGCTTGGAAAGGGCACTGCGAAGTCCACGAACGTTTCACCGGCGAAGACGTGCGCCGCTTCCGGCGGGACGATCCCTCGCTGATCGTGCTGGCGCATCCGGAGTGCCCGCCCGACGTTTTGGCAGAAGCCGATTACGTCGGTTCGACGCAGGGCATGTCGGAGTACGTCGGGACGCTCTCCGAACACGAACGGCGAGCCCTCCAAGCAGCACGCGCGAGTGCTGATGATGACGGAGTGCTCGATGGCCGATAACGTTTCGGGCCGCTACCCGAACGTCGAGTTCGTTCGCCCGTGCAATCTCTGTCCGCACATGAAGCGCAACACGCTGCCGAAAGTGCTGCACTCGCTGGAAGCGATGGAGTACGAGGTTACGGTGCCGCCGGAGATCGCGGAGCGCGCGCGTCGCTCCGTCGACCGCATGCTCGAGTACAGCCGCGCGCTGCGAGACTAAAAGCGCTTTGCAAATCGATCGCAGCGGCGCGCTCGTCGTCGGCGCCGGCATCGCCGGCCTGGTCGCGGCTCTGAAACTACAACCAGCTAAAGTTACCGTGCTCTGCAAGACGCGGCTGGGCATCGGCGCCGCGACCGATTGGGCGCAGGGCGGCATTGCCGCGGCCATCGGTAAGGACGACTCGCCGCGCCTGCACGCCATCGACACGCAGCGCGCCGGCGCCGGCATCAGCGACGAGAAGATCGTCGAGATACTAACCGCAGGACGCGCCCGCGCGCATCGAAGATCTTCTCGAGCTCGGTGCGGCCTTCGATCGCACCAAGGGCGGCGAGCTAGCTCTCGGACGCGAGGCGGCGCACCAGCGCAGGCGCATCGTCAAAGCCGGCGGCGATGCAACCGGTCACGAGATTCTCAAGACGTTGATTCACGCGGTTCGCACGCACCCGTCGATCGCCGTCGTCGAGGAAGTCACCGCCGACGATTTGATCGTCGAAGACGACCGCGTCTACGGCGTTTACGCGCACGACGCGGCCGGAAATCGTGTCGCCTTTCTTTCCGATGCGGTCGTTTTGGCGACGGGCGGAGTCGGACGGCTCTACCGCTTCACGACCAATCCGATTCAGGCTACCGGCGACGGAATCGCCATGGCGGCGCGCGCCGGTGCGCTGCTGGCCGACATGGAGTTCGTTCAGTTTCATCCCACCGCGCTCGACATCGGCCGCGATCCGATGCCGCTCGTGACGGAAGCCGTGCGCGGCGAAGGCGCGATGCTGGTCAACGATTTGGGCGAGCGCTTCATGCTCGCCATTCATCCCGACGCCGAGCTGGCGCCGCGCGATATCGTAGCGCGGGCAATCTTCGAGCAGCAGCAGCGCGGGCGCACGGTCGGCCTCGATGCGCGTACCGCAATCGGCGCGCGTTTTCCCGAAGCCTTTCCGACGGTCTTCGGTTTCTGCATCGCCGCCGGCATCGATCCGCGCGTGCAAAACATCCCGGTCGCGCCCGCGGCGCACTATCTCATGGGCGGAATCGCCGTCGACGAGTGGGGGCGAACGTCGCTCGAGGCGCTCTGGGCGTGCGGAGAGACGAGTGCGACGGGCGTGCACGGGGCAAACCGTCTGGCCAGCAACTCATTGCTGGAGGCGCTCGTTTACGGCAGCCGCGTCGCTACCGATATCGCCAACGCGCACCCCGCGCGCCAGCCGGCCTCTCTCAAACGTTCCGGTAATGCGGGCGCAGCGGTGAGCGCCGCCGGCATCAATCAAGCGCAGGCGTTGAGCGACTTGCGTAACGTGATGTACTCCAACGTCGGACTGATCCGCAACGAAGCCGGTCTGCGCGAGGCACTGCGCCGCGTCGAGGATTTCGAGACACGCTACACGGCGGCAGCGGGCGATCTGCGCAATCTGCTAGTCGTCGGACGTTTGATTGCCGAAGCCGCGCTGGCGCGTCACGAAAGCCGCGGAAGTCACTATCGCAGCGATTATCCGGAGAGCGATGAAGCACTCGCCAAGCGTTCGTTTACACGACTCCGCAGCGTCGCTTGAGCTCGTCGCCGAGCCGGTCGTTCGCTCGGCGCTGCTCGAGGACGTCGGCCGCGGAGGCGATCTCACCACCGATGCGATCGTCGGTCGCGCAGCGCCAGGCGCGAGCGCAAATCGTCGCGCGCCGAGCAGGTGTCGTCGCCGGAATGTCCGCTGCTGCGCTGGCTTTTCGCCTGCTCGACCACGACGTCGAGATCGCCATCGAGACGGACGACGGCGAGCGTAGTCGAGCCCGGGCGGAGTGGTCGCCGAAATCTCGGGCAGTGCCCGCGCGATTCTCACCGGGGAGCGCACGGCGCTGAACCTGCTCTCGCGCCTCTCCGGCATCGCGACCGCGACGCGTGCGATGGTGGATGCGGTTGCGGGCACGAAAGCGCGTATCGTCGACACGCGCAAAACGACGCCCGGTCTGCGCGCGCTGGAACGCTACGCCGTTTCGTGCGGCGGCGGCTTTCAGCACCGCTTCGGCTTGGACGACGGCGTGCTGATCAAAGACAACCACCTGGCACTGGCGGGTTCGATTCACGCGGCGGTTCGAGGCAGTGCGGTCGCGCGTCGGGCATATGGTAAAGGTCGAAGTCGAAGTCGACACGATCGCGCAGTTGCGCGAAGCGCTGGCCGAACCGATCGACGCCGTGCTCCTCGACAATATGACGCCCGCGCAACTCGCGGAAGCCGTGGCCTTGGCGGGAGGACGTGTCCTAACCGAGGCCAGCGGTGGGGTGAATCCGCAAAACGTCGGCGCGATCGCCGCGACGGGCGTCGATCTCATCAGCACGGGCTGGCTTACGCACAGCGCTCCCGCACTCGATTTAGGACTGGATATCATTGTCGCCTGACGTGACGGCAGCTACTCTGTACAACATCAGGGCGAATGCGACGACGGCGCCGATCGCAACGACGAAGAGCGAGATCGCGTAGCCAAGTACTCCCGAGAGCGTAACGACGCGGCCGCGGCGCAGACCGTTGTCGGTCGCGGCGTAACGCCACGCTCCCAGCAACGCCATAAAGATGCCGAAGAACGCCATCACCGTACCGAACGTCGTCGAAAGGCCCGGAGGCCTCGCCGGGACGATGCACGAGCACCGCAAACTCGCGCTCGAAGAGCGAGAAGCGGGCGATGACGAACCCGAAGGCGATAAAGGCCAGCGCCGTACGGACGTAGGCTAAGTACGTGCGCTCGTTTGCCAGCGTATCGTTGGCGCGAACCTCCACCTGAAGCGGCCCAGGGTCCGATGGCATGACCCAACGAGCGTTAGGCGAATCCTGGCCGAACCATGTCAGCGCAATCGCAAGCCGAACAAAAGGCCGAACCCGGGAAAGCCAGCCACGACTTCGAGCCGCCTAAGGCGCTCGTCGACTTCATGGCCACGGGCTGGATCGACCGGCCGGTCGACTCCACCGCTCATCCGCAAGCGTCGCGCTTCGCGCAGCGCCGTGAGGCGCTCTCGCGCGCCTATCCCGGAATCTACGTCGTCATCCCGGCCGGCCGGGAGCGCGTGCGTGCCAACGACACGTCCTTTCGCTTCCGCCCGAGCAGCGACTTCGCGTATCTGAACGGCGACGGCGAACCCGGTGCGCTGCTCGTCCTCGAGCCCGAGGGATCGTCGCATCGCTCGCTGCTCTTCGTTCCGGCGCACAACCGCGGCACGGCCGAGTTCTTCACCGATCGCGTTTACGGTGAGCTCTGGGTCGGGCGCCATCGCGGCGTCGACGAGAGCCGCGCCTACTTCGGCGTGGACGACTGCCGTCCGTTGCAAGCCGTCGAAACCTATTTGGAAGAGCTGCGCGACGGTAATCACGCCCGGCGCGTGCTGCGCGGACACGACCAAGAAGTCGACGGGCGTCTCGCCGCCGGTGACGGCGACGACGAACTGGCCGAACGTCTCTCGGAGATGCGTCTCATCAAAGACGATTACGAGCTCGACGAGCTGCGCCGTGCCTGCGCGTTTTCCAAGCTGGCTTTCGAAGACGCGATCCGCACGATGCGGACCGCGCGCAGCGAGCGCGAGATCGAAGCGGCGTTCTGGAGCCGCAGTCGCATCGACGCCAACGACACCGGCTATCTCACCATTGCGGCCGCGGGCGAACACGCCTGCACGCTGCACTGGACGCGCAACGACGGCGCAATCGAGCGCGGAGCGCTCTTGCTGGTCGACGCCGGCGTGGAATGCAACTCGCTCTATACCGCCGACATCACGCGAACGCTGCCGGTCTCGGGCCGTTTCTCCGACGAACAACGGATCGTCTACGATCTCGTCTGGAAAGCGCAACGAGCGGGCATCGAAGCCGCAGTCGCGGGCAACGATTTCCTCGAGCCGCACCGCCGCGCGATGCGCGTGCTCGCCGAAGGACTAGTCGATCTGGGAATTCTCAACGTTTCCGTCGAGGACGCCTTGGATCGCGACAAGCTGCTTCACCGCCGTTACACGCTGCACGGAACGAGCCACATGCTCGGGCTCGACGTTCACGACTGCGCCAACGCCCGCGAGCAAGAGTATCGCTACGGCAAACTCCGCGAAGGAATGGTGCTTACGGTCGAGCCGGGACTCTACTTCCAGCCCGACGACGCCACGGTTCCAGAACGATTCCGCGGCATCGGCGTGCGCATCGAAGACGACGTCGCCGTCACCGCGCAGGGGCCCGAGAATCTCTCGGCGGCCCTGCCGTCACGCGCCGACGACGTCGAAGCCTGGATCGCGTCGCTCTGGCGTAGCGCTTAGGCTACGTCGGCATAACCGAGCTGCCCGGAGGCGGCGGAGGCGGACCCGGCGGGGGCGGCATCGGCCGCGCGCCTTGCAACGCGGCGAGCTGATCCTCGATCGGCCAACGTCCGAACGCCAAGATGAGCACGCAGATCAGCGGGCCGACGCCGGGAATAAAGTTGAGCAGAGAGAGCGCGCCGTTATACCCGGCTTTGACGAAGATTCGCCAGTAGACCCATACCGTAAACGCGATGAGCGCGATGATTACGATAACGTAGACGAACGCCAGTCCGGCTAAAACGCTCGCGGCGGCCGCGGAGCTCGTACGGTCATCCATAGGTGATGCCTCCACTCCGGTAGCAACGTACCGGTCGGCGGTTTCTTTCTCCGTTGCCGCCTCGCATCATTTCGACCGCGCCGACCGGCGCGTCAGTGGACCGTTCAACCCCGCGGCGGCGAGCCCCACCCCGATTGAACGTATCGTCCATCGACCACGATGCAGGGCACGGTCGGATCGCCGTCGCTGTAACCGAACATCCGCTCGCGCACGCGCAGATCGTTCTGCGCGTCGTATTGCGCGTAGGGCGTGCCGGCCGCGTCGTAATACGCCATCGCGCGGCGGCAGTACGGGCAGTCGGGAGAGATATACAGTTCGAGCTTTGCCCCCGGAGGAATGTGCTCGACGTCGAAGCCTCGCGCCATGCCGCTGCTCTTCGTACCGACGCCGCTGGGAAACCTGCGCGACGTAACGATGCGCGCGGCCGATGCGCTGCGCGATGCGAGCCTTGATCGTCGCCGAGGATACGCGCGTTGCGCGCCGGCTCTTAGCGGCCCTGGGTTTGCCCGGGCGCGAGATTTGGAGCTATCGCGAAGCCAACGCCGCGGCAGTAACGCCCGGCATTCTCGAGCGCGCGCGCGCCGAGCTGGTTGCCGTAACCTCCGATGCCGGCATGCCGGGAATCTCCGATCCGGGTAGCGAGCTGATGGCGGCGGCGCGCGCCGCCGGCGTACCGGTTGAGGTTTTGCCGGGACCGAGCGCCGCAACGGGCGTCGCGCTGCTCTCCGGTTTTGCGCTGCGGCGCTTTATTTTCGAGGGCTTTCCGCCGCGCACGAGCGGCGCGCGGCGCGAGCGGTTCGCCGCCGCGCTGGCCAGCGAAGCGACGACGATTTGGTACGAATCGCCGCGACGTATCCGAGCCAGCCTCGCCGACCTCGGCGCGGTCGCCGCCGACGCGCGCGTCTTCGTCGTCCGCGAATTTACCAAGCTGCACGAGCAACATTATTTGGGAACGCCGGCTGCATTGCTCGAGGAACTCGTCGAGCCGATTCGCGGAGAGATTGCGTTTGCAATTGCGCCGTATCGATCGGAAGGAATCCGCGCCGGCGGCTTCGCCGCAAGATGCAATCGACGAGCTCCTGGCCGGCGGCCGCCGCGTCAGCGAGGTGGCCAAGCTCCTCGCCGAGCGCGGGTACGGCGACCGCCGCGAACTCTACGCCAGTGCCGCGGCGCGGAAGGCGCGCCGCAAAAGCCCGGGTAACCACCGGTAACGAAAATGGAGCGCGCCTACTACGTCACCACGCCGATCTATTACATCAGCGGCAATCCGCATATCGGCCACGCCTACACGACCGTCGTGGCCGACGTCTTGGCGCGCACCGCACGGACGATGGGGCCGACCTTCTTTCTGACCGGCACCGACGAGCACGGGCAGAAAGTTGCCAACGCCGCCGCGGCGGCCGGTAAGAGTCCGCAAGAGTGGTGCGACGAGCTGGTGCCGCGCTGGCAGGCGCTTTTTGCGGCCTACCACGTTTCGTACGACGATTTCATTCGCACGACGCAGCCGAGGCACGTGACCAAGGTCGAGCGCGTCTTCGAACGGCTGCGCGAAGCCGGCGACGTTTACCGCGGCAAGTACGAAGGCTGGTACTGCGTGAGCGACGAGACGTTCTGGCTCGAGTCCAAACTCGTCGACGGCCGCTGTCCGACCTGCGGCCGCGAGGTACAATGGATATCGGAAGAAGATTGGTTCTTCCGTCTATCGGCGTATCGCGACCGGCTGCTCGAATACTTCACGCGCAATCCCAACTGGGTGCAGCCGCGCAGCGTCTACAACGAGATGATGACGCTGCTTCAAGAAGGCCTTGAGGATCTCTCGATCTCGCGCGCCACCTTCGACTGGGGTATCCCGATTCCGGGCGGCGGCGTGATCTACGTCTGGTTGGACGCACTGCTGAATTACATTACGGCGATCGGATGGAGCGAGGACGACGCACGCTTTAAATCGCTCTGGCCCGCCCGCACGCAGCTCATCGGTAAGGAAATCGCTCGCTTTCACACCATTATTTGGCCGGCGATTCTGTGGGCGCTGGGCGAAGCCGCTCCGGAGCTGGTCTTCGCGCACGGCTGGATTACCGTGGACGGACAGAAGATGGGCAAGAGCCTGGGCAACACCGTCGATCCTTTCGTTCTTGCCGATCGTTTCGGCGCCGACGCGATGCGTTATTTCTTGCTGCGTGAAGCGCCGTTCGGGAGCGACTTCTCGTACTCGGAAGAGAAGATCGCGTTGCGCCGCAACAGCGATCTCGCCAACGATCTCGGCAACCTGCTGCAACGCACGCTCTCGATGCTGCAGCGCTATCGTGAGGGCGTCGTCCCGCCGCCGGCTCCCGGCAGCGCGCTGGGCACGCGTTTTTCGGCGCTGCCGGTAACGGTGCGCGAGCGCATCATGGACCTTCGCTTTCGCGAAGCGCTCGAGGGCGTCTGGGAGCTTGTAACGACGCTCAACCGAACGATCGACGAACGAAAACCATGGACGCTGCATGCCGCCGGTCAAACCGGCGAGCTCGACGCGCTCCTTTACGATCTCTGCGAGGGGCTGCGCTGGCTGGCCATTCTGCTGCATCCGTTCATGCCGGAGCGGATGAGCGAGATGTGGCAGCAACTCGGCACACCGGGACGAATAGACGAAGATTGGACGGTGTCGCTGCACGCCTGGGGCGGTCTCCCGCCGCTCACGCAGACCGCGCCGGCAGCGTCGCTCTTCCCACGGCTCGACTCTTGATCGACACGCACTGTCACGTCCATGACGAGAAGTTCGACGACGACCGCGACGCGGTAATCGCCCGCGCCCGTCAAGCCGGCGTCACCGCGATGATTACCGTCGGCGAAGATCTCGACGACAGCCGGCGTGCCGCCGAAATCGCACGGAAGTACGATCTCCGCGTCGCCGCGGGCGTTCATCCGCACGAAGCGCGCAACGCGCCGCGCGGCCTCGCCGCCGAGCTGCTTCCGATTTTGAACGAAGACAACGTCGTCGCGATCGGCGAGACCGGCCTCGACTATTACTACGATTTCAGCCCGCGCGACGTGCAGGCCGACGTGCTGCGGGCGCAGCTCGACGTCGCTCTCGAAACGGGGATGCCGGTCGTCTTTCACCAGCGCGACGCATTCGAAGATTTCACCGGCATCTTGCGCCGGCGCTGGAAACGCGAGATGCGCGGCGTCGTGCATTGCTTTACCGGAACTCCCGAGCAGGCTCGCACCTATATCGACGAGTTCGGACTCTTGCTGGGGATCGGCGGCGTGCTGACTTTTCCCAACGCACAGAGCCTGCGCGACGCGGTCTGCGAGGTGGGAGTCGACTGGATAGTCTTGGAGACCGACTGCCCCTATCTCGCGCCGGTTCCTAAACGCGGAAAGCGCAACGAGCCGGCCTTCGTTGCCCATACGGCCGCGCGCGTCGCCGAGCTGCTCGGCGTCTCGGTCGCCGATGTGACGGCGCGCACCGACGCGAACGCGGTCAAACTCTTCGGCCTTTGAACTCCGCGGCGCCATCCCACGCCGCTTCCAAACGGGTGCGAACCGCCGACACGATTGCCGGATCGCGCGTGCACAGCCCCCAGTCAATCATGTCGGAGTCGCCGAAGGCTGCCGTGGCGTTGGCCGAACCGAGCCACGCGCCGCCGCCGGCGACGGCGAGTTTCTCGGAGTCTTTGCAGACGCGCACTCGCACGCCGTCGTTTACAAGCCTTTCCAGGACTTCGGCTTCGCGCTTGTTGCCGCGCAGTTCGTTCTGCGCGACCAAGAGGCGCGGCGAGGCGCGGCTGCGCGCTAACTTGCTCAAAGCTCCATAGACCGCATTGCAGCATCCGAACGACTCGCTCTCCACGACGGCGCCGTCGCCGCGGCCCGAATCGGCCAGCAGCTGCGCCTCGCGCGCAAGCGCCTCGTGTTTGATCGTCGCTACGGCGCGTGCTTCAGCCGTATCGCTTTCTCGCAGCACGAGATCGTTGCGCTGCCAGTTCTTCTCGTCGAGGTAGAGGACGCCGTCAAGATCGAGCGCTTTGGCGTGGAGCTGATGGGCCAGCGAGGCTTGCGCACCGCAGGCTCGCAGTTCGCCGGTGAGCCGCGCATTCTCGGCGGCGAGCCTGCCCTTGGGATCGTCGAACGGCCGCCCCTCGAGCCTCACGCGCACGCAAGCGCCCCGCCTTGCCGCCTCCTCGAGCGCGAACAGGACGGGGCCGTGGAGCGTATAGGCTTCGGCAGCGATGCTGCGGGCATGTGCGATCTGGTCGACGACCGCGGCTGTAGAGGTAAGTTGGAGCATCGGCGTTCCATCACGACAAAGGGAGGCGACGGCTACCGGCGCCTGCGAGTACCTAGGAGGGGGAGAGGGAAACGATACTTGGAAGCAGGCCAATGAGCATGAACACCGAGAGGGGCGCCTACGTGCGCGAGATGTTTGCGGATATCGCACCGCGATACGATCTCGCGAACCGGGTTCTGACCGCCGGCCTCGACGAGCGCTGGCGCCGTCGAGCGATTGCTATTTTGGACCCGCGACCCGGCGCCCGCATCCTCGACTGCTGCTGCGGCACCGGCGACCTCGTCTTCGGCTTGCTGCGCACGGATCGCACGCTTCAGGTTACCGGCATCGATTTCTGCGCGCCGATGCTCGAACGCGCCCGCGAACGCGCCCGCCGTTGGGACCAGAGCCACGTCGAGTTCATAGAAGGCGACGTGATGGCGATGCCGTTCGCGCAAGACACCTTCGACGGGGCTACGATGGGCTTCTCGCTGCGCAACGTAGTCGACCTCGACGGCACCCTACGCGAGATTCGCCGCGTGCTTCGGCCCGGCGGACGCTTCGTGAATCTCGACGTGAGCAAGGCGCCGAATCGCACGTTCAAGCGCCTCTTCGACTATTATTTCTACGGCATCGTGCCGATGCTCGGAGGAATCGTCGGCGGTTCGCGGCGCGCCTATACGTATCTGCCGAACTCGCTCACGCACCACCCCGACGCACCCGAGCTGCGCGACCGCTTCACGCGTGCCGGCTTTGCCGGTGCCGGATTCCTGCCGTTGATGGGTGGATCGATCGCCGTGCACTACGGCACCAAAGCATGAGCGCCGTCGATTCGGCGCGCGGCAGATACGCCGATCTGCACGCATTGGTTGAAGAGTTCTTCCGCGCAGGCTTCACAACCGACAATTTGATCATCACCGAGGCGGTAAAACGCATGCTTGCCGCCGGCGGCAAACGGTTGCGCCCGCGCATCACGCTGCTCGCCGCCGAAGCGTGCGGCGGCGATTCCGTCGACCATCTTCCACTCGCCGCCTACATGGAGCTGATCCACGTGGCGACGCTCATCCACGACGACGTCGTCGACAACGCGCAGACTCGCCGTGGCGTAAACGCAACGGCGGTCGACTTCGGCAACCGCGTGAGCGTGCTGGCCGGCGATTATCTCTTCGCCTGGATATTCAAGAACGTTACGATCAACTATCCGCACCCGATCCCCAACGTGCTCTCGGCGACGCTGGCGGATATCTGCGACGGCGAGGTCTTGCAGCTGCAGGCGCTCGGCAACTTAGATCTTCCACTGGAAACGTACGTCGAGATCGCCCGCAAGAAGACCGCCTCGCTCTTTGCCGCATCCGCACAATGCGGGGCGATCATGGGCGGAGGTGACCCGCGCGACGTCGAGGCGCTGCACGAGTTCGGAGAAGCCTTCGGCATCGCATTTCAAATGAAGGACGATCTGCTCGACGTTACTGCCGACGAACGCTCGCTCGGCAAGCCGGCCGCCAACGATTTGACCGAGCGAAAGACGACGATCCCGCTGATCGCCGCGCTGTCGTCGGGGAATGGAAGCTTCCGCGCACAGGTGAGCCGCTTCTACGACGAGCCGGCAAACGACGGTATCGCCGCGATCGTCGCCGCCATCGCCCGCGAGGGCGGATTGACCGCCACTCGAGAGCAGATCGCTCGCTTCGGGGAACGGGCCAAGGCCGCTCTGGAGCCGATTGCACCGGGCCCGGCGAAAGAGGAACTGGCAATTATTACCGATGCCCTTCTGGACTAGGGCGATAAAAAGGATCCAATAACATGACCGCACATCCGCTTCTCGCAATCATCGACGCGCCGATCATCATCGGCATTTTGGTCGTCGGCGCTTTGCTCTTCGGCGCGGATAAACTTCCGAAGCTGGCGCGCAGCGCCGGCCAGGCCAAACGAGAGTTTCTCGTCGGACAGGCCGAGGCCGACGAGGCGGTGGCCAAGGCGCGCGAAGAGGCGCGCCAGCGCAACGCCACCCAGCACGCCGATATCATGGACAACGTCGAAGCCGGCTCGATGTCGGGCGAAGCAATACCGCCGCCCACACCCGGGCGCGGCACCCAAAGTTCCTAACGGGTAATGCTGGCGCAGCGACCCGCGCCGGAAACCGACGAGGCGGCGTGGGACCAAAAGGAGATGCCGTTCACGGAGCACCTGCGGGAGCTCCGTAACCGTCTTTTGATAGCCATCGTCACCGTGGGCGGGATCGCGGTCGCGCTCTTTTGGCCGTCGCAGTACGCCATTCGCTGGATGATGCACGAGTATTTCGGCGGCATCGAGCTGCACGCGTTCGGTCCGGCCGACGTCATCTTCACCGAGTTGAAGTTCTCGGTAATCGGCGGCATCGTGATCGGGCTCCCGCTCCTGCTCCAGCAGCTCTGGCTCTTCGTCGTGCCCGCGATTCACCCGCGTACGCGGCGCATGGTCTATGCCTTCATCATTCCGTCGCTGCTGCTGGCGGCGCTGGGGCTGGCCTTCGCCCACTTTGTGGTGATCCCGCGCGTCATCTCGGCGCTGCTGCGCATCACCGATGCGGTCGCGACGCCGACCTTCGGAGTCGCGGCGACGCTCAACTTCGTGATGGTCTTACTCGCGCTCTTCGCGATAATCTTTCAAACGCCGATCGTTCTTATCGGATTGGCGCGGCTCGGCATCGTGAGCGCGCGTTCGCTGATCCAGTACCGGCGTCACGCGATCTTCGCGTTCTTCATCGCCGGCGGCTTGGCAGCACCCGACGGCAACCCGCTGACGATGGCACTCCTGGCGCTGCCGATGTACGCCCTATACGAGATCTCGATCTGGATCATTTACCCGCTGGAGAAACGCTGGCGATCGTCGTCGGTGGGATCGTTGCGAAGCGACTCCGCATGAGCGCCATGGCGCGCGCGCTCTACGGCGATTTCGTCCGCACCTTCGGTAACGTACTTTTTGCCGTCTCGCTCTTCGTCGTATGGGGCCTGCTGACGCTAGTCGGGGTAATCGTCGAGCAGGGTCAAGATCCCAGCGCCTATTTTCAGAGCTACGCGGCGCCGATCGCCCGCGCGATCTTGCGGCTCAGCTTCGACAACATCTATCACTCACCGTGGTACGTTGCCATCATCGGCTCGATCTTACTCTCGCTGGCGGTCTGCACGTTCAAACGGGTTATTCCCGCGCGGCTCCCGCCACTGCGCCCGATGCGAATCGAACACATTCCCCTCCACGCCTCGTTCGAAGCGCCGGGCGATGCGGAAACGGTGCGTCAGCGCTTAGCCGAGTTCTTCGGTAAGCGCGGCTGGCAGGTGCGCGAGCGGGTCTTCGGTGGGGTGGAGTGGAGTTTCGCCGACAAGCACAACTGGGCGCGCCGCGGCGTGCTGGTCGCGCACGCCGGCTTCGTCATCATCGCGGCGGGAACGACGATCTACTGGGCGCGCGGATTCTCGGGCGAGCTCGCCGTCCTCACCGGGCAGACGGTGCAAGTCGAACGAACGAAAGCGGTGGTTCGTCTCGACAGTTTCTCGTATAGCATCTCGCCGATTATGACGAAGAGCGGAATGGTCTATCAGCCGATCGATTACGTGTCGCACGTTACCGTCGCCGGACGCGACGGAACTCCGAAGGCCATGACTCTGCGGGTCAATCATCCGATTGACGTTGACGGCACGCTCTACTACCAAGCCAGCTACGGTTTCGGGATGAAGTTTCTCGTTACGCACGACGGCCGTCGCGACCCGACCCTTTCGGGCCGTACGTTCCTGGAGGGCGATACCTTCGAGATTCCCGGCGCGCAGCGCAGCGTGACCTACGAGCGTTTCTTCCCGACCGTCGACAAGCAGAGCGGGTTACCCGCGCCCGATCCGCGGGTCAACGACCCGGCCGTCGGCCTGTCCATCTCGCAAGCGGGCAACCAGCTGGGCGAGGGGCTCGTTCCGGTCGGGGGCGGGATCGATCTTGGGGGCGGCTGGCGCGTAGCGCCGCAAAAATACGTGCTCTACACCGGCTTGCAGTACCGCTACGACCCAGGCGTGGCGCTGGTTGGGATCGGCGCCTTCGTGCTGCTCGCCGGGTTGATCGTCTCGTTCTACTTCTTGCCGGCCCGCCTGTACGTGCGCGTCGACCCGGCCGGAGCCGGGCGTTCCCGCGTGGGCGCGGCCGCCACGACGGTAAAGGGTTACGACGTTTTCGCCAACGAGTTCGAACGGCTGGTGGTAGCATTGGGACGGACACTCGATGGAGAACAGGCGGTAGCGCGAACGTGAAAATGCCTTTGGACGAACTGCTTCTCGCCGTCGCGCTGGCGTCGTACGCGCTCGGTGCGCTCGCGCTAATCGCCTATTTCTTTTCGCGCGAGGCGTGGCTGCGCGACGTCGGCGCGCCGCTGGCGATCATGGGCTGCGTTGCCCAGTTCGCACAACTCGGCGCGCGCTGGCAGATGACGCACGTTTGGCCGCTGCTCAACCTCTACGGTTCGCTCTCGCTCTTTGCCGCGATGTCGGTGGCGATTTATATCGGCTTCGCTTTTCGCTATCGCCTCTGGCTAGTGGGCGGATTCGTGCTCGCGCTCGCGGCGATTTTTCTTGCTTACGGCGTGACGTGGAACGAAGGCACGATGCCCCCGGTTCCTTCGCTGCAATCGTATTGGGCGAAGATTCACGTGCCTATCGTCGTGTCGTCGTACGCGGCATTTTTGGTCGCCTTCGTCTTTTCGTCCTTATATCTGTTGAAGTACTACGCCGAGCGGGCCTTCGAACGGCCCGCGTCGGCCGCGCGACTCGCGACCGACGCCGGTGCGACGGTTCCGGCGCACGCGTTCGCTTCGAGCGAAGCCGCGACGATACGGCGCGACACGCCGGCATTGTCGGCGGCTGCGCAAGCGGGGAATCCGGTCGCACGCTGGCTCGACGCGCTTCCATCGCTGTCGCTGCTCGACGTCGTCGTCTATCGCGCCGTGGCGATCGGCCTGCCGCTCATTTCGATCGGAATTATTACCGGCGCGATGTGGGCCAAAGAAGCGTGGGGCGCGTACTGGCAGTGGGACCCCAAAGAGACCGCGGCGCTCTTCTCGTGGATTCTATATCTCGCGTATATGCATCTCCATACGCGTCACGCGTGGCGCGGTTTGCGCACGAACTGGGTGAGCGTAATCGGCTTCCTGTCGATTATCTTCTGCTATCTCGGAGTGAACATCTGGATTTCGGGGCTGCACAGCTACAAGGTATGACCTGCGGTACCGCCAAATGAGCCTGCGACCCGTCACCACGCTCTTCCGGGAGAAGAACCTTGTCCAATAGTAATGCCGACGCTTCTGAGGGCGTCCACGGTAACGCATTGAGTCCCCAAGACGGCGACCAGGACGATACGGTAAGCCGCCGCACGTTCATGGCCAACGCCACCCTCACCATCGGCGGTGTCGTAGGGCTCGTGCTTGCCGTTCCGATCGTCGGCTCGCTGATACCGCCGAAGAACGCCGCGGCCGGAAGCTGGGCTCCGCTCTCGGCGCAAGAGCTCGACGACCTGCAAAAGGCGACCTCGAAGCCGGTGAAGCTCACGTTTACGCTCAAATACAGCGACGCATATCTGCCGGAGCAATCGGCCGACCAGTACTGCTGGGGCATCAAGGTCGATCCCGAAAAGTTCCGCGCCGCGCGGCCCGACATTTTCAATCAACCGGGCGGAAAGGCCGACGTCGACTATTCGGTGGTGAACATGGGCTTCGTAATCTTCAGCCCAATCTGCCCTCACCTCGGCTGTTACTATAATTGGAGTGACGCGCAGAATCGCTTCATGTGCCCCTGCCACGGTTCGCAGTACACCTTCGACGGGACGCACGTCGCCGGACCGGCGCCGCGCGGTCTGGATCCCTTGCCGTTCCGCGAGCAGAGCGGTTCGGCCGAAGTAACGTGGATCGTCTATCAGTCGAACACGCCGAATCGCATCGTCGTGTCGTACCAGGCGTAGAGGGAATCGCGATGCTGAATTGGATCGAGAAACGCACCGGTTTCGTTTCGATGACCAGGGACTTCCTCACCGAGGACGTTCCGGGCGGCGCCAGCTATTGGTACGTCTTCGGAAGCGCCACGCTATTCGCGATGATCATTCAGATCGTCACGGGTATCTTCCTCACGTTCTTCTATGCGCCGTCGGCGGCGACCGCATGGGAATCGACGCGCGCCATTTACTTGAATCCGTACACGCACTTCCTCTTATCGGTGCATTACTGGGGCGCGTCGGCGATGATCGCGCTCGTCTTCCTCCACCTGCTGCAAGTGCTGATCTTCGGCGCATATAAGTCGCCGCGCGAGCTGCAGTGGGTCGTCGGCGTTCTCCTACTGCTCGTTACGCTCGTCCTCGGTCTCACCGGCTATCTGCTGCCGTGGGACATGGACGCGTACTTCGCCTCGCAAGTCTCGCTCAACATCACCGGCCTGGCGCCGATTGCGGGACCGTTCATACAGCACATCGCGCAGGGCGGCGGCGGAATGGGAACGGAGACGATCAATCGTTTCTTCGGCCTTCACGTTTGGCTGATGCCGGCCGCACTGCTCGCGCTGGTCGGCGCACATCTGACGATCTTCCGTCACAATGGACCGGCCGGTCCGGTAGTCGAGGATCCGCGTACGCTCAAGCCGGGACGCTTCTGGCCGGATCAAATGTTCATGGACGGTGCGTTCTCGTTCATCGTCTTCGTCATCATCGTTTTCTTGGCGCTCGTTGCGCCGCCGTATCTCGATGCGAAGGCCGATCCCACCAAGTTCTTCGTGCCGTACCCGGCCTGGTATTTTCTTTCGCTCTTCGGGCTGCTGGGGCTGGTGCCGCCGGAGATTCACGTAGGGCCGCTGACGATCAGCCTGGAGCTGATCGCAACGATCATCGTACCCACGCTCTTCCTGCTCGTCGTGCTCTTGCTGCCGTGGCTGGACCGCAGCCGCAGCCGCAGCTTTGCTTCGCGAGCCGGCTTGCTGTGGGCGACCACCATCGTAATCATCGGCATCGTCGGTCTAACGATTTTCGGACAAGTGACGACGATGATCAAACAGGCCGCCGCGCCGCCTTCACCGCCGGAGTCGGTGGTGCTCAGTCAGGCTGAAGCGGCGACCCTTCCGGCCGGATCATCCGGATCGGCGGCGAGCCCGACCAGCGCCGCGGGCGCGAAGCTCTTCTCGGCGAACTGCGCCAGCTGCCACGGCGCGCAGGGAACCGGCGTTCCCGGCACGTTCCCGCCGCTGGCCGGCAATGCGGTCGTCACCGGCGACGCCAATAAGGTTATCGGCATCGTGCTCAGACGGATTGCACGGCTCGATCAGCGTCAACGGACAGACCTATAACGGCATGATGCCGCCGTGGAAAGGCACGCTCTCCAATAAAGACGTTGCCGACGTAGTCACCTACATTCGTGGGTCGCTCGGAAGCAATAAAGCCTCGGCGGTTACCGAGGCGCAAGTCGCCGGCTATAAACCCTAGGAGCTAGGAACCGCGCAGGGGCGCCCGGTGTAAAGCACCAGCGCCGCCTTGCGGTCGACGGCGACGAGCTCGCGGATTCGGCCATAGGTCGGAGCCTGCGCGACGCTTGCAGCCGGAACGACGACCCACACGCGCGGCGCCGCGCAGATAACGCCACGCGGGTCCATTCCGTCGGATTGCGGATCGCCGTCGCTGGGCGGCGCGAGCACGCGCACGACGGGGCTGGTATAAAAGAGCAACGCGTTCCCACCCGACACGCCTTGAATGGCTACGACGTCGCCGGGGCGGCGTTCGCGTTCGATGACGGCGGCGAGCCGTGGAACGGGTTTAAACGCTTCCGCATGCGGCAACACGCGCACCGCAACGACGTCTACGGCGACGATCGTCGCGACGGCCAGCGCAAACGGCGCCAGACGCACGCTCTTCGCTCGTGCTACCAATACCGCCGTCACGAGCGAACCGGCAAAGATTGCCAGCGCCATTCCTAACAGCGGTGGGACCGCAACGGCGACCTCGGCCGTCAGGCGGTTGTTGCGCGTGAAGACCCAAATCGCAATAGCCAGCATCCCCATCGTCACCGGCACGGTCACGGCCGATACGATGGCCGAGCGCGTGCCGCCCTTGCGCACGACCGCTTCGAAATAGAGCGCGGTAATCAGCGCGAGCGCCGGAAACTCCAGCGCGACGTAGTTCGGCAGCTTGGTACGGGCGAAGCTAAAGAAGAGCAGCGGCATCACGATCCAGCAGAAGCCCAGGCGAACGAGTCGCGCGACGGGGTCGGTCGCGCGCTCGCGGGCGGCGCGAACGCCGTATACGACTGCCATCGGTAAGAACGCGATCCACGGCAAGAAACCGAGAATGATGACCGGCACGTAGTACCAAAAGGGCCCGGCCTGATTCTCCACGACGCCCGTATAACGGCCGATGGTGTACTCGCCGATGAGCTTTTGCAGTGGAAAGAGCTGGTAGTGCGCGACCAGCGCGATCGGCCACGGTGCGGCGATCGCGACAAAGCAGAGCAGACCGACGATCCACGCGCGCAGACGACGGAGCGTGCGTCGGCTCGCAGCGGCGGTTCCAAAAATAGAACGGGATCACGACCAGCAGCGCGACGACCGGTGCGACCGGTCCTTTGGCCAAGAAACCGCCACCGGCCGCGATCCAGCCGAAGATGGCGTACCGGTCGCGTCCGGTTTCGAGTGCGCGGAACCACCAGAAGATGGTCATTGCGACGGCCAAATCGAGCAGCGCATCCATGATTGCGAGGCGCCCGATGACCGCCTGCATCAGCGCGGTCGAAAGAATCACGCCGGCATACATGCCGACGCGCGCTCCGGCCTGGCGCGCGACGGCGTAGCCGGTAAAGCCGCCCAGCGCGATCGTGGCCAGCGCCGAGGGAAGCCGCATCGCCAGCGGCGTCGCGCCGAAAAGGAACGAGAAGGCCGCGCCGAGCCAAAAGTAGAGCGGCGGCTGGACGAAGTACGGCACGTTGTTCAGGTGCATGACCACCCAGTCGTGGGTCAACAGAATCTCGCGGGCGACCTCGCCATAGGCCGTTTCGCTGTTATCCCACAGCGTGCCGCCGCCAAGCCCCGGCAGCGTGGTGAGGGCCGCGGCAAGCGCGCCGACCAAGGCCGCGCGGGCTGGAGCTGAAAGGAGCGGCGAGCGCAGCACGTTAGGCGGTTTTTGCCCACCGGTCGCGGAACTCTTTGTGACTGCGTATGCTCCCCATTTCTTTGCGGCCGAACGGTCGTCGAGCCGTAATCGTCGGCGGAGGCAGCGTTGCCGCGCGTAAAGCCGAGTCGCTCGTTTCTGCCGGCTTTCCGATTTTTGTCGTTTCCGAGCGGATCGGCGAGGCCTTGCGCGCGCTCGTTCATGCCTCCGGGGGCTCGTTTGCCGAGCGCGCCTACGCGCCGGGCGACCTCGACGATGCCGCGCTGGCCATCGCCGCAACCAACGACGCCGAGGCCAACGCCCGCGTCGTGGCCGACGCTCGCGCATCGCACGTGCTGGTCTGCGACGCGGCCGATCCCGATCGTGGCGACTTCACGATGACGGCGACGCGGCGCGCGGGTGATCTCGCGATCTCGGTCGACTCGGGCGGAGCCTCTCCGGCATTCGCGCGGCGGGTCGCCTCGGAACTCGCCGCCCATCTCGACCCGGCGTCGGCCGAAGCCGTCGCCGGTCTCGCGCTAATGCGCGCGTACGTCAAAGAGGCCTTTCCGGCAAGGGAGCGCGGTGCGATTCTTCGCGCGCTGGCGGAGCGGCCGGTCGCCGAGCTCGCGAGCCTGCCGAAAGCAAAGCTCGTCTGCGCGACGCGTGAGAGTGCGCTCGCAATGGTGCAGTCGCGCAGCGTTGCCGCGCGCCTCGCGCAGCGCGGCGTCGTGACGACGATGCTGGGTGTGACGACGAGCGGCGATCGCGATCGCACGCGTCCGCTCGATCGCTTCGACGACGTCAACGTTTTCGTCAAAGAGTTGGAGAACGCGCTGCGCGAGCGCCGCGCCGGCTATGCCGTTCACTCGTGTAAGGACCTTGCCGGCACGCTGCCCGACGACATGCGAATCGTCGCGATTTCGGCACGGGCCGACGCGCGCGACGCGTTCTGCAGCGAACGTTACGAATCGCTGGAGTCGCTTCCGGCGGGTGCCGTCGTCGGCACTTCGAGCCCGCGGCGGCGAGCGCAGCTGGCGGCGCTTCGCCCGGACCTGCGCTACGAGAACCTGCGCGGCAACGTCGACACGCGTTTGAAGAAGCTGGCACGCGGAGAGTACGACGCCATCGTTTTAGCGATGGCGGGATTGCATCGACTGGGTGTTGCCGCCACCCACGTCGCAGCGTTCGCCGAGGATCGACTCGTGCCGGCCGTCGGCCAAGGCGCGCTGGCGGTCGAAGTACGCACGCGAAGACGACGCTCTTGCCGCGCTTCTGCGCGAGGCGGTCAACGATTCTCAGAGCGAGCTCTGCATCGTTTGCGAGCGCGCTACGCTGCGCGCGCTGCGTGCCGGATGCAGCGCGCCGCTCGGCGTTCATGCTCGGCTAAACGGCGCGACGATGCGTGTCGACGCGTTCTACGCGCCCGATTCCGAAGCGCCGCGTCGAATCACGCTCGAACGTCCGGTCGAGACGCTCGAAGAAGCCGAAACTTTCGGAATCGCCGTTGCGGCAGCGCTTGCGCCGGCCGCGATGACGGCAGGGCGTGCGGCGGTGATCGCGCTGCGTCCGCGCCGGCTGCGGCGTACCGAAGTCGTCCGCGCGCTGGTTCGCGAGCATCGCGTCACGCTCGATCGCCTCGTGCAACCGATCTTCGTCGTCGAGAACGCCGCCGACGCGGGCGCGATAGAGTCGATGCCGGGCATCGCCCGTTTCGATCTCGACGGAGCGGTCGCCGAAGCCCGCGAGCTCTTCGCGCTCGGCATCCGCTGCATTCTGCTCTTCGGCATTCCGGCGCACAAAGACGCCATAGCGTCGTCCGCGTACGATCCGCGAGGAATCGTGCAGCGCGCGATCGGCGCGATAAAAGAGGCGTTGCCGGAAATGGTGGTCGCGGCCGACCTCTGCGGCTGCGAATACACCAGCCACGGCCATTGCGGAATCCTCGACGACGGCGGCGACGTCGACAACGACGCAACGCTCGAGCTCCTGTCGCGCATCGCCGTTAACGTACGCCGAAGCGGGCGTCGACGTCGTCGCGCCATCGGACATGATGGACGGTCGCGTCGGCTGCGATTCGCGCGGCGCTCGACCGGCAGGGACACATCGACGTAGCGATCATGGCCTATAGCGCCAAGTACGCGTCGGCCTTCTACGGACCGTTTCGCGAGGCAGCCGGTTCGGCGCCGCAGTTCGGCGACCGCCGCAGCTATCAAATGGATCCGCCGAACGTGCGCGAGGCGATGCGCGAGATCGCGCTCGACGTCGCCGAAGGCGCCGACATCGTGATGATCAAGCCGGGGCTGCCCTACCTCGACGTCGTGCGCGCTGCGCGCGATCGCTTCGACGTGCCGATTGCGGTTTACAACGTGAGCGGCGAGTATGCGATGATGCAGGCCGCATTTGCCGCGGGATGGCTCGAAGCCGACCGCTCGGTCGACGAGTTGCTGATCTCGTTCGCGCGCGCCGGCGCCGACATCGTCATCACCTACTTTGCCAAGGAGTACGCGCGACGTCATGGATGATGCGGCGATACTGCTGCTGGCCGGAGGCAACGCGCGCCGTTTTCCCGGCAAGCTCGAACGCGACCGTCGACGGCGAGCCGATGATCGTACGCAGCTATCGCCGCCTGCGCGCCTCGTCCTGGCCGGTCTACGTCGCCGCCAAAGCACACGTTTCCGGCGCCGATCGACGCCGCGCTCGACGCGCCGCTGCTGATCGACCGCCGGCCGGGAGACGGTCCGCTCGCAGCTCTGCATTCGGCTTGTTCGCTGATCGCGTCACCCTTGATCTTTGCGGTCGCTGCCGACATGCCGCATTTCGACGCACACATCCTAAATGCGCTCGCCTTCGCGCATCGCGAAGGGGACGAGGGCGTGGTGCCGCAACACGACGGTGGGATCGAACCGCTGGCGGCGCTTTACGACCGGCGCGCAATACTTCGCGAAGGCTCCAAACTGCTGCGCGGTGGGCGCGGTGCGATGCGCGATCTCGTCGAACGCATTACCGCGCGTTTCGTTCCGCTCGATAAATTCTATTTTCACAACGTCAATCGTGAAGCCGATCTCGTTCAAGGAGGTACCCCGGCGTGAGGCTGGAGCGTTCGATTGCCGCTTTCGCTCGTTCGCGGCGCGTGATCGCCGGAGGCGTCAACTCGCCGGTACGCGCGCTGGGTGCCGTCGGACTCTCGCCCATCTTCATGAAGAGCGGCTCTGGGGCGATGATCTACGATCTCGACGGTCACGAGTACGTGGACTACATGATGTCGTGGGGCGCGCTGATTCTAGGACACGCACATCCCGCGGTAACGCGAGCCATCGCCGCGACCGCCACGCGCGGCACGTCGTTCGGAACGCCCACCGAGCTGGAGAGCGAGCTGGCCGAGCTGGTGATCTCGATGGTTCCCTCGATCGCGCGAATTCGATTCGTTTCGAGCGGCACCGAAGCGACGATCTCGGCGGTTCGGCTTGCGCGTGGCTTTACGCGGCGCTCGAAGATCGTGAAGTTCGCCGGGTGTTATCACGGTCACGGCGACTCGTTCTTGATCGCGGCCGGCTCCGGAGCGCTCACGCACGGTACGCCCGATTCACCAGGCGTTACCGACGGCACGGCGCGCGATACCATCGTGTTGCCGTTCAACGACCTCCCCGCACTCGAGCGCGCATTCGCCGAGAATCCCGAAGCGATTGCCTGCGTGATCGTCGAGCCATATCCCGCCAACATGGGCCTGGTGATGCCCCGCGAGGGATACTTGCAGCGCCTGCGCGATCTCTGCACGCAACACGGCGCACTCCTGATTTTCGACGAGGTGATTACCGGTTTTCGCGTCGGCCGCGGCGGAGCCCAAGGTCGCGAAGGCATCCAACCGGATCTGACGACGCTAGGTAAAATCGTCGGAGGCGGTTTGCCCGTCGGCGCGTTCGGCGGCCGAGCCGACGTCATGGCGTATCTCTCGCCGGACGGTCCCGTCTACCAGGCCGGCACGCTTTCCGGCAATCCGCTCGCGATGGCGGCAGGCTTAGCGACGCTCGGGATTCTCGACGAAGACGCGGGCATCTACGAACGATTGGAGACGCGGACGCGTCAGCTCACCGACGCGCTCGACGGATTGATGAACCGTTACGAGATTCCGCACACGTGCAGCCAAGTCGCCTCGATGTTCTCGATCTTCTTTACGTCCGAACGCGTCTGGAGCTTGGACGACGTGCGTGCCTCCGATACGACCCTTTTTGCCCGATACTTCCGCGCCATGCTCGAGCGCAACGTCTATCTCGCGCCTTCGCCCTTTGAAACCGACTTTCTCTCGACGGCGCACTCCGCGCGGGACGTCGATCGCACCGTCGCCGCGGCCGAAAGCGCTCTGGCGGACTTGCTGGCAAGGGCATGACCCGCGGCGAGCTGCCCCGGCTGCGATGGAATCGCTTGTCGAAGCCCCGCCAGGCCTCTAGGATGGAGCCATAATGCCCATAACGTGCATCGGGCTTTCCCACCACACCGCGCCCGTGGAGGTGCGGGAGCGGCACGCGTTCCCCGCCTCGCGGATGAGCGAGGCGCTGGTTGCTTTACGGGACTACGAAGCGGTGCGCGAGGCGGTGATGCTGCAGACTTGCGGACGCTTGGAGATTTACGCCGAGCTCGACGACTACGAGCTTGGTGTCGCGCAGGTCAAATCGTTTCTGGCGAACTTCCGCCACGGAACGACCGGATACGACCTCGAGTCGTATCTCTACACGCGACTCGGCCAGCAAGCCGTCGAGCATCTCTTCCGCGTCTGCACCGGACTCGATTCGATGCTGATCGGCGAAGCGGAGATTCTCGGACAGGTCAAAGATGCATACGTCGCGGCGACGCGAGTAAAATCGCTCGGGCGCACGCTGCACCATCTCTTTCGCGAAGCGCTGGCCGCCGGTAAAGCGGCGCGCGCGCAGACGAGCATCGGCGGCGAGTCGGTTTCGATTGCAACCGCAGCGGTAGAAGCGGCGAAGGGCCGCTTGGGAACCCTCGAAGCGAAGTCGATTCTGGTCGTCGGAGCCGGTAAGATGGGACGCACCGCGGTTAGGCGCTTGCGCGCCGAAGGCGCGGCACGCGTCGTCGTCGCCAATCGCACCGCCTCGCGTTCGCGCGATCTCGTCGATGAAGCGGGATTCGGCGAGGTCGTCGAGTTGCCGGATCTCATCGAAGCGCTCGTCATGGCCGACGTCGTCGTGGCGTCGACCGGCGCCGCCAATTTCGTGATCGACGCGCAACGCCTCGCCGCTGCAATGGAACGCCGTCCCGAGCGTCCGTTGTTCATCGTCGATATCGCCGTGCCGCGCGACGTCGATCCCGACGTCGCCGAGTTGCCTAACGTGGCGCTGATGGACATCGACGACCTTAAGTCGGTGGTCGACGAGCGGCTCGAAACGCGCCGCGAAGCGATTCCGCACGTCGAGGAGATCATCGCACGAGTACGTCGAGCGTTTCGACATCTGGTATCGCTCGCGCGTCGCCGTTCCCGTTATCTCGCGTTTGACGCAGAAAGCGGAAGCGATTCGCGCCGCCGAGCTGGAGCGGCTGCTGGCGCGCTGCCCCGAGATCGGCGAGCGCGAACGCATGCTCGTCACCGGCATGACGCTGACCATCGTCTCCAAACTCCTGCATTCGGTGATACTCAAGATTCGCGAGAAGGCGACGCTGGATCGCAGCGAAGCGCTCTCGCACGCGCGGGTGCTCGACGAGCTCTTCGAGCTCGAAGCCCTGGCCGATGGCGAGCGATAAGGCCGGACGAGTTTACTTGGTCGGCGCAGGCCCGGGAGATCCGGGCCTGCTGACGTTACGAGCCGCTGAAATCTTGCGCCGCGCCGAAGTCTTACTCTACGACGCGCTCGCCGCCGATTCGATCGTCGCGCTCGCGCCTTCCGGATGCGAACGCATCTTCGTCGGCAAACGCGGCGGCGATCACGCAATGCCGCAAAGCGAAATTCACGCGTTGATGCTGGCGCGGGCGCGGCAGGGCCGTCGCGTCGTGCGCCTCAAAGGCGGCGATCCGTTCGTCTTTGGTCGCGGCGGTGAAGAGGCCGAAGCGCTTCACGAAGCCGGCATCGAGTTCGAAATCGTACCGGGTATTTCGTCGGCCGTTGCCGCGCCCGCCTACGCGGGAATTCCCGTAACGCATCGCGAGCACGCGACCGCTTTCACCGTGCTCACCGGTCACGAAGATCCGACGCAAGCCCGCGTCGACGCTCGATTGGCAGCGGCTCGCCGATCCCAATCGCACGCTCGTGCTGCTCATGGCGATGGAAAATCTTTCCGAGATCGCGCGACGGCTGATCGCAAACGGTCTCGATGGAGCGACGCCTGCAGCCGTCGTTGCAGATGGAACGCGTCCGAGCCAGCGGACCGTGCTCGGCACGCTGGCAACGATTGCCGGCGAGGCTGCGGCGGCGGGCTTACGCGCGCCGGCAGTCGTCGTCGTCGGCGGCGTCGCCGCGCTGCGCGAGCGCCTGCGCTGGTTCGACAACGGCGGTCTCTTCGGGAAGCGCGTTCTCGTTACGCGCGCCGGTCCGCAATCCGCGTCGTTCGCCAACGCGCTGCTGGCGCGCGGTGCCGAGCCGATCGTCGCGCCGACGATAGAAATCACCGCGCCCGACGATCCATTGCCCGCGGCGCGCGCGCTCGATGAGCTGGCCGCGTATGCGTGGCTCGTCTTCACGTCGCAGAACGGCGTCGACGCCTTCTTTGCGGCGCTCGCCGCACGCAATGCGGACGCGCGCGCCATCGGCACCGCTCGCGTGGCGGCGATCGGCGACCGCACCGCCGAGCGTTTGCGCGAGCACGGTATTCGCGCCGATCTTGTGCCCGAGCGCGTTCGTCGGTGAAGAGGTCGCGCGCGCGCTGATCGAGCGAGGCGCGCCGGGCGACCGCATTCTCATCTATCGCGCGCAAGAGGCGCGCGACGCTTTGCCGCGCATGCTCGAGGCGGCGGGGTTGCGCCCCGACGTCGTCGCGGCCTATAAGACCGTCTTCGTGCAGCCCAGCAACTTCGAGGATGCCGTTGCCCGCTGCCGACGTGCTGACGTTTACCAGCGCGAGCACGGTGCGCGGCTTCTGCGCGGCGTTGGGCGGCGACGAGTCCGGCGCCGCCGCCGCGCGCGGAAAGTGCGTTGCCTGCATCGGCCCGATCACGGCTCAAACTGCGGCGGAAGCCGGCTTAACCGTAGACGTCGTCGCTACCGTCTACACGACGGCCGGACTACTCGACGCGCTCGAAGCACACTTCGCCGCGAAAACGTGACGCAGATCGCACTCGCCGCTGCCTTGGCGGGTGCCGTCGCACTCCTTGCCTACCGCGTCCGAACGCTGACCTTCGGCGGCGCCGTTGCCGCATTCGTCGTCGGCGCTGCCGTCTTCGGCGCCGGAGGCTGGCGCGCTGCGGCCGTGCTCTTTGCTTTCTTCATCCCGTCGGCGGTGCTGTCGCGCGTGGGTTCGCAGCGCAAACGGACGCTGGGTGACGAAAAGCAGGGCACCGCGCAACGCGTGGCAGGTTTTCGCCAACGGCGGCGTCGCCGCGGTCTGCATCGTCGCGGCATCGAGCGGCTTTGCGCCGCTTGCGGCGGCCTTTGCCGGCGCGTTCGCGGCAGCATCGGCCGATACGTGGGGAACGGAGATCGGAATGCTTTCGCGACGGGCCCCCGTCTCGATTCTGACGTTCCGACCGGTTGCCGCCGGCCTCTCGGGGGGCGTCACGCTGCTGGGAAGCATCGCCTCGGCCGGCGGTGCCTTGTGCGTCGCGTTGACCGCGTGGCTCGTGCACCTCGCACCATTCTGGGGCGTCGCGCTCGGCGGCATCGCCGGTGCGCTCGCCGATTCGCTGCTCGGTGCGAGCCTGCAAGCGTTACGCTGGTGCCCGAGCTGCAGTCGCGAGTGTGAGACGGAGCGGCACTCCTGCGGAACTCCGACGGTGCTGCGGCGCGGCATCGCGTGGATCGCCAACGACGCGGTGAATTTTATCGCGACCATCTGCGGCGCTTTGGTCGCAGCAGCGGCTGCCGGAGTCTAGCCGTTAATCTTTAGCATCGAAGAGTTCGGCTTGCGTTCCCCACGACGTCCAGCCTGGGGCCGACTCGCGCGCGAACAATTCGATGCGTTTGCGCTTGCCGCAGAGCTGCTCGATCATCGTTCGGAAGATCGCCGGCTTGCGGCTATGCTCGGAGCGAGGATGAAGCACGACTTGCGCTTGCGCTAAGTCGAGAACGGGAAATGGCCTTCCCGTGGGCGTGGTGGTAGCGGCAAGAACGAACTCGGTGGTTGGTTTAGTAAAGGTCGGCGGCACACCCTGACCGGCGATGATCTCGCCGCGCCGATTCGTTTTGACCCAAACGTAGAGCACGCCGCGAAAGTACAGCCCCCAGCGGTGAATCAGTTCGATCGCCATGTGCAGCCGGGGCCCGGTCGCCCACAGAAAGAGCGCCGCGCGCTTTGCCATGAGATCGCGTACCGGCAGTCGCGCCAGCGCCTCCTGCGACATCAACGAATAGTGTTTGGCCGCTGCCGCATCTTTGACGCGGCTCCCGTAGTACGACCACGGCGGATCGGCATAGACGATCTCAAAGGCCCCGCTTGGAAAGGGCGGGATTTGCGTAGGGGGCAAGGCGGGCGCTCTGCGCACCAGCCGGGCGGCGTGTTGGAGATACTTCTTTGAGTGTGGCGTCGCCGGAAAATTCTTGCAGGCGCCGCCTTACCCTCTCGTCACGGGTAGGGCCGCGCGCGCGTTGCCAGCGAAGGAGAGGACTGCTATGGCCACCGTAGCGCGGGCCCGCATGGAACGGGCAACGCTCGCATCGATCTCGATTCACTCGCTGGTCGCGCTGGCGATTCCGGCTTTGGCGTGGACTTCGGCGTCGGTTGCGCCGGTCGAAACGGTGAGCTTTTCGCACGTTCTTCGGGTGGTGATCACCCCGCCGCAAGCGCCGCATCCGCCGCCTCGCGCCGTCGCGCCCCGCCACGCCGTTACCGCGAAGGTCAACTTCACCCGCAACGTTCGGATGGTCAGCGTCCCGCACCGTCACTCGTCACCGGCTCCCATGGTCGCGACGGACGCGCCCGCAGCGCCGGCCGTCGCTTCGGTTCAGCAGGCCGGAGCGGGCAGCGTCAACGGAACCGGGGTTCCGCAAGCGACGCCGTCTCCGCAGGCGCGAGCGATCGCGAGCGTCGGAACGCATCAGACGGGCGGCTATCTTCCGTTCGGAGCCGAGCAACCCGATCCGGTGCTCGATCCCGGCGTGCGCAAACAGCTCGATGCGTTGGGCACGCACGTCACGCTGATCGTGGTGGTCGGCAATGACGGACGCACTGAAAGCGTCAGCTTCGAGCCGCCGATCGACGCGCAACTCGAAGAACGAATTCGGAATCTACTCGCCGATGCGAGCTGGGATCCGGCCGTTTGCGGAGGCGGCGTCGCGTGCGAGGCGCGAGCGACCATAAAGTTGTAAGGCGCCCGCGGCGCTGGATGACAATATTAGAGTATCGACTTACCTAAGCCGGAGCAAATGAGGCCGACGGCCAGCGACGCCGTTTGATTGCGGTAGTCGAGGATCGGGTTGATCTCTACCATCTCGATCGAACCGAGCTGTCCGCTATCGAACAGCATCTCCATCACCAGGTGCGCTTCGCGGTAACTCAAGCCGCCCTTGACCGGCGTTCCCGTTCCGGGCGCTTCGCTTGGGTCGATCGCATCCATATCGAACGAGACGTGAATCGGGCGGCCGCCCGCGCCGGCGATGGATTGCGCCTCCTCCATCACGCGCATCATGCCGAGCTTGTCGACGTCGCTCATCGTGAACGTCTTGACGCCGAACTCGCGGAGCATCCGCTTCTCGCCCGGATCGACGTCGCGTAACCCAATTTGCACGGTATGGTCGGCTTGCGCGAAGCCCTTCTGCAGCGCGAAGTAGAGCGGCATGCCGTGAACGTTCCCGCTCGAGGAGCTGTCGGGGCTGTTGATATCGGCGTGCGCGTCCACCCAGATGAGGCCCGGCGGCTCGCCGCGTCCGCGCGTCAGTCCGTCGAGCGTCCCCATCGCGATCGAATGGTCGCCGCCCAGCACGATCGGAAAGCCGCCTTCGTTGACGGCTTGCTCGACTAGGAGAGCCAAGCGTTCGCAGACGTCGTTGATGACGGCGAAGTATTTCGCCGCCGCGTCGTTGGCGTCGGCCGATTCGCGAATCGGAACCTCGAGGTTGCCGCGATCGACGATCGACGCAATGCCGAGCCGCTGCAGCGAGTCGTGCAGCTTAGCGTATCGTATCGCCGACGGTCCCATGTCGACGCCGCGCCGGCTGGCACCGAGATCCATCGGTACGCCGACGATATCGACGCGCTCAACGGTAGAAAGCATACTCTTCACGGGCGGCCTTCTTTCGTTTTGGCGGTGCTCAGGACCCGCAGCACGATGACGCGCAGCACGCCGGCGACCGGCACGGCGACGAGCATGCCGAAGAGGCCGCCCACCTCGCCGCCGATCAAGAGCGCGATGATCACCACGAAGGCACTCAATCGAACCTGCCGGCCGACAACGTTGGGTGCGATGACGTGGCCTTCGACTTCGAAGATGGTGACGAAGGCGATCGTAACCAGGAGCGCGTTGATCCATCCGTTGGTCAACACCGCCGAGGTGAAACGCCGGAATGAATGCCAGCACCGCACCGACGTACGGGATCAAGTCGCCGACTGCGGCGAGCAGTCCGAACAGATACGGGTACGGTACGTGCAGCAGCATCAACGCGATGGTGATCAATACGCCGACGATTGCCGCGACCAGCAGCTGTCCGCGAACGAAGCCGCCGATGACACCGTCGAACTCGGCGAGCAGCACGAGCGTCGCGTGCCAACGCTCGCTAGGGACTAACGCCGCCAAACCGGCTTTGAGATGATCGAGATCGAGCAGCAGGTATGCCGTCACGACGGGCACGACGACGAAGACGGCAACGGCTGCCAGCGTCCCGGCCAGGAGCGCCGCGAATTGGCCGAAGGTTTGCAAACCGCGCGTCTGGAACCAGTTCACGACCGCCGTCGGGGCGTTGGCCAACTCGTCGCGCGCCCACGCCGGCAGGCGAGACGTCAAGGGATCGTTCGGATTGTAGATCAGTGAGTGCAGCCGATCTACGAACATCGGATAGTGCTTGACCAGCATCGTGACGTCGTCGATCACGTGCGGAACGATGAACGAGGCCGCGAGCACCAATGTAACGGCGATACCCGTGTAGACGACGACGATGGCCGCCACGAGCGGCATGCGCGCGCGCAGCCATTGTACGGCGGGGTAGATCAAGTACGCTAAAAAGACCGCCGCGACGAGAATATAGACTACGGCTCGAATACGAACGAGAATCCCGAAGATAAACTGTCCGGCGAAAAAAGCCAGGACGAGCAGCATCAAGACTTTGAGCGCGTAGGTGACGCGCGCCTCGGTCATCCATCGCCACGGATTCGAGCGATCGGTCTTCATGCGCGCGATGCCTTCACCGAAGGAGCGAGCAAGCCCCCGTAGCCGAGAGCCGTTTCGAGAAGCAGGCACCGCGCAGCCCGAATAGAAACGACCGCCATGGTGCGACGCGCAGCGTTACTTCTGGCGTTTGCTCTGTGGGCCAACATCGCGTCGAGCCACCGGCGCGGGCGTATCTTCCGCCGCCGCTTGCAAGCTTTCACCACGACGCCATTCGACTCGCGAGCCACCTGCCCAGGAGCGATCGCGCTCGACATGCTCGACCTCAACACCGGCTATCACGCCGGCTTCAATGCGGCGCGCAGCATGCCGGCGGCTTCGACGATCAAGCTTCCGGTGATGGTCGAGGTCTTCAACCAGCTTCAGGCCGGGCGTTTCGATCTCAACCACCGCGTCTCGCTGCACGCTGATCGGATCGCGACTACGGCTCGGGCGTGCTCTGCGACGCTCGCGTCGGTTCCAGCTATGCCGTGTCGACGCTGCTCGAGAAGATGATCGACATCAGCGACAACACCGCGACCAACATGCTGATCCGGCTGGTCGGCCGTCCTAACATCAACCGCGAGATGGCCGAGCTGGGGCTCGCGCAGACGCATCTCGCCGGAGACGTGCGGACCGACGATTGGGCGATCCGCCGAACGCTGCGAACCTCGCGCGGCCGATCTCGTCCGCCTTCTCAGCATGATGGCGCGCGGCGAACTGGTCGACAGCTGGTCGTCGAAGGAGATGATCTCGATCCTCGAGGCGGACACGATCAACACGCTGCTTCCCGCTCCGCTCCCCGACGACGTCGCCATCGCGCATAAGACGGGTCCTTTTTCGACACGCTCAACGATGCCGGCATCGTCTACGCCGGCGACTGCGCCCTACGTCATCGCGGTGATGACGACGGCACTGCACTCGAAGGACGCCGGGCGCGCCTTCATCCATACGATCTCGCGCCTCGCCTACGTCGACGAGCTCGAGCGTCGCGCGCTGGCGTACGACGATGGGCTTGGCGCCGACGTTCGGAGCCGCAGGCCGAAACGCGCGCGACGACGGCCGGTGCGCCGCCCGACGTGCATTATTGGGGCGCCAACGCCCCCGCGTCGAGAGAACGCGCAGCCGCAGACGGTCGAAGAGAACGCGCCGGCGCAGAGCGTCGAGGACGACGCCGCGCCGACGAGTCCGCCTACACCTTAACTCCGACGTTTTTGAAAGCGTAGGTGCGGGTCAGCCAGTCCTGGTAACGCGGCTCGCGTCCTGTGACGATGCGCTCGTAGATCTCGGCGAGACGCTCGGCAACCGGTCCGCGCAGTCCCGTCCCGACGGGGCGGCGATCGATTGAGGAGACGTAGGCGATGCCGGCCGCCGTTCCGGTAAAGAAGACTTCGTCGGCCGAATAGAGCTCGCCGCGATCGATGGAACGCTCCACGACCTCCATTCCCAGCTCGTTGCGCGCGATCTCCATGATGGTGCGCCGGGTAACGCCTTCGAGTACGTTCTGCGAGGGATCGGGCGTATAGAGCACCCCGCGGCGCACCAAGAAAATGTTCTCCGCCGAGCCTTCGGAGACGTGCCCGTCGTGCGAGAGCAGAATCGCTTCGTCGTACCCGTTGCCGACGGCTTCGCTCTTGGCAAGCGCCGAGTTCACGTAGATGCCGGTAATTTTCGCCCGCGGCGGAGCGATCGTGTCGTCGGCCCGGCGCCAGCTGCTGACGCAGACGTCGAGCCCGCGCCCCGGTTCGAGATAGTGCGTAAACGGTATCGGGACGATGGCGAAGGCGTCGGGAACGTTGTGCAGCCGAACGCCGACGTCTTCGGCCGCTTTATAGGCGAAGGGCCGCACGTAGACGTCGCGCCGATAACCGTTGCGAATGCAGAGCTCGACGGTGATGTCGATCAGCTCGTCAACGCTCTTGGGAATGCGTCATCGTGAGGATCTTCGCCGAGGTCATTAGGCGCTCGTAATGGTCGCGGACGAGAATGAGGAAGAGCTCTTCCTCTTCGGGCACCCAGTAGCCGCGAATGCCTTCAAAGCAACCGGTTCCGTATTGTAAGCCGTGCGTCAGCAATCCGACCTTGGCATCTTCGTAACGGGCAAAATCGCCGCCGGCGTATACGGTTATCGACGAAAGATCCACCTACATGCCTCCTGTCCGGGCCGGTGTTGTTGCCTCTGTCGCCTGGAACTCCTTTGGCCACCGGTGGGAGCCCCTGCGCGACGCTCGAATTACACCCTTGTGAGTATGCCCTATCTTCGCTTAACCCACCCGCTCGTCCGCGACGGCGGGCAGCTTCGACCCGGAACGTGGGACGAGGCGCTAGACCGCACCGCGTCGGCCTTGGCCGGCGCGCGCGATCGCGGTTCGAACCGCACCTTTGGAATGTTCAGCTGCTCGAAAGCCACCAATGAGATGAACTACGTCGCGCAAAAGTTCGCTCGTTCGGTCATGGGCAGCAACAACATCGATAGCTGCAACCGAACTTGACACGCACCTAGCGTCGTCGGTCTGACGGCGGTCTTCGGTGCGGGCGGGGGAACGAGCTCCTACGAGGAGATCGAGCGAACCAACGTGATCGTACTATGGGGTTCGAACGCGCGCGACACGCACCCCATCTTCTTTCATCACGTCCTGCGCGGGGTGCGCAACGGCGCCAAACTCTACGTGGTCGATCCGCGTCGCACGTCGAGCGCGCGCTGGGCCGACGGATGGCTCGGCCTCGACGTCGGCTCGGATATCGCACTAGCCAACGCCATCGGACGCGAGATCCTTGCCGCCGGATTGGAGAACCGCGAATTCATCGAGGAGGCAACCAGCGGTTTCGACGAGTACCGCGCGGCGGTCGAACCGTATACGCTGCAGTACGCACAAGAGACGACCGGCGTACCGGCCGGCCTCATTGCGGAGTTCGCTCGCGTTTATGCGAGCGCTCCGAGCGCCGAACTCTGCTGGACGCTGGGCATCACCGAGCACCATAACGCCGTCGACAACGTCCGAGCGCTGATCAACTTGGCGCTGCTCTGCGGTCACGTCGGGCGTTATGCGTCGGGGCTCAATCCGCTGCGCGGCCAGAACAACGTTCAGGGCGGCGGCGATATGGGCGCGATTCCCAATAAGTTCCCCGGCGGACAAGACGTCGAAGACGCCGCTAGCATCGCCAAGTTCGAGTCGGCCTGGCACGCTACGCTGCCGCGTAAACGTGGTTGGAATCTCACCGAGATGTTCGAGGGCATCGAGCGCGGCGACCTCGACACGCTCTACGTCATCGGCGAGAATCCGGCGCAATCCGAGGCCGACCAAACGAAGGCGCTGCACCTGCTCCGCAGCCTGCGCCATCTCATCGTGCAAGATATTTTTCTGACCAAGACGGGCGAGCTGGCCGAAGTCGTATTCCCGGCGAGCGCGAGCTGGTGCGAAGCCGAAGGCACGGTCACGAGCAGCGAGCGCCGCGTGCAGCGCTGTCGTAAGGCGCTCGAGCCGCCCGGCGAAGCCCGCGACGACATTTTGATACTCTGCGAGCTCGCGCGGCGTCTCGGACGCGAGTGGCCGGACTACACGCCGATCGCTGCCTGGGACGAGTGCCGCTCGCTTTCGCCATGGCACGCCGGCATGAGCTACGCGCGGCTGGAACAGCTCGACGGAATCCCGTGGCCCTGCTACGACGAGACCCATCCCGGCGAGCAGTTCTTGCACGCGCGCCTCTGGGAACGTCCCGTGCGCGGCGCGCGGGCGCCGTTTGCGGCCGTCGAACACGATCCGCCCGTCGAGGCGCTCGATGCCGAGTATCCGGTTCGCTTGACGACCGGCCGGCGGCTCGACTCGTTCAACACCGGCGTGCAAAGCGGCGGCTATTCATCGCCGCTGCGGCGCGGCGAACGTCTCGACATCTCACCCGACGATGCCGCGCGCTATCGCGTCGACGAAGGCGATCGCGTACGCGTGACGTCGCGGCGGGGATCGGTGGTCATCCCGGTGCACATCGATACGGGTCTGCGCGCCGGCCTGGTCTTCACGACGTTCCATCACAACGACGAGATAGCCACCAACCTTCTGACGATCGACGCGACGGATCCCAAGTCCGGAACCGCCGAGTTTAAGGCTGCCGCCGTGCGGATCGATCCTTCGACAGGCTCAGGATGACAAGGTGACGGGTGCCTGATCTTCATTTCACGTCGGCGACGGCCAATGCCGACGAGCGCGCGGCAATCGACGACGCTCTGCGAGGACGAAGCGATATCGGACGGGCGCTGGTGCTGCCGATGCTCCACGCACTGCACGATCGCGTCGGTTGGATCAGTCCGGGCGGCGTGAACTACGTCGGCGAGCGGCTCGGCGTCGCTCCGGCCGACGTCTACGGCGTTGCGACCTTCTACGCGTTCTTCTCAACGACGCCGCGCGCGGCCCGCGTCGTCGAAGTCTGCGACGATATCGCCTGCTTGTGTGCCGGCGCCGCGGAGATTTGTAAGACGCTCGAAGCAACTGCCGGACTGCCCGGCGTAACGTCGGAGAACGGCGTCACGTGGCTGCGCAGTCCTTGCTTGGGGCTCTGCGATCGTGCGCCCGCCGCGATGATTCGCGAAGCGGGAACGACGCCGTCATTCGGACGCATCGCTCCGGCGAACGCGGCGCTGGTTGCCGCAGCGTTTGCGGGTGAAACGCCGTATGGCGACGATGCTCCGCAAATCGGAGGATCGCCGCTGCGCTTGTTGCGTCGCGTTGGCCGCTTGGATCCGACGAGCCTCGATGCGTATCGCGGCGACGGCGGTTACGAAGGATTGCGCGCGGCGCTAGAAATGGGGCCCGAACGCGTCATCGCAGAGATCACGGCCTCGAATCTGCTCGGCCGCGGCGGGGCGGCGTTTCCGACCGGACGCAAGATGGACGCCGTCGCGCGTGCGGCTGCGCGGCCGCACTATCTCGTCTGCAACGCCGACGAGTCGGAACCCGGAACTTTCAAAGATCGCGTCCTGATGGAGTGCGACCCGTTCGCCATCGTGGAAGCCATGACGATCTCGGCCTATGCCGTCGGATGCGAGCACGGCTTCATCTACGTGCGCGGTGAGTATCCGCTGGCAGCACAGCGCCTCGGCGGCGCCATCGCCGCAGCGCGCGCGGCGGGACTGCTGGGTGACGACGTGATGGGCGCAAACGTGCGCTTCGACATCGAAATCCGGCGCGGCGCCGGCGCGTACATCTGCGGTGAAGAGACGGCGCTCTTTAACTCCATCGAAGGCAAGCGCGGCGAGCCGCGTAACAAGCCGCCGTTTCCGGTCGAGGCCGGACTCTTCGGCAAGCCGACGGTCGTCAATAACGTCGAGACGCTGGCGAATCTGCCGTGGATTTTACGCGAAGGCGGCGCTGCGTTCGCAAAGATCGGAACGCCTGGATCGACGGGCACGCGCCTCTTCTGTCTTTCGGGTGCAATCGAGCGCCCCGGCGTCTACGAAGTGCCGCACGGCACGGCGCTCGGCGCACTCATCGAAATGGCCGGGCGGCCTTCCCGCGGGTAGGCGTCTGCAAGGAATGCTGCTCGGCGGCGCCGCCGGCACGATGGGAGGCACGGAACTTTTGGAGATGCCGCTGACCTTCGAAGGCGCGCGCGCTGCCGGCGCGACGCTCGGTTCGGGCGTCGTCATGCTCTACGACGATCGCGTCGATTTGACGGCGATCCTGCGACGGATCGCGCGTTTCTTCCGCGACGAGTCGTGCGGGCAATGCGTTCCTTGTCGCGTCGGCACCGTTCGGCAAGAAGAGGCGCTCGAGCGTCTCTCGCACGATGGTGCCGGCGCGCGGCGCACGCTCGATTTGACGCTGCTCGACGAGATCGGCGCGGCGATGCGCGACGCTTCGATCTGCGGCCTCGGTCAAACGGCCGCCAGCGCGATCGACTCGGCGCGCAAGCGGCTCGGCTGTTTCGCGGATTCGCCGTCGTGATCGAGCTGACGATCGACGGCACGGCCGTAAGCGTGGCGGAGGGCTCGACGATTCTCGACGCCTGCAAGAGCGTCGGAACCGACACGCCGACGCTCTGTTATCTCGAGTCGCTGACGCCGGTCAATGCCTGCCGCGTCTGCGTCGTCGAGCTCGAAGGTTCGCGCGTGCTGGTTCCGGCCTGCGCGCGCCGCGCCGAGGCCGGGATGGCGGTACGCACCGATACCGAGCGCGTGCGCCACAGTCGCAAGATGGTGCTCGAGTTTCTCGGCTCTTCGGTCGATCTTTCGACGGCGCCCGATGCCCAGCGCTACTGCGAACGATATGGCGCCGAACCCAACCGCTATGGGGACGAGCGCGCCACCGTCGCCCAGCCGGTAAAGGTAGACAACGCCCTTTACGTGCGCGACTATGCCAAGTGCATTCTCTGTTACAAGTGCGTCGAAGCCTGCGGACCCGACGCGCAAAACACCTTCGCCATCGCCGTGGCCGGCCGCGGCTTCGACGCGCACATCGCCACCGAGTTCGACGTTCCGCTGCCCGATTCGGCCTGCGTCTATTGCGGCAACTGCATCGGCGTCTGCCCGACCGGCGCGTTGATGTTCTCGTCGGAGCACGACCTGCGCGCGCGCGGCGAGTGGGACGAAGGAGCGGCAAACACAGACCGATACCATCTGCTCGTACTGCGGCGTCGGCTGCACGCTCACGCTGCACGTGCAGGACAACTCCATCGTCAAAGTCACCTCGCCGATCGAAAACGAGGTCACGCGCGGCCACCTCTGCATCAAAGGCCGTTTCGGCTACACGTACGTGCAGAACCGTCCCGAGGAGTAGTGGAGACGGTTCGGCCGGGGCGCAGCGTCGAGGTTGACGTGGTCGCGCTCGACGGCGCGCAGCGCGCTCGCAAGCGCGACGACGTCGCCGGGGAGGAACCGCTGGAGATCCGGCTCGTGGCCGGCGGAGCCTCGAATACGCTGGCGATTACCATGCGCACGCCGGGAAACGACTTCGAGCTGGCCGCCGGCTTCGTCTACGGCGAGGCGGTCGTTCGCCGGCGCGAGGACCTCGTCGCGATGGATTACTGCATCGACCCGCAGATCGATCGCGAGCAGCGCTTCAATATCGTCAACGTCGAGCTGTCGAGCGCGGCCGAAGCGGTAGACATTTCGCGCTTCGAGCGGCATTTCGTAACCAGCAGCGCGTGCGGCGTCTGCGGCCGCGCGCAGATCGACTCCCTGCGCGACCTCGGAATCGAACCGCTTGACGACGACGTGCGCGTCGCTGCGAGCCTGCTCTACGAACTGCCGCAACGAATGCGCGAAGGACAACGCGTCTTTGCAGCGACCGGCGGGCTTCACGCGGCGGCGCTCTTCGACGAGCGAGGCGAGCTGCTGGCCGTGCGCGAGGACGTCGGGCGCCATAACGCCGTCGACAAAATCGCCGGCTGGGCGCTGCTCGGCTCGCGCCTTCCGCTCGATGGCTGCATACTCATGGTCAGCGGACGGGCGGGCTACGAGATCGTTCAAAAGAGCGTGATGGCGCGGATTCCCATCGTCTGTTCCGTCTCCGCGCCGAGCAGCTTGGCGGTCGAGCTCGCGCGCGAGTTCAACGTCACGCTCGTCGGATTCTTACGCGGAACGCACGCCAATGTTTACAGCGCGCCGGAGCGGGTTACGACGTAGTTTCGAGATACTCGGCGCAGCAGCCGGTCGAAGGCCGGCGGATTGTCGGCGTTGGCAACGTGTCCCGCCGCCTCGACCATCTCCAAACGCGCGCCTCGAATTCCAGTGGCGATCTCTTCGGCGAGCGAACGTGGCGCGACGACGTCGTGCTCGCCGTACGCGACTAATGCCGGCACGTCGATGGCGGGAAGAACGTCGCGATAGTCCCCGGTCCACGTAGCTTGTGTCGAAGCGAGATAGCACTCGACGGACTTGCAAGCCATTTGCTCCACGGTCTCGCGCATCCGGTCGGGCGGCATGCCGAGTCTTTCTGCGCGAATCCGGCCGAACGCCGCGCATGTCGCCGGCCTCGCGCACCGCGGCGGAGATCTGCCGCGCGTTACGTTCGCCGTCGGGATAGCGGGCGAAAGTCCCCAGCAGCACCATCCCGGCGATGCGTCGCGGCGCCCGCCGCCACAGCTCGAACGCGACCACGCCGCCGAGACTACAACCGACGATCGTGAAGCGCTCCGCGCCCAGTGCGTCGGCGACGGTCAAAACGTCGGCGGCGAACCCTTCGCGCGTAATACTCGACGGATCGGGATCGGGTTTCTGCGAGCCGTTACCGCGCAGCTCGATCGCCGCACAGAGCGCGTACTCCGAAAACGGCTCCAGCTGATAATCCCAAATCGCCGCCGTCGAACCGACCCCGTGCACGAAGATCAGCGGCGGGCGCCGCGCCCCCGGAACGATCGGGCGCTACGCGCGCGCCGGCAATCACGCGGCCTCGCGTTTGCGCGCAACAAACTCGCGCACGAATTCGAGCGGCTGTGCATTGAGGACGTCCGGCGTACCGAGACCGGCGCGGCGAGCCTGTCCGACCGCAAAGTCGATCGCGCCCAGATTTTCGGTGCGGTGCGCGTCGCTGTCGAGGGCGAACATCACGCCGAACGATTTGGCTTTGCGCGCCAGCGGCGCGGGAAGATCGAGACGCGCCGCCTGGCCGTCAATTTCGAGTGCGGTTCCCGTTCGCGCTGCGGCTGCGAAGACCGCATCGTAGTCGAACTCGTAACCGCTCGACGAATCGAAGCGCCGTCCGGTCGGATGGCCGATGATGGTGACGTAGGGATTCTCGCAAGCGCGAATCAGGCGTGCCGTCATTTCGTCGCGCGATTGGTGGGTGGCGACGTGAACCGATGCGATCACCACGTCGAGCTCGGCGAGCGTCGCGTCGTCGAGGTCGAGCGATCCATCGGGCAAGATATCGACTTCGCTGGCGCAGAGCGTTCGGATTCCGTAACGTTCTCCGAGCGCTGCGATCTCGGCGCGCTGCTCGCGCAGCTTCAACGCGTCCATACCATAGCGCCGCGCTTGCCCGCGCGAGTGATCGCTAATCGCATGATACTGGTATCCGCGCGACGCGGCCGCCGCGATCATTGCCTCGAGCGAATCGCGTCCGTCACTCCAATCGGTATGCATGTGGAAATCCCCGCGCATGTCGCCCGAATCGACCAGTTCCGGAATCTTTCCGGCCAGGGCGAGATCGATCTCGTCGAGACCGCTGCGCAGCTCGGGCGGAATATACTGCATCCCCAGCGCCGCGTAGACGCCGGCTTCATCGGTGCAGGTCGTCACGTCGCCGGTTTCGAGGTTGAGGATGCCGTTCTCGCTGACGCGCAGGCTGCGGCGGACGGCGTACTCGCGCAGCTTGATGTTATGTTCGCGCGAACCGGTGAAGTGCTGCAGCAAATTTCCGTAGAGATGGTCCGGCAACACCCGCAGATCGATCTGCAATCCGCCGGGCAGCCAGATGCTGGCCTTGGTCGGCCCCTCGGCGAGCACCGCTTCGGCGCGCTCCCATGCGTAAAGTGCGCGACCACGCCGGCGGCGTCGTGCGACGTGCAGACGATGTCGATGTCGCCGACGGTGACCTCGCAGCGCCGCAGGCTGCCGGCCAGATCGAGCCGTTCGATCGCCGGCCCGAGCCTAACGTAAGCGACCGCCTCTTGCGCGATCTCCAACGCCTGCGGAAGCGGCGTGCGCCGCAGCCTCCCCTTATACGCGAGAATGCCGCGCCGCCAGTTTTCGATCGTCTTGCTTCCCAGCCGCGGAACGCCGTCGAGCCGGCCCGCGCCGATAGCCGCTTCGAGATCGGCCAGCGACGCGATGCCGTAATCGCTGAAGAGCATCGCGGCGGTCTTGGTGCCGATGCCGCTAACCCCGAGAACTTCCAAGAGCGTCGGCGGAAAGCGCTGGTGCAGCTCGGCCAGCTGCTCGGCGCTGCCGGTGCGGATGAGCTGCTCGACGACCGCGCCGATCGACTTCCCGATCCCCGGGAGCTTGAGATGCTCGCCCGTCGCGACCAAATCGGCCAGCGGCGGCGCGTTCTCGACCGAGGCGGCAGCCTTCTCGTAGGCCGAGTACTTATAGAAGGTCTCGCCCGCCATCTCCATGAGCGTGCGGATTTCGAGCAGCTTTTGCGCGACTTCGGAATTGGTTAACACAGCGGCCTAGTACGTTTGGCCGCCCCCGTCGAAGGCTACTGCTGCGATGCCCCTTCTGCGCATGCGAAATGCGTCGTTCGAGGGCGGCGGCGCTTCGGCCGGTCCGGTAACCCTGGACGTGTACCCCGGCGAGCGCACCGCGCTCGCGTTCGGCTCGGCGCGCGAAGCGTCGATCGTGGCCCTGATGGCGAGTGGAATCGTCAAGCCGTCGCATGGTTCGGTGCTGATCGACGATTTCGACCCGCGTATTCAGTCGATCAACTGTAAGCGCGTAGCTGCACTGGTTCCGCACGAACCGTGCGGCCTGAACGAATCGGAGTTTGTGCGTTACGTGGTCTATCGCGCGGCGCTCTGGAAGATCGAACCGCGACGCGCGCTGGCACACGCTCAGTTGCTGCGCAAGCGCTCTGGGCGACATGCACGAAGCCTTCGCCTTTCCGTTGATCGGCGCACTGGTCGGCATGCCGAAGCTGGTCGTGCTCGATCGGCCCGCGGCGGCATACGCGCCGCAAATTCTCACGGTGCTCGAAGGGCGCGCCGTTTTCTCCACGCATGCCAGCGCGTCCGAAGCGCGCGTCTTTTTGACCTCGCCTTTCACGGCGAGCGGCCGCAGCGGGACGCCGGCGTGACGCTGCGCGCGCTCGCCGGAGTCGTTATCGCCCGTCTCTACGTGCAACGGCGCGTCTTGCTATATGCGTGCGCCGCAGCCTTTGTCGTCGGCATCCTTCAGCCGGAGGGTGCGGTAGGTCCGGTCGTCTTCTGCTCGCTGCTCGGCATCGCCATGGCGCTATCGCAGAGCCCCGGCCGCCATCCGCATCTCGACCGTTGCGAACAGGGCGCGCCGCTCTTCGGCCGCGAGCTCGCGCGCGCGAAGGGACTCGTTCCATACCTTGGCGCGTCGCTCGCAGCGTTATCCTACGCCGGCGCACAAACGGTTCGCGGCTCGCACGACGCCCCGTTCGATCTACTTATCGCGCTGGCGGCAGTCGCGGCAAGCACCTCGACGGCGCTCTGCGCTTCCATCCGCCGCGGCTGGCCGCGCATACTCTACATTTTTTTGGCGTTTACCGCCGGAACGATGACGTACGCACTCGCCGTTACCGCACACGCGCTCCTAGCAGGCTTCGCGTTCGCCGCACTCGCTACGTTCTTAGCGCTTCGCCAATACGGCGAAGCCCTCGCGCGTTACGACCCCGTGGAGGACTTGTAGCGGCGCGGTACGCTCAGAGTGAGCGATCAGCGGCGGGGTTGCGGTGGCGAGCTTTTCCAGCATCGCGCGGTCGAACTGCGACAGATCATCGCCCCCGCGCGTCGAGACCCAGTTCGAGTCGGTGACGGTCGGCTGGTCGCGATAGAGTCCGCCGGCGTTACGGATGTCGTCGGCGATCGAAGGAGCTCCGGTTACTTGCCGTCCGCGCACCAGCTGCGAGGAGATTAGGACTTGCGCCCCGTGACCGATCGCGAACATCGGCTTCTTGAGCGTATCGAACTCACGCACGAAGCGATGCACCTCGCGGTCGGTGCGGATGCGGTCCGGAGAATTTCCGCCGGGGATGAGCACGGCGTCGAAATCCTCGGCCGTACAATCGGCGACGAGCTCCTCGGCGCGAAGGCTCGCGCCGTCGTCGAGGCCGCGCTTCCCGCGGATGCGCTGGCGTGCCCGCTCGTCTACGCCGACGATAGTTACGATCGCGCCGGCCTCTTCGAGGGCCCGGCGCGGTTCGGTCAGATCAATTTCTTCGAACCCGTCGCCAATTAGAGCGGCGACGCGCTTTCCTTCCACTCCCTGCATATCGGCCCCGTAGATTCGCGCCGCCGGGTGGAACCCCTAGCCAAATAGGCCGCGCGTCAGGCCGCCGTCGACCGAGATGGTCTGCCCGGTGACGTAGCCGGCGGGCTCCCCGCAGAGGAAGACGGCCATCGGGGCAAACTCCTGCGGTGAGGCGACCCGGCCGATCGGTACCTCGGCCGCCGGCGGCCCGCATTTTCGCCTCGTCGTTGTCGTAAAGGCTGCGCAGCCGGGCCGTATCGACCCGTCCGGTGGCGATCGAGTTAACCGTTACCCCCTCGGCGGCGACCTCGGTTGCCAGCGTCCGGAGCGCCGAGACGAGCGCCGTGCGAAAGGCATTCGAGAGTACGAGGCGTGTCGATCGGCTGTTTGACCGAGGTCGAGGTCAGAGCGACGATCCGGCCCCAGCGAGCGGCGCGCATCGGCGGGACGACCTCGTCGAGCAGGCAGAGCATCGACCGCAGCAGCAGGCGATAGGCGACGTCCCAATCGTCGATGCCGACCGCGCGTGAAGCGCCCCGGCTTGGGACCGCCGCCGTTGAGGATGGCGATATCGACGCTGCCGTACGCCTCGCGTATCGCCGCTCAGCGCCGAGCCGATCGAGTCGGGATCGGAGAGATCGAGCGTAAAGCCGCGAGCTTCCGGCGCTCCGGCGGCCCTCGCCTCGGCGCGCGACCGCCTCCAAGCGATCGACGTCGCGGGAGGCCAAGGCCAGCCTCACGCCCTCCCGCGCCAGCCCGAGCGCAATGGCCGCGCCGATTCCGCTGCTGCCGCCGGTTACCAGGGCCGTGCGACCGGCAATGCCCAGATCCATCGAGGGCTGATTGACCTTGCGCGGGCTGCGGGCCTCTGCTATCCTAGCCCGGTCGCCGGGACGGATCCAGCGCATCTGTACCCGAGCGAGACCATCCTGACTAAGGAGATTACGACGTGCCGCTCACCAAAGAGCAAAAAGCGGAGATCGCCGGCAAGTACGGCCGCGGAACCAACGATACCGGATCGGCCGAAGTGCAGGTCGCGATGCTGACCGCCTCGATCAATCACCTCACCGAGCACCTCAAGATTCACAAAAAAGATCATCACAGCCGTCGCGGCTTGCTGCTGCAAGTCGGTCAGCGCCGCCGGCTGCTCAACTATCTGCACGCCAAAAACCTGGAGCGTTACCGCTCGCTGATCGGGGAACTCGGACTGCGCCGCTAGTCGCGGATCAGGCCGGCTTCTTGCGCGCGTACGCGCGCCGCGCGGCGGCTTCGATCGCGTCGACGCCCATGCCGTAGAACTCGACCAGCTCGACCGGATCTCCCGATTGACCGAACGTATCGTCGACGCCGACGAACTCGATCGGCGTCGGGGCTTTTTGCGCGAGAATCTCGGCGACGCGCGAACCCATGCCGGCGTGCTTCTGGTGCTCTTCCACGGTTACGATCGCGCCGCAGCTCGCGGCCGCGTCCACGATTGCCGGCTTCGTCCATCGGTTTGACCGTGTGATTGTTGACGACGCGGCACTCGATGCCGTCCGCGGCTGAGCCGATCGGCGGCAATCAGCGCGTTATAAACGAGAATTCCGCAGGCCACGATCGCGACGTCGCCGCCCTCGCGGAACGTCTGCGCGTTGCCGATTTCAAACGGCGTCTGGCCGGTCGTGATGACTGCCGATTTCTCGCGGCCGAAGCGCAGGTAGACCGGCCCCCACATTTCCGAGAGCGCCAGCGTCGGCTTTCTTGGTCTGCACCGAATCGCACGGCACGACGACGGTCATGTGCGGAATCACGCGCATGATCGCGATGTCCTCGATCGCTTGGTGCGTCGCACCGTCGGGTCCGACGGATACTCCGGCGTGTGCGCCGGCGATCTTTACGTTGGTCTCGTTGAGCGCCATGATGGTGCGCACTTGCTCCCACGAGCGCCCCGGATTGAACATCGCGTAGCTGGCGATCCACGGAATCTTGCCGACTGCCGCCAGGCCGCCGGCCATCGCGACCAGCATCTGTTCGGAGACGCCGATCTCGATGTATTGCGACGGATGCGCCTTGCGAAAACCTTCGAAACGCGTCGACTCGGAAAGATCGGCGCAGATGCCCAGCACGTTGGGATTGCGCGAGCCCGCTTCGATCAATCCTTCGCCGAAGCCGTTGCGGGTCGGAACCATTTTGAGATCGGCGGCGCGATAGTCGGCTAAATGCATTCCTTCGGCAGCGCCGTCGAGCGCGGAAGTCCCACTAGGCATCGGCTACAATCCTTTCGCGTTGCTCGGCGAGCTCGCGCAGCGCTTCTTCGGCCTGCGCGGCATTGGGCGGCTTTCCGTGCCACGTGTAATCGCCTTCCATGTACGAAACGCCCTTACCGGGCACCGTATTGGCGATGATGACGTGCGGCTTGCCGGCGTAAGATTTCGCGCGCTGCGCCGTCGCGATGAACTCGGCGATGTCGTTACCGTCGCACTCGAAGACTTCCCAGTTGAAGGCGCGATACTTATCGGCGAGCGGCTCGAGCGGCATCACGTCTTCGGTGCTGCCGTCGATCTGAATGAAGTTGCGATCGACGATCGCGGTCAGATTATCGAGATGAAACTTCGCGCCGGTCATTACCGCTTCCCAATGCAATCCGCACTGGTGCTCGGCGTCCGACGTAACGACCCAAACGTGGAAGTCTTTGCCGTCCATCTTGGCTCCGAGCGCCATCCCGACGCCTTGGGCGAGGCCTTCGCCGAGCGGCCCCGAGGTCGTCTCGACCGAGGGGAGGCGAACGCGCTCCGGATGTCCTTGCAGTCGCGTACCGAATTTACGCAGCGTCAGCAGCTCCTCGACCGGAAAGTACCCGAAGTTTGCCATCGCCGAGTAGCGGACCGGAGCGATGTGTCCGCACGAGAGCAGCAGGCGGTCGCGGTCTTCCCAGTCGGGACGCGCGGGATCGTGGCGCATCAGGTGCCCGTACAGGGCGGCGAACACGTCGGACATATCCAAGGGGCCGGCAGAATGGCCCGACCCGGCGGCGAGCAGAGAGCGAATTATCCCCTGACGCACGTCGTTGGCCTTGAGCTTGAGTTGGGTCAAGTCCTCGGAGCTGAGCGTTTGCATGGGAGCCGTAATACCAGCCGCGCCGGGCCGGAACCTACCCGATTTTTAGCGCCTGCGCGCCTGGGGCAGGTCGGAGCTTGGGGTGGCCCGAATTGCAGGCGGTTAATCAAAAAGAAGAACAATTTTAAAAATTAGGAGATATTGTGCCCGAATCCGTAACGTTAACGGTCGGCGGGCGCACGATGGTCATCGAGACCGGCGAACTAGCGAAGCAAGCTAACGGCTCCGCATTGATTCGTTATGGCGACCAAAACGTCGTGCTCTGCGCCGTAACTGCCTCCGAGAAACCTCGCGAAGGCATCGACTTCTTCCCCCTCACCTGCGATTTCGAAGAAAAGATGTATGCAGCCGGAAAAATCCCGGCGGTTTCATCAAACGCGAAGGGCGTCCATCCGAGCACGCGGTCATCAGCTCGCGCCAAATCGATCGCCCGATCCGGCCGCTCTTCCCCGATGGCTTCCGCAACGACGTGCAAATCGTTGCGACGGTACTCTCGATCGATCCGGAGCTCGACGCCGACGTGCTCGGCGTTTGCGCGGCCGGCGCCGCGTTAGCGCTCAGCGATATTCCGTTCGACAAAACGATTGCGGCGGTTCGCGTCGGACGCGACGAGAACGGCCAGTACATTTGCAATCCGTCACTGCCGCAATACGAAAACGGCATGGACATCGTCATCGCCGGCACCGCCGATGCCGTCATGATGGTCGAGGGCGGCGGCGACGAGATTTCCGAAGAGGATTTCTTGGGTGCTGCCGAGTTCGCGCACGCCGAGATCCGCAAGATCGTCGCCGCAATCGACGAGCTCGCGAAAAAGGCCGGCAAGACCAAGCGCGAGTATCCGGTTGCGAGCGTCGATTCAGATTTGGATCGCTGGGTTCGCAAGACGTTCGCCAAGGACTTGGCCAAGGCGATGCGCGTCGTCGAAAAGCACGCGCGCGAAGAAGCATTCGGAGCGATCGGGATCGACGAAGCGCTCAAGCGCTGCGGCAAGAAAGACGATGCCGTCAAGGTGCTCCTCGAAGCGCCGGCTACGGCCAAAGAGTTCTACAAAATCGTCAAAGCGATGCAGGAAGAAGAGCTGCGGACCATGGTCGTGGACGAGAAGGTTCGCCCCGACGGACGCAAGCCCAACGAAGTTCGGCCGATCTGGTGCAAGGTGCACTACGTGCCGCGCGTTCACGGTTCGGGAGTATTCACGCGCGGGCAGACGCAGGTCTTCACCGCCGCGACGCTCGGCTCGACCAGCGACGCGCAGCGTCTCGACGGCATCGTCGCGCTCGAAAACAAGCGTTACATGCACTTCTACAACTTCCCGCCCTACTCGGTCGGAGAGACGCGACCGATGCGCGGACCGGGGCGTCGCGAGATCGGTCACGGCTATCTCGCCGAACGCGCGCTCCTTCCGGTCTTACCGCCGAAGGACGAGTTTCCGTACACTCTTCGCCTCATGAGCGAAGTGCTGGAATCGAACGGCTCCTCATCGATGGCGTCGGTCTGCGGGTCGTCGCTCGCGCTAATGGATGCCGGCGTGCCGATTCGCGAGCACGTTGCCGGCGTCGCCATGGGATTGATTCTCAAGGGCGATAAGTACACGGTACTCACCGACATTCAGGGACTCGAAGATGCGCTTGGCGAGATGGACTTCAAGGTTGCGGGCACCAAGAAAGGCATCACCGCGATTCAGATGGACATCAAGGTGCAAGGCATCACGATCGACATCATGCGCGAGGCGATGGAGCAGGCGCGCAAATCGCGTTACGCGATCATCGACAAGCTGAGCGAAGCGATCTCCGAGCCGCGCGAGCAACTCTCTGACTTTGCGCCACGCATGATCGTGATCAAGATCGACCCGGCCAAGATCAAGGACGTCATCGGACCCGGCGGCAAGGTGATCAACAAGATCATCGCCGATACGGGCGTCGAGAAGATCGACATCGAGGACGACGGCAGCGTCTTCATCACCTCGCTCGACGGCGCGTCCGGTGACAAAGCCAAGCAGATCGTCGAAAACCTCACCAAGGAAATCGTCGTCGGCGAGAGCTACCTCGGGACGGTCACGCGCATCATCGCGATCGGCGCGTTCGTCCAGATCCTTCCCGGCAAAGAAGGGCTGGTCCACATCAGTCAACTCGCTCCGACGCGCGTCGAAAAGGTCGAGGACGTCGTCAAAGTCGGCGACGAAATCATGGTCAAGGTCGTCGAGATCGACGGACAAGGCCGCGTCAATCTGTCGCGAAAGGCGCTCTTGGGCGGCGTCTCCGGTAACGGGGAGCAGGGTAATCGCGGCCCGCGTCCGCCACGTGACGGCGCGCCGAGCGCGGGAGTACCGAGTGCGGGAGCACCGAGCGCGGGAGTACCGAGCGCGGAAGCGCCGGGCGCACCGCCGATGCGCCGCCGGCGCCGGCCGCAAGGACGCCGCGACGACGACTAAAGCGCGCTAGCGAGGGCTAGTTGCCCGAGTACCGCACGCCCACGTCGACGAACGTTCGGTGCATGCGGTCCTCGGCGCCGGCGTACCAGCGCAGACGGTTGGCGATCGGTCCCGAGATCGCGCCGTCGAAATGGTAAAACGGCGCGGTGTCGAGCAAGTCGCGGCGATAAATCGCGTCGACGCGCAGAGCACTGGACGCATCGTAGGTTAACCACAAGGCGCCGACCGTAGGGGCGGCGCCTTCGTATGGAATGCCGTAGCCATAGACGGGCACCGTGTCGGTAACGTGCATCGTCCAGGCGCGTAAGGCGATGTCGGGAGAAACCTGCCATGCGGCGGAAAAGCCGACCGAGCTCACCGTGCCCGCGGACGCGCCACGCACTGTTTGCTGTGCAGCTTCGAAGGCGACGCGAAGACGCGAGTCGTCGGTGTAGGAGAACGATCCGCCCAGGAGCGCGTTGCGCTGATATTGCAACGGCATCGGCTCCGCCTCGGCGTACTGATACTGCTGGAAGTAGGTCGGCAACGTAAACGATCCGCCGTCCTCGAGATTGAGACTCCACTTACCGTTGGGAAAGAGCGTCGCTTGAATCGACGGCTCGGTCAGCGTTACCTTTGCCGGCTGCGAAACGCCGTACGTACCTCCGGAATAGTTGATCCAATAAGTACCCAAACCCGCCAGCACGAGATAATCGGCTCCTCGCGCCGTTACGCCGGCGTCGGCGCGCGTCAGCGCCGTCATCGCGCCGACGCGCGGGAGACCGAACGGCAGGGCCTGCGCATCGTAGAGTCCGGTCGACCAGCGCGTCGCAATATCGGCAAATCCCGACACCGCACCCGTCGTGTGCACGCCGGCGCTCAAACCCGTGTCCGACCACGCTTCGGATATCGGCCACGCACCGTAACCGGTAGCGAGCCGATTGGCATACGTGCCGCGGTCGGCGAGCGCCGAGACCGAGAGATTGAGCAGCGACGGATCGGTGAACGTCGCGTTGCCAAAAGAGAAGGTTCCGGCAAAAGCCGTCGCCGGCGATTCGTAGACGCGGCCCTGTTCGGTACCACCGCCGACGGAGATCGACTTCCCGTCGCCGAGCGAGACGTTGCCGGAAAGATCGGTACGCTGGCGCGACTCTTCGTTATTGCTATAGGTTCCGGCGGCAATTGCCGCTTCTTGCGATCCCACTTGCGCGCGCGCTATTACGTCGCTTCCCAACAGTGCGACCTCTTCGTTCGAGCCGCTTGCGAACGGATCGAGATTAACGACGCCGCCGGCGGCTCGATCGCCGTAGAGAAAAGCGTTGGCCGCGCTGAACACATCGGCGCTCTGTTCGTAGGTCGCGGGCACGAGCGTGTAGGGCGAGCTTCCGGAGACGATGTCGTAGTTCGGGACGCCGTTATCGACGAGCAGGCCGCCGCCCGAAGAGAGGCCGCGGTCGCTCAGACGCGATCCGACGTAAGGCAGGCTGCTCTGCGCCAGCAGCGTGAAGGGCCGCAGCGCGACCGCCGACTCGACGTGCGCGTAGGGCAGATTCTCGAGATCTCCGTGCGTCGGCGTGGTCTGTGCCAGAGCATCGTAGCGCCAGACGATTGCCACGACCGGTTGCCCAGCTTGGACGGTGACGGCGGCGGGACGGCAGAAACGACAGGTTATGGAGATGCTCGCGACCTCGGCACGCATCACAAACGTGCCGGCGGCATCGGTAACGGCGGCGACTTTAGCCCCGTCCGGCGTCCTAGCGGCCGCGACCGCCCCTTCCACCGGCGCTCCGTGCTGATCTCGGACGGACCCGGCGACGAGCGCGACCTGTCCGCGGGCCGGCAGCGCCACGAGCACAAAGACGAGCAGCGCCGTCGCGCAATAGAGCCTGCGGTTCACGGATTCTTTAGACTTTCGGCTATGATGAGAGGAGTGTCAACCCTCGTCCCCCGCCTGCTTGCCGTCGTTTTCCTCGCAGTTATCATGCTTTGCGGGCGGTTCGCCGTTGCAGGCACGGCCTCGCTCGAAGACATGCTCGCCGGGGCGCTGATCCCATCGGCGGCCGCGCCGTTGCTCGGTCCGATTACGTCAGCCGGCCGGGTCGGATGGCAGTGCAAGCCGGAGCGGGCCGCCTCCTCTCAGGGTTGGCGTGAAGCCGAGCTTCCGACCGATCCGTCCAGTCCGTGACGCGATGCGCGCTCTGCTCTTCGCCGCTCTCCTCGGATTTGCGACGACGACCTCGGCTGTAGCGCAAACCTATCCGCTCGCCACCCCCGTCCCACGCACGACCTCCGTACCGGCGCTGCGCAGCATGGCGGTGCAACGTGAAATTGAGGAGCGCTTCACGATTGGACTCGACGCGCTGGCGCGGGCCGATTGGAAAGGCGCAGCGAGCGAGTTCGAACGCATCATCGCACTCGATCCGCCCGAACCCAAGGGGTCTACGGCTCGTTACGATCTTTCGATAGCATATGCGAATCTGCACCGTTATGACGACGCCGCGCGGCAGTTGCGCACCGCGCTCGCGCTCGATCCGCAGTTCCTGGCCGCGATGGCTAATTTGATCGCGGTGGATTCGGCGCGAGGCGACTTACGTGAAGCACGGAAAGTTGCCGACCGCTACGTTGCAATCGATCCGGGTTCGGCGAGAGCCCTCTACTCGCGCGGCCTTGTTGCGTTGCAATCCGGCGACGCAGCAACGGCCCGCGACGACTTCGGAAAGCTGCTGCACGTCAATCCGTCGTACGCCGTGGCACACTACGATCTCGCGCTGGCGGAAGAAAGGCTCGGGCGCTTCGATGCCGCCGAACGCGAGCTGCGCAGCGCACTCGCGCTCGCTCCCTCGTACGCGCGCGCCCGTTTTGCTCTCGGCGTCGTACTCTTGCGGGAGGGAGAGCATGCGGCGGCACGCAATGCCTTTGCCCAAGCGACCGTTGACGCTGCCGGCGATCCGGCGCTTGCGACCATTGCAGCCGCGATGCGCGATTCGATCAAGACCCCGTAGTTTTTTTAGACTTTCTTCATATTGGCTCGTTACGCTCAACAACCTAACTAAGCTTCTCTTGGAGGGTTCATGTCTAGAAAACTGGCAGCACTTTCGGTTGCGCTCGCCGCGGTCGCGCTTGCGGCATGCGCCGGCCGATACGGCGGAGGGAGTACGAACGGCACGACCTACGTGCTTCCTTCAATGAAAGATCTGCGAATCACGGCGACCGTACCGCGCGACGCACAGCCGGATGCGAAGACCGGATCGGTCGGCGAAGAACTTCCGTCCGAAGGACTCGGAAAAATCAACGACTCGTTCTGGCAGGCGACGCTGGGCGGATACACGCAACAGCAGTTTTCGCAAGCGCTCGGATTCCCGCCGAAGACCAAGATCACGATCAAGAACATGTCCGGCAGCATCCATCACACGTTCAACGTCGTGAAAAAAATCTCGGGACCGCCGGCGCAATTCCCGACGAGCCCGAGTCTTCCGACCACGCCTAGCGGCGGACCGCTCAAGGTCGGCTATGCAAGCGGATCCATCAACCCCGGTTCGTCCGTTAGCGTCGTCGCAAAGAAGGCCGGCATCTATTTGTTCGGCTGCGCGTTCCACTATCACTCGGGAATGCAGGACGTCATCGTCATCAAGCCGGGCGCCACGCCCGGTCCGCAAGCAACTGCACCGGCCCGATGAAACTTAGGAGCCCGGCGCATTACGCGCCCGCACTTGCCGATTTGTGCGCTCGTCGCGTGCACCAACGGTGGCGGTTTGGGTAGTATCGGCGGCAGCGGCGGTGGGCCGACGCCGACGCCGTCGCCGCTGCCTCCCACGGCGATCGGCGTCGGCATACCGACCGGCAAAATCGGTGTCGAGAACGATCCGACGTGGGGAACCGTCAGCGGCTACACGCAGAGCCAAACCTCGCAAGTACTGGCCTTCGCGCCGGGCTCCAAAATCACCATCAAGAACCTCTCTTCCTCCGATCCGCACACGCTCGACGTCATCCAGCAGACGAGCGGGCCGCCGGCGGTGTGGCCGCGCAGCCCCAGCCTCTCGTTCTATCCCAGCGGAAACGGCGTGTTGGGTAACGGCTACGCAAGCGGAACGCTCAATCCCGGCGCCTCCGTCACGGTGAAGCTGAACAACCCCGGAATATATTTGCTCGGATGCGCGTTTCATTACGCGGAGTTGGCGATGCGCGACGTTATCCAAGTCAGCGCCAGTGCCACCCCGGGACCCACGGCGTCACCGGGTCCGGGCGGCTACGCGGTGCGTCGGCACGCTCCGCTTGCGGCACCGCGCAAGACGAACGACGACGCGTCCCAGCCGCACCTCATCGATCAGACGGGACGCCGATTTACGCTCCAGTCGCTTGGTGGGAAAGCGCTCGCAATAACGTTTGTCGCCGCTCATTGCGACGACGCCTGCCCGTTGATCAACGCGCAGTTTTCGGCCGCCGCGCGCGCAATCGCCAAGGCCCGCATTCCGGCGCAGCTCGTGACCATCACGCTCGACCCGGATCACGACTCGCCCGCGACGATGCGTAAGCTGGCGAAGCGCTTCGAAGCCGATCCGCACTACTGGCTCGTCGCCGGCGGAAAGCCCAGCGACATTCGCGCAATCATGCACGCCTTCGGCGTCATCTCGGTGGAAGGCGAGCGCGGCTATCGCGACCGTCACACCACATTCGTTTATATCTTCAACGCGGCAGGACACATGACGCAGACGATGTTGGCCTCGTCGGCGCTCGACGACGACATCCTCGACGCGTTACGCGACCAACGAGTGGCGGAGAGCAAATGAAACAACGCCTTTTAATCGCCGTCGCCCTGTTGCTCGTCGCCTGCACCAACGGCGGCATTCCTGCCCCTTCCAGCGGAGGTGGCGGCGGCGTGACCATCAACATCAGTCTCACAAACTCTCAGCCGACCAAGACGCCGTACGGTGAGAGCGGCGGATACACGCCGTCGATCACGACCGTGGCCGTCGGAACGGAGATTCATTTTGTGAACACCGACAGCTTCGCTCATACGGCGACGTTGATTCCAAATGCGACGTCATTCCCGAGCGGATCGCCCTTTGGATTGAGCGCTTTGCAGCAGCACGGAACGACGCTCTCGGGCGGGTTCACCAGCGGCGCGCTTCAGCCCAACGGCTCGTCGCAGACGATCACGGCCGATCGCGCCGGAACGTACCTGTTCGGCTGTTTCTTCCACTACGGTGCCCCCATGCGAGCGGCGATTGTTGCGCAGTAAATACGCACTGATAGCCGGCGCGATTCTCTTTTTCGCGTCCGCCGCCGCCCCGGCACAAGCCATTCCGATTTTCGCCCAGCGCTACCACCTGAAGTGCGGACAGTGCCACAGCGTGCTGCCGGAGCTCAACGCGTTCGGCAACTATTTCCGTAACCACGGCTATCGTCTGCCGCTGCCCGAGCACGGCACGACCATCTTCGCCATTCGCTATCAAATGGAGTACGACAAGGAGCCGTCCGAGGGCGCGCGCCGCTGGACGCCCGGCGGCATCTTGCTCGGGAGCGGCAACATCGGGCCGATCACCGCGTTTCTTCACTACAACTTCGGTGCGGGCGGCGGTCCGTGCGGCGACGTACTTGCTCTTCGGCGCGGGCTACAACCAGCACACTCAAACGCTCTATCGCGGCGGACTCTTCGAACTGCCGCTGGCGCAATCGCCCGGAGAGCGTCTCGACGACCTGCAGCAGTACGGGTACTACGGCGCGCACGTCGGGTTGAACAATCTTCCGCTCTCGTCGCCGCGCTGGGGCGCGATGATGGAGCGTACGTTCGGAAACTTGCGCGTCGACGGGACGATCGCGGTGAGCTCCTATCAAGGTGCGGCGTACGGCGGCAAGCCGGTGGCGACCGGCGAGAACACGTGGCTCTCGACGCCCGAGTTCGGCGTATGGCTGCGACAGACGCTGGTCCAGACCAATCGCGCCGAGGCCGACATCGGCGGAACGGCGCTGGGCGGTACGCTCGGCATCGTGCCGACCGGACGACTTCCCTTCGCCGATCTCTACCAGCGGTACGGATTGCTCGGCCACGCGACCTACGGCAATCTCGATCTCCAGGCCGAGCAATGGTATGGCGACGATCACGACGCCGACGGATTCTTGACCAACCAGCATTCGTACGGCGGTTACGTGCGGCTCAAGTACTATCCAATACCGCACGCGTACTTCGGCCTGCGCTACGACGCGTACGCCAATCCCTTTATCAATCGGGACTTCGTCTACTACGGCGCCGTGCAGATCGCGCCATTCAGAATCCTGGCGCAAGAGGTGCAGCCACCCGGGCAGCACCCGTTCTTTAGCGGCGCGATAACGGTAGCTTTCCCGGGGCCGTTGAAAGACTAAAGTGCCGTGAGAGTACTGGTCGTAGAAGACAACCCCGCGGTTGCGGAATCGATCCGGACGATGCTCGAGGCGCGCCAGTTCGCCGCGAGCGTGGTGCCCGACGGGCCCACCGGGCTCGAGCACCTGTTGGAACGGTCCTACGACGCCGCCATCGTTGACGTCGGCCTTCCGGGAATCGACGGCTTTGAGGTAGCCCGCGGCGCTCGCGCCGAGGGCGTTCAGACGCCGATTCTCATGCTCACCGCGCGCGATGCCGTGGAGGACCGCGTCGCCGGGCTCAATTGCGGGGCCGATGACTATCTGGTCAAGCCGTTCGTCGAAGAGGAGCTGCTCGCGCGCATCGCCGCGATTCTGCGCCGCGGCGACCGGCCGATGCTCGGCGTCGTCGAAGCCGGAGCGCTGCGGGTTGATCTGGCGGCGCGCGTCGTCACCTACGACGGCAAGCCCGTTTCGCTCGGTACGACGGAGTTTCGGCTGTTGGAGTTCTTGGCGCGCAACGCCGGAATCGCGCTGTCGCGCGCGCAGATCGTCGAGCGCATTTGGGATTACGACTTCGACGGCTCGAGCAACATCGTCGACGTCTACGTCAGCCAGCTTCGGCGCAAACTCAAAAGCCTCGGAGCGGCTTCCATTATCGAAACGGTATGGGGTATCGGCTACCGGCTACGAAATCGTTGATCGTTCGCGCAACCGCGCTCTATCTCGTCGTCTTCATTGCGGTCCTCGTCGCTCTTAGTGCGGGGGCCTATGCCTTTATGGCGCGCGAATATGCGTCGCTGCTCGCTCCCGCGCTTGGCACGCCCGAAGGCGCGGCCGCCCTGGCAACGGCGATGCGCCGCGTTCTGCTGACGCTGGCCGCCATCGACGCGCCGCTGGTTGTCATCGTGGCGGTCGCGTCGTACGCTCTAGCTCGTGCGGCGATCGCGCCGCTCGAAGCCGCACGCGAACGCGAGCGCCGTTTTGCCGCCGATGCCGCGCACCAGCTTCGCTCGCCGCTGGCGGCGATCGCCGCGATCGCACAAGCGGCGCGACCCAACGCGGCGGGACAGAGCCGCGACGCGTTCGAGTCGATCGTCGACAACGCGCTGGAGGCCTCGAACGTCGTCACCGATCTGCTGACGCTGGCCCGCGATCCGGCGCGGCTCGCCCTCCATACGGAACCGGTAGATCTGGGTGCGATTGTGGCGCGTTCCTCTCGCGACGCGCAAGCGATCGCGACGTCGCACGGCATTACGCTCGAAGCTTCGCCCGTCAGCGCAATCGTCGACGGTGACGAGCGCCGCCTAGCAGAGTTGGCGCGCAACCTTCTCGACAACGCACTGCGTCACGCCCGGCATCGCGTCGGCATCGCTTCGCGGCGCAACGGCCGTTACTGCGAGATCGTCGTCGAAGACGACGGTGAAGGCATCCCGCCCGAAGACCGCGAGCGCGTCTTCGAGCGATTCTATCGGCGCGCCAACGACGGTGCCGGAACCGGACTGGGTTTGGCGATCGTGCGCTGGATCGCACGCGCCCACGACGGCACCGTAACGGTCGGCGCCGCGCCTGCGGGCGGCGCGCGTTTCGTGGCCGCGATCCCGGCACACGTGCAACGCTCCGCCGACGAGGTTCCGTAGGCGTTAGGCGCCGCAGCGCGTAACTGACGAGGCCATGCCTTTTGCCTCCCTGGGGGAGTTCGTCGAGACGTTACGCAAGGCCGGCGAGCTCCACGTGGTCGCCGCCTGCGTCGATCCCCGTCTCGAGATCAGCGCGATTACCGACCGCGTCGTAAAAGCGGGCGGACCGGCGCTGCTCTTTACCGACGTCCAGGGCTCGCGCTTCCCCGTCTTGACCAATCAGTTCGGAACGCAGCGGCGCATGGCCATGGCGCTAGGCGCGCGCACCCTCAACGACGTCGCCGCTCGCGTCCGCGATCTGATCGACCTGGCTCCGCCATCAGGCTCGTTTCTAGAAAAGCTTCGCGGCGGCTTGCGCCTTGCCGCGCTGAACAACGCGATTCCGCGCACCGTTCGCAGCGGAAGCGCGCAGGATGTGATCGACGACGACCCCGACGTCACGCGGCTGCCGGTGCTGACGACCTGGCCGGGCGACGCCGGTCCATTCATCACGCTGCCGCTAGTCATCACCAAAGATCCGCGATCCAATCGCTACAACGTCGGCATGTATCGCATGCAAGTCTTCGGCCCGCGCGAAACGGCAATGCACTGGCAACGGCACAAGCACGGCCGCGCGCACGCGAGCGCGTGGGGACGCCGCGTTCCCGTCGCCGTCGCCATCGGAACCGATCCGGCGCTCACCTATGCCGCGACCGCGCCGCTTCCACCGGTCGTCGACGAGTTCGCCTTCGCCGGATTACTGCGCGGCAAGCCGGTCGAGTTAATGCGCGCCAAAACGCTCGACCTGATGGTCCCCGCCGACGCCGAATTCGTGCTCGAAGGTTACGTCGACAACGAAGATTTGCGCCTCGAAGGCCCGTTCGGCGACCATACCGGCGTCTACACCCCCGCCGAGCGCTTTCCGGCGTTTCACATCGAGTGCATCACCCACCGCCGCGACCCGATTTATCCGGCGACGGTGGTCGGCAAGCCGCCGATGGAAGACGCGTGGCTGGGAAAGGCCACGGAACGAATCTTCTTGCCGCTTCTTCAGGCGCTGCTGCCGGAAGTCGTCGACATGAATCTTCCGGTCGAGGGCGGCTTCCATAACCTGGCCATCGTTTCGATTCGCAAGTCGTATCCCGGCCAGGCCAAGAAGGTCATGAACGCTTTGTGGGGACTCGGGCACATGATGATGCTCACGCGAGTTCTCATCGTCGTTGACGCCGACGTCGACGTTGCGGACACGCGCGCCGTTGCGTGGTTCGTCCTCAACAATCTCGCGCCGGAGCGCGACGTCGTTACGATGCCCGGTCCGGTCGACGACCTCGATCACGGTTCGTACAGCATCGCCTACGGGACGAAACTGGGCATCGACGCAACGCGCAAAGACGCTTCGGAGGGATACACGCGCGAGTGGCCGGCGGAGCTGGTAATGGACCGCGCAACCAGGCAGCGCGTGAACGAGCGCTGGAAGTCGTACGGCCTCGACAAAATCGCGCGCGCGCTTTCGCCCGACGACTGGTCGGGCCAAGGGCAACACGCCTACGAGTCTCTGCTGCGCACGCCGCCCGAATAGCGCGGCAATGAAACGGCTGGCGCTCTTTCTGCGCGAGATCCGCATCGAGCACACGCTCTTTGCGTTGCCGTTTGCGTACGTCGGCGCAATCCTGGCGGCGCGCGGCATACCACAGCCCGCAGCCATCGGATGGATTACGCTGGCGGTTTTGGGGGCTCGAACCGCAGCGATGGCGGCAAACCGCTATCTCGACCGCGAGATCGACGCGCGTAATCCCAGGACGGCGCGGCGCGCGCTGGCCAGCGGCACGCTTCCGCCTTCGGCGATGTTGTGGGCCGCCGTGGCCGGAATCGCCGTGCTCTTCTGGGCGGCGTGGATGCTAAACCCACTCTGCGTCAAGCTCATGCCGATCGCGCTGCTGCTCTTGCTCACCTATCCGCTCTGCAAACGCTTCACCTGGGCCGGACACTTCGTGCTGGGCGCCGTCGACGGGCTCGCTCCACTCGGCGCCTACATCGGCGTCGCCGGAAAAGTCAGCCTCGCGGCGCTGCTGCTCTTCGCCGCGGTTGCAATTTGGGTCGCCGGCTTCGACATCATCTATGCCTTGATGGATGTCGGCATCGATCGCGATCAAGGAATCGGATCGCTGCCGTCCCGTTTCGGCGAAGCCAGCGGGCGCGTGCTGCCGATCGTCCTCCACGCCGTGATGCTGGTGCTCTTGGCCGGCGCCGGCGTGCTTGCGGCGGCCGGGCCGATCTACTTTCTCGGCGTGCTCTCAGTCGCCGCGCTCATCATCTACGAAGAGCATCTCTTGCGCGGCGATGCCAATCTCTTCGTGATCAACGAACGGATCTTTATCTCGAACATGGCGTTTTCGGTGGTCTTCCTGATCGCGACGATCGGCGGGTATCTGTGAAGCGCGGCCGCTTCATCGCCGCAGCCTCCGCGGCCGCCGCGGGGGGCATCGTCGTGCCGGCCCGCGCGCAAATTCCGCAGCAGCCCGGCTTTCCCAACCAGCAGTTCTTGCCGCAGCTCACCATCGCGGTCAACGTGACCCTTTCGGGCGACTTGGAGAAGTACGGTCGCGAAGTCGTCAAGGGCGTGCAGGCAGCCGTCGACGAGCAGAACCGTTTCACGCCGTCGGTCTCGCACGTTTGGGGATACCGCGCGCTCGACGATCGCAACGATCCGGGACTGGCCGCTTCCAACGCCAACGTCGCCGCCGCCGACTCGACCGTCATCGGCATAGTCGGCAATCTCACCGGCCCGATGACGGTCGCCGCGCTATCGCGTTACGCCAACACCGGTTTTGCCGTGATCACGCCGACCGTGACGGCCGACGCCGTCACCAAGCGCGGCTATCACAACGTTTATCGGCTTCCGGCAAAGGACAGCACGTCGGGACGGCTCTTTGCCGGCGTAGGGCTGGAGGGTCACAAGGGCGTCTTCGCGTTGGCCGTCGCCTTCGACGGCGAATACGGCTACGACGTCGCCAGCGGCTTCGTGCAGCAGGCGCGCAACGACCGCCATCCGTCCGACGTCCTGCTCTTTCCGCAGAGCGGAATCGACCCGGCGGCGGCCGCGCACACGATTCTCGACCGCAACCCCGGCTATGTTTTTCTCAGCGGTAAGACGGCGCAGCTTGGACCGGTCGCACAGGCCTTACGTCTAGCCGGATATCGTGGCGACTTCGGCGCCGCCGACGGTTTTTACAACAGCGAAACGATCACCGATTACGGCAAGGTCCTTTCCGGCATGCTGGTCGCGTCGCCGATGCCGCCGCTCGACCGCATTCCGAGCGCAGTCGGACTCATTACCGATTTCGAGCGCGAGGTCACGCAGGTCACGATCTTTTCCGCATACGCCTATGCTGCGGCGCAGGTCATCATGAACGCTTCCCAACGTAGCAACTCCACCACTCGGACGACGCTGCTGCGCACGCTGCAGCAGGGCGGGACGTTCACCACGCTGGTCGGCCAGTTCTCCTTCAACATCAGCGGCGATCCGCTGATTCCGAATATCTTTGTGTACAGCGTCGACAGCGGCGGTTTCAAGTACGAGCGTCCGGCGATTCGCACCGGCTTCGTACTCTAACCGTACGTACGTACTCGTCTTCGGGAACGACGCGCAGCCGATGGGGTGGACGCATCTTTTGCTTGGGCACGTCGTCGGTGTCCTCGATGGCCACCGCCAGCCGGAACCGCCAGCTCCCCAGAGAGATCGTAAAACTAGTTCCGAGGATTTCCACGATCAAGCCTCCACCCGCCGCCACTGCCAGATCGCAATCGCGGCGTAAACAACGAAGAAGAGTATAACGACCGCAAGCCGCGGTCCAAAGGTCGCGATGCCCGGCGCGTCGACTACACCGGCTGAGTCGGGCATCGTAAGAGAAACATAACTGAGCGGATTGATTCGCGAGATAACCCAGGCAACGTCGTGGATGAAGAGCGCCACGATGTTGTTCGGACGAATCAAGGTTAGTGCGCCGATGAGAATCGACACGGGCCAGGCAAAGCCGAGAACGGCTCCGTAGGAGCGGCTCAGCCAGCGTCGTCGCGGCGCAAAGCAGTGCGTACCAGGCCAACGGAGCGGCAACGCCCATGGCAATAGCTTCCGCGTTGATACCGCTGAAATCGAGCCGGGCCGACTCGAAGAGCAGCTGGCAGAGATAGAACGCCACGATCGTGAGCACCGAAGCTCCGAGGATTCCGGCCATGTCGGCAACGATCGTCCCGATGGCGTAGCGCTCGCGCGAAACCGGTTTCGTCAACGCGATCTCCAAATGGCCGTCGACTTCGCGCGCGAAGGGAGCGGCCAGGATGGTAGCGACGATCAGGGCGATGACGTCGGCTAGCGTCATGTAGTAAATCATCGGTACCGCACCATTGGTGTCGATCACCGTCGTCTCGACGGTGCCGTTGTGGCTCTCATACACGTGCATGCTGCCGACGCTGACGCGAGTCTTCTCTTTCATCGAGTGCTTGCTCGGCTGCGTGACGACGATGTGCTTGCCGGTATATCCGTGGTCGTCGATCACCGCTCGCGTTTGCTCGGCGGGATCGTCGACGATGGTACGCTTCGTTCCGTCGGGCAGCGTCGACTGGCTGACCTTGACGCCCGGGTGGGATTCGAAATGACCGATCCACGCGTCCGGCGACATGTAGCGCGAAACGGAGACCCGCAGGACGATGGCCAGCACGACCAGGATGCCCAAGACGATCGCGACGTTGCGCAACAAGTTGCGGACGCGCAGCCATTCGACGTAGTTCATGACGCGCTTTCCTTTACGACGATGTCGGCGGTCGCCGTCGCCGGCGCCACCGCGTAGAGAAAGATATCTTCAAGATTGAGGTCGACCACGCGGACGCCCATCGCACCGGCGCGCGTAAGGCGCGCGGCAATATCGTCGGCGTGGCCCGTGACCAACAGCCTCAGGATTCGCTCGGTGCGATCGACGCGCGCGACGCTCGGATCGTTGGCGATGCCGTCGAGCGTGTAGTTAACGTCGGGGAAGATGCCTTCGACGATCTTGCGGTCGGATTTGAGGTCGTCGATCGTGCCTTCGAGCACCAACCGGCCACGGTCGATCACCGCAATCTGCTCGGCGGCGCGCTCGACCTGCCCGATCTGATGCGATGAGAAGACGACCGTGTTACCCTTGGCGGCTTCGTTGATTATCAGGCTTAAGACGACGCGCTGATTGACCGGATCCAAACCGGCGGTTGGCTCGTCGAGAACTAGCAGCTCGGCGTTGCGCGCAAAGGCGATCGCAACCATCACCGCGGTGCGCATGCCTTTTGAGAGGGCGCGCGCGCGGCGGCGCAGATCGATATTGAACTGAGCGAGTAGATCGTGAGCGCGTTTTACGTCGAAGTTTGCATACGCGCGGCGGTGCATCTCGACGTGCTCGGCGACCGTCATCCAGTCGTAGAGAACGCTGCGCTCCGGAACGTACGCGATCTTTTCGTAGGTCGCCGGCACCAGCGGCCGGCCGTCATACAGAACCGTACCGTCCGTCGCTCGGGCTAGGCCGAGCATGCATTTGAACGTGGTCGTCTTTCCTGCGCCATTGGGTCCGAGCAGACCGAAGACGCTCCCGCCGGGGATCTCCAGCGAAAGGCCGTCGACGGCCGCGACCTCGCGATATCGTTTGCGCAGATTGGAAATCGAAATCGTCATCATCTACTCAAGCTCTCCAAACCATCGTGCCAGTGCCGCCTCGAAGATCTCCGTAATCTCATCCCGTCGCAGTCCAACCGACTTGGCCTCGCGTAATGCGACGTCGAAGGCGTCGGCGCCGATATCGGCTGCCACTTTGGGCGAATCGGCGAGACCGTTGGAGCGGACGAACGATCCCCTCCCGGGGGAGGTCTCGATCACGTCCTCGCGCTCGAGCTCGCGATAAGCCCTTGCTACGGTGTTTGGATTGACGGTGAGGTCGATCGCGAGCTGCTTGACTGTGGGAAGCTGCTCGCCCGCCTGCAAGACCCCGAGGGCTACTGAGCGCTTTACTTGCTCGATGATTTGCAGGTAGATCGGCACGCCGCTGCGTGGATCGACCGTGAGAACGGCCGGCATGACGACAGCCTTAGAACTTCGGGCCCCAGCCGGGGAACAACTCGGCCGGACGGCGGTCGGGTAAACGAACGGGCGTGCGGGCCTCGCGGGCGATTTCGGAACCGGATACGGTCGTGATAGGCATTTGGGGATTCTCCTTCGGAATCGTACTGGTAAACTATTCTACTAGTACACTAGTACAATAGCTCCCTAATACGGCCCTTGTCAAGGGCCTCCCCGGAAATTTCTCTCCCTAGCCCGCCTTCTG
>CAVTMN010000020.1:0-40573 GCA_963735845.1 Vulcanimicrobiota bacterium | reverse complement strand
AGGAACGGAGAGCGAGTCGCGACGACCCCGGGCGCCGCGACTTTCTTGCCGGAACTGCGGCGTCGCTCGCGCTGGCGGGGTGTGCGACCCCCGCGGGGTCTATGCTCTCGCCGGTAGCACCGGCAGGTAGATCTGGCAGCCGATCGCGTGTCGTCATCGTCGGCGCCGGCGTCGCGGGAATCACGTGCGCCTACCGGCTCCACCAGGCCGGTCTGGACTGCAACGTTTACGAAGCCAACACGCGCGCCGGCGGCCGCACTTGGACGCTTCGCGGATTTTTCGACGACGATCAGATTACCGAACACGGCGGCCAGCTGATCGCCTCGACGCACCATCACGTGCGTCGGCTCGCCGCCGAACTCGGCTTGCATTTGATCGATCTCAACGCGCTCTATCCCAAAGACGCGCGCGACACCTACATGATTTCCGGGCAGCGTTACAGCGTGCGCGAAGCCGTCGAGGATTACGACCGGTGGGTCTACGGGCCGCTAGGGCGCGCGGCGCGCGCGGCCGGCTATCCGACGACGTTCTTTCGACACACGGCCGAAGGCGTGCGGCTCGATCTCACGAGCGTCGACGCGTGGCTCGATAAAAACGTGCCGGGCGGCTCGCGCTCGAAGATTGGTACGCTGCTGCGGCTGGCCTGCTTGAGCGAGTACGGCGGCGAGACGAGCGATCAGAGCGCCCTCAACCTAATCTTTCTGCTGTCGGGAATGCGCCGTGGAGTCCTCAATCTCTCGGGAACCGGCGAGGACGACCGCTACACTATCGACGGCGGGAACGACCGGTCGGTCGCGCGCATGATCGCCGCCCTTCCGAGCGAAACGGTGAATCTCGGGACGTCGTTGGAAGCACTGGCGCGCCGGGCCGACGGCTCGTACGAGTGTACCTTCGCCGCGAACGGTACGAGCAAAACCGTGCGCGCCGACGTCGTGGTGCTCTCGATTGCGTTTACCGTGTTACGGCTCGTTGACTGCACGGCGAACCGGCTTCTCGGACCGCAAACGGCGAGCGATTGCCGATCTCGATCTCGGATCGAACGCCAAAGTCCACTTACAGTTCGATAAGAGCTATTGGTTCGAAGAACGGTACAGCGGAACGGCTTACGCCGACGCAGCCTTTCAGGATGCTTGGGACATCAGCATCGGTCAGCGCGGCAAAGCCGGGATGCTGGTATGCTTTCCCGGCGGATCGCAAGGCGCACGCTATCACGGAAAGGTTCACGGCGTCGCGCCGCCCGATACCGTCAGGGAGTATCTAGCCGCGCTCGAGCCGGTCCTTCCCGGCGCGCAGCACGCGTTTAACGGGCGTGCCTACCAGGACTTCTGGATCGGCAGCCCGTTTACGCGCGGCGCATACTCCTACTATAAACTGGGACAGTACACCACGCTGGCGGGCGTCGAAAGCCGTCCGGAAGGCGACGTGCACTTTTGTGGCGAGCAGACGTCCTACAACTGGCAAGGCTACATCAACGGAGCGGTTCAGAGCGGAGAACGGGCGGCGCGAGAGGTTCTCGCAAGTCGTCTCCATCTGACGGCCCGTTCGTCGAACGCGCAGAGCAAATTTACCAAGGCCATCTGCTCGGCGGTATGGCAGCGAATGTCGAGCAGCCGCGGACTGCACACCAGCACGCTAACGGCGCGCGCCCGAGAGATGGCCACGTTGAATCGGTTACGGTCGAAGAGAAAACCCATATTGCGCGGCAGGTCTTCGCCGCTCGAGGTCGCCATCGAATAGAACACGACGGCGGTTTCCTGTCCTTGGAAATTTGTCGACCGTGCCGACTCGTACGTCGAGTTCGGCTTCGCGCAGCTTGCGTAGAATCAGGCGGCGCTGTGCGTTGTACGGCGTGACCACAATGATGTCTCGGTCGCTAACGTCGCGCTGCACGCCCATCCAGTCGGGCGGCCACGAATCGGTGACGCGGCCGCTCGCGCGAAGCGCGGCGATCTGCGCCACGACGTATTCGGCCTCTTGCTCGGAACTGGCGCCGTTGCCGGCGTGATCGATGGAAGCGAAGTACAGACCGGCACGCGTATCGCCGGCGACGTCGACGCGATGGAGATCCGTGCCGGCCGAAGCGTGGAGGCGGCCGTCGTACATCGCCGCGGAAACAAAGCAACAGATCTCCGGTTGCATGCGATACGACGTGTCGAGGAAGATGCCACGATCGGGTGGGACGGTGTGGCGGTCGCCGAGCAGATGCCGGAGCACGGAGTCGCCGGCGTGCAACGGCTGACGTCCTTGGCCGACCTGTGCCAGCTGCAAGGGGTCGCCGAGTAGCACGACGTTGCGCGCGCAAGGTGAGATGGCGAGCGCATCGGCAAGCGCGACTTGCCCCGCCTCGTCGATGAAGAGATAGTCGAACGCACCGATTAGCTCTTTGCGCGCAAAAAGCCACGACGTGCCGCCGGCCAACAGATATTCGGTGCCGGCGAAAGCCCCGTTGTCGTCTACCGAAAGGATGCACGGATCGATTAATGGCGAGATATACTCCGACTCATCGCCGCTATGCTTGTACAGGCCGCGGAATCTACGACCGCGGCCTTCCATGCTCGTTTCAACTTTACGGAGCAGGTTTTGGATGGCGGTATGGCTCATGCTGCTGACCGCAACGCGTTGTCCGCGCTCGAGCAAATCGCAGATGACCTCCGATGCGATCGTGCTTTTTCCGCTGCCGGGCGGTCCTTGAACGAACAAATAGCTGCCGTCCAAACTAGAAGCCACGTTGGAGACGCTTGGCGCGTCGACGGCAGTAGGCTGCAATATGCTCATCCCGAAAGCGCGCGGATCCGCATTGGAGAGCAGATCGAATGTTGCCGGGTGAGCGTCGCGCAGAGAACCGTCGAGTAACGCCGTCGCGATGCGCTCCAACGCGCCGCGCTGCTCGGGCGATCCAAACGGTCTGCGCGGGATGAGTTCGGCAATTGCGCGAGCCTGATCCAGCGAGATTGTCGACTTGATTTTTAACTCGTTGGCATTGTCGTTCACGTTCACCAGCGTGACCGCTCGCCGCGTGCGCGGGTCCTCGGCCGAACCCGGCTCCATTTTATGCTGCTGATCGGGGTACGAATAGGTATAGATAAAGCTGCGCCCGATATTTTCGATGGGCGCGTCTTCGCGTAAGCGGAGTCCGCCCAAGGCCGCTCGGTCGAATTCGATCAACTCATCGATGCTCTCGATGCGATCGAAATACTCCCACCATGCGGGGCGTTCTTCGCGCCGATGATAGGCGAGCAGCGCGCCCATCAGGTAGCGCGTGCGCGCCGCGGGCGGCATCATTTCGTACTCGTGCTCGGTCTGAGGCAGGAGTACCGGAAGCAGCGCCCGCTCGAGGTGGCTGCGCCGCGCTTCTTCCCGGTCGTCCTGGCGCTGTTTTTGGCACTTCTTGCACGATTCGACGAACTCGGTATGGCATGGTTCGTTCGGCGTTTTCACCGGACGCCATGGGATTTCAACGCCAAACTTCGCGGCGGCTTCGGCGCGCCGCGCCAGCAGCCACACGCGTAGCAAATAGGTCGACCGGCAATCGTCGCGGTTGTAGGCTTCGATGTCGTCGAGAAGCTTTGGATCGGGCTCGATCAACCAGCGCTCGAACATCAGGATCGAGTCGTCGCCTTTCTTCGTTTCCGTTTGGCGCTCTAGCCGATAGAACCGCTCGAAGTTCTTGAGACCGTATTTCTCTTCCGAGATCGCCAGCGCTTGACGCACGACGGTAAAAAGATCGACCAGCACCTCCCCGCGCAGGATGTTATCGACCTCCTCTTCGCGCGTGCCGTGCTCTTGCGCCAGCCGCCGCAACGCCGACTTCTCGTAGCTGGCATAGTGGTACACGTGCATTGCGGGAAACTTACGCCGGCGCTCGGTGATAAAGTCCACGGCCTGCTCGAACGCGCGCTTCTCGGCGGCGCGGTCCTCGCTGCCCCAGAACGCCCGATACGGCTCCTCGTCGTCGGGCATCCAGAAGCCGAAGAGGTATTCGAGTCCACGGCCTGGCTCGTATAACGGGTCGCCTTCCATGTCGAAGAAAACGTCGCCGGCGGCCGGTGCGGGAAGAAGTGCGAAGCCCAGTGCGGGCTCATTCGGCAGCAACTCGTAGCTCGGCCCGGGCTCTTGACTGGCGCGAGCTTGCAGCGAGGCCTGGCGCCGCAGTTTAGTAAAGGTCTCGGCGCTCATCCCGAGCGGCCGTTGCGAATCGTTAGCTTGCGCGAGCTCACTGAGGCGCGCGATGCCTGCCGTTTGCAGCTTGGCGATCTGATCGTTGCGCATCCAGGCGACGAAGCTCAGGTGATCGTCGGCTCGCCGCTGCGCTTCGCAGGCAGGGTCCCAGGCACAGTACTTGCAGTGCGAGACTTTTAGTGGATATTGACGCGCCTGCTCGATGCCGTCGAGCGTCGCCTCGGAGACGTAACGAAGAAAGGCCCGTTTAAGATGGCGGTAGTACGAGATGTAATCGCTGAGGCGGAAGCGTTCTTCCTCGCCGTTCCCCAAGATAACGTAGCCGTAGCGCGGCAGGACACCCTGTAGTCGCTCGAGATGCTCGCTGTAGTTGCAGAGCTGAACCAAGAAATAGCCCTTGGTCGCAAGCGCGAGCTTGGTGTCGACGACTTCGTAGCTGTAATCGCCCAGCATCGGCGATGCAACGGGGACACGCCGCAGAAAGTCGGCGCGCCCGAGAAACGTTCCATCGAAGAAGGTCGCCTGATAAATGACGCGCGCGCCGCGGCGCATCGCGTCGAGTGTCGCGGCCTCCGCCTCGCGGTAGCTTTCCGCTCCCGCTTCCGAGCGTCCGAACTCAACCAGTTCGGCTTGGTGCTCGTTCCGAAGCCGTTCCAGATGGTTGCGCTCGTGCTCCTCACCCTTGCGCCGAACGAGAGCCGCTTGGTCGTCTTTGGTTTCGGGCTCGACGAGCAAATGGCGCGCAACGAGCGCATCCAGCTCGGTAAGACGCCGGCACTCGAGATAGTCGTTGAGATCGCTCGCGGCGTATACGAACCGCCCGTCGAGGAGCTGCACCCGCCGGGGATTCGCGGGGCGCTACTTACAATCCGGTCCGCGCGTCCACCAAGTGCCGCCGGGATAGTAGACGCCGGCGCCTTCGCCCCAAATCACGTGGCTGCAGCCCTGCGCGTCGACCGAGAGACCAAGGTAGTCCCCGAACGGAAAGGCGTACCCCGTTACGTTTTTGTACGGCGCACCCACGGCGGCGTTGGAGAGCCGTACCGGCGAGCTCCACGTGACACCGCCGTCGCTGCTTTGTGCGTACCACGTGTTCCACGACTTCGGTCCGAAGCGATTGTCTTGCCAAACCAGACGGAAATCGCCGGCTTGCGGTCCGGCTACGATCGCCGGGCTGGTGCTGTTGCCTTCGCTCGCGATAGTCTGCGGTGAACTCCACGTTGTTCCATCGCGCGAACGCGTAACGAAGAGTTTGTTCGGACCTTGGGGTACGCGATTCTGCGCATAGACGAATACGTACGCTCCCGCCGAATCGGCGGCAACGGCATCCTGAGCGGTGTAGAAGTCGGGATAGCAGTTTTTGCCGTGGCACGGTGCGCCCTCGTGACTGACGACGAACTGAATCGCGCGCCACGAGCGTCCGCCGTCGGGGGACGTTACCAGCTCGATGTGGCCATCGCCGGTTTGATCGCGCCCGGCTTCGCCATCGACGGCAAACCAGACCGAGCCGTCGGGCGCGACCGTGCCTCCGAGCGAGTAATACCAGAACCGTCGGGTCGTCGCTCGTGCGGCCGCCTGCCAGGTCGCTCCACCGTCGTGCGAGGCCGCCACATAGAGTGCATAGCGCACGTTGAATGCGACGTACACGTCGCGGCCGGACGGTGACAGCGCGAGCGTCGGCTTGTCGCTGTAGCGCAGCGAGCCGTCGAGGCGAACCGGGAGGCTCCAACTCCGTCCGCGGTCGCGCGATTGCGAGAAGACTACGCCGGGTGAGAAGCCGTCGAGGCAGACGGCGTCGACCGTTCCGTCGGCGGCGACGGCGAGCTGCGGGTCGTACTGAAACGGCACGCGCTGGGCATGGCGACAGATGCGCCGCGACGGGCTCCAGGTGCGGCCGCCGTCATTGGACCTGCGAAAGAGCAGGCGATCCGGGTGCTGTTCGGTCGTCATTTGGTAGACCCATCGCGACGAAGGATCGGCGGCGACGACGGGCTCCCAACGCGTATAGTGCGGGCCGCCCCAGCGCTGCTCCGTTGGAAAACCGGAGGCCAGGGGCGTCCGTTGCTGCGCCGTAGTGACCAGCGGTGCGAGCGGTGTGGCACTCCGAAGCTGCGCGCACGACGCGAGCGCCAGCACGCCGAGTGCCATAAAAGATACTTTCCTCAATGTTTTCACCATCGCGAACGATGTGGTGGCCAGCTTAGCGCCGGCTCCCGTGTTGCCCTTTTAGCGCCGCACTGGCGATTTAATCGAACGAGGCCTCCTCGCAGACGGATAAATGCATCGTCGCATTGCATAATTGTCGTGTGTGCTTGCGGGGCGTTGCGTTGGTAGTTCTCATTCCATTCGTACTTGCGGCCTGCGGCGGATCGGATCTCCCCGCCGCATCGGGGACGCAGCGCCTTGCGGCCGCTAACGGCGAGCGCCTCGGCGCCGCCGCCAAATATACGTTCACGACCGTCGACGACCAGAACGATCCGAACTTCAACGAGCTGTTGGGACTCAACAACGAGGCGAAGATCGTCGGTTTCTACGGAAGTGGCGGAGTGAGCGATCCCAATCGTGGCTATGTCGTTCACTCGCCCTACGGTCAGTTAAACTTCAAGGAACAGGACTATCCGCACTCGATCGACTCTCAGGTCGCCGCCGTCAATAATAAAGGCGCTGTGGGAGGCTGGTATAGCGTAAGCGGCGGATATCGCTACGGATTTATGGTGCTGGCGGCCATTTGGTACAGCTACGCGGATCCTAGCGCCGGCAAGACCACCAAGATCTATGGCGTCAACGACTCGCTTATCGCCGTCGGCTATTACGAGACACCGCAAGGACGGAAGCGGCCGTTCGAGGTCGACGTGCCGACCGGCAAATACACTGACCTCAACCCGCCACGCGCCGTCGATGCCGTGGCTACCGGGATTACCGGACGAGGCGACATCGGGGGCTGGCTGACGGACGGATCCGGAAAAACGCTGGGGTGGCTGTTGCGCCAGGGGCACTATACCGAGTTCTCTTTTCCACAGGCTAGCGCGACCAAGTTTCTGGGAATCACGATCCACGATTGGATCGCCGGTTCGTACGTCGACAAGTCCGGAGAGACGCACGGCTTTGTGTTGACCGAGCCGCTGAGGCCCGCCAAAACGGTCTGGCAGAAGATCGACGAGCCCAATGCGGCACACGGTACCGTGGTCACGGGGCTCAACTTGCATCGCGAGCTCGTCGGATATTACGTTGACGCCAAGCATCTCACGCACGGCTTCCTAGCGATCCCGAAATCCGTTCCATGAGCGCTTGGATTCGGCGCGCGGTGCTGCCGCTTACGATCTTCGCGGTCTCATGTTCCGGTGGCCCGCAAAATCTCGCTGCGCCGCAGCGTTTCACGCCGCTTTCCGGCGGCGGATCGAGCCCGATCTCTCACGTCGTCATCGTCATCCAAGAGAATCGCAGCTTCGACGATCTCTTCGCCACGTTTCCAGGCGCTGACGGAACCACCATGGGGCGCTCGAAAAACGGCAGTGGCTATCAATACGTCCCCTTGAAAGAGTCGACGCTCAAAGTGCGCTGCGATCTGCGCCATTCGTATAACCGCTATCTGAGCGATTACGACGGCGGCAAGATGGACGGCTTTAACTCCGAAGGTGGGAGCGGCCACTGTCCAGGTATGGCGACGGCGCCCTACCAGTACGTCAATCCCGCCCAAATAAAGCCGTATTGGAACATCGCTCAGACTTACGTTCTGGCCGATCAGACGTTCCAAACCCAAGGCAGCGGCAGCTTTACCGCGCACCAGGATCTCATCGCCGGTGCGACCATCATCAATAAAGCCAAGACGACCAGCATTGTTGAAAATCCGGATCATACCCCGTGGGGATGTGACGCGCGGCCGAAAACGGTGACTTCCCTTCTGCAATATGTCTCAGGCAAAATCGTCTTCGAGTACCATAAGGGACCGTTTCCATGTTTGACGTATGAGACGATGCGCGATCTGCTCGACGCGCAAGGGGTTTCGTGGAAGTATTACTCGCCGCCGGTCTTCGGCGATGAAGGCGCCCTCTGGAACGCGTTCGACGCCATCCAGGCGGTGCGTTACGGCCCCGAGTGGGGGGTCAACGTAACCGATTCCAATACGCAGTTCTTTACCGACATCTCGAACAAAGCGCTGCCCGCCGTTTCGTGGATCATTCCCGACCGCCAAAACTCCGATCATCCCGGCGCCGGCTCCGACACCGGACCGTCGTGGGTTGCGAGCATCGTCAACGCCGTCGGACAGAGCTCGTACTGGCCGTCGACGGCGATCGTCGTCGTCTGGGACGACTGGGGCGGCTTTTACGATCACGTGCCGCCGCCGTTCCAAGACGACTGGGGCGGACTGGGTTTTCGCGTGCCGATGCTCGTCGTGTCGCCCTACGCTAAACAGGGGCAATCGAGCCAAGGCGGTTATATCTCGCACACGCAGTACGAATTCGGCAGCATCCTCAAGTTCGTCGAGGATAACTTCGGCTTGGCCAGGCTGGGCACGACCGACGTGCGCGCCAACAGCATCGCCGACTGCTTCGACTTCCTGCAGAAGCCCCGGGCGTTCAGAGTCATCCCCGCGCAATACTCCCGGCACTATTTCGAAGCCCAGCGGCCGTCGTACGAAGCTGTAGACGACGAGTAGCCCCGGCGTTAATGCGTTAACGAAGGCGCGACGTTGAGTTAGAATCGCGGCGCCGCAGCGCCGGTCTTCTTGCACACAGCGGAGCATAGCGCGATGATAGGACGCAGCAGTCCTGGATTCTTCCAGGAGCGTTCTTATCTCATATCTACGGGACTTTTTGTTACTTCGACCATGGAGAGCTTCATGAAAGCTACGTCTTATTTCAAGGCATTCTTCTTTGCTTCGGGTGCGTCGGCGCTCGGGCTTTCCATCCTAGTCTTGTCGGCGTGCAACGGGCCCGCGGGGTCGTCGTTGAACGCCGTGCCGGTGGCCTCTGCGCAAGTGATGCACGCGCAGGCGACGCCCTCGCCGATTCCTTTCAAGTTCCAAACGGTCGACGATCCAAACTCGAACACGAACGAAGTAACGGGAATCAATCAGCTCGGCAAAATCGTCGGGACGTTCGGGGTTGGCTCGGCGAGTAATATTCCCGAGAGCTACACGTCGGAACCGCCGTACACGAAATTTCGTGGGATGAACTATCCGGGAGCCGAAGGAACCGTTGCGACGAGTCTGAGCAGCAACCGGATTGTCGCGGGCTACCTCATCAATCCCAACTCACTCGACGGTGTCTGGGCCTTCATCAGAACCAACGGCGTCTGGGCGCTGCTCAAAGATCGCAAACAAGGCGATGGCAATAATGCGGTCACGAAGGTTTTGGGAATCAACGACTCCGAGTACGCCGTCGGCTACTACACGAACAGCGCAGGGGTGGAGATTCCTTTTGAGCTCAACATCATCACTGAGAACTTCAGCAATCTCCAGCCACCCGGAGCGAAAAGCGCCGAGGCGACCGGAATCAATGGGAAAGAAAACCTCTGCGGCACCGAGGTGCTCAACGACGGAAGCAACGAGGGATTCTATCTGCAGAGCGGCACGTACTATGCGGTTAAGTATCCAGGTGCGGTCAACACTTGGGCTTGGGGCATCAACTTTGACAACCAGATCGCCGGTCAGTACGAAGATGCCAGCGGCAACTTACACGGCTTCGTCCTGACGAATCCGACGGCGGGCTCGGCTAGCCGCGTCTGGCAGTCGGTCGACATTCCCTCCGCCGTTTCCACCAAGATTACGGGTATCAACAACCACCAATGGATAAGCGGTTCGTATGTCGACACAGCCGGCCACACGCACGGGTTCGTTGGGACGCCTAAATCCTAACGAGACCGGCATCGGTCGATAGCGGCGGCGGCCTCCGCACTGGGTGGTAGGCCGCCTTCGTTTCCCAGTGCGGTACCGCCCGATCGGGACGCGTCATCGCGCTCAAGTTTATCGTTATCAAGGCCAGACATCCGTCGGGACGAGCCCTCGCCTTTAATCGCGGGGAGCCGGGCGCATCCTCAACGGTCACGGCCGGCCCCATCGCCGACGGCCTCTTTTCCGCTATTTCCAAACGCTGCACGATCGGTACGTTACGCGCCGATCTTGATGATTTCCGGAAGCGACGATCCGACGAGTCCGGCGAAGTGTGCTCGAGAAGCGCTGCCCTATCTGCCCAACGCGCGTATTCTATTTGATTCGTAACGGTTCGCACGGCACCGAAACGGAGTGCAGCGACCGGCTCGTTTCCGAGTTCGTGATTGCGGGAAGCGCGAAAGGGCTTGACTTGGAGAGCTGCGCCGGCACCTATCACCGCCCCCCCATTCGCGACGTCCATGGCGGGATTTGGCGACTAGGGCGCGGCGCAGGATAAGGCGTTGATGCGTTAACGAATAATCTACGTTTAGTTAGAGTCGCGCCCCGAGCAGGCCGTGCGTATTGAAAGAGGCCCCATGCGGTGCGATGATAGAGGCCTAGTTACGGAGGAGACATCCTGTGCGGCCTCTATTTCGGAAGGTGACCTTATTTAAAAGGTCGCCACTCTACGCATCAGCCGCGATTGCGCTCGGCCTATCAAGCCTTGCCTTAGCGGCGTGCGCCTCGTCTGCGCCCAATGGTGTGTCCCAGCAGTTCGAGCCGTTGATGCGGCCGGCAACTACCACGGCCACGCCGTCGCCGATTCCGTTCAAATTTACGATCGTGGACGACCCAAACTCACACTCCAATCAAGTAACGGGCATCAACCAGCTCAAGAAGGTCGTCGGCGTCTGGGGCGGCGGGTCGGGAAGCTCTATTTGGCAGAGCTATACCGCGCAGCCGCCATTCAATAAGTTTCGTGACATGGACGACCCCGGCGCTCAGGGGACGTTTGCCACAAGCGTCACCAGCAACAGGATCATCGCCGGCTTCGTGCAGGACCCCAAGAAACTTCACGGTGTGTACGCCGTCGTTCAAGTCAAGTCGCAGTGGACTCTGATGCACGATCCTAACGAGGGCAAGGGTAAGCACGCCGTCACCGAGATCTGGGGCATCAATGACTCCGAGCTAGCCGTGGGATTCTACGAAAGCGCCAACCCCGGGGGCGTGAAGATTCCATTCGAACTGAACGTACCCAATGCGAGCTTCACCGATCTCCAGCCGCCCAACGTAACCGGCGATGCCGCGGCAACGGGGATTAACGGCAAGGGCGACATTACGGGATGGGAGACCACCTCTACCGGCGTCAAGGGTTTCTTCCTTCAGGCCGGCACCTACTATCCGTTCTACTACACCGGCGCAATTGCGACGTACGCGCTGAGTCTCAACTGGTCCGATCAGGTCGTCGGCTATTACGTGGATGCCAGCGGCATGCGGCACGGATTTCTCTTGATCGGTCCGTCGAAGGGCGGAGGCACGCAAGTCTGGCAGACAATCGACGCACCCGGTGACGCCGGCGGAACGGTTGTCACCGGGATCAATAACCATCACGTTATTTGTGGCTACTACGTCGACGCGTACGGGGTCCAGCACGGCTTCGTCGCGGAACCGGGTAATTAACGATGCGCGCATTTATCACAGCGCTAATCGCCGTTGGTTTGCTCTCAGCTTGCAGCGGAGGCGATTCGTTTTCGGCGCTCGGCAAAGTTCCGTCTCAGCCTCAGGCAAAGACGTCGAGTTCGATTTCTTTCACGTATCAGACCGTCGACAATCCGGCTTCGAGCGTAAATCAAGTCAACGGCATCGATCGGTCGGGCGACATCGTCGGCACGACCGGGAATGGGAACGCGAGCAACCCGTACGAGAGCTACGTCTCGCAAGCACCCTACGACACGTTTCAAGACGAGACGTATAAGGGTGCGCAGGGCACGGTGGCGACGAACATCGTCAGCGGGGCCAGCCAAACGATCGTCGGAGGCTGGGTCATCAATCCGCCTCAGTTGCCTGGTATCTGGGCGTTCGTCCAAATCAACGGCTTATGGACGATCTTTCGCGACCGCAAAGGCGGAAGAGGATCCGACACGGCGACCGAGATTCTCGGCGTCAACGACGCGGGGTTTGGCGTCGGCTATTTCATGAACACGTACGGCAACAACGTGCCGGTCGTCATCAACATCCCATTGGAAACGTTCACCGCGCTCAAACCTCCCGGATACCTCACTGCCGCGGCAACCGGCATCAATAACTTTGGGGACATCGCCGGCTGGGAGACGACTTCCAGCAGGACGACCGGCTTTTTCGAACGGATCGGTAAATACTACACGTTCGCCCACGCGAAAGCGACGGCGACGTACGCACTGGGCATCAACTCGTCCGATCAGATCGTGGGATACTACACGGACTCGGGCGGCACGAAGCACGGTTTCATCCTGTCGAGCCCCAAGTCCGGACAGAAGTGGCAGACGATAGACGAGCCCGACGCCGCGCACGGTACGGTCGTCACCGGCATCAACGATGACGGCGCGATCTGCGGCTATTACATCGATGCAAGCTACGTCCAGCACGGGTTCGTGGCAACATCAAAGCGTTAACACGTTAACGAAAAACCACGTTAGATTAAAGTCCCCGGCCGACCGAGCCTCGCGTATTGAAAGCTGGTCGGCGCAATGCCATGATTGGCCGTGACGGTCGCGTACGACCGTCGCAAAGGAGATATAACTGTGCGGCCTTTTTCTCGCATGGTGGCCTTGTTTACAAGGTCGCCGATCTACACATCAGCCGCGTTCGCTCTAGGCTTTTGCAGCCTTGCGCTCTCTGCGTGCGCGTCGTCTTCATTCTCTAATGGTATTCCTCAGCAATCCCAATCGATGATTCGGCAGGCAACCGCGACATCTACGCCCTCACCGATTCCGTATCAGTTTTACACCGTCGACGATCCCAACTCGAAGGTCAACCAAGTGACGGGAATCAACCAGCTTAGCAAGATCGCCGGCGTCTGGGGCGGCGGCTCCGGTAGCAATATCTGGAATAGCTACACTTCGCAACCACCGTACACGAAGTTTCGCGGCCTCAACGATCCAGGCGCGCAAGGTACGTTTGTGACGAGCCTGTCGAGTAACAAACTCATTGCCGGCTATGTCTACAATCCCAACAATCTTGGCGGTATCTGGGGCTTCGTTAGGGTCAACGCATTGTGGTCGCTGCTCGAAGACCCCAACGAAGGCACCGGCAACTACGCGGTGACCGAGATTCTCGGGATCAACGACTCCGAGCTCGCCGTCGGCTTATATGTGAACGCTGCCGGCGCTAAGGTTCCCTTTGAGCTCAACGTGCCCAACGAAAGCTTCGTGGACCTCCATCCGCCCGGCGTCACCGGTGACGCTGCGGCAGGCGGAATAAACGGCAAGGGCGACATCGCCGGATGGGCGACGACGTCTGCGGGAGTCAAGGGCTTCTTCCTCCAGACCGGCACCTACTATCCGTTCTACTATCCTGGCGGTACGGCGACGTACGCGACCGGAATCAACTGGTCGGATCAAGTCGTCGGCTACTACGTGGACTCGACCGGCAAGAGACACGGGTTTCTCTTGATCGGACCGTCTAAAGGCGGCGCTCAACAGGTCTGGCAATCAATCGACGCGCCAAACGGAGTTTATGGCACGGTCGTGACCGGTATCAACAATCACCACGACATTTGCGGCTATTACGTCGACGGAAGCGGCGCGCAGCACGGCTTCGTGGCGGTTCCATAGTCGTGCGCGGGCTACTTCATCCTAATCGCGGCGGCAGCCATTCTCTCGGGGTGCAGCGGGGTTGGCTCCGTAGCATCCCCGGCTGGGGCGCTGCCGCAGACGAAAACCTCGAGCGGGATTTCGTTCAAGTTTCAAACAGTCGACGACCCAGCATCGACGGTAAACAGGGTCAACGGGCTCGACTCGCTGGGTAACATCGTCGGAACGATTGGTAACGGGAATCCCAGCAGTCCCTACGCCAGCTACCTCTCGGCGCCGCCGTACACCACGTTTCAAAACGAGACGTACGCCGGCGCGCAGGGCACGGTGGCGACGGGCATCGCTAGCGCCGCCGGCCAAACGACTATAACCGGTTGGGTGATCCATCCGCCCCAACTGCCCGGGATTTGGTCGTTCGTTCAAATCAACGGTCTGTGGACGATCTTTCGCGACCGCAAGGGCGGAAAGGGACTTACATCGCTCACGGAAATTCTCGGCGTCAACGACACGGGTTTTGGCGTCGGTTACTTTCAAGAATGCGTACGGTTATTTCATACCGCATCGTTGTGAACATATCGACGGAAAAGTTCAACGTGCTCAAAGCCACCGGGCTATTCCAACGCCGAGGCGCACCGGCATCAACAACGTCGGTGACATCACCGGCTGGGAGAGCACCTCCAGCGGCACGGTCGGGTTCTTCGAGCAGGTCGGCAAGTATTACACGTTCGCCTACCCCGGAGCGACGGCGACTTACGCGCTGGGAATTAACTCGTCAGACCAGATCGTCGGCTACTACGTCGGACTCCGTCGACACGAGGAGCACGGATTTCATCCTCACCGAGCCCCAAGGCGGCGGCGGGCAGACGTGGCAGTCCGATCGACGAGCCTGACGCCGCGCACGGTACGGTTGTCACCGGCATCAACGATCAACGACGCGATCTGCGGCTATTACGTCGATGCAAGCGGCGTCCAGCATGGTTTCGTCGCGACGGCGAATTGATCAGGCCTCGCCGGCTGCGAGATCGTAGGCTTCGCGCAGGTAGCGCACGATTGCTCGCAGATCTTGCTGCGTCGCCGCGTGCATCGTTCACTTGGCGCGAGAGGTGAACGACCACGCGCAGCGCGTCGCGGTTAGATCGGCGAAGACGCGGGCGCTGATTGATCTGACGAAGACACGCCCGCATTTCGGGCACGCCCAGCTCATACGCTCGCTGGATCGCGGCGACTTAAGAAGTGCCGCAAGCCGCGCAGCGGCCTTCGAACGTTACGCGTTCGCTTTCGATCTCGAAACCGTGCTGCGAGGCCAGCGCCCTGATGGTACGCGTCGGGATCGCGTAAGGCACGTCTTCGATCTCGCCGCACTCGCTGCAGCGAAAGTGAGCGTGCCGGGACCCGGCCGGCTCGTAGGTCGCGGCGTCAACGCCCGGCACGTGCAGCTCGGAAACCAATCCGAGATCGCGCAAGCGCTCGAGCCCGCGATAAACGGTTGAGAATCCGATGCCCGGCCGCCGCTTGAGTGCCTTCGCATAGATCTCCGAGGTCGTGAGATGCCGGCCGACCCCGCTCGCTTCGACGATGTCGTATATGAGCCGATAATTTTTCGGCAACGCCGGTTGCTTGGGCGAGACCATATTAACCTGTCTTATCCCTATTGACGCCGCTCATGGGCAGGGATATTCTCCATGTGAGAGTGAAAATCACTTTCACATACCTTCGGTATTGAGACCCGCGCCTCCGCTCGTAGCACGCGCGCCCGACCGCCTGCTGGGCCGTCCGGGCCAATCGTGGCCGTTGCGGCGAAGCGCCTGCATTTTCACCGGATCGGAGAAGTAGCACGAATGGAAAACACGATCGTAGAACTGTCGGAAGCCGACCAGGGCTGTCCCGTAAAACACGTACCCCTGCGGCCGAGAATCAACATCGATTGGTTCCCCGAATTGCTGAACCTGTCGGTGCTTCACCGGCCGTCGGCACTCTCCGACCCGATGGGCGCCGACTTCAACTACGCCCGCGAGTTCAACAGCCTCGACCTCAAAGCGGTCAAGGCCGATATTTTCACGTTGATGACCACGTCGCAGGATTGGTGGCCGGCCGACTACGGTCACTACGGGCCGCTCTTTATTCGCATGGCCTGGCACAGCGCGGGAACGTACCGTATCGGTGACGGCCGCGGCGGCGCGGGCTCGGGCGAGCAGCGCTTTGCGCCGCTCAATAGCTGGCCCGACAATGCCAACCTCGACAAAGCGCGTCTACTGCTGTGGCCGATCAAGCAGAAGTACGGCCGCAAGATCTCGTGGGCCGATCTCATGATCCTTGCCGGAAACTGCGCGTTGGAATCGATGGGATTCAAGACGTTCGGGTTTGCCGGCGGGCGCGTCGACGCGTGGGAGCCCGACGAAAACATTTACTGGGGTCCGGAAGACACGTGGCTCGAGGACAAGCGTTACACCGGCGAACACGATCTCGAAAAACCTCTCGCGGCCGTACAGATGGGTTTGATTTACGTGAATCCTGAAGGCCCCAACGGCGAACCCGACCCGCTTGCAGCGGCCGTCGATATTCGCGAGACGTTCGGGCGGATGGCGATGAACGATGAAGAGACCGTCGCGCTCATCGCCGGTGGCCACACCTTCGGCAAAGCGCACGGCGCTGCCGACCCGGCGCAGTACGTCGGCTTTGCTCCGGCCGGCGCCGGCATCGACGAGCAGAACCTCGGCTGGCGCAACTCATTCGGCAGCGGGAGCGGCGACGACACGATCACCAGCGGACTCGAGGGCGCCTGGACTTCGACGCCGACGCGCTGGAACGGCGAGTACTTCTACAATCTCTTCAACTACGAGTGGGAGCTGACCAAGAGCCCCGCCGGCGGTTGGCAGTGGACGCCGAAAAACGGCGCCGCCGCAAACACCGTCCCCGGCGCACACGATTCGTCGAAGAAGCACGCGCCGATGATGTTTACGACGGACCTTGCGTTGAAGGTCGATCCGCTCTACGGTCCGATCTCAAAGCGCTTCCACGATGACCCGCAAGAGTTTGCCGACGCCTTTGCTAAGGCGTGGTACAAGCTCACGCATCGGGATATGGGTCCCGTTTCTCGCTACCTCGGCCCCGAAGTGCCGGCCGAACCGCAGATCTGGCAAGACCCGTTGCCGGCGGTCGACCATCCGTTGATCGACGCGCAGGACGTTGCGGCGCTCAAGAGCCGCATTCTCGATTCAGGGCTCACGGTATCGCAGTTGGTTACGACTGCGTGGGCCTCGGCGTCGACGTTCCGCGGCACCGACATGCGCGGCGGCGCCAACGGCGCGCGCATTCGCCTTGCGCCGCAAAAGGACTGGGCAGTGAATCAGCCCGCGGAGCTGGCGAAAATACTGCCAGCTCTCGAGAAAGTCCAAGCGGACTTCAACGCATCGCTTTCGGGCGGCAAGAAGGTTTCGTTAGCCGACGTCATCGTGCTCGGCGGGTGCGCGGCGATCGAGCAGGCTGCGAAGAGCGCGGGCCAGGACGTGAAGGTGAGCTTCGCGCCGGGCCGCACCGACGCATCGCAAGAAAACACCGACGTGCACTCCTTCGCCGTGCTGGAGCCGGCCTCGGACGGCTTCCGCAACTACCTCGGCAGCGGACGCTCGCGTTCGCCGGAGCAGCAGCTGCTCGATCGCGCGCAGTTGTTAACCCTGACGGCTCCGGAAATGACGGCGCTCGTCGGCGGACTGCGGGTCCTTGGTGCGAACGTCGGAGGCTCGAAGCACGGCGTCTTCACGAAGCGGCCGGGCACGCTGACCAACGACTTCTTCGTAAACCTGATCGATATGACGACCAAGTGGCAGCCGGCGGGAACCGACTATACGTATGAAGGTCGCGACCGGCGCACCGGTGAGGTCACGTTGACCGGCACGAACTTCGACCTGATCTTCGGCTCGAACTCGCAGCTCCGTGCGGTGGCCGAGGTCTACGCCATCGAGGGCGACCACTTCGTGCGCGACTTTGTCGCGGCGTGGGAGAAGGTGATGAACCTCGATCGCTTCGACCTTGCCGTCACCGCCTAACCGCGGCGGACACTGGAAGAAGTAAAGGCGGCGCGCCGAATCGGCGCGCCGCCTTTATTTTGCGGACCCGTCGGCAGCCAGGCGGTCGCCGGTTGACCAAAGCGAGGGCATTCTTGCACACTCCTAGCTATCCAACCGGGTATCAGGTTCCTGGTTCCCCATACGAAGGAGAATGACGTTGTTGTACGGATCATCGCTCACTCGCCGCACTTTCATCTCGACGTCCGCAGCTCTCGGCACCGCCGCCATGCTTAGGCCGCCCCTCGTCGGCGCTGCCGAGGGCGACTGCCGTCAACACCTTTACGGTCAACATTCCCGAGGCAGATCTCGTCGAGTTGCGTCGGAGAATCGCGGCGACGCGATGGCCGGATCGCGAGACGGTAGCCGATTCATCGCAAGGTGTGCAGCTCTCTACGATGCAGGACCTCGCCAACTATTGGGGCACGCGGTACGACTGGCGAAGGTGCGAGGCAAAGCTGAACGCACTCCCACAATTCATGACCGAGATCGACGGGCTAAACGTTCAGTGCATCCACGTTCGTTCCAAACACGAGAATGCGTTGCCCCTCATCGTAACGCACGGTTGGCCCGGTTCGATTATCGAGCAGCTGAAGATCATCGATCCGCTGACCAATCCAACGGCGCACGGCGGAAGTGCGTCCGACGCTTTTCATGTGGTGATTCCTTCGATACCGGGTTACGGGTTTTCGGGCCGGCCAACGACGACGGGCTGGGGGCCTGCTCGGATCGCACGGGCTTGGGTCGTGCTGATGAAGCGCCTTGGGTATCCGCAGTTCCTGGCGCAAGGCGGCGACGTCGGCGCGGTAATCACGGAAGCGATGGCCGAGCAGGCACCGCCGGAGCTGCTGGCCATGCACACCAACTTCCCCGGTACGATACCGCCCGACATCGTCAAGGCACTGTCATGCGGCGATCCGCCCCCGGCTACGCTATCGCCCGACGAAAAGACCGCGTTCATGCAAGTGCAGGACTTCAGAACGAAACACTTTGCGTACTCGGCCGAGATGGCAACGCGTCCACAAACGCTTTATGGATTTGCCGATTCACCGGTCGCCCTTGCAGCCTGGCTTATCGACCACGGTGATGGCTGGGGCCAACCTGCGCCGCCCATCCTTTCGGCGATATTGGGGCAGACAGTCGACGGGCATCCGTCCGGTGCGGTCACGCGAGACGACGTTCTCGACAATATCACCCTCTACTGGCTGACGAACACCGGGGTTTCCGCCGCGCGCTTCTACTGGGAAAACGCGCGCGGCGGCTTACCACCGCTCAATGCCGTGAACGTCTCGATCCCGGCCGCCGTCAGCATCTTTCCGGGCGAAATCTATACGGCTCCGCGGAGTTGGACGGAACGAGCCTTTCACAAACTGATCTATTACAACCGCGTCGACCAGGGCGGCCACTTCGCGGCCTGGGAACAGCCGGAGCTCTTTGCACAAGAGGTTCGTGCCGGCTTCAGATCGCTGAGAAAGTAGTCTTTCATTGGACCGGCGGCATTTCGTTAGCGCGGCAACCATCAGCCTTACTGCGGCGCAGATGGGACTGGTGGGCTGTTCGCGATCCACTTCAACCAAAACCGCTTCCGAAAGGAATGGAGAAATGACCCAAGTGCAAGAACCGGTGGCGAGCGGAGCGACGGCAATCCGCCCGTTTAAGATGCCGCACGTTTCGGACGAGGAGCTCGCCGAGCTGCGCCGGCGCATCAAGGCAACGCGATGGCCAACCCGCGAGCTCGTTTCGGACGACTCGCAAGGCGTGCAGTTAGCTACTACTCAAGCGCTCGCGACCTATTGGGCGAACGATTACGATTGGCGCAAGTGCGAAGCAAAACTCAATGCGATACCGCAGTTCGTGACCGAGATCGACGGGCAGGATATCCATTTCATGCACGTGCGCTCCAAGCACGAAAACGCGCTGCCGCTGATCGTCACCCACGGATGGCCGGGCTCGGTCATCGAGCAGACCAAGATCATCGAGCCGCTCACCAATCCTACGGCGCACGGTGCGAGCGCGTCGGACGCGTTTCATCTGGTGATTCCGTCGATGCCGGGCTACGGCTATTCTCCCGAGCCGACGACTCTCGGTTGGGATCCCGTGCGAATGGCAAAGGCGTGGGTCGTGTTGATGGAGCGGCTGGGATATCCGAAGTTTGCGGCGCAAGGCGGCGATTGGGGAGCCATCATCACGCAAGAGCTCGCGTTAGTAGCGCCCACGCAAGTGCTAGCCATTCACAGCAACATGGCTGGTACCGCGCCGGCCGATATCTTGGCGGCGGCCAAATTAGGACATCCGGCGCCGGCGGGTCTTTCCGGCGACGAATTGCGAGCTTTCGAACAGCTCAAGGACTTCTACGTGCATCATCTCGGGTATGCGGTCGAGATGAGCAACCGCCCACAGACACTTTACGGGTTGATGGATTCACCGGTCGGTCTTGCCGCCTGGATTCTCGATCACGACAAAGACAGCTACGAAGTGATCGCACCGGCCTTCGCCGGAAACCCAGGCGGCCTCTCGCGCGACGACGTGCTCGATAATATCACGTTATACTGGTTGACCGGCACGGCGATCTCGTCCGCGCGCCTATATTGGGAGAATAAACTCGACTTCTTCGACGTCAAGGGAGTCACCGTTCCGACGGGCGTCAGCGCCTTTGCGCGCGAGATCTACACGGCGCCGCGCAGCTGGTCGGAAAAAGCATATCCGAAGCTGGTTTATTACAAGAAGCACGACGTCGGTTGCCATTTCGCCGCTTGGGAACAGCCGCAACTCTTCTGTGAAGACGTTCGTGCGACGTTCCGCTCGGTGCGAACCGGCTGACCGGCTAAATATGTAACCGATAAGGTTGGGAGCTGCGCCGCGACATCGGCCCCCGGGTTTAAGTGTACTCGTCGTGGCGCTTCCACCAAAGGCCGGGTTCGTTTTCGTTGCGTCCGAGCGGCGCGCGATCGAGCCACTGATACATGCCCCACAGTCCGTCGAGTCCGCGAGCGTACGCCGAGTAGGTGTGATAGACGGCGCCGTCCTTTAGCACGAAGGCGCTGACGCCGGGCGTTTCGCGCCGATACGTCGGCCAGTCCGTACCACAGCCCGCGGCGATCTCTTTCGCCCAGCCTTCGTCGAGCGTCAGCGTCCGGCGCGTATCTTCGGGGGCGAAGTTGTACTCGATGGTACCGGATTGCTGCTGCTCTTCCGTGCAGCCGGCTTGGAAATCGAGGTTGAAGTCGCTGCCGAACGACGATGCCCACGGAAACGTCCAGCCCATGCGCTTCTTGTAGGCTTGCAGCTTTTCGACCGATGCGCGCGAAACCGCGCAAAGCGTGACGTCGTGATGAGCGAGGTGGATGGCGAAACCGTTGAATCCGTCGGCGATGGACGAGCAGGACGGGCAACCCGCGGTAAAATCGGGCCCAAACATAAAATGGTAGACGAGCAGCTGCGAGTTGCCGCGGAAGAGATCGCTAAGCGATGCCGGCCCTTCGTCGGTATCGAAGCGATACGCCTTATCGATGCGCACCCAGGGCAGCTCTTGCCGGCGGCGCGCCAGCTCGTCGCTACGCCGCGTCAGCTCCTTCTCGTCTTTGAGAAGCTGCAGCCGCGCCTTCAGCCACTCGTCGTGCGTTCCGATTTTGTTTTGCGGCGTAGTGTTAGTGGACATCGTTCAATCTCCTCAAAGTCTGGAATGCTGTGTAACGATACCGGCCGACCGCACGAGCGGCGCGTATTCGGCCTTCAACCGTTCGAATAGCTCGTCGATCGGTTGCGGTTCACGGCCGTCGAGGCACGCAGACATACGTTCGAGGAACGTATGCCAACCGGCGCCGTGAGCCAGAACTTCGTTTTCCGGGAGCCGGGAATGCGTGAGCGTGAGTCGCACTCCGCCACCGTCTTCGGCGAGTTCCCACCGGACGAGCGCGCCGGCAACGGGACCGCAAGACGCTTCTTCTTCGTTCCACGTGTATTCAAGAAGAGTGGGTGGCTGATAGGCCGTGACGCGTCCGGTCGCGCCTATTTCGAAGCGCACTTCGCCCCCGACGCGATCGGTTACGATCCCGTCGGAAAACCACTGCGCTAAAAACTTGGGGTCCGTCAGATAGGCCCAGACGCGTTCGATCGGACCGGGAAGCCGGCGAACAAAAATCAACGTGCTGCGGTCGGTGATGGTGGCTAGCTCGGTCATGATTCCTCGTCTCTGTCGTAAAGTGCACGCTCGAGCGCGTCGAGGCGGGTGTTCCAGAAGGTGCGGTAACGCGAAAGCCACTCGTCGATCTGGGCTAATCCTCGACCATCGATCGAGTACATGCGCCGTTGGGCATCACGCCGTACCCGCACCAAGCCGGCGTCCCGCAACGCTCGCAGATGCTGCGAGACCGCCGGCTGGCTTAGCGTAAATCGCCGAGCCAGTTCGCCGGCCGACCGTTCGCCGTCGGCGAGCAACTCGACGATGTGGCGCCGCGTCGGGTCGGAAAGAGCCGCAAAGGCTTCCATGTCCGGCATTATATAAATAGACGCTTATATTCGTCAAGTCTTAATAATTGGGTGAACATCGGTGCCGCAAGGGGGCTCGGTAGCTTGCTCGGTCACTCCGAGGCCATTTTTGCGCTTCGTTAGAGCTGTAGACTTCGTAGGGGCGATGCTGTTTCGCTCAAGAACTCAAAGCACAGCGCTGAAGGTGAGAGGTTTTAAGCAATGGCCAAGGAGTGGATACAAGTCAAAACCGGGAGGACTGGGCCTCTCGCCGGCACCGTCCAGTATCTCCTTCGCGTTCACGGCTACAGTGTCACCGTTGACGATCAAGTCGGGCCGGAAACCACCGCGGCGATCAAAACGTTTCAAACCGACCGCGGCCTGGTCTCCGATGGAGTCGTGGGCAACCTGACGTGGCCGGCTCTCGTTGTCGAGGTTTCACAAGGCGACCAGGGTGATGCCGTTCGCGCCGCGCAGGACCAGTTGCGATACCGGGATCTGCCCGAATGTAAGAATCTGGCGGTCGACGGTGACTTCGGCCCTTTGACGGCCGCCGCGGTTCGCGCCTTTCAAACGTACGTGCGCGACAATCAAGCCGTATGGGTCGACGAACCCGTCGTCGTCGACGGCATCGTTGGCGTAAATACGTGGTACGCAATCGTCCTCGACCTAGGGCCGCTTCCCGAGTAGGCAGAGGCACCCGTCGCGACCCCTGGAAGAGTACGCGTCCGAGGAGGGACTAAGCTATGACCCAAACTCAGCCTGCTCCCCAAACGTCCGCAAAAACCTACACTTTGCAAGGCACGCTGCTCGAAGCGTGTTCGTGCCGGACGCTCTGCCGTTGCTGGATCGGCGAAGATCCCGACGGCGGTGCCTGCGACTCGTTCCTTGCCTACAATATCGAAAAGGGCGAGATCAACGGAGTCGACGTAAGCGGACTGACCTACGTGGAAGTCGTCAAGATTCCCGGAAACGTTCTGACGCCGCAGACCTGGAAACGCGTAAGCTACGTGGATGCCGGTGCAACCGACGAACAACGGACCGCAATTCTCGACGCGTGGCACGGCCGCTTGGGTGGACCGCTCGCGGACCTCAACAACTTGGTCGGTGAAGACGTAGCGATCGAGACGATGCCGATCGAACACAACCTCAAGGGCGGCGAAGGAACGATTGTCGTCGGCGACAAGATTCGCGCGACCATGGCGCCATATCGCAGCGGGTATGGGGCAATCACGACGCTGCGCGACAGCATCTTTAGCACGATACCCGGCGCCCCCGCGTATATTGCGAAGGCCTCCGAGCACGTCGTCAACATACCCGAACACGGAATGGTTTGGACGTTTAAGGATCGCAACGCGATTCAGGGCGACTTCCTGCTAGAGGCGTAACGCACATGGCGGTGACCGCTGCGACCCGGTTCGTGCGCTTCAACACGATCGGCATCCTCGGCTGCGCGATCGCCGTCGCATGGGCGGTCTGCGTGTGGGCCGAGCTGAGCGGCAATGCCGCGGCGCTTCACCACGACGCGCTCTATCAAAACGGGCGGCCGTACTGGCTCTCCGCCCTCGTCGTACTGGCCGCGTGGCAGTTCATGACTGCGGCAATGATGCTGCCGTCTTCGCTCGGCTTGATCCGCCTCTATGCGGCGACCGCCGGTCGCGCGCCGGACTTCCCGTTCGCGCTTGGTCTTGTTTCTTGGGCGGCTACTTCGCGGTTTGGACGGCGTTTGCGCTGGCGGCATTTACCGGCGACATGCAGGTGCACCGCATCGTCGACGCGTGGCCGTGGCTCGCGGCGCACGCGACGCCTGATACCGGCGGCCACGCTCGGTCTGGCGGCCCTCTATCAGTTCACGCCGCTGAAGGACGCCTGCCTGAAGGCGTGCCGGCATCCCGGCATGTATCTGATGCGCCACTATCGGCGCGGCGCACTCAACGGGTTGCGGCTCGGCTTCGGTCACGCGCTCTACTGCCTTGGCTGTTGCTGGGCGCTCATGCTGGTGATGTTTGCTGCAGGTGTCGCGCATTTGGCTTGGATGGGCGTGCTCGCCGCGATTATGTTCGTCGAAAAAGCGACGCCGTCAGGCAATCGATTCGTCGCACCGGTCGGCGCGGCACTCGGCGCACTCGCCGTCATCGCGCTGGTGGCTCCCGGCGCCATTCCGGGTCTGTGAGAGAAGAACCGTTCGATGACGATGCACGTTGGAATTGCAGGCACGGGGAAAATGGGAACCGCAATCGCGCTCAATCTGCTCGATCGCGGCTATAATGTTTCCGCTTGGAATATCGATCGCGGCATGATGGATCCGGTGGTCGCCGCGGGCGCGACGCCATTCGAGAGCCTCGAAGCGCTGGTAGCCGGCGTGGACGCCGTGATCGCGATGCTCTGGGACGACGACGTGGCGCGCGAGATCTCGCTCGGCCGGCTTATGCCGGCCGCGCGCAGCGGGCCAGCTCGTTATCGAAACGACGACGCTCTCGCCGCGGATGTATGAGTCGCTCGCGGAAGCGGCGCAACAGCGAGGCGTAGACTTTCTCGCCTGTCCGGTCTTCGGCAGCGTCGACGGCGCACGCACCGGGACGCTAACGCTCCTTCCGGGAGGCAGCGCTCGAGCGTTCGATAAAGGACGGGAGCTCTTGAGCGCGATGGGCTCTACCGTTACGTTCACCGGTTCGCCGGGAGCGAGCGGGCATCTCAAGCTTGCGTTCAACTCGATGCTGGCCGTGCTTGCCGATTCGATTGGAGAACTGCTGGGCATCGCCGGAAAGGCCGGCGTCGATCGTGCTCTCACCATCGACGCGCTCGTGCAAGCGCTCGGACGTGTTGCCACAAAGCGTCAACAACTGATCGAATGCGACACGCAGCCGCGTTTTTCGGCGAACGCGCTACTCAAGGACCTTCGATTGGCGCGCGTGGCTTGGGAGAACCTGGGTGCGAATGCGCCGTTAATGGATCGCGCGTTCGCGGAATTCGAAAAAGTGGTTGAGACGGCGGGCGTCGGTAACGAAGACTACATCGCGGTCGGTCTGGCGCTGGAGCGCAAGTTCGAGTCGTCAACCTAACGGGCAATAAGCGCCGGCAAGTTAAGAGCGTTGCGTTAGCGCGATTGACCATCTTTTAAGAAACATTCACATTTGTTAAGGCCCAGGCGTCGAGCGACGCCGCTTCTATAGGAAGGGGCGCTTCACTTTTTACCGTATGTCCCGGGCTCACTCAGCGATGATGAGCCGAGATGCTGCGTATCATGGAGGCGTACTATGCCCACTTCAAACGGCAAAGAAGATTCCGCGAAAAGCGTTCAGCGTGAAGTGCTGCCGATTCCGAGCAAGCCATATGCCGGTTTCGTCGCCTACGATGCTAAGGATCCGGACTCAAAGTTTCCGCCGATCGAACCCGTGCGTCCGCCCAAGGGCGCCCCAAACGTTCTGATTGTTTTGATCGACGATGTTGGTTTCGGTGCATCGAGCGCTTTCGGAGGGCCGTGCCAGGCACCCACCGCGGAACGAATTGCCAAGGACGGTCTGCGCTACACGCGGTTTCACACCACGGCCCTTTGCTCTCCGACACGCGCGGCGCTTTTGAGCGGGCGAAATCACCATACCGTGGGAATGGGCGGCATCACGGAAATCGCGACCTCGGCCCCCGGCTACACGTCGATGCGACCCAACTCAATGGCGCCGCTGCCCGAGATTCTTCGTCTCAATGGGTATTCGACTGCGCAGTTCGGCAAGTGCCATGAGGTCCCAGTCTGGGAGGCTAGCCCCGTTGGGCCGTTCGATCGTTGGCCGACGGGATCCGGCTTCGAATACTTCTACGGTTTCGTTGCGGGCGAGACCAATCAATGGTATCCGTCAATCCACGAGGGCACGAAAGCCGTCGAGCCGCCGAAGTTGCCCGAAGAGGGCTATCACTTCATGGAAGACATGACGGATCGTGCGATAGCGTGGGTGCGGCAGCAGCGACTGCTCGCCGGCGACAAGCCGTTCTTCATGTATTTCGCGCCGGGCGCTACGCACGCACCGCACCACGTGCCGAAGGAATGGGCCGACAAGTACAAAGGCAAATTCGACCAGGGCTGGGACAAGCTGCGCGAAGAGACCTTTGCGCGTCAAAAGCAACTCGGAGTTATTCCGAAAGATTGCGAGCTCACGGCGCGCCCGAAAGAGATTCCGTCCTGGGATTCTCAGACGCCCGAGTTCCAGCGCGTACTTGCACGCGAGATGGAAGTCTACGCCGGCTTCTTTTCATATGCGGATTATCACATCGGCCGCCTTATTGACGCGCTCGATCAAATCGAAGCGCTCGACGACACGCTGATCTACTATATTATCGGCGACAACGGCGCCTCGGCCGAAGGCACGCCGCAAGGCACCTTTAACGAATGCATCCCTTTCAACGGAATGAACGACCTCGAAACCGTTGACTTTTTAACGCAGCGCATGGACCTGCTCGGCGGCCCGGAGTCGTACAACCATTATGCGGTCGGCTGGGCGCATGCCATGGACACGCCGTACCAGTGGACCAAGCAGGTCGCTTCTCATTGGGGCGGCACACGCAACGGCACGATCGTTCGCTGGCCGAAGGGAATCAAGGCCAAGGGCGAGATACGACATCAATTTCATCATGTCATCGACGTGGCGCCAACGGTTCTCGAGGCCGCGCATCTTCCCGAGCCCTACCTGGTCAATAGCGTCGGACAGCTTCCAATGCAGGGCGTCAGCATGCTCTACAGCTTCGACGACGCCACGGCGGCCGAACGCCGGGAAACGCAGTACTTCGAAATGTTCGGCAATCGAGGAATTTACCACAAAGGGTGGACCGCGGTAACGCGCCATAGTACGCCGTGGCTCTTGACGAGCAGGCCACCGTTTAGCGATGACGTGTGGGAGCTCTACGATACAAACAAGGATTGGTCGCAGGCACACGATCTCTCAAAAGAGATGCCGGACAAACTGCACGAGCTCCAACGACTGTGGCTCATCGAGGCCACGCGGAACAATGTGTTACCGATGGACGATCGCACGGCCGAGCGGTTTAACTCCGACGTAGCGGGCAGGCCGGTGTTGGTTCGGGGCGACTCTCAGGTCCTCGCCAACGGCATGGGTGCACTGAACGAAAACGGCATCATCAACGTCAAGAATAAGAGCCACTCGATTACGGCTCAACTCGTCATTCCTGAGGGGAAACCGGCAAACGGAGTCATCTTAGCGCAGGGCGGGATCGGCGGCGGTTGGATGTTCTACGTCAAAGATGGAACGCTGAAATATCACTACAACTTCGTTGGGCTTCGCCAAACCGTGATTGACTCGACGCAGGCGCTAACCGCCGGGACGCATCAAGTCAGAATGGAGTTTGCCTACGACGGCGGCGGCCTCGCAAAGGGTGGTACCGTGACGCTTTATATCGACGGCACCGCCGTTGGCAACGGTCGCCTTAACGAGACCGTTCCAATGGTGTTCTCAGCCGACGAGACTTCCGACGTCGGCGTCAAGCGCGGCTCTCCGATGACGCCTGACATGCCCCCGACGAAGAGCGCGTTCAATGGCACGGTGCAAGTGGTCGTTATTGAAACCAGCGGTGAGAGTCCCGATCACCTGCTGAATCGCGAACAGGTCCTCAATATGATAATGGCACGGCAGTAATCCCGAGTTCTCGGATCGCACGCAACGCCGCGCGCCCGAAGACGTTGGCGTACGTGGGAAACGAGAGCGGGATAGATGCCACCGCATCGACCGTCATATCGGCGGTCATCGCGATTGCCGCCATTTGAGCGACTTCGACCGCGCGTTCACCGACGATATGGCAGCCTAGAATCGTCAGGTGCTGCGATCGACGACGAGCTTGCAGAATCCGCGAGTTCGTCCGTCAATGATCGGCCGTGTCGTCTCGGCATACGTAGCAAGCGCTACGATCGTATCGTATTTGCGCGCGTCTGTCCTCGGTCAATCCGACCTTTGCGTACTCGGGATCGGTGAAACTTCCGATTGGCTCAACGCCGGCCGGAACCGTTAAGCCGCTCGGCGCCCGCTGCGTTGTTTCCCGCGATGAATCCGTCGCGAACCGCTTGTGGCACGAGCATCGAACGGCCGATGATGTCGCCGGCGGCGTAGACGTGCGGCGCGTTCGTGCGAAGCGTCGTCGACCTCAATAAAACCGCGCGCATTGGTTTCGACGCCGGCCCGCTAGGTTGAGGCCGTCGGTGTCGGCGATCCAGCCGATCGCGCAAACGACAAGTTCGGCTTCGATGGGCTCGTTGCGCCCGCCAGAGTAACACGGATGCCTCGGGCGCCGCTTCGACCCGCTCGATTCTCCCGAACTCTCGAGGATCGCCATGCCGTCTTCGCGAAAGGCCGCGGCGACGGCCTCTGAAACGTCGGCGTCCTCGGTGCGATGATTCGCGGGCCGGATTGACAGACGTAACCGACGAACCGAACGCGTTGAAGATCGACGCGACCTGCGCGCCGGTCGCTCCCGCTCCGATGACGATGATCGATTTTGGAACTGCAGTCAAAGAGAAGGCATCGGCGGGAGTAACCGTCAGCTCCGCGCCGGGAACTCGAGGCCGGCTGATGCCGCCGGTGCAGATGACGATTCGCTCGCCGCGGAACGTCGGGCCGACTCACTTCGGATCGTGTGCGGATCCACAAATCCCGCCGTTCCGGCGTGCTCGTACAGCGCGACGTCGGCGTTTTGAATTTGTTCGAGCAGCGTGGAGTGCCGTCGCGTTTCATCGACGACTTCGCGCGCGCGTGCAACGAATCGTGCGTAATCGAGCGACGGACCGTTCGCCCGATGCCGTATCGCGGCAACTGTCGCGCTTCGCGAGCCAGGCGTGCGGCATGGGCGAGCGTGCGAACCGGAATCGGTCCTTCGTTTGCCGACATCCCGCCGAAGGCGCCGCGCGTCACCAGCGCAGTCTTTGCGCCCAGGTCGGCGGCGCGAATGGCCGCGGCCGTTCCGGCGGGGCCGGCTCCGATCACGACGACGTCGAATTCGAGCGTCGCGGTCATCGCGCCGGAGCCTCGCTGTACCAACGAGATAACTCAAGCCGATCGTAAACGATCGGCTGTACGCGATGCCGGCAGGTGCGGGACGTCTTCCACCGGATTCACGTAGTCGACCGGCGCATTGTTGCCACCGTACGTTCCCTGGATTTGAAAGTTGCGCGAAAGCAGCTGTGCGGTGTTCAGCGTAAGGTAAAGCGTGTTGGACGAAAAGCCGTACTGAGCGACGACCGCGAGCAACGTTCCGCCCGGCGAACGCCAGAACGTCACCGCTTGCGGTGAAAAACTCCAGGTTCGCGGCCCGCCGGCCTGTGCCGGCGGCGGTTGGTGACCGGGAACGAAAGGTTCTCGCCGATCGATCGCGACTGATTCAACGCGATGTTGAGCAACGGGTTGATCTCGTACGAAGGACCGGGAGCGGTCAAGCCGGCGATCCCGTTGGTGCCTGATAGGTCACTAGCACGCCGCCCAAAACGCCTCCCTTCGGATTCGAATAAACGAGCTGCTTGTAGCGAAACTCCATGTCGTCCGTCCCGGCGACGGTTCCGTTCTGCGTGTTGCTGATCTGCGAGAACGACGGCAGAACGACGGTGACCTGCGATGTCGGCGAGACGCCGACGTGGAGTAAGGTGCCGGGATAGCCGAACGCATGGCTGGAGATCGTGAACGTCGTCGTCTTCCGCCGGGGTGTGCGAGAGAACCTCGGGTGTTGGTACCGGAGTACGTCATTTGCACTGCGACTTGACCCCGACGAAGACGCACGGTGATGCGGATAGATACTTCTTGAGCAGCTCCTGGTTGCCGCCGCAAGGATCGGATCGCCGGGGGCGTGCGAAGCGAGCGGGGCAGGCGTTGGGCAGGCACATTTACCGATATATCATCCGTAAGTAAGGGTGCCGTGGCCACGACCCTGCACGCGTCCCACGCAATAGGAGAAGACGATGGCGACACCGGAAGGCGACTGGAGCAAGCCGCAGGCGATGGCGATCCCCAAGGAGGATACTTTAAGTTCAAGCAAGGAATCTACGGCCCAGTCTTCCCAAGGACACCGGCCTGTTACGGATTCACGATCATCGCGAAGCTCAAGCCGGGGCGCGAGGCCGCGATGCGTGCGTATGCCGACACGGTCGAGAAGGCACTAACCGGCGATCCCAACTTCCTGGCGCCGCTCAAGCTGCACTACCTAAAGTGGGTACTCTTCGACATCGACGACGACACCTATTTCATGTATCAGGGCATCTTCGACACCGATTTCGACAAGTACACCGACGACGCCGTAGCGCTGTTCACGAAAGCCGGCTTGAACACGGCCTTTGAGAATCTCGAAGGTTTCCCCGAGGACTGGAAGACGAACGTTCCGGCCTTCGTCAAGTTCGTGCGCGATCATCATCGGCCGAGCTTCATGGAGTACGGTGAGTATCCGTTCGTGTCGGCCGACGAAATCAAGAAGGCGCTGCACGTAGAAGCATTCGGTGAGCTGATCAGATGCTGTGACCAGAATGCAATGAGTACCACGCGGCCGAACCTACAATCAGCTTCACGTGCCGCGAAAGTACCTAAAGCGAACCGGCGGTTCAGCGTCTACTGGACGTGGAGCTATCCCTGGGAAGCCAATCGCGACGTAACAGAGCTCGACAATCGCTTTTCGACGATGACCGAAGTCCGCCGCGTCGCGTGGCCGGCCTACGAAACGGAAGAATATTCGCAACAGATGTTCCTGCAAGGCATCGCGGGAACGCTCGAGCTCTTTCATCTGTCGCTTCTGAACTTTCAACGCGTCGTCGGCGAAGTGACCGGCCAGCCCGTGGCCGTTTACCAGCGCGTCGATCAGGCCGGGCAGAAGCTGCCGATCGACGAACGCATACTCGCCGATACCGATACGCTGATGATCTTCGGTCTCGACCATCTGGTCACCGAGCAGGAAGCTGCGCCCGAGGAGATCGAGGCCCTTCGCGCCTTTCTCGCCGCGAAGGGACGTGCCTCATTCTCGGACCGCACCACGACGTCGGCGCGTCCGAAGACCTCAAAGAGCGCAACATGGAATACTTTCACCACGGCGATCCGTTGGTTCCACGGCAGCAGCGATTCGGCAAATATACGCGGTCGCTAATGAAGGGGCTGCGGGTTCCCGTCGAAAACCGCTAGGGCCTGCGGCCGGCGACGCATCCCGGCACGACCAAAACGCTCCCGCTTTCGACCAACGGCGATTTGGATCGTCGCGGCTGGCTCGACGGCGTCAGCACGTTCGTCTTTCACATGCACCTGCCGCACTACGAGGTGACGACGACGATCCCAATGCGATTCACGTGCTGGCGCGGCAACCGATCGACATGTCCAAGCCGCATCCGTTTACCGAGGCGGGTAACCGCGAGTTCAACATGTTCCTTTGGATGCCGCCCGCGGGCGATCGCGCGGGCGATATCTTGCTGGCCGACTCGACGATCTTTACGACGCTCTTCGGCGGAGATGAAAGCCTGGAACGATTCTGGAGAAACCTCGCGACCAAATGAGTCAGGCGTCGAGGCTGGACTTAGCCGACATTCAAAGCGGTGTGCTGCGGCCGCGCCCCATTCCGTTTGCCGCGACGTACATTATCCTGCGCATCGACGATCGCGCACGCCGGGCGCGAACTGATGCGCCGTCTCAGCAACGTCGTCGCCTCGGCGGCCCATCCGGAGAGTCCGGCGCGCGATACGTGGGTCAGCGCCGCGCTTACGTTTCAAGGACTCAAGCGCTCGGCGTTCCGCAGGCTTCGCTCGAAACGTTCCCGGCAGCGTTTGCGCAAGGCATGGCGGCGCGCGCGAACGTCTTGGGCGATGTCGGTGAGAGCAGCCCCGAGCATTGGGAGAAGCCGCTCGGTACGCCCGACGTTCACGTCGTGATCACGGCGGTATCGAACGATGAAGCGACTGGCTTCCGACGGCCCTCGAACGCGCGCAAGAAGCGCTGCAGCAACTCCCTGGTGTCGTTGCGATATGGCGTCAGGATTGTCACGTTCTGGAGGACGAAAAAGAGCCGTTTGGATTCAAAGACGGCATCAGCCATCCGGCAATCGAAGGCAGCGGCATTCCCGGAACCAATCCCAACGAAGTACCGCTGAAAGCCGGCGAATTCGTACTCGGTTATCCCGACGAGATGAGCGAAGCGCCGACGATACCGCAGCCAGAGATTCTGGGCCGTAACGGCAGCTACATCGTCTTCCGCAAGCTGCATCAACGCGTCGCGGCATTTCGGCAGTATCTGAAAGCCAATGCTTCCGATGCCGAAGACGAGGAGCTGCTGGCGGCAAAGATGATGGGACGTTGGCGCAGCGGCGCACCGCTCGCATTATCGCCCGACGCCGACGATCCGCAAGATCGGCGCCGACCCGGCGCGCAACAACAACTTCCTGTTCAAGGCCGACGACGCGATCGGTTACAAGACGCCGCTAGGCTCGCACATCCGGCGCATGAATCCGCGCGATGCGGATATCGCGGGCGTCGTGCGGATTCATCGCATGATTCGGCGCGGCAGCGGCTACGGCCCGGCGCTTCCCGAGGGCGTACTGGAGGATGACGGCGCCGATCGCGGACTGATGTTTGCCTTCGTCGGCGCGAACATCGGCGTCAGTTCGAGTTCGTTCAGTCGGAGTGGATGAACGACGGCGCTTTTTCGGCGACGCAAGGAGCGAGATCCGGTGGCCGGTGCCGGCGACGGAGAGGAATCGTTTCGATTCCGCGCCGGCCGATCCGGAGGCAGCTCAAGGGCCTGCCTCGATTCGTCGTCACGCGCGGCGGCGAGTACTGCTTTCTTCCGAGCCTGAGTGCGTTGCGGTGGCTCGCGGATCTTCACGAATAGGGTCTCTGACGGCGGAATAGCCGCCGCGACGCGGTCGTATCCTCGCTCGGTGCCCGACAATAGCCCAATCAAATAAGGAGATCTCAATGTTGGTACAGCTATTGAGCAAGGGTGCAGATATCGCCATGCTGAGCTTCGTGATCTCGAGCATGCTAGCGTTGGGCGCGAGTCTTACGATTGCGCAGATCATCGAACCGCTGCGCAACGTCCGGCTTGTCCTGTTAGCATTGCTCGGCAATTTTGTGGCTATGCCGGCACTGGCGCTGGTTCTCGCAAAACTGCTTCGGCTGGACGAGCAGTTTGGAATCGGCCTGTTGGTGCTCGGGTGCACGGCAGGCGCGCCGTTTCTGCCAAAGCTCGCAGAGCGTGCGAAGGGCGACATTGCATTTGCCGTCGGCGTGATGGTGCTGCTGATGGTGGTCACGGTCGGCTATTTGCCAGTCGTCCTACCCCTATTGCTCCACGGCGTGACTGTCGATCCCCGAAAAATCGCACTCTCTTTGGTCTTGCTCATGCTGCTTCCACTCGCTGTAGGGCTTGTCGTTAAGGCGCGTCGTGAAGGCCTTGCAGCGCGGGTGAAGCCTGTGCTCGACGTCATCTCGAATATTAGCCTGTTGCTGCTGCTGTTGCTAATCACAGCAGCAAACATCAACAAGGTTGTGCAAGTCTTCGGGTCGCGAGCGATCCTCGCCGGGCTCCTATTTATCGCGCTGGGCTTTGCGATCGGTTGGTTGCTCGGTGGGCCCGGCGGCGACACGAAACGGGTCGTAGCGCTCGGTACCGCACAGCGCAATATCGCAGCCGCACTCATTGTCGCGACCGAGAGTTTTAGCGACCCAAAAGTGGTCGTCATGGTGACCGTGATTGCAATCATCTCCTTGATCACGCTCATGCCGCTGTCCGGCGCGTTGTTGCGACGTCAGCACCTCCCAAGACCGCCGGTTGCCGGCGCCTTGAATCGCCCCTTACAGGACGCCCGTGGACGTATTTAGGCGAACGATCAGCGTCGTACGACAATCTTACGACAACCACGCGTCACTTCAGGGACCCTCACCGGCACGATTAAGGGGCCGACCGCCACTCGAACGTAGTCGTCCGCTGCTAATGATCTACAAAGTTCGAGACTTCGCCTAGCGTAGGCTCGAGCTTAGGTCTTCGTGGGCATATTTGCGATCTTCGTGCCCTCCGGAAACTTTCACTCGCACGAGGATCTCGTGCGGATGAACCTCTCTTACGGTGCCCTCTTCCGCACTCCCATCAATGCGAACGCGATCGCCGACCTTCAACATTTTCCGTTCTCCCTCTCGTTGGTAGTTACGCCATGTTAACGGGGATGGTGGCCGCCGCACCCGATTTCTCCTTTTTTTTTGCACTTCGAGATCCTTAGTTTCCGCGCGAGTTACCGTAACGTTGGTCATTCGCCTCCAGGCGGTTGGCCGCTTGGCCGAGCACGCGGAGGCACCGCGGAAAGGCGTACATAAGTTCCCCCACCTTGCGGCCGGCTTCGTACGTTATAGGTGTTGCCGAGTGAGGATGATGAGATATGGCGAAGATCTTGTTACAAACGACCATTCCGTTTGCCGAGGACGACTGGAACGTCTCGCGCTTTTCGCTTCTGCGCGAAGCGCTCGACGCTGACGGTCATGAGGTCGTTGCGCGAAATGAAGAGATTGGACGCAAACCGCAACGATCATGTGGTCATGCGACTGCCTGACTCGGACTTCGATCAGCTGTGGTTGATGGCCGTCGACACCGGCGACGGCCTTACTGAAGCAGAAAGCGATGCGATCATTGAGTTCCGCAAAAGGGGCGGAGGCGTTTTAACCGCGCGCGACCACCAGGATCTTGGGCTTTGTCTCTCTCATCTCGGCTCGCTCGGTCAATTCAATCATTTTCACACGTACAACCTCGAGCCCGGTCGCACCGAGAACGACGACCAGGATAATCCAAACATTTCCTATCCCAACTACCACTCCGGTGCGAACGGCAACTATCAGAAGATCTCGGCGGTCGCGCCGGTGCATCCGCTCCTTAAGAGCGCGAAAGCAGAGCGGGGGAGCGATCGAGTATTTTCCCGCTCATCCGCACGAGGGGGCGGTTGGCGTGCCCGAAGGTACCGCGTTTGCCCGTGTCATCGCGACGGGCACGAGCACGGTGAGCGGCCGGCCGCTTCAATCTCGCCGTTGCGGTCGAAGGTGAACCGTTCGACGGCGGAGTCATGGGCCGCGCGGTCGCGGTTTCGACGTTCCATCACCTGGCCGATCTCAACTGGGACACCGATCGAGGCGCGCCGAGTTTTGTGACCGACAAACCCGGTGACGAGATAAAACGCGATCCGGCTCGGTTCGAGATCTTTAAAGACTACGTCCGCAACATAGCCCGCTGGTTGGGCGTGCGTTCAAGATAGACGGCCTTTAGGTTGCTACCCGTTCGCGGCTGCTTTGATAATCGTTGCGACGGCGCGCGGGCTGGACACATAGATCGCGTGACTGCCCGGGGACTTCCACAGTCGTCGAACCGGCGCGCCCACTCATGAACGCTGGGCAGCGATCGGGATCATCCTGTCATCGGAGACGAGCAGGTACCAACTCGGTTTCGTCTTCCAGGCCGCTGCAGAATCTCCATCTCGACCTCCAGTTTACGGGAGTAAGCATGCTTGGCCGGCGTTTACCGGATCTCATCGACGCGATCAGGGTAGAAGGCTAGGTGCTCCTTGATCTGCGCCACCGCTTCAAACGGTGTCTCATAAGTCCAGACGGCGTTGACGGAGCGATCTCCACCCGCTGGAATGCTGTAGTACGATGCGTCCCCTTTGAAGGGACAATACGTCGTGTGTTCGCTACGTGTGAGCGCGGTCATGTCAACTTCCCGACGGGGGATATACTGAACGGCTGGGTAGTCGGCCTCACGAAGAGTTAACGCATTGACGAGTATCGGCGATAACTTTTCCGGCAACTGTGATCACGACGCGAGACGGATTCGCTTCGATCGAAATGGATGACCGGGCCCCGCAATCTTTATCGGCTTGTTAGCCACGATCAACTCCCGCGAAATGCAGCAGTGTCGTCGCGCACCGGAAAATTTAGTCGAGCCCATGCCGAAAACTTGGTCGGTTGTCGGCCCGCAATTTTGTTTGCAAGCGCAATCTCGTCATGCGAAGCCGATCCTAGGTACGTATGATTCTGGAAGTAGCCGAACATCTCTGCAATCTCTGACGCCCCTGGGAAGAGACCAGCGAAAACGTCCTTTGGCACTTGCTTGAACGTCAGCCTGTGGCCCTGTGCATTTAACGTATCGACGATCGCTTTAAAGCTCATGAAGTCGCCGACCAGTGGTAAATACTCGCCGTGGCCAGCCTGATCCGGGTGCGCGAATGCTCCCGCAACTATGTTGCCGATTTCGGTAATATCGCCCATGTGAACACAAGTTGCGTCGGGATCAAGAGGCAACGCCCACCCTAGGGACCCGTCAGGCTGCCTCTGCGGAGCCGAAGCCCCAACGAGGTTCTGATAGTAGAATGGCGGGATCACGAATGTATGATTCGCAAAGCCGGCCTCGGTGACGACCCGATCGACGTTTGCCTTGCCGGTAAAATGCGGAACGTGAAACTTCCCGCCGCTGATCACCTCTACGTCGGGCAGCGTCGACCAAATCAGATGCTGGACGCCAGCATTCGTGGCAGCGTCTACGGCCGCGGTCGCCTGTCCGAGCTCCTCGGTGCCGGCTTCCCAAAAATTTGTCACCAGAAAGACGCCATGTGCCCCTTCGAATGCAGCCTTGAGGGTTTCCGGCTGTCGTAGGTCGGCCTTGACGACTTCGTCGGCGAGTTCGCGATATTTCTCGGGGTTGCGGGTCAGCGCGCGTACCTTAAATTCCCCGCTGGCTTTGAGGGCGCGCACTACCGAGCCGCCCTGATGCCCAGTCGCGCCGACCACGGCAATCAGTTTTTCCTTTGAGTCGTTCATCTTAATGAATCCAACCCGAAGTCAGAGAGAATAAGTTGCACCGAGTTTTGGGCGCCGGAGTACCGCCGCAATATATCGCGATCGACGCGCATTATTCGGCATTCGGTGACGTAGGCACCTAGCAGGCGCTTCCAATAGTGGAAATGGGGGACTCGACGTGCCCTCATGGCTGCTGCGGTGATGTCCTAAGTCGTCGGAATACCGAGTAAGTTAGTGCGTTCAAAGGGTTTTGTCCGTCGGTCAGGCTTAGATCGTGACATCCATTCCAACGACGATCCTGGCAGTGCCGGGTACGCCGCGGGTCCCCCATAACGCCATGCGCCCATAGAGTTCTAGCCACCGCGTCGGGTTTCGATAGGCGCCAAGCTCGAAACGATTGGAAGGAGTGCGCACGGTATTGCTCCCGCTGAACCGCACCTCTCTTGCGTAGGAGGTATAGATGCGCGTCGAGCCGTCGGTGTTTAGTGGAACAGTATATGTTGGTACGAATTGGACGAGCCTTTCCGTTGGGCGACTCGCGGTGGCGTAAAGATTTTGCGAAATCCTCAACAGCACGTCCATTCGACGCGAAAGGCCGCCCCAACCCGATCCTATCGGTGCGCCGAAGTAGTAATCCCCGGATAGGTAGGCGGCGTGATAACCGTCGGCCGTATTGGGGTTGGGATGCTGATACGAGTAACCGGTGCGGGCCTCGAAGTGGTCGCGCCCGTCTGATGCGCTGAATCGCATCTTGACGTCGACAAGGTCAAAGGGCGGATCGAATTTGCTTGTCTGCTGCTCCTCGCTCGATCCCTCGTCGCCATCATCATCCACGGTCATCTGATAAGCTCGCAATAGCCTGATTCGGGCGGAGAAGCCGCGAACGGCGAACGGCTTGTACTGGAGGCGAAACTGAGTTCGCACGAAGTTGCTGCAGAAGTTCGTGGCGCCAAGGCAGGTCGTAAATGTGGGCTCGACCCCGCCAGTGATTTTTGCGCCGTCCGCCAGACATGCGCCGCTCGCACTAACCCAGATAAGCAGCACGCCCGGCGCCCAGACCATGCATCGCAGCGCTCTTACCACAGCAAATCGGTTAATAAGGCGTGCGTAAATACCTTCCTGCGCCGCACGCCGCTACCGCGCGGCCGACGATTAATTGGGGGCAGGGTCGCCCGGCGTGACGAATGCGCTATATTGTGCCACCGCCGTTGAAACGCTATTTCACCATCCTAGCGTTGCTGACAGCGCTAGCCTTTTATGCATGCGAGGCCGGTGCGCTAGCGTCCGTGGCAGCGAATGCGCCGACTCAGGCGCACCCGACCGTCGTTCATGTCGGGCTTGTCATCCGCAACCTCGCCGGCATCGACGAAGTGAAGGAAACCTGGCAAGTCACCGGTTTGCTCGTCGCAAAGTGGAACGACCCAAGCCTTGGATATCGGTTGCGCCCCAAAGGGCAGCTCTATCGTGACTTGCCCGACACAATATGGAGGCCGAGCCTTGAGTTCGCAAATGAAGTGACGCCGACTAATTTCCGCTTCGTCGACTTCTATGCCGAGCCGGACGGAACCGTCGCATACGCGCAAACGTTTAACGCAACTCTATCGACCAATTTGGATTTGCGCCGGTTTCCATTTGACTACCAGCTCTTGCCTATTGTGGTTCAAGCGCGCGGAGACGACCTCGACCGCACGATTTTGAAGTCGAATCCTCGCGACTCGGCGCTGCCAAAGCGAGCTTATGCTGGTCTCGCCCAGTGGGTCCCGCTTTCCCTTACCCAAAATCTAAATACGGTCGCAGGGAGTGCCAGCCGCGCAAACGACGTGGAGTTTGATCTCAAAGTGCAGCGCAACCCGAAGTCTTACATTTGGAAATTCATGGTGCCGCTTTTACTGTTAGTGATCATCTCGTGGGTGACGTTCTGGCTTTCGCACGAGGAATTCAAAACGAAAGATCAGCTCCAATCCGCCGTTGCCACACTTCTGATTATCGTTGCCTTCAATATTACCGCCACAAGCCTTTTACCGCGAACCGACTATATCACGTACATCGACGCGTTCCTATCTACTGCTTTTGCTTTCGTTGTGATATCCATCGCCGCGATCGTCGGAACCCACCTCCTGCAGATTAACCACTCGCAGCAGAGTGCGTTGCGCGTACGCCGGCTTGCCGGCCTCGTTCTCCCAATTGCGTTTATAATCGCTCAGGCGGTCTTGTTTTTGGCATTTCACATCGCAGGCTAAGCTCGCTCCGCGCAATCGCAGCGCCGGCATGATTCGTTGCTGAACTAACTATCGTCTTAGGGCGCACTGATTGACCCCGGTTTCGAGCTCCGCGAGCCGTTGTTCGGAGGCCTCGCTGCCTGAAATTCACGCACCGAATCTCGGCGTATTCGGCGGGCTGCGAGCTTTTTGCAACCGCCGAGCTCATGCGCTCGACGAATGTCATGCGGTCCCCAGCGAGTTGCGCGCTGAGAAGATCGCCCAACGTTCTCACGCAGGCGCCGTTCGCATCGTAGTCCGAGACGGAACCGGCATGCGCGGGTAGGGCTGCCATCGACTGATCGCATTTTGCCAGTACACCGGTCAGCGATTCGTAAAGATGCGCGGTCCACTCCAACGCGTGGTTTCCAAGGTCGGGACGCCCGACGCCGTTGGGGAGCAGCGTATCGCCGCTGACCAGATAGCGATCCCCAACACAGAACGCGGTGCTTCCGAGGGTATGGCCGGGTACGGGCAACGACAGCACACGAATCGGCGTTTCACCGACTTCGATCGTCCGCGGAACGGCCTCGCGAAGCACCGTGCCGCCTTCCGCATCCTCGTCGGCCAGGTAGTACGGGGCAACTCCGAAGGCGAGCTTCGGGCTTCCGGAAACGTGGTCCGCATGAAGGTGCGTGTCGGCAACGCCGATCAGCGCGACGCCGAGGCGTTCGCAAAGTTCGCGATAGGCGTCGGCGAAACGGGTGCAATCGATCGCCAGCGCTTGTTTCCCCGAGACGACGAGATACGAAAGACATCCCTTGGCAGGACGCACGATTTGATAAATGGCGAATGCTTCGTCGGGCGCGCTCACCCGAACGACCCGATGGTAGGTTGCCCAGGCGGCCATTCCTCCGGCGACGATGCCGGCCTGAATTCCGCGGCCGCGCAGGATCTCGGCAATGTCCGTCGCCGATATTCCGCGCGCGCACAGCACGTGGACGTTACGGGCATTTTCAGGCAATCGCGCGACCGCGGCGTCTTGGTCACCTTCGAACTCGTCGTAGGGAACGTTGAGATACCGCGCGCCCGGCCCTTCCGGGTGCCAGCGCGCCGCCGGGCCCGGATCCCGGGTGTCGAGTATTACATCGCCGCCCGGCTCCGAAGCGGTCAGCAGGCGGTCGAGTGCCGCAACGTCAATGTCCATGCGCGCCTTC
>CAVTMN010000019.1:0-26232 GCA_963735845.1 Vulcanimicrobiota bacterium | reverse complement strand
CGGCCGACGGCGCAGTCGCCCGGCTTCGCGCGGCGCGGACAAGATCTCGAAACGACGATTGACTTAGGCCTACGCGACGTCTATGACGGCGGCTCTAAATCGGTTTCGCTTCAGATAGAAGACGTGTGTCCGCGCTGTCACGGAACCGGCACCGAAAGCGGCACCTCTGCCCGCAGTGTCACGGTACCGGGCACGTGCTCATTCACAGACGCTTTGAGGTAACGATTCCCAAGGGCATCGGCGACGGACAGCGCATTCGTCTCGCCGGTCAAGGCGGTGCCGGAATGAACGGCGGCCCGAACGGCGACCTCTATCTCATCGTTAAGCTGCACGACGACCCGACCTATAAACGCAAGGGTGACGATCTCTACGTCGACCTCCCGGTTAGTATTTACGATTTGGCGCTCGGCGGCGAAGTGAACGTGCCGACGCTTAGCGGTCAGGTGGCGATGACGATTCCCGCCGGCACGCAGAACAATCGGCTGCTGCGCCTCTCAGGCCGCGGCATGCCGCGCGTCAAAGGCAAAGGCTCGGGCGACCAATACGTGCGCCTTATCGGCCAGCTGCCCACGAGTCTCTCCGATAAAGAAACCAAGCTCTTCAAAGAACTCGCATCGCTCCGCAACGGCAAAGCGTAACCCCAGATTGTCATCCTGAGCGAAGCGCCCGCATGGCCTGTCATCCTCAGCGCGAGCGCAGCGAGCAGTCGAAGGACGAAGGACCCGGCTAGTTGTGTCACCCTGAGCCTGACGAAGGGTGACACCGAAGCGAAGGCAACCTCCCGGGGTGCTTTAGCGGTTTACCGTAACACCCAAACCCTCACCAAGCATGGAGTGACATGATCAAAGAGATTGCATTTACCGCGTATCCGGCCAAGGACGTCGCCGGTCTGCGCAAGTGGTACGAGGATAACCTCGGGCTCAAGTTCTCGGGGCCGTACGAAGAGGACGGCGTAGAGAAATATAACGAGGCCAACATTGGCAGCGGCACGTTCAGCGTGCTCTGGCAGGGGTGGGCCGATCGCGAGCCGGGCAGCGCGTCCGGCGTGGTCTTCGAAGTCGAGGACATCGATAAATCCGTCGCCGATCTGCGCGCGAAAGGCGTCGAAGTGGAGGATCCATATGCGACGCCGGTCTGCAAGATAACGTCGTTCGTCGATGGCGAGGGCAATAAAGTCTCCTTCCATCAGGTAACCGTTCCGCACTAGCACGCGATGATGGCCGGCCACGGGCTGATGTGGTCGAACATCTATCAGCCCGAAACACCTAAGGTCAAGCAGCGCGTCGACTGGAAACGGCTCGGCGCGCTGTTCGCTCCTTACTGGCGACAGCAGGCAACGGTGCTCTTCTGCATCGTCGTCGTGGCCGCGCTTGGTCTCGCGCCCGGCTTCATCATCGCGCGCATCATTGACTCGACGATTCCCAGCCGCAACCTCACCGAGCTTGGAATAGACGTCGGCATCATCCTCGCCTCAGCCTTGCTGGCCGCCGGTATCGGCGTTTTGCAAGGGTATCTCACCTCGGTGGTGGGCGAGGGAATCATGCGCGACATCCGGACCAGCCTGGTCGCGCATCTCCACCGCATGCCGTTGCAGTTCTTCACCGGCACCAAGACCGGCGAGATCATGAACCGCGTCAGCAACGACGTGGACAACGTCGACAACGTGGTAACCGGCACGCTGACCACGATCGTCACCAACTTCGTTTTGATCGCCACGACGGTCGTCGCCATGTTCGTTTGGAACTGGCGCCTGGCGCTGCTCGCGGTGATCATCGTCCCGCTCATGGTATTTCCACTCGGCCCGGTAGGGCGGCGGATGTATCAAATCCGTAAGCGCACCCGCGAAAAGCGCGACGAGATCGAGTCCATCACTCAAGAGACACTCTCGATCTCGGGGATCACGCTGATCAAGTCGTTCGCTCGGGAGGGCTACGAGCGAGCCCGCTTCTATCGCGTCGGCACGAACCTGATGCGGCTCGAGATCGACCTCGCCATGGTCGGGCGCTGGTTCATAGCATCCGTGACGGCGATGGTCGTGGTCGGGCCCGCAATCGTCTGGTTCGGCGGCGGCTGGATGGCCATCGCCTCGGGATTGCAAGTCGGCGTCATCGTCGCGTTCGTTTCGTTCATTCAAGGCCGGCTTTACGGACCCGCCGCAGCGCTGGCCGGCATCCAAGTGCAGATCGTCAGCGCACTAGCGGTTTTCGAGCGCATCTTCGACTACCTCGACATGACGCCGGAAGAGTACGATCCGCCGGGGGCCACCGCGCTGCCGGGCGTGATCGGCAACATCCGCTTCGAGAGCGTCGTCTTTGGTTACGACGCCTCACGTGAAGTGCTGCGCGGCATCTCCTTCGAGGTTCGCCCCGGCGAAGTCGCAGCGTTCGTCGGCCCGTCGGGCGCGGGCAAGACCACGATCACTGGTTTAGTCCCGCGCTTTTACGATCCGCAACAAGGCCGGGTGCTCGTCGACGGTCACGACGTGCGAACCGTGACGCTGGAATCGCTGCGCCGCGACATCGGCATCGTATCGCAGGAAACCTACCTCTTCCACGACACCATCGCCAACAATCTGCGCTACGGCAAACCCGACGCGACCGACGCCGAACTTCAAGCCGCGGCGCGCGCTGCAAACATCGCCGATTTTATCGCCGGACTGCCCGGCGGCTACGACACCGTCGTGGGCGAACGCGGTCACAAACTCTCGGGTGGCGAGCGTCAGCGACTCGCCATCGCGCGGGTGCTGCTCAAAGATCCGCGGATTCTCATCCTCGACGAAGCGACCAGCTCGCTCGATTACGAAAATGAGGCGGCCATTCAGAAAGCGCTCGAAGTGGTGATGCGCGGCCGCACGAGCCTGGTGATCGCCCACCGTCTCTCGACCGTGCTCGCCGCCGACGTCATCTTCGTCGTCGACGAAGGCCGGATCGTGGAGTCTGGCCGCCACGCTACGTTGCTGGCGCGCGGCGGCCTCTACTCACGTCTCTATCACACGCAGTTCAAAGACCTGACGGCCTAACCGCGCGCTATTTGCCGGCTTGAATTCCGGCGTTGACTTCGTCGATGGCTTGCTTTACGAGCTTGATCCGTTTTCGCGGTGACCGCCTTTGTCGGCATCGGCTTGATTGAGTTCGCTAAGTGCCGTCTGCAAGCTCGAGAGCGCGGAATCCATGTGCGCCTGCGCGGCGAGCACCGTGCCGGCCCCGACGAACGCAAAGAAAATCGCGAAGAGTGCGGCGATTGCGCCGTGCCGCAGAGCGGAACGCTTAACCTTCATTTAAAATACTGCCTCCAAACGAGAAAGGGGATGCCGGGTTATCCGGCATCCCCTCACGGCTCCTGCATTTGGCGTTCAAACCGAATTCGGGATATCCATCACCATCGGCTCGACGGGAATCTTCAGCTCCGTCGTTGCGGCGGCAACTTCTTCAACGGTAACGCCGGGAGCCAGTTCGCGCAGAATCAAACCCTCCGGGCCGATGTCGATCGTTGCCATATCGGTGATGATGCGCTGCACGACGCGCTTTCCGGTGAGCGGCAGCGAGCATTGCCGCAGAATCTTGTGCGCGTTTCCCTTGGCAACGTGCTCCATCATCACGATGACGCGTTTGGCGCCGTGAACCAAGTCCATCGCGCCGCCCATGCCCTTCACCATCTTGCCGGGAATCATCCAGTTCGCCAAATCACCCTGCTCGGAAACCTGCATCGCGCCCAGCACCGCCAAGTCGATGTGACCGCCGCGAATCATGCCGAACGAGAGCGACGAATCGAAGAACGAGGCGCCGGGAAGCACCGTAACGGTCTCCTTGCCGGCGTTGATCAAATCCCCGTCTTCCTCGCCTTCATACGGATAGGGACCCATTCCGAGAATTCCGTTTTCGCTCTGCAGCGTGACCGTCACATCGGAAGAGACGTAGTTAGGCACGAGCGTCGGCAAGCCGATGCCGAGGTTGACGTACTGCCCGTCGCGCAGTTCTTGCGCGACTCGCGCGGCAAGCTGCGTACGCGTCAGCGCCATCTTAGGCTCCCTCCCGTTTGCGCGTCGTGACCCGCTCGATGCGCTTTCCTTGCGGTCCGACGTGCACGATGCGTTGCACGAAGATTCCGGGAAGGTGCACGCTCTCCGGATCGATCGCGCCGGGTTCGACCAGTTCCTCGACCTCGGCGATCGTAATCTTTCCGGCCATCGCGCAGAGCGGATTGAAGTTACGCGTCGCTTTGTGAAAGATGAGGTTTCCCGAACGATCGCCCTTCGAGGCACGAACCATCGCGTAATCGCAGACGATCCCGTGCTCGAGCACGTACTCGCGACCGTCGAAGACGCGCGTTTCCTTCTTAGGTGAGGCTACGGCTACGCTGCCGTCGGAACGGTAGCGCCAGGGCAGCCCGCCGTCTGCAACCAGCGTGCCGTCGCCGGCGGGCGTGTAGAAGCCGGGGATCCCGCAGCCCCCGGCGCGTAGACGCTCGGCTAGGGTTCCTTGGGGAACGAGCTCGACTTCGAGTTCCCCGGAAAGGTATTGCCGCTCGAACTCGCGGTTTTCACCGACGTACGAGCCCGTCGTGCGGCGGATGCGGCGGTTGTCGAGCAGCACGCCCAAGCCCCAACCATCGACGCCGCAGTTGTTCGAAACCGTGACCAGGTCGGTCGCTCCCTGCTCCAAGAGTGCCTCGATCAGGTTGTGGGGAATCCCGTTGAGCCCGAAGCCGCCCACGGCGAGCGACGCCCCGTTGGGAATATCGGCGACGGCCTCAGCAGAGGAAGCGTAGACCTTCTCCATGGCGCCCTAATGCGCCGACGGAACGGACGCCGCCTTCGTGGAAAGTAGCCCCGCTATGACTATGGCTCCAACCGATATTGCGGTCAACGACGAAGAGGCAATGATCCTCGCGATGGTGCGCGAGCTGGTTGCCGAGAAAGTCGCGCCGCGCGCCGCCGAAATCGACGCAACCGGCGAGTTCCCCTGGGACGTCAAAGAGCTCTTCGCGCAAAACGATCTGCTCGGTATCCCGATTCCCGCGGAGTACGGCGGGCTCGGCGGCACCTTCCTGACGTACGTAAAGGTAGTCGAGGAAATCGCTAAAGCTTGCGCGTCGAGCGCGCTGATCGTTGCCGTTCAGGAACTCGGCATGCTGCCGATCGTCATCGGCGGCAGCGACGAACAGAAGCAACGCTTTCTGCCGAAGATCGCTTCCGGCGAGCATCTGGTCGCTTACGCGCTCACTGAAGTCTCCAGCGGCTCCGACGCGCTCGGCTCGATGCGAACGCGCGCCGAAAAACGCAAGGACTCTTACGTACTCAACGGACAGAAGATCTGGATCACCAACGGCAGCGTTGCCGACGTGGTCTGCGTCTTCGCCGTCACCGACCCCGAAGCGGGCTCGCGCGGCGTCACCGCGTTCGTCGTCGAGAAGGGCACGCCCGGATTCACGGTGGGTAACCTCGAGAAAAAGATGGGCATTCGCGGATCGCCGACGGTGGAGCTGGTCTTTCAAGATTGCGCGGTCCCGGCCGCCAACCGTTTGGGCGAAGAGGGTGAGGGCTTCAAGATTGCGATGAAGGTTTTGGATAAGTCGCGTCCCGGCATCGCCGCGCAGGCGCTCGGGATTGCGGCCGGCGCGCTCGAGTACGCGACGAACTACGCCAAGGAGCGCATCGCATTCGGCAAGCCGATCGGACAGCATCAAGGCGTGGGTTTCATGCTCGCCGACATGAAGACCGAAGTCGAGTCGGCGCGGCTGCTGCTTTACGAGGCGGCGAAGCGCTGCGACGCCGGCGGACCCGACGTCACGCTCTGGGCCGCGATGGCCAAGCTCAAGTGCGGCGACGTCGCCATGTCGGTAACGACCGACGCGGTTCAAGTGCTCGGCGGCTTCGGCTACTCGGTGGACTACCCGGTCGAACGGATGATGCGCGACGCCAAGATCACCCAGATCTATGAAGGCACGCAGCAAATCCAGCGTCTGGTCATCGCCCGCAATCTGGTGGGTCGCCGCTGATGCGCGTTTGGATCTGTATTCTCGCTCTACTCGCGGCGGGCTGCGCCCAAGACACCGTGAACCGGTACACGACGCCGGCAACCGGCGCGCACGCGCTCACCGCGATGCGGGGACTGAAGCTGCACGATCAAACGAAGATCACCCACGTCGTCATTATCTTTCAAGAGAATCGCTCGCCCGACAACCTCTTTAACGGACTCGAGGGTGCCGACACCGTCCAATACGGCTTCAACTCGGCCGGCGAGAAAGTGAAGCTGGCGCCGATTCCGATGACGCAGCCGTACGACATCGATCACGAGCATCGCGCGTACGCGATCGAGAGCGACAACGGCAAGATGGACGGCTTTAACATGGAGCACTCTTCGTATTGCAAGGGCAAGACGTGCATCAACAAGGCCGTCGCGGCCTACGGTTACGTCCCCCGCAATGAAGTCGGTCCCTATTTCGCCATGGCCGAGCAGTACGGTTTCGGCGACCGGATGTTCCAAACCAACGAAGGCCCGAGTTTTCCGGCGCACCAATACATCTTGAGCGGCACGTCAACGATCAATCCGAGTTCGACGCTGCGCGCTTCCGAGAATCCCTTCACGCCGAAGCAGAGCTATACCGGCGGCTGCGACGCGCCGCAGGGCTCGCTGGTGCTCCTCATCGACGCCAACGGCCAGGAGTTACAGCAAGCCTATCCGTGCTTTGACCGGCCGGCGCTCACGGATCTGGTTGATGCTCAGGGCTTGACTTGGCACTACTATCAAGCACACGGCGGCGCCAGCCTCTGGAACGGCCCCGATGCCATCAAACATATCCGCGATAGCCCGGAGTACACGACCGACGTCACGTGGCCGCCCTCGAAAATCCTTACCGATATCGCCGGCGGGAACTTGGCGAACGTCGTGTGGGTTACGCCGACGGCGCAAGCTTCGGATCATGCCAACATTACCGAACGGCTCCGGCCCGGACTGGGTCGCCTCGGTCGTTAACGCGATCGGCGAGAGCCCGTATTGGGATAACACCGTCATCTTCGTCACGTGGGACGATTGGGGCGGATGGTACGACCACGTGCCCCCGACGGTCTATAACTCGTACGAGCTCGGCTTCCGCGTGCCGCTAGTCGTGATCTCGCCGTACACTAAAAAGGGCTACGTCTCGCACGTGCAACACGAGTTCGGCAGCATCTTACGGTTCACCGAAGAGACGTTCGGGTTAGGGTCGCTCGGCACGACCGACACCCGCGCCGACGACCTCTCCGACTTCTTCAACTTCAACAAGAAACCGCGCCCGTTCAAGCAGATCCCGAGCGTTCGCCGCCGCGACTACTTCCTGGGCCAACCGGTTTCGACCGAAGACCCGGATGATGACTAGGCGCGCGCTCGGCGTTCTCGCCGCCGCACTGCTCGGCGGGTGCATTCAGCCCCCGGCCGCCCAGACCGTACCCGCCCGAGAGACCGGCTCGATCGGGCCGCCTTTGGTTCAGGCCGCTCCTGCCGTCCAACGCGCGCTTTTGGGAAACGGCAAGATTCATCACGTCGTGATCGTCATTCAGGAGAACCGTTCGGTCGACGATCTCTTCAACGGCTTACCCGGCGCCGATACCGTAACCGTACGGTAGGAACACCGCCAGTAACCGCGTCGACCTTCAAGCGGTTCGGCTCGACGCCAACTACGGCATCGATCACGAGCACCGCGCCTTCGAGATCGAATACGATGGCGGCAGGATGGACGGCTTCAACTTGGAGCGCTCGAGCTGCCGCCGCGACTGCATCGCCAAAACGCTGCGCGCCTACGGTAAAGTGCCCCAGACCGAAGCCGCGCCGTACTTCGACATGGCCGAGCAGTACGTATTCGGCGATCGCATGTTCCAAACCAACTCCGGGCCGAGTTTCCCCGCCCACCAGTACTTGATAAGCGGTACGTCGACGATCAAACCGGGATCGGGCTTGCGCGCCGCGGAGAACCCGCTGACCCCGCGCCAAACGTTCAGCGGCGGCTGCGACTCGCCGCCGGGTACGCTGGCGATCCTGATCGACCGAAACGGAACCGAAGATCAGCAGGTGTATCCGTGCTTCGACCGTCCGGCACTCACCGATCGGCTCGAAGCAAAATCGTTGAGCTGGCGTTACTACCAGGCGCATCCGGGGCCGGGACTATGGAATGCGCCGGACGCAATTCGCCATATTCGCGACGGCTCGAATTACTCAACCGACGTCGTCTCGCCGCCATCGCAAATACTGCGGGACATCAAGGCAAACAGCTTAGCCAACGTCGTATGGGTCACGCCTACCGCCAAGGCCTCGGATCACGCCGGCACGACCGACGGTTCGGGGCCGTCGTGGGTGGCGACGGTGGTCGATGCTGTCGGCGAGAGCCATTATTGGAACGATACCGCGATCTTGGTAACGTGGGACGATTGGGGCGGCTGGTACGATCACGTCAAACCGCCGCAGTATAACTCCTACGAGCTCGGTTTCCGCGTGCCGCTGATCGTGATCGGCCCCTACGCCAAGAAAGGCTACGTATCGCACGTCCAACACGAGTTCGGAAGCCTGCTGAAGTTCACCGAGAGAGTCTTTGGGTTGGACTCACTGGGCACGACCGACGATCGTTCCGACTATCTCTCCGATTGCTTTAACTTCCAGCAGAAGCCGCGGCACTTCGTGCCGATCAAGAAGCAGTTTTCCGAGAGCTACTTTTTGAGCCGGCCGGTTTCGATGGAAGACCCCGACGACGAATGACGTTTGCCTTCGCGATAATTGCGGGCGTCGGACAGAGATGATTGACCGGGACAGCGCGGGCACTGCGGCGTGGGGGCTTTGCAGAGTGCGCGCCCGTGAAGAATCAGCCAATGCGTTGCGTCGCCCCACTTCTCCGGGGGGACGAGCGCCGTTAGGTCTTCCTCGACTTGGCGCGGCGTGGTGCCCAACGTCAAGCCGAGACGATGAGAGACGCGGAAGACGTGCGTGTCGACCGCCAGCGCCGGCTCTTTGAACGCATTTGCCATTACGACGCTGGCCGTCTTGCGTCCGACGCCGGCCAGCGATTCGAGATCCTCGCGCTCGCGCGGAACGCGGCCCCCGAAGCGCTCCACCAAATCTCGCGCGCAGGCGATAATGTTCTTGGCCTTCATCCGGAAGAAGCCGGTCGACATAATAATCTTCTCGACGTCGGGTTGTTTCGCGCGTGCGAGTTTTTCCGGCGTCGGGTATTTGGCGAAGAGTTTCGGCGTGGTCAGATTGACGCGAGCGTCGGTCGTCTGCGCCGACAGAATGACCGAGATCAGAAGCTCGAAGTCGTTACCGTGCTCGAGCGCCGTTTGCGGATTGGGATAGGTGCGCTCGAGAATCTCCAGCGCCGCGAGCGCCGTGGCGCGCGGAACCTTCTTCTTCGGAAACGGAATGGACGGCACGCGACCTCATTCTCGCAGGGCGACGGTCGTTCCGTCGTGCGATATCAAACCATCGCGCTCGAGCGCCGAGACCAAGCCGCGGACGTCGTCGAGGCTGCGCCCCGGGATCGCCGGCGCCACCTCGCGGTGAAGGTCGAGCAGCGAGATTCGCTGACCCGGCGGCAAATCGCGCAGCCGCTCGACGATGCGCCCGCGCGCGTAGCGCGTCGTCCGCTCGAACGGAAGCGCCTCTTGCGGAGCGCGCGGCTTATTGCGCGCAGCGCGCAGCCGCTCGAGCGCAGCGCCGTCCAGCGGCGCCGCTTTGCAGTCGTTTCGCAGCGGACAGACGAGGCACTTGGGCGCGCGCGCGGTGCAGACCGTTGCCCCGAGATCCATCAGCGCCGAACCCCAGTCGTGCGCTCGTCCCGAAGGCAACAGCGCACGAGCTTGCGCGTCGACCTCGCTTGGTGCGATGCCGGCGCTGCCTTCGATACCGAAGCGGACTCGCTCGACGATGCGCCGGACGTTGGTGTCGACCGGAACGTCGTCGAGGTTGAAGGCGAAAGCGCGGATCGCGGCGGCGGTGTAGGCGCCGATGCCGGGCAGATCGCCGCAACGCAGCGGAGTCCGAGGGCAGCACTCCGCCGTCGCGTTCGCAGACGACGCGCGCTAGGCGATGCAGTCGCACCGCCCGCGAGTTATACCCGAGCCCTCGCCAGGCGCGCAGCACGTCGGCCGTCGTTGCCTTCGCCAGCGCCGGCAAATCGGGAAAGCTCCGCATGAAGGCTTCGAACTTCGGGACGACGCGATCGACTTGCGTCTGCGCCAGCATGAACTCGCTGACCAAGGTGCGGTACGGGCTGCGGCTGCTCCGCCAGGGCAGCGTCGCGCGGCCGTGACGCCGGTACCAGCTTAGCAGGCGGCGCTGCAGCGCGGTCACGAGCGAAGCGTCGAGATGGCTTCGCCGATGCGCCGAATGCCTTCGCCGATCTCGCCGCGCGCCACCGCGGTAAGCGCGAGCCGGAAATAGTGATCGCCGCCGGAGTTTGCGAAGAACGCCTCACCAAAGAGAAACGACGCGCCGAGCCGCTCGGCCGCATCGAGCAGAGCCCGCGCGCGCAGCTCGCGCGGCGTCGACGTCCAAAGATAGAAGCCGCCGGCGGGGCGGCTGACGCGCAAGTTCGACGGCCAATGGCGCGCGATCGCTTCGTCGGCAATAGTGCGACGCAGCAGCAGCTCGTTGCGCAACTGCTCGACGTGCGCGTCGTAACCGCATTCCAGGTAGTCGCAGATCGCCGCTTGCACGTAGAGGCTGGTGGCCATGTCGTAAGCCTGTTTGCGCAACAGAAGCCGCTCGAGGATCGTGCGCGGTGCGGCCAGCCAGCCGACGCGCAGACTCGGTGCGATCGTTTTAGAGAACGTCGAGATATAGACGACGTGATCGCGCGCCAAGCCGACCAGCGGCGTTCCTTGCGGCGCCAGCGGACCGTAGGGATCGTCTTCCACGATCGGCACGCCGGCGCGCCGCGCGATGGTGGCCAGCCGCTCGCGCCGGTCGGCGTTCATCGTCGCGTTCGTCGGATTGTGCAGCGACGGCATCGTGTAGATGAATCGCGGCCGGCGGGTGCGCAGAATCGCCTCGATGTGATCGACGCGCATCCCATCGTCGTCGACCGGCACGGAGATGGCACGCAGCCCGTTGATCTGAAAGACTTGCAGCGCACCGGGATACGAGGGCGACTCGACGATGATCTCGTCGCCGGGCTCGGCCAAACTCTGGGCGACGATCGCAATGCCCTGCGTCGAGCCGGTGAGGATGATGATATTGTTCGGCGAGATGCCGTTGGCGCCGCGCGCGTTCATCCGCGCCGCAATCGACTCGCGCAACGGTTCGTAACCTTCGGAGTCGCCGTAAGAGAGGACGAAGCGCGGATCCCGCGCGACGCGACCGAACGATTTCGCCAGCGCCGGCAGCGGCGACGGTTCCTCGGGCGAGACGCCTTGAACGAAAGAAATCCGCCCCGCCTCGGGTTTGGCCGCCAGCTCGCCGAGGACGTTGGGAAACTCGCCGACGCGCCAGGGCGGCAGCGTCACCCACCACGGAACGCCGGCGGCGCGCTCCGGCTGGCCGCCGCGCAGCTGTGGAACGACGCGCGACCCGGAGCCGACCCGCTGCTCGATCAGCCCCTCGCCGACGAGCTCCCGGTAGGCGTGGACGATGGTGCTCCGATTAACCGAAAGGCGCTCGGCCATGGTCCGTTCGGGCGGCAGCCGGGTCGATTCGGGCAGCGTCCCGGCAAGGATCGCCTCGCGCAGATGCTCGTGGATCTGGCGGTAGAGCGGAACGATCGAGTCGCGGTCGAGCTTTGGAAGCAAGCCCGACCATCCAATTCGGGACATGGATGATTCCATTTCGCTGGACTTCCTGGGGAACGCTCTCGATTGAGCGAAACGAGTCGGTCGAGCCGGGTTTTAGGCAGTAGTGAAAGGAGTCATGAGTTGGCGGAACACCAGGTTGATGCGGCCGTAATCGGCGCGGGTCCGGGGGGTTACCATGCGGCCATTCGCCTGGCGCAGCTGGGCAAGAAGGTCATATGCATCGACCGCGACGAGGTCGGCGGCGTTTGTCTGAACTGGGGATGCATTCCCACCAAAGCGCTGCTGCACGTCGGCGAAGTCGTGCGTCACATCGAGCATGCCGGGGCGATCGGCATCAAGGTACCCAAAGCGGAAATCCAGCGCGAAGCGGTTGCGAAGTTTAAGAGCGACGTCGTCAACGCCAACGTCAGCGGCGTCAAGACGCTCTTCAAAGCCAACGGCGTGACGTTCATCCGCGGAGAGGCGACGCTGAAGTCGCCGACGGAAATTTCGGTGAAGACCGCCGACGGAACCGATCGCATCGTCGCCGCCAATATCGTGATCGCAACGGGCTCGGCTCCGGTCGACGTTAAGGCTTGGCCGCGCGACCGCGAAACGATCATCAACTCCGACGACGCCGTCAACGTCTCGCGCATTCCGAAGAATCTTTTGGTCGTCGGCGGCGGCGTAATCGGTCTCGAGTTTGCTACGGTCTACGGCCGGCTCGGCGCCAAGGTTCTCGTCGTCGAAATGATGCCGCAGATTCTTACCGGTACGGACTTGGAGATCGCGCAAGACGCTGGGACGCATTCTCAAAAAGCAAGGCATCGAGATCATGCTCAACACCAAGGTCGTGAGCATCGAGAAAACCGCCGGCGGCGCGCGCGCGACGCTCAACGGCGAGGGCACCGGCTCCAAGGACGAAACGCGCGACTTCGACATGGTGCTCGTCGCCGTCGGACGCCGCCCGGTTACCGACAATCTCGGCTTGGACGCGGCGGGACTGCACGGTAGACGACCGCGGCTTTATCGCGACCGATCAGCAGCAGCGCACCAAAGTACCGAACATCTTTGCCCTCGGCGACGTCACCGGCGCGCCGCTGCTCGCGCACCGCGCGATGAAGCAGGGCGTTATCGCAGCCGAGGTCATCGCCGGCGATCGCTCCGCGGCGTTCGATCCCATCGCCGTTCCGAACTGCGTCTACACCGATCCCGAAGTCGCAACCGTCGGCCTCTCCGAAGAGGAAGCCAAAGCCGCCGGCCACGAGGTGCGCATCGGTAAGTTCCCGCTGGCCGCCAGCGGCCGCGCGCGCACGATGAACGAGTCGGACGGCCTGCTCAAGCTCGTCGGCGATGCCAAGACCGACCTACTGCTCGGCATGCACATCGTCGCGCCGCAGGCCGAATCGCTGATCGGCGAAGGCGTCATCGCGCTCGAGATGGGCGCAACGCTCGAAGACATCGGTCTCTCCGTTCACCCGCATCCGACGCTCACCGAGGGCATCATGGACGCGGCCGAAGCAGCGCACGGTAAGGCGATTCATATCATCAATCCCAAACCGAAGGCTCCCGTGGGTGCGTCGTTTTGCAACCTGAGGCGATGCTTGAGCAAGCTTGCACGCCTCTTCGATTTGGGGGTGAGACCGTACCGTGAGGTGTGGGATCTGCAACATGCGCTGCACGAGGACGTGCGTGAAGGGCGCGTGCCCGACACGTGGATCGTCGTCGAGCATACGCCGGTGGTTACGCTCGGGCGCCAAGCCAAAGCGCAGAACGTCTTACTCCGCGCCGACGAGCTCGAGCGGCGCGGTATCGACGTGGTTTCGGTCGAACGCGGCGGCGACGTCACCTACCACGGGCCCGGGCAACTGGTCGTCTATCCGGTGCGGCGGCTCGAGCGCTTTCGGGAAGTCGTGCCGCTGGTGCGTTCGCTCGAAGAAGCGGTGATTGCGACGTGCGCGCGATTCGGCGTGAGCGGCGAACGCTGGAGCGCGCATCCCGGCGTTTGGGTCGGGCGCAATCAGATTGCCGCCATCGGCCTAGCGGTGCGGCGCATGGTCTCGATGCACGGCGTTTCCTTCAACGTATGCAACGCGCTCGACTACGATCGCGATCATCAACCCGTGCGGCATCTCCGACCGGGGCCTGACGTCGCTTTCGGTTGAGACGGGTCGCTCCGTGAGCGTCGATGAGGCGAAGACCGTGCTTCTCGACGAGCTCTCGCGGGTTTTCGACGTGACGTTCACGTCCGAGAAGTTGGTAGCGTAGCGTGGCGATCGAGATCAACCTGATCTCTGGTCACCCTTCGACACGGCTCAGGGTGACACGAAGGGGCGAGTTCGCAAGCCGGATTGGTTGCGCGTTTCGTTGCCGATCGGCGACGAGTACGAGAGGGTCAAAGCCAAAGTCGGGGCGCTGGCGCTGCACACCGTCTGCAAAGAGGCGGCCTGCCCCAACGTGGCCGAGTGCTGGGGAGCCGGAACCGCGACCATCATGATTCTGGGCGACCTGTGCACGCGCGGCTGCCGCTTCTGCAACGTTAAGACCGGCAATCCGCGCGGCGAAGTCGACTGGCTGGAGCCGGTGCGCGTCGCCGATGCCGTCCGCGATCTGGGCTGGAAGTATTTGGTCGTGACCGCGGTCGACCGCGACGACCTCGCCGATGGCGGCGCGTTGATCTTTGCCAACACCGTGCGCGCCATTCGCGAGCGCAATCCCGGCACGCGTGTGGAGATCCTCAGCGGCGACTATCGTGGCGACCTAACGGCGCTCGACATCGTCGTCGACGCGCAGCCGGACGTCTTCGCCCACAACTTGGAGACGGTGCGCCGGTTGACGCCCTCGGTGCGCGACAAGCGAGCCTCGTACGAACAGTCGCTGGCGGTCCTGACGCACGTCAAGCAGCGCGCCCCCGAGCGCTTCACCAAAACCTCGCTGATGCTCGGCTTGGGCGAACGCGAAGAGGAGGTCGAAGCGGCGATGGACGACGCGCGTGCGGCCGGCATCGACATCTTCACCATGGGCCAGTACCTGCAACCGAGCAAGAAACATCTGCCCGTCGTCGAGTACGTTACGCCCGCGCAGTTCGAGAGGCTGGGCAAGCTAGCGGAACGGCGGGGCTTCCACCAAGTCGTATCGAGCCCGCTCTCGCGCAGCTCGTACCATGCGGAGCAGGCCTTCTAGAACAATCTCGACGACGGGTTGCGGATGGCCGCAACCGCTTGTAGCGTCCGTAGGTTGGTACGGCTAACGTCATGACCAAGGCTTTCCTCAATCGTCCCGTCCTGGCAGCGGTCTGCTCCATGCTTATCCTCATTGCCGGCTTGGTGGTCATCCCGGCGATGGCGGTGTCGGAGTACCCGCAGATTGCGCCGCCGGTCGTGACGATCACGGCGATTTATACCGGCGCCAGCCCGCAAGCGGTCGAGGCGCAAGTTACGACGCCGCTCGAGCAAGCAGTCAACACCGTGCAGGGCCTGCGCTATATCAGCTCCACGAGCGCCCAGGGCACGTCCTCCATCACGTGCACGTTCAACTTGGGCGTCAACCTCGACATCGCCGCGGCCGACGTACAGAATCTCGTTCAGTCCTCCATCGGACAGTTACCCGCGACCGTCCAACAGCTCGGCATCACCGTCGCCAAGAACTCCGGCGCGTTCGTCATGGGCATCGCGCTTACGTCCGACCGCAAGAGCCTCGACACCCTTACGCTGAGCAACTACGCCCAGCTCAACATCACCAACAACATCAGCCGGGTGCCGGGCGTCTCGCAAGTCATCATCTTCGGCCAGCGCCAGTACGCCATGCGTATCTGGGTGAATCCGGTCAAACTGGCCCAGCAGGGGCTCGATGCGACCGACGTGGTGACGGCCTTGCAAGAACAGAACGCGGCCGTTGCGGCCGGCAGCATCGGCTCGCCTCCCGCCCCTAAGAATCAACCGTACACCTATACGGTCAACGCGCTCACCCAGCTGTCTGATCCGTCGCAGTTTGCCAACATCGTGCTGCGCGCCAATCCCAACGGCGGCTACGTTCATCTCGGCGACGTGGCCCGCATCGAGCTGGGTGCGCAGAGCTATACCACCGATCTTCGCTTTGACGGCCATAGTCAGGTGGTCGGCATGGGCGTACTGCAATATCCGACTGCCAACGCCATTGACGTGTCGCGGCGAGTCATCGCCGAGATGCAGGAACTGGCGCCGCAATTTCCCGCCGGAATGCATTGGGACGTGGCGTTCGACGTCACGCAGTACGTCAACGAGTCGGTCAAGGAAGTCGTCATAACTCTGCTGCTGTCGATCGGCTTGGTCATCGGCGTCATCTTCCTGTTTTTACAGAACCCCAAGTCGACGCTCATTCCCGCGGCAACCATCCCGGTCTCGCTGATCGGCACGTTCTTCGTGATGCAGCTCTTCGGATTTACGATCAATACGATCACCCTCTTCGGCCTGACGCTGGCTACGGGTTTGGTCGTCGACGACGCCATCGTCGTGATCGAGAACATCGCCCGTCACATGGAGATGAACAAAGGAAAGCAGAGCGGCATTGCCAGCGCCGCGAGCGCCATGCGCGAGATACAAAGCCCCGTGGTCGCCTCGTCGCTAGTGTTGCTGGCCGTCTTTATTCCCGTGGGCTTCTTGCCGGGAACGACCGGTCAGATTTACAAGCAGTTCGCGCTCACCATCGCCGCGTCGATTACCATATCGCTCTTCCAAGCCCTGACGCTGGCGCCGGTGCTCTCGGCCCGCCTGCTGACCGGCGAACACGAGTCAAAAGCGGCCTTCTTCCGCGCCTTCAACGCCGGTTTCAACGGCTTCCGTAACTGGTACGGGCGCATACTGCCCACGATGTTCCGCTTACGCTGGCGGATTGCGATCGGCTTCATTGCCGCACTCTTACTCACGCTTTTCATGACCTCGACGACGCCCCAGGGCTTTCTACCCGATGAAGATCTCGGCTACTTCATCACGCTGGTGCAGGCGCCCGAAGGCACGTCGCTGCAGGGCGAACAGGCCATCGCGAAACGCGCCGAGCAAATCATTCGCGCGCAGCCCGAAGTCAAACATCTCTTCGACGTCGGCGGATTTAGCTTTTCCGGATCGGCACCAAACCGCGGCATCATGTTCGCGCTGTTGACGCCGTGGGGCGATCGTAAATCTCCGGCATGGTGCCAGTTGATCTTCCTCTTCGCCCATCCCGACGCGTGCACGCCCCACAACTCGTTCGCGGTCGAGCAGCGCCTGAACTACGCCTTCTACAGTCAGATTCCGCAGGCGCAAATCTTTGCGTTTAACCCGCCGGCGATCAACGGCGTCGGCAACTTCGGCGGCTTCCAGTTCGAGCTCGAGGATCGCGGTAACGTCGGCCTGACGACGCTCATGAACACTGCTTACATGATGATGGGGGTGGCGGCGAAGGATCCGCGGCTGATGAACGTCTTTACGCAGTTTCGCATCAACTCGCCGCAGATCGAGTCCAATATCGACCGGAACAAGGCCAAATCGATCGGCGTCTCGCTGCAAGACGTCTTCACGACGATGGAAGTCGACCTGGGTTCGCTCTACGTCAATAACTTCACTTATCTCAATCGCTCCTGGCAGGTCGACGTGCAGGCCGACGCGCCGTTTCGCAACAGTGTCGAATCGCTGGGCAATCTGTACGTGCACTCGAGTTCTGCGCCGGGCACCAGCGTCGTTCCCAGCGCCGTCGGGACCCCGGCTCCGGGCGTCGGAACCACCACCACGACATCCAACGGCGCCGTCATGACGCCGCTCTCAGCGCTGATGAGTATTCAGCGCGTGCTGGGTCCGCCGATCATCACCCACTACAATCTCTATCGCAATATCGAGCTGAGCGGCGGCAACGCACCGGGAACGAGCACCGGCGCCGCGATTACGGCAATGGGGCAGATTGCGGCGAAAGTCATGCCGAAAGGCGTGCTGTACGAGTGGACCGGGCTGCAGCTCGACCAGATTGCGGCCGGACCGCTGACCATCGAAATCTTCATCCTCGCGCTAATCTTCGTCTTCTTCGTTCTTTCGGCGCAGTACGAGAGTTACATCGATCCGCTCATCGTTTTGCTGGCGGTACCGACGGCGTTGCTCGGCGCACTGCTCTTCATTAACCTGCGGCACTTCCCGATTCCGTTTCTCTTCGATCCTTCGCTCTCGCAAGACGTCTACGCGCAAGTCGGATACGTCATGCTTATCGGCTTGGCCAGCAAGAGCGCCATTTTAATCGTCGAGTTCGCCAATCAGCAGTTGCGCGAAGGTGCCAGCATCGTGCAGGCCGCGATGCGCGCCGCACAGATTCGGCTGCGCCCGATTTTAATGACTTCAATTGCTTTCGTCATCGCCGTCACCCCGCTGGTCTTTGCATCGGGCGCCGGCGAAGCCGCCCGTCATTCGCTGGGAACGGTCGTTTTCGGCGGCATGCTGATGTCCACGATATTGAATCTCGGCATCACGCCGGTGCTCTACGTCATCATTAAGTCGCTCGAAATGCGCGGTGGTAACGGCGGACGTCGCGACGGACAAGTGCGGGGAGAGCTGCAAGCACAGCCGGTTACGCCACAAGTCGGCGTCTAGTTCGAGCCGCCGACTAACAAGGAACTTCGTGCGGCAGGGGCAACTTCTGTTGTAAATCCCTTAGTTTTTGATTTGATGACGAACGTCATCCCGCTTGTTGGGAGTTGCTTGCATGCTCGGAAAAATCTTTCGCGTGTCGGCGGTCGCGGTCGCGGCCTGCGCGCTCGCGAACATTGCGTTGCCCGCCTTCGCCGATGGCGGAATGGGCGACGTCTTCGAGCAGTCGATCCTTCCCGGCGCCAATACCGCACTCAAGAACGTCATGAGCCAGACGCCGCCGCCGAAGAGCGACACCAACGTCGCGCAGGCGCCGCCCGTTTCGCAGCAGCCCGTCGGCCCGGTAATCGGACTTCCTCAGGGATTTACGTACTCGGCCGATCTTTCGATGGCGTATCCGTGGGGTGACATCGGCTCTTACGGAAAGCAGGGCTGGCTGATGGGCGGCGGCGACCTCTCGGCCGCTTACGGCTTCAACTGGTCGACGCGTGTCGTCGTTAGCATGTTCCAGTTACAGCATTGGCCGTACGGATTCAATTCCGGTACGGCTCCGGTCTACTTAGCCGGTTTCCGCAACCCGGTCGGCTGCGCCGATCTCACCAACGGAAACGCGTGCGGACCGGGCGCCGGGCGCAACATCAACGTGCGAACGAAAGACACGTTCGGCGTATTCATGCTCGAGAAGCTCTTCGTCGTGAAATCCAATAAGCTGCCGGGTCCGCTCCCGTTCGTGATCTCGCCGACGTACGTCACGCGCGGCGGACAGATCGGCTTCGCTCCGGGTAATAACGACGTCGTTCCCTTCACCTACAACTTACCCGACGGTCCAGTCGAGAACATCCCGGTGCGCACGGCGCAATATTACGCCATCGCGCTGACGCTGCCGTTCCTCAAGACGCCCAAGATGTTCGGCACTTTCACGATCGCACCGTCGTGGCTCGTGCACACCGCCGGTGCCAACGGCGGCAACTCGATGCAGCTGCCGCAAGTGCTCTACCTCGAATACACGCCGACCAAGACGACGACGTTCTTCTTCGAACCGCAGAGCCCCCGAGATTATCTGCCGACCGATCCGTACCCCGAGCACCTCTTCGCGTATTTCCTCGGCGTCTCGCAGCGCCTGACCAAGTACGCCTTCGTGCAGGCGACGCTCAATAGCGGCAACACGACCAATATGGGCCAGTTCGGCATCACCGGGATCAAGTGTCTGACGGTGCAACAAGCCATCAACAACCAATGCGGCTTGGCGATCGGCGGTCTCAAGGCGACCCAGCTTCAACTTCAGTTCGGCATCGGCTCGCCGAACGTTTTCCCGTTGTGATTCGGAGTATTTACGCGATGAAGTTCGCAACCGTTCGATCTTTCCTGAGCATCGTCGCGCTCGCCGCGCTTGCCGCGTGCGGCGGCGGTGCGACCGGCGGCGCCGGGCATGCTTCCCGTGCACGGCGGCAACGCTTCGAAACCACCACCGCAAAGCGGCATTCTATCGAAGATCGTCGGCGTGGGCGACAGCCTTACTGCGGGCTATCAATCCGACGGCTTCCTCGGCGAAACGGGGATCCGAAATCCCAACGATAAGAGCCATCAAATTCCACCTAATCAAGCGACGGGATTCTGGGCGGATTTGGTAGAGCAAGCTTCGGGCGGATCGCTCGATACCGCGATAAACGACATGTTCGATCCGACGGTAAGCCCTTTGCCTCTGATCAAGGGGCCGGGACTCGACAATCAGATCATACCGTCGGGAAATCCATATTTTCCGATCGCTCAGCTCAAGAGCGGCGACGTTTGCACGGACAACAACGGCTTTAACCTAGCGGGATACCGGCTACGCGGAGCGCCGCGCGTACGCATGAATCCTGGCTCGAAGTACGATTCGCAATCTGGGCGTTCCCGGCTTAACGCTGCACGAAGCCAACGTACTTCATCAACCCCAGTCCTCTACGTGCAAGGAGCTGCCGGGCATTCCCGGCCTGCTCAACATGGTCATCGCCGAAGAGAGCGGCACGTTCTGGCCGGTGCTCTTGAACTTCACCAACCTAAAAGGTAACCTCACCGAAGTTAACGCTGCGGCTTCGCTCCACCCGACCCTGGCGACGGTGTGGCTCGGAGCCAACGACGTTCTCAAATACATGGGAAGCGGCGGACGCTTCGTCGGCGGCGACCGCAATGCAAGTCAGGCGGAGAGCGACCTGCGCGCGACGATCTCGACGCTGGAGCATGCCGGAGCGCGCGTGGTCGTCGCCAATCTTCCAAACATTCTCGAGACCGGATTCTTCCAGCGCGTCAATACGCCGAATCCCAAGAGCAACTGCGCCATTCGCACGTACGCGTGGTGCCTGCTCTTTACCCAGGGGCTACAATCGGTGCTCCCACAAATCTCTAAGAAATACGGACTCGACACACCTAATGGATGCGTCCCTGCGAGCACGGATAAGCCGTGCGGTTACTTAACGTTGCCCGGTGTGATTGCGATCATTCAGTATTACAATACTTACGGCCAGGTTCCAAACCTCGATTGCACCGTGCCGACGCCCGGCTGCAAAGCTCCACCGGGTAACGGTCTCGGCTCCAACTACATCACACCCACGTTTGCCGGCAAGATCCAAGCACTGAACAACGCCATCAATCAAGGGATCGACAACGCGGCAACCGCATCGAACGTACCGCTGGTGGACGTCGCTTCGATCTTCAGCGGACTGGCCAGCGGCAATCCTTCGAATCCGTACTTCCAGTTGGCGGCTTCGATCAATCCGGGCAAGTGCTGCTATCTCGGCTATCTCTACGGCATCACCAGCTTCGACGGACTACATCCCTCGAACACCGGATACGCTCTGATTGCCTACGCCTTCATCAAGACGATAAACAAGGCGTACGGAACGCACATCCCGCAGATCGATCTCGTGGCTGCCTATAAGGGTACGCGATGCTCGAACCCGCACTACTGCTACCCGGATCCGTACGCGCCGCCAAACGACGGCATCTAATCAGCCGCGCTCGCAGCTGCTGCCGTGGCTGCGCGAACTGGCAGCTTCGGTCGGCACCTTCGACCGGAGCGCGCTGGAACCGGGGTACGCATTACGCTGCACGATCGGCGTCGCGATTCCGCTGGGCATTGCCGCATTTTTGGGGCAGCCCGCGTTGGGCGTCCCCGCCGCAATCGGTGCCTTCATCACCGGCTTCACCTCACTTCAAGGCATCTACCGCACGCGCATCGGCGCCGTTCTCATCGCCGCGTTCGGAATGGCGATCACCAGCTTCGTCGGAGCGTCCGCAGCTAGCTCGACGGTAGCGATCGTCGCGGCAACTACCGTTGCCGGTTACCTCTGCGGAACGATCGGACAGATCGGCCCGGTCGCAACGACGGTCTCGCTCAACTCGCTCATCGCCTTCATCCTCTTCTCGAGCCGGCCGTTGGAACCGGGCGCTGCGCTGGAACAATCCGGACTCGTGCTCGCCGGCGGACTGATACAGGCGCTGCTCGTGGTCGCCGCCGCACCGATCACGCGGCTGCACGTCGAGCGCGTCGCGTTGGCCGACGTCTATCGCAAGCTCGAAGCCTACGCGCGACAGATCGCCGCAGGCTCGCGCGCAACGCCGCCGATGACGCCGTTGGCCACCGCGCGTCAGATCCTCGCCGACCCACAGCCGTTCTCTCGCGCCGCGGAGACGGCACGTTTCGAACGATTGCTCGAAGATTCCGAGATCGTCCGCAAACGGCTCGGGGCGATCTCCGGATCGCTCGCGAGCAATCGCGACGCGCCGGCGCTACGCGCTTTTGCCGCTGCCGTTGCAAATCGCCTCGGGGCGATCGCCGCAGCGCTGCGCGGCGGCAAGCCGGATCTCGACACGTGGGAGGAAATCGATCGCGCCCTCGCGCCGCTCGAAAGCGAAGCAACGGCGCCGACTATATCGCGCCGGTGCGCGCGACTTGGAAGAGCATCTGCACGATGCCGTCGAGGCGGCGGCGATGCTCTCCTCGGGGCGCGTTCCCAAGATACGCCTCTTGTCGCGGCCGCAGCCGGGTCCGTACGTCCGCAATAAGATCAACTGGTTCAGCCGCGAGGCGTTTCGATTCGCAGTCGTCATGGGGATCGCCATGGTGGTCGGGCGTCACTTTGCCGCGGAGCGCGGCTACTGGATCGCGATGACCGCCGCCATCGTGCTGCGGTCGGACTTTCAAACTACCTTCTTCCGCGGCTTTGCGCGTATCGCCGGCACGCTGCTGGGCGCCGTAATCGCCACGCTGGTGCTCGACGCGGTACGCGGCCACCCGGCACTCCAAATCGCCGGCGTGTTAATCGCGACGGCTGCCGCTTACCTGACGTTCAACCCGAACTACGCGCTCTTCACCGTCGCCATCACGTCGTTCGTCGTCTTGGTGTTGGGAATGCGCGGCCTGTCGGCGACCACGGCAATCGACGCGCGCGTGCTCGATACGCTCGCGGGCGGCGGCCTCGGCATGCTGGGATTTCTCGCATTTCCCACTTGGGAGCGTAAGCGCACTCGCGCGCATCTCGCCGATCTGCTCGACGCGCAGCGCCGGCTCGCCGTTACAATTCTTCACGCGTACGCGGACCCATCGCAGGAGTCGCTGCGCGCCATCGCTTCGGCTCGCACCACGGTTTGGCGCATCCGCACCGCCGTCGAGGCGTCGATCGAGCGTCTGCGCCACGAACCTCAACGTGCGCATGCCATTGGCGCCGCACGCGCACTCCGGTTGCTCGCGGCCTCGCAGCGTTTCGCGCTAGCGAGCCTCGCGCTGGAAACGGCCCTCGAAACCAAGCGACCGGCGCGCGGCATCGCTCCGCTGGCCGATTTTGCACGCGTCCTCGACAAACGAATGGCCGAGCTCGCGCAAGCAACGCGCGAATCTCGACGCGTCACTCGAGACGGTAGTCTACGCGCCGCCCTCGAGCGACTCGAGTCGCAGCTCGAGACTCCCGACTCACCGGAATCGCGATTCGTCTTGGAACGGGCGCGCGCGTACGTTGACGCCGTGACGCGTATCGCGCGGCTCACCGGCTAGCGTTTATAATTTCTTCATTGCTGCGGGTTAGAGTATGTCATGCGCCGCCGTCAATGGATCTCCGTCCCAAGAAAGGACTGCCGGCGGCGCGCCGCCTCTAGGCGTAGATTCCGCGCAGCTTCGAGGCCTTGACGACGCGATCGATCGCGAGCGTGTAGGCGGCAGTGCGAAGCGTAGCGCGACGCGACTGCGCAATCGAACGAATCTGATGCAAGTTCGAAAGCAAGAAATCTTCCAGCTTTTCGTTGACCTCGGCCTCTTTCCAGAAATAGCCCATGCGGTCTTGGGCCCACTCGAAATACGAAACCGTGACGCCACCGGCATTTGCCATGATATCCGGAATGACGATAACGCCGCGCTCGCGGAATATGCGGTCGGCTTCGGGCGTCGTCGGTCCGTTGGCGCCCTCGACGATCAGCTTCGCCTGTACTTTGGCAGCCGTCTCCGGCGTGAAGACCTTTTCCAGCGCGGCCGGCACGAGCACGTCGCAGGCGCTCGAAAGAAGCTCGGCGTTGGTGATCTTCTCGCCGCCCTTGAAGCCTTCGAGCGTTCCGAACTTGCGCGCGTGCTCCATCGCAGCGTTGACAAAGATGCCCTCTTCGTTATAGTACGCGCCGGTGACGTCGGAGATGCCGACGACCTTACATCCCCGCTCCTCGAAGAGTTTGGCGGCGTACATTCCGACGTTACCGAATCCTTGAATTGCGATCGTGGCCTGATCCGGGCGCAGCCCCATTTCCGCCATCTCGTCGAGCGCGCAGATCGTGACGCCGCGACCGGTCGCCTCGACGCGGCCGCGCGAGCCGCCGATCTCAAGCGGCTTGCCGGTGACAACACCCGGCATATTTTGACGGACGTGCATCGAGTAGGTGTCCATGAACCATGCCATGACCTGCGGCGTGGTATTGACGTCGGGTGCGGGCACGTCTTTGTCCGGTCCGACGACCTCGACCAGCTCTGCCGCGTAACGCCTCGTGATGCGCTCGAGCTCGTTGGAGGAAAGCGTCGCCGGATCGCACGTGACCCCGCCTTTGCCGCCGCCGAAGGGCAGATCGACGACCGCGCACTTCCACGTCATCCAGAAGGCCAGCGCCGTAACCTCGTCGAGCGTCACGCGCGGATGATAGCGAATGCCGCCCTTGGCCGGCCCGCGCGCGAAATTATACTGGACTCTATAGCCGGTATACACCTCGAACTCGCCCGAATCGCGCTGAAACGGAATCGAGAAGATGATTTGCCGCGACGGATGCGTCAATATGCGGCGCATTCCGGCGTCCAGCTCGAGCAGGTCGGCGGCCTCGTTGAAATAAGCGATGGCGTCGCCGAAAACCGAGACGTCGCGCACCGAAGTTTCGCGCAGAGCGGTGGTCATGATGGGGGATTTGCGCTTTGCACGCCGCAGCCCCTTGAGTTACACGTTGAAGCGGAAGTTTACAACGTCGCCTTCTTGCATGACGTACTCCCGGCCCTCACTTCGGACGCGTCCTGCCGCGCGGGCCGCCTCGACGGTGCCGAACTCGACGTAATCGTCGTACGACAGGATCTCCGCCCGGATAAAGCCGCGCTCGATGTCGCCGTGAATCGTTCCGGCCGCCTGGGGCGCCTTCGTTCCCTTGGGGATCGGCCAGGCCCGGGCTTCCTTCTCGCCCGCGGTCAGGAACGTCATCAGCCCCAAAATGTCGTAGGCCGCCGCGGCGAGGTCGTCGAGGCCGCTGCGCTCCATGCCCAGCTCGTGCCGGAAGGCCGCGCCTTCGGCCTCGGAGAGCCCGGCCAGCTCGGCCTCGATCTTGCCGCTCAGAAGGACCACCCGGCCGCCCTCCTCGCGGGAAATGGCCGCCACCTCGCCCGCCTGGCGCATCGACTCCTCGGAGCGTCCTTCCGCGACGTTGGCGACGTAGATTGCGGGCTTAGCCGTGAGCAGAAACGAGTCGGCGGCCACCTGCGCTTCGAGCGAGTCCCGCGCAAAGCTTCGAGCCGGCTTGGCCTCCTCCAGCGCCGCCGTGAGCCGTCGGGCGGCCTCCAGATACTCGCGCAGCTTGGGATCGGCGCGAACTTCGCGTTCGAGCTTGGGCACGCGGCGAAGCATCGTCGCCAGATCCGCAAGTGCCAGCTCGATGGCAACGATATCGTAGTCGCGGCGCGGGTCCGGCGTGCCTTCGACGTGAACCACGTCCTCGTCGGCAAAACAGCGCAACACCATGGCGATCGCGTCGGTCTCACGGATATGGCTCAAGAACGCGTTGCCCAGTCCTTGTCCCGAGCTTGCTCCTCGAACCAAACCGGCGATATCGACGAAGCGAACGGTCGCCGGTACGACGCGCTGCGCGTTGGTGAGGCGTTGGAGAACCGCCAAGCGCGCGTCGGGAACGGCCACCTCGCCAACGTTCGGATCGATCGTTGCGAAGGGGTAGTTGGCCGCAAGGGCTTGGGCCGAGCGCGTCAACGCGTTGAATATCGTCGATTTGCCGACGTTGGGCAGACCGACGATGCCGCACGAAAGTGGCATACTCGAGGGCGCCCCGTTCGGCCGCTCGTCCTGCTCGCCCTTGCGCCGGCACTTGCCGCGGCGGCAAGAAAATCCGCCGGAGGCGTCGGATAGGTCTGCATATGCGCCAAATGAAGGTCGACAAACTCGGCATCGACCTCCTAACCCACGATCCGGTTGTCATCCTCAAGGATATGGACGGCTCGCACTATCTACCGATTCTGATCGGTCCCTTCGAAGCAACCGCGATTGCTTTGGCGCTGGAAGGGGCTCCGGTGCCCCGGCCGCTCTCGCACGACCTGATGCGCAACATCCTCGACACGCTCAACGCCAATCTCGAGCAGGTCGTCATTCACGACATCAAAGACTCGACGTTCTTCGCCAAGCTCATCGTCCGCAC
>CAVTMN010000018.1:0-137993 GCA_963735845.1 Vulcanimicrobiota bacterium | reverse complement strand
GGGCCATGGCCTCGAGGTATTCGACGCGCGCAAACGGGCGCGCGAAAGAAATGCTTTCGCCCGCGTGGGGCAAATCGGTGCCGCCGTCGGTGGCGACCGAAACGAGATGCGCGATGAGCGACTCGTTGAACTCCATCATGTCGGCGACGTCCCAATACGCCGCGTAGAGCTCGAGCATGGTGAACTCGGGATTGTGGGTCGTATCGATGCCTTCGTTGCGAAAGATGCGCCCGATCTCGTAGACGCGCTCCATCCCGGCGACGATCAGCCGTTTGAGGTTGAGCTCGGTCGCGATGCGCATGCTCATCAGTTGGTCGAGGGCGTTGCAGTGCGTCACGAAGGGGCGCGCCGCCGCGCCGCCGGCGACGTGCAGCAGCGTCGGCGTTTCGACCTCGTAAAAGCCGCGATCGTCGATGAAGCGCCGCATCTCGGCGATCAGGCGGCTGCGGGTCATCATCGTCTCGAGCACGTCGGGATTGACGATCATGTCGACGTAGCGCTGGCGATAGCGCTTCTCGACGTCTTGAAGGCCGTGCCACTTGTCGGGCAGCGGCATCAGCGATTTTCCCAGCGCCGAGAACGAGGTCACGTGCAGCGTCAGCTCGCCCATCTTCGACCGGAACATGTAGCCGCGCAGGCCGACGAGGTCGCCGCGCTCCAGGTCGCGCCAATCGGCAAAGCCGTCCTCGCCGACTTCTTCTTTACGCACGTAGACCTGAAGCCGGCCGGTGCGGTCGGCGACGTCGGCAAAGACCGTCTTGCCCATCGTGCGTTTGGAGAGAAGGCGCCCGGCCAGCGACCAGGCTTCGGCCTCGGCGTTCTGACCGGGCACTAAAAAGCCATAGCGCTCCGTCAGCTCCGCGGCGGTGGCATCCACCTCGTAGCGGCGCTGCTCGAATGGGTCGCGGCCCCGCGAACGCAAAGCGGCCAGATTTTCACGTCTGGCCGCTACGAGCGCCGCTTCGGTCTTGCCGAATTCGTCCAAACGTACGCTTTCCGTTACGAAGCCTTTTTAGCGGCCTTTTTCGGCGCGTTGCTCTTGATGGCTTCGATCTTATACTTTACGACTCCGCGCGGCGTCGCGACGTCGACGATCGTGTTCTTTTTGTGTCCCATCAGCGCGGCGCCCAGCGGCGACTCGTTGGAGATGCGGCGGTTGGTCGGGTCGGCTTCGGCCGAGCCGACGATCGAAAACTCGTAAGCCTCGTTGCTCTTGAGGTCCTTGACTTTGACGATCGCCCCAAGGTGGACTTCGTCGGCGAGCGTACTCCGATTCGTCGATGATGCGCGCGTTACGAATCATCGCCTCCAGCTTGAGAATGCGTCCTTCAATGAACGCTTGCTCTTGCTTGGCGTCTTCGTACTCGGCGTTTTCGCTCAAATCGCCGTACTCTTTCGCCTGCCGGATGCGGTCGTTGACCTCGCGGCGATGGACGCTTTTGAGCTCGTCGAGCTCTTGCTCCAGCTTGGTCAGACCCTCGGCGGTCAGGACGATCTCTTTATCGTTCAACCTTTAGATCCTCATGGGCGCCCCAGAACGGCGTCCATAGCATGATGGATGATGCGCCTTCCGAACGCTGGCGCCGTTGGTTCTCAAGGAACGGCTGGAAGGCCTGCTCCCCGCCGTTCGAGCGGAGAGTATACCCAACGCCTGCTCGTGTCAAGCATTAGCGGATCGTTAACGGTCAGGCGGGCGCGTCGTGAAGGCGCACCACCCGCGGGCGCAGATGCAACTCCGCAAGGAGGCGTTCGTAGTCCTCCGGGAGCACGTCGTTCCAGCGTTTTCCCAGCAAAGCGACGAGCGCGGCCTCCAAAACATTAGTTCCAAAGGAGCGGCCGGCGATCTCGGGAGTCGTCGTGATCAGCGTCGAGACCCCGCGCGCCGCCAGTTCGGCGACGTCGCGCTCGGTGACGGTATTAGTAAGAACTAGCTTGCCGTCGAGACGATCGGGCATGAACTGGCGCATGAAATGAAAGTCGCCGGCGATGATATCCGCCTGTTCGTAGTACTGCGGATACTTTGGCTCGGGCGGCTTGTCTTGCTTCTTGCCGGTCGGATAGAAGAACTGGAACGGCAGCTTGCAGGCGTCGGGCAGATACTTCTCGGCTAACTGCTCGAACTCGTGGAGGCTCGCGGACCGGCATGTCTTTGTCGAGTGCAAAGATGAAGTCGCCGAAAAGAACGTCGGCGCCGGCATCGACGAGCGCCTGCGCCATGCCGAACCGGTCGAGCGCGCTGACCATTAGAACGGACTTGCCGCGCAAGTCGATGCCGAGTTCGTCCTGCATAAAGCGCACCGCTTCGCGTTCCAGCGTATTCTTCAGACCGCTGCCGTCGACGATCGGCGTGATCTTGGCGGCTTCGAGCAGACGCAAACCGTCGCGCAGCGCGTAGCGATGGCGGCCGGCATAGAGATAGACGTCGATGCCGCCCAGGCCGATGGCGTCGACGTTTCCGTCGAGCTCGCGGACCATAGCGATGGCGGCGTCGAGCTTGCCGTCGGTCCCGACGCGCGAAATGTCGAACTCTTCGCCCATCAACGTCACCGTTGCCCGGTGATCGCGGCTGCTCGAGCCTAACGAAACCGAAACTACGCGCTTCATCCCTTCGACTCCGCGCTGCGCGCTTCGCTCAGGACTGCGCTCCGCGCAGACGATAAGGAACGTGCGGCGGCGCGAGTGGCGGCGACTCTTTTCGGGCGTAATTGCCGCATCGAACGCGCGCATGGCCGCGAGTTTGAATCCGCACCGGTCGGCCATGGCTTGGATCTCGACGACTTTTTCCAGCTCGATGCCGCGACCCAGCGTGTAAGGCTCGATGCGATTTTCCAGGGCTAATATCATCGTTTCGCTCATGCAAGCCAGCGCGGTGCGCGGCGGGAGGTTGAGATCGAACTCCGTGCCGGGCTCGCGCACGCGCTCGAAGCGCGGCGTGCCCGGAACGACCATGTTGCCGCCCTCGGTTACCAAAACGTCGGGCCGCTCGGAGGCGATGCGCCGGCTGACGTCGTGCGGCAGCGAAAGCTCGCAAATCACCGCGCCGGGAAGCAGATCTTCCGGTTCGACGACGTCTTGCGTGGAGCTCGTCGCGGTGAGGATGAGCCGAGCGCGCCGCACCGCGCTGCGAAGATCGGTGGTATATTCGCTCGGGACAGGCCAACTCGCCGGCGACGGCCTCGTGAAAAGTGCGCAGCCGCGTCTCGTTGCGCGCGACCAAGATCAGGCGACCGACGCGGGGCGCGATGATGCGCGCGCAGGCCGAACCGATGGAGCCCGTCGCGCCGATGACGACGGCGGTCGCCGTCGACGCGTCGATCTCCATTTCGTCGGCCCCGCGAAAGAGGCTCGCCACGCCCGCGGCGATGGTTAGCGAGTTGCCGGTGGTGACGGGAATCGGCGAGCGCGCGTTGATCGTCACGCCGGCATCGCCGATGACGCCGGTAAACGCGCCGAGCCCGGCGACGTCGGCTCCCAACTCGGCGCCGATGGCGATCGCTCGCAAAACGCGATCGTAAACTTCTTCGCGCGGAAAGTCGACCATCTGCTCGGCCAGCAGCGGCGCCGCCACGAACCAGCCCTCGGTTTCGCGCCCGTCGGGCGTTCGCACCCCGGTGACGTGCACGGCGGCGTACGACGGCATCCACTCCATGATCTTACGCAGGATCGGTTCGCCTTTGCCTTTCGCGCCGGGCTCGTAGCGCGCGATGTCGTCGAACGAGAGCGGATGTATGACGAAGCAGAAGCGTTTCACGGCGCGTTCTCCGCTTCGGCTTCGCGCTTGAGCGCGGCCAGCATCATCTCGCTGTTTTCGCGCACCTTCTTCTGCAGCGTCGGGCCGATCAGCTCGGCGAGCGTCGGAACGCCGAAATCGTAGTCCACGCCGAGCACGACGTGGGTGGCACCGTCGCGGTGCTCGAACGTCCAGGCGCCTTCGAACTTATCGAGATCGCCTTCGATGAGTTTGTAATCGATCCGCATGGCGGCGTCGTCGAAGCGGTCCTCTTCAGTCCACTCGATGGGCGCCTCTTCGACCAGCGTCTTCCAGCGCGAAACGACGGCGTCGGGGCGCCGCTCCACGATGGTGATCGTTTCTACGTCGGGCATGAATTGCGGAAAGCGTTCTTGATCCTTGGCCAGCTCGTAGACGCGGCGCGCCGGGGCATCGATCACGATCGTACTTTCAACATACGGCATTAACGAATCTCAGAGCGCGCCAAGCTTCTCGTATGCCGTGGCGACGCCGGCCCGCAGGGCCGCCAGCGCGGCATCGATTTCATCCGCGCTAACGATCAACGGCGGTTCGAGACGGATGACCCGCTGCGCGTTGAGCGTCCACGCCGCAGTAACGCCGCGTTTGAGCATCTCGGGGATGATCCAGCCTCCGTATCCTTCGTTGGTCAGCTCGACTCCGACGAGCAGGCCGAGTCCGCGGGCTTCGCGCACGACGGCCGGAAACTCGGCGGCAATTTCACGCGCGCCTTGGAGCAACTGCGCTCCGCGCGTTCGCGCACGCTGCGCCAGTTCTTCTTCTTCGAGCACGTCGAGCGCCGCAAGCGCCGCAGCGCAAGCCAGCTCGCTTCCGCCGAAGGTCGAGGTATGCACCAACGGCGCCTTACCGAAGGCGCGATTCCAGACGCCGGGGCGGGCGATGAAGGCGCCGACCGGAACGACGCCGCCGGAGAGCCCCTTGGCCAGCGTCATCACGTCCGGAACGACGTCGTCGCGGTTACAGGCGAAGCGATAGCCGCAACGGCCCAGGCCCGTTTGCACCTCGTCGGCGACCAAGAGCGTCCCGGTCGCGTCGCAAATCTCGCGCACGGCTCTGAGATACCCTAGGGGCGCGACGTTTACGCCACCTTCGCCTTGCACCGGCTCGACGACGAAGGCCGCCGCGTCGCGCAGAGCAACTTCCAACGCTGCGGTATCGCCATAGGGCACGCAAAGCGAATCGGCAAGCAGCGGCCGGAACGGCGCTCTGAAAAGTTTCGCGCCCGCTTACCGAGAGCGCGCCGAGCGTCTTTCCGTGATAGGCGTCAGCGGTGCCGACGATCTTCGCGCGTCCGGTCGCGGCGCGCGCGAGCTTGATCGCGCCTTCGATCGCCTCGGTGCCGCTGTTGCACCAGAACGAGATCTGCAGATCGCCGGGCGCAAGCTCCGCCAGTCGCCGCGCCGCGCGACCGAGCATCACGTTGAACATGGTTTTCCCGGAGAGTGCGATCAGCTCGAGTTGCGCGCGCACGGCTTCCACGACGCGCGGATGGTTGTAGCCGAGCGTAAAGACGCCATAGCCGCCGGCAAAATCGAGATAGGCCTTACCGTTTTGGTCCCAGATCGTGCAGCCGCTCGCGCGCACTTCGATCGGCGACCCCGAGAGCTTCATGACGCGTGCCAGCGGCGGGTTGACGTACAGTTTGTAGTTCTCGTACGTCTCGTCGGCAAGCGCTTGCGGTGAAGACGCGCCATAGAGCGTCTCGCGTCCCTCAATCATCGCCGACCCCTTTCCATTGAGATACTCTGGCGTGATTGTGACCGACGCCCCTGTAGCTTAATTGAATAAAGCTCCGATCTGACTAAACGGGAGATGCGGGTTTGAGTCCCGCCGGGGGCACTCGCTCGGGCTAAGCAGCTTGACGCGGGCCGGTCACCCGCGCTAAAGTCGAGGTGTTTAGTCAGAGCGGAGCTTGTCATGGACAAGCTACAGAACGACGGGGCCGGATTCTTCCGGCCTCGTTGCTTTTTCATGCCGCAACCGCGGTTTGCGACTCGAGGCGCGCGATCGTCTCTTCGATTACGCCGAGCGTCTCTTGCGCGCTCTCGATGCGCATGATGCGCTCGCGCAGGGCGGCAGCCCCTGGAATTCCCTTGAGATAAAGTGCCACGTGCTTGCGCATCTGCGGTACCGCGCGCGCTTCACCCAGCTCGGCAACCATCGTGCGATAGTGCACCATGGCAAAGCGCAGGCGGTCCGCGGCGGCGGGAAGCGGCTGCGCGTCGCGGCCTTCCATGAGGTCACGAATCTGCGAGATCAGCCATGGATTACCCAGCGTCGCGCGGCCGAGCATGATCGCATCGACGCCGCTCTCCGCGCATCCGCTGCATCGCCAGGTGCGGATCGTCGAGATCGCCGTTTCCGATCACCGGGATGTCGATGGCGCGCTTGAGCCGCGCGATGTGCTCCCAGTCGGCCTCGCCGCGGTAGAACTGCTTCGCCGTCCGAGCGTGCAGCGTTACCGCCTGCACGCCGGCCTCTTGCGCGCGCCGCGCGACGTCGCAATAAACCAACGCGTCTTCGCTCCAGCCCAAGCGCATCTTCATCGTCACCGGACAGTCCACGGCGTCAACCACGGCGCGCATGATTGCCTCGCAGCGATCCGGGTCGCGCAGACATGCCGATCCGCCGTTAGTCTTGGTGACCTTCGGGGCGGGACAGCCGAAGTTGATGTCGACGATATCGGCGCCGCACTCGCGCACCACCTTCGCAGCCTGCGCCATGGTATTCGGATCGTCGCCCCAGAGCTGCGTGGACACCGGCTTCTCCAGACCGTGCTGATCGATCATCTCCATCGTGCGGCGGCTGCCGAAACGCAGGGCGTTCGAGGAAACAAACTCCGTCACGGTGAGCCCCAAACCAAACGGGCGGTAGAGCGCGCGCATGGTTCGATTGGTCACACCCGACATGGGCGCGAGAATCAAGGGCGGCCAAACTTCGATCGAACCGATCCGCAACGGACGCATCGTTTGAAGATTAGCCGCCATCGTGGAAAAGCCTCAGTCCCAACAGGCTCAGGTGCGGATCTACCTCGTCCACGACGGGCGTCTGCTTGGAGACGATGTCGGCCAGGCCGCCGGTAGCAACCACGCGCGCCGCAACGCCCATCTCGCCGCGCATCCGCGCGACCACCGCTTCGACCTGCCCGGCAAAGCCGTAGACGATGCCGCTCTGCAGCGCCTCGTGCGTGTTGCGTCCGATCGCACGCCCCGGCGTTTCGATGGCGATCTGCGGCAGTTTGGCGGTACGCCCGATCAGGGCGTCGATCGAAATCGTGACGCCCGGCGCGATCGCTACGCCCAGATACTCTCCCGCCGGTGAAATGGCGATGAAGACCGTGGCGGTGCCGAAGCTGATGACGATCAGCGGCGAACCGAAACGCGCACGCGCGCCGATCGCCGCGGCAACCAGATCCGCACCGACCTCCGCCGGATTTTCGGTGACGACCGGAATGAGCCGCTGCGTCTCCGGCCGCAGAAAACGCGGCGTCGCGTCGAGGAAGCGCAGGCAGGCCGACTCCAGCACCGGATCGAGCTTCGGAACGACGCTGGCGATCGCGACGTCGTCGATCTCGGCGGCGGTCAAGCCGCTAGTGCTGAAGAGCTGCGTAAAAAAGACACCGTATTCGTCGGGCGTGCGGCGCAACTCGGTGGTCACGCGCCACGTATGCTTCAGCTCGCCGTCTCGAGAAGCAGCCGAGTTTGGTCTCCGTGTTGCCGACGTCGATCGTCAAGAGCATTGCATCAACTCCTCAACCGCGTCGAGCAGCCGCGCGGCCAGCGTCGTCTTGTCGGCGTTGCCGAGATCGCGCCGCTCCGACTCGCCCCAGAGCAGCACCAAAGCGTTCTCGCCGGTTCCAAAACCGCGCTCGCCGCGCACGTCGTTGACGGCGATCGCGTCGAGATGCTTGCGCCGCAGCTTCTCACGCGCACGCTGCTCGTGCGCGTCGGTTTCGGCGGCGAATCCAACCAAGAACGTCTCGCCCTTACGCTCGCCGAGGGCCGCGAGCACGTCGGGATTGGGTGCCAGCTGCACGGTGAGTCCATCGCCGGTTTTCGCTAGTTTCGAGGACGAGCTCTCGGCCGGACGCCAATCGGCGACGGCCGCGGTTGCGATGGTCAGGTCGGCGCCTATGGCGTGGAGCATCGCGGCATCGTAGAGTTCGGCTGCAGTAGTGACACGAACGACGTCGACGCCCGCCGGCGGCTCGAGCAACGTCGGACCGAGCAGCAGCGTGACCTGCGCGCCGCGCAGTGCCGCTTCGCGCGCGAGCGCGATTCCCGTAGCGCCGGTCGAGGCATTGCTTAGAAAGCGGATCGGGTCGAACGGCTCGCGCGTCGGACCGGCAGTAATCGCGACACGCTTTCCTTCGAGCGAACGGCGGCGCCCCAGCGCGCGTTCCAAGGCTTCCAACAGCCGCTCTTCCGATGCGAGACGGCCGGTGCCGACCTCGCGCTCGGCGAGAAATCCGCGTTCGGGCTCGACGAACTCGTAGCCGCGCCCGCGCAGCGCCGCAAGGTTCGCCTGCGTAACGGAATCTTCGTACATCGCTTCGTTCATCGCCGGCGCGAGAATCCGGGGTATGCGCGCTGCCAGTAGCGCGGTCGTCAGCAGATCGTCGGCAATTCCGGCGGCCAGTTTTGCGATGAGGTTCGCCGTCGCCGGAGCGACGAGCGCAACCTCAGCCTCGCGAACCAGGCGAATGTGTGGGATGCGTTCCGGAACATCCCATAGCGACGTGTAGACGGGCCGCGCGGTCAGCGATGCAAACGTCAGCGGGCTAACGAAGCGCTCCGCCTCGGCGGTCATCACAACGTCGACGAGCGCCCCGCGCTGCACCAGCGTGCTGGTCAGCGCGGCGGCCTTATACGCCGCGATGCCGCCACTGACCCCGAGAAAGATTCGCGCGTCTTTCACGATTCGATCCACAGGTTGTCGATCAAGCGAGTTCTTCCGAAGCGCGCAGCGCCGACGATAATGGCCGGCGGCCGTAGACGCTCGATCGGCTCGAACGTTCGCGCATCGACGACGTCGAGATAGTCGAGCTTCGCAAGCGGACTGAGCCGCGCGGTGCCGGCCGCGATCGCGCCGTCTCGCCGGCTCCCGCTCTCCAGCGAATCGTGCACGGCCTGCAGCGCCAGGTGAAGCGTCGGCGCCGCAACGCGCAGCGTCGCATCGAGATACCGGTTGCGGCTCGACATTGCCAGGCCGTCGCTCTCACGCACCGTCGGCACGATGACGACCTCAACGGGAAAATCGAGCTCGCCGATCATCTTGCGCAGAATAACGGCTTGCTGCGCGTCCTTTTGTCCCAGAAAGAGGACGTCGGGCCGAACGATGTTCAGCAGCTTGGCGATCACCGTGGTCACGCCGCGAAAATGGTGCGGCCGGAACGCGCCTTCGAACGTCGCCCCGAGCGGGCCGACGTCGACGTAGGTGGTGAAGCCGTCGCCGTACATCGTCGCCGCTTCCGGAGCGAAAAGAACGTCCACGCCGGCACCCTCTAGCTTGGCGCGGTCGCCGTCGCGATCGCGAGGATAGGTCGCAAGGTCTTCATTAACGCCGAACTGGAGCGGATTGACGAAGAGCGAAACGCCGACCGACGCGCAGCGCGCGCGAGCGCACCGCACGAGCTCGAGGTGTCCTTCGTGCAGCGCCCCCATGGTGGGGACGAATCCGAGCGGGCGCGGTGACGCGCCGAAGAGCGCGCGAGCGCCCCCAATATTTACGGCTTCGTCCATAGGCGATGTTACGCGCGCGTCACCCGAAGGATCGTGCGCCCGACGATGAACGGGGCTCCGACCGGCAAGGGCACCTCACCGACGACCACTCGGCCCTCGACCTTGGTTCCGTTGCGGCTGCGTAAATCGGTCAACCGAATCGTTCCGGCCGCCTCGATGGCGAGCCGGGCGTGCCGGCGCGAGACATAGCGATCCAGAGCCAAGCAGGCCTCAACCTGGCCGTCGTCGCGTCCGATGGTGATCTCCCGCTCGAACGACCACGTTTTTCCGTCGAGCGGGCCGCTAAGCACTTCTAGCAGGTACATAGAGCCGCCAAGCCCTTCTCTAGGCGGTCCAGCCGCTTCCTGGCATCCTACCCGCGCCCCAGGCCTAAGAAATACCCCAGCGGGGGACGATACTAAGAAGGTAATGACGGACAACCGGATCGAGGAGCTCCTTCGGCTTATCGAGGCCGAACCCGAGGGCTTACATACCGCCGAGCTTTTGGTCGCCCGCGACGTTCTGGCCGGACTCGCCGGAAAGACCATCGCATCGGCCAGCGTCGACGAGAGTCGTATCACGATCGAGACGTCGGACGGCGCGCGCTACTACTTCTACGGGTACCTGGGCGCGCAAAGGCCGAGCTAAGATTCAATCTCGCGCGCCGCAAAGAGCGCGCCGAGATAGGCGTGCGTGAGGCTGACGCCCCCTTGAACGTAGACGTCGTATGGCGGCCGCATCGGCGCGTCGCACGACAGCTCGATCGTCGCGCCGCTAACGAACGCGCCGCTCGACATCAGAACCGGATCGGCATAGCCGGGCACGGCTCCGGGCTGCGGCCGAAAGCGTGCGTTAACCGGTAGCGCCCGCTGCAGTCCGGCGGCAAAATGCGAAAGCAACTGCGGCGAGCCCAATCGAATCGCCTGAACGATATCGCTGCGCGTCGTCCCGGCCGCAGGTTCGACTTCGTAACCGAGAGCGGCGAAAAGCGCGGCGAAAAAGTCGAGCCCGCGCAAACATTGATCGACGATCAGCGGTGCGAGAAAGAGCCCCTGCAGCAGCGCGCGTCCGAAGCCCAGCGTCGGGCCGAGCGCGCCGCCCAGACCCGGTGCGTAAAGGCGAGCGGCGACGCGCTCGACGAGATCCGCGCGCCCGGCGACGTACGCCCCGGCCGGCGCGACCGATCCGCCCAAGTTCTTGATCAGCGAGCCCATGATGAGATCGGCACCGGCGGGTAGGGGTTCGCGTTCCTCGACGAGCTCGCCGTAACAGTTATCGACGAGTACGCTCGCGTCGAGGAGCCACCCGTTTGATTTCCGCGTAGGCGGCTTCGCACTGCGCGACGGAGAGCGCGCGACGCGGCGCGTAGCCGCGGGATCGCTGCACGAAGACGGCAGCCACATCCGGCGTCAGCGCTTCTGCGAGGGCATCGACGTCGATGCCGCCGCCGTCGTCGAGCAAGGGAACCTCGCGATACTCGATCCCCTCGCGCACGAGCGCGTTGGGCGCGTCGCAGATCGCGTTGCGCAGCGTATCGTACGGCGGCCCCGAGATCGAGAGGAGCGTTCGGCCGCGCGGCGTGCAGGCGGCCAGTGCGGCGACGATTGCGTGCGTGCCGCTAACGATCGAGAGCCTCGCCAGCACGCGTTCGGCGCCGAGTACGCGCGCTAGCAGCGATTCATAACGCTCGCGGGCCGCATCGTCGTAACCGTAACCGGTGGTGCCGGCGAGATCGCTCTCCGCCAGACCTTCGTCGAGAAATGCCTGCAGCACGCCGGCTGCGACACGCTGCTGCGCCGGATAGGTCAGCGGCGCCGTCGCCTCTTCGGCTCGCAATGCTGCATCGCGAACGCGTCCGGCAATGCCGAAACGTTCGCAGAGTTCCTCGATCATGCCGCGTCGCTCAAGTGCCGCTCGTACGCGCGCACGAAGGGGTAATAAATGATCGCCGCGATGACGATGTTCAGCGCAGCCAGCGCGATGGCGCGCAGATCGTGCGTCGCTAGATAGGTCGAGGCAAACGTCGGGATCAGCGACGGCATGTAGAGTGCGGCGCGCGCCACCAGGCCGCCGGCCACGACGGCGTAGGTAACGGTCGCCAGCACGATCGGTGCGGCAATGAACGGGACGATCAAATGCGGATTGAAAACGACCGGCGCAGCAAAGAGCAGCGGTTCGTTGAGATTGAAGAGCGCGGGCACGATGGTTATGCGACCCACGCGACGCAAGCGCGGTACGCGCGAGACGGCGAGCAGGATCGCAAGCGGCAGCGTTGCTCCGGCTCCGCCCGGGAATACGAAAAGAAAGAGCGAGACAACCACGATGTACGGCAGCGGCTGGTGCTGTGCGAATGCGTTGGTGTTCTGCATCTGCATGGTGAGATAGACCGGAGTCACGATGGCCGCAAGCACCGCCGGCCCGTGCACGCCCACACTCCACAGCAGCGTCTCGATCGTGACGATAGCGACGAGCGCGAGATACGTGTCTCCCATTCGGGCGACGGGCTGCATTGCGGCCGCAATATCCGACGCGATCGACACGTGCAGCGCGAAAAGCACGGCGAACGTGGCGATGGTAAGCGCTGCGGCCAACCAGCCGGCGAGCGTCGCGGAAAACCGGCGGCGCAGCAGTGCGGTCCATGCCCCAGCGACGCCCGTCGCGATGATCGCGACGAAGAGTCCCGATGCGCCCAGCACGCGCAAATAGCCGACGGCGTCGGGTCCATACGGTCGCGGCAACGCAAGCGCGAAAGCCGCGACACTCGCCAGCGTAAGCGGCAATACGTGGTACTGCGTTTGGCGGGCCAGTCGAACCGGAAGCACGACGACGAGCGCGAAAGCCATGACGCCGAAAGCCGGCAGCAGGGCCGACGCCACGCGCAGACCGAGCGTCGCCTCGTGGCTACTCGACGAGAATTGAAGCGCTAGAATCGCACAGAACGCAACAGCCAGGGCGATGAAGCTCCAGGGCAGCGCATCGCGGACGGCCACGACGAACGGCAGCTCGCCACACCGGCGCATGACCGGTACGGCGTACCGCTCGAACCAGGCGAATCCCTTAGAGGCGGCGGACGACGGCCTCGACGCGGCCGACGATCTCGACATCGCTCGCGTAGATTGGCGCCATCGTCCGATTCTCCGGCTGCAGCCTGATCCGGCCGGCCTCGCGATAGAAGCGTTTGACGGTTGCCTCGCCGTCGATCATTGCGACGACGACCTCGCCGTTCTCCGCGCTTCGCTGTGGGCGGACCAGGATCAAATCGCCATTGAGGATGGCGGCGTCGATCATCGAGTCGCCCTGAACGCGCAGCATGAACGCGTTGGAACTGCGCGGCACGAACTGGGTGGGCAGGACGAACTCGCCTTCCACGTCCTCCTGGGCGGTGATCGGTACGCCGGCCGCTACGCGCCCGAGGATCGGCACCACCAGGGCGTCGGGCATGGGCGAGTGGCTAGAGGGACGCAGCGCACGAGGCTTGGTCGGGTCCCGCTGGAGCAGGCCGTGGCGCTCGAGGGCCTTGAGGTGGGCGTGAATCGTCGAGGAGGACGAAAGGCCGACCCGCTCGCCGATTTCCCGGACCGAGGGCGGGTAGCCGTGCTCTGCGGTAAAGCCGGCAATGACGTCGAGAATTTCCCGCTGGCGCTCCGTGGCCGGCTTCTCGGTCGCTTCTCTGCGCATCGTTCCTCCGTGTACGGCCACAATGCCAAGCGTATGGCACCCTAGCCGGGTACAACCCTATCATAAAATGATTTTCAAGGCAAACATACGTTCGAAGAACCTTGACAATGCTCGGCGTCCCCATGCTAAAATATGGGGGACGAACAGGCGTTTGGCACTACATATAGGAGAGGAAACGGTGGGAAGGCGAAAACGGTTCACGCTCATGCCGGCGATCGCGCTGGTTGCTCTGGGGCTCCTAGTTGCCTTGCCGACGCTGTCCAGCATGCGGCTCTACGCCGCGACGGCCGAGCGATACGCGACGGTGACGGTTCACCCGGGAGACACGCTCTGGTCGATAGCCTCGTCCCACACGGGATCGGGCAACGACGTCCAGGAGACCGTTGACCGCATCGCCGACGCGAACCACCTTAGCACCGGAACGATTCAGCCCGGCGAGCACCTGCGGATCCCGCTTTAAGGGCTAGACTAGCCAACGAGAATAGTTGAAAGAGGCGCCGTTTCCCGGCGCCTCTTTCTTTTTTGGCTTCTCGCCAACAGGTAGACCGCGGCCGGTCTAAGCGCCCGAGCCGCGTCTTGAAACGAGCACGATACTGTGGCCTTGATGATCTTCGAGAAAGGCCAAGCCTTCCATCATCCACGTGTCGAGGCCCGCGCCGGAGTGTCGCGCGACCTCGCGCACGACGTGAAGCCGATCCCTAAGCCAGGCCAGTTCGCTGCGAGTCGTCGTCGGAAAGACTGCGACCTCGCAATCTTCGCACTGGTAACCGAACTGCTGGGCTATGGCTTTGACAGGATGGAGTCAGTCGCCAGTGAGAGCGTGGTCTGATATGTCGTCGTCGATGTGCCGCTCAGGCCCGCGTCGGTCCGTTGCGTCGCATACTCGTCTACGGACGTCGGAACGGTACGGCTGTAATCGTAATGGATCTTCGTCTCAATATCGGTCTCGAGCTTGCCCGAGCCGCTCGTCACGATCTTCCGCGTCTCCCCGACCTGCATCACGCCGTTGCTGTTGCTCGTAATCGCATAATCGGCTTGAACGGTTTGCCCTTGCGAGGTCGAGGGCCCGATGCGCCAATGCTTGCTGGCATCGAGTTGATTGGGGTCGATGAAGTTCGAGCCCAGGAATCGTAACAGCGTGTACTCTTCGGTGTAAACCGTCTTGTTGGGGTCGCAGATGACGTTCGTGTTGCCATAAACCACACACGTTGCCGGCGGGGCCTTCCGAACGTTTTCGCCCTGCTCGCTAATGCTCACGATCAGGCCGCCATCGGGCTGCTTGCCGGTAATTTTTACGGTTATCGTTCCTTTGTCGCCCAACGAACCATTATAGTGGCTGATGCCGTTGCTTCCGCCGTTGTAGTTTCCGCTGCCATCGGTGGACTGCACTTGACCCGAATCACGCGCTTGAATGGCTTGGTTCGCGCTGTATGTGAAGTTATAAACGAGCTCGCCCGTCACCTCGACCGCGCGCGCGGAGGTTTGCATCAGAAGTGACGCGACGGCGCTCGCCGTCACCAATATCGCCGCACGTGCGGGCCCACGCATTCTTTTCCATGATTTCGTCAAAGCGTAACTCGCATTTCTTTACCTACCGCAGCCGGTTAGCGCTGCGGTAATCATTTTACCGGCCACGTCCTCGCTTTGACCGGTCTGGGTCTGAAGCCAAGTCATGCCGTCCATGATGCGATTGAGCGGGTTGTAGCCGACGGCGAGCCCAGGAATCGTAGCCGGGTCCAAAACGTAAGGATTCTGCGAGATGCCCGGCGTGTTGGGATCCTGCCAGGGGTTCGGCGTCTGCTTGATCATCGGGCTGGTCAGTTCGTTTCCGCCGATGCTCCCGAGGTACTCCGTGCCGACGTGCTGGAGATCGCCCATCTGCTGCGTCTGGACGAATCCGTTGATGAGGTCGAGCGACGCGCTCTGGTAGGCAATGGTTTGCAGCAGCTGCGCTTTGATGCGCGCGATCGCCGCATCGTCCGTCGGGTTGCCCGTCGGCGCGACTAGCTTCACGTCGTCGAGCAGCGTCTGCGCGGCGATGAGGTTGCGCGCGATCGGCAGCACCAAGTAGGCCATCTGCTGCAGCGCCATCGCCGTCTCGGGAGATTGCGTATAGATCGAATCGCCATTGGACGTTGTCCCCGCCGCACCGGTTTGGTCGGATGCCGTCAACGTTCCGACTTTATATCTCTTGAACAGCGGCGGGCTCTTGGCGATCTTGGTGTCGTTCTCAAGGATCATTGCCACCGCCGGCCGGATGTGCTCGTGCAGCCGCGCGCAGAGCGCGGTCGTGACCGTATGGTAAATCTGCGGCGGCGGTGTCGCGGTCGATCCGGCCCCGTCGGAACGCGCCGGCAAGGGAAGGAGGCCGGCGCATGCTAGTATGCACGCCAGCAGCAGAAGCTTTTTCTGCATCATCGCTTTGTTCGCGGAGCCCGCTGGCGAGCCTTCTGAAAAGCAGAAGCGGGGCCCCAGGGGGCCCCGCTTTGCGTTTCGCTACCGTAGCGCGAAGACCGAGGTGTTAGATTCGGATCTGCGCGTTGAAGTAGAGGTTGATCGGCTGGACGGTAGCACCGATTGCACCGTTGTTGCCGGCCGTCGGCGTGTAACTCTGCGTAAACGGCGTGCGAGCACCATTGGCCTTGAAGTCATTGATGCCGGTACCGTTGTAGAAGTTACTCGGATAGATGGTGCTGTTAAGCGGACCACCTGCCGGACCGTAGCCGCAGAACGCGGGGCTCGGCGGGTATGCCGACGACCACGGCGTCGACGATCCGCCGAAGCACGTGTGGAAGAGGTTCGCTCCTAGCACGACCAGCTTGATCTTCGGGCTCAGGTCGTAGGAGACCTGAAGGTTACCGACGATCGAGCTCGGCTGTTCTAGGTTGTCGAACAGGAAGTTACCCGTTTGCGGATTCGGAACGTACAGATAACTGAACGCGCCTACGCCCGCCGACGTCGTCGTGAGGTAGTTGCACTTCAACGGATCGGTGCTCGGCGAGAGCTTCGTAATGCCCGTTGACGCAGAGTTCAACTGGCACGCTCGTGGATCGAGACCGGTCGTATCCAGCGGACTGCCGTAGTAGCCGCCCGTCTGGAAGTTGAAGCTCGGCGTGATCGCGAGCTTGTCATGACGCCAGTTGAGGATCAGCGAAGATACCCATGGCGAGATGTAGCTGTTGACCGCACCGTTGAGGTTCGGCGCGATGGCCGTCGTGTATGGGTTGTACCAAGCGCTGGGATCGAGAAGACCCTGAGGTGCCTGGTTGTAGTACGGGTTGCGGATCGGGTCGTACGTGACGCTGCTGATCGTAATCGGCTTCGCATTACACGAGACGCCTACACCGGCGCGATAGCAGGGACTGCCGCCGCCAGACTTCGTTAGCGTGTTGTAGGCCTGGATCGCGTCGTTGAGTGCGATGGTCGTGTTCGGTACGGTACCGCCCGTGCTCAGTTGCACGTTCTGGAACATGACCTTCGAGTTGGTGTACGTAACCGCGAGCTGACCGGAGAAGCCATTACGCGTGAAGTCACCCTTGTTGAACTGGAACTCAACGCCTTCGTTACGGTTGACGCCGACCGGGACTTGCGTCACGAAGCCGGCACCGATGAACGTTTGTTGCTGCCAGTCGGAGACCCACGTGTAGAACGGCGTGAGCTTGAAGCTCATGTCCGTTCCCTTGAAGTGCTGCTCCCACGACAGGTCATACTGACCCGACGAGATGCCTGGAATCGGATGGAAGGGCGAGTAGAAGCCCAGGTTCATCGTGTTGTTCCAGACCGAGCGATCGTCACCGGCGAGGGCCAGATACTGGACCGATGCCGAGATCGGCGGTTGTACGAAACGACCGGCCGACGCGCGGATAACCGCGTTCGGGCTGATCGTGTAGGTCGCCGAGAAGCGCGGCTGCCAGTAGTCGAGCGAGTATGACGCCGGCGAGGCCGCCGTGAAGTTCGGCGCCTGAACGCCGTCCTGCACGGTACCGTTGGGGTGAACCCAGCCGGTTGCCGGACCGCCCGGATGCAAGGCCACCGCGGCCTTGTTACAGTCGCCGAGCACGTACTGTGCCGAAGCCGGTGGCGGAGTGCCAGGCGGCAGCGGCTGCAGCAACACCTGGTTGGTCGATGCCTGAACGCAGGTGTAGTTGGTCGACATATTCGCGTAGAACTGGTTCGCTGCGTTTGCCGACTGCGGCAGGTCGTAGGTGAAGTTGTCGTAGCGAACCGCTGCGTTGAGCAGGAACTTGTCGCTAGGACGCCACTGGTCTTGCAGCGCGGCGTTCGTGAACTTCGGTTTTACCGCGTTGAAAGAACCGTTCGCGTTGCCTTGCCAGAGGCTATCCCAGGTGGCTCCCGCCCGTGCTGCCGGCGTACCGGCCGGCGCGAAGCCTCGCGGTCCTCCGGTCGCCGAGCCGCGCCACGTCGGAGCTACCACGCCACCCGCGGCGACGTCGTAGTACGAGCTAGCGAGACAGATCTGCTTCTTGCCCGTCGTCGGGTCGTAGCAGGTGTACCCGCCGTGGCCGTTCGAGGACATGTAGCCAATCGGCGAGACCGCGCCGTAGGCAGTTGAGTTGTTGAACCGGATAACGCTGGCTTGGCTGTAGTTACCGTCGAGCGTCAAGAGGTTCTGGTCGTTGAGTTGATCCTGGAAGCTGAGCGCGCCACCCGCGGTGTGCGTGATCAACTGGTACTGCGCCGTTTCGGGGAAGGCCGGCGTGTTTGCGCCGGAGCCGGCGTAGCCGGGGGCCGTTAGATACCAATCCGAGTAGAACGTATAACCGTACGCCCGTAAGAACGCCGACTGGCTGATCGAGTAGGTGTACTGGAGTTTGGTGATGCCGGTGTCGTTCTGGTTGACGTTCTGGTTACTATCAGCCGGATTGATCGGTCCGTTGAAGGCGTGCCCAGGTGCGTTGGGTGCGTAATACGGCGTCGGCGATAGCTTATAGCCGTTCGACTTCGCAACGGGCGTGCCGAAAGGCACGTTGTAGGTGACGCCATCGGCATAGCCGAGGTACGTCGGGCCGCAACCGGCCCCATAATAACCGCCGCTGGGACTTGCGGCACCGCACGTGAAGTACGAACCGTAGGTCGTCAGCGATTGGATCTGTCCGGCCGGTCCGATCGGCGACGAACAGCCGTTCACCGTTAGACCGGTCCAAGCAATCGTCTCCGGACCGCAGACTGGAGCATGCGCATTGGTGCCGTAGAGCGACTAGATGAACTGGTTGTTGCCCGGCCCAATGTCGTTGGGGCTGCTATAACCGTAGTTATTGAGTGCCGAACCGCTCCATAGGAACTGCACGTCGTCGCGCAGGCCGTTAGCCTTCGGGATGGCCATGTGCAGGTTGACGACGTTCTCACGGTCGGTGATCATTTTCGGAGCGCCCGAGATGCCGCTGTAGAACTGCCAGCATCCCTGCTGTCCGATCTGCGCCACCGGCTGATTCGACCAGGATGCGCCGTACATCGGACAGATCGGCTTGACGCCTTGACAGGTTCCGATCAAGCAGGTGTAGCCCGTGGCCAGAACCTGGTTGCTCCCGAAGCCGTAGCCGATGCCGTAACCAAGCGTATCGCCCGACTCCGGACCGCCCGGATTCATGTAGCCGGCGCCGTTGCTGTTGTCAAAGAAGCGATAGGTCTGGTTGTAGCCGAGTAGGCCGACGTAGTAGCTGAAGGTTCGGTCAGGGGTTGAACCGCCGACTTCTACGCTAGCCTGATGGTAGTAGTTAGGATAGGCCGCGCCGAGGTTCGCATTTGCGAAGCCCGGGAACGTACCGGTCTTGATGACCTGATTGATGAAGCCGGCAGTACCGGCCGAGGCGACCGATGACGGACCGCCGCCGGTATAGACCTGGAGCTCTTGGAGACCCAGGGTCGACTCCGTCGATGAGTTGTAGTTATCGAAAGCACGGTTAACCGGAATACCGTCGTATTCGTAGCCGGTGTAATAGGAATTCTGGCCGCGTACGTACGCAGCGTTGAAGTCCCAACCGACGCCGCCCTGCGACGTCTGAACGCCGGGGACCGACGCCATGGCCGAGTACGCGTTATTCAGGTTGCCGCCGCCGCCGAGGGCCGCCGCTGCGGCCGCCTGTGCGGAGTTGACACTATAAAGGTCGGAACCAACGCCGGATTTGACCAGCGCGGAACCCGCCGCAGACGTCACTCGCGCGATCGTCGTCAGCGCCTTTTGCATCGTGAGCGTTTCCGTCGCCGTCTGGTCGGCAAAGACCACGACGCCGGGGAATGCAACACTTTGATACCCACTCTTCGTTAGATTGATCGTGTAGGTATCGGGGGCGAGCGAGAGGATAACGAAGTGACCTCCCGCGTCCGTCGTTGCAGTCTTTTGTTCAGATGGCGATACGACTTGGATTGCCACGCCGGCAATCGGTGCGCCGCTCGCATCGTGGACACTACCCGTGATGTTGCCGGTGACGCCTGCCAGTGCCCATGTTCCCTGGCTAAGGAACGCCACCATCAATGCCACGGCTATGACCGCGTGACGGAGGGTTCGATATGAACTCATAATCGTTTAACCCTCTGGTGATTGAGTTGTCAAAAGGCGAGCCGCCCTGCGCCCCCCAAGGCCTACTAAATGGCCCAGGAAACTCTCAGAGTGACCCACTGGGCCAAGGATTTCCTCAGCCTTGGGGCGGTTCCTTTAGGTAGCCTTAAGGGGGAGCGTTCGGCTTGCTCGCGCCGCTAAGCGCGGGCAGCCAGACGCCGCGCGAGCAGCTCCGGGATCTCCGAGGGCCGCTCGGCAACCGGGATCCCGGCAGCCGCGAAAGCTGCGATTTTACTCTGCGGGGTGCCGGAATTGCCGGCGATAATGGCGCCTGCATGGCCTAGCGACTTACCAGGCGGTGCGTTGCGCCCACCCACGAAGGCAACGACCGGCAGCTCCGGCATGTGCTCGGCGACGAAGGCGGCGGCGTCTTCCTCGTCGGAGCCGCCGATCTCACCGCAGATCACGAGTGCCTCGGTCTGGGGGTCGTTCTTGAACTCGCGCAGGCACTCCACGAAGGTCGTGCCGATGATCGGGTCCCCACCCACTCCGACGCAGGTAGATTGCCCGAGCCCGGCCCGGCTCAGAAGGTCGACGACCTCGTAGGTGAGGGTGCCGGAGCGGGACATCACCCCGACTCGCCCTTCCTTGAAGATGTGGCCCGGCATGATGCCGACCAGCGCCTTGCCGGGAGAGATGAGACCGGGGCAGTTCGGCCCGATGATCCGCATGCCCGACGTCGCTCCCACCACCTTCAGGGTGTCGTGGACCGGTACGCCTTCGGTGATGCAGACGGCCAGCGTGATGCCGGCTTCGTAAGCCTCGTAGAGGGCGTCGGCGGCAAAGGGCGGGGGGACGAAAATGCAGCTATGCGTGGCACCGGTCGCGTCGACGGCCTCGCGAACGGTGTCGAAGACCGGCAGTCCCTCGGGCGTCCGTTGACCGCCTTTGCCCGGCGTCACCCCGCCGACGAGATTCGTCCCATACTTGTGCATGCGGGCGGTATGATACGAGCCTTCGGCACCGGTGATGCCCTGTACGATGATGCGACTGTTCTTATCAAGAAAGATCGACACGACGCTAACCTTTCGCTGCAAGCGCCACGGCTTGGCGCGCGCCTTCGTCCATGGTTTCGACCGGCGTCATGCCCGCTTCCGCCAGAATGCGACGCCCTTCTTCTTCATTAGTACCGGTGAGGCGAATGACCAGCGGGATCTTGCGCGACCTCGTGTGGTTCATCGCTTCGACGATGCCGCGCGCCACCTCGTCGCCGCGAGTGATGCCGCCGAAAATGTTGATGAAGAAAGCCGTCGCACCGGTGTTGTTCACGACCAGTTCGTAGCAGGAGCGCACGCGCTGTGCGTTGGCGCCGCCGCCGACGTCGAGAAAATCGGCGATCTGTCCGCCGGCATTGCTTACCGCGTCCATCGTCGCCATGGCCAGTCCGGCACCATTGGCCATGGTACCGACGTTACCCGGAAACCGGCGGAAGTTGCGAATGCCGACGCCGGCCTGAGCGGCAAGCAGTTCGTCCTCGTCGAGCGGCAGCGCGGTTCGCCACGCTTCGAATCGCGGATTGCGAAAAAGGGCATCGTCGTCGAGCTCGACCTTGGCGTCGGACGCGACCACGCGGCCGTCACCGGTCAACGCTAGCGGGTTGATCTCGACCAGCTTGGCGCCAAAGCGGAAGAATAGATCGTAGAGCGCGCCGGCGATGGCGGGAAACTGCTTGCGATAGCCGGGATCGAGCTGCGCACGAAAGGCCAGCTCGCGACCGATGAACGGCGAGTACCCGATGGCCGTGTCGACGTAAAATTTTACGATCGACTCCGGATGATGCTCCGAAACTTCTTCGATGTCCATCCCGCCGAAACGGCTTACGATAAAGACCGGCTTGCGCGCGGCGCGGTCGATCGTTACCGCGCAATACGCTTCCTTTGCGATCTCTAGCCGTTCTTCGATGAGCAGCGACTTGATCGGTTCGCCAATTGGATTCTGCCGATTCGGCGGCATTGGCGTAGCCATGATTTCTTCGGCAACGCTGCGCCCCTGCGCCGAATGGCTCGCCATCTTGATCTTTCCGGCCTTGCCGCGTCCGCCCATGAGAACCTGCGCCTTGACGACCCACTCGCCCGGTTGTTCGCGCAAGAACTCCTCGACTTGGGCGGGCTCCGTCGCATGATGGCCGCGCGGCACCGGAATGCCGGCTCCCTTGAAGAGCTCTTTACCCTGATACTCCATCAGATTCATCGCGGCCGCACAGTTTCGCTCACGATTAGGCGCAGCACCTTGCTAGTTCTGTCGCACCCCGTGAATGAGCAGCGCTGGGGCGGCTCGATGGGACGGTGAAGCCGACAACTTCTTACCGCTACGGGTTCAATTCCCGTCCGCTCCAGCGGCCGAGCTGTTGGCTTGGCGAAATCGGTGTGATAGACTAGAGGTGAAGTTGTCGGCTTCTCATCGACATCGCAGGAGGCGCCCGAAAGGGTGCCTCCTGTTGCTATTCCAGGCGCCCGAGAAGCGAGCGCGCGATGATGATCTGCTGGATCTCCGACGTCCCTTCGTAGATCTCGGTGATCTTCGCATCGCGGTAGTATCGCTCGACTGGAAACTCGCTGGTATAACCGTATCCGCCGTGAATCTGCAGCGCTTCGGCAGCGTGCTTTCGCGCCGCGGTCGACGCGAAGAGTTTTGCTTTGCTAGCTGCGAGTGCAAAGGGCTGGCCGGCGTCGGCTAGCGCTGCCGCGCGATAGGTGAGCAGGCGCGCTGCATCGAGATCCATCGCCATCTGCGCAACCTTGAACGAAATGCCTTCGAAGGCTCCAATCGGTTTGCCGAACGCAACGCGCTCCCTGGCGAACTTCACCGATTCGTCGAGGCAAGCGGCGAGAATTCCGATGGCCTGAGCGGCGATGCCGATTCGTCCGGCGGTCAACGCGCGCATCGCGTTCCCGAAGCCTTCGCCCTCCTCGCCGAGCAGCGCGTCTTCGCCGACGGCAACGTCCTCGAAGGAGAGATCGCAGGTATTGCTGGTGTGAATGCCCAGTTTCTCGGTCACGCGCTCGACGCTGATACCCGGAAGATTCGCCTCAATTAAGAACGCGCTCACGCCGCGCGCTCCGCTCGCACCGGTGCGGAACATCCCCATGATCACGCCGGCGTAACTGCCGCTGGTACACCACTGCTTGCGCCCGCGGAGAACGTAACCGTCGGCGCCGCGCCGTGCCGTGGCCCGCAGCGCGGCCGCGTCGGATCCCGCATCCGATTCGGTCAGCGCAAATCCAGCGATGACGTCCGCCGTGGCGAGCTTTTCCAGCCATCGCTCCTTTTGTTCGGCGTTGCCGAGCGCGAGAATGGCCGAGCAAATCATCGAATGAACCGAAACGGTAACGGCCGTGCCCGCATCAACGCGAGCCAGCTCCTCGATCGCCAGCGCATACGAGAGATAATCCGCGCCCGCGCCACCGTAGGCTTCGGGAACGAGGATTCCCATGATTCCTGCGTCGGTGAGCTTGCCGTAGAGCTCGCGAGGAAAGACGTGGTTGCGATCCCAGTCGGCGACGTGCGGAGCGATCTCGCGCTGCGCAATCTCCGCCGCCAGCGCGCCGATCGCGCGCTGTTCGTCGCTTAACTCAAACTGCGCCCCAGTCGCCTCAATCACGCCGCTTTAATTCCAACACCTTCTAGATTCCAACTTTGATAAGCGGAGCTGATTTTGTTCAGATCGAGGAGCCGAGGGGCGAAGTTTACTATGGTAAATGAGTCCCTCGGCGACGATGAGCTGGACGAAATCAGACCGCTATGAGTATTGCGTCGCCTTGGCCGCCGCCGGAGCATATAGTCGCAATCCCATATCCCCCGCCGCGCCGGCGCAACTGATTGATCAGCGTGCCGACGATGCGCGCGCCCGAAGCGCCGATCGGATGGCCCATCGCCACGGCACCTCCGAACTGGTTGACGATGCCGTCGTCGAGTCCGAGACGGCGCGCCGAGGTGATGGCAACGGCCGAGAAAGCCTCGTTGATCTCCCATATGGCGATGTCTTTGGTTTCCAAACCGGTGCGGTCGAGCAGTTTGCGCGCCGCCATGGCGGGCGTCAGACTGATGTAGGGCGAGTCCCAAGCGACCGTCGCATGCTCGACGATCGTCGCGAGCGGCTCGTAACCATGCTCGGCGGCGTACTGCGAGTCGGCGAGAACGAGCGCTGCGGCACCGTCGTTAACGCCCGGCGCATTGCCCGCCGTTACCGTGCCGTTGCGCTCGAGCGGGCGAAGTTTTGCCATTGTTTCGAGGCTCGCATCGGCACGCACCGCTTCGTCGCGATCGACGACCGTATGCGGATGCTCGCCGGTAATGAACGGCGTATAGGCGGCGTAATCGAGGGTAAACTCTTCCGACGGCTCGTGCTCCCAAACGCGGCTCGGCGCTCCGACCGATGCCGGAATGCGCACGCGTCCCTGTCGCGGGAGCTGGTCGACGACGACTTTATCCTTCGCCTTGCTCGCAACGCGAACCGGAACGATCTCGTCTTCGAAATGGCCGGCCGAGTGAGCGGCGGCCGCACGGCGGTGGCTCTGATAGGCAAAAGTATCCTGCTCCTCGCGCGTCAGACCGAGTTCGCCCGCGACTTTGCTTCCCTGCGCCGACATCGTCATGCCGAAATTTTGATCCCAGAGACCGTCGTAGACCATCGCGTCCACGATGGTACCGTCGCCGAAGCGATAACCCCAACGAGCGTCGCGCAGCAGGTACGGCGCGTTCGACATCGATTCCATTCCGCCGGCCACAACCACCGTAAAAGCACCGGCGTCGATCGCGCGCTTGGCATTGACGACCGCGAGCAGACCGGAGGCGCAAACTTTGTTGACCGTGTCGGCCGTGACCGTTTTGGCGAGACCCGCTTTGAAGAGCACTTGACGCGCCGGATTCTGGCCGACGCCGGCTTGCAGGACTTCACCAAACGAAACGTGCTCGATCTCGGACGGATCGATCTTCGAACGCTCGATCGCGCCGGTTAAGGCGACCGCGCCGAGCGTAGTTGCGGATAGCGGGGCGAGCGCTCCCCCGAGTTTACCGAATGGCGTGCGAGCCATCCCCAGCACGACGGTTTTAGAGTTCGTATTCATAGCGCGGCTCACTTTCGCAGGGGCTGGGTCGCGCCCTGCGCCGGGTCTTTTCCCGGCTTTTTAGAACGTTCCCAACGTGCAAGCGACGCGCTCGGTGCTCGGATTCGGCGACGTTTGGTCGCTGCCGAGCTTTGCATTGCTGGCGATCGGGCTGCTCATTCGAGCCGCGCTCTACTTCCCGCTCGCCATGTTCCAAATCGACTCGGATGCCGTGCTGTCGGGTCTCTGCGCGTTTCGCGTCGCCGGCGGAGAGCATCCCCTCTTCTTTCCCGGCGGCACGCGCCTGGGCGCTGCCAGTTGCTATCTCACCGCCGGCTACTTCCATTTGTTCGGGCAGGGACGAATCGCGTTGGATCTGACCTCGCTTACGTGGGGCGCGCTCTACCTGATATTCACGCTGCTCTTTCTGCGCGCGGTGCTTGGGAACAAGTTGGCGTGTTTGGCATTCGTCTTCGCGGTCGTCCCGTCGGAGCAGTTCATGACCGTGAGCTACGCGCCGTGGGCCTATGGCGAAATCATGGCTTCGTGCGCCGCAACGCTCTGGTTAGCGGCGCTTTGGCGAAGTCAAGGCGCATTCTGGCAGCGGTTATGCTTCGGCCTGAGCTTGGGAATCGGTCTCTGGTTTTCGCTGCAAACGCTGATGATCGCGTTGCCGGCAATCGTGTGGATCGCATTGCGACGGCGCGGAGCCATGCCCGGCGAATCGCTGGCGGCGCTCTTCGGCGCAATCGCCGGCGCAACGCCGTTCTTAGCGGGCAACGTCTCGCGCGGTTATCCGTCGCTGACGGCGAACTGGGCCTCGCGTCCCGCCTCGAGCATCCCGCAAGCGTGGGATAACTTCGTTTGGCTCATCTCGTACATGCTCCCAAAGCTGCTCTTCCGCTCTTCGGGATGGTGGTCGGAGACGACCATGCTCATGGCGGCCTACGCGGCCGCCGCAGTGGGATTTGCGCTGGCGCTGCGACGAAATGGGCGCGACGTCGCGCCGCTCATTTTGCTGGTTGCGATTGCGTGCGTCTCATTTTTCAGCCTGTCGTACGCGGGATCGAATCGCGGCTGGACGGTCCGCTATATCGCCCCGCTCTACGTCGTGGTGCCGCTCTTTCTGGGAATCGGTATCGCCGCGCTGTGGTCCTGGAGCAAGGTACTGGCGACGGCGACCGTCGCCGCACTGCTGATTCCCAACTTGCTGCTTTACGGTCTGCCCGGCAGTGCGCTGCGCGCCGACCTCACCAGACAGCTAGCGAACGAAACGCAGTTGCTGCGCGTGCTGGAAGCGGATCGCATCCAAATGGTTTACGGCGATTATTTCTGGGTCTACGATTTGAACTTCGACAGCGGCGAGCGGATTGCCGGCGTCCCGTCGGCTCCGGTTGTCGATTACTTCAACTACGGTCCGAAACTGGGAGAGTCGCCGATTCGTTGGGCGCTGCTCGGCGGCAGAGACGAGGTGGAACGGCTGGCGCGCCAGGTTGGTGCGCACGGTACGCTTACGCCCGACGGTCAACTTTCGCTCTTCGTTCCCGAGGGCCCAGCGCCGAACGCCGAACGACTATTGGCAAAACTCCGCAAGAACGGCAACTAATCCGTGCTGCGTTGAAGTTTAGTGCCGAACGACGACCGGACAGCTTTCGCATTCGAACTGAATCGTCACGTGGGCGATTCCGAATTGGTTCATCGCGCAGGCATCGATTTCGCGCAGCACTTCCGTTGCTTCACTGAGGCGACGGTCGTCGAGCAACACGTGCGCCGAGAGGGCATACGAACCGCTTCCGATCGACCACACGTGCAGATCGTGAACGCCGGTCACGCCGCCGATCTTGGCCATACGATCGGCCAAACGCTCCGAGTCGACGTCGCTCGGGACGCTCTCCAGAAGCACGTCGGTCGCGTCGCGCATCAGTCGCACCACGCCGACGACGATGATCGCCGCGACGAAGAGCGAGAGCATCGGGTCGATCCAAGCACGGTGCGTCAGGGCGATCGCCACACCTCCGACGATCACGGCCAGCGCGCCGACGGCATCTCCCAGCACGTGAAAGAGCGCCGCGCGGACGTTGAGATTGCGGCGCCCGTCGCCGCGCAGCATCGCTCCCACGCTGCCGTTGACGGCGAGGCCGATCGCGGCCACGACCGTCATCGTGACGGCCTGCGGCTCGACCGGTGCGCCAAAACGGCGGACGGCAGCGTAAACGATCGCGATCGTCGCGACCAGCAGAAGCGTTCCGTTTACCAGCGCACCGAGCACCTCGATCCTTCCGTAACCGAAAGTGCGGCGCGGATCGGCCGGCCGCGCCGCGCCGATCGCCGCCAGCAGCGCCAGTCCCAGCGCGAAAACGTCCATGCATACGTGCACGGCATCGCCGGTGAGCGCCAGACTATGCGATACGGCGCCTCCCCAAAACTCGAGCAGCGCGACCAGCGCGGTCGCGATAAGCGCGAGCGTTAATCGCCGTTGGGTCGACACTTGCGAAGAAGGATGACGAGCATCGCGGCAAAGAGCGCCAGCGTCGTGCGTTCGCCGGCGATGGCATCGGGCTTCCAAGTGCCTTCGCCGTCGGCGATCGCGTCGAGCTGCGGAACGATGCGCGGAACGGCTTCACAATAGCGATCGAAAGCCTCACCGAATTTCGAGCGCAGAAACTCCTCTTCGTGCGGCACGATGATGGCGTAGACCGCGGCCATTGCGGCGAGGCTCCCGCCGGCCAGCGCCGCGCGCGTTCGCGGCGAGTTCCTGCCCGTAAAGGCGATCGCAAAGCCTGATGCCGTGAGAAAGTTTCCCAGATAAAGCGGATTGCGCACGTGGCCGTAGGGTCCGGCCGTAACCAGCTTCGGCGCGGTGACGGCATCGTCGCGCGTCGTCTTACCCGAATATCCGACCGCCCAGCAACGCAAGAGTTCGCCGGCGATCGCGATCGGAAGACCGATGCGGACGCTCGACGCGCTCGGCTTGCCGCGCAACGCCAAAAGCGCCGCGGGCAGGCTCAATAACAGTCCGCGATTTTTGAAAACGAAGGCGCGCATCGTTTGATTGGCTTCGCCGTCCATCCCTTGCCCTTACTCACGGTGCCCTCCAACTCCCGCGCCATGCTGCGCGGCGGCATAAACGTCGCGCAGGGAACGCACCAACGGAATGCCGGGCTGCCAGCCGGTGCGCTCGCGGAGCTTTTGCGGATCGCCGACGTAGAGCGGAATCTCCGCGGAGCGAAAACGCAGCGGGTCCTCGCGCACCTCGACCGGAACGCGCGCGATCGCGATCAGCTCCCGCAGAACGTCGCGAATCGCGACGGCTTTACCACTGCAGACGTTGTAGACTTCGCCGCGTTCGCCGTCGGTTGCGAGAGCGACGTATGCGGCAACGACGTCGCGAACGTCGAGAAAATCGCGCGCCGCACCGAGGTTTCCGACCAGCAGGTGCGGAGCCTCGCCCGAAGCGACGCGGGCCAACTGCGCGGCCAGTGAGGAGACCACGAAGCGCTCGTCCTGACCCGGTCCGATATGGTTGAACGCTCGCGCCACCACGACGTCGAGATCGAAGCCGCGCGCGTGTGCCAGCAGAATGGCCTCGGCCGCCGCTTTGCTCGCGCCGTACGGCGTCGCCGGACGCAGATCGAGCGTCTCTCGGAGCGGAAACTCATCGGCTTCGCGCCGCCCGTAGACTTCGGCGGAGCTGGTAAAGAGAATGCGCGGGCGCGGGCCGCCGGCATAAGCGCGCACCGCTTCGGCAAGGCGCACCGTTCCCATGACGTTGATTTCGTAGGTCTCGGCCGGGCTGCGCAGCGACTCCGGTACGAAGGTCTGCGCGGCGAGGTGAAAGATGACCGTCGGCCGGAACGAGTCGAGCACGTCGCGCAGCGATTGTGCGTCGGCCAAATCGATCGGACGATACCCTTCGCTCGCATCGCGCGGACCGCCACAGGCTAATATCTCCGCGCCTTCACGCCGCAGCGCTTCGACCAAATGGCCGCCGACAAAACCGCTGGCGCCGGTGAGCAACGCACGCACGTTCGGATTTCCGAGCTTACGCCCGCAGGCGCACCGAGAGCCGGTCGAGATCGGCCTCGACCATCGTTGCGACGAGCTCCTCGAAGCTCATCTGCGGCACCCAACCGAGTCTGCTGCGGGCTTTGCTCGGATCGCCGATGAGCCGGTCGACTTCGGCGGGGCGCACGAAGCGCGGGTCGATGACGACGTAGGGTTCGTAAGAACCGAGCCCCGCCGCTTCGAACGCGATGCGGACAAAGTCGCGCACGCTGTGCGTTCTTCCGGTGGCGATCACGTAATCGTCCGGCTCGTTCTGCTGCAGCATCGCCCACATCGCCCGAACGTAGTCGCCGGCAAATCCCCAGTCGCGGTGTGCGTCGAGATTTCCAAGCCGCAACTCACCCGCCAGGCCGAGCTTGATGCGCGCGACGCCGTCGGATGATCTTGCGTGTGACGAACTCCTTGCCGCGGCGCGGCGATTCGTGATTGAAGCAGATTCCGCTGCAGGCGTAGAGACCGTACGATTCGCGATAGTTGACGGTGATCCAGTGCCCGTAAACCTTGGCGACGCCGTACGGACTGCGCGGATAGAAGGGCGTCTCTTCGGTTTGCGGCGTCTGCACCGCGTTTCCGAACATCTCCGAGCTCGAGGCCTGGTAGAAGCGTATCGAGGGATCGACTTGGCGGATCGCCTCCAGCACGCGGGTCACGCCCAACGCCGTGAACTCTCCGGTAAGCACCGGCTGGCTCCACGACGCCGGCACGAACGACTGCGCCGCGAGATTGTAGATTTCATTGGGGCGCACGTCGCTGACGATCGACGTGATCGAACTCTGATCGAGCAGGTCTCCGGAGACGATCTCGACGTCGTCGACGATGTGCTCGATTCGTTCGTGCACCTCGGTACTGGTGCGGCGGGTCATGCCTACGACGCGATAGCCCTCGCGCAGCAGCAGCTCGGCGAGATAGGATCCGTCCTGTCCGGTGATTCCGGTGACGAGTGCGGTCCGCGACACGCCTTCCCTCAACTTTTTCGACCGTGACGTTCGGCCAGCGTAACCGCAATAAAGGCCGCGACTTCGCTGGGTAGCGTCCCACGGCCGAAGCCGGCGTCGTATCCGAGCTCGCTCGCCAAGCGATTGGTAACCCTTGGACCGCCGCAGATTAACACCACCTCGTCACGCATCCCCTCGGCCTCGAGGAGCTCGCCCAGCGCGGTAAAGTTCTTGACGTCGCTGCCCTTCTGCGTGACCGCCTGCGAAGCGAGCAGCGCATCGATGCGGTGTTCGCGCGCAAAGCGCACCAGCTCTTCGACGGCGATCTGGCTCCCCAGATTGAAGGTTTCGAACGCGTGGTAACGCTCCAACCCGTAATCTCCCTTATATCCCTTCATGTTGAGAATCGCGTCGATGCCGACGGTATGGGCGTCGGTGCCGATGCACGCACCGGCGACGCGAATCTTGCGTCCGAGACGCTCGGCGACGAAGGCGTCGATTTCCTCCATCGTCATCGCGTGCGAGTGCGCCGACGGCGCGATAGCGTCGACGTCGACCGACTGTGTCGTGCTCGCGTAGACGACGAAGAAAGAGAAACCCGACGCGATCGGGCGCCCGTCGACGACCTGCACGTCGGTGAACCCCATTTTGCCCGCGAGCTGACGCGCCGCCTCGTCGGCCGCCTCGCTCCACTCGACCGGAAGGGTGAACGAGAGCTGTACCTTTCCGTCGTTCTGCGTGTCGCCGTACGGCTTGACGAGCTGACTCACCGCTTCGGCTCCGCTGAGCTGCGGGTTTGGCCGTCGCCGGATGAAGCGCTTCTTCGAACGGGTTATAGTAGCCGCCGGCACGGGCGAAGACGCCGTCGAATCCGCGGCCGCCCTCCGGAGATCGCGAAACGTCGGCAAAGACGCTCGCTTCGATGGCGTTCATCAATCCCATCGCCGCCACGCGCTCGAGCAGGGATTCGCAATCGCTCAATACTTGCGCCGCTCGCCGTTCGATCGTTCCGCCGGGGCGCAGCACGATCTCGTCGCCGAAGTTGCGCGCCGTGTTCATGATGTAGCGGGCGTTCTCCAGCGAAAGGACGCGATCGCCTAAGAATGGCGTATGCACGGCTTCGGTGAGCATGCCGCACAGGTGAATGTGCTGTCCGGTCATCACCGACGTCAGGTTGAACATCGCGTCGATGAGGTGGCCCTTGAAGACGTCGCCGGTCATATGCTTGGTCGGAGGCATGTATTTCAGCGGCGCGTTCGGGAAGATCTCGCGCGCCAGCTGCGCCTGCGCGACCTGATAAAGGAAGCCGTCCTTGAGGTCGGGATCGATTTCGTAGGCGTCGCCCAGGCCGATCTGCGCGTCCGGCAGTCCGGCACGATGAGCGAACTCCTCGTTGATGAACTGCGAGGCGAGCACCGCCGGGGCTTGCTCGACGGCGTCGGCGGTCGTCAGATAGTTGTCTTCGCCGGTGTTGATGATGATGCCGGAATGGGCGTTGAGCATGCGGCTGAAGTGCTGGTCGATGAACGTGCGCTTCATGTTGATGTCGCGGAAGAGAATTCCGTACATCGAATCGTTGAGCAGCATGTCGAGCCGCTCGATCGCCGCCATGGCGGCGATCTCGGGCATGCAGAGCCCGCTCGCGTAGTTGGTGAGCATCACGTAGCGGCCCAACCGTTCGGCGATCGCGTCGAGCGCCGTGCGCATGATGCGGAAGTTTGCTTGCGTCGCATACGTGCCGCCGAAGCCCTCGGTCGTCGGACCGAAGGGAACGAAATCGAGCAGCGATTGGCCGGTGGAGCGAATTACGGCGATGACTTGCGCGCCGGCCTCGGCCGCAGCGACCGCGGCAGTGCGATCCTCGTAGATGTTGCCGCTAGCGACGATGACGTAGAGCAACGGCGAGGGCAGTTGCGGCAGACGGTCGAGCCGCGCGCTGCGATCGTCGCGTTGAGCGGCGATTTTTGCGAGCGCGGCTTCAACGTGCGGGCGCAGCGCTCCGCGCGCCGCCTCTTCAGGCGTGTCGCGGAATTCGTCCATCGTGAATCGCCGCAGCGCCATCGCTTCGGCAAGCGCCGCCGGATCGAGGCCGGTCTCGGCCAGCGCGCGGCCGTAGGCGAGCGCTACGCCGCGTGTCCGCTCGTGGGGATCGAGCGCGTCGACGATCGCGTTGGGGAGTGGAACCTCGTCGGGAGTGATACCGTCGACACCTAAAAGGCGCAGCACCGCGCGCTCCACCGACACCGTCGAGTGGGCGGCTATGAATGCCTCAACGGGTGCGACGATGCCCGCGGCCAGCTCACGGCAGCGATCGACGCTTCCCCGATCGATCCGCAACTCCATAGGCCGCCTATCTTAGGGAACTTTGGTTCGCAGGCCTGGACGCGAGGTACGCGGCGATTCCCGCGCGCCACGACGGCATCGCGATGCCGAGCTCTGCGAGCTTCGCATTCGCGAGGGCGGAAAAACGCGGGCGAATCGCGGGGGCCTTCCATTGATGCGCGGCAATTGGCTCGACCGCAACCGCGGCACCCGCCTGCTGCTACCGCCTCGCGGGCGAAGTCGTACCACGTTACCGATCCGGCATCGACCGCGTGGTACAGGCCACAGCGCCGCTCTTCGAGCAGCCGCCGGATCGCGTCGGCGAGATGCCCGGCAAAGGTGGGCGACGCGGTCACGTCGGCAACGACGCGAAACGGCTGGGCGCCATCGGCCTGCGCGAGCAACCGTTCGATGAAGCTCCGCCGTCCCTTTGCCGAGGCGTCGCCGTATAAACCGCAGGTGCGGACGACCAACGCGTTCGTTCGCAGCGAGTCGACGAGGAATTCGCCCGCGAGTTTCGAGGCTCCGTAAACCGAGAGCGGATGCGGCGCGTCGTGCTCCGCGTACGGTGCGGTCGTCTCGCCGTCAAAAACGTAGTCAGTGCTGATCGTAACGAAGATGGAACCGGCATCGCGCGAGAGACGCGCAGCATCGCGAACGGCTAGGGCGTTGATCTCGAAGGCCGGCCGCGGTTCCGCTTCGCAACGGTCCACGTCGTGAAACGCCGCCGCGTTCACGACGACGTCCGGACGACATCGTTCGATTGCGGCGCGAACTTCTTCGCGGTCTTCCAGTTTCAGCGCTTCGTGTGAAGGGGCGACAATCTCGCATTCCTTCCAGCGCTGTCTAATCGCCGTTCCGAGTTGACCGCTTCCCCCGAGGAGAAGTACGCGCTTCAAACGGTCGAGCGACGCCCCGCCGTGTGCCGCTGCGCGGTTAGCGAGATGGCGACGACGAGGGCGGCGGCGGCGTTGCCGAAGGCCATGATGTCGACGACCGTCGCGAGCGACGGATGATACATCGCGATCGCACCCAGGGTTCCGAAAGTACAGATAAACAGCGGAATGGTGAAAGCGAGGCGGTGCGTCGCGATTCCGTAGTACGTCAGGGCGTTGGTCAGCGCCAGCAGGACCATCGCGAGCCCGTAGGTGACGAGCAGCGGCGCCGCCGCGTCGAAGGCATGCCCGACCAGCGCGTGCAGCACGAACGTCCCGAAGAACTTAAAAATGAAGAGCCCACAGAGTGCGATCGACGAGAACATCAACAGACTCATGAAGAGAACTTCGCGCGTCTGCGCCCCGCGAGCGTGGCGGTCGGCGGCTTGCGGTAGGAGCACGGTCGGCACAAAACCGACGAGATAGAGCAAGCGTCTTGCCGCCGAGCGACGCAGCGGCGTAGAGTCCGGCCGCGTGCGCGTCAAAGAAGTGCTTTACTAAAACGACGTCGGCCGAGCCCATCAGCGCGATCGCGACCGTAGCGGCTGCCGCGCCGGCGCCGGCATTGAGTATGCGCCGCCAATCGTAACGGACGCTCTGACTGCGCGACGACGCGTAGCGCCGGGAGAGGCGAAACCATAGATAGACCAGCGCACAGAGCGGTCCGAGCAAGAAGCCGACAATGGCACCGCCGAGTTTAAAGCCGACGGCGATCAGCACGCCGATTCCGAGCACCTTGGCGACACCTTCGGCCGCGTTGGAAAGCGAGTAGCCGCCAAAGTCCTGCGTGCCTTGCGTGACGGCACGCAGCGCGCTGACGAAGAGTGCGATGCCCGCGATGACGCCGACGAATGGCACCGACCATGCCGGAACGTGTAAGAAGCGCGCAAACCAAAACGATCCCAGCAGCGCCAGCGCTAGATAGACGAGGGCGAGCTTGGCGAATCCGCCGGAAAGGCTGTCGGTAAGCCCGCGCAAATGGCCGTCGTCGTGCAGTGCCCGGAACTCCGCGGCAAGTTGCGCCACTACCGGTGCGACAAAGGCCGCAGGCAGTGCGGCGATGACCGCCGCGTTGATGAGTGCGTAGAGTTCGCCGTAGGTCGTGACGCCGAGCTGGCGGCTCGCCACCGCATGCGCGATAAAACCGCAGATGTTGAGCGCCATGCTGGCGGCAAAAACCAGCAGGCTTTGCTTGATCATCACGCTTGCTCGAAGGCGTGCGAGCCCGCGCCTAAGCACCAGCGTGCCTGGCGGACTCATACTGCCGTTCATCGTACCCTCGTTCTCATGGAGATCGAGCAATTACCTCTCGGCGGCGCTATGCTGCTGACGCCACGCATCTTTGCTGACGAACGAGGCTATTTCGAAGAAACTTACTCGCTCGATCGTTATCGCCGATGCGGCATCGAAGAAACGTTCGTGCAAGACAACCTTTCGCTCTCGCGCCGCAACGTCTTGCGAGGACTCCACGGCGACCCGCGATTAGCCAAATTGGTCTTCGTCGTCAGGGGCAGCATATTCGATGTAATTGTCGATTTCAGACCCGAAAGCCCCACGTATCGGCGCTGGTTTGCCGTCACGCTGGCCGCGGCACAGGCACGCCAACTCTACGTGCCCCGCGGCTTCCTACACGGCTTTTTGGCCCTAGAAGACGAGACGATCGTGGCTTACAAGCAGAGCGCCCCCTACCAGCCGGAATCGGAGATCGCGATCGCCTGGGACGACCCGGATCTCTCAATCGAGTGGCCGCTCGCAGGTGGCCGCCCGATCCTATCCGCTCGGGACGCCGCCAGCCCTCGGCTGCGCGGGGGCCGGGCGTAACAAACGCGGCGAGGCTAGGTAGAAGGCCGCAGAGGAACCGAATCGAGGGAGAATGGCATTCCGTGATCAGAGCGACGAAGCTCTGGTGCAGCGAGTGCGCTCCGGGGAAAGGGAGGTCTTCGGCGTGCTGGTCGACCGCTACAAACGCGGCATTGCGAACTTTATCGGTGCGACGGTGCGCAACTCGTCGGAAGCGGCGGACTTATCGCAGGAGACTTTCCTGCGCGCGTACGCTCATCTCGGCACGTTCAACCCGCAGCTCGGCAAATTCTCGACCTGGATCTATCAAATCGCAAGGAACGTGAGTCGAACCTATCTCGCCAAATCGATGCGCTCGCCGCAACTGCAAGAGCTTCCGCAGGAGCGCACGCTCGAAGAAGCGCTGCCCGATCTTTCTCCGCAGGTCGATCCGGCCGGCGGATTGCTGCGCGAAGAGGCCGAGCGCGAACTGCGCGCCGCTTTAGCGGAGCTTCCCGAACGAACGCGGACCGTTTTAGCCCTTCGCTACTTCGACAGCATGGAATATCAAGCGATCGCGACGACGCTGGGCCTCTCGCTCGGCAACGTCAAGACGCTCATTCATCGTGGGAAGATCGCGCTCACCAAGAAGATGCGCGAACGCGAAGCGCGCGCGGTGGGCGGGCTTGCGACCGGTACCAATCACGGAGGACGGCGTGCGCTGCTCCTCGTGTGAGCCTCTGCTCGATTCGTATCTCGAAGCGACGCTGCGCCCGGCGCAATCGCGGCAGGTGGCGGCACACTTGCAGGAGTGCGGCGGATGCGACGCGCTGCTGAGCGAGCTGCGCGTGATCGACGCACTGCTTCATACGGCGAGCCCTCCGGCGCGCTTCGACGCGGGCTTTACCGCCGGCGTTTTAGAGGCCGCCCAAGCGGCGTTCGCGCCGGCGGTGCGCCGGCGCAATGCGCTTTGGCCGTCGCTTTTGGCCTATCTCGGCGTTGCCTGGATCGTGGCCGCATTCGTCTTCATACGCCGGCACGACCTCGGATTGCCGCTCGCCGGACTTTGGCAGATGCAGGCACACGGGTTCGCGGCCTTCGCAGCCGTCGTTCGCACCGTCGCGCCGGCCACGCCGCTTGCGGCCGCCGCCGTCACCGCCGTGCTGATCGTCGACTTCCTTTTACTGTGTGCGATGTTTTACGGTTACCGCCATCTCCGTCCGCGGCTGGCCGTTTATCTCGCTAGAGGACCACGACCTTGAAAAACCGACTTTTCGCCGTTCCCCTGCTCGTGCTCGGCGCACTGATACTCTTTGCCGCCCCTGCGCTGGCCGACGCCCGCGCCATCTACCATGGCGGCACCTATTTCGGTTCGGTCGTCGTCGAGCCGGGCCAGGTTGTCGACGGCGACCTTACGGTGATCTTCGGCGACGCCACGATCGCGGGAACCGTTGACGGCGACGTCAACGTGATCGGCGGGAGCTACGATCCGCGACCTGGCGGAGTCGTCGCCGGACAGGTCAACCAGATCGGCGGGGCGGTGACGCAGGCCGTCGTTCCGTGGGCACCGAGCGAAACGGTCTACAACCCCTATCTTCCGGACCACCGGCTGCTTTGGCGGCTCTCGTGGAACTTGCTGGCGGTGCTCGTCTTCCTCATCTTTCCGCTACGCACGAGAATGGTGCTCGACCGGCTGGAACGCCACCCGGGCCTCTCGACCGTTGCCGGCGTCCTCGGCTGCGTCGCCATCATCCCGCTAGCCGTCCTCCTCGCAATCACGATCTTGCTGCTACCGCTGATCCTCCTCGAGATGATCTTCGTCTTGGCCAGCGCCTTCTTGGGAACGGCCGCGCTGGCGCTGCTCATCGGCCGGCGGCTCTGCGAACTGGTCAGTCCCGCGACGACTCCCTCGCCTTTGCTGGCGCTGGGGGTCGGCATCGCGCTGATCACCGCCGCCGAGCTCGTCCCCGTCCTCGGTACGCTGGTGCTGATCTTGGTCGGCCTCATCGGACTAGGCGCGACGATCCTTTCCTTTGCCGGCGAGTCGCTAGGCACGTCGATTAGCGGACCCCCCATGGCCTCCGCCTAAAAGAGGCGCATGTCCACCATCTCGCGAGCGGCGCAGTTCGCCGAGCGAACGGCCCGCCTTCGGGCTTCCACGATTCGCGAGATGCTCAAGGTCACGCAACAACCCGACGTCATCTCGTTCGGCGGCGGCCTACCGGCACCCGAACTCTTTCCGACCGCCGAGATTGCCGACGCGACGCAAGTCGTTATGGAACATTACGGTGCGGCCGCACTTCAGTACAGCGTGACCGAGGGAATTCCCGAGATGCGCCGCTGGGTCGCCGACCGGCTCAACGCGCGGTTCGATCGCAACTTCGAATCAGAGGCGGTTACGATCGTCAACGGGTCGCAGCAAGGCCTCGATCTGGTTGGAAAAGTCTTTCTCGATCCCGGCGATCACGTCGTGCTCGAAGATCCGTCGTATCTCGGCGCGATTCAAGCCTTCGACGCCTATCAAAGCCGCTACCTGACGGTCGATACCGACGAGGAAGGGCTCATCCCGGAATCGCTCGAGCGCGTCCTCGAACGAGCCGATCCGTTTCCGAAGTTTCTCTATCTGGTTCCCAACTTCCAGAATCCCACGGGCCGAACGCTTTCGCGGCGCCGGCGCGAACTCGTCGTGCGCATTTGCGAGCATTTCGGACTTCCGATCGTGGAAGACGACCCGTACGGCGAGCTGCGCTTCGAAGGCGAAGACCTTCCGTCTTTGATATCCTTTGAGACTACGGCGCCGATCATCTACTTGGGAACCGCGAGCAAGATCATGGCGCCGGGAATGCGCATCGCATGGCTCCTCATCGCCGACGAAGAGATCCGAGAGAAGATCGTGCTGGCGAAGCAAGGTGCAGACCTCCACAGCGGCACGTTCGCGCAGTACGTCTTCCACCAGTACGCGCGCGACGGCAAGGGCTTCGACGCCCACGTGCAACGGATCGCCCGCACCTACTCGAACCGCCGCGGCGTGATGGCCGAGGCGCTTTCGCGATTCATGCCCGACGGCGTGCGCTTCACGCGGCCGGCCGGCGGCATGTTTCTCTGGGTGACGGTACCGGAGTCGACACGACCGAACTGCTGCAAATCTCGGCCCGGTCGAAAGTCGTTTTCGTGCCGGGCGTCAACTTCTATCCCGGACGCAACGTACACGACGGGATGAGGCTGAACTTTTCGAATGCCTCGGAGAAGAATATCGAAGTGGGCGTCGAACGACTCGGCCACGCCATTTCGGCGTACCGATCTTAGAGGAGTCCTAGACCGTGGCAGACCGGTTGGTCGTCGGCATCTATCCCGATACGGATCCCAAAGCGTTGGAGAGCGCGCTCGCCGCGCAGCAACTCGACTTGAGTAAAATCAAAGTCGTCGGCGGCCGTGTGGACGATCCCGACGAGTCGAAGCTGGAGTTCGTCGACGTCATCAACGACATGGACTCGAACTCGCTGTCCGACGACATGACGCGCGGGACGGGCATCATGGGCGACGCCGGCGGAACGTCGGTTCCCGGGCTGGGCGGGCGGCAAGCCACGCTCGATTCTTTTTCCTCGCAGCCCGACGACACGCGCGCCTACTTCGCGGGTTTTTCGATTCCCAGCGACGAGGTCGATAACTTCGGCGACGCCGTAGCCGACGGTCGAGCCGTCGTGCTTTATCCCGACGCCGGTGCCGATGCGGAGAAAATCGCGACCGCCTTCAAAGCGGCCGGCCTACGTAACGTTCGGGCTTATTAGCGCCCGCAGCCACACGCGACGAAAAGCTTAGTTCTCATCGGTTTGTTGCTGACGCTGCCCGAGTGCGCTCAGAGCGATCGCTTTGACTATCACCATTTGCCGACCGGATATCACTGGCGAGCCGTCTACGACGGAGCGACGAACGCGATCGTTTATTACGGTCGCGATCCGATTACCGGCGACGTCGTGTACGTCGGGCCCGACGATAAGTTCTTCATCTTCCGCCATCCCGGTCCGATCGCGAGGCGCGATTTGACCTCGCACTGGAATCCGCACGATGCCCCCTGACCGCCGCGACTCGCGCGGCGTTCGCGTGACTGATCGCCGCTCCGGGAAAGGTCATGCCGCAAGCTCGATCGCGTAGCGCCGCGAGATCTCGCACGACTTTGCCGGCGCGCAGCGAGCGAAGGTACCGTGCGCTGCGAATCCCACAGCTCACGAGGTAGAGCGTCGGACAGCCTAGCGCAGCCGCAGCTTCGGCGTCGACTTCGGTATCGCCGATCCACACGCACCGCTCCGGATCCGTTCTCCTCACGTCGCGCCTTGCCGCCGCCGCTTTCCCGGCACCGCCGAGCTCGGGATCGCAGACGACGAAGCGTTCCAAGAGTGCGGTGAGCCCTAGACGTTCGAGTTGCGCGCGCGCCGCTCGAGCGTCTCGTCGCAGCGTGACCACGATGAGCCGGTGGCCGGCGGCTTTCCAGGCAGCGACTGCTTCGGCCGCTCCCGGCTGCGGTACATCGAGGCTGAGATAGCGCGGCTGCTCGATAAGATCGATCCACGATCTGCGCAGCTCCGCCCCATCTGCCCGGACGCCACCGGCCATCAAAAGGTCGACCGCGCTGACGGGACGGCGGCGGAGCTGCCAGTACCTCTCTGCCGCGGGCGGCTTGCGCCCGTACCGCGAACAAAGTTCGACGTAGCAGGCGTAATGGCGGTCGCGGCACTCCAGCACCGGTCCGTCGAGATCCAAAAAGATCGTGGCGCGTCCGCCCCTCAACGCGTTGCGAACTCCGTTTCGCGAAAGTGCGCGATCTCGCGAGCCAGTCCGTCCGCGAAAGGAACGAACGAGCGAACCCCCAGCGTTCTCGTCAGCGCGCCGTTGTCGAACCGCAGCGAATCGCCGTTCTCTCCCGAAAAGCAAAAGGCACCTTTGTAGCCGGTGAGCTCCGCGACGTGCTCGGCGATGTTGAGAATTGAAATCGACTCGCCTCTGACAACATTGATAGGATCGATCCGTTCGGACAGCGTCGAGGCCGCGACGATGGCGCTGACGGCGTCGTCGACGTACAGGTAGTCGCGCTCGGTCGTACCATCTCCGCTGAGCTGCGGCTCGTCACCGCCTAGCATCGCCCGGATCAAGTTGGGAATGACGCGCCGGTAACGTTCTTCGCCGGGACCGAAGACGTGTCCGAGCCGCAAGATGCTATAGGCGCAGCCGGTAGTGCGGGCGTAGCTTCGTACGAGCTCCTCGCCAAAGAGTTTTGAGGCGCCATATAACGTCGCCGGCCCAACTTCGCTGGTTTCGTCGATCGTGCGGCCGATGACGCGCTTGTACACGTCCAACGAGCTCGCAAAGAGCAGATGACGCGGCGTGCTCGGAAGGCTGGCCAGCAGCGCCGCGGTACCGTTGACGTTGCTCGCCACGATCGGATCGATCAGATCCGCGGAGGCCGCGTCTTTCGGCGTATAGGCCCCCAGGTGGAAGACGACGTCGATCGTATCGGCACGCAACCCTCTCCAATAGGCACGATCCAGCGCCTCGAGCGCGACGCTCGAGCGTTCCAACGACAGTATTCGCGCGTTGCCGGCTTCGCGCAGGCGCGCCGCTACGCGGCGGCCGATGAAACCGCCGGCGCCGGTCACGAGGATCGTCGTCACGGCGCTGCCGGCGCAGCCGCCTGGCCCGAAAGCCGCTCCACTTCCTCGACCGTCGTCAACACCGGCTCGACATCCATCCCGCGGATCCAGAGCAGCCCGTCGGGCAACGGGTTCACGCGTCTTGCGATGGTAGGACGCTCTCCAAAAAGCGCCAGCCGGCAATAGATGTCGGGCATATTGAGCCCCGCTTTAGTGAAAAAATAGTGGGTCGTAAAGAAGCGCGCGATATTGATTTCCGTGACGTAGGGCAGACCTTCATGCCCGTACGTCATATCGACGCCGAAGATACCGTGTGGGACGGAGTCTAGCGCACGGATCGCCTGCTCCGCCAGCCGATCCGCTTCGGCATCGGCGAACGTCTCCGCGACGCCGGTAATTCCGGTAACGCCCGAAAGCGTCCGGTTGCCAAAGTTCCAACTCCAACGGCGGCGGCTTTGGGCGACGACGAGCTCTCCCTCGTTCCAAATGGAGAGCCACGTCGTCGTCTTGGCGGTCAGGCACTCACTCGCGGTGAACGAACCCCATCCGTCGTGATGGTCGATCCAGAAGCGCGCGAAATCGTACGACTCCGTCGGCAGCGAACCCGCGCCTCCCGCTCCCGCGATCGCTCGCACCCACACCTTCGGCCCGAGCCGCGCGAAGGCCGTTTTCAAATCGTCGGCGTTATGCAACAGCATGGTTCGAGGCACACGCACACCCTCGCGCTCCCATGCGGCGTACGACCGATACTTGTCGAGGCAGATCTCGACGGTCTCGGGGTCAGGCATGAAAAGTACGACGCCAAGCGATCGGATGTCATCGCGCAGGCGCGACACGGCTCGCACTTCGTGGTCGTTTTGGACGTGCAGCAGCGCCGGCTTCGTGCGGTCGAGCAAGCGGAGGAGCTCTTCACGAAACGTCGGGGCCACGGCCGACGGAATTACATATCGTTCGTCAACGTCGGCGAGGAAAATGTCGGTCGTGCTTGCGCAGGTTCCGATGAGATAGTACGGGTGCGGTGCCTCGCGAAGCGACCGAATGAAGTTGTTAGACGGCGCGCCGCCCGCGCCGCCGACCTGCACTCTCGCTACACTATCCGACCTCAACTCACCACGCTCCGATTGCGCCCGCGCATTCGTTCGAGCGCGACGAATGCAAGTTGTTTCCAAAACTCAAACGCGAAGGCCGCGCTGACGAACGGGTGATAGAGCCATTCTCGGCGCGCGTCTCGCGCCAAGCCGTAAAGGGCCGCCACCGCCGGCAAGATCCCCGTCGCCCCGTAGAACGGCCAAAGATAGGCGCGCAGCCGCCGCATTCGATCCGCGGCCTGCAGGCGTTGCCAGACCGGCTGCTCCCCATCGGTCATCCGCTTGCGGATGCGCGGCCCGAATTTCGCAAGAGCGTCGCCAATGCCGCTCACGGTATGGTGCTCGACGTACGCCTCCGGCACAAACGCGATCTCGCATCCTTGGAGAATGAGCGATCCGACGGGCGCCACGTCGTCCTCATCCATACCGGCGCCCTTTGCATAGGGCAAGCGCACGGCGAAGGCCTGCGCCAGCGCGATAAGTGGCATCGGACCGTTCCGAAAATCGTACACGACGTAGCCCGGCTCGCGCCGCTTGATACGGTAGGTTCGGTGGTAGGACGCAGGCGACGTCGCGCCGCCGTAGACGAAGTGGTTGAAGGGGTCGGTAAACGCATTGATGTACTGCGCGGTCGCGCCGTCCTCGCGCGTACTTACGACGGCCGGGAACGCGCCCGTTATCTGGGGATCTGCGAAGGGAAGCGCCAGCCTTGCGAGCGCGTGCTCGTCGCCGAACCGGTTATCGGCCGCCATCACGATACCGACGTCGCCCGTCGCCATCCCAAAGAGCATGCTGACGCCGGGCTCGGCGCGGCGCATCGGGTTGTGGACGACTTTCGCGCCAAAAGATTGCGCGATCGCAATCGTCTCGTCGGTCGAGCCGCCGTCGGCAATCAGCAGCTCGACGCATTCCCGAGGGTAGCGTTGGCGCGCGATCGAGTCGAGCACGGCGGGAAGCCGCGCCGCTTCGTTGAGGGTCGGCATGAGTATGGAAAAACGAACGGAGGGCTCGGTCATTTATATCTCGACTCGTCGTCCGCCCAGACTCGCCGAGCGGAACGCCGTTTCGATGACGCGGACGACGCCCGCGCCAAAGGTTCCATCCGAGCGCACCTTCGAGCCGTCTCTAATTGCTGCGGCAAAGTCGCTGACGAGTTTTCCGAGCGCTTCGCGATTGTCGACCAGCGGAACGTGGAGATCTCCCAAACGGTACGAGACCATTTGCTGCTGCAAAGTCGTGCTCGACGGGTCCAAGACGACTCCCTTGTCGTAGATGTAGATCTTTTCGGTAGGTTCGACGTCGTCCCAAACGGCCATCTTCGAGCTGCCGGAGATCATCGTGCGCCGTACCTTCAAGGGCGACAACCAGCTCAGGTGCACGTGCGCGAGACATCCACCCGGATACCACATCGTCAAGAACGCAACGTCCGGTGTTTTAGTGTGAACGCAGGCGCCCAGCTGCAGCGCCACCGATTCGGGGACTTCGTCCAAAATGAAGTTGATGATGGAGACGTCGTGCGGCGCCAGGTCCCAGACGACGTTACTTTCTTGAAAGAGCCCGAGGTTTACGCGCACCGAGTCGACGTAATAAACTTTACCCAACTCGCCGCTTTCGCGCAGCGCGCGCAGCTTCTCGACCGAGCCCGTGTAAAGAAACGTGTGATCCGTCATCAAGCGCACGCCGGCGGCGGCAGCGCTCTCGCAAAGATCGACCGCATCGCGAAACGACTCCGCTAGCGGCTTCTCGACCAAGACGTGCTTACCCGCCTCGACCGCGCGAGTCGCCAACGCATGGTGGGTTCGCGGCGGCGTCGCCAAGGCGATTGCATCGACGCTGGGATCCTGCAGTGCCTCGTCGATCTCGGCGAGACCAGTCACGGAAGGGTAGAGGCGCAGCAAACGTTCGAGACGCTCGCGATCGCGCTCGACTATGCAGCGGACCGTCCAGTCGTGCGACGCGTGGAAGTTGCGCACTAGGTTTGGACCCCAGTAACCCGCGCCGACCACGGCTACTCCCAGCGGTTGCATGACTCGTTGCGATCTGTAAGAGGCGCTAGGCCACGACTAAGCGGCGGCAGCTCGCGAGCGCATCGACGACTAGGCCGATCTGCTCCACCGTCAGTTCGGGAAACATCGGGAGGGAGAGAATTCTTCCAGCGCTGCGTTCGGTACGCTCGAAACTGCCGGGACCAAGTTTCAAATCTTCGTACGCCGGCTGCAGATGGATCGGAATCGGGTAGTGGATGCCGGTAGCGACGCCGCGTTCCTTCAACGCCGCTTGAACTTGCTCGCGATTTTCGACTTCGATGACGTAGAGATGGTAGACGTGTCCTTCGTCGTGCAAGCGGCGCGGCGGGACGATGCCGATTTCAGCGAGCTTTGCATCGTAGGCGCCGGCGTGACGCCGGCGCGCCTCGTTCCAATCGTCGAGATGGCGCAGCTTTACGTCGAGGACCGCGGCTTGGATCGAGTCGAGCCGGCAGTTCCCTGCCTTGATGAGATGCTCGTACTTCTTGCGCTGCCCGAAGTCGCGCAGCAAGCGCAACCGTTCGAACAGATCGGGATCGTCGGTAACGACGGCGCCGCCATCGCCGTAAGCGCCGAGATTCTTGCCGGGGTAGAAACTAAAACATCCCGCGTCGCCGAACGTGCCCGTACGTCGTCCGTTCCAACGCGCGCCGTGCGCCTGACACGCGTCCTCGATCACACGCAGGCCGTGACGGCGGGCGAAAGCGACGATCGGATCCATCGGTACGGCCTGCCCGTATAGATGAACCGGCATCACGGCTTTGGTCTGCGGCGTCAATGCCGCCTCGAGCAACGCCGGATCGATGAGGTAGTTCGCATCCATCTCGACCAGCACCGGACGCGCGCCGATTGCCGAAATGGCAATCGCACAGGCGATATAGGTGTTGGCGGGGATGATCACGTCGTCGCCCGGACCGATCCCGACAGCCTGCAGAACCAACTGCAGCGCGGCAGTGCCGGACTCAAGGCCTACGCAATAGCGGGATCCGACGTAGGTCGCAAAGTTTTCTTCAAATTGCTGGACGTCGGGTCCTAAGACGAAGCTCGCATCTTCCATGACGGAGGTTACGCGAGGGAGCACCTCCTCGCGTATCGAGCGAAATTGCGACTTCAAATCTACGAACGGGACCAGAGGCTGCATCGTCACGAGGCGCGCTTCGTCGGCCCGCGTTGGAGCGCCTTCAGCATCAGTAGCAGGCAAACGATGCCGATAACTTCGGCTATTGCTTGGAGTAACGCAGTAATCTGCACGAGGACGACGCCGCCCGGCCGTCCCGATACGAGCCAGCCGTTGACGCACATATCGACCTTTACGTGTGGAAGCAGCCTCCACGAAGAGAATCCGATCCAACCCTGATCGTAACGCTCGTTGAGACGCAGTACCGCAGGGTTGCCGAACTCTCGAGAAACGAAATAGAGCCAGGGCACCGGAGAGCGGAACTCGAGCGCGCGCACGCGCGCCGTCGTTTCCGGCGCCGCCGCGGGGATGGCCGCCGACTGCGCGACGAGCTCGCAAAGCCCGTCACATCGCACCGCCGCTACGCCGACCGGAATCGGAATCCACATAAAGGCGCCGGGACCGGCCGCGAGCGTCACGCCTGTGCCGGTCAGCAATCGTCCGCGCACGAATGTAAGAAGCCAAGAATCCGCCGTCACCGGAAACGGTAGGCGCGATTGCGTCAGAGCACCGCCGATGGCCTGCGCCGTCTCAGGGACGCGGGCGAATGCAAGGCGCGCATCGATCCATGCGGCGCCGGGATCGATCGAATCGCTCGGCGCGACCATAGGGCGAATCGGTGCATAACCCGGCGCATCGGCGAAAAAGACGTTGCACGCGCCCGAGCCGGTTTACGAAAGCGACGACGCGCGACCCGATGCATTCCGAAACGAGCGGCGCCGGCCCGACAATAAACTGCTGCGGCGGTACGGCAAGCGGAGGGGAAGCAGCGGAAAGCGAGCGGGCCGCCAAACCGATCGTACCGTTCGACCGCGATTCGAGCCACGGGCGCGCGATTATCTCGCCGACTCCAAGCGCCTGCAATGCAGCGGCGTCGCCCGTCCGTTCGTACCGCGCCAACGCCATGTCCACCGGAAAAGTTGGAAAGTACTGATTGATCACCGCAACGCGGCCGGGATAACCGTGCGCGTCGGGATCGGCTCCATCGCCTTCTCCGGTGCGCAGCTGCAGCGGCTGAAATGCCGGAAGCAACGCAACCCTAAGGAATGGCGGCGCGCCGGGCACGGGGTGTGGATAGGTTCCAGCGCCGACCCAAAAGTCGCTGGGTGGATGCACGATCCACGTTATCGGAAGCGCAATGCCCGCCGCTAACGCGACGTACTGCAACGGCCTGCGCGCCGCGGCCGCCGCAGCCAATAGCGCGAGCAACGCCGCAAAAATCCCCGTTAGATCGTAGAGCTCGCGGAAGACGCCGCTTTCGGGAATGGTCCGCACCGTCCATTCGTACGGGAGCGCCAGCGGACCGTGAACTCCGCTGACGATAAAGAAAATCGCGATCGCTCCGACCGCCGCTGCGATCATCGCGCGCGAACGCCGGGCGAAGAACGTTCCGAGCGCTGCAAGCGCGATCATCAGCCAGGCAGCAATGCTCGCAACCGTCCCAAGGCGATCGGCATACCCCGGAAAGTAGCCGCCGAGGCCGAACAGCGCTGCCGGTTCGACCGACTGATTCGACTGCCAGGTGAGTCCGTACGGCGTCTGCAGCAGCCATCCACGCTCGGCCGCAACGCCGATTGCGGAAGGAAGAATGAAGAGCGCTCCCGCGGCAATGGGTAGCCACTTCTTCGTGACCGCGGCAAAGACGATCAGCGCCAGCATCGCCACGATGAAGAACTGCAGTTGCGCCTCGATTAGCGCAAGCCAAAGCGCAAGGCGAACCGACGATGCATGCCGGCCGCGCAACATCTCTGCGATGCAGCCCAGCAGCGCCCCGTACGATAAAACCATTACGAGATGTCCGGCGACGACTTCGTTGTAAACCCACGGGTTGAAGAGCGCGAACATTCCGATGCCGGCGGAGGCAGCCGGTGCGGCGGTCCAATGGGCGGCGAGCGCCGCTCCTCCACGCACGCACAAGTAGCCGGCAACTAAGGCAAGGAGAACCAGCGCGGCGAGCGGACCGAGCAGCCACATCGCCGCCACGAGAGGAAGAGCGATGACGTACGCTGTGGGATGCGCGTTGGGAATTCCGAAGCCGGCCGGCAGCCACCCGCTGAACGAGTCCTCGACGAACGACGGTATCGCTGCAGCGTCGATCGGCCAGTTCCAATCGTGGCGCAGTGTCGGAACGCCCTTGAGAATCACGAATACGGCGAACGCGATTGCCGCCGCGAAGGCGACGGCACGCGCCGCTACGGCGTTACGGCGAAACGTTTGCCGATCGCTATCAGAATCCAAGTCAGACACAGAAGGACGACCACCTTTGCGGCGATCGGATTAGACGCGGCAAGCGCCGCGAGCACCGCCAAAATCGCGCTGCCGGCGGCAAAGGGAAGTCCGGCCTGGCGTCCGGCGTTGGGGAGTTGCTGCGGACCGGCGTCCAACTCGATCCATAGTTGAAGGGCCAGCGTCACCGCAGCAAAGATGACGGCAAAATAGCCGGCACTCACGAATGGCGCCGCGCGCTCGCGCCGAGAGCAAGCTTGCGGCCACCAATGCTGCAGCGGCACTCCCAGCCGACCACTGTGATGCGCGTGAAAAATCCCAGAACTTCGCCCCGCCCACGTTTGCAGCGAGGTACGTGGGAACGTCGCGAAAACGCAGCGACGTACCCGGAATCAACCGCGCCGCCGAAGCCTCGCCTGTATCCGCCGAGTTGCAAGCGCCACCGCATCCCGATCGCGACGGCAGCAAAGGTGAGTGCGCAATAAGCAAAGATTGCCAGACCTTCGGCATAATCGTGCGGCGCAACGCTGGCTGCCAGCAGCGCGGCGACCGCCGCTAGCGCGGCATACGTCGCGCCGGCGGTTAAATTCCAGGAGCCCATATTCCGCACGAACGCAACGCCGTCTTCAAAGCCTTGTACGACGAAGCGCCCCGCGGCCGTCGGCGCCAACAGCGCGACCGCGAGCGCGATCGCTGCAGCCAACACGACGCGGTAAGCGAGCGTAGCGAAATCGCCCGCCGCGCCCGTTGGAAGAACCGCGGCCAGCGCGAGCGTTACGACGATGGCGACACCCAGACAGCGCAGCGTCGCAGCGATCGTTCCGCCGCGCACCAGCTCGAAGCCGGCTGCCGCTATGCGGCCCGCCCGCCCTAGCGCGGCGAGAGCAATCGTGACGATACATGCCCCGATGAGCAGCCCTTCGGCGGACGGCTCCGATGCCAGCGACGCCGCAGTCGCTATGAGTATGGCGACGACGACCGAGAACCCGAAGACCACCGGAAAGAGCGCCTGAACTTTAGGTAACGCGTCGGTCGGTTTCGGAAGAAAGCGTCGAAGTACGAGCATGACCACGGTGAAGAAAGCCGCCAGATAAGCGGTCGTGGCTAATCGTTCGGCGTCCTCACCGCCCGACAAACCGGCAAAGACGAGAGCAACCGCCGTAGTCGCCACGGCATAGCGCAGCGCACGTTCGACCGCCCACGACACGGCCGAAGCGTTTATCGATCGGACGTTCGAATCGGCCACAGGTCGGGAGCGCAGGCCAAAACTATCAAGATGACGAGCGCGATGAGAGATAGACCGGCGGCGATCAGATAGTATTGCTGACCGTCGAACGTCAGCACGATCTTGCCGCCGTCAGGTAAGTTGGGAACGACCCATCCATTCGACAGGCCATTGACGACGACGTGCGTCAGCGGTTCGCCATCGAGCGTTGCCCGCCAATGTGGATGAAATGCTTCGCCGAAAACCATGAGGAACGGCCCGGAATTCTTCGGCACCGCCACGTCCACGACGGTTGGCGAAGGCCGCACCCATCCGAGGGCGACCTGCTTCGATTTGGGCAGCGTTACGGGAACGACCGTCAAGAGACCGATCTTAACTTCAGGATCGGCACTTGCGACGGTGTGTGCTCCGCGCCGCAGAAAAACGGGCCGCGCCGTCACGAGCCGCCCATCGATCTTGATCGGCAAACTTTGCAGCGAGGTCGGCCGGCGCATCGCGCGGCCGGGCAGCGCGTGCAAATCATAGGAAACGTTAGCGACAACCGGCCGTCCACCACGATCGAGCAGCCAAACTCCGAGAACACGATCCGACGCGTCGTTCCACGCGTTGGGAATCGCGTGCATGAAGTTGACGTCGAAGCTCCCATCCTTAGCAACCGGATAGAGCCGGTAGAACGTCCCGCTCGAGTTCTGGAGCGCGACGGCGAGCCAGTCCCCACGGCTTCCGGCGCGATTGACCACCCCTTGAATCTCCGGATCGCCGGAGAGTCCGGCCGGCGGCAGCGTGAGCGCCGTGGCCGAGAAGCTCCGGTCGAGAGTGGCTGCGGGTCCGCCGGGTGTGGCGGAGGTTCGCGTAAACGAGAGATCCGGCGCGACCGCCGCGGAGATTAGTCCCGTTCCTAAGTCGGCCGGCTCGCCGCGCTGCAGATGGAACGTGAACGAAACGTCGTTCCAGCCGGCCTTGAGCGCGAGCGCGAAGCGCAGCGGCACCGGTACCGGGCCGCCGAGACGATCGAAGGTGTCGTAGTCCTGTGCGGTGGCCGGCGGTCCCGGGATCTCGACTTTACGTTGCAGAGCGCCGTTCACGCGCGCCGTCATCTGCGAAGACACTTGCAGACGGCTGATTCGCATCGCGACGTCGGCGTTCACGTTACTGCTGCCGGGTACGAAGACGCGAACGTGCGCGTCGCTGGTGAAGAGGAACCACGATAGCGGATCTCCGCGCTGCCAATCGTAGACTCCGGGTTCGTCGCGATACCAGCGTTCGGGCATCATCAACGCCGACGTCCCGATCACGCCTTCGCCGAACGTATACGGCAGCGTCGCGCCGAAGTCGCCCGGGAACGTTCCCGGCGTCGTCGCTCCGCGACGCACGTGCGCCGCGATCAAACCGTCGGGTCCGAACGGACCGACGGCCGTTGCTGCGATGCGATAGCGTCCATCCGTTGGAATCGTGACTTGCGTCTTGGCAGCGTAGACTTGGCTTTCGATTCTCTCGTTCTTCGGCATGGAGTGCTCGACGGAAGCGATCCGGTCGATCCATGAACGCACGTCGTCGGTCCGCACCAGCGCAACGACCAAGTCGGGATCCAAGTACGCGTCGGATACCCAATGCTTTCCTCGCGATAACGCAACCTCACCGTAACCGGTCCACGCGCCGCCGGACTCTTTCGGCGAAAGGTAGGTTCCGTCTATTTCGACCGTCTGAGGCGCCGCCTTGGCAAAGAGCAGTGAGTGCTCCATGGCATACACCGTGTACAACCCGCCGTCCTTGACGTCGAAGGTCGTCGACCACGCCGCATCGGCCGACGGCGGATGCACGCGAATTCCATCGTGAATCAGCGCTTGGTTCACGGCGAGATCGCGAATCTGTTCGGCCGACATCGGAAGAATCGGCGAAAGCGACGTCAGCACCGATGAGAACTCGTCGCTCGAACGGGACGGCGGGTCGAAGCGCGCTTGACCTTTGGCCATCGCGCTAACGTCGCCGAGATAACCCTCGGTAAACATCGGCAGCGTGCCGACGACCGGATGCGTGACGCCGTAGACCAGCGGCAGCGCGCCGGCGATGTGATAGACGTGAAGCGGGCCTTCGGAGCGGGAGGGCGTGGCTTTGAGTACGCGATGGAGCAGATCGTGCGTCAGCGTCGTCGTGTTGAAACGCCACTCGCCGGGCGAGCTGAAGTCGATGGCCGGAATGAAATCGTCGCGTTGCAGGATCGTGTCGACGCCCAGAACGCGGAACATATCGGAGGCAAAGGGCAAACCCTCGCGCGTTGCGCGATAGGCCCGCCGTACCCAAACGTCCGTACCCTCGGACGGCTCGCTTCCGAGCAGACCGTAAATCATCGGACGATCGACCAACGAGTCCTCGATATAAAATTCGGGATTGCCCCAGTCGAACTGCTCGAGAAACTGCGTCGGGAAGAGCGCGACGCGATGTCCTTGGTCGTTTCCGACGAGTGCGTTCTCGTGATAGGCCCACTTCGGGATCACTTGACCCGGATAGTTCATCTTGTTGACGAGCACCGGAACGAAAATCAAGATAGGCAGGACGATCAGCGCCGTGCGAATAGCCGGTATGCTCCAAGCCCAAGTTTCGCGTTCGCGATCGCTGAGACGAGCGAGAAGGTCGCGCAGGGCGGCAACGATCGCGAATCCTCCCAGCGCGTAGAGGCCGGCGATTCCAAATTCGACGCCGGCGACCCACTTATACGAGAAGCGAAACATCTGGAAGCCGGGGAAGTCGCGATAGAGCGCGTCGTAGATCGGCGTGGTTACGGCGTTGCCGAGCCCGTCGTGGTAGTAGCCGACGACGATCGGCACCGAGACCAGCGTTACGATGAGAAAGAAGAGCGTTACCGGACGCTGATTGCGTTTGAACGCGACGCCGCTGAGCCCAATGACCGGCACGAACCAGAGCAAGGCGCTGAACAGGCCTTCCTTATACGGGGCAGCCCACGGGAAGTATGCCCGGTCGCCAAACGAGACGAACGTCGCCCAGTGTCCGAGTCCGCGCAGCACGTTGGCGAAGGAGGTCGCCGCGTTGTGCATCGAGGGCGCCTCGCTGAGCACGCCGTTGAGCCAAACTCCGCGGAAATAGTCTACGAACGGGACGAGCCAGTAGAGGTTTACCGTTATCGCCGCGACGCCCGCCGCAACGAGGAACGGCAGCGTCCGGCGTAACGCCGCGTACGGCTTGGGATCGAACAGGATGGTGACGGTGACGAAGATCGCCAGCACGGCGACGTTGATCGCGACCAGCGGCGGGTTGATACCGGCGCCGACGAGGACCAGTAGCGCGATCGCCAGCGCTCCCCGCCAAATATTGAGCTCGCCGCGCATCGTCCGGGCGGTAACGCCGACCATCGCCGGCAATACGGCATAAGTGAGCAGCCATACGATTTGCGCCTGTGAGTTGAGCGCGACGTACATATTGAAGAGGTACGCGCACGAGCCGGCGATACGCGAAATCTCGTCGAGCCACGGCGCCACGCTTCGCAGACAGTAGTACATCGAAGCGAGGCAGCCGAGATAGACGGCGAAGACGACGATGTGCTGGGCGAAACTCTGCGAGATGCCCAGCAGCTGGGCTAGTCCGTACGCCCAAGCATACGGCGTCTCATATGGGAACCAAAAGCCGGTGTGCGTGCCGTAGTAAAGCAGCGGGTTCCAGGCGTGGAGCAGATGCCAGAGATACTTGAGGGGATCGATGTGCAGCGCGGCCTGACCGTCGTTGAGCTGCACGCCGCTGCCGTAACCCGTCGTAACGAGCAGGGCGAGAGCGACGAAGAGTCCCGGAACCAACGCCTTGCGGAGCGTATCCGGCAAGGGCCGGTCGAGGGCCAGGGTCCGCCGTATCGAGCCTTGCGCGGCCTGCTCTTTCACGCGGTTTGCTTCATCTCGGACTTAACGTGCCTTTCCGTAGAGTCTGAATGGACCTTCCAAACTGACTTGCAGCTCCTCCGGCGACGATGCGAAGAGCCGGTCGACCTGCCCTTTGACCGCGTCGAACTCAACGTCGCGCAAAATGCAGCGATATTCGAGACGGCGCACGCAGTCGAAACCGCTCGAGCCTTCGTCGTGGCATGCCGGACAGAGCGAAGGTCGAAACGCTATTGCCGGTCCGATGGGAGCCCCGCGCACTTCGCTGGTCATGCCGTATAGTGCGAGGGTCTTCACGCCGAGCCCCGAGGCCAGATGGCTGAACCCGGCGTCGTTGCCGACGAAGACTTCGCACTCCGCTAGCCGCCGCGCGGCTTCCGCCAGCGGCTCGCGTACGATGCTGATTCCCTCGACCCCGCGAAAATCTTGCTCGACTCGTGCCGCCTCCTCAACCTCATGCGGCCCAAGAAAGAAGCGCACGCTTCTTCCGCTTTCGGCCTGCACGCGGGCCAGCGCCGCGAAACGGTCGTAGGGCCAACGCTTAGACTCGTTTCCTTTCCAGGCCATCGAGCCCGGATGGATTCCCAGCGTCCCGGGCACCCGGCCGGCGCGCCAGCTCTCCGGAACCCAGTAGCGCAGATCGTCGGGATCGGACGGCAGTCCCATCGCCCGGGCCAGCCGGAAGTTCTCGGCGATGCGATGGCCGCCGCGCAGCGGCACGAGCAGGTGCCGCCCGCTTCGCGCGATGATGCCGGCCAGGCCGCCGTAGTCGTGCATCGAGAGCCGAGCCGAGCCGACGCCGCGCCCGATCGCCGCGTATTGCCAACGCGTCGCGGGGAAGGGCAGGATACAGCGGTCGTAGCGGCGCGATCGCAAAGGAAGAACCTGGCGCAGCGTGCCCCCCGCCGTGGGCCGAACGGGAAGCTGCACGACGTCACGCACGATGCCGAGATCGCGCACGTAATCGCTGACGGGCGGATGCATCGTCATCGCGTCGACGGTCCAGCGTTCGCTGGTTAGGCCGCGCAGAATTGGGCCGGCGGCCAGGGCGTCACCAAGCCCTGGCAGCAATAGCACCAGCGCGGTACCGGAGGCCAAGTACGGCTATTCCGAGATGATCGGAATAGGGACGACGACTTCGTGCGAGCCGGCGACGCGGGAGGCTCGGTCGCGAGTGCGCTCGGGACGGTCGTAATATTGCAGAATTCGCATGCGATAAAAGATTGCCATGGTGTCGACAAAGACGTTCCACACCGCCGCCAGCCGCAGCCTGCTGCAGACGCGCTTGAAGTTCACCGTCACCGGCGCTTCGACGATGCGATAGCCAAAATGGTGAACGTTGGCCAGCAGTTCGAGATCGAAGGCAAAACGCTTTACCAAGATGCGCGGCAGTACGCGGTCGAGCACTTTGCGGCTGAACAGCTTGATGCCGGTTTGCGTGTCGCGCACCGGCAGCCCGAAGAGCGTTCGCACGAGCATGAAGTAAAAGAAGCTGTAGACGCGTCTGATGGCGGGATAGTCGACTTTCGAATCGGGATGGAATTTCGAACCAATGACCACATCGGCTTCGCGTGCACTCATGATCGCCATGAAGGTTTGCAGTTGCTCGGGATGCAGGTCCATGTCGGCGTCGAGAAATGCGACGCGCTCACCTCGGGCGTACGCCGCGCCGCAAATGAGCGCGTTACCCTTGCCTTCGTTACGATTGCAGCGGACGACGCGCACGTGATCGGGCCACGCTCGAAGCGCGTCGCTGGCAGCCGTATGCGTTCCGTCGAGGCTGCCGTCGTCGATGACTACGATCTCGAAATTCGAGACCCAATTCCTTCATCGTCTCGACCGTCTCGCACACGTTGGCTGCGATTGAACTGGCCTCGTTGTACGCGGGCATGAGAATCGAGAGCATGGCCCCGGAAGCTTGGCTCTTTAGGAAAGGCTAGCCTCCCAGAAAAAAATTGACAGTAGTCAACAGTTCAAGCGTGCGTCGTTTTTTGATTGGGCCCGGATAAAGGTCTGTGAGGGGTCCCGTAATGCTATGCGATGGGCGCTTCGCGATTCTCCGGCGGGCTGACGAGATTACGCTCGAATTTCGCCACGATCGTGCGCCATGCAAGACCTATCTCTTCGACGTTGAGCACGCGTGCGAAAGCAACGAACACCGCACCGCCGATAGCGATCTGACCGAAAAGGAACCAAGCGCGCGAGGCCAACGTCGCTTCCGGTGTAACGCCGAGAGCTCCGATCCAGTGCAATGCCGCAAGCATAGCAAGCGAGCTAATGACGACTTTCCCGGCGGAAATCAGCAACGCGCCCCAGTCGATGCCCGAGACCAATCGAGCCGTCAGCATCAACAGCAGAATCGCCTGAAGGCTCTGACTGACGGAGTTCGCAAGCAGCAGTCCGCGCGCGCCGAGACTCGGAAGCCAAACGAGCGAGAGCAACACGTTGAGCACGACCGTAACGACCGAAATGGTCACCGGCCACAGCGTTTCGTGACAGGCGAAGCAGCAACGCGTGAGCACGACGTTGGCAGCGAGCGCGATCAAGCCGATAGCCGCATACGGGAGCAACGAGGCAGTCAGATCGGTTGCCGTTGCCTGAAACGTTCCACGTTCGAAGAGCGCCTGCACCATCGGATGCGCCAGGACGATGAGCGCGCAGGCCGAGGGGATCGTGATGAAGTTCACGAGGCGCAAGCCGGTCACAACGCTGCGCGCGACGCCGCGGCGATTCTCGCGGGCGAACTGCGCTGCCAAGAGCGGAAAGATCACGGTGGCGATTGCTGCGGCAAAAATCTGTTGCGGGAAGTTAACCAGTTTCGTCGCGTAGTTCATGCCGGCGATATATCCCGGTGCCAGCGTCGAAGCGAAGAAGCGATCGAAAAAGAGCGCCAGTTGTCCGGCGGCCGAGCCGACGATGATCGGACCGAGCAAGACCCAGATCTTCTTCAGCCCCGGATGGTGCAGATCGATGATCGGCCGGTACTTGCCGATCGAAAGGAACGACGGCAGCTGCACCACCATCTGGGCGATCAATCCCAGTGTCGTTCCAAGCACGAGGGCATAGATGTTCAAGCGCTGGCTCAAGAGAACGACGCAGGCAATCGTCACCGCGTTTACGGCCACGCCGACGAGCGCCGCCGACCGGAAGCGGTGGTACGCGTTGAGCATCGCGGAGAGCACGCCGCTCAGGCTCACCGCAACGATGCTGGGCATCAGCCAACGCGTCATGCGGATGGCCACGCCCATCTGCGGGGCCGGGAAGCCGTGCGCGATGAGCGGCACGTACCACCGCGCCGTGAAGAACCCGATTACCGCGCAGATCGTCACGACGATGGCCAGGATGTTGAGAACGGTGCTGGCTAGCCGCCAGGCCTCATCTTCCTTACGGTGGGCCAAATACTCGGAGAACGTGGGAACGAGCGCGCTCACCAGCGCGCCGTTGAAGACCCCAAATAGAATCGTCGGGATCGTCGCCGCGGCCAAAAAGGTGTCCATCTCCCAGCGCGTGCCGAAATAGCGCGCGTTGACGACCTCGCGCATAAATCCCAGCAAAGTCGATGCAAAGGTCGCGCCCATTATGAAGAACGTCGAGCTGGCGATCGAGATCCCGCGCTGACGGCGCGGCTGGGGAACGGCGCGGAGGCGCGGTGAAGAGCCCCTAATGCGCCCCGCCTCCTCGTAAGACGGCGGGGATCGTCTTGACGATGATCGCCAGGTCTCCGAGCGGCGTCCATTCGTCGACGTAGCGGTTATCGAGCTCCATCCAGTGCTCGAACGAAACGTTGCTTCGACCGTTGATCTGCCAGAGGCAAGTAACGCCCTGCGGGACGCTCAGCCGCCGCAGCGCCAGCGCGTCGTAGTGCTCGACCTCGCTGGGTAGCGCCGGACGCGGTCCGACGAGCGCCATTTCTCCTCGCACCACGTTGATCAGATTAGGAAGCTCGTCGATGCTGGTGCGCCGCAAGAAGCGTCCCAATGGATGGAGCCGCGGATCGTTGCGAATCTTGAAAACCGGGCCGTCGACTTCGTTGAGGTGCATGACGGTGGAGCGCATAGCATGCGCGCCGTTGACCATCGTGCGAAGCTTGAACATTTTGAACCGCCGGCCGTGCATGCCGATGCGCTCTTGCGTAAAAAACGGCGTGCCGCCCGTTACCGCCGCGATGGCTAGGGCAGCGAGCGCGACGAGCGGAGCGGTAAGGATTAGGAGCAGCACCCCCACGACGACGTCCGTCGAGCGCTTGAGCGCGTGCCATGACGCGGGAACGCGGCGCTCGACGAGGGCATTGACGGCAAGCTGCACGGCGCTATCCAAGCAACGCTCGCTTCACGGTTCTGCCGACCTCGTCGAGGCCCGTGAGCTCGCCCAGCGACGCGCCGGGCCCAGGTGCGAGATGCACGAACGGAACGAACTCTCGGGTGTGATCCGAACCGGGCGCCGTGGGGTCGCAACCGTGATCGGCAGTGATGATGACTTCGTCGCCGGGACGCAAGCGCGATTCCAGTTCAGGCAAAAGCGCGTCGAACTCCATCAAGGCAGCGGCGTAACCGCGTACGTCGCGGCGATGACCGTACTTTGAATCGAAGTCGTTCAGATTTGTAAAGATAAAGCCGTGGTCGACGTTGTCCAGCAAGTCGAACGTTTTCTCCATCGCGTCGCGGTTGTCGGTCACCCGCACGGACGACGATACCCCCCGTCCGCAGTAGATGTCGCCGATCTTTCCTACCGCGTGCACCTCGACATGTCCGGTGCGGAGCTCGTCGAGCAAGTTCGGGGGCGGCTCGATTGCATAGTCTCGTCGATTCGGCGTCCGGGCGAAAGACCCCGGTCTTCCCCGAAACGGGCGGGCGATGACTCGGTTGACGTTGTGGGGCGGCCGGAGCATTTCCCGAGCCGCAGCGCACCAGTCGTAGAGCGTCGCCAGAGGCACGATCTCCTCGTGGGCGGCCACCTGAAAGACCGAGTCCGCCGACGTATAGAGAATCGGCCGCCCGCTCTCTAGGTGGGCCGGCCCCAACTCCTCGATGATTTTGGTGCCCGAGGCCGTTCGGTTTCCGAGCGGCGGCTTTCCGGCGATGCGTGCGAACGCGTCGACGACGTCGGCCGGGAAGCCGTTCGGGTAGGTAGGGAACGGTACGGTGGTGATGATTCCGGTCATCTCCCAATGTCCGGTAATCGTGTCTTTGCCGCGGCTCCGCTCGCGAAGTTTTGCGACGCGCGCCCGCGGTTCGCTGACCCGAGCCACACCCGGAGCGTCGGCGATATGTCCGATTCCGAGGCGCTCCAGATTGGGCAACGATAGGCCGCCCATTGCGCGCGCTACGTTGCCGATCGTATCGGCACCTGGTGCGTCACCGTACTCTGCGGCATCGCCGAGCGCACCAACGCCACCCGAGTCGATCACGATTGCGACCACGCGCTTCATCCTTTACTCAACCTTTTCGCGACGACCGGTTTGGCCCTCCGAAGGCGCGCCTTCCCCCCGAGCAGAACACCGAGCCACCGTGGCACGAATCGCGCTGTCGACGGCGCTGACAACGCTGGTAGTTTTGGTCGCGTCCGCTGCCGCTAGAGCTGCTGCGCCCGCTCCTACCCCTACTCCGCAGCCTCCCAGCACGATCATGTATTTGAACGCCACCAAGCTCGATTTTTACTATAACCGTTTCCTAATCGAGGGCGACGGCAACGTTCGAATTCGCACCAGTGACGGTTTCACCGTTACCGGCGACTCTTTCTCGATGGACCTCAAGCTCAACCGTTTTATGGTCGCCGGCCACGTCACGCTTCACGACGCGAGCGGGACGGTGAATGGAGCCGCAATCGCCGATTTTCTCGACTATAGGCGCATCTATTTCGTCCCGGTAACGAGCGAGCCCGATCGCTGGACGTTCCTCGACGGCGACCTCGCCCATCCGGTCAAAGGGCGCGAAATGCCGGGCGACACCTTTTACTTTCCCTCGGTTAGCGAGCACCCGAGCATCACCGGCACCGGCGCCGTCATCGGAACCAAGAAACTACGTGCGCTTCATCAACGCGCACACGTACTTCCTCAACGCCGGCATCCCGCTCGGCACCTACGTCGTGAACTTCTCCCCAAATCAGTACTTCGCGCAGAACACGCTCTCCGGAGCGAGCGTCGATCTCACGTGGAACATGGCCGGAAGCCCCAACGCGCTGACCGCCCTTCACCTGCGTTACGATCCGACCTATAAGACGTATCTCTCGGTCGAGCAGCATTTCGTCGGCGAACACGAGTACGCGATCTTGTCGGTCAATCCCGCGACGCGCGCCGAGAAATGGTGGAACCTCGCCCTCTACGAAAAGCTCGGCTCGCGGTTCCAGATTCAGAGCTTCACGCAACTTTACACGCAGCAGAACTACCTTAGCGAACCTCAAGCTTCGCAGCAGACGACCTTTCTCAACGCAACCTATGCCTTTCCGCATTCCTACGTAACGGCGTCCGCGCAGCTAACGAATTACAGCCTTCTCGGCCCCGGGGGCCTCGAAGGGCACAACTCGGTAGCCGGCAGCCTCGACCACCCCTCGCAGGTTCAGCTCACCGCCTCGAGTTTCCAAAATCGCATTGCGAACTGGCCGCTCTTCGAGCAGATCTACGAAGGCTATGGATTCAACCACGATTCGGTCGGCGGAAATCAGTACTTACAAGGCTTTCCGGGTCACGGTCCACCGATACCGACACCCGGTCTTCAGGCATACGGCGCGCCTTGTGCGGACCAGCACGGCGTCCAGCATCCCCCGGTCTACTTCTGCCCGGTCTATACGACGATTTGGAATACCGTCTTTGGCTTCAACCTCTACACGCCGTCGATCAAGCTCAACAGCGAGGCCAGCCCCTATCAAACCTATTATTTCAACGCCAGCTTCAACAAACAGTACCAGTGGAACTCGCTGCCGCATTGGATCAACACCTCGTCCGAGAACTTTTCAATCAGCCGGCAGTTCTCGCATGCACTCAACACGTACGTGGGCTATCAGATCCTCAACACCGGCGATTACTACATCAACGGCGGGTATACGCCTTGCCATCCGGTCAATAGTTTCTACTGTCCGCTGAGCTTCACGTCGTTTCGCGGGGTGTCGACGCAGCGGACGACGAGTCTGGGCATCAACGACGCGCCGACGCCTGAGTTCAACCTCTCGGTTCTGGTGCGCCACCACGTGGACTTTCCGATTCCGGTACCCGGCGTCTTCGGGTTGCCGCCGAATAACATCATCGGGCAGCCGCTCTATACTTCGTACTTAGGCCAGGCTCCGTACGACGCCACCGGTGAGGTTCGCTTCAAGATCCTTCCGCACATGATGGTCGATGTGTCGCGCACCCTATACTGGTACGGGAATCCCTATCGCACGCAGTTTTGGCAGCCCACCTTCGTGTTTCAGCTTCTGCCGATATGAAGCGTGCGATTTCCACCCTCGCGGCAATCTCGCTGGCCATCCTGCTGGTGGCCGCGGGCGCTTCGACGATCGTCGTTAGCGGCCAGCTGCTGGCTTTCCAAGACGGCTACGTCTTTTTCACATCGGGCGACGGCTTTCGCGTAGCGCAGAACGTCGTGATTCACGATGCCAAGACCGGCGGCGCAACGACGCTCCATCCGGCGCCGCGCATCTGGGCGCGCGCCACCTTCGATGCGACCGGTACCGTTACCGAGCTCGATCTGTCACGCGATCCGCTCCCCGCCCAGGGGAACTTCGCCGACGTAACGCACTTCGCGGTCGCGCTCTCCTCGCCGGTCCCCAACCCAGACCTTCTCCAAGCGGTCGCGACCCCGGCCCCGGGCGAACCGGCAACGGTAGCGCAGCACTTCTCGGGGCGCCCGGTCTTAGTAACGTTCATCGTGCAGGTTCCACCCTATACGCCTTTCACGTCTTCTATTTATATGGCGACCGACCAGAGCGGTTGGAACGCGCAAGCGATTCCGATGGACCGGGTCGACGCGCTTCACTATCAAATCACGCGCCGTTTTAACTCCGGTACGATTTTCCACTATCTCTACAATCGAGGGTCGCTGCAAAGCCAAGAAATCGCCCAAAATGGTTTGGCCCGCGCGCCACGCAACCTCGTCGTAACCGACGCCGACGTACGCGTGATACGCGACACGGTTTATGCCTGGCAAGACGCCGCGCCCGGAGGGCTCAATCAAGTACAGCCGCAGATCATGCCGACGCCCTACAATCCGGCGCCATTCCCGAACCTGCCGCCGGGGTTACCGCCGCCGCAGCCTCCGCCGGGTAAGAAGCCTCCGCGTTAGTAAGCGTTTTACCTACCCTTTGCGCCCTAGCGAACCGTCAGCGGAATCGATCGGGTAACGGCGTCGCCGCGCGCGTTGCGCGCGATCACTTGCATCGTAAAGTTGCCCCGCACGAACCACGGCAGCGCGCCGATCTTATAGGTAAGCTCGAAGCGGCCCATGCCGATCTTGTGCAGGCTCATTCCGTAGCCGCCGATTCTCGCCTCGACGCTGGCCACGTTGGAGCTCGTAACGACGCTTCCATGGACGCTGTCTCCGGGAGAGACCGTCGTCTCGCTGACCTGAACGTCCAAGATCTCCGGTGCCGCGTCGGGCGCAAAGCGCGGGACCGTTTTCACGGCGGGTCGGCGTCGCCGTGGGTGCAGGCGATGCCGGCGACGCGCTTGGAGCGGGAAGGGGTGTCGCAGTTGCGCGCGGCGCCGGAGTGGGCGCGGCTTTCGGGGAGGGAGCCGCCCGGGTCGGCGCCGGCGCCGGGATCGGCGTCCTGGCCGGAGCCGGGGATTGCTCCGGATTGCCCGACTCTGCGCCGTGACTGCAGCCCGCTAGCGCGAGCAAGACGATAACGGCGAAGACGCCCGGGCGAGAAACGCGCATCGCCGTAGGTTCTCAGGGCCGCACGGCCGTTCCGCTGGGGCAAGCGGGGGCGCCCCACGCGTTGAAAGGGCGTAGCGCATGGCCGCCCAATCGCGCCCGGTCCTCAGCATCGTCGTTCCGCTCTACAACGAGGCCGGTAACGTTGCGACGCTACTGGAGCGCCTCACCGGCGTCACCCAGCGTTTGAGCGCGAACGTAGACTGCGAGATCGTCATCGTCAACGACGGCAGCAGCGACGCCACCGCCGCCACGGTCCGCGAGCAGATGGCCACTCGCCCCAATATCGTGCTCGTCAATCTCTCGCGCAACTTCGGGCACCAGCTTGCCGCAACGGCCGGCCTCGAGATTGCCGGCGGTGACGCCGTCGTACTAATGGACGGCGATCTTCAAGATCCGCCCGAGCTCATCGAGGCCTTCTTGGAAAGATGGCGCGCCGGATACGACGTCGTCTATGCGGTGCGCCGCGCGCGACCCGGCGAGAGCCGCTTCAAGCTGCTCACCGCGGGCGCATTCTACCGTTTGATCAACCGCATGACGAAGATCGCGATACCGCTGGACGCCGGCGATTTCCGCTTGATGAGCCGTCGCGTCGTCGAGGCGCTCCGCCGCTCGCCGGAGCGGCATCGTTTCCTGCGCGGAATGGTGAGTTGGGTCGGCTTCAATCAGACGGCGGTTGAATACGATCGCGACATTCGCTACGCCGGAACGACGAAGTATCCGCTGACCAAGATGATCCGCTTTGCCATGGACGGCATTACCTCGTTCTCCGACATCCCCTTGCGGTTCGCTTCGTACCTCGGGTTCACGGTTAGTGCGGTGGCGTTCATTTACGCGCTGGTGGTTATCTCGTTTAAGCTCTTTAGCCTCAAGCCGCCCGCCTACACGCCCGGCTGGGCCTCGACCATCGTCGCGGTGCTCTTTCTCGGCGGCGTGCAGCTGATGAGCTTGGGAATCCTCGGCGAGTATCTCGGGCGCGTTTACGATGAAGTGAAAGGACGCCCGCTCTACCTTATCAGCGACATCGAACGATCTTGACCTACCGCCCGGTCATAGATCAGTTCGTGGCGCCGGTGCCGCTCGATCCACCGTGGGCGGCGCTTTTCGTTGCCGTATTTATCGCTTCGGCGCTGCTGACGTTGCGGCGCCCGGGCTACGGCCTCGCCGCGCTCCTGCTCTCGACGCCCGTCGCGTTCTCGCACGAAGCGCTGGGCACGAGCGTCACGCTGCAAAAGTGCGTGCTGCTGGGCGTATTCGCCGGACTAACGGCCTACGCAGGTTCGGTGCGGCTGCTCCGGACGCGCGCGGCCATTCTCTTGCTGGGCACGCTGGCACTTTATATAATCGCCAACGCGTTGACGCTGATTCACGCGCTTCATCACGGACCGGTCTTCCGGGAAACGCTGAAGGTCGTCGAGTATGCCGCGCTCTTCGTCGCGGCATTCCTTTGCTATAGTCTCGACCGCGACGACGTGCCGGCGCTGCAGGCAATTGCCATTGGGGTAATCGGCGTTTCGCTCAGCGCCCTCGCGCAAGAGATCGCCGGCGCGCACTCCGGGACTCTATATCGGTTCGGCGATCGTTCCCCGCATCTCGGGACTGCTCGAAGGACCGAACCAACTCTCCGCCTACTGCGAAATCGCCGTCGCCGCGCTGGGATCGTGGGCGCTCGTTCGCCGCCGGCCGATCGTCGACGCAGCGCTCTTGCTGGCCGTATGCGCGGACGTGCTGACCTTCTCTCGCGCCGGCCTATTTGGATTGGTCGTCGCGATCGCAACGCTCTGCGCCGTCGGCGGTGCGCGAGCCTGGCCTGCGTTACGCCCCGCCGCAATCGGTGCGGTGGCCGGACTTGCCGGTTCGGCATGGTGGGTGATCTACGCCCACACGCCGGCGGTGCTGCGCATCTCGCTGCAACCGAGCCTCTACGCAGGCGGCGTAGGAAACCGCAGCGAGTTGTGGGCAGCCGCGTGGCGCATGTGGCGGGCCCATCCGCTCTTTGGAGTTGGTGCGGGGAACTTCGAGCTCGAGCTGCCTCGCTACGGCGTCTTCGGCGTGCGCACGCACGCCAACAGCTGGTATCTCCAGTCGCTCGCCGAGGGCGGCATCGTGCTCTTCGCAGCAACGCTCGCATTGGTCGCGGCAAGCATCGCCGCGTTTTTGCGAAGGCCCGTTCTGGCGCGATTGCGCGACGGCTCACCCTGGGTCGTCGCTGCTCTGGCGGCGAGTCTCGCCTTAGCGTTGCACCAAATCGTCGACTATCTCGTCTTCTATCCCAAGGTCGCAGCCGCGTGGTGGCTGCTGCTCGGCATCGGTGCCGCCGCGATGAACGACCGCACGTGAGCGCGGCAGCCCAACCGCTCGTCGTCGTCACCGAGTGGGGCGCGCGCGGGGCGGAGCTCCTGGGATTGCTGCTGCTTGCACTCGGCGTCGCCGCACTGCTCTACCGTTACGTGCTGGCGCGTTCGCGGCCGCCGCCGCTTGCGGCAACCATCGCAATTGCCGCCGCCGGACTGCTCGCCGCGTTCTTTTCTCCCGTGCTTTTCTCCAGCGACGTCTACGCGTACGCCGCCTATGGCGAGCTGGCGCGTCTCGGCGCCAATCCCTACGCGCACGCCGCACCATCGCTCGCAAACGACGCGCTGATAAGCGCAGCCGCGTGGCAATGGAGCGGAACGCTGCCGATATGCGTCTACGGTCCCGCTTTTGTCGCGCTCGCTAAAGCGTTCGTCGTTCTGCTCGCGCCGCTGGGAATGCTCGCACAACTCAACGGACTGCGCGCCGCGTCGTCGGCGGCCTTTTTACTCTGCGGACCTCTGGCGTTTGCCGCCTACACCGGCAGCCGCACCGCCCGGCTGCGCTCGGTTGCGACGATCCTGCTCAATCCGGCTGCGATCTGGTGCGCCGCGGAAGGGCACAACGATGCGATTGCGCTTTGCGTCGTGCTGGCGGGGTTCGCGTTGGTGCGGCGGCGACTCGACGCCGCGGGTGCCGCAGTCGCCGCACTCGCCGCGCTGGTGAAGCTGCCTGGCGCAGCCGCCGCAGCCGGGCTCGCGCTAGTCGACCGGCGGGCCCGCATCGGCGCCGTCGCCGGGCTGGCGATCGCCGCCGCCTTCTCCGTTCCGCTCTTTGCCGGCGTCGCGACCCAACTCGCGCCGCGCGGCCACTACGCTCCACAAGCCTCGCTGCAGGCGGTCTTTGCCCCGCTCGGCCCAGCGGTCGCGTTGCCGCTGGCCGCGATCGCGGGCGCCGCACTCGTCGCCGCCGGCATCCGGCGGTTGCGCCGCGAGCAGCCCGACGGATGGATTTGGCTGGGTCTGGGTGCGTGGGTTCTGATACCAAACCCCTACCCGTGGTACGGTCTTTGGCTGCTCGCGCTCGCAGCAATGGCACCGCAATCCCGAGCCGGCCGCGCCGCCGTGCTGCTCTCGCTGACGTCGCTGCTGCGTTACGCACCGGACGCGATCGCTACGCCTCCGGCCGGCGCACAAGTCGCGCTGGGTCTGCTCGCAATCCTGCCGCTGGTCACGCTGTTCTCGCACCGCCGCCTTCGTTTCGTTGCGCGGCCTGTTATAATGAGCGACCCGTATGACCGTCGAGACCATCGATACGCTCGCAGTTCGCGCACGCGCTGACGAGCTGCTCGCTGCCGTAACCGAATCGAACCGTGCCTGGGAGGGCACGGTCGAGCGCTTGCGCTCGCTGCGCCGTTTGAGCGGACGCAAGCCGGGAGCCTGCGCACTGCACGAGACAATCGCGGCGGCGCGACCGGCAATGCTCGCCGCACTACAGCGGGCGCTGGGCGGCACGCTTCTCGTTATCGTTCCCACACCCGACGCGGCCGAACGCAGTTTCGCCGACCTTCTCTACTATCTCGGCGATCGAAACGATCGCGTCGCGCTGCTCCGTTCGCGTGAAGAAGGCGCCGGAGCCATCGAAAGTCCGTCGGAAACCAGCGCCCGTACGACGCTGCTGGCCGACTTGACCGACGGACTGCCGCGCATTGTGTTGGCGCCGATCGCCGCCGTCCGGCAGCACGTGATGGCGCGCGGACGATTCGATGCGATGCGTTTCGAACTGCGGACCGGCGACGAGGCCGGCTGGGAGAACGTACAGCGCCGCCTCTTCGAGCTCGGCTACGAGCGCTGCGACGTCGTGAGCGCCGTCGGCGAGTACGCGGTGCGCGGCGGCATCATCGATCTCTTTGCCGCCACGGCCGACGCACCGGTGCGCGTCGACTTCTTCGGCGACCGCATCGAATCGATGCGCGAGTTTGCGATCGAGTCGCAGCGCAGCAGCAACGTCGTCGATCGCCTCTCCATCGCACCGTGGATCGATCGCGTCGACGATGCGACCGGAACGATCTTCGAATACCTGCCTCAGAGCGCGGTCGTCGTGATGGAGGAACCGGCGACGATCGGCGCCGTCGCGCAAGCGCTCGACGACGAACGCGCGCGCGAGCGCCATACGCTGTCGACCGACGAGAGCGCCGATGCGGATCTGCTGGAGCGCAGCGACGTTGCGCCGATCTCGCTGCACGAGACCGGCGAGCAGGTCGCGGCTTACGCAACGCTCGTCCTTCCCGGCGGGATCGAGCCGCAAGGCGGGCAGCCGTGGGTCCCGCCGATTCTCGAGTCGCTCGTCTTTGAATCGCTGCCGGTCGAGCACTTCAACCGCCAGACTCTCGCTCTTCTCCGAAGCGATGCGCGAGTGGACGACAGGCCGGCGAGAGCATCTTCATCGTCAGCGCGGCGGTATCGCGCACGATCGATCTTCTGCGCGCCGCAGGCATCGACATCGGAGCGCACGGTCGCGGCGGCGTGCAAGTCGACCACGGTTCGATCGAAGCCGGGTTTCGCGTGCCCGGTGCACGTTTACGCGTGCTCGGCGACCGCGAGATCTTCGGTGCGCCTCCCAAACGCGTCAGGATGCGCGCGCTCAAAGAGGGAGTGCCCGTTACCCTGGCCGACCTGCGCGTCGGCGATTACGTCGTGCATGCGGTGCATGGAATCGGCCAGTACCTCGGTCTGCGCGCCGAGACGATTCTCGGCGCTACCCAAGACTATCTCGACCTGCGCTACGCCGGCAGCGACCGGATGCTCGTGCCCGTCACGCAAATGCATCAGATCGCGAAGTACTCGGCGGCCGAAGGGCAGAGCCCGCGTCTCTCCAAGATGGGCGGCGCCGACTGGGCGCGCGCCAAGACGCGCGTCTCGGAATCGCTGGCGAAAATCGCCGACCATCTCGTCGAGCTCTACGCCGAACGAGAGATGTCGCACGGATACGCGTTCGGCCCCGACACCACGTGGCAGGCCGAAATGGAAGAGGCTTTCCCGTACGAGCCGACGCCCGACCAGCAGAAGGCCTTCGATGCGGCCAAAGGCGACATGGAGCGCGCACGTCCGATGGATCGCCTGATCTGCGGCGACGTCGGCTACGGCAAGACCGAAGTCGCAATGCGTGCCGCTTTTAAAGCAATTGCCGACAAGAAGCAAGTGGCCGTCTTGGTGCCGACGACGCTGCTCGCCGATCAGCACTACCGCAACTTCAGCGCGCGCTTCGGTGCTTTCCCGGTTCGAGTCGAAGAGCTCTCGCGCTTCACGCCGAGGGCCGATCAAAAGCGAATCGTGCGCGATCTGGCCGAGGGAAGAGTCGACGTCGTCATCGGTACGCACCGCCTGCTGCAGAAAGACGTCGCCTTCGCCGATCTGGGCTTGATCGTCGTAGACGAGGAGCAGCGCTTCGGCGTGATGCATAAGGAGCGCCTCAAAGAGTACCGCGCGAGCGTCGACGTGCTGACGCTCTCCGCCACGCCGATTCCGCGCACGCTGCACATGTCGCTGATGGGCGTTCGCGATCTCTCGCTGATTCAAACGGCCCCCAAGAACCGGATGTCGATCAAAACGCTCGTCATCCCGGCAAGCGACGCGGTCGTGCAGCGGGCCATCGCCGCCGAGTTGGATCGCGGTGGACAGGTGTACTACTTGCACAACCGCATCGACTCGATTTACGCCGTGCAAAATGCGTTGGGGCAGCTGGTTCCGCGCGCGCGAATCGCCGTCGGACACGGCCAGATGCGCGAATCCGAGCTGGAACCGGTGATGCAGCGGTTCATCGACGGGGAGATCGACGTGCTCGTGGCAACGACGATCATTGAGAACGGAATCGACATACCCAACGTCAACACGATGATCGTCAACGACGCCGACCGCTTCGGGCTGGCGCAGCTCTATCAGTTGCGCGGCCGAGTCGGCCGATCGAACCATCAAGCCTACTGCTACCTGCTCTATCAGGGCCACAAGGCTCTCACCGAAGAGGCCAAGGCACGCCTGGAAGCGATTCGCGAATTTGCGCATCTCGGCTCGGGGCTGCAGATCGCGATGCGGGATTTGGAGATTCGCGGAGCCGGCAATCTGCTTGGATCGGCTCAATCCGGCTTCATCGCATCGGTCGGGTTCGACACCTACTGCGAGCTGCTCGGCAGAAGCCATCGCGCAGCGCCGCGGGGCCGGCGAGGCACTCGAGGAGCGTCGAGAAGCCGTCATCGACGTAAAGATCGATGCGTTCATTCCCAACGACTACATCTCGCAAGTCTCGCAGAAGATCGCCGTCTACCAGCAGCTGGCCAAGGCGCGAACCGAAGAGGAAGTGCACGAGGTCGCCGCCGGCGTGCGCGATCGCTTCGGCGCCTTCCCGGAGCCGCTGGCGAATCTGGTCGAGCTCACCAAGCTGCGCGCGATCGCACTGCGCAAGCGCGTGACGCGGGTCGTCGTCGACGAGCAGCGGCTGACGCTAGGCGTTGGCTCGGGCTTCGAACTCGATCCGGCAGCCGTCGGCAAGCTTGCAGCGCTGACGAAGAACCGGTTCCGCTTCGGTGACGGCCGGGTGCTGGTGGAGCTGCCGCCGGGCGGCGGCGCGCGGGGCGCGTCCTCCACGAGCTGGATGCCCTTGCTTAGAAGGCTCCTCGAAGCAATCTGAGCACCCTCCCGAAAGAGGACACGCGGGGCCGCGCTCGAACCTCGGCGCCGTAATGCGGGGCCTTGGGCCCCGCTTCCTACGCACTGACCTTTCCTACGGAGCAATGATGTCGAAAGCCCAACGCATTGTCGTGGGTCTCACCGCCCTTCTGTTAGGCACGTCGCTTGCGGCGTGCTCCGGTAGCGGTGCAGTCGCCACGGTAAACGGCCAACCGATCAGCGAGGCCGACTTTGACAAGCGTCTCGCGGCCAGTCCGATGGCCAAAACCGTGCTGCAGCAGATGGTCCAGGAAACACTTCTCATGCAGTACGCCAAGACCAACAACCTCACCGTTACCGACGCCGAGATCGACGCACGCGAGAACCAGCTCAAGGCCAACTTCCCGAGCGGCGCGTGGGACGAGATGCTCAAGGCGCGCGGTCTCACCGAGACCGACGTGCGCAACGCACTGCGCGAGCAGCTCGTCCTCGACAAGGCGCTGGCGAAGGACGTAACGATCTCGCCCACGGCGATCAAGCAGTACTTCGATAAGAATCGCGCCACGTTCGACAAGCCCGAGCAAGTAACGGCGCGTCATATCCTCGTGCCCAATCTGGCGGAAGCGGCAGAAAGTCGAAGCCGACCTCAAGGCCGGACAGAGCTTTGCAACGCTGGCCAAGAAGTACTCGACCGATCCGGGCAGCAAAGACAAGGGTGGCGAGCTCGGCTCGTTCCGTAAGGGACAGATGGTGCCGGCGTTCGACAAGTATGCCTTCTCGGCGCCGCTCAATCAGATCAGCCCGCCGATCAAGTCGCCGTTCGGCTATCACATCATCCAAGTTGAGTCGCGCACGCCGGGACAAAAGGGCGACGCTCGCCGCTGCGACGCCGCAGATCACCGACCTCCTGCGCCAACAGCAGGAAGCGCCGTTGATCCAACCGTTCCTCTCGGGCCTTCAGCAGAAGGCGAACATCACGGTCAACGACCCGCAGTTCCAGGGACTCTTCAACAACATGCCTCCGCCGATGCCGCAACCCAGGGGCTCCGCCGCCTCACCGGCCGCCGCCGGAAGCGCGCCGGCCGCAAGCCCAAGCGCGGCGGCGTCACCCTAAGCGACGGAGTAGCAAGCCCGACCGAAGGGGCCGCAGCCGCGGCCCCTTCTCTTTTCCCGCCGGCACTTCCACAGTAGGCACACTCGAAATCGCTGCGAACCTCCTAGCGTGCTCGTTCGCATTGCCGGTTTGGGACCGGGTGATCCGCAGCTTCTAACCCTCGGCTCTCTTGACGCGCTGCGTGAAATCGGAAAGGCGATCGTTCTGCTCGCGCCGCCCGATCTCACGAGCTATCTCGAACGAAACGGCGTCACGATCGTTCGCGAAATCGTCGAAGATCCGGCGCTGCTGGTGCGTGGAAGCGGCGAGGCCGTGGCCGCGCTCGTCGCCGGCATTGGCAAACTTTCCGAGACCGGCGACGTGCTCGGACTCGGCGTTCTGGGAAACCCGCTCTCCGATTTTCCGGGATTGCCGCTACTGCTGCGCGCTCTCGAGACGCGCGGCATCGACGTGGAGATTCTCCCGGGCGTACCGCGAGCCACGCTGACGGCAGCGATCGCAATGCCGCTGGTGCCGCTGCCGCCGCACTCGGCCCACTATTCTTGGGACGATCTCGTCGAAATCATGGCGCGCCTGAGAATGGGCTGTCCGTGGGACCGCGAGCAGACGCACCGGACGCTCGTGCCGTACCTGATCGAAGAGACATTCGAAGTCGTCGAAGCGATCGAGATCTCGCACCTCGAGGGCCTGTGCGAAGAGCTCGGCGATCTGCTGCTGCAAGTGCTCTTTCACGCGCAGTTGGGCATGGAGGTCGGAAAGTTCAGCATCGCCGACGTGATCGACGCGCTCTCAAATAAGATGGTGCGACGCCATCCTCACGTCTTCGGCGATGCGCAAATCGAAGACGTCGATGCCCAGTGGCGCAACTGGGAGCGGCTCAAAGCGTTGGAAAAGACCGGCCGCAGCCGCCGCACGCGCCTCGACGGAATTCCAAAGCATCTGGGTGCGCTGCAGCGTGGCCAGCGGATGCAGGAGAAGGCCGCTCGCGTCGGCTTCGACTGGCCTGACGTCACCGGCATTCTCGACAAGGTCGCGGAGGAGGCGCAAGAGCTGGCCGAAGCACGCCGCGAAAAGCAAGACGATCCGCGCGTGCGTGAAGAGCTCGGCGACCTCTTCTTCACCCTGGTGAATCTCTCGCGCGCGCTCGGCATCGACGCAGAGACCGCGATGCGCGAGGCCAACGAAAAGTTTTACCGGCGCTTTGCTTTTATGGAAGCGCGCGCCGAAGAGAACGGAAAAGCGCTCTCCGACCTTTCGCTCCAAGAACTCGAGGAACTATGGCAACTAGCGAAAACGTAGAAGCAACGAGCCTGCGCTGCACGCTGCGCGTGCGCATGAGCAGCGCCGACGCGCATTACGGCGGCGCACTCGTCGATGGAGCGCGTATTCTCGCGCTCTTCGGCGACGTCGCAACGGAGCTCTTGATCCGCTTGGACGGTGACGAGGGACTCTTTGCCGCCTACGACGAGATCCGGTTCCTCGCGCCGACGTACGCCGGCGACTACATCGAAGCGGAAGGGCGCATCGTGCAGGTTGGACGCACGTCGCGGAAGATGGCCTTCGAGGCACGCAAAGTTATCGCTGCGCGACCGGACGCCGGCGAAAGTGCCGCCGACGTCCTAGACCCGCCGGTCGTCGTATGCCGCGCGACCGGGACGTGCGTTACGCCGAAGGACAAGAAGCGAACCTAAAGAGGCCCGCCTATTTCCATGCGATGATGACTTGGCCGTTGCCGGGAGCTCCGGCGCCGCGATGGTTCGTTACCTGCTTTGCGCCGCTCTCGACGTACGAGGAACCGCCGCCGCCACCGCCGCCGTAACCGCCATACGAGCCGCTGCTGTACCAGCTGCCGCCGCCGCCACCGCCGCCGCCATAATAGCCGCCGCCACCGCCGCCGCCGGACGGGCCGCAATAATTGTTGCCGCCCACGCCGCCGTCGAGAAGCTCACCGCTCTGACCGTTGTTGTAGCAACTCCCGTAGCTGGCGCCGCCGCCGCCCACGCCGCCACCGAACTGGGTGCCGCCGCCACCGCCGATGCCGCCGCCGCCGCTACCGCAGCAGCCGTTTCCGCCGCGTTGCCCGGCCTTGCCGCCGCCGGCACCGCCCGGGCCGCTCGTACCGCTGCCGCTGCCGCTGCCGCTGCCGCTGCCGCCAAAGCCGCCGGCTCCGCCGCCGCCGCCCGCGACGACGGCGCGATCGGCTAAACCGTCACCGCCTTGCCGCACGTCAGACGCACCGCCGCCGGCGCCGCCATCGCACGATCCGCTATAGCAGCCGCCGGGCGCGCCGCCGTTATAGCCGCCCGCGCCCGATCCGGCGCTGCCACCTTGACCGCCGACGAAAACGGCGAGCACCTCGCCGGGGGTCACTCCGATCGTGGCTTTGACGACGCCGCCGGTCCCCCCGGAAGAGCCGTCTCCGCTGCTTTCGCCGCTGGCCCCGGTTGCAGTGATGGTGACGTTCTTTACCCCGGGCGGCACGGTAAACGACTGCTCGCCGCCGGTATAGCTGAAGGTCTGGGTCTGTTGAGTCTTGTGTTGCGGGCCGGCCGGGCCTTGCGGCGCAAAGCCGCCGGCGCCGGAACCGTTTGAGCACGCCGTCAGCGCCGCCGCTATAAGGGCAACGCCGAACACGCGCGCGAGCGTCCACTTCATGAGTAAGGTCCTCCGTAGTTGATGTGAAGTAGATGTAGCGGACCGTAGCGCGCCGTCTTAATAGACGAGCGCGCCTCTTCGGCTAGTCTACCAGGCAAGCGGTCGAGGGTAAAGCCTGCAGCCGTCAAAAACCCGCGTTCCGGAGGTTTTTTATGCGCACGTTGGGGCTGCTTCTCAGATTGCCGGCGGTTCTTGCCGCCCTGATCGTGCACGCCGCCTGCAGCGGCCCGTTCGGGCAAAATACGGTTACGAGCGGGGTATCACAGCACGTCGACGTGCTCAGAACGCTCGCCCTGACAAGGCGCGGCGCACCGCCGAGCATGCATGCAGCGAGCCCCATGCGATCGTGGCTCGACCCGGCGGCGAAAAAGAGCAAGGCACTCATTTATTTGAGTGACGCCGGCAACGGATACGTGCGTCTGTTCGACTATCACACCGGAAAGCAACTGGGTTATACCGGCGGTCTTCACCTTCCATACGGTGCCTGCAGCGATAAGCGTGGCAACGCGTACGTCGCGGACTTTGACGCCGGCATTACGTACGAGTTCAAGCACGGTACGACGACCGTCGTCAACCAGTGGAATAGTAACGGCGAGCCGATCGGGTGCAGCGTGAATCCGCGCAACGGCGATCTCGCGATCACCAACTTCTTCGATTTCAGCAGCCCGTCGGGGACGGGTTCCGTCGTAGTCTTTCCGGGTGGGAGCCAGAGTGGGACGGCGCATTACGGGCCTGGTTACGACTGGCCGGCCGGATACGACGCGCACGGCAATCTCTTCGTTCAGGCCGACTACGGCGGCCAGTGCGCGAGCGGCCCGTGTCTGGCCGAACTTCCGGCCGGCGGAAGCACGTGGTCTCTGCTCAACATCTCCGGAGCGCAGATTTACCTTCCCGCGGCCGTCGAGTGGGACGGGAAGTATCTCGGAGTCGGCGATCAGGAGGGCGGGGGAGCCTTCCGATTTGTGATCTACCAGATGTCGGTCAGCGGCAGCACCGCCACGGTGGTCAGCATGGTGAGTCTTTCCGATGGATGCAACAGCGAATATTTCGATGTCGCAGCAGTGGGCCTATGCCGCACGTAGACCGAACGATTTGCCGGTTAAATATGCCACGCAGGTTGTGGCAGGTGCGTCGTTCTGCGACGGCTCACAAGTCGGCAAATGGGCCTACCCGAGGGGCGGCGATCCGGTACGCGAGATTACGGTTGCTCCAAACGCCTTTATCGACGGAGCCACCATCGTTACAAAGTAGCAAGGGGATTAGCCAAGATGCTTTCGAATTCGGCGCGACGCGCCTTGGTCGTCGCCTTAACCGGCGGATTACTCGCCGGCTGCGGTTCGAGCGGACAGACTACAACGAACGCCTTGCCGGGCGCTTTGTCATCGGCGGTCAGCGGACGCGTCGCGATGACCAATGCGCTGGGTGCGGTGCCGGTTCGGCACCTCAACCACAATCGATCCTGGATGCGGCCCGACGCCGGAAAGCAGTGGCTGCTCTACGTCTCCGACGCGTCGACGGGCACGATTCAGATCTATAACTATCGAGTCAAGACCGGCAAACTCTACGGCCAGATCACCGGACTCAGCTTCCCGTATGGCCAGTGCATCGACCGTCGCGGCAACGTTTTCGTCGTCGACAACGACACGGCGAAAATTTACGAGTTCGCGCACGGCGGTACGACGCCGATTGCAACCGCCGACGACGATTTCGGCTATCCCATCGGCTGTTCGGTCGATCGAAACACCGGAAACGTTGCCGTCGCGAACTTCAACGGCATAAGCAGCGGCACCGGCGGCGTCGACGTTTTCGCCGGCGGCCTGAACGGGAGCCAAAGCTACTATACCGATGGGAGCCTCTACCATCTCTGGCCGGGCGGCTACGATCCCAACGGCAATCTGTTCATTCAGGGGACCGATTACTCGGGTTATCCGAAGTTCGCCGAGCTTCCGGCGGGAAGCAACCAGTTCACGCTGCTCACCGGAGTGACGATCGCTTTTCCCGGCGCCGTTTCGTGGGACGGCTCCTACATCACCGTCACCGATCAAGATTATCAGTACTACTACACGACGATGATTTATCGCGTGACCGTCTCGGGCTCGGCCGCGACCGTCGTTGGATCCACGCACCTGACCGACGATTGCTATCCCGGAACGAATTGGATGGTCGCGGTACAACCGTTCGTCGGCGGGACGACGCGTAAGCGCAACGCCGTCGTCGCGGGCAACCTCAACTGCCCGAGCCGCCAAGATTTCTTCAACTATGCCAATGGCGGCACTCCGAAGCGAACGATCCCGGCGGCAATAGCTCCTGGAGACCCGTACGGGCAATCGGTCAGCCCGCCAAAAAGCTAAGCGTCTAAACTAAGCGTTCGTGCGTCTGGCGCTTCCAGAAGAACTCGTAGAAACAGAACTGCAACACGAGTCCGGTGCAGTACGCGATCGGATAGCCTAACCAAACGCCATCGAGGCCGATGCGTTGCATGAGCAAATAGGCGGCGGGAACTTCGACTGCCCAAATCGAGAAGATGCCGATCACCGTCGGCCAGATGACCGATCCGCTGCCGCGCATGATGCCGCTGAGCACGGCAGAGTTTCCGAAGATCGCGTAGCTCCATAGCGTAATCATCAGCAGCTGATGCGCGATCTCCAGCGTATGCCGGTCGGTGATGAACCATCCTAAGATACTCCAGGCGAAGATGTAACAGGCCCCGATGATCACTCCCCCGATGGCGTAGTTGAGCCCGACGGCGGATCGAATCACGCTGCCCAGCTTGTCCTCACGCCGCGCGCCGATGCACTGCGCGCCGAAGATCGACGCGGCAATGCCGATCGAAATAGCCGGGAACTGCACGTAGCCCACTACTTGGTTGACGGCGCCGTAAGCTGCCGTCGCGCTCGAGCCAAAGTGGTTAACGAACGTGATCACGGCGATCTCTGCCAGCGAGACCATCATCACTTGCAGGCCGGTCGGCACGCCGATCTTGACTACCGAGAGTAAAATCCCCCAATCGATGCGCATATCGGAGAGCGTTTCGCGATCGAACTTCAGCGGATGGTCGCGTCGCGCCAAATAGTAGATCAGCCAGGCCAAAGCGGCAGAGTTGGCGATGAGCCCGGCCACCGCGGCGCTGACGACACCGAGCTTGGGGAGGCCGAAAATACCGAGAATAAAGAGCGGCGTGATCGCGATGGCCAAGACGGCCGAGACGATCAGCGCGTAAAACGGCGTCGTCGAATCGCCCGTGCCGCGAAGGATCGTCGCATAAACGAAATAGACAAAGAATACCGGCATGGTCAAGAAGATCACGCGCGCGTAAGCGTCCGCTTGAACGATAATGTCCGGCGGCGTCGCCAGCCACTTGAGCACGGTGACCGAACAGAGCGAACCGACGATCGCGACGATGATACCCAGGTAGAGCGACGCTCCCAGCACCGTCCCCGCTATCTTCTTCACCTTGTGGTGGTCGCGCGCGCCGAAAGCCTGGCCGACGAGCACGCTGCTGCCGCTCGATACGCCGAATACAAATGAGAATAAAAGAAAGATAATAGGAAAGACGGACGATACGGCGCCCAGCGCCTTCGTCGAGATCAAACGGCCGATCCAAATGCTGGCCATCGTCTGCGAAGCTGACTGCAGCACGTTGCTCAGCATCAACGGTATCAAAAAGACGAGGAGGATCCGCCACATCGGCTTGCCCTCCTCGAAGATGTTGACGCCCCGGCGGGGCGCCGCTCGCGCCTGTGCCATGCGGCGGATTTACTCCTCGGCTAAAGTTTTATAAATTTCTTTGCGGACCCCGTCGAGCAACTCGCGTATGCGCTCGATGGTTTCGGTCTTCGACGACGGGCCGATCTGCCCGACGGCCTGCATCAACCGGCCGGCCGAATCCCGTAACTGCGCGGCGACGTCGTCCCCGGCCTCTTCCTCGCCCTCTTCGTCCGCGAGAAAGCGTTCGAACTCGGCTGCATGCTCGCCTAACACTTGGCGTCCTTTCTCGGTGATCTCGTAGGTGCGCCGCTGACCCTCGTCGCGTCCCTCGATCAGGCCGGCTGCTTCCAGCGCAGCCAAGATCGGATAGACCGATCCAGCTCCGCCGGCCCAGCCCTTTTGCCGGACCTCGCGGATGAGGTCGTAGCCGTGCCGCGGCATCTCGGCCAAGAGTTTGAGCAAAGCGACCTTCAATATTCCGCGGCGCAAACGGCGCCCGCCATGTCGCCCGAACCCTCGCCCGTGCTCGCCCCACCAGCCCATCCGGCCGTGGCCGGGGCGAGGACCCCAGAAACCCATATTCATAATGACGCGATACTAACCGATATATCGCTATACTGTCAAGACATGGGTACCCGGCCCGACCGGGTCCGGGACTGCGGGCACAAGCGTGTGTCGACGCCGAACTCCGCGTTCGTGCGGCTGGATAAGTTCATGAAGGTTTCGCGACTCGCCAAGCGGCGCAGCGAGGCGCATGAAGCGCTCGAGCATGGGCGGATCACGAAAGACGGCAAGACGCTCAAGCCGGGTTATCAAGTGAAGCCGGGCGACTTGCTGGAGATTCACTACACCACCAAGTTCGTAACCGTGCGCGTGCGCGAGGTTCCGCTGCGCGTTACGCCCTCCGTCAAGCCCGCCGATCTCTACGAGATCTTGGATTCGCGTAAAGACGATTCCGAGTGGGTGTAATCTCTGCCGACACTAAGGACGCGCTAGCGCGCGACCTTCCGCAAGCGGCACACTGCCGGAAGGCCCTTTTGGCTGGATTGGCATTCTATGGGGACGCCGGCGGCGAGTTCGTGACGCATCGCAACGCCGTCGCGCGGCTCTTTTGGACGCTGCTCGAAGATAAATCGCGTGCCATCGAAACGCGCGCGCCGACGCGCCTGCAGCATTTACCGACCTTTGCCATCGAGCTGCCGGAGCATCTGCGAGGCGTGCCGCCCAAGCCGATGCACAAATGCGATCGCCTGGTCGAACTCCGCGCGGCATTTCTTGCGTGCGGATCGCTTGCCGCCGGCGCGCACGGTTACCATCTCGAGTTCGTCGCGCGCAACGCCGAGGCGGCACAGCGTTTGAAGTGGATGCTGCGCAGCGCCGGCGTGCCGCCCAAAGAGACGCGCCGTAAGGGCCGAAACTTACTCTACTTCAAAGACTTCGACACCATCGTCGAGCTGCTGACCAAAATCGAGGCATTTCCCGCGGTGCTGCAGCTGGAAGATTTGCGCGCGCTGCGCGAGACGAAGAATCGCATCCACCGGCTGGTCAACACCGAAGCCGCCAACTTGCAGCGCACCGCGGAGGCGGCCGCGGCTCAGCGGCGCGTCATCGAGTACCTGCAGAGCGCGTACGGCTTGCCTCGCCTCGCGCCGCCGCTTCGCGAAGTCGCCGAGCTGCGACTTATGTATCCCGACGAATCACTTGCCGAGCTCGGCCGGCGCTGCAATCCAGCCGTTTCAAAGCCTACCGTGAGCAGCCGGCTCGGTACGCTGGCAAGGCTGGCCGACCAGCTTCGTGGCGGGCAGGGGAGCGCCAAAGCGGTCCGGTAAACGCGCCTCATGCGCATCGGAATCAACGGCTTCGGCCGCATCGGACGTAACTTCACCAAGGCGCTCGTCGAGCGCCATCCGGAAATCGAGATCGCGGCGGTCAACGATCTCATCGACGCGCAACACTGCGCGCACCTCTTCAAATACGACAGCAACTACGGAGTCTACGGCGGCGACGTTTCCGCGCAAGACGCCCTACTGAAGATCGACAATCAAAAAATAAAGGTCTTTGCCGAGCGCGACCCGGCCAAGCTCCCGTGGCGCGATCTCGGGGTCGACGTGGTCATCGAATCGACCGGACTCTTTACCGATGCGGCTAAAGCGCGCGCCCACATTGACGGGGGCGGCGCAAAGAAAGTCATTATATCGGCCCCGGCTAAAGGCGAAGACATCACGATCGTCCTTGGCGTCAACGACCGGAACTACGACCCCGCGAAACACAACGTCATTTCCAATGCGTCGTGCACGACCAACTGTCTGGCCACCGCCGTCAAGCCGGTCGTCGACGAGTTAGGTTGGGTCAAAGGCTTCATGACGACGATCCACTCGTATACCAACGATCAGAACGTCTTGGACGGACCGCACAAAGATATGCGGCGTGCGCGAAACGCGGCGACCAACATCGTGCCGACGTCCACCGGCGCGGCCAAGGCGCTCTATCTCACGATTCCCGAAGTCGAAGGCACCTTCGACGGCTTCGCATTGCGCGTTCCCACGCCGACCGTTTCGATGATTTACCTCGTCGCGCAAACCAAACGGCCGACCACCAAAGAGGAGCTCAACGCGATTCTGCGCCGTGCCTCCGAAGGCGCGCTGAGCAAATACGTCGGCTATACCGAGAACGAGCTGGTGTCGAGCGACTTCAAGAAGAGCCCCTATAGCTCGATCGTCGACGCCAAGCTGAACAATGCCAACGGCGATTTGGTGCAGATCGCCGCATGGTACGATAACGAGTGGGGCTATTCGTGCCGGCTCGCGGAGCTTACCGCGAAGGTGCTGGCTGCGATTCCGGCGACCGCATAAACTCGCGTCGCCGATCGAGCCGTAACCGATGTCCTATCGAAAGTTGACGGAGCTCGACGTTCGAGGAAAGCGCGTCTTGGTACGCGAGGACTTAAACGTTCCCTTTGACGGAGCGAAGATCGTCGACTACGCGCGCATCGATGCCGCGCTTCCGACGCTGCGCTGGCTGCACGACCGCGGCGCGCGCACGATCGTCTGCTCGCATCTCGGCCGCCCCGACGGAAAACCCGATCCGCGGTACTCGCTGCAGCCGGTTGCGGGCGCGCTTTCGCAACGCCTCGGCCTTCCCGTTGCCTTTGCCGCCGATTGTGTGGGCGAGGTTGCGCAACGGGCGGTGGATGCGCTGCGCGACGGCGACCTTCTGCTGCTGGAAAACGTACGGTTCCACGCCGAGGAAGAGCGTAACGATCCGGAATTCGCAAAGCGGCTTGCAGCGCTGGCCGACATTTACGTGAACGACGCCTTTGCTACCGCGCACCGCGCGCATGCCTCGACCGAAGGCGTCGCCGCATCTGCTTCCCAATGCCGCTGGTCTGCTAATGGAGGCCGAGCTCGAAGCCTTGTCGCGCCTCACCACCAATCCGGCAAAGCCGTTCGTCTGCGCGATCGGCGGAGCCAAGATCAAGGATAAAGTCGCGATGCTGGCACGGCTGAGCGAGCTCGTCGATGCCTTCTGCATCGGCGGCGGGATGGCCAACACGCTGCTGGCCGCTTCCGGCGTCGGCGTAGGCCGCTCGCTGCGCGACGACGACCTCGGTCCGGCGACGCGGATCCTCGAACTTACGGAACAGCGTAACGTAACGTTGCAGCTTCCCAGCGATGCCGTCGTCGCGCCGGCGCTCGATGCCGAAGCAAAAGCCCATGTAGTGCCGATCGGCGAAGTCGGCGACGAGATGATTCTCGATATCGGCCCGCGGAGCGCGCAGACCTACGCGCGAACGCTCGAAGGTGCCCGGACGATCGTTTTCAACGGACCGATGGGCGTCTACGAGCGCCCAGCCTACCGCAACGGCACCGCCGTCGTCGGCGAGGCGATCGGCAACGCGACGGCACGCGGCGCGACGAGCATCGTCGGAGGCGGCGACGCAGCGGCCGCCGCGCACATGCTCGGATTTGCGTCGAAGGTTACGTTCGTTTCCACCGGCGGCGGTGCCACCTTGGAATACTTGGAGGGGAAGACGCTTCCGGGAGTCGCGGCACTTGAGCGATAGACGCATCGTCCTTGCCGGCAACTGGAAGATGAATAAGACCGCCGCCGAGACCGCGGCGTACCTCGACGACTTTATTCCCTTGGCTCAAAGCCTGCCGGCTGCGGTAGAAATCGTGGTCGCTCCGCCCTTTACGTCGCTTCCCACGGCCGGCGCCAAGATGCGCGGCAGCCGGGTGCGTCTCGGCGCGCAGACGATGCACTGGGAGCTCAAGGGTGCGTTCACCGGCGAGATCAGCGCGCCGATGCTGCGCGAGTTCGGCGTAAGTCACGTTATCCTCGGCCACTCCGAACGCCGTACCTACTTCAACGAAACCGACCATACCGTCAACCTAAAGGTGCATACCGCGCTGGCGCAAGGCCTCGTGCCGATCGTCGCCGTCGGCGAGACGCTCGACGAGCGCAACGCCGGTTCCACCGACGCGCGCGTAGTCGCACAGACCCGCGCCGCATTCGAAGGCGTCAGGCCGGAAGACGTGTCCCTCTGCATCGTTGCGTACGAGCCGATCTGGGCGATCGGAACGGGCCGAAACTGCGATGCGGAGGAGTCGGATCGCGTCATGGGCGTCATTCGCGCCAGTGTCCTCGGACTCGCGAGCGTGCCGATTCTATACGGCGGCTCGATGAACGCGGAGAACGTCGCGGGTTATATGGCGCGACCGGAAATCGACGGCGGATTAGTCGGCGGCGCTTCGCTCGATCCGCGCGGCTTCGCGACGCTCATCGCCAACGCGGTCGCATGAAATATCGCCCGGTAGTCCTCGCAGTACTCGACGGCTGGGGCTGTCGCGAGGCCGAGCACGGCAACGCCATTGCCGCGGCAAAACTGCCGAATTGGCACGCGCTCTGGGAGCGTTATCCGCACACGAGCTTGGACGCCTCAGGTGAGGCGGTCGGCCTTCCGCGCGGCGTAATGGGCAACAGCGAAGTCGGACACATGAATCTTGGCTCGGGCCGCGTCGTCGCGCAGGGCGTAACGTTGATCGACGGCACGATTGCATCGGGCGATTTCGGGCGCAACGAAACGCTCCATCGTGCCATCGAGCACGCCGCAAAGACTCACGGAACGCTTCATTTTATGGGATTGCTTTCCGACGGATGCGTCCACAGCTCGATCGAGCATCTCTTCGCGCTGATTGACGCCGCCGTCGCCGGCGGTGTTCCGATTGCGGTACACGCTTTTCTCGACGGACGCGACACGCCGCCACGCTCGGCACAGACCTACGTCGACCGTCTCGAGCGCAAGCTGGCAGCGGTCGGACGCGCCGGGTCGATCGCCGGCGTCACGGGACGTTACTACGCCATGGATCGCGACCGGCGTTGGGAACGCACGCAGCTCGCCTACGATCTGCTTGCAAACGGCCGGGCGGGGCAACGCGCCCCCGACGCGGCGACCGCCGTCGCCCAAGCGTACGCGCGCGGTGAAGACGACGAATTCGTCGTGCCCACGATCGTCGGCCAGGCACGGCCGATCGAGAACGGCGATGCCTTTATCTTCTTCAACTTTCGACCGGACCGCGCGCGCCAGCTGACCACCGCTTTCAACGCCGGGACGAGCATCTATTACGACGACGGCTTCGGCGTCTTCGAGGTCAAGCGCTACGCCGATCCGTTCTTCGCCACGATGACGAAGTACGACGAGAACTACACCAACCCGGTACTTTTCGGCCCGCGCCCGCAGTACGATACGTTCGGTGAGATTCTCGCGCGCGAGGATCTGCACCAGCTGCGTTTGGCCGAGACGGAAAAGTACGCGCACGTTACCTACTTCTTTAACGGCGGCCGCGAGGAGCAGTTCGACGGCGAAGACCGCGAACTGATTCCCTCGGACCGCTCCGTGCCAACGTACGATTTGGCGCCGGCGATGCGCGCGCGAGAGATCACCGACGCCGCCGTCAAAGCGATCGAGAGCGACCGCTACGATGCGATCGTCATGAACTATGCGAATGCCGATATGGTCGGCCATACCGGCAAATGGGAGCCGACGATCGAGGCGGTCCAGGTCATCGACCAGTGTTTGGAGCGTCTAGCGCAGTGTACGCTTCGTTCGGGCGGCCTGCTTGCCGTTACGGCCGATCACGGTAACGCCGAAGAGGAGCTCGACGACAACGACGAGCCGATCACCGCCCATACGACCAACCCCGTTCCGCTCGTACTTATCGCCGGCGATCTGCGCGGCACTTTACGCGACGGGGGCAAACTCGGCGACGTCGCGCCAACGCTGCTCACGATCATGGGCTTACCGATCCCCGAGCGCATGAGCGGCCGGAACCTCTTCATACCGCAGTAGATTTCCTGCCGAAAAAGTTCAGCGAAGTCACAGCCTGTCTTGGGCACTTTACCAGGCTTTCGTGTCACGATAGTGGTGGAGCGAGAGGAGATAAGAGTCCTATGCATCGCCACTTCTACGACATCCGTGACGTCGTCGTGTTCGCCCAGGCCCTCATCGGGTTCGTCTTTGCGGGAACCGCCGCAGTCGCCCTCGCCGTCGCGGCGCACGCGCTGCAATGAACGGCCGCTGCACTCGCACGCTCGGCCTATCCGGAAGGTCTCCCCCGCGCACTTCCGCCGTACCCCGGCGCGGTCGGGTGGGCGTGGGTGAAGGTACCGTTACTCCGTGTCGGGAGGCCGAGCATCGAGGGGCTGAGCGAGAAAGTATGCTCGGTCGTGTCCCACCGGTATTTTGGTGAATGGTCTGGCTGGTTTCATGAAATCAAAGCACTCAGACGAAATCGAGTTCGCCCGCGTATCGCTTGCCGAGAGTCTCGCTAGCCCCCACTGGTTTTCGATAAACTTTAGGATGCTGCCGTGCTCGTAGCGCACGTGTGAGACGTATCCTTCTTTCGCATATGCCGACACTATTAGCAGTGGGACGCGAATGCCGAGTCCATCGTAGTTCACCAGCGAAGGCGGCGCATGATCGTACCAGCCGCCGTAATCGTCCCAGAAAACAAAGACTACGGTGGAATCCCAATATTTGGACTCCCCGATCGCGTTTACCAGCGAGCCGACCCAATCGGGGCCGGTCTTTCCCCCGCAGCCGGCGTGATCGGAGTTGACACACGTTGGCGTTACCCAACTGACGGCCGGCAAATCTCCCGCCGAGACGTCGCGAAAGAATTTCGTCTGAGGTGTGACGATGTCTGCATGCCAATCCGGGCCTTCGTAGATGTGTTTGATGGCTTGATAGGCACTCCATATCCCGCCACCCGCTTTGACGTACGACGTATAGTATCGCCATGATAGTCCCGCGTCGTCCATCTCGTCCCCGAGCGTTTCGTTGTTGAGACAGGGTGAGACATCGTGGCCGATCGTCCGCTGTCGCGTTACCGTCGGGATCCGGCCTCCGCCCTCACAGCCCCAGGGACCGATTGGGAAGTCGACCGTGGAGCTGGCTTGCGCCGCGATGATGTATTGATGCGAGACAAAGCTGCTCGAATCGAAGTTCGACGGGAACATCTTGTCTGCGAACACGTAATGCTTGCCGATAAAGAAATACGGCCGCGTTTCGTAATTGGGGACAAAGCTATACGCAGGGTTTGCGCCGGCGCACTTTGGCGCGCATCGAACGATCTCTCCGTTGAAGCCGTCCATTCTGCAGTCAGTTCCAGGAAAGCTGCCGCGACCGTCGCAGGCGGCAAGAAAGGCTGAAGATGAGTGCTCGAAATCCCATCTCGCCTCCAGGCGTACTGGCCGCAGTGCGATTTTTTGGCTCTGCTTATTATAGCCGTACGACACTGTGTCCGCGCCAGGAAACCTTTGGAACAGGTTATCAAGGGAGCGATTCTCCTGAATAATGATAACGACGTGCTGAATCTTATGATTTCGCGGGAGGTTTGCAAAAGGAAGCATCATGCCCGGCCCGCCGATCGGCGGCTGCGATCCACCGCAACCAGCTAACATCGCGACTGTGGCGCAGAGGGTTGCGATCAAGCGGCTAACGCGTAAGGCTTTCGTTGCCGAACTCCTAGCGGCTTGGGACGACGGAAACGGTCACGCCATACGGCCCATTGATGCCAGAGATGGTCTTCGTCGGGTTGCCGCCATTGGGGTACTTGGAGGCGAAGCGGCTAAAATCCAATCCGTTCATCTGCCTTGCTCCTCGGTTCCGTGAAACGGGCCGGTACCGCAAGACGTTCGCCTTCCGGCGCAAGGACTCCGGGCGCGGGGCGCGCGCACTCGTGCCCAGGGAATGCACGACTGGGGGAGTCGTGACGCCGGCTGCCCGCCGCATCAGGCGTCGACTCGATAGCAGCCACTCGGATCGACGCTCACCGAGCGATCCCCCACCACAATCGATCGAATTCGGTGATCCCAAAACGAAAGCACCCGGACGACGACCGGCCGCAGTTTGGCGATGATCTCGCGCGCCCGCTGCGAAACTGCGATCGCATCCTTGACCCAGCGCGGATGATCGCGCGGCAGTAACGCCGTCTCGAGCTCGGCGTCGGCAACGGCCGGTACGACGGCTTCCGAGCGGCCGGCTTCGACCTGCAGCGCGAGAACGGAGGCGTTATCCTCCGGTTCTACGCGGCGCAGCACGTTTAGCGCCGCATCACGAGGAAGCTAACCACTGGCGTTTGAGGCGCTCGATCGCGCCGATATGAAGCTGCGAGGCGCGCTGCGCCGAAATCGCCATCGCCTTCCCAACCGCTCGAAGCGAGCGGGCATTGAAATAGTGCATCGTCACGATCTGACGCTGACGAGGCGGCAATCCGGCGACGAGCGCGCAGAGCCGTTTATTCTCCAGGCGCTGTTCGACGATGCGCGCCGGATCGTCGCTCCAGTCGCCCGAGAGCGACTCACCGATGGGCAACGGTGCATCGAGCGAAAGCGGCTGGCCTCGGTGCGCCGCCGCTAGCGCCCGTTCGTAACCGGGGCGGCGACGATCCATCTCCGCGAGCGACGGAATCTCGCCGCACGCGGCGGCTCGCGTGTAACGCTCGTTCTCGCCGTCGCGAACGATCCGCCTGGCTCGCTCTGAAACAGGATCCATGCGACGGATGCCGTTGAGCATCGCTCCCACGATGAGGCGTCGTGCGTACTCGTCGAGGTGCGGTCCGCGAGCCGGATCGAAAGAGTCGACCGCACGAATCAGGCCGACAAAGCCGTCGCCGGTTAGATCGTCGAGGTCGAGGTTGGGAACGATCCTTTTGAGGCGGCGAGCCAGCGCACGCACGCGTGGCAGCAATGCACTGATGTAGGTGTCACGTTCCGTCGCCTCCATCACCGTACTCCCCTGAGTTGTGCCGCAACGAGCGCCGCAAAGCCGCTACGATCGTTACGCGCGACTTCACGCGCCATGAGGTCGAGCTCGTAGCTTCCCAGCTCGTCCGAACCGGCAATCATCGGCTGCAGGATCGGCGCAAGAAACATGCTTTCAAACGCCTCGCCGGCGCGCAGGGCCGTCGCGCTATCCACGCTGCAATTTGTTGGCGATGCGCAACATCTCGTCGGCGGCTTGGACGCCCTTAGGAGTGCATACAAAAAGCCGGCGAAAAGGCATCAAACGCGAGGCACTCTCACCAGAATCAGGAACCTTGGCACCCTCAAAACGCATGCCTGGATCCTACCGGCTCAATGTTGGCGCACGGTGAACTCGTAGTTACGCGCAGGTTATCAGCATGACTGCGTTGACGGATACCGCAAAGGCCGCAAGCCGCCCGCAAGAGGGATGGAATCGCGTTCGGTATAAATCAGGGCCGCCCTAAATAAGATAAGGAGTACACGCCGTGCGCGAGATGGATTCGAACGAAGACCTACGCGCAGAGCGCGTTCGCTACTACGAACGCTACGCGTTTCCGCTCTTCAGCCACATCGACTTTCGCGTCAGTGACGCCGATGCGGTGCGACCATTCTACGACGCGCTGATGCCGCTGTTCGGTACCGAACCCACGACGGTCCGCGCCGCGCGCTACGGATATACGCGGCGCTACGGTACCATCCGGGCGGATTTCTTCAACGTGTTCGAAGACACGGACGCGCGCCCGACGGCGACGCGCATTGCATTCGCTGCGCCCAGCACCGGTTTCGTCGATGAGGTTGCCCGAGTCGTACGCGCGCACGGCGGACAAAACGTGGACGGTCCCGGCTACTTCGGGCAGCACCATTCGACGTTCTACGCGGTCTTCTTTGAAGATCCGCTAGGCAACCGCCTAGAAGTCTGCCATCACCGGATGGACAAATAACCTCACTTTTGCGGAGGCTCGTAGACGGGCGCGACGGATATCGCATCGCCTCCGCTACCCACGTTGCAGGTTGTTTGCGATGCGCAGCATTTCATCCGCTGCTTGCACGCCTTTGGCGTTGGCCTCATAGGCGCGCTGCGCCGCGAGGATCTGCATCATCGCCTCGATGATGGTGACGTTGGACTCCTCGAGCATGCCGAAGCGCAGTTGCGGTCCGTGCTCCGCCCCGGGCGCGACCGAACGCGCCGCTCCCGATTCGAGCGTCGCCTCGAAGAGCGCGCTGCCGGCGGCGCGCAGCCGCTCGGGTGCTGCGAACTCCGCGAGACGAATGCGCCCGATGACGCGCGTCCCGCCGCCAAAAGTCACGCGCACGCTACCGTCGCTCGCGACCGTCGCCGAGAGAGCCTCGGAGGGAATGCGGATCCCGGTCAATCGCAAATCCCGCGCGTTACGCAGCGTCCCGTCGGCAGCGCGTGCGAACTGGCCATCGCGACTGTAAAAGAGGCGTCCGGCACCATCGTTTAGGGTGAAGAACCCGGGGCCGTCGATCGCCAGATCGAACGGACCGGCACTGCGCGCGAGCTTACCCTGCGTGAAGAGCACGCGCGCGCCGAGCGCCACGGTGCCCAATCCTCCTTCACCAGGCGCGACGAGCTCGGCAAAGGTCTGCGCCGAGCCTTTGAATCCGACAACGCCGGCATTGGACAAGTTGTCGGAAATCGTGTCGAGATTACGTTGTTGAGCCGCCATACCGCTTGCAGCGGCGAAGAGCGCGCGATCCATACTATGCGACGCGCGCGGCTTGCGCCGACTTTTCACGCGTACCGTCGATGGCCGTCACGATCTTCTGCGCGCTCTCGAAAGCACGCTCGGCCGCCATGACGTCGATCATCTCGCCGACCGCGTTCACGCCTGCGCCTTCCAAGAAGCCGCTCTGAATGCGAGTTCGCGTGGGGAGGGGCAGCAGATCGATGCAGCGTCCGGCGGCGATGACGCGTCCTCGTTCGTCGAGGCGCGCCTCCGGCGGAAAGCGCAGCGCGCCGCGCGATCCTAAAAGCGTTCGGCCAAACGCGTCGCGCAGCGTGCCGCCGGCGGCGCGAACGAAGGCGCCGGCACGGCTGCGCACGACGCGGCCGCCGGACTCGCGCAGCGCAAAAGCGCCGTCGCCAAGAATCGCGACGTCGAGATCACGCCCGGTCTGGCGAAGGCTACCCTGACGGCGTTCGGGCGCGCGTTCGATGCGCGCGCCACGCGTTGTCAAGAAACCTCGGGCCGCAATTCGCGCGAAACCATCGGTGGAAACGTTAGCCAGATTCTCGGCGGCGATTTCCAAACGCGTGCGGGCGGCGACCATCGCACTCGCAGCCCAAGCGATGCCATCCATGGCGCGATGGTAGCGCGGCGCGTTAGCCGCGGCGTGTCCGCGTTAGAGACGATCTATGACGGCTTGCGTGAAATCCTGAGTAGAAAGCACCGCAGCACCTGGGGCGGCGACGTCGGCCGTGCGCAACCCATCGCGATATGCAGCGTTGACGGCGTCTTCGATGCGCAGGGCGCCGGCCGCATCGCTAAGCGTGTGGCGCAGCAGCATTGCCGCCGAGAGGATGGCGCCTGTGGGATTGGCGCGCCCGGTGCCCGCGATGTCGGGGGCGGTGCCCCCGATCGGTTCGTAGAGGCCAAACGGCGCATCGGGCATGCCGCGCGTTCCGAGACTCGCGCTAGGTAACGTGCCGATCGAACCGGTAAGAATGGCCGCTTCGTCCGAGAGGATATCGCCGAACATATTCTCGGTGAGGATCACGTCGAAGTCGCCAGGCCGGCGCACGAGTTGCATCGCGGCGTTGTCGACGAGCAGATGGTCGAGCGCGACGTCCTCATACTCTCGCGCGACCTCGTTGACGACTCGCCGCCAAAGACGCGACGTTTCGAGGATATTTTGCTTGTCTACCGAGGTGAGCCGCTTGCGCCGCGCGCGGGCGAGCTCAAACGCGACGCGCGCGATGCGCTCGATCTCCGGCGCCCGGTAGATCATCGTGTCGACCGCTTCGTCGACGCCGTCGACGCGACGCTGTTCCTTCGGCTTGCCGTAGTAGATGCCGCCGGTGAGCTCGCGCACGACCAGCAGGTCGAGGCCGCGAACGATCTCGGGGCGCAGCGACGAGCTGGCTTCAAGTCCGGCAAAGACTCGAACCGGCCGCAAATTGGCGAAGAGCTCGTAGTCGCGGCGCAATATAAAAAGCGCGTATTCCGGACGCTCCAACAGCGGCTTGCCATCGTATTGCGGAAGGCCGACGCTGCCGAAGAGAATCGCAACGCTACGCTCGCAGAGCGCGCGTGTCTCCTCCGGCAGTGCGCCCGCGCCGGCAGCAAGTGCGGCGCCGCCGACCGGCGCTTCGACGCACTCGACGTCGGGACGCACGGAGCCCAGAACCGTGACGGCGGCGCGTACGATCTCCGGACCGATGCCGTCCCCGGGAAGGACGGCGACCGTGGGCGACAAGTCTTAGTAAACGGTGATGCGGGTGGTGTCGGCGCTCGGCGTTTCCTTTGCCTTCGCCGCGCTCTCTTTTGCGGTACTCTCGACCGGTGGGGACGCCTTCGCCGCGGCGAGGGCCTGCACTTCACCGTTGAACGGATTGCCGTCGACGCGCTCGAGCAGCGCGAGATGCGTCATCAGCAGGCTGCGAAGCTCGCTGCGCGCCTTCTCCGTAGCTTCGAGCGCGCGCTGATGCTCGCGCCGGACGTCGGAAATGGCGTCGTTGTAACCCGCGATCTCGTGCTCGCCCGCAAGGCGCGCCTTCTCGCGAATGAGATCGGCCTCTTTATGCGCCGATGCTTTGACTTCGTCGGCGGTACGCTGTGCCAAGACGAGCGTGTTCTGCAGCGACTCCTCCATCGCTTTGAAGTGACTGACGCGCTCCTTGAGGTCGGCGATGTCGGCTTCCAGCGCGGCGCGGTGCTGCGCCTCGTCTTCGAGCGTCTCGATGATCTCGTCGAGAAATGCGTCGACGTCGGCTCGCTCGTATCCCTGAAGCGCCTTCTTGAAATTCTTGTGCTGAATGTCGACCGGTGTGATCTTCTGCATAACTACGTCCTGTTGTTCATAAAGTCGAAGGTGCCGTCGGCGATCAGCGAATCGCGCAGGCCGGCTGCGTTGACGACGATTCCTGCCGGAACGATCAGGTAGATTGACTCGGCGAGCTTCTGAATCTTGCCGTCGATGGTATACGTGACGCCCGACGTAAAATCGACGACCCGCTGCAAGAGGGTCCGGTCCGCGTTCTGCAGGTTCACGATGACGACTTGCCGGTTGCGCAGAGAGTCGGCAATTTCGACCACGTCCTGAAACGAGCGCGGCGAGAAGACGCTCACTTGCGTTCCGCCGCGGCGCCCCGCGTTTGAGAGGGGCACGACGCGTGACGACGTCGGTTCCTCGGTATAAAACTCTTCTTCGTCGTCGCGAATCGAAAAGAACGAGCCGATCTTACTGAACATGCTCACTGGCGCCTCCCGTTTTCTTGCTTTGCCGGCGAGGACCGAAGAGCGCCTCGCCGATGCGCAACATCGTCGAACCCGCCCGCAACGCCTCGCTCCAATCTCCAGACATGCCGATGGAAAGCGTACTTCCACCAATGCGGTCCAACGTCATGGCGGCCAGCTCGAAAGCGCGTGAGATTGTGTCGCGGTCGCCGCTGAGAGGGCCGATGGCCATGATACCGGCGAGACGCAAGCCAGGCAGGCTGCGGAGCGTTTCGGCAAGCGCCTGGGCCTGCGCGGGCGGACATCCGAAGCGCTCGCTGGGCGAAATGTTGAGCTGCAGCAGAACCGGCAGCTCCTTGCCGATCTCCACCGCGGCTTTGGAGAGGGCCTCGCCGGCTCGAGCACGATCCACGCTCTGAACGAGATCGAAGGCATCGGCGATGGCTCTGGCCTTGTTCGTCTGAACGTGGCCGACGAAGTGCTTGCGGACCGGCGGCAAGGCGGCGAGCTTGGCCCGCGCCTCCTGCAGGTAGCTCTCACCAATATCGGCTAGGCCCGCTTCTATGGCGGCAACGATCGTTTCGCTCGGCTGCCCCTTGCTGATGCCGACCAGCGTCACGCCGGCGGGATCTCGGCCGATGGTGCGGAGCTCGTCGTCGATAGAGCGCCGCAAGCTTCGGAAGCGCTCCCCGGCGCCCAAGCTCATCCAGCCGACGGCTTGACCGAGGGCTTTCGCGTTTCGGTACGCGCTCCAGGTCGCGTGGCGCAGTAGGCGACGCCGGCGATGCCGATGACGATCATCGGCAGCGCATAGAGCTGGCCGCCGGTGATACCCATCCAGGTGAAGTCCGCCTGTCGCCAAAGCTCGGCCAGCGATCGCGTGACGCCGTAGAGGGTGAACCACGTCCAGGCCACGACGCCGTCCTTGGGCTTCATCCGGTAAAGCAGCAGCAGAATCGGCAGCGTAAGGATGTCGAGGATCGCTTCGTAGATCTGCGAGGGATGGCGGAAAGCGGCGACGCCGTCAATGCTCGGCGCCGACGGAAACTGAATGCACCACGGCCGGTCGGGACGGCAGACGTCGCCCCACAGTTCGTCGTTGATGAAGTTCACGATGCGCACGAGCGTGATGCCGACCGGCAGCATCATAACGACTTCGTCGCCGAGCACCGTGTACTTCAAGCCGGGGTGCTTGCGCACGAAGAGCCCGATCGCGATCAAGACGCCGACCAAGCCGCCGTGGAACGCCATGCCTCCGTTCCACACGGCGATGAAGTTTATGGGGTTGGACAAGTAAAACGAGGCGTCGTGCTTGCTTATGATGTCGTTGATGACGAAGAACGTTCGCCCACCGACGAGTACGCCGACCAGCGCGTAGAAAAGAAAGTCCTGAACGTCCGGTTTGGTGAGGCCGAGACGGCGCAAACCGGCCGGACGGCTCATCCACAGGTAGACGACGAGGAACGCGACCAGATACGCGATTCCGTACCAGTGAATGCCAAACTGCCCCAGATGGATCGCTACGGGGTCGATATTTGTCGGATAGGTGAACCAATGCTGCATTTCTAACAATCAAAGGCGCATGACCGCGACGACGCATATTACCGCCGGCATCGCCTTCCTCGCGGGCCTCGTTTCCTTCGTATCGCCGTGCGTCCTTCCGCTGGTGCCGGCATACCTTTCCTTGCTCACCGGCGAAAGTCTAGAGGACCTCAAAGCGGAGACGCGGGCGGCGGCGCGACTGCAAGCGGTCGCTCATGCTGCGGCCTTCTGTGCCGGATTCAGCCTCATTTTCATCGGACTTGGATTGAGCGCCAGCGCAATCGGCGGCGCGCTCGACGCCAACCGGGTGCTCATCGCACAGGTCGGCGGCGTGCTGGTGGTCATCCTCGGCCTGCACATGATGGGAATGATCCGCATCCCCTGGCTGATGATGGACGCACGATTCCACCTGCAGCACGAGCGGCGCACACTCTGGACGTCGGCGCTCGTCGGGATGGCCTTCGCTGCCGGATGGTCGCCCTGCATTGGGCCGATCCTGGCTGGAATTCTGGCCATCGCCTCGCAGCAGCACAGCGCCCAGGCGGCGCTCCTGCTCGCGTTCTACTGTCTGGGGCTGGCGGTGCCTTTTCTGCTCACGGCGGTCGCCATCGGCATGGTGCTGCCGCTGTTAAACCGTATAAAGCGCTGGCTGCCGGCCGTCGAATTTGTCTCCGGCGCGTTCCTCGTCGTCGTCGGGCTGGTGCTCGTCAACAATGCTTTTCTCAACGTCGCAGGATGGTTCTATCAGTTTGTACCGCAACCGAGTCTCTAATGTATGTCGCAGGAAACTAGCGTAATGCGCGGACGCACCCTTAGCATTGCCAACGCACTGCTCGTTGCCGGCGTCGCTCTTCTGGTGCTGTGGCTCGACCAGTACACCAAGCATCTGGTCGTCACCAACTTCATGCCGGGCGAGAGCCGCTTCTTCATCCCGCATTTCGTGAAATGGACTTACGAGCGCAACTTCCACGGCGCGTTCGGCATGTTCGGGAGCAGCGCGGTCTTGCTAATCGGCATGGCGATCGTGGTGCTCGTGCTTTTCTGGTTCAGCTTCCGCGATGCCGCAGCGCGATCCCTGACCGTGCGCGTCGCCTTCGGCATGATCGTCGGCGGCGCGATCGGCAATATCGTCGATCGGCTGCATTACGGTTACGTCATCGACTTCATCGACTTTTACCGGATCTGGCCGAACATCTTCAACTTCGCGGACTCGTGCATCACCGTTGGGGTCGGCCTGCTGCTGCTATCGAGTCTTGTTACACGTCGTCACCGCTGAGCAAGCCGGAAAGCGCGCCGACGTCCTCGTCGCATCGCTTAGCGGCGCCTCGCGTTCGCTCGTCGCGCGCAGCGCCCGCAGCGGCGGCATCTCGGTAAACGGCAGCCCGGCTAAACCCAGCCGCCCCCTCGAAGCCGGCGACGTGCTCGAGTTCGTGATTCCCGCGGCCGAAACGCTCGAGGCGCGGCCCGAGGCGATCGCGATCGACGTACTCTACGAAGACGACGATCTCTTGGTCGTCGACAAGCCCGCCGGAATGGTCACGCATCCCGCCCACGGGACGACGCACGGAACGCTAGTCAACGCGCTGCTCGCGCACGCCCGCGACCTGCCCGGCGAATCGCTCCGTGCCGGGCTGGTGCATCGTTTGGATCGCGACACTTCGGGTCTGCTCGTCGTCGCCAAGCGCGAAGAGATACTGCGGGCGCTTGGGATGCAGATGCAGCGCCGGCGCATACGGCGCGAATATCTCGGACTCGTCTGCGGCGTCCCGGCGCATCCGAGCGGCACGATTGAAGGACCGATCGGGCGCGATCCCGGCAATCGTCTGAAATTCGCGATCGCCGGCGAAGGCAAGCCCGCCATCACGCACTACGAGCTGCGCGACGCCTTCAAAAAACACGCCGAACTAATCTTCCGCCTCGAAACGGGACGCACGCACCAAATACGCGTGCACCTCGCCGCCATCGGCCACCCGATCTTCAACGATCCCGTCTACGGACAGCGCGACCGGCGCACGGAGCTCCCCGGGCAAGCGTTGCACGCTTGGAGGCTCGCTTTCCGCCATCCACATACCGGAGTCTCGCTCGACTTCGAATCCCCGCCGCCAACCGCGTATGCGGAGACCCGCGAGCTGCTCGCATCGGTGTCATCCTGAGCGGAGCGTGAGTACACCGTTCACCCTCGTTACGGCCGACGGCAGCGCGCGGCGCGGCACTTTGCGGCTCGCTCACGGCGTTGTCGAGACGCCGTGCTTCATGCCGGTCGGTACGGCGGCGACGGTCAAGGGGATAACGCCTGCCGAGCTCGTGCAAGCGCAGACGCAAATCGTCCTTGCAAACACGTATCATCTATGGCTGCGGCCGGGGCGCGAGACGATCGAGGCTGGAGGCGGGCTGCATCGTTTTATGGGTTGGGACCGGCCGATTCTCACCGATTCGGGCGGATTTCAGGTTTTCAGCCTGGAGAGCCGGCGGCGGCTCGACGACGACGGGGTTACCTTTGCATCGCATCTTGACGGCAGCGAGCATCGCTTTACGCCCGAGAACGTGATTGCATTTCAACAGGCGATCGGCAGCGACGTCGCGATGCTCTTGGACGTGTGCGTGAAGCTGCCGGCATCGCGCGAAGCGATCGAGGAGTCGGTGCGGCTAACGACGGCGTGGGCGCGGCGATCGTCAGCGGTGCCCGCGACGAAGGGGACGCTGCCGTTCGCCATCGTGCAAGGCGGCCTCGACGAACCGCTGCGCGAGCGCAGCGCGAGCGACCTGGTGGATCTGGATTTTCCCGGCTATGCCATCGGTGGGCTCTCGGTTGGCGAGTCGCGCGAGGAGATGCGCGCCACGGCACGATCCACCGCCGCGCTTCTCCCGCAGAATAAACCCCGTTATTTAATGGGTGTGGGGACCGTTGCCGATCTGATGGCGGCCGTTGACGGCGGGTGCGATCTCTTCGACTGCGTCTACCCGACGCGCTGCGGCCGTAACGGGCGCGCGATGACCCGCGCCGGCGAGCTCAACCTCTTCAACGCCGCCTTCACGCGCGACTACGCCAAGCTCGACGAAGGTTGCGACTGCTACACGTGTACTCGTTTTACCCGCGCCTACTTGGCGCATCTCTTTCGCGCCAAGGAGATGCTGGGGCCGCGCCTGCTCTCGTACCACAACGTTTATCTGCTGAACCAACTGATGTCCGAAGCGCGCGAAGCGATCGAGCAGCATCGTTGGGCGGCCTTTCGCGACCGCGCCGGCGTTTAGGCCTTTAAAGCCCCGACGACTTGCGAGCAGTCGGCACAAATCGACGGATGCGCCGGATCGGTACCGAGCTCGCGGAACTTCCAGCAGCGCGCGCACTTCTGGCCGGCCGCCGGCGTCAGCTCGAACTCGACGACGCCGTCGCGTGCTTCGCCGTCGGCACGCTCGGCGGAGTGAAGCGCGAGCTGCGAAACAACCAGAGCTTCGCGAAGATTATCTCCGAGCGCGCGCAATCGATTGTACAAGCCCGGCACCACGACGAGACTTAGTGCCGCTTCGAAATCGCGCGGACTGGTCGACGCCGCGACGCGCGCGCGCAACTGGCGCAGCTCTTCCCAGAGCACCAAATCAGCCTCGAAGCTGCCGCGGTGTCGTGCGACGTCGAACGACGAGTCGAAGACGCTCTCGGCGTCGGCGCGCAACGCCGGCGGGATTGCCTGCCACGCCTCTTCGGTAGTGAACGAAAGCACCGGCGCCAAGGCGGTAAGAAATCGCGTCAGCACGTAGAGAAGCGCCGACTGCGCGCTGCGCCGTCGCGAATCGCCGGCTGCGCGCGAGTAGAGCGGATCCTTGAGCGCGTCGAAGTATAGGCTCGATATGCCGCTCTCGAACTCGACGACGCGCAGATAGGCGTCGTGAATTTCGCATTGGTCGTACGCGCTTTTGACGCCGGCGACGAAGGCGTCGGTCACGTTACAGGCGAGACGATCGATCGGGTCCATCGCCTCGCGTGAGACGATTGCGTCGACGGGAAGATCCTCGAGATTGCCGAGCATAAAGCGGATGCGATTGCGCAGGTTCCGGTAGACGCGGCCGACCTGATCGACGACGTTGGGGCCGAAGCGAACGTCGTCGATCGGCTCGACCGATGCGGCCCAAAGGCGCAGCACGTCGGCGCCCCAGCGGCCCATCGCTTCGAGCGCGTCGACGCCGGTGCCGCGAGATTTCGACATCGGCCGGCCTTGCTCGTCGTTCACCCATCCGTTCTTCATAACGCGCTTGTACGGCGCGCGCCCGCGAATAGCGACCGCCGTGATCAGCGAGCTGCGGAACCAACCGCGAAACTGGTCGCCGCCCTCAATGACCAAATCGCTCGGCCAAGGCATGCCGTCGCGTCCCAGCACCGCGAGATGCGTCACGCCCGACTCGAACCAAATGTCGACGATATTCTTCTCTTTTTCGAAACGCTTTGCGCGACAGTTCGGACAGGTAAAGTCCCCGGGGAGATAGGTCTCTACCGGATCGCTCCACCACACACCCGCGCCCACGGCGGCAAAGCGCTTGGCGGCCAAACGCGCGACGCGAGCGTCGAGAATCGCCTCTCCGCAGTCGAGACAAACCAGCGAAGGAATCGGCGTGCCCCAGGTGCGCTGGCGCGAAAGACACCACTCCGGATGCGTCTCGATCATCTGGCGTTGGCGCGTTCGTCCCCACTCGGGGGCGTACTCGACGGCGTCGGTGGCGTCCATCGTTCGCTGGCGCAACACGTTTTGATCCATCGCCAAAAACCACTGTGCGGTGGCGCGAAAAATTACCGGATTCTGGCATCGCCAGCAATGCGGATAAGAATGCTCGTACTCGCCGGCGCTCCACAGCGCGCCGCTCTCGCGTAGGTCCTCGATGATCTTGGGATTGGCCTTGAAGATATGCATGCCGGCGTAGGGGCCGCCCTCGGCAGTGAATCGACCCGCGCCGTCGACGGGATTGAGGATCGGCAGACCATACTTCATGCCGGTTTCGAAGTCGTCGGCGCCATGGCCGGGTGCGGTGTGCACCGCGCCGGTTCCGGTTTCCAAATCGACGTAGTCGGCGAGCACGATGACCGAGTCGCGCGGCAGCAGCGGATTGCGCACGGCCAAATGGTCGAAGGCCCCGCCCAGCACGCTCGCCAGATGCTCCACCTCGCCCCACCGCTCGCCGAAGACATGCGGCGCGCGCGCCTCGGCAACGACGAGAAGCTCGTCGCCGGCACGGTAGAGTCCATAAGCGGCGTCGGCCCGCAAGGCGATGGCAACGTTTGCCGGGAGCGTCCACGGAGTCGTAGTCCAGATCAGGAACGCAATGTCGCCCTGAGCCTGGCCGAGCGTTACGCCGTTATCGCGAAGCGCTTTTAGAATTCGCTCCCGCTGTTCGGGCGTCGCGGTAAAGCGAACGTAGATCGAGGGCGAAAGGCGCGGTTCGTATTCGATCTCGGCTTCGGCCAGCGCCGTTTCGTCGTGGAAGCACCAGAGCGTGGAGCGCAAACCCTTGTAGATTTGCTGACGCTCGGCCAGATCGGCGAGCGCGTTGACGATAGTCGCCTCGAACGACGAATCGATCGTGCGGTAGGGATTGTCGAAAAGTCCGAAGTTTCCCATACGAACGCGCTGATCGCGCTGGCGATCCAGCCAATAAATGGCGCGCTCGCGGCAACGCGCGCGCAGCTCGAGGGGATCGACGGTATGAAAGTCTTTGATGCCCAAGTGCTTGAGCGTTTCGTACTCGATCGGCAGCCCGTGCATGTCCCAGCCGGGAACGAACTTGGCGAACTTGCCGTCGAGCAAGGCGATCTTCACGAACATGTCCTTGAGGACCATGTTCAGGAAGTGGCCCATGTGCAGATCGCCATTGGCGTAGGGCGGCCCGTCGTGCAGGATCCACGGCCCATTGGCGGCGTTGCGGGAGAGGCGGCGCTCGTACGTTCCGTGCTCGCGCCACCACTCGATGCGGCCGGGCTCGCGAAGCGGAAGCTCGGCCTTCATGGGAAAGGCCGTGCGCGGAAGGTTGAGCGTTTCGCGGTAATCCATGCCGACTATAGAAGCTGCCCGAGGACGTCGAAGTTGCGTTCGGCCGCCGCGCGCACTGCTTCGGCCCGGTCTTTGAGGTGCGCGGATATCGCGTCGCGCTGGGCGATGAGACGGTCGACGCTCGCGTCGATCGCCTCGTCCGACGGCGCCGGCTCGCCCGGAACCCATAGCGGGGGAAGCGGGTAGGTCAAGTCCTCACTGAGCGCGGCGACCTTTGGATCGTACGGAATAGCGAGAAACGGAACGGCGAAGCGCGCCGCCAGCACCAGCGCGTGCAGCCGCATGCCGACGACGACGTACGCGCCGCGCAGAATTGCCGCGGCTTTCTCGAGCGTACATTCCGGGAGCAGCACCGCGCTCGACGAGCAGGCGCGAATCGCGTCGGTTGAAACGGCGGCGTCGGCCGCACCCGCCATCGGCAGAAACGCGCAGCGGATGCCGTGCCGGTTCGTTAGCCGGTCGACGGCGCGCGCGACGATTCGGGTGCCGTCGCGCGGCGACGCTGCGGTGCGCAAGCTGATGACCGCGTAAGGACCGCTCTCGGGTCCGAGCCCCTCGCCGGCGAGGTCCACGCCGCTGTCGGGAAGGTCGTAGAGAAAGACTGGGTCGGCGGTGCGCTCGACGGGCGTTTCGGGAAGAACGCTCTGTAGCAAGGCGCGCGAACGCTCGTCGCGCACGGTCGCGCGGTCGACTCCTTTGCAGAACTGCGCGACGACGAGGCGTCCCCAAAAATCGAGCGGGCCGATCGACTGAGCGAAGACCATCGTCTTACGCCGCTTGCGCACGGCCTCGCGCAGGATTCCGGCATAGTAGAGTAGGCTTCGCGTGCTCGTCGCGTTCTGCAAGAGTCCTCCGCCTCCGGAGAGGACGGCGTCGGAGCGGCCTACTGCGGCACGAACTGCGCGCCAATCCCAGCGCGGCGTCGCGGCGATGCCGTAACGTGCGGCCGTCGTTTGCGGCGTTGCCGAGAGTACCTCGAGCGTGGCTTGCGGAAAGCGGCGGCGCACCTGCCCGGCAATCACCTCGAGCAGCGCTTCGTCGCCAAGATTTCCGAAGCCGTAGTAACCGGAGAGCAGCACGTGCACCGTCACTCCGATGCCGAGAGTGCGCGGTACGCCAGGACGATTCGGCGGTATATGGCGATCGCCGCCGCTCCGATGATGCCCCCGACGATCAGACCGTTGACGATGCGCAGCAGCGAGATTGAGATCGGCGTGTGCAGATGCGAGAAAGTATCGATCACGTCGCCGATCCCGACGCCGACGGCCAGCGCGAGGAGCCAGCCGACGGCGCGCCGATGGCGTGAGAGCAGCGCCGGAAGCAGCATCATCGCCGGAAAGCCGATCAAGAACTCTTTGAACCGCGGGCGCACGCTCAATACGTGCGTCAGCACGTGGCGCAACGTCAGCTCGAATGGAGAAGGAGCAATGTCACCCTCGTTGCCGCTTCGTACCAGCATCACGGCGCCGGCGGCAACGATGGCGATGCCGGCCAGCAGTTGATAAGCCAGCACCGGCGAGAGGAAGACGTCGCGCGGGCGCTCGATGCCCGCGCCGAAGCGCCGGTCGAATAGGTACAGCACCAGCGCGATCAACGGAGGCAGCGCCAAGATCAAGCGGACGCCGCGAAAACGCTCGATCTCTTCCATCGTCAGCGGCGAGCTCAAGACTCCGACGACCACCAGCGCACCGAGCAGCGCGACGCCGGTTGCGGCAAGCATCCATCCGGTGCTGCGCAGGATCTGCTCGCCGGTTTTTCGCGCGGGTTGTTCGTTCCACGCCGGGATCAAGACCAGCAGCGCCGCCGTCGCAAATAGCAGCGCGCCGGCTAGGGCGATCGCCGAACGGGCAAAGGCGTCGTGATGCGAAAGCAGGCCGGCGGCGTAAGTCAGTATCGTCAGCGCGTACGCGGCCGCGGCCCACCGGCGGCGATACCATCCGAAGAAGTCCAGCAATAGTATGAAGATCGACGGCACGGCCAGCGCGGCCAGGCCGACGAGAATCCGGTTGTTTCCGCGATACATCGGAATCGGTGTGGCCCGGCCGAGCTTAAAGCCGTCTCCGCGCAACTCGTCAGCGATGGCCTTGACCATCTCAACGTTGGTCGCTTCGATCGAGAGATTCCCGTCTTGATGCGGCCACGGCCGCAGATATACGACGCGAACGTTGCGCTCGCGCACGCCCAGCACGTAGCGCGCGACGATTTCGTCGAGCTTGAGCTTGTCCAGCTCGGTCTTCGCGATCGCCTGCACGCGCACGGTGCGCCCCGGAATCAGCCGCGCCAGCGTCTCGCTCCCCTTCTGAACTTGGCTCGCATCGTACGTTTCGATCGAACCGAAGTTGAAGATATGACGCTTGAAGGCGGCTGCGGTATCCTCCAAATGATCGGGATAGCCGACGACTGCGTTGCCGAGGCCGAAGAAAATGATGGTCGAGACCTTCGGGTCGTAGCGCAGCACGTCGTCGAATATCGCGTCGATCTGCGGCGCTTTGAAGCGCTCGTCGTTCTGAAAGCGGGGCACTACCAGCAGTGCCAGCCGGCGGGCCAGCTCGATCTGATCGGTTGGGATTCCCAATGCCAGGGCGTTGAAGTAATCGATCTGCGTTCGAACCTCGATCAGCCAGGGCCGCCGGCCGCGCAAGACGCGCACGCTGTTGGGCGTGAAATGCAGCGCCAGCGCCGTGAGATAGCGGTGGTAGGCGGCGGCGTCAGAGACGATCAGATATATGCCGCCGTCGTCGATGCGGTGGGTTCGCACCAGCGCCGCAAGCATTGGGTCGGCGATCGGCGCCAGGCGCGCCTGGTTCACGAGGGCGGCACCGGTAGTGGCGTAGGCCTTCCCGTTGTCGCCGACGTTGGCGCCCAGTTCCTCGGTCAACGCCAATGAGGTGAGGCCGGCGCGGCGGAGCGCGATCAAAAAGGCGGCAGGATTATAGTCGTAGGCCCGGGCCAGGGCGTAAAGGTCGGTGTAATCCATCGCCAGCTCGACGCGACGCGCGTGCGACTCGGTACGCGCGCGGAATGCCGCCACGGCAAGCGAGGCGACCAGCGCGACGATCAAGATGACGACGGCGTAGCGTGTCCGATGGGTGAAGAAAGCCACGAAGCCGCTCATGTTCGACCGCCCCGGCGATTTTTCTCCCACTGCATTCTGCAATCACAGAAGGGCTCGCCATAGGCGAGCCCTCCTGCCGTCGCGTATACGCGGATCCCTTTTTGTCGGGTCGCGCATACCGGGTGTGGGCGACGCTTTTCTTTGCGTCGCGAACGCTGCCGGCCCACGAGGCGAGCGCCGCGGTCCGCCGGGCTTCAACGGTACCAAATTATGCCCTCGATGGGAAGCGATTGGAAGGCGCGCTACTCGCGCCAACGGGGCGGGCGTTTTTCCAAGAAGGCGGTGATGCCTTCGTGCGCGTCGGACGCCAATGCGTTTGCCGTCATCACTTCCTTTGTATAGTCGTACGCGGCGGACTGATCGAGATCGATCTGCGCGTAGAAAGCCGCTTTCCCTATTCCGACGATGCTCGCGCTCGACGACGCGATCTTGCGCGCCATCGCCAGCACCTCGTCGTGGAGACGCTCGGGTGCGACGACGCGGTTGACGAGCCCCCACGCGAGCGCCGTCCCGGCATCGATCGGGTCACCCGTCAACAGCATCTCCATCGCGCGCTTTCGCCCGACGTTACGTGTGAGCGCCACCATCGGCGTGCTGCAGAAGAGGCCGATGCGCACGCCTGGCGTTGCGAAGGTCGCTTCGGTGGAAGCTACGGCGAGATCGCAAGCGGCAACCAGTTGACAGCCTGCCGCCGTCGCGACGCGCTCGACCTCGGCGATAACCGGTTGCGGAACCGACGCGATGCGCGCCATGAGTGCCACGCACGCTTCGAAGATTTTTCTATAGGTGTCAACGTCGCGGTCGACCAGCTCGCGAAGATCGTGTCCGGCGGAGAACGCCGGTCCTTCGCCGCGTAAGACGATGACGCGAGTGCCGCGTTCCTCGCCAAGTGAAGCGAGGGCCTCATCGAGCTCGCGCATCATCCGCAGCGAGAGGGCGTTGCGTTTTTCCGGACGGTTCATCGAGACGACGGCGATCTCACCGTCGCGTTCGATTTCGACGTACTCGAGCGTGCGTTGCATCTTCGCTTCTTCGTCCGGCCCCACGGCACACCATTGTGGAGCGGAGTTGACCGCAGGGGCTCAGAACCGAGCGAGCGTGGAGCGAGCCGTTTCCTCGAGCGAGCGCTGGATCGTCCTCGCCGCAGGCTTCGTGATCATGTCCGTAGCCGGCACGATCTTCTCCTGGAGCCTCTTTACGCGTCCCTTAATGGCGCTCTTCGGCTGGTCGAGCGTGCAGGTGGCGTTGGTATTCTCTCTGGTCATCGTCTTCTTCGCTGCGGGTGCGATCGTGGGCGGGTTCGCGAACGACCGGTTTGGTCCGCGCGGCGTTGCCGTCGCCGGCGCGGTGCTTTGGGGAGCCGGAAGCATGCTCGCCGGATTGGGCACGCAGCATTGGGGGCTGTGGTGGCTCTACCTTACCTACGGCGCGATCGGCGGCATCGGGTGCGGCATGGTCTACGTCGTGCCCGGCGCGACGATCACCAAGTGGTTCCCCGAAGAACGTGGTTTAGCCAACGGCATAATCCTGGCCGGCTACGGACTGGGCTCGCTGGCCTTCAACCTGGCGGTTGGATCGCTGGGCGAGTTCAGACGCGTTGCCGACTCCACCGCGCAGATCGTTGCAGCGCGCAATCTCGCCGCAGCCGCCGGCCATCCGTTCACGGCCGCTGCGTCGGCGGAACAGGCCGACATCGCGATCATCATGCAGATTTTCTTTTGGTCGGGACTGCTCTTTACGATCGTCGGCGGTGCGGCCGCGCTTCTGATTCATCCGCCCCCACCCAACTTCCGCGTCGCCAAGGCAGCGGCAAAGCTAGCCCTCGAACGCGACTTCAAACCGGCCGAGATGCTGCGCACGCGTGCCTTTTACATGATGTGGACCGTCATTTTTATCAACGCAACCTGCGGCTTGGCACTCTTCAGCAATGCGATACCGATTTACGCGAAGGTCGCCGGAATGACCGCGGCAGCCGCGACGGTCGTCTTCGGCTGGCTTTCATCGGCGAACGGCATCGGCCGGTTTCTTTGGGCGTGGCTCTCCGACTTCGTCGGGAGGCGCGCGTCGCTCTCGGTCTGCTTCGCGCTCCAGGGGGTCGCGTTGTGGTGTTTAACAACCGGACACGAGCCGGCGCTGGCAGCAACCGCTTTCGCGGTGCTGTTGCTCTGCTTCGGCGGAATCTTCGGTGTCGCGCCGGCGGTGATGGCCGATTTCTTCGGCACGCGCTTTCTCGGCGAGGATTATTCGTTTATCATCACTGCGGCAGCGGCAGCCGGAATCATCGGCCCGCTGACCGCCGCCTGGTTCGAAGATTCGACCGGTTCGGTGACGGCGTGGCTCCCAGCCGCGGCAATCATCATGCTTGCGGCCACCATCGTCCCGTTTTTAGCGAGAAAACCCGCTGCGAGCCGGTAGAGCCTAAAGTTTGACCACCCTCTGAGCCGGCTTTGAATACGGCGCGAACGGCGCGCCCGTAGGATAGAGTCGTGCAGTACGCACCAGCAATTCGAATTTTTCTCGGGCTGGTTTGGCTGGTCAACGGCGGCCTCAAACTGGGCGACCCGAACTTTGCGTTGCGCGGCGGGCAATGCGAGCGTTGGCTGGTGGACTTTACCGCGACTACGTCGGGGCCATACCACACGTTCGTGCATCAGGTCGTCATCCCAAACGTCAGCCTCTTCGCGACGCTCGTCGAGTGGAGCGAAACGCTGATCGGCTTAGCGCTGATCGCCGGAGTCTTCTCGCGGCTCGCCGCTTGGGCGAGCATTTTCTTAGCGTTGAACTACTGGCTGATGCGAGGTGCCTACGCCGGAATCGGCGGCTACGTCGACATCGAGCCCACCCTCATTACGCTCGCGGCGGTCGTGCTTATGTGGCCCGCAGCGCGGCAGTTCGCGGTCCAACTGCCGGCCCTGCGGCGTGGGAATATGGTGGGCGATGACGGGCTCGAACCGCCGACATCCTCCTTGTAAGGGAGGCGCTCTCCCAGCTGAGCTAATCGCCCGTAGCGGGATGGTTCGCGCTGCCGGGCCTCACCCTTTGCCCCTGCCCAAGGAATGCGAACCGTCGGTAAAGGTTTAAGCGAGCTTTTAACTCGGAAAGGTTCAAAGTACAAACGCTAATCCGACGAAGCCGCAACCTTGAATAGAAACTACCGTGCCGACTTTGCGAGCGACATCCGGAACGTGGCTTTGGCTCGCCAAGGCATCGCGGGCTTTGCCACGTCGTGTGGTTTTTCCGAGAGTGAAGTCGCCGACATACGTTTGGCGGCCGGCGAAGCCCTGAGCAACGCCGTCGAGCACGGCGGCAGGGCCGCGGCGGCCAGCTTCAGCGTCACCTGCACGTTCAACGGCCGAGAGTTGGCCATCGAGATCCGCGACGCCGGCGTGGGCTTCCCGGCGCCGCGCGAGATGGCCAAGCGTCGAGCCGGATCATCGCGGACGCGGCTTCGGAATCTTCTTGATGCGGCGCCTGATGGACGACGTCTCGTTTTCGCGCAACGGGACGGTCGTGCGTCTTATCCGGGTTCGGCGGTAATCTTCTTCTGCAGTAAGGCCATAGCGGCGCGCAGCTGAGCGTCGCGCTCGACTTCTCCGAAATGCGCGTCCCGGTTCTCCTCGACGGCGACGTCGGGCGCGATTCCTCGGAAGTTGATGTCGCGATGGTTCGGCGTGAAGTAGTGCGCCGTAGTGATTTTGATGGCCGCGCCGTCGGGCAGCGGCGTCAACGTCTGCATCACGCCCTTGCCGAAGGTGCGCGCGCCGACCAGCGCGGCAATGCCGTCGTCCTGCAGCGCGCCGGCGGTAATCTCCGATGCCGACGCCGTGTATTGGTTCACCAGCACGCTCACGGGAATCGCGATCGAAGGATCGCCGTCCGCGTCGATCGTCGTCGCGCGGCGGCCGCGCTCTTCGACGGTCACTAAGGCTTTGTTGGCGATGAAGCGCGAGCTGATGTCGAGCGCGGAGTTGACGTAGCCGCCGCCGTCGTTGCGCAGGTCGAGCACGAGCGCCTTGGCGCCCAGCGACTTCAAGCGCGCGATGGCCGTATCGAACTCGTTCGGGCGTAGCTCGACCGAACGCGATAACCCATACGTAGCCGATATTTCCCGGCAGCACCTTGTAGACGACCGTCGGCGGCTGCACGTCCTCGCGGGTGATCGGAAAGCCTCGACCGGCTACCCGATGCGTTGCAGGCACCGAAACCGCCGTTCCCGATTCGGCCGCGCGACATGCGAGCTGACGCCCGTCGACGACGCGCCCTTTGGTCGCGGTACCGATGACGGCGTGATGATGTCGCCGACCGCGACGCCGGCCCGCTCGGCGGGCGTCGACGGAAGCACGTAGGAGACGCGACCTGCCCGACGCGGCGTCGGGCTCGATCATGACGCCGATGCCGCCGATCGCTTTCGGGATCGAGCGCCTCGTTGAACTCCTTGAACTCGTCGGGCGTGAAGAACTGCGTGTAGCGATCGTTGGTCGCCAGCGCCATCCCTTTGATCGCTGCGTACGCGAAATCGTTTGGTGAAGCGTCGCGCGGCGTTGGCCGCGCTGACGATTGTCGCCGTCGAGCTGCGCTGAGCGTCGCCGCGCTGTCGCTCTGTACTTTGAGTGAGGGCGGCGCGAGATTTCGCCGCGCTTGTGGGCCTCCGTCGAGAGCGCGTCGCCGCTGCGGCAAGCAGCGCTTGACCGCGACCGGTTCGTGGTGCGTAGTCGACAGAGAGGCGGTAACTCTGTGCGACGTCGCCCGACACTTGAAAAGAGAGCGGCGACGGCGCGAGGTAGCTGCCGAGAAGGACGAGGGCAAGCGGAGCTTCGGCGTCATGATCCTCTCTTCGATTCTCCACTTGCCGCAACGCTTGGAACCCGGCGGAAATGTTTCAGCGCGCGCGCCGCGCGCTCGCCAGCCGGTCCATGATCGCTGCTCCAAGTCCGCGCTCGGGCATCGGCTGCGCATCGATCGCGCTAGGCCCCACGCCGTCGAGCGCGTGCAGCGCCTCGAAGAAACCCGCCGCTGCCTCGCGCAAATCGCCGCTTTCCGAGAGCTACGCGTTCCGCCGCGTACCCTTCGCAATCGCCTTGCAGAAGCACAAGCGCCCGCCGACGCTCGGTCCTCCAGAGCACGCTGCGCGGATCGACGACCCGCAGCGGGGTGCGCGGAGCGTAATGGACCGAGTGGCCGCCGGGTGCGACGGCTCAGCCGTCGCCGAGGGCGTCTCGCGCTCCAATGGGCCGAGTTCGGCTTCGATCTCCTCGACGCCGATCGATCCGGCGCGCAGTAAGACCGGCTTGGGATCGAGCGCCACGATCGTCGACTCGAGCCCAAGTTCGCAGGCTCCGCCGTCGAGGATGAGGTCGACGCGGTCGCCCAGTGCGGCGGCAACGTGCGCGGCCCGCGTCGGGGTGAGCCCGCCGAACGGATTGCGCTGGGGCGGCGACCAGCGCTCCGGCCGCCTCGAGCAGCGCGCGAGCCACCGGATGGGACGGCTGGCGAACGGCGACGGTCGGCAGACCCGCGGTCACCAGCGCCGGCAGGCCGGGATCCTTCGGCAGCACGATCAGTCAGAGGCCCGGGCCAAAAGCGCTCCATCAGCCGGTGCCGCGAGCGGCGAACCCCGGCGACGACTTGCGCAGAGCATCGTCTCGTCGAGCACGTGAACGATCAGCGGATCGAACGACGGACGCCCCTTGATCTCGAAAATGCGCGCCACGGCGCCGGATCGAAGGCCGGCGCGCGAGTCCGTAGACGGTCTCGGTCGGAAAAGCGACCACGCCGCCGGCGCGCAGGAGCGCGGCCGCGCGCGCTACGTTCGCGCCGGTCGCTCGCACCGGTGCCACCCTTTTCAGCTTTGCCGGGGAAGGGATAGCGCCTGCGCCCGGGCGATTAGGCTCGCATCCATGCAATCCGCGGACTCATCGGTCATCCGTTCCTTCCTTTTGTCTACGGTCGCCCTGGCTGCCGCCATAACCGCCGGCTGCGGCGGCGGCGCGAGCAGCCCCGGCTCGGCACCCTTTCTGCCGCCGCCTCCCGCGAAAGCAGGGTAAACACTTCACCCACATCGTGGTGCTGATTCAGGAAAACCGGACCTTCGACAACCTGTTCGCCACATTTCCCGGCGCCGACGGAACGACGGTCGGCAAAACACACAACGGCACCCGGCGGCTCGCCAAAGCGAATCTCGAAAGCTCCATCTCGCCCAACAACGGCTACGAGTTTTGGATCCGCGACTACAACCATGGGCAGATGAACCACTTCGATCTGGTTCCGATCGGGAGAACGCCGGGAACGTACGTTTACCAGTATGTCGATCCCGCCCAGATCCGCCCGTACTGGGATTTGGCCAAGCACTACGTCCTTGGCGATCATACGTTTCAAACGCAAGGCAGCGGAAGTTTTACCGCGCATCAGGACTTGATTCGCGGCGGCACGGACATCAACGGCACGCAAAGTCTGATCGATTTTCCGACCAAGCCGCCATGGGGCTGCGACGCGCCGGCCGGCGTCGTGACGACGTTGATCACAACGAGCGATCGCTATATGCCCAATGCCGGCCCCTTCCCGTGCTTGAACTACGAGACGCTACGCGACACGCTCGACGAGAAAGGCCTATCGTGGCGCTACTACGCGCCCGCCGTGGGGCAAAGCTTCGCCGGCAACTTATGGAACGCGTTCGACGCAATCGCGGCCGTTCGTCACGGATCTGAATGGTCGACCAATCAAGTCTCTCCCGAAACGAAAGTCTTAACCGACATCTCGCGCGACACGCTCCCGGCCGTCTCGTGGGTCGTACCGGATTTCCAAAACTCCGACCATCCCGGAGGCAATAGCGACAGCGGGCCGTCGTGGGTGGCGCAAGTCGTCGACGCAATCGGAGAGAGTCCGGCGTGGAAGTCGACCGCCGTCATCGTCGTGTGGGACGATTGGGGCGGCTGGTACGATCACGTCGCGCCGCCGGGGCGGCGTCTTTACGGCGGACTCGGTTTTCGCGTACCGATGATCGCGATCGCTCCATATGCCAAAGCCGGATACGTTTCGCATAATCAGTACGAGCTCGGCAGCATCGTTCACTTCATCGAAGACAACTGGAACTTGCGGAGTTTAGGAACTCGCGATGCAACCGCCGCCGATTTTACCGACGACTTTTTCGACTTCAAACAGCCGGCGCGCAAGTTCGTTCCAATCGGAACGAAGTATTCGCGCTCGTATTTCTTGCGACAAAAGCCGTCGAATCGCGCCGTAGATGACGAATAATGACTAGGATTGGTAATCAGGATTTATAACCGGCTCTTCCAGTGATTAAAGTAAGCAATTCCGGGAAAGCCTGCTCGCATGAAAGAGCAGCGCGGGCGTAGAAGAGCCTCCCTCCACCTATTATGCGTACGTTAGATAAGCCTACCCGTTCCCAGTCTCCCCGCACCGCCACCGCGGCCGGCACCATCGCGTCGCAGGTGCGGCCGCAAGCCGTGCCGGTGGTTCTATCAGATTTCGAGCGGATAGGGCTTACCTCGCCCCGCGAGCAAGACGAGCTGAAGCGGATCCAGGCTCACTTCATGACCATCGCGCAGTGCGCGGCCCGCGGCATCGTAGATCCACAAGAGCGCGAACGCGTCGCGCAAACGATGCAGGATCGCATGGCCCGTTACGGCGCCTCGTCGGATCACATCGCGCGCCGGCAAGTCAGCGTACTCACATCGCGATTCGTCAAGCCCGATCCGGGGAATCCGTCCGAGTCGGTCCGCGCGTACGGCGATCTGCGAACGCCGACCGGCGAGCCGCTCGATCAGCGCATGAGTCTCTTCGAAGAAGTCGCCTGCGACGTATTCGAACAGGTCTATCGCGATCGCGAGCTGCCGCCGCCCGACGACATCGTGCACGTCAGCTGCTCCGGTTATCTCTCGCCCTCGCCGGTGCAAACGTTCCTTTCACGTCGCAACTGGCTCAACGTCGGCGTGACGCACTCGTATCACATGGGATGCTACGGCGCGTTCCCGGCAGTTCGCACCGCAATCGGCCTGGTTGGTTCCTCGTTCTCCTCGCTGCCCAAGCGCAAGCGCCGCGTCGATCTCGTGCACACCGAGTTCTTATCGCTGCACTTCGATCTGCTCGGCGACGAACCGGACAACTTCGTCACCTCGACGCTCTTCGCCGACGGTTTTATTCGATACGGCGCCTATCCCGAATCGGAGTTCGCAAAGAATCCGCGCCGGGGCCTCAAAGTACTCGCGCTCGACGAGCACATTCTTCCCGACTCGCTTCCGGAGATGACGCTGCGTCCTGGGCCGCTGCAGTTCGACATGTCGCTCTCCAAGCGCGTGCCGTTCATGATTCGCGACTCCATCGCCGACTTCGTAACGGCCATTTGCGCGCAGGTCGGTCTCGACTTCGAGCATGAGAAAAAGAAAATGATCTTCGCGATCCATCCCGGCGGCCCGGCGATCCTCAATCAGATCCGCACCCGGCTTGGTATCGAGGAGTCGCAGCTGTCATACAGCCGCAAGGTTCTCTACGAGCACGGTAATATGGCATCGGCCACGGCCCCGCACATTTGGCAGCTGGTCCTGGAATCGCCGGAGATTCCGCCCGGCGCGAAGGTACTCAGCATGGCGTTCGGGCCCGGCCTGACGGTAATCGGAGCACTCTTCGAGAAACTGTAGCGCCCCGACACTACCCTCCGAAAGGTAAGCGAATTAAGGATGTCAGCCGCAGATTCTAAGAAGCCGCAGCAGTTCTCCGTGCCCGCACCCTTCTATTGGAGCGTTCGGGGGGTGCACGCCGCGGCGCCGCTCTTCGTGGGTTTAGGAAACATCGAGTCGCGCATGCTCGCTCGAAGCCTCGCCGCACAAGCCGTTGACCGTCCGGTGTATATCTGCGGCTTGCCGCGCGCGGGGACGACGATCACGTTGCAGATGCTCAGCGAGCACCCCGACGTCGCAACCCACAAGTATGCCGACTTCCTGATGCCCTACATGCCGTGGGTCTGGAACAAAGTCTTCCCGATGATTCCGGTCAACGCTATGAAAGAGCCGGTAGCGCGCATCCATCGCGACCGCATCCAGGTGACGCGCGATAGCGCCGAGATGGGCGAAGAGATTCTCTGGGAGCACTTCTTTCCGTTCATCCACGACGAAAACAACTACAGCGTCCTCGACTCGTCCACCACGAACCGCAACTTCGAGCGCTTCTATAGCGAGCACTTGCGCAAGCTGGCCATCGTGCGCGCTCGCAACCGCTACGTGAGCAAAGCGATCATGTGCGTCGTGCGGATGCAATATCTGCGCAAGATCTTCCCCGACGCGCGCTTCCTGCTCTATATTCGCAACCCGTTCGACCACGTCGCCTCGATCATCAAGCAAGACCGCATCTGGAAGGAGATCGAGGAGTCCGATCCGCGACAGATCGAGATCATCGAGTTGACCGGCCACCACGAGTTCGGACCGAACATGATGATGGCCAACGTCGGCCGGCCAGAGGAACTGCACGAGATTCGCCGGCTCTTCGACGAGGGTAAGTGGGCGATCTCTCGCGCGCGCTACTGGGCATACGTCTACGGCTTCGTCGCGCAGCAGCTGCAGGCCGACCCCGGGCTGGCGCGGGCCGTCTGCCTGGTCCGCTACGAAGATCTCTGCTCGGATTCGGGAGCGACGATCGACCGGATCTTGTCACACACCGGCCTCGCGCCGGAGAAATTTGCGGCCGCGCGCGAAGCCTATACCAAGAAGCTCTCACTTCCCGACTACTACAAGCCCTCGTTCAACGCCGCCGAGATCGCCGCGATCACGTCCCTCACCGGCAGCGTGGCGGAGCACTTTGGATACGACGTTGGGGCGATCGCGCAACGCATTGCGGAGTCGGCGCAACCGCGTAGTACTGTCTAAAATCGCGGCCGCTCCCGCGATCTTCGGAGGCATCCTATGAATCCGCGCCATTGGGCTCTCTTACTTTTCGCGAGCGCCGCCATTGCCGCGACGGCATCGTGTTCCGGCAGCGCCGCGGGCGGCAGCCCCTCTGCCGTCCTTCCCGCAAGCCCCGACGGCAAGGGCGCCACGCCGATCTCCCACGTGATCGTCGTGATTCAAGAGAATCGCAGCTTCGATAACTTCTTCGCCACCTTCCCCGGCGCGGACGGGACGACGACGGGACAGGGCGCGCCGATGCCGCAGGGGATCGCCAGCGCGTGCAAGTCCAGCGGCATGCCGGTCATCACACAGTCGAATCCTACGATCCCGTTGACGCAAGCGTCGCTAATCGGCGCCGGCTTCCCCAATGGCTTCGGCAAGGGCGATGATTTGCCGCACGTTTACCTCAATCCCAACGACTCGTCGCAAGGCTTTCTCGCGCAGTACGACGGCGGCAAGATGGACGGTTTCGATCTCGAGAAATCCGGCCCCGACGGGGAGGGGTCGCCCATCTGCACCTACGCCTATCAGTACGTGAATCCGCAAGAGATCAAGCCGTACTGGGACATGGCGCAGCAGTACGTTTTAGCCGATCACATGTTCCAGACGCAAGGTAGCGGAACGTTCACCGCGCACCAAGACCTGATCGCCGGCGCGACGGTCGTGAACTACGGCAGCTCGCAAGCCAGCGTCGTCGACAATCCGACGTGGTTTCCGTGGGGCTGCGATTCTCTCTCGAGCACCGTGACGTCGCTGCTCACCACCAATCTCAAGTATCTCAACGACAAGGGCCCTAACCCGTGCTTCGATTACGCCACGCTGCGCGATCTGCTCGACGCAAAGAAAGTCCCGTGGAAGTACTACGCGCAAAGGGTACAGGGACCGCACGGACCGCAGCACGGTGACACCGCCGGCATCTGGAGCGCCTTCGACGCCATTCGGGCGGTGCGCTACAGCGACGAGTGGGGCAAAAACGTCACCTTCAGCGACCTCGACATCTTCAAGGACATCAAGAACGGTAGACTGCCGGCGGTCTCGTGGATCACGCCCGACGCGCAGAACTCCGACCATCCGCAGGAGCATCAGCACGGTAAACTGGTGGATTTCGGCCCGTCGTGGGTTGCATCTATCGTCAACGCGGTCGGCCAGAGCAAATACTGGAAGAGCAGCGCGATTATCATCTTATGGGACGATTGGGGCGGATTCTACGACCACGAATCGCCGGCGTTCTTCGATAATGCCGGCGGCCTGGGATTCCGCGTTCCGATGATCGTCGTCTCGCCCTACGTGCAGCCGCACGTCGTCTCGACCCAGTACGAATTCGGCAGCGTGCTGCACTTCATCGAGGACAACTGGAAGCTCGGGTCGCTGGGAACGACCGACTCGCGGTCCACGCCGATTACCAACGCCTTTAATTTCAACCAGACGCCGCGTCCGTTCCAAGTGATCGGATCGCCGCAGTCGCGCGAATTCTTCCTGCGCCAGAAGCCGTCGGGATTCGCGCCCGACAGCCAATAGATGCGCACCCGACTCTTAGCGCCGCTGGCGGCTAGCGTTGCACTGGCTTCTTGCGGGGGCGGCGGCACGTCGGGCGCCACGCCGCCCGGACCGCCGTCCGGTCCCCCCAGCCGTCAAGGCATCGCGCACATCGTCGTGCTCGTCCAGGAGAACCGCACCTTCAACGATCTCTTCGCAACGTTTCCCGGAGCACTGGGAACGACGACCGGCAAGATGCGCGTCGGCAGCGGGGCCAACGCGAAGACCGTCAACGTCGCATTGCAGAAGGTGGGCCTGACGCAGTCGAATATGCTCCGCCACAATTATCCGTCCTACCGCACGGCGTATCGCGACGGCAATATGGACGCTTTCAACCAGATCGTCGTCGGGCGCAACGGGCAGCCCGAAGGGAAGCTGCCGTATCAATACGTCGATCCGAATCACATCGCGTCGTATTGGTCGTTGGCGACGCAGTACGGACTGGCCGATCACACCTTTCAGACGCAGGGCAGCGGAAGTTTCACCGCCCATCAAGCGCTGATTGCCGGCGGTACGCAAATCGACTCGGCGCACAGCCTCGTCGACGATCCGACGCAAGCGCCGTGGGGTTGTCCGGCGCCGCCCGGTGCGCGAACGTCGCTGATCACCACGACGCTGCGGTACGAACCCGGTGCCGGCCCGTTCCCGTGCCTGAGCTACAAGACGGTCGCCGATCTGCTCGATGCCAAAGGCGTTTCGTGGAAATACTACACCCCTACGTATAAGAATCTCTCTGCCGGCGCCCTGTGGAACGCGTTTCTCGCGATCTCTGACGTCTACGGGAATTCGAACGAGTGGAACGCGCACGTCGCAACGCCCGAGACGAGGATCTTCGACGATATCTCCAACAGGACACTGCCCGCGGTTTCCTGGCTGATTCCCGACGCCGCCAACTCAGATCATCCGGGTTTCGGATCGGATACGGGTCCGTCGTGGGTAGCGAGCGTGGTCAACGCCATCGGACACAGCTCGTACTGGGGCTCGACGGTTATCGTCGTCGTGTGGGACGATTGGGGTGGATTCTACGATCCCGTTGCACCGCCGAAACTCGACGATCAAGGCGGCCCCGGTTTTCGCGTTCCGATGATCGTCGTCTCTCCGTACGTGCCGCCTAACGAAATCTCGCACACCGTTTACTCGTTCGGCAGCATCCTGCGCTTCATCGAAGATCGCTGGCACCTCGGCCGTTTAGGAACGACCGATGCGACGTCAACCAGCATCGCCGGCATGCTCGATCTCAAGCAGGCGCCGCGGGCGTTTGTCACGATCCAGGCGCGCTACTCGCGCTCGTACTTCTTACGGCGTTCGCCTTCCGGCATGCCTGTCGACACCGAATGATCCCCCGCCGGCTGCTCGCAACCGCAGCATGCGTTTCTTTGACGGCGTGCGGTGCGAGCCTACCTTCATCGCCGCCGCAAGCGGGTTTCGCCGCGGCCGCTTTCGGAACACCGGACTCGCCCATCGAGCACGTCGTCGTGATGGTTCAAGAGAACCGCACCTTCAACGACTTTTTCGCGACCTTTCCGGGAGCGTTCGGAACGACCACCGGCAAGATGCGCGTTGCCGGTAAGACGGTGAAGGTCGCGCTGACTAAGGTTCCACTCGAGAGCACCACGACGTTGCGCCACACCTACCCCGCGTTTCGCACGGCGTATCGCGACGGCCACATGGACGCGTTCAACCTAATCCGCTATCAGACGACCGGGAAGCCGGAGGGTAAGGCGCCGTATCAATACGTCGACCCGGGACAGCTCGGCCCGTATTGGACGATGGCCAAAGACTACGCGCTCGCCGATCATCTGTTCCAAACGCAAGGCAGCGGCAGTTTTACGGCCCATCAAGACCTGATCGCGGGCGGAACGCAGATCGATGCCACTCACAGCATCATCGACGATCCCACCACGCGTCCTTGGGGCTGCCCCGCAGCCGCCGGCGCAGCGACCTCGCTAATCACGACCGGTCTCAAGTACGAAAAGGACGCCGGCCCTTTCCCGTGCTTGTCGTACGCCACCATAGCCGATCTGCTCGACGCAAAGGGCATCTCGTGGAAATACTACACGCCGGCATGGCAAGGCAATACCGGCGCTATTTGGAACGCGTTTCTAGCGATCGGTCCGATCTTTAACAAAAGCGGCGAGTGGAATGCGCATATCTCGCAGCCCGAGACAAGCATTTTTAACGATATCTCCGCCGGCACGCTGCCGGCGATGAGTTGGGTCATCCCCGACGGCGTTAACTCCGACCACCCGGCATACCCATCGGATACGGGACCCTCGTGGGTCGCAAGCGTCGTCAACGCGATCGGCGAAAGCAACTATTGGAAGAGCACGGCCGTTATTGTCGTCTGGGACGACTGGGGCGGTTTTTACGATCCGGTGAGGCCGCCGCCGCTCGACCAGCAGGGAGGCCCTGGCTTCCGAGTTCCAGCGATCGTCGTGTCGCCATATGTGCCGCGCAACGAAATCTCGCATACCGTCTACGAGTTCGGGAGCATATTGAGATTCGTCGAAAATACCTGGTCGCTGGGACGGCTTGGAACTACCGATTCGACCTCGAACAGCATGGCAGACATCTTCAACTTCAAGCAGACCCCACGAAAATTCCAAAAGATTCCCTCGCAATATTCGCGTTCGTACTTCATCCATCAACCGCCGTCCGGCTTGCCGGTCGATACCGAATAGAACGGAGTCCTGATGAACCACCGCCTCTTCGCCGTCTCGATCGCGCTCGCCGCAAGCATGGCCCTGAGTGCCTGCGGTGGCTCGAGTTCTTCGCTTCCCGATGCGCTGAGCTTCGGCAAGCACCACGGCTCGGGCAGCACGCCGATCCAGCACGTCGTGATAATCGTGCAGGAGAACCGCAGCTTCGATAACCTCTTTGCGCTCTTCCCTGGGGCCAACGGGGCGAAGCGGGGCAAGATGAAGGTCAAGAGCAGAAGCGGCTACGTGGACAAATGGCAAACGCTCAAGAAACATTCGCTTTTCTTGAGCACCGACATCGGACACTGCCACTCGGCCTTCGAGACAGACTACGACAACGGAAAGATGGACGGCTTCAATCAGGTCGCGCGTGGGGTCTGCGGCAGCCATAGCAAGCCAATCGGTACCCTTGCTTATCAGTTCGTCAAGGAAACCGACATCCAACCGTATTGGGATATTGCGGAACAATGGGTTCTTTCGGACGCGATGTTCCAAACGCAGGGGAGCGGAAGTTTCACCGCCCATCAAGACCTGATTCGTGGCGGGACGACGATCCAAAGCAGCCCGATTGAGAGCCTCGTGGACAATCCAACGCTGATGCCGTGGGGCTGCGACGCCCCCAGCCAAACGACGACGTCCCTCATTGATGCCAATGGAGACGTGACGGGCGAACGGGCCATTCCCGTGTTCCAATAAGTTTCCAGACTACGGTTCCGGCGGCTACAAGACTCTGGCCGATTTGATGGACGCCAAGGGCGTTAACTGGAAATACTACTCGCCATGCTTCAGTGCTTCGCCCGGACCGAGTTGCAGCAACGGCTGCAAGACGTGTGGCGGCGCCCTGCTTAATGCCTTCGATGTCATCTATCCGGTTCGGTACGGCCCGGAATGGGGAACCAACGTCTCGATGCCGGAGACGAACATTTTCACTGACATTGACAACGGCACGCTGCCGAACGTTTCGTGGGTCATCCCCGAAGACGACGCCAACGACCACCCCGGCAACGAGGACCGACACTAAGGGGCCGTCGTGGGTGGCTAGCGTCGTGAACGCGGTAGGGCAGAGCCAGTATTGGAACTCGACGGCCATCATCGTGCTCTGGGACGATTGGGGAGGCTTCTACGATAATGCCAAGCCGCCGTTTCAGGACAATTGGGGCGGCTTGGGCTTTCGCGTTCCGATGCTCGTTATATCGCCTTACGCCAAAGCTGGTTCGTCGAGTCAAGGCGGCTATATCTCGCACACCCAGTACGAGTTCGGCAGCATTCTCAAGTACATCGAGGATAACTGGAACCTGGGCCGCTTGAAACGACTGATTCTCGCGCAGCAACAGCATCGGCGACGTTTTTAACTACGCCCAGAATCCCCGTCAGTTCAATCGATACCGTCACAGTTTAATGCCAAATACTTCCAAGCTCGCGGGTAAACCGCAGCGCGGCGATCCCGAGTAGCACGATCGTAAAAGCCTTTCCGTCCATTATCGCGAGGCTCGCAGCCGCGCTGGCGCTTTGCGCGGCAGCGGCCTGCTCCCATAGCGTGCCGTCACTGCCGGCCGCTGCGCCGGGAGCGAACTCCGCGGCGCGATTCGACGCGTCGAGCTCGCCGATTCAGCACGTCGTCGTCGTCGTGCAAGAGAACCGCAGCTTCGACGATCTCTTCGCAACGTTTCCCGGCGCCAACGGCGCGACGCGCGGAAAGATGAAGGTGAAACAGGGCAACGGTTACGTCGATCAATGGGTCGATCTGCAGCCTCACTCGCTGCTGATGCCCACCGACATCGCGCACTGCCATAGCGCCTTCAGAACCGCTTATGACGACGGCAAGATGGACGGCTTCAACCTGGTTCCGCGCGGCGTCTGCGCCAGTCAAGGGCAGCCCGCCGGTACCCTCGTCTACCAGTACGTGCGCAAGAGCGATATCGCCCAATACTGGGACATCGCCGAACAATACGTCCTGGCCGACGCGATGTTCCAGACTCAAGGCAGCGGCAGCTTCACCGCGCACCAAGATCTGATCCGCGGTTCCACCGCCATCGACGCGACGCACAACTTGATCGACAATCCGACCGCTTATGCCGTGGGGCTGCGACGCTCCCGCACAAACGGTAACCTCGCTGCTTACCACTAACGGAAAGTACCTCAAGAATCGAGGTCCCTTCCCCTGCAGCAACAAGTTTCCGGGGCAGTATCAGACGCTGCGCGACCTGCTCGACGCCAAGAGCGTGAGCTGGAAATATTACTCTCCCTGCTTTAGCGCCTGGAACAAGAACAACTGCGACCAAGGCTGTCCGCACACGTGCGCCGGTGCACTGTTAAATGCATTCGACGTAATCGATCCCGTACGCCACGGCTCGGAGTGGGGAACCAAGGTCTCGATGCCCGAGACCAACTTCTTCGACGACGTTGCCGGCGGCACGCTGCCTGCCGTTTCCTGGATCATTCCAGCCGATGAGAACAACGACCATCCCGGCGAGAAGGTCGACCACGGTCCGTCGTGGGTGGCCAGCGTCGTCAACGCCATCGGCACGAGCGGCTATTGGAAATCGACGGCGATCGTCATTCTCTGGGACGACTGGGGCGGAATGTACGACAACGCCGTGCCGCCCTTTCAAGATCACACCGGCGGCTTGGGCTTCCGCGTCCCCTGCATGATCGTTTCCGCGTACGCGCTGACCGGGAACGGCAGCCGCGGCGGTTACGTCGCCCACACTCACTACGAGTTCGGCAGCATCCTGCGCTACATCGAGCAAACCTTCAAGCTCGGCTCGCTCGGTACGACCGACGCGCGCGCCAAGAGCATTCTCAACGCTTTCGACTACGCGCAGAGTCCCCGCAAGTTCACCAAAATTCAGAGCGCAGTTCGGCCCGCGGTACTTCAAGTCGCGAGCGCGAGCGCCGCAGCACGGCGACCCGGAGTAACCTGCGAGGACGGCGCTCTAGAAATCGCTATCGGGAATGCGGTTGTCGGTTGGTTCCCGGTAGAGAAAGTAGTCGCGATCGAGCGGTGCCTTGATGGGCACGAACTTGCGCGGCTTCTGCGTGAAGTCGAGGGTGTCGTCGGCCGGCGACGTCGCTCGCCGATCGGCCTGCGTCATACGGGGTAATCCGAACAGATCTTCGGCAAAGCGCAAGACGCTGGTGGTTTCGTACTGGACGTGCGAAACGTAATTCTTCTTCGCATACGCGGAAACCACCATGAGCGGAACGCGGAAGCCGGTGCTGTCGTAGCCCAGGAACGGCGGCGGCACGGGATCGTAGACTCCGCCCCAATCGTCCCACTGGATAAAGACGACGGTGCTATCCCAGAACTTGCTCTCGCCCACGGCGTTGACCAGCGAAGCGACCCACGACGGTCCGCCGCCCGCGCCGCACGAGAGGTGATCGGAGTCGCGGCAGAGCGGCGTAATCCACGTAACGCTCGCGAGCTTTCCGGCCGCAATATCGCTCAGAAAGCGCTTCTGCGGCGTGATGACGTTGTGCTTCCAATCGGGCCCGTTAAAGATATGCTTGACGGCCTGGTACCCCGACCAATATCCGGCCACCCCGTCGGTGTACTGGCTGGTATAAAAGCGCCACGGGAGTCCGGCTTTGTCGAGTTCGTCGCCGAGCGTCTGGTAGTTGAAGCAGGCCCGCCGCAGCCGCCCCAAAAGGCGGGTATGCGTGAGCATCTGCACCTGGTCGAGGTCGTCGCCGGAGCAACCCCACTGCGCGCGCGGGATGTTCACCGCCGAAGCGGCCTGGCCCGCGATGATGTACTGATGCGCCACGAAACTCTCGTCGAGCTGCGACTGGAACATGTGGTCGGCGAGCACGAACTCGTGCGCGATCTCCCAATACGGCTTGCTCTCGTTGCGCGGAACGTAGACGTACTGCGGATGACGCGGACCGCCGAAGAACGGCTCTTTGTCGAAGTGGTCCATCTTGCAGTCGGTACCGGGGAGCGTTCCCTGACCGTTGCAGGCTGTGAACATTGCGCCCGCCGAGTGATCGATGTCGTAAGTAATCTTTAGGCTTACCGGTTTGAGCGTGATACGGCGTCCGGTAGAACTTTTTCCGCTCGTCGCCGTTTCGGCGCCGGGGAAGCCCATAAAGATGTCGTTGAAGCTGCGGTTCTCTTGCACGATCCACACGACGTGTTTGATCTTGCCCGCACCGGTCTGGTTGAGATACTGCAGCGCCGATCCGGCGCTCATCGGCGGGGCGATGCTTTGGCCGCGAATCGAACAGGCGGCCAGCGCCAGCATAGCCGCGAGGCTTATGAATTTATTATTGCGCGTCGGGAGTTCGGTCATCGGGTTCCTCGTTGATGAAGTATTGCCGCGTCAGCGGAGCATGGATCGGTATGAATTTGCGGTTTTTCTTCGCGTACGGCGACATCACTAGTAAGGGAACGCGAAAACCGACGCTATCGTACCACGGTTGCTCTGCCCGACGGCGTTGACCAAGGCCGCGACCCGCGGAGGGGGCGCCCCCGCCGGCGAGTCTACTGTTCGTCGGGGATACGGTCGTCATTAGGCTCCTCGTTGATGAAGTACTCACGAGTCAGCGGCGCCTTGATCGGAACGAACTTGCGCGGCTTCCGCGAGAAGTCGAAGCAGTCGCCGGCGGGCGAGGTTGCGCGCGCGTCGGCATCGGCCAGCGACGGCAACCCGAAGAGGTCCTCGGCGAAGCGCAGCACGCTCGCCGTTTCGTACTGCACGTGTGAAACGTAATCGGCCTTAGCATAGGGGGAAATCACTAGTAGCGGGACGCGAAATCCGAGCCCGTCATAGTCCTTATAAGGCGGCGGGACGTGATCGTAGAGGCCGCCCCAGTCGTCCCACTGCACGAAGATCGCCGTGGTGTCCCAGAACTTGCTCTCACCAATCGCATTGACCAGCGACGCGACCCACGATGGCCCGTCGCCGCCGCCGCACATCAGGTGATCGGAGTCCCGGCAGAGCGGCGTGATCCATGTAAAAGCTTCGAGTTTACCGGCCGCCACGTCGCTGAGAAACCGTTTTTGCGGCGTGACGACCTTGTGCCAATCGGGCCCATTGTAAACGTGCTTGACGGCCTGATAGGCCGACCAGTAACCACTGGTTGGATTCGTATACTTGCTGGTATAGAAGCGCCACGAGAGCTTAGCCGCGTCGAGCTCGTCGCCGAGAGTCTGATAGTTGAAACAGGCGCGCTGCTCTTTGCCGTAACCGCGTTGCGCGGTTATCGTCTGCACGTAATCGTACGCGCCGCCCTCGCAACCCCACGGTCCGTAGGGAACGTCGACGCTCGATTTTGCCTGCGCCGCGATGATGTACTGATGCGCCACGAAACTCTCGTCGAGCTGCGACGCGAAGGTGCGATCTGCGAGCACCCATTCGTGCGCCATATCGAAGTACGGCTTCGATTCGTCGTGCGGAACGTAGGCGAACTGGCCGTTTCGCGGTCCGACGTACTGCCGCTCGCGGTCGAAACCGTTCATCCGGCACTTCGTCCCCGGAAGCTTGCCGGTTCCGTTGCAGGCCGCGATCATCGCGCCGGCCGAGTGGTCGATTTCATACCCTACTTTGAGGCTGATGGCTTGAAGCTTAATCCGCTTCCCGTGCGAGTTCTTACCGCTCGAAACGGTGTCGGCGCCGGGATAGCCCTGGAAGAGATCGTCGAAGCTCCGGTTCTCTTGCACGATGTAAACGACGTGCGAGATCTTACCCGCGTCACGGCCCGGCAGGACGACGCTACCCAGCCCGGGGAGTGCGTTGGACTGCGCGGCCGAGGAGCAAGCGGCCAAAGCTAGGCCCGCGGCGCCGCACAGGGCCGCGAGCGGAATCGAGCGGATCACGACGGCGACTCTCTTGCCGCTGGAGGGGGCCCATTCCCTTCGGGCACCTTTGAGACTCGGCGAACGTTTTCTCTATGCTTGCTTACCCCGGGCGGTTGCTTTCAAAGGTGGGGGCGGCGCCCGAGCGTAACTCCAAGCGTCCCAGCGCATACACCGAAAAGGAGCTGTTGTGAACCGATCCCTTAAGCTTGCGGGGCCGCTGCTTGCGGCGCTCGCAATCGCCGCCTGTAATGCGGGCGGCTCATCGAATATGCCGGCTACCGCCGGCGGGTCTACCGCGACCGGCGCCGCTCGCCAGCAACCAATGGTGCAGGCAAGACACGCGTGCAGCGGATCGCGCACTAATGGAAGAATGCAGTGCGACGTCTTGATCGAGGCCGAGCCCGCCGGAATCAGCCCGCTCTATCCGGGTTGGAAGCCGGCCGATTTCCAGAAAGCCTACAATCTTCCGATTACCAAAGGCAAAGGATCCGTCATCGCGATCGTTGACGCGTACGACAATCCGAACGTCGCATCCGACTTGGCCACGTATCGCACCGCGTACGGTTTGGGCAAAGCGGATTTCACCAAGTACAACCAACGCGGACAGACGAAAAATTATCCCAAGGCAGATCAGGGATGGGGCGTTGAGATCGATCTCGACGTCGAGATGGTTTCGGCCAGCTGTCCGCTCTGCAAAATCATCCTCATCGAAGCCGACGACAACTACACGAACAACTTGTATGCTGCCGTGGCCGAAGGCGTCACGCTCGGCGCCAAGGTCGTCAGCAACAGCTACGGTGGCGGCGGAGGCTACTCGTCGTACGGTGACTTCGACACGCCCGGCATCGTCTATATGGCCAGCTCCGGCGACGGCGGATACGGCATGCAGGATCCCGCCGATATCGCAAACGTCAACTCGATCGGCGGTACGGTGCTCGCGCTCTCCGGCTCGAAATACAGCGAAACCGTCTGGCATTTCTCCGGCGGCGGCTGCTCCGTCGTGACCAAACCGAAGTGGCAAAAAGATCCCTCATGTGCGAAGCGCACCGGCAACGAGGTTGCGGCCGTGGCACAAGGGGTCTCGCTTTATGATAGTTACCCCAATGGCGGTTGGGGCACCGTCGGCGGTACGAGCGTTTCGTCACCGCTGCTTGCCGGCGTGTACGGACTTGCCGCAGACTTCAGTAAGGTAAGCAAAGGCGGCTCGCACTTCTGGACGATGAGCAAGAAGGCGCGCAAGAAGGAGCTCCACTACATCTCGAGCGGCAACAACGGAACGTGCGGCGGCAGCTACCTCTGCACCGCCGGAACCAAGCAGTTCGGCACGTACTCGGGCCCAGTCGGCTGGGGATCGCCCAACGGCATCAAGGCCTTCTAAAGCACGTTTCCGGGTTACCGAGGTCAAGGACGAACGGGGTGCGGCGCGAGCCGCGCCCCGCTTCTTTTGGTGGGGGAAACGTACGGCCACGGCGCGCCGTTCTATAGAAAGAGGGTCGCGGCGGCCGGCCGGCCGACAGGTAGGCGCTGCACGCGGCCTTAAAATTACTTGTTCTCGTTTTCCCCAGAACGTCCCAAAAATATAAGGAGCATCCGTGAACCGCATTAAACTCGGGGTGCCGCTCATCGCCGCACTCGCGCTGGCCGCCTGTAACGCCGGCGGCTATTCTAGTATGCCCTCCACCGGAATGGCCGGCACGGCGCTCGCGCCGTCGCACGCCATTCCGGAATGGCAGGCCAAGCATCTGGCCCACGCCGCCTGTCCCCAGGTGCGTGGTGAAGCCAATTGCACGGTGCTGATCGACGACGTCAAGCCTGGCCCGGTCGATCACGGCATCATGCCCCAGGTCGAACAGACCGTCGCCGGCTGGTGGCCCAGCGACTTCCAAACCCGGTACAACTTGCCATCCGGTTCCAACGGTTCGGGACAGATCGTCGCCATCGTCGACGCATACGATAACCCCAACGTCGCGAGCGACCTCGCGGCCTACCGTTCGAACTTTGGTCTCGGAACGGCGACCTTTACGAAGTACAACCAGAACGGCCAGACCAGCGGGTTCCCGCAGGGGAGCACCGGCTGGGGCCTGGAGGAGGACCTCGACGTCCAGATGGTCGCGGCGGTCTGCCCGAAGTGCACGATCTATCTGATCGAAGCCAACGGCGCCGATCAAAGCGACCTCCAGACGGCTGAAGCGACGGCGGTGAGCCTGGGCGCCCACATCGTCAGCAACAGCTGGGGCTGCTTCGGCAACAACAACTGCGTCAGCGGCTCCTACTTCGATACGCCCGGCGTCGTCTATGTGGCCTCATCGGGTGACTCCGGCTATGGAACGCAGGGACCGGCCGCGCTGGCCACCGTCGTATCCGTCGGCGGCACCGTCCTGAGCAAGAGCGGCTCGACCTACAGCGAGATCGCCTGGCGCAGCGCCGGCTCGGGCTGTGCCTCGGGCATCACCAAGCCCTCGTGGCAGCATGACACCGGCTGCACCTACCGTACGATGAACGACGTCTCGGCGGTCGCACAGTCCGTCGCCGAGTACGACACGTACGGCCACGGCGGCTGGATCACCGTCAGCGGCACCAGCGTCTCGGCCCCGATGATCGGCGGCATCTACGGACTGGCCGGCAACGCCAGCTCGCAGAACGCGGCTCAGGGCCTTTGGAAGCTCAATAAGAAGAAACACAAAAAGTGGTTCCACGACATCACTTCGGGCAGCAACGGCTCGTGCGGCGGCACCTATCTCTGCACCGCAATCAAGGGCTATGACGGCCCGACCGGGTGGGGAACGCCCAACGGCATCAAGGCCTTCTAGGACGAAGGCCTAGCCTATAAAGTGGGCCGGGGTAGGCCGCCGACAGGTCGGCGCCTGCCCCGGCCCTAAATATTTCCTCCCCCAAATATCCCACCTAACTCTCTTGAGAAGGAGCATTCGTGAACGGACCCATCAAACTCGCGGTGCCGCTCCTTGCGGCACTCGCAATTGCCGCCTGTAGTTCGGGCGGCAGTTCCAGCACACCGGCGGCCGGGCCGGCTGGTTCGGGCCTCGGCATATCGCGCATCTTGCCGGACTGGCAAGCCCAGGGCCTCGCGCATCCGGCCTGCGGCACGCCCCGTTTCGGCGAACCTACTTGCCTAGCGCTCAATATTGACAAAAAGACGGCTCCGATGAACCATGCCGGTCAGCCGATGGCCCAGAAAAACGTTTCCGGTCTGTGGCCGATCGATCTTCAAACGCGTTACAAGCTGCCGTCGGGCACCAACGGCTCGGGACAGATCGTCGCCATCGTCGATGCGTATGACAACCCCAACGTCGCCAACGACCTTGCGGCGTATCGTTCGAACTTCGGTCTCGGGACCGCAAACTTCACCAAGTACAACCAGAACGGCCAGACCAGCAACTACCCGCAGGGAAGCACCGGCTGGGGAGTTGAGATCGACCTCGACGTCGATATGGTCTCGGCGGGTTGCCCGAAGTGCACGATCTATTTGATCGAGGCCAATGGTGCCGACACGGCCGACTTGGAAACGGCCGAAGCTGAGGCCGTAACCCTCGGCGCGCACATCATCAGCAACAGCTGGATCTGCTACGGCTCAGTCAACTGCGTCAGCACGTCGTACTTCTCGACGCCGGGCGTCGTGTATCTCGCCGCCTCGGGCGATGCCGGCTACAACGAGAACGGCGCTCCCGAAGCGCTCGCCAACGTTGTCTCGGTTGGCGGAACCAATCTGAGCAAGAACGGCTCCTCGTACACTGAAATCGCGTGGAACGGCGCGGGCTCGGGCTGCGCGACGGGCGTGACCAAGCCCTCGTGGCAGCACGACACCGGTTGCACCTATCGCACCGACAGCGACATCTCGTCGGAAGCCGGATGCAGCCCGGGCGTAGCTGAGTACGACACGTACGGCGCCGGCGGCTGGATCACCGAATGCGGCACCAGCGCGGCATCGCCGCTCATCGCCTCCGTCTACGCTCTGGCCGGCAACGCCAGCTCGCAGACCGCCGCTCAGAACCTCTGGAAGCTCAAAAAGAAGAAACGCAAGAAGGATCTCCACGACATCGCTACGGGCAGCAATGGCTCGTGCGGCGGCAGCTACCTCTGCACGTCAATCAAGGGCTACGACGGTCCGACCGGTTGGGGAACGCCTAAGGGTGTGAAGGCCTTCTAATCCGGAGTCTCACCTAAAGCAAAGAGGCGGGCGCGAGAGCGCTCGCCTCTTCTTATTTGCGCCGCTCTTCTTGCTTGCAACGCTCTTCTATCGATCGTCAGGGATGCGGCGATCGTCGCTTTGATAACTTGCGTACGGTATTACTGGATGTTCCCGGCGCAGGTCGGCGCCTGCCATTGCCCTAAATTATTCCCTCCCCCAACATCCCACCCAACTATCTCAGAAGGAGCTTTCGTGAACGGACCCATCAAACTCGCGGTGCCGCTGCTTACGGCACTCGCAATCGCCGCCTGTAGTTCGGGTGGCAATTCCAGCATGCCCGGCGTGACTGGAACAGGGGGCGGCCCGACGACGCAATCGATTCGACCGCTCGACCATATTCCCCAATGGCAAGCTAAAGGGCTGGCAAGAGCGGCGTGTCCGCAAGTCATCGGACGGCCAGTGTGTCTGGCGCTCGTCGACACCAAACCGCAAGCCGGCCCGGACGTCGTCGGCTGGGCTCCGGCTGACTTCCAGACTCGTTACAACCTGCCGTCGTCGTCGAAAGGGGCCGGCCAGGTCGTGGCCATCGTCATCTGGGGCGACGATGCCAATGCCGTCTCCGACCTAGCGGCGTACCGTTCGAACTTCGGTCTCGGCACGGCGAACATCACCAAATATAACTCCAGTGGACAGCAGAGCAACTATCCGCCCAGCTGCACGAATTACGGAACGTGCGTTGAGATCATGCTCGACGTCGAGATGGTCTCGGCTTCGTGCCCGAAATGCACGATCGATCTCATCGAAGCGCAGAACAGCATAACCGATCTAGAAAAGGCCGAGACTGAAGCGGTAACGCTCGGCGCGCACATCGTCAGCAACAGTTGGATCTGCTACGGTGACAACACCTGCGGTGACGCGAACTTCCCGAACTACTTCAATGCGCCCGGCGTCGTCTATCTCGCGGCCTCGGGCGATGACGGATACAACCATAACGGCGCCCCCGAGTCGCTAGCCAACGTCGTTTCCATCGGTGGTACCGTGCTCTCGAAGAGTGGTTCGACCTACTCCGAAACGGTGTGGGTGGACGCCGGCAGCGGTTGCGCCACCGGCGTTACCAAACCGTCGTGGCAGCACGACTCCTCATGCACGTACCGAACTGACTCCGATATATCTGCCGTTGCCCAGCGCGTCGCGGAATACGACAGTATCGACGGAGGCTGGTTCACCGTCAGCGGCACGAGTGTCGCCTCGCCGCTTACGGCCGGAATTTTTGGGCTTGCCGGAAACGCCAGCAGCCAAACCGCGGCCAAAAAGTTCTGGAAGCTCAAGAAGAAACAATACAAGCACGACCTGCACGACATCACCACGGGGAGCAACGGCTCCTGCGGTGGCAGCTATCTCTGCACCGGCCTCAAAGGCTACGACGGCCCGTCCGGTTGGGGAACGCCTAACGGGATCAAGGCCTTCTAATCCAGGGTCGCATCTAAAGAACGAGGCGGGCGCGAAAGCGCTCGCCTCTTCTTTTGTCCCGCCCTTCCTCTATTGGTCGTCGGGGATGCGCCGATCGTCGCCCTGATGCAGGAAGAATCCGCGCCCTTTCGGTGCCGGGATGCGTACGAACTTGCGCGGCTGTTGCGTGAAGTCGAAACAGTCTATTCCCGGTGAGTTCGCGCGTTTGTCGGCCGCCGCCATCTGCGGCAGGCCCCAGAGATCCTCGGCGAAGCGTAAGACGCTCGCCGTTTCGTAACGCTTGTGCGAGACGTAGTCGTGCTTGGCATAGGGTGAAATCACGAGCAGCGGAACGCGAAAGCCCAGGCCGTCGTAATCCTCAAACGGCGGCGGAACGGGGTCGTAGAGTCCGCCCCAATCGTCCCACTGCACGAAAATCGCAGTCGAGTCCCAGTACTTGCTCTCGCCGATCGCATTGACGAGTGCGGCAACCCACGACGGTCCGTAGCCGCCCTGGCAGTTGGGATGATCGGAGTTCGCGCAAATCGGCGTAATCCAGGTGAAGTTTGCGAGCTTGCCTTTAGCGATGTCGTGGAAGAACTGTTTCTGCGGCGTTATGACGTCTTTGTTCCAATCGGGTCCGTTGTAAATATGATTGACCGCTTGATACGCCGACCACACCGCTCCGAATCCGCTCGACGGCGTGTCGTACCAACTCGTATAAAATCGCCACGAGAGCTTGGCTGCGTCGAGCTCGTCGCCGAGCGTCTCGTAGTCAAAGCACGGCACTTCTTGTTTCCCGAGCTTGCGGTCATTGGTGAGGGTATTGATGTAATCGCTGGGTCCTTGTTCGCACCCCCACGGACCGTAGGGGAGATCGACGCTGCGCTGTGCCTGCGCGGCGATGGCGTATTGGTGTGCGGTGAAGCTCTCGTCGAGCTGCGATTGGAACATCCGATCGGCCAGCACCCATTCGTGGGCCATCGCGAAGTACGGCTTGGTTTCGCGCTGCGGGACGTAGACGTACTGGGGGTACTTCACGCGCTTTGGGCCGCCGTTCCACCACTCCCGGTCGAAGCCGTCCATGCGGCATTTGGTGCCGGGCAGCTTGCCGCGGCCGTGGCACGCGAAGAACATCGCCGATGAGGAGTGGTCGATCACGTACTGGACGTGAAGGCTGATGGGCTGCAACTGGATCGTCTCGCCTTTGGAATCTTTGCCGCTGGTAACCGTGTACGCCCCGGGATAACCGTAGAACAGGTTATTGAACGAGCGATTCTCCTGAACGATGTACACGACGTGTTGGATCTTACCGGCGCCCGTCGGCGGCAGAGCCGGGCGTTCGGCCGCTTTTCATGAAGGGCAACGCGCTCGAAGATTGCGCGCCGCATCCGCCGGCCAAAATCGCGCCGGCGACGCAGGCGGCCTGCCAAGATCCGGGCCTCATGATTCGCTGCTATACTTTTTGAAAGGGCGCCTCCTTCTTGTCCAAGGGCGCCCCAATGCGCGCGCGAAAGGAGCGTCTGTGAAGTCTCTTCTACTTTCGCGCGCCCGCGCTTCTTGCGGTGCTTGCAGTTGCTGCTTGCAGCGCCGGGACCCACGAAGTACCGGTCGGAACGGAATACTACGGGCTTCGCCCCTCGGTGAGTCCCATCTCCCACGTCGTCTTCATCATTCAAGAAAACCGCAGCTTCAACAATTTCTTTCTGAACTTTCCCGGCGCCACGACGCAAGACTACGGCTACGACACGAACGGCAAGAAGGTCACCCTCAAACCGATCGATCTCGCGACCGGTTGGGATATCGACCACTTCTCGCACGGTTTCTTCGCGGCTTGCGACGGTCAGGGCAAACTGCCGGGAACTCACTGCAAGATGGACGGGTGGAATAACGAGCACGCCGGCTTGGGCGCCCCATCGAAGAACTTTGCGTATGAGTACGTCCCAAAAGCACAGATCGATCCGTATTGGAAGATGGCCAAACAATACGTGCTGGCCGACCGAACGTTCAGTTCGAACCTTGACGGCAGTTTCGTCTCGCATCAGTTCGCCATCTCGGCCTTTGCCAGTCACTCGGTAGACGGCCCCCTCACCTCGTGGGGATGCGAAGGCGGAAAGGGCGATACCATCGTGCGCTTGACCAAAGAACGAACCTACGGCTCGTCGATCGTTGCCTGCTTCGACAACCCGTCGATTGCGAGCGAGGCCGACGCGGCCGGAGTGAGTTGGCGCTTCTACACCGGCGACATCTACGGAGACGGCGGGCTGTGGTCGGCCTATCAAGCCGACCGCAAGATTTTTAACGGTCCGGATTGGACGACCGACGTCATCAATCCGCCGGCGCAGTTCCTGAGCGACATCGCCGGCGGCCAGCTGGCCAACGTTACCTGGATCACGCCGACGTACGACAGCTCCGACCATCCGGGACTCAATGCCTCGAAAGGTCCGGCGTGGGTGGCGTCCGTCGTGAACGCGATCGGGACGAGCAAGTTTTGGGACTCCACGGCGATCTTCATCATGTGGGACGACTGGGGCGGGTGGTTCGACCCGGTCAAGCCGGTCTACAAAGACTACGACGGTCTCGGCTTTCGCGTACCGTTGATCGTGATCTCGCCATACGCGCGCCAGGGGTACGTTACGCACGTTCAATACGAAACGTCGAGCGTGCTCCGTTACATCGAAGATAACTTCGGCTTGGCGCCGATGGCCGCCAGCGACGAGCGCGCCAACGATCCCGCCAACGATGCCTTCGACTACTCACAGAAGCCGCGCAAGTTCAAAAAGTTCGCCGGCGGTAAGACGACGCAGTTTTGGCTGCAATCGCAGCGCAACTCCCGCGCGCGCGGCATTCCGAAAGGCCTCATGGGTGACGACTAAACTAACGATCGTCGCCGGCGCGCTGATGCTGGCGTCGTGCGCGTCGGGCGGCATCGGGGACTCCGCGCGTACCCACTAATCCCGCCGCGCCGATGCATCCGCTGAAGACGCCGATCTCGCACGTCGTCTTCATCATTCAGGAGAACCGCTCGTTCAACAATCTCTTCTTGAACTATCCGGGGGCGACGACTCAGGATTACGGCTTAGATACCGGCGGCAAAAAAATATCGCTGCGCAAGATCGAGTATCTCGACGTCGTGGGACATCAGCCACAACTCGAAAGCGTTCTTCGCCGCTTGCGACGGCCAAGGCAAACTGCCGGGAACGCAAATGCAAGCTCGACGGATGGAACGGCGAGAACGCCGGCTACGGCCATCCGAGAGAATTTCGCTTACGCCTACGTTCCCGAACGCGAGGTCGACCAGTACTGGAAGATGGCCGCAGCAATACGTACTCGGCGATCAAACTTTCTCGTCCAATATCGACGGCAGCTTCATCGCCCACCAATACTCGGTTGCGGCCTATGCCGACCGCGCCGTTGACAATCCGGCCGGACCCTGGGGCTGTGAGGGAGGAAAGACCGACACCATCGCCCAGTTCACGAAGAAACGAACCTACGGTTCACGGATCGTGACCTGCTTTGACATCCCGTCAATCGCCACCCAAGCCGATCGCGCCGGATTGAGCTGGCGATTCTATACCGGCGGACTCTACAGCGACGGCGGCCTCTGGTCGTCGTTTCAAGCCGAGAGCAAGATCTACAACGGCCCCGACTGGACGACCAACGTGATCAATCCGCCGGCGCAGTTTCTGACCGATCTCGACGGCGGTCGAGCTGGCAAACGTGACGTGGATCACGCCGACGTATGAAACCTCCGATCACCCCGGCCTGCTGGCCCGCAAGGGCCCGTCGTGGGTGACGTCGCTCGTCAACGCAATCGGCGAAAGCAAGTACTGGGACTCGACCGCAATCTTCCTCATGTGGGACGATTGGGGCGGTCTCTACGATCCGGTTCAGCCGCCTTTCGAAGACTACGACGGCTTAGGCTTTCGCGTACCGCTGATCGTGATTTCGCCTTACGCCAAGGCAGGGTACGTCACGCACGTGCAATACGAGACCTCGAGCGTGCTGCGCTATATCGAAGACAACTTCGGCTTGGCACCCATGGCGGCCAGCGACAAGCGCGCCAACGATCCGGCGGACGATGCCTTCGACTACACGCAAAATCCGCGGAAATTCAAAAAGTTCGCCGGCGGCCATTCATCGCAGTACTGGCTGCGCCTGGAGCGCAATGCCCGCACCGCCCGAGTTCCGCGAGCGGTGCTCGGTGATGATTAAGCGCGCGACGGCGGCGTTAACGCTTTCGCTTCTGGCGGCCTGTTCGCCGGCCGGCAACACCACGATCGCCACGCCCCAGGCGGTGCAGCGGCGCGCAGCGGCGAGTCCCATCAAGCACGTCGTCTTCATCGTTCAGGAAAACCGCTCGTTCAACAACCTGTTCCTGGGCTTTCCTCATGCGTACACGCAGAACTACGGCTACGACACCAATGGCAACAAGATTGTGCTGCATGCAGCCGATTTGGCGACCGAATACGATATCGATCACTCTTCGACCGCCTACTTCGCCGCTTGCGACGGCACCGGCTCGCTGCCCGGAACCGACTGCAAGATGGACGGCTGGAACAACGAGATCGTCACGCTGCACGCTCCGAAGAACGCGCCCTACGGCTACGTGCCGCGGAACGAGATCAAACCGTACTGGCAGATGGCACGCGAGTACGTGCTCTCCGACAACACCTTCGCTTCGAATTTAGATGGCAGTTTCGTCAGCCATCAGTATGCGGTCGCCGCGTTCGCCGCTCACACCGTCGACGGACCGGCTGGACCGTGGGGTTGCGAAGGCGGGAAGAACGACACGATCAAGCGGCTAACAAAGGCCCGCACGTACGGTTCCCGCATCGTAACCTGCTTCGACTTCGACACGCTGGCCGGCGCTGCCGACCGCGCCGGCCTCAGCTGGCGCTACTATGCCGGGGGAAATTTACGACGACGGCGGGCTCTGGTCAGCCTATCAAGCTGACCGTAAGATCTTTCGCGGCCCGGATTGGAAAGCCGACGTGATCAGCCCGCCGGCGCAGTTTCTGACCGACATCGGCAACGGCGAGCTGGCGAACGTGACGTGGATCGCGCCGAACTATGCAACCTCCGATCATGCCGGTCTGCAGGCCTCCGACGGCCCAGCTTGGGTTGCGTCGCTAGTCAATGCCGTCGGTAAGAGCCCCTACTGGAAATCGACGGCCATCTTCATCATGTGGGACGACTGGGGCGGCTGGTTCGATCCGGCGCCGCCCATCTATGCCGATTACGACGGCTTGGGCTTTCGCGTTCCGCTGCTAATCGTATCGCCGTATGCAAAGCAAAGCTACGTCACCCACGTGCAATACGAGACCTCAAGCGTGGTGCGGTACACCGAGGACAACTTCGGTTTGCCGCAGATGGCACCCGGCGATACCCGCGCCAACGACCCGGCGGCCGACGCCTTCGATTACACGCAGAAGCCGCGGCCCTTCAGAAAAATCACCGGAGGCAAGCCGGCGGGGCAGTGGTTCCGCTCAGCCGGCGCCCGGCACGAGCAAGGGCGACCGAAAACGGTTCTCGGCGACGACTAGCAGCGACGCGCAAAGCAAAGCGGGGTGGCGTTACCGCCACCCCGCTTAACACTCGCGTCTGCAAGACGCGATTTAGATTGGAGTGATTAGTGCTTGGTAGTCGGGGCGAAGGCCGCGCCTTCAACGTCCAAGCTCGAGCTCAGACCGTTGGTGATGCTGTAGCTGAGCGAAATGCCCGACGGGCTGTACTTGTAAACGTCGAGCTGGCCGATCGAGAAGTCACCCGCGACGAAGGCCGTGCTCGTGCTGTTGAGGTGACCGAAGACGGCCTCGCCGTTCATCGAGAACGGACCGCCGACGAGCGAGCAACCGGGGTTGCAGCCCTTGTAGACGTAGAGCTTCGAATCGAAGGCGCTGATCGTAACGAGGTTACCCGCCTTGTCGATGTCGATGCCGCCGAAGTACGCGTTCGAGAAACCGGTGGCCGCCTGACCGCTGCCCGAGCAGCCCTTGAAGTAGGTCAGGGTCGCCGTGCCGGCCGAGGTGATCGCGTCGCCCCAGCAGTCGCCGTTCTTCGCCATAGCAACGCCCGCAACTTCGTACATGTTGGCGTTGGTCAGGTTGGTGGTGCAACCGCCCGAGATCGTGCAAACCGAGATGCTTCCGTTGCCGCTGTTGTCGAAGATGTTGCCGACGGCGATTTTGCCGGTCGCCGCGTTGAGGCTGCTGGCATCGGAGGGCTGGCCGTAGCCATCGCTGATCGTGCCGATCACCGCTCCGCACTTGGGTTTGTGCACGATGACCGAACGCGAACCGCCGTCCGGATCGATCACGTTGCCCTTAATGTCCGAGGCAATGCCGTTAATGTAGCTGACGCCGCTGATCGAGCAGACCGGCGGGCCGTTGCTGGCGTTGGGGTTCTTATAGCCGTAAGCCGTCGTTCCGTAGAACTCGCTGGCGTAGATGTAGCCCTTCTTCTTGTGATGTTTGTCGGGTTGGAGTTGGAGCTTGGCGATACCGTGAGCGCCGGCCGGACGAAGCTCAGCCGGGATGAGGCTCGCAAACTTCGAGAACTGGGGAACGTACTTTCCGTTGATAAAGTGAGATTGCGCAGAACCGGCGCTCGGAACTGCGTTGGTGGATCCGAGGTTGCTTCCAGAGCAACCTGCGAGAAGCCCAACGGCGACTGTAGTACAGATCGCCGACGTTAACAAACGCATTATTGGTGGATCTCCTTAGCATGTAGTGGGAAGTTAGGTCGCCACGGAGCGCCGACGCTCCGGCAGGCCTGATTAAGCGAATGCGGTCTTATAGCACACGAATCCTTCACGCGCTATTGATTTTTTCTCAGACTCGCAGGGTTTTGTTGACAATAAGCAATGCCCCGCTTGCAATGCATTGCATACCGTGTGGTCAATTATTGCTATGCGGTCTTGGTAATTTATGACCAGCAAAAAAAGAGAGCGGGCCCGCCGAAGCGAGCCCGCTCTTCCCTTGCTTGATCTAAGCGCTAATACGTTGCGACGGTTTACTTGATGAGCGTCGCGCCGTAAGCGAAGGCCGCGCCGGTGATGTGTGCCACTCGGGTTGCCACCGGCCGGGAATCGCCCACTTATCGATATCGCCGCACCACAGGTTGGCAGCCGCAACACCCTTGACTTTGTGTTTGCGGCCGGCTTGCACACCGTTGGGCCTCTTGCTTACGTTAGCCCAGCCGACTGCGTCGACGTAGTAGCTGCTGCACGTATCGGTGAGGGTGGTCGTGCCTGAGGCCGACGCACTGCTGCCCGAGATCGTGGTTGCATAGATGTCGGTGTCGAACACGCCGCCGCCCTCTTGGTCGCCGACGCCCCACTTCTTGCCCATCAGTTCGACCGAAGCCGGGAAGTAGATGGTCTGGTTGTAGGAGAGCTGCGTCCACGTACCGCCAACCAATTTGGCGATACCCGGCGAGGTGCACGAACCGGCATAGTTGCACTCGGCGACGAGGGTGGTGCCGGTCTTGTCATAGCCGGCCGGCCAGAGATAGCCGGGGCCCGGATAGTCGGTTCCGCTCGGTCCGCCGCCAGGATAAATAACTACGCTGCCGGTGCCCGACGGGCTGCCGAAGTCGTAGAAGTTGGTGACGGCGAGATCGCCATGTTGGTTAACGGAGCAGCCGATAGGCTCGCCGTTTGTGTACCACTGGTTGATGACCGTAGTCGTAGCGTGCTGGATCTCATAGACGTAGCCATACGCGAGGTCCGGAACGTACACGTTGCCGTGCTTGTCGCTGCACGAGTTATACAGATTAGCCGCGGTGTTAGGCATCGAGGCCTGGCCGACCATCGCGCCGGTGGTGTAGTTGAACACGTCGACGACGTTCGGGTAATAGCCGTCATCGGAGACGTAGAGAAGCGGGGTGCCGGCCGGCACCGTGCTTCATCCACGACTTGATGTGAACGTTGCGAGCTGCGGGCGGAGTTTGATGACTCGCACGCGTCATCGCGAGGTGCCTCAATATCTGGGGCGAGAGATGGTGTCCGCCCGCTGCCATCGCCGAGGCCGGCGGTGCGCCGGCGAGCGAGGATTGGGTTCCTGCCGCACTGCAGCCGGCAAGGAGTGCTGCGCCGGCGGCAATGCCGAAGGCGTATCGGGCCAAACTCGAGATTTTCATCGAGAAAGTTGCTCCGTTTCTTTCATGAAAAGTGAGTCTCGGATAGGGCCAGGGTCTTACATAAAGGTCCCGGCCAAAACCGATCGAGATGTCGACTGTTGTCCGATCCCAACGGGCTTAAACAGCGGCGCCGGGGTCGAGTCGTTGGCTTGGCCGCCCGCCCGACGTTTACCTGCGTTAACTAGTAGAAATTAGGGAAATCAGCGGGAGCGCGCCTGGTCCAATAATTGCGACCGTTCGCTTGGGTTCCTCCTGCAGGAGGGCCTTTCGCCCTACTCGTTATCGATGGGGCGGTAGCTTGGCCGCCGGTGCCGGAAGTACGCGCGCGACCGCGACGATGGAATCCGCGCAAAGCTGCGGGCTTGTTGACTGAAATCGAAGACCTCGGCGATGCTCGTCGCGCGAATGTCGGTCGTGCCGACCCGTCCCAAATCGAAGGTATCCTCAATGAACTTGAGGATGCTGCCGAACTCGTATTGGGTATGCGAGATGTAGCCGCCCTGGGTGCCCGAGCCGATGCGCGCGTACGCCGAAACGACCATCATCGGTACCCGAAATCCTAAACCGCCCCAGTCATCGAAGAACGGCGGACGCTCGTGATCGTAAAAGCCGCCCCAATCGTCCCACACAACGACAATCGCGGTGTTTTGCCAGTACGGGCTCTCGCCGACCGCGTTAACCACGCCGGCGACCCACGCCGGTCCGTCGTCGGTTCCGGTGTTGGGATGATCGGAGTTCTCTCGGTCGGGAATCACCCACGAGACCGATGGTAGCGTATTGGACGCGAGGTCGCTGAAGATCACGTTTGGATCGCTGGTAACGTTGGCGTTCCACTCGGGACCATGACGCACGGCGGAGATTGCGTCGAAGGCGTTCCACAGGCCGCCCCCCCGGCTGGCTACCGGCGGCGAATAGTACTTCCAGGATACCGAACGCGCGTCGAGCAAGTCGCGCAGCGTCGCGTAACCCAAACATGGGAACGGTCCTTGGTGGTATCCGTACTTTAGTTTGACGCCGGTCCACGTAAGCGTCGAGGTCTTGGTGTGTTTGGGCGCGTCGCATCCCCACGGCGTGTCGCTCGGATAGTCGACCAGGCTTTTGGTCTGCTTCGCGTTGATCGTCGTGCCGCCGGCGATCAAATCTTGATGGGCGGTAAAGCTTCCGCTCCCTTGCGTCTGGAACATGTGATCGGCTAGCACGTACTGGTTGGCGATATCCCAGTACGGTGCGATTTGCGACGGATTTACGTATTGGTAGGCTTTCGTGCCGGCCGTCCCTTTACAACGGCCGCCGCCGCGCTCCAAGCCGAAGCCGTCCATCATGCCGTTATCGTACTCTTTGAGAAAATCGTCGCGTCGATGGCCGAAGTCACAGATCTCGGCGAGGTTAACGGCCTCGAGCGGCACGTACTCTTCGCCGCCGCTGGGCGTCTTCATCAATCCTTGCGTGGCGCCGTCGGCGCCGGGATAGGTGGCAAATAAATTATCGAAGCTGCGGTTCTCTTGAATCATCACCACGACGTGCGTGATCGGATTGGAAGTCCCGTGTCGCTTGAGCGTGTCCCCACGCATCGGCGTGACGGCTCCAGTGCCGCTCGAACCGCCGCTCGAGCACGCCGCGAAAGCCAACGCCGAACTTGCCGCAAAGACGCGCAGCCGCCGCCCCATGATTATCCCTCCGCGATACTGGTGACGGTCTGGACGAGCGATTCTTTTCCTTTGGATGCCGTCCGCAGCGCCATGCGCACGTAGTCTAGGATTTCCGGTAGGCGGCGCGCGTAACCGCTGATGAAACGCCAAGACAAGAGATGCTTAAGCGAAAGATACTCGGCTTCGTGGAGCAACAGAAGGTTGGTGATCACGAAGTGGCGCATGGCGCTGCCGCGCCGGATGTGAACGCGCCACCGCTTGGCGATATCGACGTTAGTGAAGACGCCGTTGCGCAGCGAAGCGGAGAGCACCGCCGGGCTCACGGTGATCGCGCTGTCGTAACGTTCGGGCATCTGCGTGCCGCGTTCGATCGCGGCTTTGCCGAAGTTGACCGTCCAGTACTCGGTCTGCGGTCCCGCGATCGTGAAGACCCAGCGCGGATTGCGCAGAAACGGCCGCAGCGGCCAAATGGCGCGGAAAAACTTGCGGAAGTATCCGGCGAAGTCGTCGAACGAAACTTCCTTAGATGCTTCGGAACGATAGGTCTTCTCGAGGCGCTCGCTCTCGGCTAACGCGCGTTTCTCTGCGTAGCCGACCATGTCGTCCACGACGTTGTCGGTGAGTTCGAACCCCGTTTCGGTCGACCAGCGGCTGCCGACCGGCATCACCTTCAACTCGGTCCCGGGAACGCGCGAAGCGTTGACCGCAAAATAGTCGCGCATTTCGAAAGCCGAAACGAGGAAGCGGTTTTCGTCGCGCACCTCTCGATGCAAGTGACAGATGCCGCTGGCGAACGGTACCGCGTAGCGCGGGCGAAGTTGCTGTGCCGCCGCAACGAACGCCTCCATATACGTGCGCCCGTCGACGGGAAGGCGATCCGACGGATCCTCGAAGCTATAGCGCGTCGGATACGACCAGGCCGGCGAGTGACTGCGCAGCATGAAGTCAACCTTCGGATACTTGGCGCGAAACGTGCGCCATAGCGAAGGCAGCGGCTTGGAGTCGTTGAGATCCATGAGCGTGCAGCCGTCGGCCTGCGATTACCGCGATGCTGTCGTCTTGAAAGGACACCTGATAGCTGGTAAATGAGAAACCGGGCGCCAGTTCGATGCGTTGGCCGTGCGTCAGCTCGATGATGTGCGAGCGACCCATGTCCCGCAGTTGCGAAGGCAGTCCGGAGATCGGAAACTTCGGCACGATGATGGTGGTGTGCGGCGAGAACTTCTTGAGCGTCCTCGGATCGAAGTGATCGAAATGCCAGTGCGTGACGTACACGTAGTCGGCTTCGAAAATGTCCGGACCGAACTCGGGCGGCGGCGCGTGCCACCACGACGACCAATAGGTCGGCTCGTTCAACCACGGATCGATAACGAGCCGTTTACCTCGCGCCTTGACGTCTAGGCAGGCATGACTAACGATACGGAACTCCATGTGTGCTCTTTCTGCGGCCCGGTACCGCCTACCATTTCGGCGGCCGGCTATTCGGTGTCGACGGGGGTGCGCGACGGCGGCTGATGCTCGAAGAAGGAGCGCGAATACTTCGTTCGGATCGGAGCGAACGCGCGCGGCGCCTGTGTGAAGTCGAAGGAATCGCCGATGCTATTGGCACGGACGTCGGTCGTTCCCAGGCGTCCCAGGCCGAAGACGTCTTCGATGAACTTGACGATGCTACCAAACTCGTATTGCGTGTGGGAAACGTAGCCTCCATAGCGTAACGGGCCCTGACGCGCGTAGGGCGATGCGATAAGGAGCGGTACGCGAAACCCGAGTCCGCCCCAGCGATCGAAGAACGGCGGCGGAACGTGATCGTAAAACCCGCCCCAATCGTCCCAAACGACGACAATAGCGGTTGAGCGCCAGTATTTGGATTCGCCGATCGCGTTCGTCAATGCGCCGACCCACGACGGCCCGGTATCGGAGGCGCCGCCGGGATGGTCGGAGTTCGCCTTGGTCGGGACGACCCACGAAACCGCCGGCAGCGCGCCGCCGGAAATATCGGCGAAGATTTTATTCTCGGCCGACGATGTGGGTCTTCCACTTGGGCCCGTTGCGCACCGCGTCGATCGCGTCGAAGCCGTTCCAAAGCCCTCCGCCGCGCAGCTCGGGGGGCGAATAGTAGCGCCACGAAAGTCGCGCCGCGTCGAGCAGATCGCGCAGCGTCGCGTACGTCAAGCACGGAACGGACCGTGATGGTCGCGGTACCGCAGCAACGAGCCTTTGGCGACGATCAGCGACGGCGTCGTGCCCCTGGGCGCATCGCAGCCCCACGGTTTCGTCGACGGAAAATCGATCAGCGTCTGGTTGTTGCGGATCAATCGTCGAACCTCCGGCGATCAAGTCTTGGTGTGCGGTGAAACTTCCGCTGCCCTGCGTTTTGGAACATGTGATCGCCTAAGACGTAGGTCTCCGCGATCTGCCAGTACGGCGCGATCTCGAGTGGATCGACATACTGGTACGGCGCCGTTCCTTGCTGTCCGGGGCACCTCTTACCGCCGCCCTCAAGCAAAGCCGTCCATGGCGCCGCCGTCGTAATCCTTGAGCACGCCTTGGTAAGAGTGCGCGGAAGTCGCACAAATTAGTCCAGACTCATCTTCTGCAGCGGCGCGTATGGCCGCCGCTGGGCGTTTTAGCTTCCCCTGCGTCGCGCCGTCCGCGCCGGGAAACGTAGCGAACAGATTATCGAAACTGCGATTCTCTTGAATCATCACGACCACATGCGAGATATATTGCGAACCTCTAGCCGGCGACAAGGCGCGCGAAACCGCCGGAGCGTTAACGCCGGTGACGGACCGGCACAGGATGCGGCGGCGATAGCCAGCGCCACAGTGCTCCAACGCCGCATCTTACGCATGCGTGCCGTTGCCA
>CAVTMN010000017.1:0-157469 GCA_963735845.1 Vulcanimicrobiota bacterium | reverse complement strand
GCATTCGCCCGCAGCTTCCTGCCGAACGACTGCGTCGGTTTGGTTCGATTTCGAGTTCATCGTCTCCGACGAGATCCAAGCGCATCCGATGGCGTTGCTGCATCCCGAGCGCGTCACCGATCCCGCGGCGGCTGGGCGCATCGCCGCCTTGATCCGAGCCGATGCGACAGGAAGTGAATTCGTGCGCAAGCTAACGGAAGGCGTCGCGACTATTGCCGCGGCCTTCTATCCTAAGCCCGTCGTAGTGCGGATGTCGGATTTCAAGAGCAACGAATACGCGCGGCTCGTTGGCGGCACCGCGTTCGAGCCGCGGGAAGAAAACCCCATGCTCGGGTTGCGCGGTGCGTCGCGTTACACGCATCCGATCTACGCCGAGGCGTTCGCGCTGGAATGCGCGGCGATGAAACGCGTACGCGACGAAATGGGTTTTCGCAACGTAATTTTGATGATACCGTTCTGCCGCACGATCGGCGAAGCGCGCCGAGTACTCGATGCGATGGCCCGTTTCGGGCTAAGGCGCGGCGACGGCGGTCTGCTCGTTTACGTCATGTGCGAGATTCCCAACAACGTCGTTCAGATCGATGCTTTTGCCAAGTATTCCACGTACATCCATCGGTTCGAACGACTTGACGCAACTCGGCGCGCTGTAGGTTTATTGCGACTCGGAGCTGGTAGCGCCCGAGTTCGACGAACGCGACGACGGGGTGCGCGAGATGCTGCGTCAAGCCGTTGCCGGTGCGCACCGTAACGGGCGTGCCGTCGGAATCTGCGGTCAAGCACCTTCAGATTACCCCGAAATGGCCAGTTCCGAGTTGAGCTTGGAATCGATTCCATCAGTCTTAACCCAGATAGCGTTATCGCAACGATCGGATCTTTAGGGAGAAACTAGTGCCGCATCACCAGAACTTAGTCCTACGCTGCCGCCGCCTGGATCCGATGCGTACGGCCGTGGTCTGCCCGCACGATCGCATAGCCCTCGGCAGCGCCGTGGCCGCATCGTCGGCCGGACTGATCGTGCCGGTCCTCGTCGGCGACGAATCAACGATCGCCGCCGTTGCTAGGATCGAAGGCATCGATATAAGCGGCTATGAGATCCTGGGCGCCGCCGGCACGAGAAAGGCATCCGCGCTTTCCGTCGAGATGGCGCGCACCGGTAAGGTCGCCGCGATTATGAAGGGGAGCCTGCGCTCCGACGAGCTGCTCCACGCGGTGGTCTTGCCGGAGAGCGGCCTGCATACGGGACGCCGCATTAGCCACGCGTACGTCGTGGAACTCGAACGTTATCCAGACCCGATAATCGTCACCGACGCCGTCGTCAACATCGCCCCGACGCTCCGCGAAAAGCGCGACATCGTGCAGAACGCCATCGACCTCGCACGGGCGATCGGAATCCCCGAGGTGCGCGTCGCAATACTTTCGGCGATCGAGACGGTCAACGCTGGCGTCGCGTCGACCGTTGACGCGGCGGCATTGGCCAAGATGGCTCAACGCAATCAGATTCGCGGCGCGGTCGTTGAGGGACCGCTTGCACTCGACGACGCCCTGGATCTCGACGTCGCTCGCGAAAAGGGCATAGCTTCACCGGTCGCCGGGCGCGCGAACGTTCTTGTCGTACCGAATTTCGAGGCCGGGAATATGCTCGCCAAAGCGCTGATTCAGCTCGCGGGCGCCGCTGCCGCCGGTGTCGTGTTGGGGGCGAGCGTTCCGATCGCTTTGACTAGTCGCGCCGATCGCGTGGGGACGCATATCGCATCGCTCGCCATCGCGCGCCTGCTAGCCGACGGGAAACGGCTCGAATGAGAACGATTCAGACGGCCGAGGTCTTCAATGCGATCTATCAGCGACGCGCGATTCGCCGATATACCGCTACGCCGTTGAAGACCGCAGAGTTAGCCGAGCTCATCGACGCGGCCGTTCAAGCGCCCAGCGCGATGAACGACCAGCCGTGGGCGTTCGTCGTCTTGCAGGGCACGGATCGCCTTCACGGATTCTCAGACCGGGTAAAGCAATTTCTTTTGGCTCAGGCAGTTGCCGCGTCTCCCGAGTTGCAGCAGATTCTCACCGCTCATGAGAATCTATTTTACGGTTCGCCGGCGATGGTCATCATCTGCGCAACTTCTAACTCACGGCAAGCGGCCGAAGATTGCGCTATGGCGGCGCAGAACTTCATGTTGGCCGCTTTTGCGTCGGGGCTGGGCACTTGTCCGATCGGTCTTGCGCGCGCCTGGTTCAATCTTCCCGAGGTCAAGGCGGAGCTCGGCATACCACCGGAGTTCGTTGCCGTCGTTCCCCTCATCGTTGGCCACGCTGACGAGCATCCCGATGCTCCTGGGCGTCGCGCCGCAACAATCATCGCGCCGTAAAAGGCTGCTATCCCACGTGGAGCACGGCGGCGCCACGGAGCTCATCGTGCTTAAGCATTTGAAGCGCGCGGTTGGCCTCGTCCAAGCTCATCGCGACGGTGTGAGTTCGTATCGGGATTTCCCCGGCGATTTGCAAGAACTCGTCGCCGTCGGCGCGAGTGTTTGCGGTGACGCTGCGTATCTCACGCTCGTAGAAGAGATCTCGTTCGTAATCCAGCGGTGGAATCTGCGAGAGATAGATGCCCGCGATGGCGAGTATCCCGCCGCGATCCAAGGCTTGCATGGCGGCGGGAACGATCTCGCCGGCCGGCGCGAACAGTATCGCCGAATCGAGCGGTGCCGGCGGGCGATCGAACGAATCGCCGATCCAGTCGGCACCGAGCTCTTGCGCGAGGTCGCGATGCACGCCGCCCCTGCTCATCACGAAGACGCGGCACTTCCAATGCTTGAGAACCTGTATGGCGAGATGAGCCGAACCTCCGAATCCGTAGAGTCCGACCGTCGAGCCGGGCTCAACTGCCGCCCGGCGGATTGCGCGAAAGCCGATGATGCCGGCGCATAGCAGCGGGGCGGCGTGTTCGTCATCGATAGTAGGAGGTAATCGGTAGGCAAAGTCTTCGCGAACGACGGCAAACTCGGCGTAGCCGCCGTCGTGGTCCCAGCCGGTGAACAACGCGTTGGGACAGAGATTCTCACGGCCCTTGCGGCAATACGCGCACGTCCCGCAAGTCTGCCTCAACCAGGCGATGCCGACTCGGTCTCCGATCGAAAAGCGCGCGCTGCCGGGTCCAAGACCCTCGACCCTGCCGACCACCTCGTGACCCGGCACGATGTGCGGACGCTTGGCAACGAGATCGCCCTCGGCAACGTGGAGATCGGTGCGGCAAACGCCGCACGCCGTGACTCGCACCAATATCTCGTGGACGCCCGGTACCGGCTGCGGTAGGTCTCGAAGCTGCAGTGGCGACGTTTCGATTGGTGCGGGGCGCTCGAGCGCTACCGCTCGCACGGCCACCTCAAGTTCTTCTCAATTCCGGGGTAGAATCGCGCCATGAGCTTCACCGTTCAGATTACCTATCGCGGGGTGGATTCATCCGAGGCCCTCGATCGATTAATTCGCGACGAGGCCGCGAAGCTCGGCAAGTTCTTCGACGGCATCCTCCGTTGCCGGGCCCTCGTCGAACGTCAATCGGCCCATCATCACACGGGCTCGCCGTTCCGCGTGCGCCTCACTCTGGCGCTTCCCGGCTCCGAACTAATCGTCGACGGAGAGCCGAGCCTGCGGGCGGCACCTTTTGACGACGAGCCGCTTCGCGTACACAAGAGCGACGAGATCGACGCCATCTACAAAGATCCGGCGCTCGCCGTTCGGGAAGCCTTTCGCCGCGCCCGCCGCCGGATGCAGGCTTACGTGCGGCGCAACCTAGGGGCTCACGCCCGCTAAGCAAGGAATTTAGGGAGATTTTGAAATGCCGCTCTACCGCGACCGCGCCGATGCCGGCAAGCAGCTTGCCTCCAAGCTTATCGCCTATGCTCGCTCGCACAACCCGATCGTTCTCGCGCTCCCGCGTGGCGGCGTGCCGGTGGGGTACGAGGTCGCGAAGGCGCTGGGAGCGCCCTTGGACGTCTATATCGTACGCAAAATTGGTGTTCCCGGATATCCGGAGCTAGCCATGGGAGCCGTCGCCGCAGATGGGAGCTACGTCGTCGATGCTTCGACGATCGAGTCACTGGGGATCACACAAGACCGCTTTCACGCCGCGCTCGAGGACGAGCTGTTCGAACTCAAGCGGCGTGAGGCAGCTTATCGCGACGGACGTCCCGAACCGGAGCTTGCGGGCCGCTCCGTGGTCGTCGTAGACGACGGGCTCGCAACGGGTGCCTCTATGTACTCCGCCATTGCGGCGTTGCGTCAACGCAAACCCGCGGATATCGCGGTGGCCGTTCCGGTTGCCCCCGTGGAGACGTGCCGGATGCTCGCGACGATTGCTGACCACGTCTTCTGCCCGCACCAGCCTGCCTATTTCGGTTCGGTTGGATTTTACTACGACAACTTCCGGCAAGTCGGCGACGACGAGGTTCGGGAACTCCTCGCGCGCGCCGCACGCCAGGGGGCGACGTGGAAGGTCGCGTAGCGGAGAAGCTCTCCAATGCGGTCATCCCGCTGACCGGCGATCGCCAAGAGAACGACAGGCTCTTCGAGTTGATCGGCGACGCGCGCCTTGTCTTGATCGGAGAGGCGACGCATGGAACGCACGAGTTCTATCATGCCAGGGCGGAGATCACCAAGCGTCTGGTGGCGGAAAAGGGCTTCGCCGCCGTTTGTATCGAGGGCGATTGGCCCGACGCTTACCGCGTCAACCGCTTCGTGCGCGCCAGCGACGAAGATCTCGAGGCATCCGAAGCATTGGGGGGCTTTAGGCGCTTTCCCACGTGGATGTGGCGCAATGCCGACGTATTGGATTTCGTTGGTTGGCTGCGCGAATATAACGATTTCTGCAAGACGGCGCTGCGACCGAAGACGGGCTTCTACGGACTCGATCTCTATAGCATGTACGCGTCGATCGACGCGGTCCTCCAATACCTGGACCGGGTCGATCCAGCCGCGGCGCAGCAAGCACGCCGGCACTACGAATGCTTGGAACTCTATGCCGAGCATCCCGAACGATACGGAATCGCAGCAACGTACGGGCTTGAACCGGCCTGCCGCGACGAAGTGCTCGCAGCCCTGTTGGAGATACAGCGCAAAGCCTCGCAATACGCACGTTTAGACGGGCGCGTGGCTGAAGATCAATACTTTTATGCGGAACAGAACGCCCGCGTCGTGGCCAATGCAGAACGATACTACCGTGCCATGATTGACTACTCTGCCTCGACCTGGAATTTGCGCGACGAGCATATGGCCGATACCCTAGATCGCCTGCTGGCCCACCTGGCGGACCATCAGGGAACGGCCAAGGCCGTGGTTTGGGCGCACAACTCGCACGTAGGGTCCGCGGACGCCACGGCGATGTCGCTTCGTGGCGAGACGAACATTGGTGCGCTGACGCGCCGGCGTTACGGCGACAGCGCCGTCGCTATTGGCTTTACCACGTTTACCGGAACCGTCACTGCCGCTCACGATTGGCACGCCCCCGAGCAGCGAAAGCACGTATTGCCGGCGCGGCGCGACAGTTACGAGCATCTCTTCCACACGCTGCGCGTGCCGCGATTTTGGATACCCCTAAGGCCGTACCGCCCGCGGCTCGAGGATCTCCCGCCACAAGCGCGGGAACGGGCGATCGGCGTCGTCTATCGCCCCGACACCGAACTCCAAAGCCATTACTTTGAGGCGCGGCTCATCGATCAGTTCGACGCAATCTACCACTTCGATACGACGCGAGCGGTCGAACCGCTCGAGCGGAGCGCGCGGTGGCTCGAGGGCGAGTTTCCGGAGAGCTATCCTAGCGGCGAGTGAATGCGGCGGGCGTCGCAGCCGGATGTGCAACCTTGACCGTGCGTTCGCTCACGATAAGGACCGGAACGGACGCTTCCCGCAAGACGACTTCGGCGACGCTGCCGAGAAGCAGATGGCGAATTCCGCTGCGCCCGTGCGTACCCATCACGATGAGGTCAGCGCCGAAACTCGTGGCGAAGCTCAGAACCTCGTAAGCCGGGACCCCGCGACGAGTCTGCCCGCTGGCGGGGAGCCTGCATCCGATGCCCGCGCTCGACGGCCTTCGTGACCAGCGTGCGCGCCGTACTCTCCATGTCGCGCATGACCAAATCCATTGCCGGGCTCGGCGGAGCGGTGCCGGCGATCACGATCGGATCGACGACCGAGCAGATACCGATCTCGGCATTCTCGGCCTGGGCCAGTCCAATTGCGACCTCGAGAGCTTGCTGCGAGCAGGCGGACCCGTCGAGCGCGACGGCTATTTTCTTAAACATTGCGCAAGTCTAATAGCTCCTCCGGGAAGGCATCGTGAAGTTTGCAGAGATCGGCTCTTCACAATCGCTTCACCGGTGTGTAACCTTATGACGGTACACTACTTCACGTGATGGCGTTTCGTCTTCAGCCCTCCGCTCTGCTTCTTGCGTTACTCGTCCCAGCATGTTCGGGAGGTTCTTCGGAGCCGGCCACGGGCGCGGTGGCGCGCGGACCGATTTCGCAGGTCGTGACCGCGACGGGCACGCTCGCCGCACAGGACACGGTGCTAGTCGGCTCTCAAGTCTCGGGAACGATCTCGGAAATCTACGTCGACTACAACAGCAAAGTACACCGCGGCCAAGTCCTCGCGCGGCTCGATCCCAGTCTGTTCGCCGCCGCGCTCGAGCAGGCAAAGGGCACGCTAAGCCAGCTCGAAGCGCAACGCGCCGCCGCGAGCTCGGCGGTTTCGAGCTCGCTTTACACCAGTTCGGCCGCTCGCGAGAGCGCGCAATCGCAAGCCCAAATGATTGCGGCAGCCGACGAGGACGTTCGCAAGGCCGAGGCGGCGCAGCATCTCGCGATGTTGACGCTGCACCGCGACCGGGCGCTGCTGCGCGAAGGATACGTCGCACAGAACGTCGTCGACAACGATGTTACGACGGTCGCCGCCGTGCACGACGCCGTGATCGCCGCCCAGACTCAGGCCAAGACTTCGCGACTGAGCAGTGCCGCGAGCAACTATTCCGCCGGAAGTTCGTCGGCTCAGGCGACGGGCGCCGCGGCGACGCAGCGCGCCAGCGACGCGGCGGTTCGCGCCGCAGAAGCCGCGGTAAGAGCCGCACAGATCAACCTCGATCACGCTACGATTACGTCGCCGGTAGACGGTACGGTGATCGCACGCAACGTTTCCGTGGGCCAGACCGTGGCCGCTGCGTTGCAAGCGCCGACGCTCTTCACCATCGCCAAAGATCTCGGCAAGATGGAGCTCGACATCGCGGTAGGCGAGCCCGACGTCGGCACGGTGCGGGCCGGGCAGCGTGCCGTTTTCTCGGTGCTGGCCTACCCCGGCCGTACCTTCCAGACGGTCGTCAACGAAGTGCGCCAGAATCCAACGATCGTCAACAACGTTACGACGTATAACACGATCGCTTATCCGAGCAACCGCGACGGAGCGCTGCGTCCCGGGATGACGGCCAACGTCCGGATCACGGTGGTAACCTTTGCGGACGCAACGCTGCTTCCGCTAGCGGCCCTGCAGTGGCGGCCCAGCGCCGCGGTGGCAAAGAAATACCGGGTTACCGCCCCGGCATTAGGCGAGGGAACTCCGCTCGCGCGCTCGGTATGGGGAGCCACCAACGACGCTGCGGCGTTTGCTATCTCGGTGGGCGCAAACGCACGTTGTTACGTGCTGGAGGGGCACACGCTGCGCGGCGTCGGCGTTAGCGTCCTAGCGATCGATGGTACGCAAGCGGGTGTAAAGGTCAATGCGGGATCGCTCGCAGCCGGCGACCGCGTCGTCGTCGACGATAGCCCCGCCGGACCAGCCGTGCAGAGTTCGCCTTGACGCCGACGGTCCAGACGCGCGATCTGACACGACTCTTCCCGACCGGAAAGACGTTCTTTGCCGCGATCGACCGGATTACGTTTACACTGCAGCCGGGCGAGTTTACCGCTATCATGGGGCCGTCGGGCTCGGGGAAGTCCACCTTCATGAATATCGTCGGCTGCCTGGACCACGCGACATCGGGCAGCTACCTGCTCGACGGCATCGACGTCGCGTCGCTCAACTCCGATCGGCTAGCCGATCTGCGCCGCAACAAGCTCGGGTTTGTCTTTCAGCAATACAACCTCTTGGCGCGCACCTCGGCACTTGAAAACGCCGAACTGCCGCTAATGTACGCGACGCTTGGAGCGCACGAGCGCCGAGCTCGCGCGCGCCAGGCACTGCTCGACGTCGGCCTCGACGAGGCTCACCATCTCGCCCATCCGCACGAGCTCTCGGGCGGCCAGCAGCAGCGCGTAGCCATCGCCCGCGCACTGGTAAACAATCCGAGCCTAATCCTCGCCGACGAGCCCACGGGGGCTCTCGATTCCAAGACCTCGGCGGAAATCATGAAACTCTTTTTGCGCCTGAATCGCGAACGCAACATGACGATTCTCATGGTGACGCACGAGCTCGACGTCGCGCGCTTTTCGGGGCGTATCGTCTCCTTTCACGACGGACACGTCGTCGGCGACGAACCCGTCGGTCGGCCGAAGGCTGCGAGCGCCTAGTGAACCTCGAACACGCCGTAACGATTGCCTTTCGCGCGCTGATGCGCAACCGCCAGCGTTCGCTGCTCACGGTTTTGGGCATCATCATCGGCGTGGCGGCGGTCATCGTCACGGTGGCCATCGGGACGGGCGCGCGCACCAACATCGAAGCGACCATCTCGAGCCTGGGAAGTAACCTCGTCATAATCCTGCCGGGAAGCACGATGAGCGGAGGCGTCAATGCCGGCGTCGGAGCCGCGTCAACCCTTACCGTCGACGACGGCTTGGCCATTGCGTCACAGATTCGCCATGCAGCTGCGGTCTCACCGCTGGTCTTGCTACGCACCCAGGTCGTCTCCCCCTACAGCAACTGGCAGACGCAGGTGGCGGGCGTTTCTCCGGCCTACGCATTCGTTCGCAACTGGCCGGTTCGATCCGGAACGTTCTTCAACGACGCAGACGTCGAAACCAGCGCGAAGGTCTGCGTCATCGGAACGACCGTCGAACGCGAGCTCTTTCCCGACCGTACCAACGTCGTCGGCGAAACGGTGACGATCAAGAACGTGCCGTTCCGCGTCATCGGAGTGCTGGTCTCGCGGGGCCACAGCATCATGGGAACCGATCAAGACGACATTATCGTTACGCCCTATACGTCCATGCTCCAGCGGCTCTCCACCTCAGCTAACGGTCCTAACGTGGTTGGCGCGCTCGCCGTTTCGATCGACGCTCCGCAGAACGTCAATCGTACCATCGCCGGCATAAGCCAGTTGCTGCGAACCCGTCACCGCATCTTTCCGCCGCAGAGCGACGACTTTCAAGTGCGCAACCTCGCCGACGTGGCGCGAGCCGCATCGTCTGCGGGACTGATGCTGCAGGTGCTGCTGGCTTCGATCGCCACGGTATCGCTAATCGTCGGCGGAATCGGTATCATGAACATCATGCTCGTATCGGTGACCGAGCGGACGCGCGAGATCGGTTTGCGCATGGCCGTCGGGGCCCGAGGCGGCGCCATCTCTGCTGCAGTTTCTCGTCGAAGCCGTCGTCCTGTCGCTAGCCGGAGGCGGTCTCGGCATCATCTTCGGTCTGGCGGCGTCGGCGATCGCGGCTTACTTCGGACACTTTGCCTTCACCGCTTCGTTACCGACAATAGTGCTCGCGCTGATCTTTTCGGCAACGATCGGCATCGCCTTTGGTTACTATCCCGCGCGGCAAGCGGCGCATCTCAATCCCATCGAAGCCCTGCACGCCGAATGAGCGCGATCCTCGCGCTCGATGCCGGATCCTCGTCTCTCAAGTTTGCCGCATATGCCACGAATGCGGCGGGCGAACTCGCGCCATGTGCAAGCGGAGAGCAAGCTGCGCCTAACGACCCCGGCGAGGCGGTTTCGAGCATCCTTTCGCGGTTGCCGGCGTGGAACTGCGGTCGGACTCACCGGCATTGGCCACCGCGTCGTCTTCGGAGGCCGCCGCTACGTCGCGCCGGTCTTCGCCGACGCTGAGGTTCTCGGTGAGCTCGAGCGATTGGTGCCGATTGAGCCGCTGCATCTGCGCGCCGAACTCGATTTAGTCTATGCCGCCGGAAGACATCTACCGGGAATTCCGCAGGTACTCTGTTTCGACACCGCGTTCCATCGGAGCGCTCCGGAAATTGCGCGACGTACGACTCTCCCTGACGGCATCGACCCGCTCATCGAGCGCTACGGTTTTCATGGCCTGTCGTACGAGTACGTCGCCTCGCAACTGCCCGAACGAGGTCGCGCGGTAATCGCTCACCTCGGTTCGGGCGCGAGCCTGTGCGCGCTGCGCGACCGCGCGCCGCTGGACACGACGATGGGGTTCAGCGCGCTGGGCGGACTGATGATGGCCACCCGACCCGGCGATCTCGATCCCGGTATCGTGTTGCGCCTGCTTTCCGACGGTTACGACGAAGAGCGACTGTCGGGGCTGCTATACCGCGGCTGCGGACTTCTTGGCGTTTCCGGCATCTCCGGAGATATGCGCGTGCTCGTCGCCGGCGGCGAGCCTTCCGCCCGCCGGGCCGTCGAGCTCTTCGTGTATCAGCTCGTCAAGCATCTCGGCTCGATGATTGCCGTTTTGAACGGAATCGATACGCTGGTCTTCACCGGAGGTATCGGGGAACACGCCCCGCCGGTGCGTAGCGCCGCATGCGCATCGTTCGGTTACCTCGGCCTCGCCCTTGACGAGACGGCCAACGAAGGCAATGCGCGGGTCATCTCGACACCGGATAGCCGCGTAACGGTCATGGTCGTACCGACGGATGAAACGCTGATGGTCGCCCGTCATACCCAGAAGCTGCTCGGGAAGGTCTTGTGAAGGCCTGAGTCGCGGCTTTTCACCAGGAATTCCCGGGGCTGCTTTAAGCTGAGCGAATGTTTGATGATTTAGTCCTAAGCCCCGACGCGATTGTTTTCGGAGAGCGTGTCGTGAAGGCGACCGTAGATCAAATCGAGCGGCTGCTCGCGCGCCACAAGATCGCTTCAACCAAAGTTGAAGGAAGCGACTCAGCCGCGGCAGCGCAGGGTGGTTGGCGGGCCGATCTTACGATCCAGCGGCATCCACCGCACGATGTCTTAATTCTTGCCGTCGGGAACGCAACGTTTGAGCGGTCGCGACCGACGGACGAGACGTCGGCTGGGAAAATCGTCGAAGAAATCCGGATCCCCGCGGGGTTGCCGCATGACCCCAGCTTCGAACATATGCTCGCGGAACTACTGCTGCGGGCGTCGAAGCTGTTCGAGGATGCGCACGCGACCAAACTCGAGTTCTCCTCCCTCCGGCTGCATCGCAACACGTACCACATCGGAGAGGTCGCGCTGCTTACCGACAAGCCGCTGCACGTCGAGGCCCGCCTCGAACCGGACAGTCACGATCGGCGCGCCGTCTTCGATCATCGCCACGGCGACTCGACGACCAATCCTCGTTAAACTGCAATGCCGGTAAGCGCTCCCGTTCGTATCCTGGTTCCGCTCGACGGTTCCGAGACTTCGGAACGAGCCCTTGACGTTGCCACCGATTTCGCGGCGGGGCTGGACGCCGAACTCGTGCTCGGCCACGTCGTCGACCTCGCACGTGCTGCGGCGATGAGCGGCGGCGAGGCGCAGCTCGTTGCCGGGTGCCTTGACGCACTCCGGAGTGAGGGCCTCGCGATTCTTGACCAAAGCGAACGGAGAGTCGCCGGGCGCGTGCGGGTCTCGACGCGTATTGTCGACGGTTCACCGGTCGACGCGATCGAACGGCTCGCCGCAGAGCTTCCCGCTAACTACATCGTGCTCGGTAGCCACGGCCGCACGGGACTGACCCGCCTCGTGCTAGGCAGCGTCGCCGAAGGCGTCGTTCGCGCCGCGCGCGTCCCCGTAATGGTAGTACCAAACCGCTCGTCGTCCTGAGACGGCTAGTTTCACCACGTGCGCATGCCGGGGGCGAGGAAGCCGGGGTGACGCAGAAGTTCACCGAGCGGTCCGGCGTAGGCGAGGACGGCGAGCACGAGCGCGAGCACTCCCCAGCGATAAATGCGCTGCAGCGGTTGCGGCGTCGTTACACCGCCGTCGGCCGGCGTAGCGAAGGTCGCTTCCATCGATTCCGTCTTCTTATTGTCAAGCAGCGTGCCGATCGCAACGGCGGCAAATGCGAGGATGCTCAAGAAGAGAAAGAATCCTCCGGCCGCTGCCAAGAGCATGTAGGGCTGCCACGCGTTGGCGACCCCGGCACCGAGGTAGCCCACCTCGGCGGTGCGGCGCGGCGCGCCCAACAGGCCGGCGTAGTGCATTGAGAGCGACATGATGAGCATGCCGAAGAACCATAAGCGCGTCTGAAAAAGCGCGAGTCGCGGCTGCCAAAGCGCGCGTCCGGTGATTCGCGGGATCATCCAGTAGGCGGCGCCGAGAAACGTGAGCGCCACCGGACCGCCGACGGTCACGTGAAAGTGGCCGACGATCCAGATCGTGTTATGCACGACCGTATCCATGCTGTACGACGCGTTGACCAATCCGCCGAAGCCGCCGAGAATGAAGAGGATCATGCCCAGCGCCGCGCCGCTGAACGTCGGATCGTTCCACGGAAGCGCTTTGACGGTGCCGATAAAGCCGCGCTTCCCTTGCTTGATCGCGAAGAGCTCGAACGAGGCAAAGATCGCAAACGCGGTGATGAATGATGGGATAGCCACGCCGTATGTCGTTAGCGTGTGCAGCATCTTCCAGACCGACGAGATCCCAGGCTCCATGAACTCGTGGTGAATGCCGACCGGCGTCGAGAGCAGAATGAGCATAACGAAAGTCAGGCGAGTCAGCGCGTCGCTGAAGACGTTTCCGCCATAGCGCGTCGGGATGATGTTGTACCAGATAATGTAGGCGCCCATGATCCAGAAGTAGACCAGCGGGTGGCCGAAGTACCAGAAGAACATGCGCGTCAGCATGACGTTGATGCCCGACGTCCATCCAAACGCCCAGGGAATCAGAAGGAACATCTCGGCGACGACGCCGAGCGTCGCGACGATCCACATCACGAACGTGGCCGCAGCACAGAAGACGACCAGCGGCACGGGGCGTCCGGGATTGTTCTTGCGAAAGTAGTTGACGTTGCCGAAGATCTCGAAAGCGACCACCCACGTACCCAGGACCAGCAGCGTCGCGCCGACGTAGAACCACGGGCTCGCCTTGAGCGGCGCGTAGAACGTATACAAGACCGTCGCGTCGCCTTTGAGGATCGTGACCGCCGCCATCGCCGTGCCGGCGAGCATCAGTCCCCAGCCGAACCATCCCATGACCAGCGACCGCTCGCGCGGGATCGCGCGATAGGTAACGAAGAGCGAGAGCCCGGTGATGAAGAACGTCGTAAAGACCAGCGCCATCAGAACGCCGTGCATCGTCAGCACGCGATAGTAGTCGAACCAGGCCGGGGCCTCGTAAAGACCCGTTCGACCGAAGCCTTGGAAGACTCCGAAGACCGCGCCGAGCAGCGATGGCCGCCGTCGCGGTATAGACGTGCGCGATGATGACCCGGTTCTCGGCGCGTACGCGGTCGGCAACGATCATCCTAACGTACCTCGATCTTGGCAAACATGTTCTGATGGCCCAGGCCGCAGTACTCGTGGCAGATCAGGAGATACTCGCCGGCTTTGGAAAACGTGTGGGTTTGACTCGTTGACCCATCCAGGAATCGCCATCATATTGATGTCGGTGCCGGGAATGAAGAAGCCGTGGACGACGTCGGAGCTGGTAACGTAAAACGTTACTTTGCTTCCGGCCGGTACCGTCAACGTGGCGGGGTTGAACGTGAAGACTTGCGCGACGTAGTAGGCTTCGTACGATCCGTCCGGTAGCTTGCGCAAACCAGGCTTGTCGAACGGCGGCGTCTGGGAGACTTTCGTCGGATCGATCTGCTGCATGTCGCTTGGCGGATTGATGTTGTCGGCGAAGGCAGCGAAGCCGATAAGCCCCAAAAAGACCAGCAGCATCGCGATGCCGAAAGTGAGCCACCAACGTTCGTAGCGATGAATGTGCATCTTACCACCGCACCCGCATCAGTAGATACATTGCAAGCCATAATACCGCGAACGACGCACCCATCACGAAGACGAAGCGCAGCGTGCCGACGAGGGGAGCATCTTCGTCGTTCTTCACGACGGTGCGTTGGTGCGCTTCGCCTGCTCGTCGCGCTGGTATCGCGACTCCATCTCTGCGCCGATACGCTCCAGCAGCGCCTGCGCGGTCGCCGTCGCAATTCGTCCCCCGACCGCCCAGTCGAAAGCCGCTCCAAGCGCACCGCCGGGAGGGCGGTACGAACCCTTGAGCTCGAGCAGCGTCGATTCATACGTCTCGTCGGCGCGCGCCGTTAACTCGCCGTCAAACTCGGGATACGGACCGGCTTGGGGCTTCCAGCGAACCTGCCAGGGCTGATCGAAGTGCATCGGGTCGGTGCCCGTGCCGTAGGTCACGACGACCTCTTTGACGAGCTCGCCGCCCGGCACGTTTAGCGTGAGCGTCAGCGGTCCGGGCTCTCCGGAAGCAGCGCGCGCGCCGATGCTCTCGGCTAAATATTGTTGCGCAAGGTGGTAGGGACAACGTAGGACGCGGCGTTCGAGTAAGTCGGACATAATCTCATCCTATCGGGCTGGTGCGAAGAAATATAGAACGGACAATTCGCAATTGCTTCACAAGAACCGAGGCAGCGGCGCTTAGGCTTTACGCATTTTATAACCAACGCCGTAAACGGTAACGATATATTCGGGATTGCGCGGATCGATCTCGATTTTCTTCCGCAGATTGTTGATGTGCCGATCCAGGGTGCGCTCGTAGATCTCGCCGTCGTCGCCCAGGCGATCCAGCAGATGCGAGCGCGTAAAGACCTCACCCGGGTTTTCGGACAGCAGCGCCAGAATCTTGAATTCGGTGGCGGTAAGGTTGGTCGCGCGACCACCCATAGTAACCTCGTGAAAGTTATGGTCGATCTCCAGCTCACCGACGCGCGTACGCTTTGCGGGACGGTCGTTGGCTGCCGCGGCGACTTCGGCCGTGCGCCGCAAAAGCGCCCTTACGCGCGCCACCAACTCACGCGGGGAGAACGGCTTGGCAACGTAATCGTCGGCGCCAAGTTCGAGTCCGACGACGCGGTCGGCCTCTTCGCCTCGCGCCGTCAGAACGATGGTCGGGATGTGGGCGTCGGGCAATGAGGCCGAGCGCAGCACGTCGAGCCCGCTGCCGTCGGGAAGCGTGATATCGAGGACCAGTAGGTCGGTGGCGTGGCGCTCGAGGGCCATCAGAGCTCCCGCCACGCTGTCCGCCGTATCCACGGTGAGGCCTTCCCGCGCGAGATACTCTTTGACCACCTCGACGATCTGCGGCTCATCGTCGACGACTAGAACTCGCTTGCGTTCCACCCTAGGATGTCTCGCCGCCGAGCAACAAGATGCGAGCGCGGCGCAGAGCATCGGCGAGCGCCTCCAAACGTTCGGGCGTCGGATCGACGAGTCCGTCGATCATGGCCTCCACGTTGGCTAGCGCAACGGCAACGAGGTTCCCTAGCTCGTGCCGGACATCGGGTTCCTGCACGCTTGCTGTCTTCAGCAGTATGGCCCCGAAAGCCTTATCGCGCCGGATAGAGGTAGCGCCGCGTCGTATCTTGTTCTCGTGAGCGGGTTACCGTTTTCGCTTTCCGACCTCGCCGGCAGCCGCTTTCCGCTTCTGGAATACGCTCCCGACGCGACCGTCATCGTCGATGAACGCGGCCTGGTTCGACTCGTTAACGCGCAGACCGAACTGCTCTTCGGCTATTACCGCGAGGAGCTTCTCGGCAAGCCCATCGAGGTGCTCGATCCCAAACCGCTATCGCGGACGCCACGTCGGCGAACGAGCCGGCTACATTGCCGACCCCCGCGTGCGCCCATGGGCGTTGGACTCGAACTCTTTGGATTGCGCAAGGACGGCTCCGAATTTCCCGTCGAGATCAGCTTGAGCCCGATCGTGACGCGGGATGGAACCTTCATCGCGAGCGCCATTCGAGACGTCACCGAGCGCAAAGCAATCGAACGGCGCCTGAACGAGCTCAATGCCGAATTGGAACGCGCGAGCCAAGCAAAGGATCAGTTCTTGGCCTCAATGAGCCACGAACTACGCACTCCGCTCAACGCCATCCTCGGGTTCACCGGTACGTTACTGATGAAACTTCCCGGGCCGCTAACCGACGAGCAAGAGCGGCAGCTTCAGATCGTTCGTTCGAGCGCCACGCACTTGCTCTCGCTTATCAACGATATGCTGGATTTGGCGAAGATAGAATCGGGAAAGCGGGAACTCAATATTGCTCCGGTCTCTTTAGCCGAAATCGTAGACCAGGTCACATCCTCGCTGGCTTCATTAGCAACGGAAAAGAAATTGGATTTTTCGAGCTCGGTTCAGGCAATTTCCGAAACGATCGTGACCGATCGTCGCGCGCTGGCTCAAATTCTCTTGAACCTTACCAACAACGCCCTCAAGTTTACCGAACGCGGTAGCGTCCGCATCGACGCCGGATACGTTTCGGACGACCGGTCCGAGATAGCGATTAGCGTTACCGATACCGGCATCGGGATCAAACCCGAAGACTGCGAGCGCCTTTTCAGGGCTTTCCAGCAGATCGATTCGACAAGCACTCGCCGCCACGAGGGCACTGGGTTGGGGCTCTATCTCTCGCGCACCCTTGCGTCGCTGCTTGGGAGGCACGTTGAACGTCGTAAGCGAGTACGGCGCCGGGAGCACGTTCACGCTGACGCTACCGGTAACGAGCGGCGAGTGAACGGCCGTATTCTCGTCGCCGACGATAACCGGGCCAATCTCGACCTCATGCTGTACTTGCTGCGCGCGCTCGGTTACGAGGCGGTGGGTGCTTCCGATGGACTGAGCGCGCTCGCGGCTGCTCGGTCAGGGGAGTTTGCACTCGTATTGACCGACATTTTGATGCCCGGAATCGACGGTTACGAACTTCTGCGGCAGGTGCGCGCTGACGAGCGGCTCGCATCCACGCCGCTGATTGCGGTCACGGCATTAGCCATGCCGAGCGATGCAGAGCGTATCGCCGACGCCGGATTCGACGGCTACATAACCAAGCCGATCGAGCCGCAAACATTCGTTTCGCAGGTCGCCGCTTTTCTTCGCCCTCGGGCGTAAGTGGCAACGATTCTCGTCGTCGACGACGATGCGAACAACCGCCTCCTGGTGCAGACCGTACTGGGGCATGCCGGTCACCACGTCCTCGAGGCCGAAGATGGCGCGCCGGGGCTCGCGCTTGCCGCCGCCGAGCGCCCGGACCTCATCATGCTCGACCTTTCGCTGCCGTCGATGAGCGGACCGCAGTTTCTCCGAGCCCTGCGCGGGGATCCGCAAACGCAGACGCTGCTCGTCGCGCTCTATACGGCAAGCCCCGTAACCGCCGTCCTTTCCGAGTTCATGGAGATCTACGGCGTTGCCGGCGTGATTCCAAAACCTTGCGAGCCCGTTGTCCTCGCTGAGGCGGTCGAGCGGGCACTCGGGGCTGGTCGAAGCCGCGATGAGAAAAAGTTGTGAATGCTGCGGTTCGCGTCCGATTCACAAGCGGATAGGTATACTTCCTGAGTGACTCGACTCCGCGAAACGATACCGATCGAGCGGCCGGCGCACGAGGCTCAAGCGGCGCTGGAACGTTTCTTTGCGCCGTGGAGAGGAAAGGCCGGCCCCTTGCGCTTGCGCGTTCCCTTTGACGGTGCCACCGCTAACTACGGCATCTACTTCGATCGTGACGTACTCGTCGAAGTACGCCAAGCGCGCGACGCGGGGAATCTTAACGACGTGGTTTTGATAAAATGGGTTCCCGAAGGTACCGCTGTTCTCCCAAGCTTTTCGGGCACGCTGACGGTCTGCGGCGAAGAGGATCCGGCCCGCAGCTATATCGAGCTCGACGGCTTTTACACCCCGCCCTTGGGAACTGCGGGACAAGTATTCGACGCGGTAATCGGGCACCACATCGCCCAAGCCACCGCGCACGAGCTGCTCGCGGACATTAAGACAGCAATCGACCGCACCGGCTAAGGCGCGGCCTCGCAGGTTTCCACGCACCATGCCACTATTCGAGCGCGAATCTCGTCGCGAATTCGGCGTGTTTGCGCGAGGCGTTCCTCCCACGAACCTTGCAAGGTTGACGGGTCGGCGAAGCTCCAATGCAGACGACGTGCTTGGCCCGGGAAAATCGGGCAGCGCTCCGCGCTGGTTTCGTCGCACACGGTGACGACGTACGAGTAGAGTTTGCCGGATTTGAAGAGGTCGAACACGGCCTTGGTCTGATTCGAAGAGATGTCGATGCCGGCTTCGCTCATCGCGGCCACGGCAAGCGGATTGAGCTCGCCCGGCTCGAGCCCCGCGCTTTCGGCGACATAATCGTCGGGGCAGATCTCGTTGAGGAAGGCTTCGGCCATTTGACTGCGCGCGCCGTTCTGCACGCACACGAATAAAACGCTGCGTTTCATAGGTTCCTTTCCAGCGGCGCCAGCCATCTGAAGAGCAGCGTCGCGGATACCGCGCCAAAGAACTGAGCGCCGATAAAAGGGGCGACGTCCTGCGGCCGGATGCCGGCAAAAGTATCGGAGAGCGAACGGGCGATCGTTACCGCCGGATTAGCAAACGACGTGGACGAGGTGAACCAGTACGCGGAAACGATGTATGCCGAGACTGCAAAGGCGATCAGCGGGGAGCGCCACCGCACGCAGCCCCAAATCACCGTAAGCAGACCGAACGTCGCGACGAACTCACCCAAGTAGTTGACCCGGGCCGCTACGGACACGGTGTGAGATGAAGAACACCGGGAGGGCGAACATCGTATTGGCGGCAGCGACGCCGAGTAAGCCGCCGGAAATCTGTGCCAACCAATATGCCGGCACTTCACGCCACGGCAGACCGCCGTGCATCGCGTCGGCGAGCGAAACCGCGGGATTGAAGTGTGCGCCCGAAATCGGTGCGAGCGCCGCGATAAGACAAAGGAGTACCGCCCCCGTTGCCAGCGTGTTGGCAAGAAGCGCGACGGCTGCATTTCCCTCGCTTAGTCGCTGCGCCATGATCCCCGAGCCCACGACGCCCGCCAGAAGAAAGGCGGTACCGAGCCCTTCGGCCAGGCTCCGCCTGAGCAGTGTCATACGAGAAGATGCTCCATCGCAATCACGTCGACGTAACGGCCCTCGAGCCGGCCGTGCTCCTTGAAGACGCCGACCTCAACGAATCCGGCCTTGCGATAGAGATGCTTTCCGTACTCGTTCAAATCGAGCGCGTGAAGGACGATCTTATGAAAGTCTAAAGCACCGGCGTCGGCGATCAAACGCTGTAAAAGGGCGTACCCGATGCCTTTGCCGCGGCGTTCGCGGGCGACGTAAACGGAGAGATCGGCAACGTCGGCGTGGGCGCAACGATGCGAGAAAGGGTTGAGCGAGGCCCAGCCGGTCACCCGTTCCTCTGCGGTCGCCACCAAGACTTCGAAGCGGCCGCTATGCGCTGCCCACCACTGCGCGATTTCCTCGGCCGACTTGGGGTCGAAATCGAGGGTGGCTATGCGATCTTCGATGCCCTCGTTATAGATGCGGCGGATCGATTCCAAGTCGTCGAGCGTCGCCGGCCGCACGACGATTCTTTGTGCGATCACTGCTTCAGCGCGGCGCAGCACGCGTTGCTCGCTTCATCGGAGCCGCCACAGCAACTCGCACCCGCCGATCCGCGTTCCTCGGTCTCCTCGTGCACGAAGTAGATCTCCCACCGCCGCTTCTCGGGATCGATTGCCCACACTTTCGACTGATTGGCGTAGCAGCACGTTCGCTCGCGCTCGATCGCCTCGACCAGCCCCGCCTCCTCGAGGCGGGCCACGGCACGATCGACTTCGTCAACGCTCTCCACTACGATCCCGTAGTGCGCGTCGCCGGGCGGCTCGACCGATGTCGCTGAAGCAAGTGCGAGCTCGAGGGCAGGCTTCTCGCTGACGAAAAGCGCGTAGTCGGAAAACCTTTTACTCGGCTGCGCATCCAGCAAAATCGAGTAAAACTCGATGCTCTTACCGAGATCGCTCGTGGCCAAGTTCAAGTGCATCTTCACGCGCGTACCTTCTTTCGAAAAACGGAGTCCATCGCGTTCGAAAGCCGTTCGGCGGCGCCCGACGCGAGCCAATAGTAGACCCAAGTGCCGCGCCGCTCGCAATCGACCAGCTCCGCCTCTCGCAAGACGCGCAGGTGGTGGGAAACGGTCGGCTGGTTCAACGGCAGAGCGTCGGTGAAATCGCAGACGCACACTTCGCCATCGCCGGCAGCGAGCGTCGCAAGAATGGTCAAGCGATACGGGTCGGCAACCGCCTTGAGCAATGCCGCCGCCGGCTCGAAATCCCGAGTTACAATCTTTGCCGGCGGGCAGCAGCGTTGTATCGACATATTTCGATGCTATCGGACGCATCGACATTTGTCAATACAATGCTAGGGCGCTAAGAAGAGGTGCTCCGGCTTCTCGCCGCAGTCGCTGGGGACGCCCAGGCACGGCAGCGTCAGTGCTGGTTTGGCGCCCTTCTGCATCGGAATGCCGTAAAGGTCAAGCTCCCCATTTTGCGCGGAGAGGCCGTACAGACTGGATCGCTGCGGATCGGCGGCTAACGCGCCGACGATCGCATTGACGTGCTGATTGGGAAAGAGCCCCTGCACCGGATCGAGCGGCTGCACGAACTCGCCCATCACGTTGACCGGCGGCGATGGCGGCGAGCCGGGTTTGGGCGAGGAGAGTTGCCCCAGATACTGCCCCAACAGCAGTGACGGCTGATTGGGTGCCGTCGGCAGCCACTGGCTGCTGTCGACGAAGACCGCCTGGTTGAGGTTGATCCCCAACGAGCCCGGCGGCTTGGCGTAGGGAAACGAAATCTTAAAGAGCCGCGAGCGTGCCGACGCCGCGGCATAAACGTAGAGCGCCGCGTTCACGTCGAAACTCGCTTTGATCAACGTCGTGAAACCGGCCGTCTTGGAACCGGGCGCGCCGAAGCCGATGGTGAGTGCCGCCACCGTGTCTTTGGTAAGCGGCGTACGCAGCTCGGAGATCTCCGCGCCGAGATTGTTGAGCAGCCACAGGTTGTCGTTGGGATCGTAGGCCATGTCGATGAGATCTGCGCCCGAGACGCCGATCTCGGTCATCGCCGGCGTCAGCTTGATCTCCAGCGACGCTTTCGATGCGTCAAACGACGTAATCGGCGGATGGAAGATGCGCAGGCTGCGCGGGCTGGCCAGGGCGACACGGCCGTAGGGATCGACGGCGATCACCGGCGGTACGGCCAGTCCCGGCCACTCCGCCAGCGTCCGTTTTGGTTTCGCGCCTTTGGTCAGCGGCAGCCGGTACTCGTAGAGCGTGCCGTAATGGTCGACGTAGAGCCAGTTCGGGGCCGGCGTCGGCAGCAGTATCGGTGGAATCGAGGCGTTGACGATGGGCGCAGGACCACTGGTGATACCGCAGCCGGAGACAAATGCGGCGGCGGCACCGGCGGCGATCACCGCGATGAAAAGCGACGAACATTTCATGGATCCAAGCTCCCGAAGACGGGACCCACCGCCCCGTTCACGTCGAAGAAAAAGAGCGACAAGCGGCCCGCGTTGTTGAACGGCAGCGCGCTGTTCGTGTCAAAGCTATTGATCTGCGCCACCGTCAGCGCGCCGCACTTGCGCCCGCTGCACATGATCGGCGCCGTACCGTGGCCGGCGTATCCGCCCAGGTCCGTAACGCTCTTGCCTAAGCCGACTGTCACGACGTTGCCGAGGTGCGCACTACCGAGCTTCTCGAATCCAGAGCTGCCCGATGCCTTAAATCGCCCGAAGTCGATATTGGGCACCGTCGGCGAGGCCTCGTAGAGCGACAGTTGCACCGCGCCGCTGCTCTTGGGTTCCTCAAATGTAAGCACCTGATAGTCGGGATAGCTCCCCACGACCACCAACGTGTATGTGTGACCGGCGGTTAGGGACGGCGTCTTGAGCGGCCCGACAAAATAGCCGGCCGTGTCGCGCGCGCTCATCGAGTGCACACCGGCGCTGAGCGGAATAAAATTGGTCATCGAGCCGTAGTAGAAGAGCTGCGTGACCGTCTGCCCGTTAACTTGCAAATAGCAAGGGGCGCTGCCCCCCGTGCAGATGGGTTGCGGGGTGCTACCGATGATCGTTTCCAGTAACGGCGTACCGTCAACGAAGCGCACCTGCGCGTTGCCGGCGGATGGCAACGATGATGACGACGAGGAGTAGCTCGAGCCGCCGCCGCACGCGCTCAGGGCGAGGGCGCAGACCGCGACTAGGGCGTCGACGCGACAAAAGCTTTTAAACATTCTCATTTGCTAGCAATGTGGATGTGGTCTACGCGCGCCGCAAGAATTGCGGCGCGCGTAGACATGCGGAGGCTGGTCTATTGGACGCAGGCCGGCTGGCTGCTGCCTTGGCCGTTGAGTGCGTTGATAGCCGCATTGGCGATGGAGCTAGGCATCGACGTGTATTCAAGCTTGGATACGATGGTCTTTGCTTGCGAGGAATACATGAACTTGATCAATGCCTGTTTGTCGGAGAGATGCTGCCCGTTATTGAGTCCGTAGAAGAGCATGTAGCTCACTCCGACGATTGGATACGCCTTCTTAGGCGGAGCATCGAAGACGGAGGGATCGATGTAGAGGATGCACCACGGTGTGCTGGTTCCCAGCGGTTGACCGTCGCTGCCTCCACCGTAAGTGATGTTTCCGCCGGTGACCTTCGCGAGGGCAGCTTCAACTGCTTTCTTGTTGGTAGGATCGGCGAAAATCGCTTTACCGTGCTTCTTTCCTGCTTGCAGCAGGGCTTGCGCTACCTTCGGGTTAGCCGACTTAGCCCACGCGCCTTCGACGTAACCGGTCCCGAACGGGGTCGATTGGATCGCGGCGAGGACGCCCGGATTGCCGCTCTCGCCGATGAACCGCGAATTCGGATCGCCCGACGAGCCGGGCCCCGGCCACGTTCCGTTTACGCCGAACGTCCAGGCCGCGCTGCGGCTTGGCCCGGCGTACGGATACGTATTGTAGGGGGCACCAAAGGTGACGTTACACTGAGCGTTGAGGTCCACGGTAAAGTTATACGTCGTACCGCTGCCGTCGGAGCGGAAGTAGTACGTAATCGGCTGCGAAACGCCGCCGGTCAACGAGTTGCCGCCGTTGTCGGCGGTGATGGCTGGGTCGTTCCAATCCGCGATGGTGCCGTTGCTGATTGCGCAGTGCGTCCACGTCGAAAAGCGGACTTTCTTCACGTCGTAGTCTTGGGGACGGTAACCATAAACGATCGGTCCGGCAATTACTGGAAACTCGAAGGGCTCGCCCCATCCGGGACTACCTTGCTTACGATTCGGGATGTACCAAGTCTGATACTCCGACGACGTCATCGCCTGGTCGCTCGCGGCGAAGTCCAGTGGATCGGTGCGCGACCCGAATCCGGTCGGCGTCGCGCCGAGTGGAGCGCACGGACCGGTCGGCGGTGCGCCCGAATCTTGGGAGCCGCCCTCGAAGGCCTTGCGTCCGGCGCCGCTGCCGGTGAGACAGTAGTAGATCGTGCCTTTCGTAGGCGCGGCATAGAAGAGCGAACCTTGTCCCGGCGGTGTTTGGGGCTGATTGTAGTTGCCGATGGGTTGATTTCCGAGATTGTACGCATATGCGGGGAAAGTGGCACCGCCTGCATGCAGGTCCTGTGGCCCGTTATCATTTGGACCGAAGCGGCCGTGATGGTGTGACGCGGCACCCGCAGCGGGCACCGAGGGAGCCACACCAGTACTGCCGCCGGTTCCGTTGCAGGCGCTGAGCAGCAGCGCCGCCACGGCAGCCGAGGCCAGTGTAGCCAGGGTCTTATTCATTACGAGTTTGTTCCTCATGAGCTTGTTGTGCATCAAGGGGGTGGCCTGGGGATCGAACCGGCAAGCGCGAGCCGCCGGTCACCGAACGGGCCTTGGCCCGTCCGGAAGCTTTGGTGATAACCAGCGCGATCGGCGCGTCGAGCTGCGTCGCCGAACCGACGATGCGCAGCGACGGCTTGACGGTGCCTTTGCCCGTTGCGCCATACACATCGATGGCATTGTTGAAGTCGTCGGCGACGAAGAGCGACGTCCCGTAGAGCGTGATCGACGGGAAAAATGCCGAGAGCGGCGATCGCGGCGACGAGCATTGATAGTTAGTCGTGTAGACGTCTTGCAGCGTCAGCAGCCGCAGCGGAGCGTGATCGGTGCTCCCGCCGCCTGCCCCGGAGGAGAAGACGTTGGCGCGGCCTTGACACGCGTACGAGCCGCTGCCGCCAACCACGATCGAGTTGGCGATGAAGATCTCGCCGCTGTCATCGAGCGCGACGTTGCCCGTCAAGCCGGGCTGCAGTTCCGTGATCGGATCCCACGGAATGGTGCGCGCCGGAGTGGAGCTCGGATTGCCGATGTCTGCTGCAAGGTTGGTAAAGAGTCCGTACGACGGACCGAGCGACGTGTGCAGCGCGCCGTTGACGTAGAAGTTTCCGGAGCCGTCGAGCGTTAGCCCCGTCGGCCCGGCGTAGCGGACCTGCGGCGTAGCGAAGTTCCAGCCGTGAAGCGGGGTGGCGGCTCCAGACGGGTTCGGCGCGTAGGTGAGCGCCGCATCGTTGCCGTTGTTCCCGTCGACGTTGGTCGCCCCGTACGTCACGAAGTCGCCCGACGGATCGAACGCCATATAGAGCGGGAAGATCGTCGTGCCGCTGCTCTTATCGGCCGCGAGCACCGCGCTCGGGGGCGTGTTGCCGCTCGCGCCCGGCGGATAAATCTCGACGACGTTGCCTTTGTCGGGCGTTCCGTTGGACGACGAGAAGCCTTGCGCGTTATCGAAGTAACCGACGTAGAGATTGTCATTCCCGTCGACGGCGATGCCGCGCGCGTAGAGTTTGGAATCGAGGTTGAGGGTGCGCACCGGCGCCGCGTTACCGGTGGCGGTGCCGTCGTACTCGGTTACCGTTGCGCCCTGGCCGCTCTTGCTGCCGAAGTTGAGCGCGTAGATCGTGCCCACCGGCGGCGGCGGCTGTTTGCCTTTGAGCGCGAAACGCGCGCCGGTGCTGATGCTGGGACCGTCCACCGAGGCGGCTACCGTGACGGGAGAGGCTTGCGAATCGCCGTCATACGACATCGTAATGCCGGACGTCGGTTTTGCAATCGTCAGCGACGAGCCGTGCCGGCTGCCGGCGTGCAACACGAACGCGTTTCCGGAATCGCCTTGAATGGTCACCACTACCGGAATCTCATACGGGCTAGGCCCGATGATCTGTGCGCCGCTCGCATCGTACGCGTTGAGCGTAACGGCGGAATCGGCTTTGCGCCCGCGCTTACCGCTGTTCGGGTCGAGCGACAGCTTGAGCGAGGCGATGACGCCGTCCAGCGAGAGCGAGAGCGAGTTGCTGATTTGTACGGTGCCGTTGCCGCCGATCTTGGCTTTCACCGTTCCTACGGAGAGGACGCTGCCGGTTGCGTTGCGGCCGGCGTACGTCGTCACGCTGAAGACGTCTTCGCCAGGCGAACCGTCGGTCGTGCCGTTGCAGACCGTCTCGCTGCCGCTCCGGCCGCAGTCGTGCGCACCGTTAAACGTCTCGATGGTCGTCGCACTGACGCCGGTGACGCCGCCGCCGTCGACCGATGCCAGTTGTATCACCAGTGACTGCGTGTTTGGAGAGACGTAACCGGGGCGAATGCCGCCTTTACCCGACGGTACGTCGACTTTAACCTTAACGGTGACCAGCTTTGTCGGCGGCGGCCCGGAGCCGCCACCACCGGAGTTGACGATCGGACCACCCGGCGTATTGGGCGATCCGCCGCACGCGCAAAGGGTGGCGGCGAACACCATGGCTACGACTCGCTGCACTGCGCTTCTCACGGATATTGCCCGTTGAGAATGTCGGAGGTGGTAACGTCAGATTGACCGTTGGTACCGCGAATATGCGGCAGTTGGCCCAGGTTCTTCGGGATAGGACGCCTCGTAGGCCGGATAGTTAAAGCCGGCGGCATAGATTTGGTAGGTGCCCTTGGGACAGATCGTCGCCGTCTGTTTGCCCGACTGCGTCAGCGGTCCGAGATTATCGGCCAGCGCCAGCGATTGGGTACCGCTGTGATTGGCGACCAGCGTGTAGAAGCTGTCGATGGTGTGCGACTGCACGCAGATGCCGGTGCCGCTGCCGCCCAGCGCGCGCACGATCACCATCGCTTCGGTCGCGCCGTGCGGCACGTCGACGTGCACCGTGCCGCCGCCTTGGCGATCGGGACTAAAGCTCGGCGTGCCGAACGCCGGCAGCGGGTTGAGCGAGGTGATCTGCGCGCCGGCGGCCAGCACGCCCGGCGGCGGCGTCGGCGTACCGTTGGGATTGGGACTCGGCGTAGGATTCTGCGGCGTGGTATAGGCCGGCGGCACGGCGGCATACAAGTGATACGCGCCGATCACCGGCGTCACCGCAAAATCGGTAAAGCCTAAGGAGTAGCCTTCCCAGCCCAGTGCGATGAGCGACGGACCTGCGCCGGGGAACGACGGCGGCCCGCCGTACCAGCGTTCTTCGTTATTGCCGTAGACCGGCAGATTGAAGGCTTGAAAGAGCGGCGTGACGCCGTTGGGCGGACCCGAATCGGAGTTGCACGGACACAACCCGTAGCCAAAGGCGCCGGTGCTCGAGGCCTTCTGTCCGCGCGGCGGTCCGGTCCACTGCAGTTGGTTGAGCGTACCCCACGTGATGTGATTGGTGCCCAGATCCGCGCCGGCCGACTGCACTTCGTTACCGGTCTGCGTCGAGATCAGCACGTTGAAGCTCGACGGCCCGATAATCTGCGGCTGACTGTAGAGCACGCCGGAGAGCCCGTTGTTTTGGCGCAGCGTCTCGACGATGTTGAGACCGTAGGCGATGCTTTGACCGCCATTGGAGGCAATGGTCGCCACGCCGACGGCAAACTGCAGTTTGCTGGTTGCCGCCGGGTCGTACGACGTTACCGGCGGCTCGGATGCGCCGCCGTTGCCGCAAGCGGAAAAGGCAATCAGCGCAAGCGCGGTCAGAGCCGCCGCGAGAAACGATCGTGCAATCATATGGTCACCTGGTAGTAGAAGCGGAACGAGATCGGCGCCATGTTGGGATAGGTGAGATAGGGCGCCGAGCTATGGGCCGAAACGTCGGGCGGCGCGTAGGGCGCCGACGAGTAGGTGCACGGCGACGTGCCGTTGGTCAGTCCGGTGGTCACCGGCGTGCCGTAACAGCCGTTGACGACCGGCGTGTTGTAGAGCTGATTGAACACGTTTTGCACCTGCAGTCCGAAGACCGATTGGCCGTTGAGCAGCTTGGTCATCGGCCGGTACTCGACGGTGAGATCGGCGTCGACGCGCGGCGTCGTGAGCAAGCCGCCCGGCAATCCCGGTTCGTGAATGCCGCGCGTTGCGGCGATGTTGGGCTTGGTGCACGTGCCCGGATCGAGCGGATCGATATATCCGGGCGTCTGCGAGTAGATCACGCCCAGGCTGGTGTTGGGAACGATGACCGGAATGCCGTTGCAGTAGACGGCGGTGTAATAGCCTTCGCCGTACGGATAGCCGACGTTGAAGCCGACGACCGGATCGATGCGCCAGCCGTGCGACGTCTTATAATCCAGGGCGATATTCATTTGAAACGGCGAGAGATCGGGCGAGCGATAGACTTCCCCTAAGGCCAGCGCCGCCGGTTGTAAGAACGCCCCGGGCGGCTCGTTGCCGAACTGGCTGATGTAGGTGGCGCCGATCTGCGCCGACAGCCCCATCGCGACTTGCTTGGTGTACAGCGCCTCGATCCCGGTGGCTTTTTGAATGCCTTGGTTGGAGTAGGCGACGTCGCCGTAAACCGGCGAGCCGGTCTGGTAGTTGAAGCCGATGATCTGCGCGGTCTGCTCGATCACGTTGTAGCCGCGCCGGTAAAACGGCGTCAGCTTCATCGCCGAGCCGTCGTGAAACTCATGCGCCCACGAGATGTCGATGTTGGTAAAGGTCGCCCCCACCAACGGCGCCTCCAGCGTCGAGCTGCCAAAACCATAGTCGCGCGTCAGCCAGTAGAGCTGGTCGGCATAGTTGTTGCAGCGCACGGTTGGCCAGCGGTCCGCAGTACTGGGCCGCTTTGCCGGTCGAGTTGTCGAACGACGGAATGTTCTCAAACGAGGCGTAGGGCACGCGGCTGACGTCGGCGCCCAAGATACTGGGCAGCGGCATCGAGAGCGTATGGCCGAAGCCCACCCGGATCGTATCGGCGCGGTCGGGGGAGTACGACGCATCGAGATGCGGTTCGTAGAGCCGCTGATGCTCGACGGCGGGAATCGAGGCCGGACGCTCCGGCCTGGGTGGGAATCTGGAAGTTGTAGCCGTCGAGGCGCACGCCGGCCTCGGCCCGCCAGCGCGTGCTCATCTCGATGGTGTCTTGCAGATAGGCGCCGTACTGCTGCTGCGACACCGTCGCCACGTCTTGCTCGAACGGAAAGCGCACGCCGTGCGGAAAGTACGAACTCAAATACCCGCAGTTCGTCGACAGATGAACCTGCGCGCAGAATGATGGCGCAAAGAAATCTTGTTCCAGTCCCTGCTGCGCGCTGGGGTTATTGTTGGGCAGTAACCCTTGGTAGGTGTAGGGCAGGGGCAGCGGCTGGAGCGGATGGGTGATGGCGTAGGTCACGATATACGCCGGTGTGGTATACGCCGTGTACGACGTGAAGTCGTAGCGGTCGCCAAAGGGCACCACGTACTCGTAGATCCCGCCGTACTTGAGCGTATTCTTCGAGCCGATCTGCGTGGTCAGGTCGATCTGGCCGGCGGTGCGTTTGCCGCCGTAGGGCAGCGCGAAGATGCCTTGCGCCGGCATGTCCTGCGACTGCTGCAAGAACGTCCGAAAATACCGCGCCGTCAGCAGCGTCGAGCTCCCCAGATTCACGCCGTACTCCAACTTGTAGGCCAGAAACGGACTCTTTAGCGAATCGGCCTGCGAGACGAAGGCGTAGGTATTGGGCTGACCCGGAAAGAGCGGGATGAGCGAGTTGCAGGCGTAGTTCTGCTGGGCGGTATTGATCGGGCCCAAACGGACCGATCACCGGATAGGGCGCGCACTTGCCCACCGTCGTGCCCCCGAGATGTAGGGCAGATATTGATAGCCGCCATAGTCGAGATGCTGCGTGATGGCCTGATCCTGAATGAAAAACTGCAGCCGCTGCCCCTGGTTCTTGCCAAACCGGTAGATCAGGTTGTCCACGAAATCGTTGGACGACAGAGACTGCGGCGCGTAGTACACCAGATTGGGATCGATCGTGCTGCCGAAGCTGGCCGCATTGGTGCCCAGCGTCCCCAGCGTGTTGGCCGCCGTACCCGGAATGCCGTACTGGAAGTTGCGCCGCACCGCAATGAAGCCGGCATAGTTGGATAACCGCTGGTTGGGCGTCGCCCAGCCCCATTCCAAGCCCAACTGGTGCAGATACGGAAAGAGCAGCGCCTCGACGTCGCCGTGAAAGTACGACGGATAGGTGCCGTTCTTGGCGGTAAACAGCACCAGCCCCGTGCCGGTATTGCCGTGCGTCGCATCGCCGGCGCCGGGAATGAGCTGCACGCTGCCCACACCGTTGAGCAGGCCGAAGTTGGAGATGTTCTGCAGCGTGTTCTGCAGGTTGGCCGAGGGCGCCGTATAGTCGATGCCCTCAAACTCATAGGCCGCCTCAAAGGCAAACCCGCCGCGAATCGAGACCGTCCCGCTCTTGTCGATGGTCACGCTGGGAATCGAGCGCAACAGCTGGTTCTCGTTGGTGTTAAACGATTTGCCTTGCACCGTGTTGATCTGCGAACCGGTCACCGTATAGGTGTCGATCGTCATGCCGCGCTGAAAGGCGCTGCCCGACGACCGGGCGCGCGTCGAGGCAATCGTCTTGAGCGTTTTAGAGAGCGGCACGTTGACCGTCTGTTGCGAGCCGTTGAGCACCACCACCGAGGTTGAGTACGGCGCGTAGATCGTCGAGCTAAACGACAGCACGTAATCGTCGGGGATCACACTCAAAAAGCGATACTGGCCCGAGGCATCGGTGGTGGTGTGATAGGTGGCACTGGGCGAACGGGCCTCGACCTTCACGCCGGGCACCGGCGCGTGCGTGCGGTCGTCGGTGACGGTGCCCGAAACGATGCCCGCCGTTGCCGCAAATGCGCGCACGGTAGCTGCCGCCAGCCACAAGAAACCGGCAAGAAGGACGCGCCAACGCACCAGATGCACTTTTTCGACCAACTCGGACTCCCAGTAGCAACTAAGAGACGGCAAATCAGCCGCTTCTTCCGAAATTGATGCTAGGTGATGGTGGTGCGGTGGTGCATCCTGGAACTTGTAGCCATCGTTAAGATAGCGGGGCCCGTAATTACGTTTCCCCTAATAATCTTTACGAAACCTTAACGTTCGCTCGTCTTGCCCGGGTCGACGATCTGCCAGCGCGAGCGCAGGCCGAGACGGCCGAGAATCGAGCTGACGTGCCGCTCGACGGTATGTTCGCTAATCTGCAGCGCGATCGCGACCTCGCGGTTGCGCGCACCGCGCCGGATGAGGTTCGCGACCTGCTGCTCGCGGCCGGTCAATACCGTACCGGTAGAGCGTCCGCGCCGCTCTGGACGGTGCACGTCCCGCTCCTGGCGGACTAACAGCAGCATCGCCTCGTTGGTCCAACGTCGCAGACCCATAGCGTTGAACTCGCGCGCGGCATCGCCGGCCTGGTCGATCCAGCCTCCCTCTTCGCCGCTGCGGAAGAGCACGTGTGCGCGGGCTAACAGTTCGTGCGCCCGCAGGTAACGCCGGTCCGGCGCTGCGACGGCTCGCAGTGCCGAGGCAGCAAAGCGCGCGTCGTCGAGCGCCGCGTGGCGCGCCGCTACGGCGAACAGCGTCGGTTCGCTAGCGGCGCTGTCGGCCTGGAATAGCGCGCGCCGCACCGCGCTTGCCAGTGGCGCGCCGGCGGGAAGCACGGCGGAACCAACCAGCGCGGCAATCGTCGCAGCGACGCTCTCTCCGGCCGAATCGCCGCCCAGCGCGACGTCGAGGATATCTTCGGAAACCCAACCCCGCAAGGCGAAATCGTTAGCCGTTTCGATCGCCAGCTGTGCACCCGTGCCCGCGAAAAGCGCCAGCGCAGCGCGGTGGCGCACCTCGTTGCGCGCTCGCTCCAGCAAGGCCGCGGTGCGCTCCAGGTCGCCGGCATCGAGGGCGATGCGCGCCGCCGCAGCAAGCGTTCGCGCGAACCATCCGGCGAAGCGATGCGACGCCGCGGTTGCGACGGCTTCGTCGATTGCCGCACGCGCCGGTTCGACGTCGCCGAAAAGCAAAGCATGGTGTGCGAAGCGTTCTTTGATCGCGCTCGCAAGATAAAAACGACGCGACGCGACCGCTCGATCGTGCGCTACTCTAAAGTATTTGTAGGCAAGTTCCGGTTCGCCCGACCACGTGAGAACGACCGCGGCGGAGAGATAATCGGTCTCGTCCGGCTCTTCAATCGCGCCAAGATACTCGGCGGTGCCGGCCGCATCGCGGCAAGCGAGCAGTCCGGGGAGTGCGGCCGACGCGATCCCGCGATCGTTTCCGGCAAGTGCGTGTACGAATGCGCGAGCGCGGTGCAGCCGGTCGCGCTCGCTTGGTGTCTCGGCGGCCGCAGCATCTAGCGCCGTCCCCGCTGCAGCGAGCCGGCATTGTGAAACGAGCGCATCGATCTCCGGCGCGAAGACCATACTGCGGCATATGCTAGCAAGCCATTGTTAAGCCGCGATTACGAACGGCGCGAAAATCGCGCCGTTCTTAAGCCGCCTTAGGGAAAATCATTCCGGACTCCGGGTTGGCTCACCCCAAAAACGGTGCCGCAACCGCTGCCTTATCAAGGAGTGGTGCGCTAATAGCGAGGGGAGCGAATTCTCAGCTTTGCAGATTCGCTCTCCTGGCTAAAACGCGCGCTTCCGGCTCGCTACGGGTCGTAGCTTGAGCGCGGAGTCGGGCTCGACGTCGGTCCTGACGTTGGCGGTGGGGTGCCTTGCGGCCCCGGTTGCGCATACTTTCCGATGACGATTACATCGCGCATGCCTTCACTGTAATGATAGGCACAACCGATGAGGTAAATGCCTTTCTTGACGAGCGTCACCGTTACCGATTTGCCGGGCTTGATCGGACCGCTGGCATAGCCGGTCGCCATCTTTCCGTTGCCTTGTGCTTGCGTTGACAAGTGCGGGTTTTGGGGAAAGCGCGCCGGCGGTCCGGAGATCTCTTTCACCACGTCGAGCGTGTGCGTGATGCTATGCGAAAGGTTGCGGATCGTGATCTTCGTACCCGGCGGAAACCCCAGCGCCTGCGAGTAGGTCCGCTGCGAGAAACCACCCAGCGTCGCTTTCCATTTCTTGTCGTAGACTTTGCCTAAGCCTTCACGGGGGAGTTCTTCCCCGATTGTGTGTGCGGGCAACGTGGCGAACATGACGAGGTCGGAGTCGACGGAGGGAAGCACGGTGGAGCCGGCGGAAGCGCTGCTGCCAATCGGGCGTCCTCCGCAGGCGCTGACTCCGAGTCCAACGACTGCTAAGGCCACGGCCACATGTTTTGTACCCATGGCCGAACTTTAGCGACCTGGCGTGAAGAAAGTCTGAAGAAATTAACAAATTATGGCTATGCCATAAGAGCGGGAAAGCGCCCGCCGATTTCGAAAAACAGGGGTCGCTTGTCGCTTCATCTTGGAGGTATTTTCGTGTTTCGTTCTCGCCTCGCGCCGGCGGCCACTGCGCTCGCCGCGATCGTTTCGGTCGGCTTATCCGGGTGTTCCGGCGGCCGCTCGCTTATCCCCGGAACCGGCGGCATACCGTTCGCCGGCCTTGGACCCTCCCATCCCGGCATGTTTTCGCGCATCAAACGCAATCCGCCGGTGGGCATGCAGCTCGCGTGGCTGATGACCGACGGAACGGTGCTCGCGCAGAGCTATGCGGGAAATACTTTCTACAAGTTACACGCCTGACTCGTCGGGCAGTTATTCGAACGGAACGTGGAAGCAAGTGGGGTCGCTGCAGGCCGGATATGCGCCTTCCGCGGGATCGTCGGTCGTGCTCGCCGACGGACGGTTCTTGTTCATGGGCGGCGAGTACAACAGTCCCGGAAACTACGATCTGCAGCTCGTTAACTTGGGCGCGATCTACGATCCGGTCAAAGGCACTTGGACGAAGATGGGACACCCCAAGGGCTGGAAGTGGATCGGCGATTCACCCATCACCGTGTTAGCCGACGGGCGCGTGCTGCTCGGCGACAAGCTCCATCCGTGGGACGCGGTCCTCGATGCCAGCAAGAGCCTGAAGTGGAAGAAAGTCTCGAGTAAGGGTAAATCCGATTGGAACGCCGAGGAAGGTTGGACGCTGCTCGCCGACGGCACCGTGCTGACCGCCGACGTTCTCGACGCCCCCAACTCCGAGATCTACAACCCGGTCAACAGCACCTGGAAGACGGCGGGTTCGACGATCGTCGATCTGCATTCACCCTCGCCCTTCCATCAGTGCTTGACCTACGGTCCGAAGCCGCAAGGATTGCTATCTGCCTCCGGGTGAGATCGGTCCCTCGATGCTCCGTCCCGACGGCACCGTTCTTTGGAATGGTTCGGGTTCGGGGCCCAGCGGATACGGCGTCGGACATAACGCCGTATATCACTCGACGGGCAGCCTGGCGGGCACGTGGACCAAAGCTCCCGACTTCCCCAACGGCGACAACGCCGGCGACTCGTTCTCGGTGCTCGAGCCCAGCGGCAACGTTCTCGTCTTTGGCGTGAGCGGTGAGATGTACGAGTGGAACGGCACGGCCTTCTCGCAAGTCGGCTCGTGGGCCGGCTCGCCGATTCTGCTTCCCAACGGTCAGGTACTGATGTTCGGCTACTCCAACACCGTGCTCTACACGCCGTCGGGCAGTCCGCAATCGGGTTGGGCGCCGACCATCACCAACGTCAGCAGCAGCTTGACGCACGGTCAAACCTATAAGATCACCGGCACGCAGTTCAACGGGCTCTCGCAAGCGGTAGCGTTCGGCGACGAGTACCAGAACGCGACGAACTATCCGCTGGTGCGGATCACCAACAAGTCCAGTGGCCACGTCTTCTACGCGCGCACCCACGACCACAGCTCGATGGGCGTTGCAACCGGTTCGGCCTCGGTCTCAACCATGTTCGACGTGCCGTCGAACATCGAAACCGGCGCCAGCAACCTGGTCGTGGTCGCGAACGGCATCGCGTCGCAGCCGACCAAGGTAACGATCTACTAAAGAGGCAAAGCGCCTCATCAAAGACCGGCGCGAGCCAAGCTCGCGCCGGTTTCTTTTTATTGCCAGGGATCGGGGAACCGACGATCTATGCGGGCGGCGGAGGCGGTCCGGTCGTGAGCGCCGTCGCGTAGAAGTTGTTGCCCTGCCAGTAGCCGTGCGCCACGACGCGCCGGCCTACGGCGACGCGGCCGCTATTCTGATCGCGCAAAGCGATCGTGTCGTCGACCACGACTTGACCGCTCGTCTGCTGCAGGGTCACGAGGTGGCCCTTGACCGAGACGATCGTACCCTCGACGCGCGCGTGCTTATACACGGCCGAGGTGCATTTCCCGTTAGGCACCCACGTGTCGTCTTGCCACACGCCGCAATCGCTATCCACGTATGGCGGCGCTGCCTGGGCCGCCGGTGCCCCCGGTGGTTCCTGCGCGTGCGCAAGCGAGCCCAGCGCTGCCAGCGCTGCGGCCGTCGTAACGAATGATAGGAGTGCTTTCATACCTGTCTGTTTCCCAAATTTGCGAGGGTGACGCGCGTGCGGGCGTACGCTTGCGCCTCCAGCCGCAGCTCTAAAGAACGTCGCAGAAGGATGCTGCGAAGCGCTTTCTAAAGCCAGAGAGCGCAACGTCGATTTTTGTGAGATAACATTTTCGTGCAAACGAACGGTTTGGGGGCTTCGGAAAGCGAGCTCCGCCTGCTTGATGCCTACTGGCGAGCCGCCAACTATCTGTCCGTCGGACAGATATATTTGTTGGATAACCCGCTGCTGCGTGAACCGCTGCAGCCCGAGCACATCAAGCCGCGACTGCTGGGGCATTGGGGTACCACCCCGGCCTGAACTTCGTCTACGCGCACATGAATCGCGTCATTAAAAGAGTACGATCTCGACGCGATCTTTATCGCCGGTCCCGGCCACGGCGGGCCGGGGGTAGTTGCAAATGCCTACCTTGAAGGCACGTACACCGAGCTGTACCCCGACGTTTCTCGAGATACGAAGGGCTTGCGCCGGCTCTTCAAGCAGTTCTCGTTTCCCGGCGGCGTGCCAAGCCATGCATCACCGGAAACCCCCGGATCGATCCACGAAGGCGGCGAACTCGGATATTCGTTAGCGCACGCATTCGGCGCCGTCTTTGACTATCCAAATCTCTTAGCGTGCTGCGTGGTCGGCGACGGCGAAGCGGAGACCGGTGCGCTGGCGACGAGCTGGCATTCGAACAAGTTCCTCAACCCCGCGCGAGACGGCGCGGTCCTACCGATCCTCCACCTCAACGGCTACAAAATCGCCGGCCCAACCATCCTCGCGCGCATCGCTCCGGACGAGCTCGTTGATTTATTTCGCGGCTACGGCTACGACCCAATTCTGCTCGAAGGCGAGGATCCACCCGACATGCATCGGCGCATGGCGCAGACTCTCGACCAGATCGTAGAACGTATCCTGGCGATTCAACGGCACGCTCGCGAAAACGGCGATGCGACCCGTCCGCGCTGGCCGATGCTGATTCTTCGCACGCCCAAAGGCTGGACCGGACCAAAAGTGGTCGACGGCGTGCGCGTCGAGGGCACGTTTCGCGCTCACCAGGTGCCCCTGCTCGAAGTGCGCGAGAACCCCGCGCATCTCAAGATGTTGGAAGAGTGGATGCGAAGCTACCGTCCCGACGAGCTCTTCGATGCAAATGGAACGTTAACGCCGCGCGTTGCCGCAATGGCACCTTTCGGAGAGCGCCGCATGAGCGCGAACCCAAAAACCAACGGCGGCCTACTTGCTCCGCGACCTCGTGATGCCGGATTTCTGCGACTACGCGATCGAGGTTCCGCGACCTGGAGCGGTCCGTGCGGAAGGCACCCGAGTACTGGGCGCGCTGCTCCGTGACGTAATGAAGGCCAACTCCGAGCGCTTTCGCGTGATGGGCCCCGACGAGACCTCGTCGAACCGGCTCGACGCGCTCTTCGAAGTAACCGATCGCGAATCGGTCGCCACGATCTTGCCGACCGACGACCACGTTTCGCCAGACGGTCGCGTCATGGAGGTTCTTAGCGAGCATCTCTGCCAGGGGTGGCTCGAGGGCTATCTGCTAACGGGACGTCACGGCTTCTTCTCCTGTTACGAAGCCTTCATCCACATCGTTGATTCGATGTTCAATCAGCATGCGAAGTGGCTGAAATCGATCCGCGAAATCGGATGGCGGCGTCCTATAGCGTCGTTGAACTATCTCCTGACCTCTCACGTCTGGCGCCAGGACCACAACGGTTCTAGCCACCAGGACCCGGGCTTCATCGATCACGTGGTCAACAAAAAGGCGGACGTCGTGCGTGTGTACTTGCCGCCCGATGCCAACTCGCTGCTCTCCGTCGCAGACCACTGCCTGCGCAGCCGAAACTACGTCAACGTCATCGTAGCGGGCAAGCAGCCCGAGTGGCAATGGCTAAGCATGGATGCTGCAATCGAGCACTGCACGGTGGGCGCCGGCATCTGGGAGTGGGCGAGCAGCGACCGCGACGCGCAGCCCGACGCCGTGCTGGCGTGCTGCGGCGACGTCCCGACGCTGGAAACGCTCGCTGCGGTCGACTTCCTGCACAAAAATGTCGCCGGTTTAAAGTTGCGCGTCGTCAACGTTGTCGACCTGATGGTGTTGCAACCGTCAACCGAACACCCGCACGGACTAAGCGACAACGAATTCGACTCAATCTTCACATCCGACCGACCGGTCATCTTTGCCTTCCATGGTTATCCGACGCTCATACACAGGCTGACGTACCGCCGCCACGGGCACGACAACTTCCACGTCCGGGGTTTCAAGGAAGAGGGTACGACAACCACTCCTTTCGACATGACCGTGCGTAACCAAATCGATCGATTTAGTCTTGCGGGGGACGTCATCGACCGAGTTCCCGGATTAGCCGAACGTGCGGCACACGTTAAACAACTGATTCGGGACAAGCTGATCGAGCACAAACGCTACATCGCCGCACATGGTGACGACATGCCCGAGGTTCGCGACTGGCAGTGGAACGCGTAAGCTCTTACCGCCCTACAAGGACGGAGGCCCCGACACGGTCTGCCAGTCTAAGTTATCGCCCGAGTTCGATTCCGTCGGTCGTGGAGACGGAACGGTGGTCGGGGTGGCGCGCGGAGCGGTAGATCGCGGCGCGGCCGACGTGGTGGGTGGAGGCACCGCGATAAAAAGCCCCGCCATCGCCACGATTACGACGCAAAACTTTCGCATGGGTTAGTTCTACGGCTTCGTTGAGAAGAACCGATGAGTGGATCCTTCGGAATCCCTTCACGATTCCGAGTTTCCCAGGTGCCGCACGAACCAATAACGGGAAAGCCGTGCCACTTCTTCCAGGGCGCCGGGTTCTTCAAAGAGATGGGTCGCTCCGGGCACGACGACGATTTGACGGTCGGCGGTCATCCGCGCGGATGCCCGGCGGTTGAGCGCAAGCACTTCGCTATCATTTCCACCGACGATCAAGAGCGTCGGCGCGTGCACGCGTGCCAGATACTGCCCGGCGAGATCCGGGCGGCCGCCGCGCGAGACCACCGCGAAAATTTCGCCCGGAACGATCGCTGCTGCTACGAGCGCTGCGGCGGCGCCGGTGCTCGCGCCAAAGTAGGCAAGGCGATATTGGCTCAGGGCCGGCTGGGAGCGCACCCACTCGGTCGCACCGATCAGCCGGCGCGCCAAAAGGGCGATGTCGAACCGAAGCTCCCCAGTCCGGCGGTCCAGCGCCTCTTCCTGCGGCGTAAGCAAATCGAGAAGCAGCGTCGCCAATCCCGCCGTATTGAGAGCGTCGGCAACAAAGCGATTTCGCGGGCTATTCCGCCCGCTGCCGCTGCCGTGCGCGAAGACCACGAGCCCCTTCGGTTCGCCGGGTAACGCAAGGAAGGCATCCGTAGAAACACCCTGATCTAGGGTGACGGAAACGTCGCTAATGGATGTCGGAGAATTCATTTGAGCGCCGTCATGATATTGGACCCATGCGAAGGCGTTGTGAAGCTCCCTTCATCGCCGCTTCTTCGTAAAGATATATACAAGTTGCGCGGAAGAAACGAATGCGACATGGTAAATGGAAGACCGACAGCTTGAAGACCTCGCTCGCGAAGAGGAGCGGGCACTACTCGAAGATCCTAACGTCCCCGATGACGTCAAGGTCGAGATTCGCGAACGCTTGAAACGCGAAATCGAGATGGATCTGGACGCCGAGCAGGCTGAGGACGCAGGTAGCGGAACGACCGAGTAAATGACCCTCCGCGAGGCCGCGACCGCGCCCTGTTCGGTCGTTTTCGGCGCGTTAAATAGCAGCGCGTCCGGCCTCTCGACGCTCGAAGCCGGGCAACGCAAAGCGGCCGTCGGTCCAAACTCCTTCGGCGAACGCCGCGTTCGCATGACGGCAGTCCTGGCGCGCCAGCTGCGCAATCCGCTTTTGATCCTCTTGATCGTGACGGCGCTGGCATCCCTGGCGCTGGGCCAGCACGCCGATGCCTACATTATCATCGGCATCATCGCGCTCAGCGTCGGGCTCGGCTTCTTCAACGAATACCGCTCCGAACTAGCGATGGCCGATCTCGCGAGACGCGTGCGCCACCGGACGCTGGTCTTTCGCGACGGCAACGCGACCAGCGTCGACGTAATCGACCTCGTGCCCGGCGACGTCGTACGCATTACCGTCGGCGACATCGTTCCGGCCGACCTGCGTCTCTGCGAAGTCAACGACCTGGAATGCGATCAGGCCGTTTTAACCGGCGAATCACTGCCGGCGGAAAAATCCGCCGAACCCGACGACCCGCGAACGCCGTTGACCGAAGCGCTGAGCTGCGCCTTCATGGGGACGACGGTTCGATCGGGCACGGCGACCGGCGTCGTCGTAGCGACGGGCCGCCTGACGCTCTTCGGCGCGATTGCCGCACGCCTCGCCGAGCATCCGCCCGAGACGGCTTTTCAGCTCGGTCTACGCCGCTTTTCAGGACTGCTCGTGCGCGTGACGGTGGTGCTCACCGTCTCGATCTTCGTCATCAATGCCGCACTGCACCATCCGCTGCTCGAGTCGCTTCTATTTGCTTTGGCGATCGCTATCGGGCTCACGCCGCAGTTGCTGCCGGCGATCGTGACGTTGAGTCTCGCGACGGGAGCAGATCGGTTGGCGAAGCGTTCGGTCATCGTGAAGCGCCTCGTAAGTATCGAAGATCTCGGCAATATCGACGTGCTCTTCACCGACAAGACCGGGACGCTCACCCAGGGTGCGATTGCGTTCCGCGCGGCAATCGATGGCGACGGGCGGCCGTCGGAGGATGTCTTGCGTCTAGGTTTGGCCTGTACCGACGTTATACTCGGAAAGGAGGGCGTCGCCGGCGGGTCGGCGCTCGACGTCGCACTCTGGGAGGCCGCGCCGGCGCTCGACCGCGCACGATTTGGGATTAGAGCGGCTCGCCGAGGCGCCGTTCGACTACGAACGCAAGCGCATGTCGGTGCTGCTGCGCGATTCGGCCGGGAAGAAAGTGCTCGTCACCAAAGGTGCACCCGAATCCGTTATTTCCCAATGTGTCGCAACGCCCGAGCGAGCGCGGGCGGTTCTCGACGAGCTTTTCGCCGCCGGCGAACGCGTATTGGCCATCGCGACACGCGATAATTTTGAAGGCGCCGGCGTGCGCGCGCAAGACGAGCACGATTTGCAGCTGCGAGGCTTCCTCGCCTTCGCCGACCCGGTCAAGAGCGATGCGGCCGAAAGTTTGGCGCGCTTGCGGCGGCTGGGCATAGAAGTGCGCATCGTCAGCGGCGACAACCAACGCGTTGCCGCCAAAGTATGCGAAAGCCTGGGGCTGGAGGTTGACGGCATTCTCGACGGCGCTGCCATCGACGCGCTAAGCGACCCCGAGCTGGAAGCTGCGCTGCCGACGACTACGATCTTCGCCCGCGTCACGCCGGATCAAAAGTCGCGAATCATCATGGCGCAACGGCGGCTCGGCAAGGACGTAGGCTTTCTAGGGGACGGAGTTAACGATGCCGTCGCGCTCCACTATGCCGACGTCGGCATCTCGGTCGATTCGGGAACCGACGTCGCCAAAGATGCGGCCGACATCGTTTTGCTCGACAAGGATTTGGGCATCTTGGCTGACGGTGTCGTCGAAGGACGCCGCATCTTTGCCAATACGATCAAGTACGTCTTGATGGGGACCTCGTCGAACTTCGGCAATATGTTCAGCGCTGCCGGCGCTTCGCTCTTCCTCTCCTTTCTTCCGATGACGGCACCGCAGATTCTGCTCAACAATCTGCTCTACGACGTCAGCGAGATGACTATTCCCACCGACAACGTCGACGAAGAGCTGCTGCGCAAGCCGACACACTGGGACATCGGTTTCGTGCGCCGCTTCATGCTTCTCTTCGGGCCGATTAGCTCGGTATTCGATTTCATGACGTTCGGCGTGATGATCTTCGTCTTCCACGCGAATGCGGCGCTCTTCCAATCCGGCTGGTTCGTCGAGTCGCTGCTCACTCAGACGCTGATCGTTTTTGCCATTCGGACGCGGCGCGTTCCATTCTTCCGGAGCCGCCCAAGTGCGGCGCTCGCGGGCACCTCGCTCTGCGTCGTCGCTGCGGGTCTAGTCTTGCCGTTCACCCCGATGGCAAAGCTCTTTGGTTTCGTGCCTCTGCCCGCCGGCTTTTTGGCAATCCTGTGCGCCATGATCGCGATCTACCTCTGCCTGGTTGAACTCGGGAAGTGGTTCTTCTTCCGTTCGAGCGGCCGTTTGGAGCCGACGCCCGAGGCGCAAAAACACCGGCTTCGCCTCGGGCGGCTGGCTTCGCGGTGGATCCGCGGAGCTGGAGTTCCCCGCGTCTGAGGGAAGAAGTTGCGAAGCTCCATTCACCACCTCTTCCCCGCGCCGGCGTATCTTGGATCCATGCTCGCAAGAATTCTCGTCCCGCTCGACGGCTCGGCCTGCGCGAGTCATGCCTTGCAATATGCAATCGGACTAGCCAAGGCGGAGTCGGCTGCATTGGAAGTTTGTGCGATCGTCGATCCCATTGCTATTTTGGGCCGTAATTTGCCGAGCCCGCTCGACGAGCGGCATGTCGCCGCGGCTAAGGCCGAGGCCGACGCATTCGTCGGCGCAGCGCTGGAGGCGGCGGCGAAAGCACGGGTCGCCGCCACCGCCTGCGTCGGCTTCGGTGACCCCGCCGCCGAAATCGTCGCGCGCGCAAGCTCGACCCACGCCGACACGATCGTAATGGGAACGCACGGCCGCTCCGGCTTCAAGAGACTATTCATGGGAAGCGTCGCGGAGGAGGTCTTGCGTTCGTCGCCATGCCCGGTAGTGATCGTGCGCGAAAAAGCCGAGTTGCACGAACCCGTCAACGAGGCGCACGCCGTAGACGAGGCGCACGCCGTAGACGAGAACGCACCGCTCCACATGGTTCGCCTCGTCGAAGTCGCCCCCGAACACTTCGAGCGCCTCTACGGCGAAATCGCCAGCTTTATGAGCGGACCCGGCGCCGATCTTCCGGGAATCGTCGAGACTCAAGTCTTCGGTAGCGTCAACCGCACTCGCATATTTATTCTGGCACAGTTTCGCTCGCATCACGATTGGGTGCGCGCGCAATGGGACGCCCGTTTAGGCGAACTCCTCGAAGAGATCGCCGAGAACTCCGAAACGCTGGAGTTCAACCTCTACTGCGGCGACCGCTTCGCGCCCCGTCAGATAAAGAAAGGTATGGCCGCTAGCTGAAGCAACGTCGAAAAGATGGCCAGCGCAACCGTCGACCGGTCGAGTAAAATTCCCGCAATCGTGCTTCCGGCAAACCACGCCACGCCGAATATTAAATCGTAGAAACCAAAGATTGCCGCTTTGCGTCGTTTCACGATCACCGTGGCGACCAATGCCAGCAGCAGCGCATCTTCTACCGCAATTCCGACGCCCCAGAGCGCCGCTCCCGCCGTCGCCCACGCACCGCTTCCCAGAAATGCGAGCGGCGCTGCCAACGAGGCTATCGCCAGCGCGACGACGATCACGGGCTTGCCGGCACGATCGAAAAGCCACCCCAAAATCGGACTGGCAACGGCGCTGACGCCCATCGCAACGGCAAACAACACCGAAATTGCCGCGACGCCGGCGACGTGATCGCGTTGAAAGCGAAACGCTATCAGCGCAAAGTCTACGAAACCCGCAGCGACCAGCGCTCCGCCGATCGCGTAGCGGCGAAAGGCGGCCCAATCGCGAACGGGCGGCGCCGATTCGTCCTCGTGCGGCGGCACGACGTTGCGTCCGGCGATGGCGGCGATGCCCAGCGTCGCCAAGGTAAGAATCGCCGGGACGATGAGGACGCCGAAGCCGCTGCGATAACCCCCGTGAAGAACCGCATAAGCTACAACCAGCGGTCCGATGGTGGCGCCCAACTGGTCGAGCATTTGATTGAAGCCGAAGACGCGCCCGCCACCGCCCAGCTCGCGTCCGGCTTCGGCGAGCATCGCCGACATGACCGGTTTGCGTATGCCGCGGCCAAGACGTTCGCCGATCATCAGCCCGGCCGCGAGCGGCCAGTTTCCCGCCAGCGCGAGTGCCGGCACGCAGAGCATGTTGATGGCGTAACCGATCCACACCGTTATCCAATAACGGCCGGTGCGATCCGCGAACGCTCCCGAAAGCGATCGCACGGCATAGCCGATCAGCTCGCCGCCGCCCGCCGCCGCGCCGATCAACGCGCCGCTGGCGCCGAGATGGCCCAGATACGCGCCGACGATGCCGCGCCCGCCTTCGTACGTAAGGTCGGCAAATAAATTGACGACGCCCACGACGACGACGAAGCGCAAAACGCGCTTCGTCGTGGCGTTCATTCCGCGGAAGCCGAAGTGCCACTTAAAGCTTCAAATAGTGCTGCTGCACCCAGGTCGCCCAATCGTTGGCCGGCGTGCCGTCGTAGTTCGATATCAGGACGCCGCAGCCACCCCACGTGTCCCACGTCCAGGCTTCGTAGCCGACGCCGTGCGCGTCGGCCCAGTTCATGAAGGTTGGGATGTAGTTCGGTTCACAATCGGATCCGTCGTACGTCTCGCCCGTCTCGCCGAAGATCAGCGGCGCCTTCTTGGTGATCGGACGCATGCTCGAGTTAAAGCATGCGACGGTCTCGCAGAGATTCTTGCCGTAAACGTGAGCTTCGGCAATCAGCTGATGCAAGGGGTCGTTCGGCCGCGACTCGAGCCACGTCGAACCGTTGTATTTGACGCCGTCGATCTTGCCGCAGGCGTTGGCATAGTCGATGCATGGAAGAGAGATTACTCCCTTATAACCCGCCGCTCGCATGCGTTTGACCGCCTCGCGCATCGCGGCCGTTTGATAGAACTGATTGTAGGGGCCGTAGGTCGCCTCGTCGTCGCAGCCTTTCTGCATGAAGCACTTCCAGCCAACGGTCGTTTCGCCCCACGGAGCCAAGATTACGTTCGGATCGTCCTTGAAGGCAGCAGCCATGCTCGACCACATGTCGGGCGAATGGTCTCGATCCGGGGCGGCGGGCTGATAGGTCGCCTGATAGGTTCCCGGCGCGCCCCACATCAGCGAGATCTCCGCGTACATCCCGTACTGGTGCAGCAAGTTGACGTAGTTCTCGATCGCATTGATGTAGTTCTGGCCGGCGTACTGCTGATCGATTCCGTTGATGTTGAGCCAGCAATCTTCGTTGAGCGGCACGCGCACGACGTTGACGTTCCAGGAAGTCATGGCTTGAACCGAACCGGCGTCGCTGGGCCCGTCGAAGATCCCCCAACCTTGCACGCAAGCGTACTCCGTGCCGGACCGGTTGATGCCGTGCAAGTGCACGACGGCGCTATTGCCATCGACGAGACGATTGCCCGAAACCCGCAAACCGCTCAGCGCCTTGCGCGCGTGGTGCGAAACCGCCGCAGCGTGCGAAGGAATCGTTCCGCCGGCCGAGGTTGCCGAACAACCGGCCGTAACCAGCAGGGCCGCGAGCAGCCCCAGTGCTCGATGCGTCATGAAGGAGTATTCCGAGCGCGCGACCATGTTACTTGCGTCGCGGCCGAGAAGCTTTGACGATGAGCCGAAAGTACCGCTACGGCGAGATGACGTGGCCCGAGGTCAAGGCCGCTGCGGCGAGCCCCTGCGTGGCGATCGTGCCGATCGCCACGTTGGAAGATCACGGACGCCATCTGCCCATCGATACCGATTTGCTGCTTTGTGCGAGCGTCTGCGAGCTCGCGGCATCGCGCGCGCCGGAGCGCTGCCGTGGTCGTGCCGCCGATCAATCACGGCTACAGCCCGCATCACATGGATTTCCCCGGCGCGCTAACGATCGGCCCGCACACGCTGATCGACTACGGCCTCGACGTCTGCAAGAGTCTCGCCCACCACGGCTTCAATCGAATCCTCATCGTCAACGGACACGGCAGTAACAGCCCGTTCGCCGATATCATCGCCCGGCTCACCGTCGTGCACACCGGTGCACTGGCCGCCGCCGTGAACTACTGGTCGGCGCCCGGCGTCCGCGAGGTTGCCGAGGGATTTCGCGAATCGGAAGCGATCGGCGGCATGAACCACGCCTGCGAGTTCGAGACGTCGCTGTATTTGGCGTTGCGCCCGGATCTCGTCGACATGAAACTGGCCGTGCACGAAATCGGACACCGCCCCAGCAAAAACTACTGGACCGATCTGGTCGGCGGCGACGGACCGCTAGCGATGATGGAATATTGGAGCCAGCTCAGCGAGACCGGCGTGATGGGCGATCCGACCAAGGCAACCGCCGAAAAAGGACGCGCGCTGCTCGACGCCGCGGCCAACGGCATCGTCGAACTCGTCGACGAGATGCTCGCCCGCGAGAGCGCGCCCCGCAAGGACCATCACTGAGCGGTCTGACGCGCCGGCGCGCGCTGCCGCGCGTGCAGCCAGATCCACGCGGCGACGCCGCCCAGCACCGGAATGGCCAGAACGTTGAAGTGGAGTTGACGTCCGAAAACGTAAAACGGCGCGATCGCGTACGCCGCGACGATCGCGGCAACGCCGATCGCACCTGCGCGGCTGACCGCGAACCACATCGCCGGCAACGCCAGAATCGCTTCGTAACCCCACGCGTGCGGGCTCGCGGCGACGCCGATCAGCGGAACCATGCTGGCCGCTTCCAGGCGCGACACGCGCAGTAAGAACGGCGCGCAACCCAAGAGCAGCGCGAAGCCCGCACCCCACGCCACCAGTCCCGGCGTTCCGATCCGCGTCAGAAGCGTCGGTATGCTGATGGCCAGGTCGGCGTTGAGCACCACGTCGCTGCGATAGAGCGCGCTAAGCGTCTGCAGATACGGAGCCGGCCACAACCAATCGGCCGTCGCCGCGACGCTAAGCAGATACCACGCGGCTGCCGACGCGGCCACGATCGCCAGCGCGCGCCACGCGCGCAGCAAGAGTAAGAGAAAGACTAGCGCGACCGCATCGGACGGCTTATATAAAAGAAGACCGGCGGCAATGCCGGCGAGCCGCTCGTCGTCGCGCGCGATGGCGTAAACGGCCAGCATTACCAGCGCCAGCGCGATCGGAGAGTTCTGACCCTGACAGACGGCAATGGTGAATGGCGCCCAGGCCAGCGCCATCAGCAACGCCACTCCGAACGATATCCCGTAAGATCGCGCCGCCAAGGTGGCCGCGAGGGCGGTCAATATGACGAGCACGGCGACGAATACGAAGTACCCGGCCGCCTGCGAGAGATGGGCGAACGGCACCAAAAACCATGCTGCTCCCGGCAAATAGACGAAGTGCACGCGCGAGAGCAGCTCGCGGCTGCCGGCGGTCGCGCCGGCGTCGTAAAAGATCTTCCAGTCGATGCCGTTGCCGCGAACGTCTATGGCGCCGACGACGATCCATGCCAGCACGAGCAAGACCCCGCCGATGGTAAGCCGCTCGCGCCAGGATTGACTCACCGGACTACTATAGCACCGGGAATTCGCGGCATGGTATACTAACGGGCGACGTGACCTCTTCCGACTTGCCGCTGCGGCTATCGCGCGACCGGATCTGGCTCTACGCCCTCGTCGCAGCGATCTTTTCATCGCTGCCGTATATCATCGTGCCCGCGCGCTTTGCCGAGATGGCAACCAAGAACGACTTCGCCAACTATTGGTCGGCCGGAGCCACCGCCGGAACGCCGGCGCTAACCGATCCGAGCCGCCACGCGCAGTGGCAGAACGCCCATAACGTTGCAGTGCAGCCCTTCGTCTATCCGCCGGCCTTCGCATGGGCCTACGCACCGTTCGCGCATCTCCCGCCGGTGCAGGCGATGTACTTAGAGGTACTGGCAATGGTCGCGCTGTTCGCAGCTGCCGCGTTATTGATCGCACGACTGTACGCCTTTAAGCCCTGGTTTGCCGTTGCCGCCGTCTTCGCATGGGGCCCGACCCTGGCCACGATCGAAGACGGACAGAATACCGGGCTCTCGCTCGTGCTTGCGTTAGCCGCAACGCTCGCACTGGTGCGGCGACGCGAGCTTCTGGCCGGACTCGCCGTAGGTTTACTGCTTTATAAGCCGACCGACGCGTTCGCCTTGGTCGTTCTCCTCGCGGTGCGGCGCGAATGGCGCGCGCTGGCCGTCACCGCATGCTGCGGCGCGGCTTGGTACGCCGCCAGCGCGGTTGCATCGGGTGGAGACTGGGGCTGGCCGACGCAATACGCCGCAACCATCGGCACGTGGTACGCAACGCACTCGGCCGGCGTGCACCACGGCATCTTCGTCTTCACCGTTCCGACGATTCTGCTTTCGTTCGGTGCATCGCAAACGATTGCGTTCGGCGTCGCCGGTTTGCTTTTTCTACTCGCCCTTCCGCTGTTGGCGCGCGCGCCCGCGCTCGAAGCGGCGAGCATGGCTATTTTCGTCGGGCTGACGACCGCCGTTCACGCCTGGAACTACTCGGCCGCGATGGCGCTCCCGGCGCTCTGCTACGCGATGACGAGCCTGCGCGAGCCGTGGCGCACGCGACTGGTGTTGCCTGCCTATGTCGGCGCGGCGATCGGCTCGGCGACGATCTACGGAGGCCCGTTTCTCGCCATCATCTGCATCGGCGGAACGATCGGATGGATGATCGCGCGCTACGCGGCAAACGCACCTGCGCTCACGTTTGAACGCAGGCCGCCCATGTCAGCTCGTTGAGCGCGTTGCTGAACGTCCACCAGCCCTTGTAACCGTGCTGGCCGGGGCCCGAGTCGACCCCGGGATGCTGCTGTACCGGCGGTCCCGGCCATGCATTGTCACCCATCGCACCCCCGATTACCGTATAGCCGTCGCCGCATCCGGCGTAAACGGTTTTCGGCTTCTGGCTTTTGTTCCAGGCGTGCCTTATGACGATGCCGAGCCGGCTTCGCGCGCACGACGCGTACGCCGTACCTCCGCCGGTTACCCAATACGTGTTGGTACGCGGATCGAACCAGGACGCGCTGGTCGTACCGCGCCCGTAGCCGGTGATCAATATGTAGCCGCCGTGGCACTGAGCTCCGGCGATGCCGCTGACCGGCGCGCTCGAACGCCAATGGAAACCGGTGCCGACGCGCCCGCGCAGCACGCAGGAGGCAAAGGCTTCGGCACTTGCGTTGGAATTCGGTTTGACCACCCAACCGTTGACGTTGGTGTCGGCGTATCCGGTTCCGACAAAACTTCCGTCACTGCTGCTCGAGCCGCCGGCGATGACTTTATAATGTTGCGGGCATTGAGCGATGGCGCTCTTTCCTTTCGAGCCCCATGCGACGACACGTTTGAAGTCCGAAATCGTCACCGTCTCGTCGCGCGCGGCCGAGAGTCCCACCGGAAGCGCAGAGTTATTTGGTGACTGTGGTGCACGCTTCAAGCAAAAGAAGCGCTACTGCAAAAGCGGTACGCATGGCTTAGCCTACCACGACTCACCGTCGTACCGCAAGGTCGCTTTCGAGACACGCCGCACCCCGGCGTCAGGCGGTGCTCTTTGAAGCGAGCCATCGTGCATCAGGTGGCGCACCTCAGCGCCGTGCAGCAGCACTAGTGCGTCGGCGATTAAGCGGCGGTGGCAGCGCCACCAGAGCGTTTCCGAACACATGATCGCGAGTTCTTGCACGCCGGCATCGCGTACGAGCTCCGTTAACGCGTTAACAAAATCTTCGGTCTCCATGTAGTCGGCGTAACCGCGAAAGGAAGGGTGGCGTAACGCGACGTTGAGACTCTCGGGTCGAGGTTTGCGAAATCCGCCGAGCGCCGGGCGCCAATCGTAGCTCGCGCCGGCTAAATCCGGAATCCACGTGGCCATGCGTTCTTTCCAAAAATGCGGGTGCGCGCGGCTGCGAGGAACGCTGCGCACGTCGGCAAGACGTTCGATATGGGCGGCGCGAACGAGTGCCGCGAATCCGGCCGCGTCGAGCGTTCCGTGCCCGACGGTGAGGACGCGGGTTATTTCGCGACCGCGCTCACTTGATCGGCCGTTACCGGAGTCGCCGAATTGCCCCACGAGCTTCTAATATAAGTGATCGCCGCGGCGATCTCGGCGTCGGAGATCTGCGAGCTCCACGCCGGCATCATTCCGGCATACTGCTTGCCGGCGACCTGCAGCGGCCCCGAGAGGCCGTACTTGACGATGTGAATTACTTTGGCCGGATCGCCCGTGACCACCGGATTGCCGGCCAGCGGCGGAAACGCGCCCGGAGAGCCTTCCCCATTGATCTGATGACAGCTCGCGCAGTCGGCGGCGTAGACGCTCGCGCCCGACGGCACGTGCGCCGCGGCACTCGACGCCGAAGCCGATGACGAACCGTTCGAGCTTTTTGCGCAGCCCGCCAATGCCGCCGCGGCGACCGAGCAGCAGAGCAACAAGTGTAGAGCACGCACGATTGTATTCGTCTCCCCTTAGATTTTGCGGCTGTCGTAGGCCCAGTGGAGCAAGGCCTGGCGCTGCCGAGGGCGGCAAAGCAGATCGCCCTTCGCGCAGTTCTTGCGAATCGCGGCGGCGTGCCGCGCGATCGCGCGCCAGCGTTTGATTTGACGTGCGTCGTCGTCGGTGCGGCGGCCCATGTAATAGCGGCAGTACCACTGGAACCACCCGCGCGGATCTTGCGGGTGAATCCAACCTTTGCTGCGCCAAAGATGCAACGGCTGCGACGCGTTGACGCCGAAATAGTTCCGCGCCGCATCGTGCCGCTGCGGACAGAGCTTCGCCCTTGCAAACCACGTCGCCGGAAATTCGCGCCGGCAGTCGGTCATATACTTCCCTCCGAAGACGCCGAGCGCAAGCATCTGCGCCGGCGTCAACTCGGGTTTGAAATCGCGGGCGAAGTTTCGGCCGGGGAGCTCCGTCCTGAAATAGACGTACCCGCGCTGCATCCGGTCGTTGACGACGACGCGCTTAGCGCGCGTAGCAGCCGTCTAGGAAGCTCCACAGCGCGTCGCACGCCTCACGAGTGGCGGCCAGAACTTCGGCCTTTTTCTCGGGCGTGTCGGCAGCACGTTCGATCAAGCCCCATTCGGCGCCCGAGTGAATCACGTCGGCCTCTTCGTGAACGGTGAAAAACTCGTAGGCGGCAGGATCGTTCATACCGTAGAAGCGCTGCAGGCCGGCGACCTTGACCGCGGCGATCGCCGGAACTTGCGACTCGAATGCGTGAAGCGCGGCCAGTCCGGCGTAGTAGGGGCGATTGCGGCAGAGATCGCGGAAGGTTTCGATCAGCTGCCGGGTCGCCGGCAGGGGCGCCGCTGCCGCGAGGTCCTCTTCCGAGAGGCCGAGGGCGGCCGCAAAGCGCTTCCAGAGCGCAGGATGGTTTTGCGGTCCCATCTCCTCGTCCACCAGGTTCTGCAGAATCGTCTGGCGCGGGCCGAGGTCGCTCCGTCCGTCGCTCGCAAAGTGCGGCGTGTTGGAATGGACGGCGCTCAGGTAGGTCGGCTCGGCCAGCACGTGGTGCAGGTATTGCCCCGCATACTGCTTGAGCTGCTCGATCGAGAGCTTTCCTTCGGTCCAGGCCACGTAGAACGGATGGGTCAACAGGTGACGCTCGTCGATCGCGTCGTGCACCTGCGCTGCGAACGTTTTTTCTGCAATAATTTCCATGGGCGGCGGATTTATGCGCCCGCGGCACAACTCCTGGGGCCCGCCGGCATCAACGAAGCATCAAATTCACATGCCCTGAGAAACACGCGCCGCGGTGCGATGTAGACTCGAATTGCGTGCGGTACTTCCTAATCGTCTGCATCGTCGTGTGCGCGTGGATCCTGGCAGGCGCTCCGGCGATGGCCTCGGTCTCGCAGAGCTTCACGTTCACGGCGGCTCGAGCACCCCACCCGCTTCCCCTCGACCCCGCGCTGGCCGACCCGGCGTGGGCGGCGGGCCGCGTGCCGGCTGGGAACGGCCCGTGGATCAACGTGACGACGCGCTCGCCCGCAACGTATGCGACCACCGCCTACGTTCTTTACGACGACCGTAATCTATACGTTGGGTTCAAGGCGGAGCAGGCGGGTGCGCCGATCACCGCGTCCCAGACGACTAACGACGTAGGCTTCGGCCTCGACGACTTTGTCGGGATCGGCGTCGACACGAGCGGCACCGGCAGTCAAGCGTACTACTTCGAAGCCACGCCGCGCGGGGTGCGTTACCAGCAGGCCAACGAGAACGTGCGCTTTAGGCCGCGCTGGACCGCCTCGGGCCGGACCGACGGGAGCTCCTGGAGCGCGGTGATGATCATCCCGCTCGACGTTTTGCGCGTGCCGCGCGGAGGGCCTCAGCTGTGGCGCTTCCAATTCGTCCGCGGCATCGCCGCGCGCGGCGAGCATCTCTCTTGGGTCTGGGACACGATCATGCAGGACTCGGCTTCGGGAACGTGGCCGACCTTCGCCGACACGCGCTTCTGGGCCGGGGGTCAACTCGTCTTGGCGGCGTCGGCAGCGGCCAAACCGAAGCCGCGCGCCGATATCTATGGTTTGGCCAGCATCGGCGAGGATCGCAACCTCTTCCAACAAGCCAACGGAACGTTCTTACCGATGAAAGTCCGTTGGTACGGTGGGGACGTGAGCTATCCGATCACCCCGACGGTCCGGTTCGTCGGCACGCTCAATCCCGATTTCTCGAACGTCGAGATCGACCAACAGACGATCGTGCCGCAAGAGTTCCAACGCCAACTCATCGAGTACCGGCCCTTTTTTGCGCAGGGTGCCAACTTCATCAATGCCAGCACGCCGCCGCGTACGCCCACCGGCAGCTACACTACGGCAAACAACCTAGTCTTTTACTCGCCTTCGGTTGGGCCGTTCGACAGCGGAGCGAAGGTGGAAGGAACCTTCGGCGATCAGAGTTTCGGCGCGCTGACCTTCCACGGATACGACGAGACGTCGAACAACACGTTCAGCGATCAAGCCTACGGATTCCAGCACACCGTGCCCGGCGGCTCGTTCATCTACTGGAGCGACGGAGTCATCGCCAACCACAGCATCTCCGGATCGGATACGACGATCGAAAACGGAGTCGAGGCCCGGGATTCAAAGAACGGCATGATCTACTTCGCCGACTACTCCTTCGAGAGCGGCTCGTGGGTGCCGCAGGGACACGCCGACTTCTCGCAGTTCTTCGTCGACCGGCACAAGGACAATCTAGAGTTTAACCTCGGCTACCTCGACGTCTCGCCGAACTACGACCCGATCGACGGTTACACCGCAAACTCCGATATTCGCGGCCCACAGTTCTACTTCAACTTCAACGGCGCGTCGCCGGCGATCAAGAACTACGGGGCGTTCGTCGGGGTCGACCGCTATCTCGACGACTCGGGCGCGGTGCACCAAGCCGATACGCAGATCTTCTTCAATGCGACGTTCGAGAATCAGATCTCGATCAACGGCATCGGCGAAGCGGTCGGGCAACTGCGCAGCTACTCGATTCCCGAGGGTCCGGGCTGCGCCGGACCGATTCTCTTCGTTTCGTCGTTCACCGGCTACCCGTGTTATCTCGACGGATTCACGCAGCCGTTCAACCTCTATCAGATTCCGATCGGCTATCGTGACGGCACGCCCTCGCCCTTCGACGCCAGCTACTCGTGGGGACCGTTCGGCGATAACTACGTGCACCTGTTCACGCTATCGACCAGCCGCCAGCTGACGCGACGCTTGAGCTTGGGACTCGAGTACGATGGAACCTACGAGCGCGCGTTCTCCGACGGCGTGCTCGATTCGCAGTGGCTGCGCCGCATCTCGCTCGGCTATAACATCAGCAGCGAGAGCGCCCTGACCTTCGAGCTGCGCGACATCAACGGTTACGGCGGCTTCGCGACGCAGATCGGCAACAATCTCGCGGTGGCATTCCACCAGCGCTTCCCGAGCGGCAACGAGCTCTACGTGAACTTCGGCAGCCCCGCCGCGGGCGCAACCCTCAACCGCCTGATCGTGAAGTTCGTCCTCCACGCGGGTGCCGACGCCGGCACCTAGCGCCCTCCTCGAGCCCTCGCCCTGGCGGATGCACGGCACCATTGAAGAAACCAGGACGCATGCATCTCGGCGAGGAGTTTCGCGCGATTGCCGATGCCATGCCGCAGCTCGTCTGGACGGCACGGCCCGATGGCGCCATCGAATACTTCAATCGCCGCTGGATCGACTATACCGGCGTAGACCTCGACGAGCTCGCGAGGCGGGGAGACGAGGTAGGGGTGCTCCACCCCGACGACGTCGCCGAGACGTGGCGCCGATGGCGGGCCGTGCTCGAATCAAAAGAGCCGTACGAACAGGAGTACCGACTTCGCGCCGTCGACGGCAGCTATCGCTGGTTCCTCTCACGTGCGGTACCGATCCTCGACGATAAGGGCGGCATGGTTCGCTGGATTGGAACGGCCACCGACATCGACGAACAAGAGCGGGCCCGCGACAGCATGAAGTTCATGGTCGAGGTCGGCAACGCGCTCTCGACGACGCTCGACGTCGATACGATCTGCGATTCGCTCGCTCGAATGGCGATCGGCTACTTCGCCGACTGGTGCTTCGTCACGCTCGCGCGCGACGGAGCGGTGACGACGCCGGTCATCGCGCATCGTAACGAAGAGCTCCGGCATAACGTCGAGGCCTATCGCGATCGCTACCCGGTATGCCTGGGAGAGGCGCTGGCGCGCGCCGTGGAGCGCGACGAATCGCTGCTGCTGGAGCGCGTCCCGCCCGAGCTCGTCGATGCGGCGGCGCCCGACGAAGAGAGCCGTCGCGTGCTGCGCACCTTGCGAATCCACTCCCTGATGGTGGTGCCGCTCGCCGCGCCCGACGGCATGATTTACGGCGCGATGACGATGGTCTCGTCCGAATCGGGTCGCAAGTACGACCGCTCCGATCTCACCGTCGCCAAAGCCGTAGCCGGTCGAGCCGCAATGGCGATTCAGAACGCCAACGTCTTCGAAAATCAGAAGCGCGCGGCGGAACAGCTGCGCTTGAGCGGTCGCGTCAACGCGATGCTTTTTGAGTCGGCCGATCCGTGGCAAACGATGGAACGCGTCGCCGAGATCGTCGCCACCGAAATCGCCGACGCATGCGCCGTATTGCGCCTTCGCGGCGATACGGTGCGGACCGAGATCATCGCGCATCGCGATCCTGCCGTTAACGCCGCGATCGCCGGACTGCGTGGCCGCCGCACGCTTCGCCTCAACGCCGAGCTCGAGTTGGCCAATCAGCTTAAGGCGCACCGGACGATCGTGCTGTCCGACCGCGACGCCGCCCACATGAAGGAGCGAGTCTGGCCGTACCTCGCCGCCGAGGTCGATGCGCTCGATTCTAAGGCGAGCGTCATCGTACCGTGGCAGGCCGGATCGTCGACCTACGGAGCGCTGGTCGCGCACTATTCCAGCCGAAGAGTTCGATCCCCGCGACATTCCGTTGCTGGAAGAGATCGCCGCGCGCGCTGCGGTTGCCATCGAGCACGCGGAAACGCTCGAGCGCGAGCGGCGCATCGCGACGACGCTGCAGCAGGCGTCACTGCCGTCACTCATACCGCAGCCGCAAGGGCTGCGCTTCGACGCGGTCTACGCTCCCGCCGGCGACGAAGCGGAAGTCGGCGGCGATTGGTATGACGCCATCGAGCTCGACGACGGCTCGGTGGTGGTGAGCGTCGGTGACGTCACCGGTCGCGGGATTCAAGCCGCCGCAATCATGAGCAAAGTTCGGCACGCAATGGGCATGGCGCCGCTGCACGAGACCGATCCAACCAAAATCCTCGACGCCGCCGGATGGTTTCTGGGCAAACGCTATCCCGAGGCGATCGTTACGGCGTTCGTCGCGGTGATCAGCCCCGATCGCCGCACGATGCGCTTCGCGACGGCCGGCCACCCGATGCCGATTCTGCGGCGCGACGGACAGCTTATCGAGCTCGAGGCGTCGGGACTACCCTTAGGCTTGCGGCAGCTTTCCGCGCCGGAGCCTAGCGGCACGCTGGAGCTGCAAGACGGCGACGTGCTGTTGCTCTTTACCGATGGGTTGATCGAGGCGCGCCGCGACTTGGCGATGGGCGAAAGCACGTTGCGCGACGTCTTGCGCAGCGAGCTCTTCGCCGCGTCGGCGACGCCGGCGCGGCTGGTAGCGCGCTCCTGCCTACCGCCTGCGGTGCACGACGACGTCGCGATCCTAGCGGTCTCGGTCGGGCGCCCGCCGGCGTGGACCCTGTACTTCGACGATGCGCGCGCAGCAGTCGACGCGCGCTCGCACTTCGTCGAGTTTCTGCGTGGATTAAACGTCGACGGCGACTTCGTGAACCGCGCCGAACTCATCTTCGGCGAGCTGTTGGGTAACGTCGTTCGCCACGCGCCCGGGCCGGTTGAGATCTCGGTCGACCGCAACGACGACGCCGTCGTGCTGCACGTCATCGATTCGGGACAGCCGCTGCCGGAAACGGAACGTCACCTGCCGGAAGACGTGCTGAGCGAACGCGGCCGCGGGCTGTTCATCGTCGGCGAGCTGGCATCGGGTGTACGCATCGAGCACGTTCGCAACTGCGGCAATCACCTTAGCGTTGCGATGTCGCTGCACTAAGAAAAGGTTTAGCTGGAGTCGCTCGGACGCTTCTGCTTTTCCGGCGTGCTCGTCACTTCTACTCCGGCCTTCTCGTGAAGGACGCGCACGGTAACAACGAACGCGCCAAAGGCGCAGAGAATCGCAACCTTTACCGGGAGCGAGAGCGTCGGAATCAGCACCAAGAGCGCCGAGACGTACGGCAGAACCGTAACTATATAGCCGGTCCAAAGTTTCAACCAGCTCCAGGTTCCTGGTGGGGCCTTACCGCTCGAACGCTCGCTTGTTGCTCTCTGCACGCTTGTGCAGCCTTATACCCCGTGAGCCAATACGTCTTGCATCACGCTAGGATCGGCGGCGTCCGGGCGGCTGAAGTCGAGACGCGCACTCGCCGCTGCTCCGTAAGCCGTCGCGCGGTTGACGGCATGGGGATCGACCTTGGGCACGACGGCGTCGTACGCGCGCAGGTCGGGTGTGGTGGTGAACGCTTCGTAGAGGGGCGCGGACGTTCCATCGTGGTACGAGAGCGGCGCGAGGCCCAAGATCCGCTCGATTGTGGCTAGCACTCCCGTAGTGGAGTAGTGCTCGTGGCGCAGGCCGCCGCGCGCGTAGGGACTCGCTAAATAAAACGTGCTGCGCTGATCGCTGACGTGATCGGGACCGGCTTGCGCGTCGTCTTCGACGATGAAAATCGCCGTCGATTCCCAATAGCGCGAATGCGAAACCGCATCAACCAGCCGTCCGACGGCGAGATCGTTCTGCGCGACGTAAGCTTGCGGCGTCGGACGCCCCAGTGCCGTTCCGGCGGTGTGGTCGTTGGGCAGCCATAGCACTTCCAGCGCGGGCAGATTGCCGTCTCTTTGGTACTCGCGAAACTCGCGGTGCCACTCCGCCAGCCGGTCGAGATCGGAATAGCGCAAGTTCCATCCCACGTAGCGCGGATCGTAGTGGCCGACCAGATGGCGATGCGTGGTGATGGCCGGCAGGCTCGACGAGAGCTCGACGACGCCCTCGCCGTAGTTGCGGTAAGTGATGTGCGCGTTCGCCGCTGCATCCCACAGATAGCCGCCGCGCGGCACGTTCGGTCCCACGCCGAAGTCGTAATCGTAGGCGTCGCGCCGGTCGCCGTACGTCGCCGGCCAGAAACGTTCGGTGTAGTCGTTGGCGATGGCCGCGTCGCTCCAGTTATGGCCGTCGGCGCTCACCGCCCCGTCCACGTACGCGTTGTCGAAGATTCCGAAGCGGCGCGCGATGGCGTGCTGGTTCGGCGTTATCTTCTCTCCGAACCAGACCAGCTGCGGGTCGCCGTCGGCGCCGCGCACGTCGCCCAAGACCTGGTCGTACGAGCGATTCTCTTTGATGATGTAGATCACGTGGCGAATCGGACCGCCGGCGCGAACGACGGTTTGTTGGGCCGGCGCGGTCCACTGTGGTGCAGCATTTTCCGCCAGCGGCGCCATGCCGCCGCCGGCGCCGTCGAGGCTCGAGGCTGCAATGGCGCGCACCGTCCCGTATCGCTGCGTGGCGACGTAACCTTGATTGCGATGCAAATAAGGATTGTATTGCGGGTTGGGCCGCGTGCCTTCGCCCATTCCGTCGGTGACGAAAAGCGTGCCGTCGCGGGTCACGGCGACGTCGGTCGGATACCATCCCGTGCGCGCCGTCGCCGGCGCCGAAAGTTGCGGCGGCGTGAATTGCAGACGTGCGACCCCGTTGGCGCCGGCGAGCGTCACGTAGACCTCTTTACCGGCAACGGTGACGGCGTCGGGCAACGTCCCCCATTCGCCCCGCAAGGGTAACGAAAAGCGCCGTCGCGCGACGATTTGCTCGGTCTGCGTGTCGACCGCTTCGAGTTCGTCGTCGTCGCTCGCGGCCACGAAAAGATAACGGCCGCCCGGATCCAGCGCCATCGCGGCCGGATGCCGGCCAACGGCCGCGACGCGCACCGTAGCCGTCGGCAATCTGAACGATGCGGAGGCTCGATTCGGCGCGCGATAGGACGTAGAGCGCCGCACCGTCGGCGGAAAAGGCTACGGCCGACGGGTGCGCACCGGAGGGAAAGCGCTTCGTCACCGTGGCCGCGCTCAAATCGACCAGCGCAACCTTGGAATCGCCGTCTCCGGCAACCGCTGCAACGCGCCCGCCGGGTGCCAGGGCAATTGCCGTCGGCCACGAGCCGTGACCGATGGCGATGCGGCGAACGTTCCCGGAGTTGACGTCGACGATCTCGAGCGCGTCGTCGTTGGCGCCGGCGACGGCTACGGTCGTGTCGTCGAGCCAAATCGGCCGCCCGAAAGCGCCCTTGAGCTTAATATCGCGCGCGCCGTCGAGCGCCGGAACGTTGAGAACTCGCAACCCCGGCGGCCCGGCACCCGCTTCGACCACGGCAATCCGCCGCGCGTCGGGCGAGAGCGCAACGCCTTGCGGCATCGTGCCGACGGTAACGATCGCGCCTTGCGGCGGAGAAAGACGCCAGCCCGTCGGCAGCAGCGTCTGCGAGCTTTGCGTCGCCGCAAACAAGCCGGCGACGCCGGCAAGGGCGAGCGCGCGCATAACGAGTCTCACAAAACGTGTTCCTTCGATGGCGAGTTACCACCGAAGGCTCCGCCTAACCTTGCGCGAAGCCCGCCTCGATGCTTGCTCGATGCGCCTTTGCGTTCCTCGCTCTCGCGCTGCTCGGCGTGACCGTTCCGGTTACGACCACGCCTCAGCCCGACAACGCCGGACGATTAGCCGACCGGCAGTTTCTCGTCACCACGCCGCTGGGCAGCGGCTACGCGCGATACTTCGCTACGTCCTCGCTCGAAGGCGATGCGACGGTGACGCGCGCCGTCATCATCGTGCACGGCGTACTACGCGACGCCGACTACTACTTCGACACCGGCGTGATTGCGGCCAACGCGGCGCACGACCTCACGCAAACGCTCGTCATCGCGCCGCAGTTCGTGGAGCGCAGCGAGCTGAAGGGGAAGACCGTCTCGCCGAAGACGCTCTACTGGAGCGGCAAGTGGCCGGGCGGCGCGGACGCCGTCGCACCGGCGCCGATCAGCACCTACGACGTCTTCGATGCGATGCTGGCGCGGCTCTCCGACATCCGCCGTTTCCCTAAGCTGCGCGAGATCGCGCTCATCGGCCACTCGGCCGGCGGTCAGATCGTGCAGCGCTACGCCGTAGTCGGCAACGCACCCGAGTTAAACACGGGCGCTCGCGTTCCGGTACATCTCGTAGTCTCCAATCCGTCGTCGTATCTGTATTTCAGCGATTGGCGGCCCGTCCCGCAGCACGGTTGTCCCGATTTCAACCTCTGGCGTTACGGCCTAAGCGGCGCGCCTCGCTACGTTACCGGCACCGCCGGTGAACTCGAACGTCGCTACGTCGAACCGCCACGTGACCTACCTGATGGGGATGGCCGACACCAACCCCAAGGAAGAGGATCTCGATCGCAGCTGCGGCGGAGAAGCGCAGGGGCCGTACCGCTTCGCGCGGGCTAAATATTACATCGCCTATATCGGCGGCCGGCATCCCGGCGGAACGAATCAAGACTATGCGTTCGTGCGCGGCGTGCCGCACGACAACCGGCGCATGTTCACTTCGGCTTGCGGTCTTGCGGTAATTTTCGGAAAGCCGCGCACGAGCTGCGCGGCGACCGGCGCCGTCGCCGCAAACGCTCCCTAGAGCGGCTGCTACTCTTCGACTAGCTCCAACATCTCGGGACGGTAGCGCGCTCCGGCCGTCCGCGATGCGAGGCCGTCGAGGCGTTCGAGTTGCTCGGGCTTGAAATGCAGATCGAGCGCGGCGACGTTCTCCTCTAAGTAGCGGACGCGCTTGGTTCCGGGGATCGGCACGACGTCGTCGCCGCGAGAGGCGACCCACGCCAGCGCAACCTGCGCCGGCGTCGCAGCCAGCTCGCCGGCAACCTCGCGCACGACCTCGACGATCCGTTCGTTCGCGCGGGCGTTTTCGTGTGAGAAGCGCGGATTGGAGCGGCGGAAATCGTTCTCGGTCAGCTCGCGAACGTCGAGCGCGCCGGTGAGAAATCCACGCCCCAGCGGGCTGTACGGAACGAAACCGATTCCCAGCTCGCGGACTGCGGGAAGCACTTGCTTTTCGACGCGCCGTTCCCAGAGCGAATACTCGCTTTGCAGCGCGCTGATCGGGTGGACCGCATGCGCGCGCCGCAACGTCTCGACCGATACTTCCGAGAGTCCGAGGTAGCGCACTTTGCCCTCCTCGACCAGCTCCTTCATTGCGCCGACCGTCTCCTCGATCGGCACCGACGGATCGCGGCGGTGCAGGTAATAGAGATCGATCACGTCGATGCCGAGCCGCTCTAGCGACTCGTCGGCAACGCGCTTCGCATTTTCCGGCGTGCCGTTGACGCGGCGCGTAGCGTCGCCGACGGCGAAGCCGAACTTGGTTGCTATCACCGCCTCGTCGCGCCGGCCGCGCAGCGCGCGTCCGACCAGCCGCTCGTTGGTATGCGGCCCGTAAACTTCGGCGGTGTCGAAAAAGTTCACGCCCAGCGCCAGCGCGCGGTGAATCGTGGCGACGGCTTCGTTTTCATCGGCCGGACCGTAGGCAAACGTCATGCCCATGCAACCGAGCCCGAGCTCCGAGACGACGAGACCCTGCGTACCGAGCTTATGCCGTTTCATATCAGCTTTAATACCCGCTCGGCGTTGCGATAGCATATCTTCTCCCGCTGCTCTTGGCTGATCGGCGCGGCCTCGATCCAATCGCCTGCCGTCTCGGTCTCTTCGTACGGATAGTCGGCGGAAAAGAGCACGCGATCGTCGATGCCTGTTTGTCGATGGCCTGTTTAGTGAGGTTCGAGGTAGAGGCTGAAGGCCACGGCGCCGCACCGGACCGATGAAAGCGTAGCCGAGATATAGATTCGCAGCGACCATCCGGATCTCGTCGCGTAGCCAGCGAGCGAGGCTCGACGTACGCGAGTAATCGAGGACGATACAAGCCTTCCCGTCGATGCGGCTCGGGCCGAGATAGACCTCGGCTGGAACGGCCTCCACGCCCAAGGGCGTAATGCGGTTGACGAGACGGGCGCGAGCCGCGTCAAACGTCTTGCCCTGCCACACGAAGATGTGGACGAGCTCGGCGATGTCTTTGCTATACGAAACTCCGGGAGAAACGATTGCTGCGCCGCGCGCCGCGCCGTCGGGAATAACCCCCGGCGGGCTCGAGCGATAAAGCGCTTCGAGCTGCGCGGACGTCATGGTTAGAAGCCGCCCTTGATCGAGCGGCGTGACGGTTACCACGGTTTGGCCGATCGTTGGTTAGGCCGGCGCGCCTTCTTTGATGGCCGAGCGCAGCCAACTGCGCAGTTCTTCGTTATCGGCGTGCTTGTGCACCGAAACGGCGTGCTGCACCGCCGCCTCGACCAACTCGTCGTGACTGTCGGCCGAGATTGCGATCGAGCAGTTGCTTTCACTGGGATGCTGACGGCAGTCGATAAACTTGCGGGCCATGAGCGTTCTCCTTGTCCTTATGCCCCCGGCTCTCTTGCCGCCGGCGAATCCGATGAAGTAACCGATGACCAGACCGGCGATGAGCCAAAGAAACCACGGCAAGTGCATGTAGTGGAACCTCCCCTTTTCGGAACAATGCCACGCAAGCGAACGCCTACCCTCTCAACGACAACGCTGCTGCGGCTCGTTCGCCGGTTTCGATCGCGCCGTTGACCGTGCCGCCTTGGCCGTCGGTTGAGGTTGCCTCACCGGCAAAGAAGAGGGTCTGCTCGATCGGCGCTCCCAGCGTCGCCCGAGCCTCGCCGCCGCCCACGGCGACGTAACTGTACGCGCCGCGCGAAAACGGATCGGCGCTCCAATCGTGCATCGCGCCGCCTTCGAGCTCGTCGCGGGCGGCGGCAGCTGCGCCCAGCAGCTCGCCAAACTGGTCGCGGGCGCGTTCGATCAGCTCGGCTTCGCTCGATCCTTGCAGCGCGACCGCCTGCGGTCCGCCGGCCCACGCGACGATCAGCCGGCTGCGCAGCGGTAACTGGGTCCAGAACGCCGGAAAGCCGTCGTCGCTGCGAAAGAATGCGGCGTCGCGATAGCGCCCGCCGTCGATCCTCTTCCCAAAACGGAGTGCGAAACCAGAGCACGACTTTGACGGCGTGCCCCATCTCGATATGATGCAGCGCCGCAAGTTTTATCTTGCGGAAGGTCTGGCTCGAAGTTAATAGACGTCTCGTCGCCTTCGCGGCGCAAGACGCCCGCCGGCAGCGTCACGACGGCGGCTGCCGCGTTCACGGTGCGCGCCGTGCCGTCGGAACGCACCGCCTCGACGCGAACGGAGCCGCGACGCCACGCAATCGCGCGCACCACGGTGCGCAGCGCAATCTCGACGCCGGAGGCGGCGCAATCGCTTTGGAGTCGCGCGACGATCGGCTCGTATCCGAAGAGCGGTCGCGCCGCGGTAGAATCGACGCCGCTGGCCCATTCTCGTGCGATCGACACGACGCTCGCGACCGACGGATCGGCGGCTTCGAAACCTTCCACGAAGCCTCGCGCGGCGTCGGCGGCGCGGCGCGTAGTTTCGCTTGCCTCGAAACGCTTTAGATAGCGAATCGACGCTTTCGTCCTGCGCCAGCAAGCGCGCGCGATCGAAGAGCGCCGCCGACTCGAGAAAATCCTCGTCGTCGCGCGACAGCTCACCGCCTTGGCGGCGCCACGACTCTCCGCCGATGTCGATCGCGGCGCTCGCGGTCTCCCGCAAGCAGGGTCATCGTTTCGGGCGCCGGCCCGTGAATGAACTCGGCGCCGAGCTCGGCGCGCACCGGCGAACCTTCGATCGGACGCGAGAACGCGCGGCCCCCGGTGCGATCGCGCGCTTCGAGCAGCACGACGCGCCTTCCCGATCGCGCGAGGCGGCGCGCGGCGGCCAGGCCCGCAGCACCGGCACCAATGACGACGACGTCGGCATCCATCGGACAGAGTATACGGTTAAGTGCCGGCTACCGCTTCTTCGGCGGTCTTGCGGCTGCCCAGAAGGATGAGCACGACCGACGCGACGATGGCCGCGCCGCCGGCGACGATGTGCCACGTGACCGGCTCCCGCAGGATGAGCACGCCGAGAATCACCGCGACGATCGGATTGACGTACGCATACGTCGCCACGGTGAGCGTGGGAAGGGTGCGCACAGCGTAGGCGTAGGCGCTATAGCCGAGCATCGCGCCCGCGGTGATGAGCCATAGCATACCCCAGAGCGACTGCGCCGTTACGGTCGCGAGGCTGAAGTGGCCGGCTTCGCCCAGCGACAGACCGACGACCAGCGAGAAGAATCCGCCCATCGTCATCTCCAACGCGGCGGTGAACGGATGATGCTTGCCGTCGCCGGCGTAGATCGACCCGGCCGCCCACGAAAGCGAAGCCAAGAGCAAGAGCGCCGAAAGCAGTGCGTCGGCGTGCGAGGTGCTCTTGCCGACGAGCGCGACGATGCCGGCCGTGCCCACGATCATGCCGGCGATGGCGACGGCACCCGGCATTCGACGGGCGCGCAGCGAGTCGAGCAGCACCATCCAGATCGGCGTGCTGGCAATAAGCAGCGCGGAAGTGCCCGACTCCTGGCGCGTTTCGACCACGCAGAGCAGGCCGTTGCCGATGACCAGCAGCAGCACCGCGGTAATCGCGATGCGCGTCAGCTGTTCGCGCGTCGGCATTGCGGGCTTTTCTTTAGTGAAGAGCCATTGCAGAGCGAAAAGCAGGCTGCCGGCAATAACGTAGCGGCATCCCGTCATGAGATAAGGCGGAATGCTCGCGACGGCGACGCGGATGCCTAAATACGTCGACCCCCAAACGAGATAGACGACCAACAGCGAGATCCACGGCAAAGCCTTGCCTCTTGCGGGCATGCCCGCAAGAAGGCGTCGCAATGGACGGAGGTTGCGTCGGCCTAGGTGTTTTCCCGAACGGTTCGCTTGGCGCGATCGACGTCGGCCAGCACGCTTTCCTTCGCTTGATTGGCCATCGAGCCGGCCTTCTCCGAGACGGTCATCTCGTCGCCGGCAACGTCGCGCTTCATTTGCTCGCCCTCCGCCGCCGACCGATGTCCGGCTTCGGTTATCGCATCCTTAACGTTCTTCGCGGCGTCCTTGATTGCGTCGAGACCTTTTTCGAGTGCGTCTTTTGAACTCATGAAGCGCCTTTACCTCAAGTGCATCGGTGCTAAACGAGATCAGGGTTGGGTAATAGCGCAACGTCGACCACGTTTGGACTCGTCTTAAGGACCGAGCGGCGAGTTACGCCGAGCGCGATGCCGAACTATCCGTTTCGGACGCACGAATGATCGTGATCGAAACTTACCGAGAGCACAGAGCCGTCCGCCCGCCGCCCGACGGGCTGGAGAGCATGGCCGCCAAGCTAGTCAGACTCGCCGGACGACAAGAATTGTAGCGTCGTCGCGCATGTTATCGTCGGAATAGGCCTTGACGTCCTCAAAGAGGGCGTCGGCTAGTTCCTGCGCTCCGAGATAACGATGCTGAACGAATCGTTCGCGCAAGCGCTCGACCGTAAAGAGTTCGCCCCTTTCGTTCGAGGCCTCGGTCAAGCCGTCGGTATACAGAACCACCCGATCGCCGAGCTCCAGCGTCGTCTCTTGGATCGCGTAGCGAGCGCCCGGCTCAACGCCCAGCACGATGCCGTGCCGGCCCATGATTTCGACGTCGTTGGCCGACCGGCGGAGAACCAGCGGCGGCTCGTGCCCGGCGTTGACGACCTCGAACCTGCCCGATTCCGCGTCGATCGTACCGAGCAGCAGCGTGATGAAATAATCCGTCTCGTCGAGATCCTCGAGCACCACGTCGTTGGCGTGCCGCGCGATCGCAGCCAGCTCGCCGTGTCCGAGTACTTGAATCAAGCCTCGCAGTAAATAGCGCAGCATCAGCGCGTTGATGGCCGCGCCCAACGATTTGCCCGACGCGTCTCCCAAGCCGAAGAGCAGATGATCGCCGCGGCAGAAAACGTCAATGTAGTCGCCACCGACCAAACGCGCCGGCTCGGCGTGGACGCCCACGTCGAGCCCCTGCACTTTGGGAACGGTGATATTGAGCAGCGCGCTCTGAATGCGCTCGGCCGCGATGTCGTATTGACGCGCGGCATCGTCGCCCGCCGTCAGCGCGCCAATGGCCTTGGCGACCGATTGCCACATCGCGTTCGGCTACGTAGCCGTTACTAGGGGTTGAACGATGCGATCTCGTTGGCGTCGCGCAGCGACGTCCACCAGCGCGAGCCGTCGTATACCAGCGAACGCGCTTCTTCGGGCATCGCGCCGATTGCTTCGAACGACGGTGCGCTCTGCGAAATGTCGAGCGTGCCGAACTTGAGATCTTCGAACTCCTCGTCGGCCGAGATCATGTAAAAGCGTCCGTCCGGACCGAAGCCGAAACCGCCGCAGCGCGTCGGCAACGCGATTTCGCGTTCGATCGTCATGTCGGGGTCGAGCGACGAGTATGCGGTGAAAACCCATCTGTCCGAGCATAGAGCGTCGTTCCCGAAGCGGCGAGGTACGAACCGGTGAAATCGGGACACGCCGCCTTGCTGCGAGATCGAAGCCGCCGTCGGGCGTTAAGCCGGTAGAGAAAGCGATCCTCTTCTTCACCGTGCGCGATGACGGCGCGCATCTCGCTTCCGACTACGGTTAGGCCATAGGGTCGTCCGGGAGCTTCGATCTCCTGGCGCACGTTCCACGACTGCGGATCGATCGCGTAGACGTGATGTGTGTCCCACGAGCCGACCCACAGCAGACCGTTCAGATAGGCGAGCGGGTGCGGACGAGAAGCCGGCGCCGGATGCCGGTCGAGTTTTTCGGTGATTTGCATGCCCGCAGAAAGGCACGCCGCGCTGCCGAAGGTTGCGCTAGGCAACACCCTCGAGACGGCGGTGAATCGCACCCTCGCTCGAACTCAGCGGCGAGCCTTCTCCGCCGCGGCGCGTGGCGACGATCTCGGCGAGGATCGAGAGCGCGGTTTCGGCCACCGTCACGCCGCCGATGTCCAGCCCGGCCGGCCCGTGAATGCGCGCGAGCGCCGCGTCGTCAAACCCCTCTTCGCGCAGCGACGCGCGACGCGCCGCTTGCGAGCGGCGGCTTCCTAGCAGCCCGACGTATGGAGCCGCAGAGCGCAACGCGCAGCGCAATCCGGGAAGATCGAACTTCGGATCGTGCGAGAGCACCACGACCGGCGTGCGCTCCGAGAGCGCGCCGGCAGATACTCGTCCGGCCACTCCGAGACGATCTCGTGTCGCGTCGGGGATGCGTTCTTTGGTTGCGAAGGCCGGACGCGGATCGACGACGACGACGCTATAGTCGAGGCGACGTCCGAGCCTCGCCAGCTCGGCGGCAAGCGTCGTAGCGCCGACGAGAATCAAACGGTCCTTCGGCGCGAAACGATGCTCGAAGGCAACGCGTGCACCGCTCTCGTCCTCGTACGCAAAACGCACGGCGGCTTCGCGCTCGCCCGCCGCGATGGCCGCTGCTTCGCCGGCAAAGTCGCGCTCCGGCCGCCAGACGACCAGCTGCATCACCGCACCGCAGGCCGTTCCGCCGAGCAGCGCGTCGTCGCTGGTGAGATTGATGTCGAGGCGCCTCGTCTCGCCGTCAGCGGCGGTCTTGAGGCACGCCTCGACGATCTCGGCTTCATAACAGCCCGCGCCGATGTTGCCGAAGATGCGGCCGCCCGCATCGACGGCAATCGTCGTTCCGATCGGAGCCGTCGCCGCTTCGCGCAGTGCGACCAGCGTCGCCAAGGCGAAGCTGCGTTGCTCGCCAAGCCAGTCGGCCGCAATCGCGAAAACGTCACGCACTTGCGGCGATCCTCACGCGGCGCCCCAGCCGCTCGAGCGCCTCGATTCGCTCCAGCGAGGTAAACGTCGTCACGTATGGCAGCGCGGCGGCCATGGCCCGCGCCGACGGTGCGTATCCTGCCGACGCCGAGTCGGGATTCACCCAGCCGATCGCGGCGCTGCGACGGCACGATACCGCGCATCGCGCGTTGAAGCTGCGCGATCTCGCCCGAATCGAGACCATCGCTTACGACGATCACGAACGTTTGATCGTTGAGCCTTGCGCCGTGGCGACGCACGAACTCCGTTAAGCTCGCTCCGATACGCGTACCGCCGCCCCACGCCTCCCCGAGACGCTCGAGGGGCTGCGGCCGGGTGCGATCTACCCCGCGCAGACGGCGCGTAACGTCGAGCAGCTTCGTGCTGAATAGAAAGACGTCCGCGCGCCGGCTCCGCGTGCACAAGGCTTGCGCGAACTGCAGCATCTTTGGTGCGTGTTCGCTCATCGAGCGGCTGCCGTCGAGCAGCAATACGAAGCGCGGATTGCGCAGAGGATGTCCGAGCGCGTGCATCTCGATGAGATCCCCGCCGGTTCGCAAGCTACGCGCGCAGCGTGCGGCGCAGGTCGAACCGCTCGCCGCGCGGCCGCGGCTTCCAGCGCAGCGACCGGCCTAACCGTAATCGCGTGACGATGCGATCGGCCGCGCGCCGCGCCGCGTCGCGTCCCTCTACCGGAATCGCAGGCGCTTCCGCGGCACCGGTTGCGGGACTATAGCGCGCGAGCATTGCTTGCCACGCTTCGCGCCAGGCTCTCGCCCTCTGGCCGCCGTGCGATCCGCGCGGCGCGTTCTTCGGCCGGTGCGTCGCGCGACTCCGGACGCTCGCGCCGTGCTTGGCGCGGTTGCGCGACGCCCGGCGATTTGCTCGTAAAGAACGATGCGAAAGCGCGGGCGAAGGGATCGAGCTCTTCGGGCCGGCTGCAGCAGACGCTTTGCAGCGCGGCGGCCACGCGCCGGCGGTCGGCAAGGCCGGCGATCTCCAACGCTCGCAGCGCGTCGATGGCTTCACCGGGGCCGACGTTGAATCGGTGTTCGCGCCGTAATAGCGCGCAGAACTCCACGACCTTCGACGTCAGGGTTGCGCCGCTCTCAAGCATGCGACAGCAGCGGCGCGTACTGCGTTCGCATCGAGCGCAGCAACTCCCAGTCTTCCTGTACTTTGAGAATGCAGCCGGCCGTCGCCTCCAGCGTGCGCTCGTCGAGCGCACTGCGATGGAGCCTCACCAGTGCCAGCGCCCAATCGAGACTCTCGGCCGTGCCCGGCACGCGCGCGAACGGCTGCTCGCGCAAGAACTCCATGAAGTGCGCGATCTGCTCGGCGAGGCGGTCGTCGATACCCGCGACGCGCGCGCGCAAGATCGGCAACTTCGCGCTCCACCGACGGATAGCCGATCCACCAGTAAAGACAACGGCGGCGCAGCGCGTCGGAGAGGTCGCGGGTGCGGTTCGACGTGACCACGACCACCGGACGCTCCGCCGCGCGGATCGTTCCGATCTCGGGAATCGTGACTTGGAACTCGCCCAGCAGCTCGAGCAGGAAGGCTTCGAAGGCTTCGTCGGCGCGATCGATTTCATCGATCAACAGCACCGGTGCGCGCTCTTGCGAGATCGCTTCGAGCAGCGGACGTGAAAGCAAGAACTCGCGGCCAAAGATTTGAGCTTCGCGCTGCTCGACGGAAAGTTCGTCTCCTTCCGTCAACCGAATGTGCAGCAGCTGTCGAGGATAGTTCCACTCGTAGAGCGCGCTGGCGGCATCCAGACCTTCGTAGCACTGCAAGCGGATGAGCTTGGTCTGCAACACCTCGGCCAGCACCTTGGCGCTCTCGGTCTTACCGACGCCGGCAGGTCCTTCGACCAGCAACGGCTTCTCCAACGCGAGCATCAACTCCAATACGGTGGCAAAGTCGTCGTCGGCGATGTATCCGCATCGTGCGAACGCCTCACGCAGCCGTTGCGCGTTCATGCGTGCACCGGCCGGGCGTAGCGCGCCGGTTCGGCGGCAAAAGCCGCATGACAACCGGCGCAGCAAAAGTAATAGGCGGTTCCTTCATACTCGGTGCGATGCTGCGCGCCGGCCGGATCGACGTCCATGCCGCAGACCGCGTCGACGGCGAGCTGCGACGGCGCCTCGACTTCTTCTCCCTGCGGCTGCGCTTCAAGCGTCGCAACTATTTCGGCGAGAATCGAGATCGCGACGTCGGTAGGACGGCGCGCTCCGATATCGAGACCGGCCGGATTGCGAACCTTTGCGATGCGCTCGGGCGCCACGGCACGCCGTTCGAGCGCTCCGAAAACGCCGGCGGCGCGCCTGCGGCTAGCCAGCAATCCGGTATAAGCCGGCGCGACGGCGCCGAGCATTGCTTCCAGTGCCGCCTCGTCGTAGTGCCCTTGCGACGCGACGACACAGACGAGCGCGGAGCGCTCGATCGGATCGAGGGCATCGAGAAAACTCTGCAACTCGTCGAGAACGATCGCGTTTGCCGCCTCACCGTCGCGCAGCTCGCCGCGCTCTGCGGCGGCGACGACGCGGACGACGCGGTAGCCGTCGAGCGCCGCGGTCAAACGCGCGAGCGCTTCGGCGACGGGCGTAAGGCCTGCGACCAGCAACGTTCGCGCCGGCAAGTGCGGCTCGATGTACACGTCGACGGCGCCTTCAGACGCGCACCCCATGGGCACCACGATAGCTTCGCCGAAAGCCGAAGGCTCGGGATCGGGATTGGCGCCGGGGCGGATCTGCACCAGCCGTGGACTTCCGCGCGCAATGGCTTCGAGCGCGTGGCGACGGACGATGTCGCGCGTGCACGCACCGCCGACAAAACCTTGCATCCGTCCGTCGGAGAAAACGAGAGCGCGATCCCCGAGATGCGCGCTGACCGGGGCGTGACGCTCGACGACCGTGGCGATCGCGTAGGGCGTGCGCGCACGCTCGAGCTGTGCGGCGCGTTCGAAGAACTCGCCCGCGTTCATACTTTCAACCGGTGCTAAGGCGCTTGCGGACGTTCTCGAAGGTCGTCTCGATCACTTTACGCGCCTGGGCGTCGACGACGCGGCCGCCGACCGTCGCGATCGGTCCCCGCAATGACGCCGTTCCCTTCCAATTCAAAACGGTGACCGAGTCGCCGCCGGCCGATAAGTCCGCGCCGGCAACCAAATCCACCACGCTACCCAAGCCGCCGCCGTTGATTTTCATGTCGAGATGATTCCCATCGGCAGCCGGCTGCAGCGCGACCTTGAACTTCAGCTTCCCGCGCACGGGCCCGAGCGCGACCCCAACCGTGGCTTCGAAGTTGTGCGCGTCGATAACGTTGGTCGCCTGAACGTCGGGCAGACACGAGGCGACCTTCGCGGGGTCGTTGATAAAGCTCCAAACCGTCGCCTTATCCGCCGTGATCCGCTCCTGACCGCTCCACTGTAAGTCCATCGTCCGTCCTTTACAATTTCAGCTAACCGTTTGCGCCATTGATGGCGCGCCACACTTTTTCGCGCGTCAGCGGCATGTCGACGTGCGTTACGCCCAGCGGCGCGAGCGCATCCATCACAGCGTTGACGAAAGCCTGGGGCGAGCCAACGTTGGGACTCTCGCCGACGCCTTTGGCGCCGATCGGATGGTGCGGGCTCGGCGTGACCGTGTTGCCGGTCTCCCAGTGCGGCGTTTCCAGCGCAGTCGGAATCAGATACTCGGTGAAATCGGTGTTGAGATTGTTGCCGCCTTCGTCGTACTTGATCTCCTGCATGAAAGCAATGGCGAAGCCTTCGGTAAGGCCCCCGTGGATCTGCCCCTCGACGATCATCGGATTGATGACGACTCCGCAATCGTCGACGGCGAGGAATCGGCGCACTTTCACCGCGCCGGTGTCGCGATCGACGTCGACGACGGCGATGTACGTTCCGTACGGAAACGTGAGATTCGGCGGATCGTAATAGTACGTCGCTTCCAATCCCGGCTCGGTCTCGGGCGGCGGGTTGGTGTACGCGGCAAAGGCAACTTCTTTCATCGTCACGCTCTTGCCCGGCACACCCTTGACACCGAACTTATAGTCTTTCCATTCGACGTCGTCTTCCGGCGCTTCCAAAAGATGCGCGGCAATCTTGCGGGCTTTCTCGCGAACGCGCCGCGCGGCCAGCGCCAACGCAGCGCCGGCGACCGGTGTGCTGCGGCTCGCATAGGTACCCAGCCCATAAGGCGCGGTATCGGTGTCGCCTTCCTCAACGAGCAGCTCTTGCGGATCGAGGCCGAGCTCTTCACCGACGATCTGCGCCCAAGTCGTCTCGTGACCCTGGCCCTGATGGCGCGTCCCGGCGCGCACGATACCCGAGCCGGTCGGATGAATGCGAATCTCCGCGCTATCGAACATCTTGATGCCCAGGATGTCGAACTGCTTGCCGGGCCCGGCGCCGACGGTCTCGGTAAAAGTCGAAATTCCGATCCCCATCAGCTCGCCGCGAGCGCGCCGTTCGACCTGCTCCTTGCGCAATGCTTCGTAACCGATCAGGTCGAGCGCCTTGCGCATCGTCATCGCGTAATCGCCGCTGTCGTAGGTGAGGCCGAGCGGCGACGGATACGGGAACTGCTCTTTCTTTACGAAGTTGCGCTGCCGCAGCTCGGCTGGATCCATCTCCAGCTTGCGGGCGAGAATGTCCATGCCGCGCTCGATTGCAAACGAGGCTTCGGTGACGCGGAACGAACAGCGATAAGCGATTCCGCCCGGCGCCTTGTTCGTGAAGTACGCATCGACCTCGGCGAAGGCCGCCGGGAAAGTCGTACGAGCCGGTCACGATGCCGAACAGGCCGGCCGGATACTTGCGAGGATCGGCGGCGGCGTCGAAGGCCCCGTGATCGGCAACCGTCGAGACTTTGAGCGCGGTAACCCGGCCGTCTTTGCCGGCGCCGATTTCAACGTCCATGTGATAGTCGCGTGCGAATCCGGTGGTCGTCAGGTTTTCGGTGCGCGTCTCCACCCATTTAACGGGAACGCCCAGAATCACCGAGGCAACGGTGGCGACGACATAGCCCGGATAGACCGGAACCTTGTTGCCGAAGCCGCCGCCCACGTCGGGCGAAATGACGTGAATCTTGTCCTCGGGAATTCCGGTGACGAGCGAAAAGGCGGTGCGATGTACGTGCGGCGCCTGCGAGGTCATGTAGAGGGTCAGCCGGCCCGTGGCCTTGTTCATGTCGGCCACGATCCCGCAGGGCTCGAGGGGCGCGGGATGACAGCGCGGCGAGAGGATGCGCTCCTTGATGCGAACCGCCGACGAATCGAGCGCACTCTCGGCCTTAGCCTTGTCGCCGACCTCCCAATGATAGATGTGGTTGGTCTTATTCTCGCGGTCGTCGCGCAGAATGATCTTATCTTCCTTGGCTCGATACGGATTGACGACCGGATCGAGCGGCTCGTACTCGACCTCGACCAGTTCCACGGCATCGGCGGCAATCTCGCGGGACTCGGCAATGACGCCGGCAACTTCCTGGTGCTGGTAGAGCGCCTTGCCGAACGCGAGCACCATCTGTTTATCGTAGCCGTGGAAGGTGGGCAGCCATTCGAGCTTGGCGGCGTCGAGATCTTCGCCGGTGATCACCGCCTTGACGCCGGGAACCGCTAGTGCTTGACTCTTGTCGATGCTCTTGATGCGCGCGTGCGGATACGGACTGTGCACCAGCGCCATGTACAGCATGCCGGGCAGCTTGATGTCGTCGAGATAGCGCCCGCGTCCGCGAATGAATCGCGGATCCTCCTTGCGCTTCATCGCGACGCCGATGGCGTGACGCTGCTTGCCGTCTTCGATCGTTGCGCTCATCACTTAGCTCCCCGCGGCGACGGCAGCGGGTTCGCCGGCGAGCTCGCCGGCGGCCTGCTCGACCGCCTTGACGATGTTTTGGTAACCGGTGCAGCGGCAGAGATTCCCGGAGATTGCCGCGCGAATCTCAGCCTCGTTGGGATTGGGCTGGTGCTTGAGCATCACGTACGCGGTCATCAGCATGCCCGGCGTACAATAGCCGCACTGCAGACCGTGCTGATCCCAAAAGGCCTGCTGCAGCGGGTGCAGCTTGCCGCCCTGCTCGAGGCCTTCCACCGTCGTAATTTCGTGGCCGTCGGCTTGCACGGCGAACATCGTACACGACTTTACGGCGCGATCGCCGTCGAGCGCGACCACGCAGCAGCCGCAGCTCGATGTATCGCAGCCGACGTGCGTGCCCGTCAGGCCGAGCTCCTCGCGCAAAAAGTAAGCCAGGAGCATGCGCGGCTCGACGTCGCGCTCGTATTTGGTTCCGTTGACGGTGACGCCGATCTTCATTGCAACTCTCCCACGCCGAGCCGGCGCAGCGCGCCGGTGATCGCCCGGCCAACCAAAACGCCGGCCATGGCCTTCTTATATTCGACCGATCCGCGATTGTCGGGCACGGGATCGGCCAGCTTCTCCGCCTCGCGCATCGCTTGCTCGACGAGCGCCTTACTCGGCTTGGCGCCGCGCAGCGCGCTCTCCGCCGCCGCGACGCGAAGGGCTTTGGGGCCGAGCGCGCCGATTGCGATCCCGGCATCGGCGATCGTTCCGTCGGCCGCCAGCGTTATTTGCACCGCTGCCGAAGCGGTGGCAAAATCGCCAACCTTACGCTCGATCTTCTGGTACGAGCCGGACGTGCGCGCCGACGGTGTCGGAAAGCGAACCTCGACGGCCATCTCGCCGCCGCCGACCGCCGTAGTATACGAGTCGACCAAGAAATCGTCGATGGTAACGATTCGCTCACCCGACTTCCCGCGCACCACGACCTCGGCGTGCGATGCCATCGCGGTCACCGGCCAGTCGCCGGCCGGGTCGTTGTGGCAGAGGCTTCCGACCACGGTCCCCATCTGCCGCACGACCGGATCGGCAACGACCGCGGACGTCTCGGCAATTAGATGATAGCGCTCGCCGATTATCGCGGCGGTCTCCAGCGCGAAGTCGCGGGTCGTGGCTCCAACGCGCAGCGCACCCCCGGTCTCTTGAAGGTAACTAAGGCCCGCGATGGGATTGATGTCTACGAGAACGCTGGGGCGCGCGAGACGAAAGCGCATCGCCGGAATCAAGCTTTGGCCGCCCGCCAGCACGCGTGCGTCGTCTCCGTACTGAGCGAGCGCCTCGAGGGCCTCGTCGACGGAGCGAGCCGGCCGGTACTCAAAAGGGGCTGGAAACATTGGCGCCTCCAAATCGTCAGAAGTAAACCTTACTGCGGTGCTTCCCTAGATTCGACGGCGGAAGCGGGGGTCCCGGTTAGCTACGCTCTATCGATCTTGAAATCGAAGCACGCTTACGATTCGTGACGAACGTGAATTTCCGCGACGCGTTCGTCGTAGCGGACGCCGGCCGGCGGGGACGATCCGAATCTTGCGCAAAACTACCGGGATGGGCACTTCAAAACTAGCTCTGACGATGCTAGGCTCGGGAGACGTAGAGCGTGCCGTCGCATTTTATCGCGACGTGCTTGGACTAACCGTCACCGGACGCGTCGAGAACTTCGTCTTCTTCGATACCGGTGCGACGACGCTGGCCATCACCGGCGTTCTCGAGCCGGCGGGTTCGGGGCCGGCGACGCACGAATGCGTGTTCGGTGTGGAAAGCGTGACCGCGACCTATGCGTCGCTGAAAGACCGCGTCGATTTCGTCAACGAGCCTCGCGTCGTCAGCGGCGATAGCTGGGGCGTAAACTTCCGCGATCCCGACGGTCATCAATGCTCGTTCTATGGGCCAAGATAAGGCGCAGCTGTCCGGACTGCTGCTGGCGCCGTACTCCGGCGAACTGCAGCCGCTCGATCCGGCGACGGAAGCCGAAATTCGAGCGCGCATGCGTTCGATACCGATCTTCACCAGCCTCGGCTTCTCCGGCGACCGGCTCGGGGTAGGGTCGTTCGAGTGCACGGTCGCGCGTAACAAAGAGTTCGACGGAATCTTCGATTCGTTTCATGGCGGACTGCTGATGACCGCGGCCGACTCGGCTGCAGCGATCGTCGCGCTAACGCTGTGGGGCGCGGAGAGCCGCATCACAACCACCGATATGAGTATCCGCTTCTTGGCGCCGGCGTACAGCGACGTCAAACTCTTCGCACAAGCGATCAAAGCGGGACGAACGCTGGTCCCGGTAGTTGCTAATCTGTGGCGTGACGACGGTGCGCTGGTTGCCGTCGCACAGGTCACGTATATGAGACTGGTCTAGGCCCGTCAGCCGCCCGACGCGCTCGCGCGAAAGTCGCGAAAACCGTAGTCTGCGTTTAAACCCGTGGCGCCCTGCAAGAAGAAACCGATGCCGGGATTTCCGGTTGTAAACGGCGCGGTGCGATCGGTGACAGAGAGTATCCGCGCGCCGTTCTTGTAGACCGTTATCGTTGCGACGTTCTTGCCGGAGACTGTCGCTTTCAAAACGTCGCCGTCGGCGCAGCCAATGCCGACGCCGTCGAGCTCGGTGAAGCTCGCCAGCGGTCCGTTCCACCGGACGACCTGCGCGTAAGGATCGCGAGTGTTGACGCTGCAGTTGATCTCGTATCCCGTGATATCGTGCGCGGCGATGGTAGTGCGCACCCGCAGCTCGACCTCTTCGAAGACACCGTATTGGTTCGACGGATTAGGAACCGAGAGCGTTGCCCGAACGCTTTGCATGCGGCCCCAGCTTCCGGCGAGCACCGCCGTTGAGTCGGCGTAGTTATACGGATAGTACGCGTCGCCGGGCATGGTGCCGAAAGCCATATGCTTTGTCGTTTGCACGTTGGTCCAATCGACGCCGTCGACCCCGCCGTTGAGCCACTTCCCGCCCTCGGAAATCGGGTTCTCGGTCAGCGGAAAGCGTGTGTGATAGCTCCGATGCGTCCTCGCCGGTAAGACTGCGATCGTGGCCGGAACGAGCGCGTTCGCCGTGGGCGGCACGGAGGCCGGCGCACTGCAGCCGGCGAGCAGCACGCTCGTTACGAGAGCTGCGGGCACCGGCCACATCATTGCGTTACGGCGCCTGCTTCCAGCTTTGCTTGAGCTGATCGAGCGTCGGCCGCGGCGTCAAGACGTCGAGTCCGCCGCCGCGCTGCACCGCGTTCAGGCCGTACCACGCTTGGTCTTCACTGCATCCTGGAAAGGCGCCGTTGAAAGCGTCGTTGCCTTGATGCACCGTTGGATTGCCGGCTTTCCACCACTCGTCGCTCCACTCGAAGTAGAAGCCGCCCGAGACGAGCCCGCCTTCGTCGGTAAACCCCGACGCCAGCCAGCGGTTGTTGTTCCAAACGTAATCGACAAGACCGGCCATGCCGGGATCGCCTTTATCCGGAAGCTCCTTTACGTCGGTGTTGCCGGGACCGTTTTTATAATCCGGATGGCACTGGCCGAGTTGGCCGAAGCCGTTACGCCAATCGTACGTGTTTTTCCAAGCCGGGTGATAGGCTGTGCTGGCGCCATACTCGGTCATCATCACCGGCTTCTTCGTAGTCTTGCGGATCTGGCCGAAAAGGTCGGTGAACCCGCGTCCGCGATAAATATTGATTCCCCATGCGTCCACGGCGGCGTTGTTCTTCTCGCCCTCTACGACGGCGCCGATATTGCCGTCGGCTTCGGAGGTCGTGACGATCTTGTCGGGATCGCCGCCGTCGGCAAATCCTTGCTTGGCGGCCTTGGCGATGACATTAAAAGCGGTCCACCACGTGGGGTCCTCGATGAATTTCTTCGCCCCGATCTCGTTACTGATAGTAACGCCGAAAATGGCCGGGTACTTCGAGTACTTCTTGCAGAGATCGTGATACTGCGTCGCGAGGTCGGCAACCGCGCCGGCATCGTAAAGTTTGTCGCCGTGAAAGTGGATGCTCATCAGGACGTAGACCGGCTTCTTGCCGCCGTTCCAGGCAGCATTGAGGAACTTGTCGATCGTACCGGAATCCTTGTCGTAGGGCGGCGGCACGACGTTATACACGTGGATCGCGTTGGCGCCCATCTCGCGCATCTTCGGAAGGTCGCGCGACCAGATCGGCTGATTGCCGTTGCGCAGCGCATTGTCAAGGATCGGCGGATCGCCGACGCCCTTGTCGATCGGCACCGGCGAGTAGACGATACCCTTGATATAAAACTTCACTCCCGCACCGCGCTGGGCGGACGAGCCCAACGGGGCTTGGCTCAGCACGATGTACCGCCCATTCGCCGTGAAATCCGTATCCATCTTGGCAGAGGGCGGCGCCGGCGTGGGTTGCGAAAGACCGGCCAGCACGTTGGTGCTATTGCAGGCGGCGAGCAATAGCGAGAGCGCGGCGAGCAAAAACTTTCGCATCAAAAATCTCCTTTGACCCATTGCGAACTCCAGCCCTCACCGAGCGATCCGTGCTGCAGCAGCGCCCGTAGCGCGCTTAGGCTCGCGATCGGCTTCGATCCCCGTACGTTCCATACGGCCACCCACCCATTCGAGCCGAGCGAGAGCCCGAGGATCTCGTAAAAGTGGGCGATGCCGCCGCGCTCGTAGTGGATGAGGCACAGCTTGGCGTCACAGGCGGCAAAGATCAAACGGCGTCCGGGCGCACCGGGAACGGGAACGTCGGTCGCGCTAAATTTTCCCCCGGGTTCGGCCATCTGCCACCCCTGCGCGGAAGCACCGTCGACGGTGAATCGTCCGTCGCGAATTGCGGCCGGGAGCGCCGCGAAACGATCGATCTCTTTGAGGTCGGGGAGCTGCGCCATCACCACGTGCGGCGCTGCCGTCGTCGATTGCGCCGCGGTGTGAAGCGGCGCGCTGAGTACAATTGCGGCAAGCAGAGCAGTCACGACGACGGGCTGCCGAGCTTTCATGCCTGCCCGTTCGCGCCGCACCGGAAAATACCCCCGGCGTCGAGAATCACGGCGCGATGAAAAGCTCGACGATTCGACCGATGGTTCGCGACGCGATCGTTGCCGCAGCGCTCGTCGCGAGCACGGCCGCGGCAACGGCACCGCCGGCAGCGACGAAAACCGCGTCGATGGATCTGTTCGCGCGTGCGACGTAATCCGAATCCGACGCTCAACTCGTATACCGCATCGGCCCAACTCTCCGCCCTGCTCCACGCGATCATCCCGATCCACAAGACTTTCAACGGCACGGTGTACTATCTGCGGCCCACGCGCAAGATCGAGTTTCAAAACGTGCCGGGCCCCTTGAGCCAGTTCAAAGAGCTGGCGCAGACGACGCCGAGCTACGAGCAGGCGATGCACGGACTACGCAATTACGCCGGAGACCGACGACGGACACATTTCGACCTACTCGCTCGTTCCGAAGAAACCCGGCGGGCGCGTTAAGAGCATCACCATTACGATCACCGACCAGACGGCGCTACTGAAAACCGCGCATTGGTTTTATACCAACAACGGCAATCTGCTCTTCGCGCAGCACTATCATCAGGTGGGCAACTTCCATTTGCCGTGGAAAGCGACGATCGACGCCCGATTCCCGGGTTACAGCGTCGACGGCACGCTGACGTTTTCAAACTATCAGCTCAACGCTACGGTACCGCCTTCGGTCTTCGCCTCGCCCAGCACCTCACCCAAGCCCTAGCCAGGGGACCGTACACTTGCCGACCAATACCCATTAGTCTTAGGGCTATTCGGGAGAAACAGCGCATGGCAGATCAGAAGCTCCCGGTCGCAGTTGCCGCTACCGTCGCCATCCTCGGTGCAATCGCCGGCGTGCTGCAATTCCTTCCAGCGACGACGACGCAAGTCATCGACGTCGTCAATCGTCCGAAGGCAAGTTTCGACGACGGCATGCAGCAACTCGAGACGGGATTGAAATCACCGAAACCATCGGTTTTGGCGGTGCGAACGACGGCCGCCGAGGCTTACCGTCGAGCGGGCCAGGCGTGGTTCGGTCGCGCGACCGACTGGAAATGTCAAGTGGTCGACCTCTTTTACAACGAGATGGATCCGATTCTCTCCGAGGCGATGCCGCTGGCCGCTTATTCCGACTACGAAGCAGCGAAGCTCACTCCGTGCGACGCTCACGTCTTTACCGTCGCGACGCTCGACTGGAATACGTTTTTGACGTTGAAGGCGCAAAGCGACGGCTCGACCCAACGGCTCGAAGCGATCCGGCACGTCGTCGCGCAGGGAACGAAAGCGCAAGTCGTGGGGTGGGCCTATCTCGGTGAGTTGGATTCCAAGGGGCGCTATACGATTAAGTACATCCACGAGCCGGCGGCTAACGTGGGAGATACGGTGACGACCGCATCGGAAGCGACGGCCGACGGCGTCATGCTCCACCTGTTCCCGCCCGCACCGGACGACAACGCATCGCGAACGAGCATCGGCGGCATCGCGGGCTTTTTGCCCGACGGTTCCAAGATGACGATCCTCAAGCTCGGGCGCCTCCCCGAGCACCGGATCGGCCAAGCCGATGCCTATCTCGCGTTCGCCGAGGCGCGCGTCGTGAGCGTCGAACCGTTGCTGGCGTCGGCGTCACATCTCCAGCATCGATTCTTGCAGTTGGCCGAGCGCGTCCGCGGCGACGTTGCGCTGGCGGCCTCTCCGGCGACCTGTCCGTCATATCAGCAACACAACAGCGTACACGGACAGGGCCAGCTCTGGGTCTTTGCCGGTGAAACCGACAATTCCAACGCCAACGCGTTCTTGCCCGGGACGTCGCGTCTGAACACCAGCTGCATCCCTCGCGACGGCCAAGTCGTCCGAGCGGCGCGCGATATGCGAGTCTTTATCGGACCCGATCCGCATTGGCCTGGGGTCCGGCCGCAAGGCGGAGTCGTCGCGGCGGGCATCGATATTCGCGTCGCCGGCGACGTGGCCGGATATCCGTTTGACGCCACCGCGAACCCCAACTTCTGCAGCGCGATTCCGGTCCCGCAGCAATCATTGGTGCCGATACCACCCGGACACCAAAAACGCTACTGCGTCTATTTGCCGTTTAGTCCGGCTTAGGCGGAACGCGGCCCGGCAGCGAGGGGAACGGTCGCCAGTTCGCCGCCGCACGCGCTGCTGCGTCGAGTTCCGGCGACCACGCGTACAGCGCGTACTCGTTGTCGGGATTGCGATTGAGGGTCACCCGCACGTACGTAAACTGGTTGGGCTGAATCAGACGGTTGATGTCGACTGACGGCCGGTAGATCGTCGGCTTATACTCGATGTACTGGCTGTCGCTCACGGCTTCGATGTAGACCGCGTGATGGCGAGTTCCGTCGCCGACCCACTTCGGATAGCTGACGTAGAACGAGTACGAGCCGATCGCCACGTTGTTGTGGATCGGTGAGTGGCCCACGATCGTATCGGAGGAACTGAGCGAAGCGGCGACGATCGCGCGGCGCGCGGCGGCCTCGGCATCCGTTTCCGCCACCGGTGGAACGAGGTCGGCGTCGGCCGGACGCTCGAGCGGCAGAGTTAGGTTGCGCGGATCGCCGCCGGGCATATCGGCTTCGTCCCAAAAGGCGATCATGCAGTCGCCGATCGGGTGCCCCGCTTGGTCGTGCAAAGCAAAGACGATCGTCGAGTTGGTGTCGTCGGGCTTGCCGGCGGCCCACGTCACATTAGCGTCGTGCCACTGCTGCGCGAGTGCATCGTAGCCGGCATCGGTCGTATGGAGGGCCGTCATCAGCGCGGTGAACGCGGCATCCGCCGGCGTGGCGGCGTGCAGTATTCCGGTGTCGCTGCCGAAATGCGAGTATCCCGGCAGAATGAGATGCGGCACCGCGCGGCTCAACGTGCGCGGCGTTATCAGCGGCGGGTTGCAATCGGGATTGGCTTCCAGAATCGTGTAGTTCAAGTTAGCGCCGCTAATCCGAACCGTATTGTCGCTTCCGCGCTCGGAGGTCGCCCAGAAGATCTCCATCGCCTTGTCGTTGCCGATGAAGTCGCCGCCCATGCTGAAGGCGAGAACCTGCGCCGACAGCGGATGCACCGGGTCGTTCCAAGCCGACATCCATTCGTCGTTCAGCCGCCATAGGAAGTCGCTGCCGTATTGAAGGTCGGTGAGGACGCATTTGCCGACGGAAAGCACGTGTTTGAAGAGCAGTTTCTGCAGATAGCCGAGCGGCGTCTTACCGATTTCGGCCAAGCTCGATCCGTGATTCGCGCCGGCCATCGTGACGAGGCGCGCCGGAAGAACGGCGCGATCGGGCGACGGCGCCGCAGCGCGGCGATTGAGTATCCAGCGGCGCACGACCAGCGCACCGGTCGAATGACAGACGAAGGCCGACGTCGTGCACGTCGAATCCGGTCGCCTCCAAATCGGCGACGCGCATTTCCAGGCTGACCGCCAAATCGTCGATGGTGACGAAATCGTCGAGCGAATCGAACGCCGAAAGGACGATCGTGTCGAAGCCGGCTGCGCTTAGAAGTTCGGGATAGTTCTGATAGGCTGCGAGCGAGGTTTCGCTATAGCCGTGAACGAGAACGACGGAAGGCATCGTCAACCTCCTTTGCGGCGCGCGGCAAGAATTTCGTCGGCCGCCTTTTCGGCAATCATGTACGTGGCGCTCGCAATAAAGAATCCCGGAATCTTAGGGAAGGCGGAGGCGTCTACGACGCGCAACCGCTCGACGCCGTGGACGTTGAAATCGCTCGAAAGTACGCCGCCCTGCTCGGCGCTGCCGATCGGGCACGTGCACGACGCGTGGTGTCCCCAGGCGCTGCGCCGGATAAACTCTCGCAGTGCGTCATCTCCATCGATCCGCGGTCCCGGCAGCTCTTCGGCGATAAGTCCCGCGTCGACGAGCGGCTTTCCCGAGAGTTCGAACGAAGCGGACGCCTTCGACCAGCGCCTGCAAGTCGGCATCGCCGCCTTGCGCGAAGTAGTTGAAGTCAATATCCGGCGTATCGCGAGGATCGGGCGACCGCAACCGCACCGTGCCGGCGCGATTACGCGTGTGCGCCTTGAGGACGACCCACGTCAAGTAGTCCAAATGCCGAACGACCGTGCGCGAAAAACCCGGATGATACCCGTGAAAGTCGGCCAGCAGCAGCATGCAAAAGAGATCGGGAGGGCCCTGCGCGACGGAGGATCGCCGCGCCAGCGAGAGCGCCGCGCCGTTGGTCGTGTATACGCCCGACGGCTCTCGCCCGTTCCACTCCCGGTATTGCGGATCGCCGGGTGAGAACGTCGCGCCGCGAAAGAACGGCCAGGGTTCGCAGAGCCGATTGACGACGCCGATCTCATAGCGATCTTGCAGGTTGCTGCCGACGCCGGGAAGTGCTGCTCGAATGCCGATCCCCATTTCGCGCAAATGATCGGGCGGCCCGATACCGGAGAGCATCAGCAGCTGCGGCGTGTTGAACGCGCCGCCGGCCAAGATCACTTCGTGGCGCGCGGTCACTTGCCGGAGCGATCCGGCATCCGAGTCGATCTTGCCGGCGCGATAGAGCCCGCGCCCCTCGAGATACTCGACGCCGACGGCCCGATTGCGATCGTCGAAGAGAACCTTCGTCGCCAACGCGTTGAGCGCAATCGTCAGCCTTCCGCGCGTGCGGCGCGCAACGTCGAGCAATCGCTCGCGCGTTCCGACGCGCCGGTGCCGCGCAGTCGTCAGCGGTACCGACCGCAGGCCGGTCGAGTTTTGCCCGACCAGACGCCAATCGTTTGCATCGAGCCCCGCTTGCGAAAACCAGCGCAGCTTTGCCAGCTTGTTCGGCTCCAGCTCGAACTCGCGCACGATCTCGGCAAAGAGCGGACCGAAAACTTCGAGCGCGGTCTGCGGCGATAGCCGCGGCAGCTCGCTGCGAAGCCAACCGTCGAAACCGTGCCGCGACGGGTTGATGCCGAAGCGGCTGAGGAGCCACTGCACCGGCCGGTACGAGCATCGCTCCAGGCGCTGAAAATACCGCCGCATGCGGTCGGGGCGCCACGACGCATCGCCGGTAAGGTCGGCGATCTCTTGCCAATCCTCGTCGTGCGGATAGACGAAGATCATCGCATTGTGCGCCGTGCAGCCGCCCAGCGTCCCGGCTCGCGGATAGAGCACGCGTCCTTCGTCGTCCGCGTAGTGCTTGACGAAGAAATCCCACTTGATCGCTTCGTTTTCGCAGGCGAGCACGTGGAAGGCCGGCACGTCGTAATCGCACGGCAGACAGTCCGCATCGGGCCGGCCCGGGTCGCCTCCGGCGAGCTCGCGCGGATCGCCGCCGGCCTCGAGGACGATGACGCTCGCGCCTCGCTCGGCGAGACGCGCGGCGACGGTGCCACCGCCGGCGCCCGAGCCGACGACGACGTAATCGTACTCCACGTTACGTTTCGCACTACCTAGTTGAAGACTTCGTCGCCGGTCGGTTCGTAGTGGCTAACGTCGTTCATGTGTTGCCGCAGGTTGGCAAGCTCGGTATACATCCGCCAGCGCACGCGATTTTGGTTTCCGAGCGGACGATGTTCGGGGATGCAATGCCACGGCGAGTAGCGCAGCACGTTGGCGAACGCTAGCTGCTCCGGCGAGTCGAACCGCTGCATCGGGATATGAATGGTCGCCGCCTTGACGTACGGCGAAAGCTTGCTCGGCCATCGAACGGCCGCATTCTCGATCGGCATGCGGTGCGCATCGGTCTGTACCTGAATGAGAAAATCGAGATCCACAGCTTGCTTTGCCAGCGTTTGGACCATCGCGTCGCGCAAATAGTTGTCGGGCGGACGTAACGGAAGGCGCGGGATCCGCGAGCGCGATCGCAGCGTCGAGCGTATCGAATACTGCATCGCCTGCCCTTCGCCCAGCAGATAGGGCGTGCAGCTCCAGTACTGCGCTTCGAGCGGGCTGCTCTGCGTCTTGTTCCACAGGCCTTGCATCAGCGCGTCGAGCAGATGCGGCCGCGTCAGGTTGCAGAAATAGAAAAACTCGGTGCTGTCGCGCAGCTCGCGCTGCAGCTGGGCGTTGCAGCTAACGTCGGGCGTTACGAACGTCGGCGTGGTGACCGACAAGAAATCCTGAGTGTAGCGCTCGTCGTCGAAAATCTTCGGACCGGCAACGCCCATCAGCTTGACCGTGCAGCTCATAAAACCGACGTCGTCGACGTCGGCCGGCCAGTCCGGCCCAGGGCCGGAAAACCGGACGTACGCTTTATACGTGCGCGGTTCGGCGAAAATGCCTTTCTTGAGCCGTTCCGGCAGGTCGCCGTTTACCACGAACTCGGCTCTGACGATGCCATGCGTCTTCGTGTTGCCGGCGCGCTGATAGTTCCCCGGCGTCCAATGCGTGCGCATGTACGTGCCCATGTCAATGATTATTGAGTCTAGATATTCCGCTTCGCCGGGCAGCGGTTTCTCCTGTGCGAGTCCGAGCCCGTCGTCGCGGCGCTGCAAGTCGATCAACCACTGCAGTATCGCCGCGCTGGGCTCTCTGAAAAGCGCATCCCACGCGGGCCGGAAGAACGGGTCGAAACGCCGCTCGAAATGGAGCGCGGCGATGAATACGCCGTGGACGAAGCGCTTGAAGGCGAGTCGGGTCCCGGCGTCGATGCTCAAAACGTCTTCAAGAACTCGATGAGGGCGTACTTATCTTGATCGCTCAAGCCCGGCCTCGGCGGTCCGATCTCTCCGGGCTCGCGATATCCGGTGCCGAAGTAGTGCCCGCGGTTGACCACGTAGTCGGGGCACTTGCTCAGCGCCAGCAAGGCCGGATAGATGTTTGAAAAGACCTTGCGAGCTTGCTGATCCGACGCGTTGGCCGGCAAGCGAAGCAAGTCGACGATGATTCCGGCGACGAGCTTAGCCTTATTGCGCTCGTATTCCGTCAGTTGATTGCCGCGCAAGATCCTCAGAGAGCAGGCGAATGTTGGAGAGCAAACCGACCGGCGTCCCCGTGGGGATCGGTCCGATCGACAATTCGGAATCCGAGCCGCTCGAGAATGCCTTGGGAACGATCTTTTGAACGGCACCGATATTCTTCTGAACGAGATCGGGGAGATAGCCCTTGGCGATCGTGAGGTACGAGGGCTGCGTGGTGCGGTCGATGAGCCCCGGAACTTTGGTTCCGAGCAGCGAGTCGTGAGCCCGCAGCTGCGGCCAAAGCATCTGGCGAATCGAGGCTTCGAAGACGCGCATGCGCGCGTCGACCGACGGGTTCTGATCGAACGGACCGACGCTATTATTGAGTAGATAGGGCGCGGTCGACCACAACGCGATTAATGAAGGCACGCGTGTGTAGCCACGCCCGCCGGCCGGCATTTCGTACTGGTGCGGCGCGCCGGTGTAGGGATCGTACCACGTGATGCTTCCGACCGAGGGCAAGTCTTTATAGGATTGCGACGAGTAGTTATCCCAGATGTTGCCGGCGATTGCATTGGTCGCCAACGGACTGCACGCGTTGGTATGCAGATACGTCACCGGGACGCGGAAGTCGGCCGATAAGTAGTTGTTTTGCAGGAAGTTTGGATCGAGGACGATGGCCCGCATCTTGCTCTTGAACTCCGGCGTCCTGGTCCACGTAAAGTAACGCTTGAAGCAGTCCAGATACTGCGGGCCGACGCAGCCGTTGGGGTCGAGGCCGGTGACGGGTTGCGGCAGCTTGCTGGAATGACAGCGCGCGCAGTTCTCGGCAAAGACGACCTTGCCGCGCGTGAGCACGGCGCCGTCGGCGGTGAGGTATTTCTTGCCGCCCGGCGCGTCGCTGAGGTGATCCAGATTCTGACTGGCGTGGATAAGGAAGAGCGCCTCGTTCAGCGTCTGGTTCTCCGTCGCCGCATAATAGCTCGAGTTTTCCCGGGAGTCTTTGATGGTCAGCGGCGTGATCGGCTTGCCGCCCACGACCGGGTTGAAGTGCAGTAGCCACTCTTCGCTGTCGGTGCCGATATTGACGTAGACGCGATTGAGGGCGCCCAAAACGCCGACCGAATCGGCGCCGTCTTTGAGAACGTGGGGCGTCAGCACGGTTGCCGGCGCCTCGAAAAACGTCGTCAGCGGACCCGACTGCACGAAGTCGTTGAACTGACGGTTGTCGAGCCCGCCGCCGGCGAGCGTCTCTCGCCCAAACCGCGTCGCGTCGCCGAGGCGCGGCAACACGGCGTAGATCGCGTTCATCGTGCGCGGATTATTAATGTTATCGGTCGAGACCAACGACGTGTCGAGCGTTCCCGGCCGCCACGTTTGGAAGAGCTGCGAGATGAAGTCGCTCGGCCGGCGGCGCCAGGCGAAGATCCGGTCGATCCACATGTATTGCGCGCCGGTCGTCGAGCTCAGGTTCGACCAAGCCGGATTGTTGGGATCCGCAGGCGGATTGACGGCGCTGGGGCCGACGTGGCAGAACCCGCACGACATTCCGACGCGATACGGTTTGACGAGGTCCTTGTTCTGATAGTAGGACGGATCGCTGTAATAGCGTTGGGGATCCCACGCTTTTGCCGCTTTTTCGTCGAAGTTCGGATTGGGAAAGAGCCGAAGGCCGACGACGCCGGTGGCAAAGCCGAAGTAGGAGCCGAGCGGAACGGTTTTGCCACGCGCTCCGAACGCAACGCCGGGATACTTGGTTGTATCTTCGAACGGATCGGCCGGACACCGTGGCGACTGGACGCGCACGTCGAGCCAAAGACCGAAACGGTCGCGATTGGGACCGGTCGCCTTCTTGAAACACGGCTCGTTGACGAGTCCCATCGTCTCCCAACGGTTATCGCGGGTCGTCGCCAGCGACGGATACGACGAGAGCGCTTTGAGCAGATCGAGATTCCCGAAACTAACGTTGCTGAGGTGATCCCACAAGCGATCGTTTCCGCCCGTCCAAACGAGCCACGTGTCGCGACCCTTGATCTCGTCAGGCGTCAACGCGATGCCGCCGTCCATATCGTGGAAATAATCCTCGTCGGCAGCCGTGAACGATGCGGCGTTGCGCCCGACGCTCTTGGCTTCGTCCGGTGTCGTTCCCGCCTTCCCCCAGCATCCTGCGAGCAGGACGAGAGCAACGATGCTCGAGGATACGATCGCTCTGTTCATTTGGCTCCTTCCGTGCCGACGCGCAAGATATAGCGTAGGGCTCGTAAGCCCGGTAAAAAGAAGTACGCTCCGCCGGTCACCGTGACGAAACGAGGCAGCCCGGCGATGCGGCGGCGCGCTGCGTCTTTGCGATTGGCGACGAATGCGTCGGTCGCGCGGCCTCCCGGGGCGGGCTCGCGGTCGCCGAGCAGCGGATCGCTCTCGCCGATCAACCCGTTGAACGAATCGCTCGAGATCCACGCGTTCTGCAAGAACTCGAACTGCCGCGCAATATTCGCATTCAGACAAACGAAGCGTAGGCCGCGAGGCGGTTCGCCCGCAGGTGCCGGCGCTCGAGCCTCTTGCGGAGATAAGCCCGAGCCGTATTCCCGGCCGCGTCGTAAAACGCGGTGAAAGCGAACCGAGGACGTCAAGTCGTCGTGAAAGGCGCTTCTACCGAACCCCAGCATCTCGGCGGCGGTAGCGATCGGTCCGGAGGGCACGGTGGGAAAATCGCCGGTGCGCGGATTCGCGCGGCGGATGTGAGCGCCGAACGGACATAAGACTCCCTGCGGATCGCCCGCGTAGGTAAAGTTGTTCTCGGGCGCGCCGGGCGACGTTTTTATTATGCCCTCGATCGGAGCCGCCGCCGCCGGCACGAGAGGATCGCCGTTGCGCCGCCGTCCGACGAAAGCGCTCGCGAGTTCGTCGGATTGCGCGAACGACCAAAATCCTCGAACGTCCTGTCGCAGATCGCGAAGCACGAGATAGCGTGCCGTTTCGGCCGACGTCGCGCCGGCTCGAATCTTCTGCTGCCGGCGGGAGCAGGTCGGCGGCGCCGCCCGGATCCACCAGCGGACGTTCCGTATAACGATCGTACTCGTTTGGATAGCCGAGCAGAAACTCTCCGATCGCGACCAAGTTCCCATAGCCCGGCTTGTTGCCGCGCAACGTTCGCACGCACTGCCCAATCGATGGCGGGCTGGCTGATGCCGTCGGTAAAGCCGAACGGCTCGACTCCACCGAGATCCGACGTATCGAGGCAAGCGATCTGCGCAAACGCCGCGTTCCACGGCTCGCTGCGCAGCGACGATGCAAACGCGTCGACCTTTCCCGGCGCCGCGAAGAGCGCGAGGAGAACGTGCGGCTCGGCGCCGCCCACGCCCCACTCCCAGTGCGCGGGCGCGTTGGCACCGATGTCTCCGAGACGCCGCGAACGGCTCTCGTGACCGGCAATGCCGGAGACGAACTCAGCGGAGAATGCGCCGACGACTTCTTCGGGAACGCCCAGCGCGCGCAGACCGGCGGCCGTAAAGGCGACGTGCAACGCGGTCTCGGGAAGAGTCGTGGCGGTCGCCGAGGTGGCGACCGGCGCGGCGCCGAGCCACTCCCGTGCGGCTTGCGCATCGGCGATCCGGAGCAACAGATAGCGCGCTTCGGTCAGATGCTTGTAGCCGAAGCGCACGATGCCTTGCACGTCGTCGTACTCGACCGCCGAAGCCGGCATCGGTCGCGTTCATAGCAGCGCCGCCCATGCGCCGGCATCTTCCGGGCTCAACGAGCTCGCTTCGAGCCCGGCGCGGATGCGCGCGTTGCGCTCGAGATCGACGGCGGTGAGACCGGGATGTGCGTTATACCAAACGTTCGTATAGAACTGATGGCGATGGAGAAAGTTCTTGAACTTTTGCTCGTCCTTGCAGCCGTCGCTCAAGAGCCAGCTCGTTTTGGGGTAGCCGATGCCGTTGCTGAAGACGAAGTTGAGCCCGAATCCGGCCTTGTTGATGAAGTCGTCCATGTAGCTCTCGAGGCTGCCGTCGTAGTTGCTCATGAAAACGAGGCGGCGTTTCCGATCGATCCAGACCCAGCGGGCAAAGTGGATCGTTCGCACGCGCGCCAGGCGGCCGGCGCCGTAGATATGCTGCACCGCATAACTGAGAATCCATAGACCGACGATGCTCATGACGCGGCGCACCGGTCCGGGTTTCAGCGTTCCGACCGCGCTGAAGGGGTTGGTAACGTCGCGGTCTTCGGTAAACGCTATCCGTTCGCGGTAGGCGAGATCCACGCGTGGACAAATCTCCGGGTCGCGCACCTCCTGCCGGCGCACGAGCAGCAGCAGTATCGCCCCGCCCACGATCGCCAGCGGCGCCAAGAGTATCAGAAGCAGAATCGGCACGATGGCCGATAAGGCGTTGGCGAGCAGCCAGCCCCACTGCGTCGGCGCCTCGGGAGTCATGGTCAGGCGGCCGGCGGCGATCTCGTCGCTGAGGAAATGGCGCAGCATGGCATGCAACTCGAGCGGCGTGGCCGATGCGGTCGCGGCGGCGTCCCGATCCAGGAAAGCTTCCACCGCCTCGCGGATCGCGGCTTCTTCGCGAACCTGCAGCATGGTTCGCCCTCGCCAGTTCACGTAAGCGGCTGCCGCACCGACGCCGTGGCGCCGCATGAAGGCCAGAACGTCGTCACCCGGCCCGAAGCCTTCGCAATGCGAGAAGAGCTTTGCCAACCCGGCGCCGGCGCGATCCGCCAGCTCCCGCAGGAAGGAATCGGCGCTCCCATCCACGTCGCCGAGCAGCGCCAAATAGTCGGGATAAGAGGTAGGCGCGATTCCATACGCGGCTACGTCGCCGAGGGTGTTATCGCGCAAGAATGCAAACCCGCGCGAAATGCAGCCGCTCGAAGGCGCCAAAGGGGACCAAGGAGTTCCGCGGATCGGCATGTCCGGGCTCGGCGTTCATCCCCTCGAGGAGCGCGGCCAGTTCGTCGTGGGCTTCCGGGCGTATCGGCATCATCACGAAGAATGCCGATTGCGGCGTCACGACGAGGCCGAAAAGTCCAAGCTGAAGTTGATCAGCCGCTTCTTGGCCCAGTAGACGACGCCGAGATAATAATTCGGAGCGATTTCCCGAATTTCGTCGCGTATCCAGTGGGCCAGGGTCGACGTCTTGGAATAATCGAGGACGATGCAATCTTTTCCGTCGAGCCAGCTCGGCGCGACGTACACGTCTGCGACGATTGCGTTCAGCCCGAACGGCGTAATTCGATTGACCAAGACGCCGTGGGCGGCATCGAACGATTTGCCCAGCCAGGCGAAGACGTTGATCGCGTGCGCGATGTCGGCGCTGTAGGTCGTGCCGGGGGCGATGATGGCCGTGCCTTTGGCCTCACCGTTTGGAATCGGACCCGGCGGACTCGATTTAAAGAGGTCGTCGAGCTGCTGCTGGCTCATTGCGAGCAGCCGATCGTTGTTCAGGGTAGTGTCCATGGCCGTTCTCCCTCGCGCCTAGCTAGTACTAGCACGCTTTGAAACGGCCCTTCCAGGGAGCGCGACCGTCAGTGCCGGGCGCGCTCGGGCTCCCGCTCGTTGCGGTTAGGCTAGCCCGCTGCGAATGGCGTAAATAACGACTTGGGTTCGCGCGGTAACGTTGAGTTTTGCAAAAATATGCGAAATGTGATTCTTAACCGTTTTGTCGGAGAGTCCGAGGCGAATGCTGATCTCGCGATTCGACAGACCCGCAGCGATCAGCCGCACGATGTCGGCTTCGCGCGGCGAGAGCTCGTTGGGATCGCGACGTCCGATCTTGGCATGCTTGCGCAAGATCAAACCGACGAGGCGAGGATCCACGTAAAGGTTCCCGGCGCCCATCGCCTTGACCGCGTCGACCAGCTCCTCGGGAGTAATGTCTTTAACGATGTAACCGTCGGCGCCGGCGGAGAAGGCGCGCTGCATGACTTCCGAGCTGAGGTGCTCGGAGAGAACGCCGATCCGGGCGCGGGGGCAGGCGATGCGACAGCTGCCGATTGCGTTGGAGAGCGCTTCAAAGCTCGATTCGGAGTCGAGCAGAATCAGGCTTGCATTTGTTTTGGCCAGCTGGTTCGCGTTGACGCCGCCTGCATCGCCGACAACCGTAATAGCGGGGTCCTGCTGCAGAACGTTGCCGAGCGCTTTGGCCATGAGGGTCTGCTGCTGCACGACGTAGACGCGAATCTGCGCCGTCGTTCTCGCGGTAGGCTCCGGTGTAACAGCTGCGACGCTACGCAAGGTGGTAACCATATTTCCCTTTCGTCACGCGTTGACCGTAAAATAGTATCCCCGTATCGCTTATAAGGCCAACGGGGAACGCCCGTTTTACTATGTATAAACGAGCTCACGGGCACCGTCGTTTCTCCCAGCTTGCCTGTGCCCCTGCTTACCTGCTGACGAAATATCTTTGCTACTCTTTTCGATGGTACGAACGTACCATTGAACGACTACTATTTGGCAGAAACGGCCAAGAATTGCCGATAAAATAGGCTAATCACAACGCCATTTCATCGACCGACTTTCGGTGAAAATTGCATTAGCGAGACGGCCGATCTATTGCACCGTATACTTCGCAAAATCGCATATGTAACACGCTCGGCAACGGATCGCAGAGGAATACCCCTTCCGACGCACCGCGCGGCGGCACCAAAACGCGAAAACGAGGCTGCTTGGGTAGCTTGCGCGAAGCGACCCGACATGTTACCAGCACGTTACGTCTTCACGGTCGCGCTGACCGCGAGCGTTCTGCTCTCCGGGCCGGCACCCGTCGCGGCGCAGGCCGTTTCGGTCACCGTCAACGGTCAGGCGATGTATCTCAACCCCGGCCCGATCGAAAAGGCGGGCCGCGTCTTCGTTCCGTTGCGCGGCATCTTCGAGAAGCTCGGCGCCGCCGTGGTCTACTCGCAGGGCACGATCAACGCCACTAAAGGCAGCACCACGGTCTCGCTAACGATCGGCTCGACGCAGGCCACGGTCAACGGACAGACCCAAACGCTCGACGTCGCGCCCTTTATCGTCGGCGCGACGACGTACGTCCCCCTGCGCTTCGTCGCGCAGTCGCTCGGGGCGCAAGTCGGTTACGACAACTCGACGCGGGTCGTCGCGATCGTCGGCGCAGGCGGTCAGGGGCCGCCGCCGGGTCCACCCCGGCCGCCGCGTCCGCCGCCGCCCCCGTATCCGCCGCCCAACCCTCCGAGCGCGGTGTATCTGCGCAACCGTCAGCCGGCTCCCGACTCAAACACGACGGACCGCTTCATCGTGATCTCGGCCGACTTCAGCCATCGCGTCGCGACGCCGGATCGGTCCGCGTCCGGCTCGACGGTAACGACGTCACCTATCGCTGCGGAATTTCGGCGACCGCCTTCTCCTATAAACCGCCGGCGCCGTACGACTTCGGCTCGCACACCGTGCGCGTCAGCGGCCGCGACGTCGGCGGCTCCAGCTTCGATCACACGTGGTCGTTCGCGATCCGCCGCTCGAACATGAAGCTGAACATCACGCAGCCGCCGGAGAACGCGCCGGTCGGCGTGAGCTTCGTCGTCGCCGGGAACACCGTACCGAACGGCGAGATCACCGTGACCGCCGGGCCGACGCCGAACTCTACCGGGCAGTTCAAAGGATCGACGACGGCCGGAGGTCAGGGAAACTTCCGGATTAAGGTCTCCCTGAGCGCACTCATGGGCCAGCAGTCCGTCACGGTGCGCGTGACGGCCAAAGATCCGGCGACCGGGCAAACGATGCAGCAGACGCTGCAGCTGCGCCTCGGTCAGTAGTCAATCCTCGCATCCGCGCCCGCTCAACCGGGCGCGGATGCGAATCACAATTGGCACGCCCGGCCTCTCGACGAACTCTCCTTTTTCGTTCGCCAAAAAGTCTGAAATTTTCGTTAACGCGTTAACGCGTGTCACACCCTACTTGTGCGCGCGTTTCGGTAGTGCTAGGCTGTAAATCCGCTTACGAAAAGGGGCAACGGTGCTTCATATTTGCCCTACGTCGAGAACATCGTCGCGATGAGCTTCCGCGACTTAAACTTTGGCCTTGAGTTTCGATTTCTCGGCCAGTTCTCAATACGCGGTCTCGGCGGATGGCAGCCCGGCCCATCGCTCAAAAAAGGCGGCGAGCTATTGCAGTATCTCGGGATCTATCCGCGGCGCATCGCAACGAAAGACGAACTTGCCGCCGCATTTTGGCCCGAGCTCGACCCCGAAGCCGTAGCGCATCGCTTGCATCTGGCGGCCAGCGGCGCGCGCGGATATTTGCGGCGTCTGCTCGGCGGACCGGACGCGATCGTGGCCGTCACCGGCGGATACGCATGGAGCACCAACGCCAGCGTTCGCTCCGACGTCGAAACGTTTCTCGCGCTATGCAAGAGCGACGAACCCGAGTCGCTCGAGACGGCCATTACGTTGTACGGCGGTGAGTTTCTCGCCGGCGAAACCGCCGATTGGCTCCAGCCGATGCGCGTGCGCTGCGCCGCGGCCTACGCGTGCGCCTTGGAGGCGTTGGCGCAGCGGGCCGAGGCGGCGCGCGATTTTCCGGCCGCGCTGAGTGCCGGATTCAAGCTTCAAGACGCGGAGCGTGGCCACGAGGGGGCGACGCGGCTGATCATGCGCTGCTTCGCGGCGCTCGGGTTGCGCGATCGCGCCGAGCGGCAGTACGAATCGCTGTGCGATTATTTGCGCCAGCGCTTGGGCGTCGAACCGACGCACGAGACGACCGCGCTGGCACGACAGCTCAAGTCGGGGCGAAGAGTCTACGGAGAGTTTGCCGAGAGGGGCGACGTTATGATGGTCCGGTAACCGCGCCTAACTTAAAAGAGAGAGGGTACTATGGCTATTTCAAGGCAAGCCCGGCCCATTTACGTCTCCTTGCCGGCAGCGGGGTTGAGCCTCCAACAATCACAAAAGGTCATTGCGGAGATTATGACTGCCGCGGGTCATCCCGGCTGTTTCTCCGGGCGTGACCTAAACTTCGTGAACGAGATCGACTACTTCGTGACGGCAGAAGCGGCGGTGCGCCCCGCCGCGGAGGTCGAGCTTCGTTGATCCCAGACCTGGGCGTCGGCCTCGTTTACTTTTCCGAGTTGGAGGAGCTCCGGCGCAGCATCGACCTGACGGCATACGATCTCTTGGAGATCGAGCCGCAGACGTTCTGGAGCGTCGATGCGGCCGGGGGGATCGCGGCGAACGCCGGAAAGCTCGCCGAACTTGCGGAGCTTCCGACGACTCGCCTCGTCCACAGCGTGGGGCTGCCGGTTGGAAATGCGGCAGCCCCAGGCGGCGACGCCCTAAAACTTCTGGCCGAGAACGTGCGCGTCTTAAAACCGCCGTTCGTCAGCGAACATCTCAGCTTCAATCGAGTCGCGCACGGTAAGGGCGAGCGGTGGACCGGCTTTCTCTTGCCGCCGCCGCAATCGCTCGACGCCGTCGCGGTCGCGGTCGAACGGCTGCGCCGGCTGCGCGAAACGCTCGGCGTTCCGGTCGCCTTCGAAACGGGCGTCAATTACTTTCCGCCGTGCGACGAGGATATGGAGGACGGCCACGTTCTTCGCCGCCGTCGCCGAGCACGCCGACTGCGGAATTCTCCTCGACCTGCACAACCTGCTGGCCAACGAGACGCAACGGCCGCCAAAGCGTCGAGAGCGTGCTCGACGCGATTCCGTTCGAGCGCGTCTGGGAAATTCACGTCGCGGGCGGCCACGTGCACCGCGGCTTCTACCTCGACGCGCATCACGGGTTGGTTTCGCGCGAGCTGCGCTCTGCTGGCCGAACACGTCGTTCCGCGGCTCCCGAATCTTCGCGCAATCGTCTTCGAGGCTCATCCCGAGTCGCTGCGCACGATCGAGCGGGCTCAGCACGACGAACAGCTCGAATGGCTTCGCGGCCTTTGGGCGCAGCGCGGCCGCCGCGCCGAGGCGACCCGCGCGGTCGCGGTGCGCGCGCCGCTGCCCGCATTTGCCGACGCTCGCGCACGCGTGGCGGAACACCAACAAGAAACGGCCGAGCGCGTCGATCGGGCAGGCGGAGTCGAGGACGAATCGCGCGCCTACGCGCTGGTGCGCGAGCTGATCGGAGAGATGCGCGGCGGAATGCTGCTCAAGTCGACGCCCCTGGTGACGCGCCTGCTGCTGGCGACGCTCGGCGTAAAAGCATTTCAAGCCGTATTCGAGCGCTATTGCGCCCAGGTTTCGCCGGCGATGTTCCCCGCGCAAGAGGGAGCGCAGTTCTTGAGTTTTCTCGACGGTGAATCGGCCGACGTGCCGTGCCTGCGCGAAACGATCGAGTTCGAGCGCGCGGTGCTCGACGTCGTCGCGACCGGCCAAGCAAAGCGCGCCTATTTTCCCTACCATCCGGCACAGCTCTTCATGGCCTTGGGGAAGCGCATGCGTCCCCAGATTACCGACCGCGAACCCTACGAGATCGAGATTCGCCCGCACGGCATCAGCCTGCGGCGCGTGACCGCGCCGCATCACGCCGCGTCATAGCCCACTCTTAACGAAGTAGAGTAGCCGAGCGGCCGCGAACGAGCGGCCGTGAGTTTGAGCCGCGTCTGTTAACCCATCCCCGCCGTAAACGGCGTTCGAGAATCGGGATTACGTGCGCCGGCGCGCGAGCAGCAGCGCGCCCGGCGCAATGAGGAGCGCGAGCACGCCCGTGACGAACGAAGACATCGGCGTAGGCGAGTGCTGCCGCTTGTTCGGCGACGCTCGCCGCCAGTTGCGCGAGACTTCCATGCTGCTGCGCAGAAACTGCGCGACCGGCAACCGCGAGAGGTTCTCTTGCGCGGCCAAAATCGTTTGATGGAACTGCAGTCGGCGATCGAAGAAGGCGACGACCGCCGCCGACGAAATCGAGCCGCCCAACTGGAAGAATAAGACGATGAACGAGGAGGCCTTAGCGGCTTCCTGCGGCGCGACCGCGCGCATCGTCGCCACGAGCAGCGGCGAGTAAACGAATGCGGCGCCGGTTCCGATCACCAAGAGCGGTATGACGAAGGTGAGGAGGTCGCTTTGCGTGGTGACGCCGCGCGCCAGCCACAGCGACCCGAATCCCGCGACGGCCAGACCACCGCCGATCAGCCAGCGCAGGTCCAAACGCGCGATGCTGGTGAGCCGTCCGACCGGAATCGTCAGCAGCAGCACCGGCAGTGCGCGCGCGCCGATCAGCAAACCGGCCAGCGTGCTGGTGAAGCCAAGCGTGGTGACCGTGAACTGCGGCAAGAGCAGAAGGCTGGGAAAAATGATCGCCGCGTAGGCGCCGGCGATCGCCAGCGCGGCGGCCACGGCCGGCCGGCTTAGAATGCGCAGGTCGACGATCGGCTGAGCGACGCGCAGCTCCCACCACACGAACGCGGCCGTCGCCGCAAGCGAAAGGAACGTGCACAGCACGATCGTCTGATTGGAGAACCAATCGTCGTGCTGTCCTTGATCGAGCACGTACTGCATGCAGCTGACGGCGACGACGAGCAGGGCGATTCCGGTGACGTCGACGCCGGCGCGCTGCGGACGGGTATCGTCGCGCAGATAGCGCAGCAGAATCACGAAGGCTACGATTCCGGGAACGAGGTTGACGTCGAAGATCCACGGCCAAGAGAGATTGTCGACGAGAACGCCGCCGATCGTCGGTCCGACCGACGGACCTAAAATCGTCCCGAGCGCGAAAATCGACTGGCTCAGTCCGATCTGTTTGCTGGGGAACGTGTCGCGCAGAATGACTTGTGCCGTCGCGAGCAGGCCGCCGCCGAAGGCGCCTTGCACGACGCGAAAGAGAATCAGGGCGCCGAGCGAGCTCGCCATGCCGCAGAGCATCGACGCGGCGGTAAACCCGGCGATCGACACCAGGAAATAGTTCTTGCGTCCGAAGCGCAGCTGCAGCCACGGCGTGAGCGGAATGACGACGACGTTGGCGACGACGTAAGCAGTGAGCACCCACGTCGCCTCGTCGACCGTCGCGCCGAGGTTACCCTGAATCGTCGGCAACGCGACGTTGACGATGGTGAGGTCGACGGTCTGCAGCAGCGCGGCGAGCATGACGCCGGCAACGACCAGAATGCGGCGCGTCCCATACTCGACCAGCGGCGAAGCCGGCCGCTGGGGCCAGGCTGCGGCGCGGGCGCCGGGCGCGGCGGAACCTGAGATTTGGGACGGGCGGGAATAACGCCGATGACGCGGGCGGGCCGCACGGCAACCGACACGATATGCTCCGTTGTTCTTAGGGATAAGGCGAGAACGTCGCTTGCGCCTAGGTTACCGGATGTGGGATACTACTACTAGAACCTAGCTTATCCTATCACTGGAACCGGCACCCTGAGGTGAATCGAGAAATGAACGGCAGCGACCAGCGGCGTCACGAGCTCAGCGACTTCCTTAGAACGCGCCGGGCTAAGATCGCCCCCTCCGACGTCGGATTGGCCGACGGCGCAAGACGGCGCACGCCTGGCCTGCGCCGCGAAGAGGTGGCGCTGCTGGCCAATATCGGCGACGACCTGGTACACGCGGCTCGAGCAAGGCTTGCCGATCAACGTCTCGGCCGACGTGCTTGGCCTCGATCTCGCGCGCGCTGCGCCTGACCTCGGACGAGCGGCGCCATCTCTATCTTCTGGCCGGCCTGCCGCTGACCATCACGCCGCCGCAGGAAGAGCGCCCCAGCGAGCTGGTGCTGCGCGTGATGAACGCGCTCGATCCCTGTCCGGCCTACATTCGCGGACGGCGCTGGGACGTGCTCGCCTGGAATCGCAGCGCCGACGGACTCAACGATTTCTCGAGTGCAACCGGACCGGCGCGCAACTTGGTGTGGCGCCTCTTCCGCGACACGGCGCTGCAGTGCCGCTTGGGCGATCCGGAGTGCACGCGGCGCCGCTGCGTCGCGCAGTTCCGTGCCGTCGCCGCCAAGTATCCGAACGATCCGGCCTTCACCGAGCTCATCGAAGATCTGCGCGCCAACTCGCCGGAGTTTCGAAAGCTCTGGGCCGAGCACGACGTCTTGGGATCGGCCGAAGGCCTCAAGCGGTTCGTTCATCCCGAACTCGGCGAGCTGATCCTCGATCACACGACCCTCGAGCTTCCCGGCGATGGCGACATGCGGATGGTCGTGCTGACGGCGGCCCCGGGCTCGGAGACCGAGAAGAAACTACAGCTACTCGTTCCCGAACACGTGGGGGTTTAGATGCGCACACTCCTTGCTACGTTCTGCTTGACGCTCGTTGCCGTTGCGGCTTCGGCGGCAAAAGTTTCGGCCGCCGATCCGATCGACTCGCTCGACCGCTTCGCCGGTACGTGGAAGAGCCACGGAACCTTCGTCGACAGCCCGTACGGCAAAGCCGGACCGGCCGACGCGACGACGACGTGCGTTTGGTCGAACGGCCATACCTTCCTGATTTGCCAGCAGAGCGTTACGATGGCCGGCACGCACCAACGAAGACATCGCGCTCTACACCTACGATCCCGAGGCAAAAGTTTATCGCTTCTTCAACGTGCGGCCCTCCAAGGTGGCACCGCTGACCATCACCATCGAGGGCGACACCATTACCTATCCCGTCACGTTCAAGGACAGCGCCGGGCAAGACGTCACCATTCGAACGGTCAACGTCTTTGAAAACCCGACCCTCTACCGCTGGCGCACCGAGTATTCCAACGACGCCGGCAAGACGTGGATCCCGATGGCCTCGGGCACGTCGCAGCGCCAGTAGCTACGACGCGGCGATAAAGGCGTCCACCTCGGCGGCGTAACGGCGCTTCGCCGCATCGTCGATAAAGGACGCTTCGAAAGAGTTCTTAGCCAGCTCGACGACCTGCTCGTCGCTCATGCTCAGCGCCGCCGCCGTATCCCGCAGATTCTGTCCGACGTAGCCGCCGAAGTAAGCGGGATCGTCGGAGTTGCAGGTGCAGGTGAGGCCGGCCTCCATCATTCGCTTGAGCGGGTGCGCGGCGAGCGTCGGAACGACGCGCAGGCGCACGTTGGAGAACGGACAGACGGTCAGCGGCATCCGCTCGCGCACCAGACGGGCGACGAGCCCTTCGTCTTCCAAACACCGCACGCCGTGGTCGACGCGCGAAACTTTGAGCAGATCGAGCGCCTCCCAAATGTACGCGGGCGGCCCTTCCTCGCCGGCGTGCGCGACGGTGAGCAGACCGTTGGCACGCGCCCGGTCGAAGACGGCCGCAAACTTCGACGGCGGATTCCCGACCTCGCCCGAATCGAGCCCGACTGCGACGATGTGCTCGAGGTGCGGCAGCGCGCTCTCGAACGTCGCCATCGCCGATTCGGCCGATAGGTTGCGCAGGAAGCACATGATGAGGCGGCTGGTGATGCCCAGGCTCTTCTCTCCGTCGGCGAGCGCCTTAGCGATGCCTTCGACGGCGGTCGCAAACGCGATGCCGCGGTCGGTATGCGCCTGCGGATCGAAGAATATCTCGGCGTGCCGCACCCCTTGCGTCTTGGCGCGCTCGAGATAGGCGGTGGTGAGTTCGTAGAAGTCCTGCTCGACGCGCAGAGCACGCCATCCCCGCGTAGTAGACGTCGAGAAACGATTGTAAATCGGTGAAGTTATAGGCTTCGCGCAGTGCCTCGACGTTGGGATAATTGAGGCGAATGCCGTTACGCTCGGCCATCGCGAAGATCAGCTCCGGCTCGAACGTGCCTTCAATATGAAGGTGCAGCTCCGCTTTAGGGAGGTTGAGAACGTCCACACGCGCGTGTTTGAGTAGGAAGCGACGCGCTCCTGGCCCAACGTTTCGCGGTCATGCATTTCTCGCGTCGCGCGTTCATCGGCTCGTCATTGGGAGTCTCCGCGCTCTTGGCACAACCCCGTCCGGCCCGAGCGGCGACCGGCGGATCCGGCGCGCGCATCGTGCCGGTGAACGTCGATCCCGGACGCGTTATCCGCACCGGTCGTCGGCCTGCGTCCCTATCGAGCGAGCGGATTCGTGCTTCGCGCGCAGCCGTTCGGATCGAAGGTGCTGGTGCACGATTACGGACACGGCGGCGGGGGCTTCAGCTTGTCGTGGGGCTGCGCCACGCTCGCCGCGGACCTGATCGCCGATCGTTCGCCCTCGCGCGCCGCGGTGCTGGGCTGTGGTGTCGTCGGACTCGCGACGGCGCGAATTCTGCAAGACCGCGGCTGGGCGGTGACGATTTATTCGTCGGCGCTTCCGCCGAAGACGACCTCGAATATCGCCGGCGCGCAGTGGACCCCGACGACGGTCTTTGCGCTGCCGCAAGCGACGCCGGCCTTTCTCGATACTTTCCGCAAGGCGTCGCGCATTGCCAACCGCACCTTTCAGCTGATGGTCGGCGATACGTACGGCGTCCGCTGGATCGATAACTACGTCCTCAAGCAGGACCCGGCCGAGCCGATCGGCGAGCTGCACTACGCGCAATCGGTGGGCATTGCCGATCTCTACGCCGACGTCGAGACGATCGACCCGGCGAGCGTACCGTTCGTCGGCTTCAAGAGCATCCAGCGCTTCGCCACGATGCTAATGGAGCCCAATACTTTTCTGCCGGCGGTCGAGCGCGACTTCTTGCTGCGCGGCGGCCGCATCGTGGTGCGCACTTTCAACTCGACGGCCGACGTCGCGTCGCTGCACGAGCCGGTGATTTTTAACTGCACCGGCCTGGGCTCGCGCTCGCTCTTCGGCGATACGCAGCTCGAACCGGTGCGCGGGCAGCTCTCGATCTTGGAACCGCAGCCCGAAGTCGACTACTGCTATCTCAGCGGAACCATCTACATGTTCCCGCGCAACGACGGCATCGTACTCGGTGGAACCTTCGATCGCGGCAACTGGTCGACCGAGCCCGACATGGCGACGCAGGCGCAAATTCTATCGCAGCACGAGGCGGTCTTCGGGAAGAAAGGCTAGCTGCGGAAGAGCGTCAGATATTCGTTCGTTTTATCGAACAGCGCGTTGAGCAGCTTGGCGTTCTGCCCCCAGTCCACGCCGGTGTGCTGCGCCGTTCCGGCCAGGTGCGTCTGCGCTCCGCCGTCGGTGATGGTAATCACGACCACGAACGGCCCCGCCAGTAAAGACATCGGCTTCTTCGTTTCCAGCATGGCTCCGCTGCTGGTGTCGAAAGCGGCGCTGAGCGTATAGCCGCAGGCTTGAAGTGCGAGAATTAGCGCGCGCCCAGCCGTTTCGTACGCCGCATCGCTGTCGCGCTCGACCGACGCCTTACTGGCGAGCTTTGGAAAGCGTTGTGCCAACTCGTTGGCGATCGCCTCCGACGCAAGAACGGTGCCGGCCGGCGCGCCGCTAATGGCGGCGGCAAAGGCGGCGAGCTGATCCTGCGACGCGCCTGTGGCGTCGCCGCCCATCTTGCCACTGTCGCGAATGATGTCGGCGATTCGCGCGCGCTGCGGTGCGGCATCGGTCATCCTCCCGCAGTTCGTCGCAGCGCCACGGCTTCCGCCGTGCGCGCCTGGCACGCGGCCACCCGGCTCTCGTAGAAGCGCCGCTCTTCGGCGTTGCGCGCCGCCATCATCGCGGCTTGGAAGTGCTCGCGCGCCTGCGCGTCGTTGCCGCGGCGCAGCTCGAGCTCCCCGCGCGCCGCGTGATAGAACGGATATCCTTCGAGTACGTCGCGTTTGGCGATGGAGTCGATCGCTTCGAGCCCGCGGACCGGTCCGTCGCGCTGCGCGATGGCGATGGCTCGATTGAGCGCGACGATCGGCGAAGGCGCGATCGCCATGAGGCGATCGTAGTGCGTGACGATCTCGCCCCAGTCGGTTTCCCCGATAGTATGCGCCCGCGCGTGCACCGCCGCGATCGCCGCTTCGACGTGATAGCGGCTCATCTCCGAACCGGTCGCCGAGCGTTCCAGCCATCTGACGCCCTCGACGATCATCGCGCGGTCCCAGCGCGAGCGATCTTGATCGAAGAGCGAGGTGAGATTGCCGGCCGGGTCGAGCCGCGCCGGCAGGCGCGCCGCGTCGAGATACATCAGCGCCAGCAGCGCGTGTGTCGAAGGGCGCGCCGCCAGCGGATGCTTTGCCAGCAGCAGCGTCAAGCGAATCGCTTCGTTGCAGAGATCGGCGCGCACGACCGCGCGCGCCGACGCACCGTGATAGCCCTCGCTGAAGATAAGATAGAGCGCGCGCTGCACCGCCGGAAGGCGTTGCGCGAAATCGGCCGCGTCGGCGATGTCGAAGAGCAGGCCCGATTCCTTGAGCGTCTTCTTGGCGCGCGTCAGGCGCTTCTCGACGGCGGCATGCGAGCTGACGAAGGCTGCGGCCGTCTCGCGCACGCCGAAGCCGCCGACCAGCGAGAGCACCAGCATCACCTGTGCGGTCTCGGGAAGCTCGCTGTGACAGCACGAGAACATCATGCGCAGCTGATCGTCGCGCACGTCGGTCGAATCGAAAACTTCCTGCACGGCGTTGGCCAGGGTCCACTCCGTTTCGAGCAGACGTCCGTACTCCGGCGCGAAGGTTCGCGCCGTGCGCTCTCGCCGCAGCACGTCGAGCGCGCGATTGCGCGCCGTCTTCATCAGCCACGCCGAAGGATTCTCGGGAAGGCCGCGCAGCTTCCAAACTTCCAAAGCGCGGCAGAAGGCGTCTTGTACGACGTCTTCTGCCAGCTCTAGATTGTGTAACCCAAAGACTCGCGTGAGCGCCGCGACCATGCGTCCCGCTTCGTGACGGAAGAGATGGTCGCTTTGCTCCACGTGTTTACATATCCATTTTCATGATCGGACGGACTTCGACGCGTCCGCCGCGCTCGAGAATCGGACAGCCGCGCGCGAGCTCGGCAGCGCGATCGAGCGATGCGGCCTCGATCAGCGTGTAACCGCCGACGAGATCCTTGGCTTCGGCGTACGGGCCGTCGGTAACGGGGCCGCCCTTGCTGGCCACGACCTTGCCTTCGTCCTCGAGCGGCTGGCCGCCGTCTTTGAGATTGCCGCTGGCGCCGAGATCCTTAAACCAGTTCATCCATTTCTGCATGATCTGCCCGCTCTCTTCGGGGCTGTTGCCCCGCTGGCCGCCGCGATAAAGGAAGAGATAATCCGCCATTTTCTGTCTCCTGTGAGCGTGTTGATGCCCCATAGACGTTCGAGCGGCCCGGGACCGGACAATTTTACTTCGTCTACGTGCCGGCGTCCAAGCGGAGCAAGCGGTAGACGCCCATCGAAACGAGCCAGCTGGCGATAAAGAGGCCGACGATCACGAAGCCGAGCGTCCCGAAGTTATCGTTGACGGCCTTGACGGCATCCCAAAACGCCCCGCTGAGCTGCAGCTGGCTGGCGATTACGCTGGTCGCTTCGATACAGCCGACGATCAGCGCGACCAGCACCGACACCAGCGTGATCACGAGATTGTAGTAGAGCTTGCGCATCGGTTTGATGAAGGCCCAGCCGTACGCGCCGACCATCAAGATGCCGTCGGCGGTGTCGATCAGCGCCATGCCGGCGGTAAAGAGCAACGGAAAGATCAAGATGGCGAAGACCGGCAGGCCTTTGCCGGCCTCGACCGCCGCGATGCCGAGCAGCGCGACCTCGGTCGCGGTGTCGAATCCGAGACCGAAGAGCACGCCGACCGGATACATCTTCCAACTGCGGTCGACGACGCGCAGCAGCGGGCGAAAGATTCGTCCCAGCAGACCGCGCCGGTCGAACATCGCGTCGAGCGCCTCGTCGGCCGGCGCTTCGCCGCGACGAGCGCGGCTGAACGCGGAGAAGATCTCGACCAGCACGACCAGATTGATCGCGGCGACGAGCAAGAGAAAGAACGCCGAGACCGACGAGCCGACGAGCGCACCGAGGCGCTGCAGCGACGGCAGGTGATCTTTGACGACCGTCGCCGAGAGCGCGATCGCCAGCGATAGCGCGACGACCACCGTCGAGTGCCCCAGCGAAAAGAAGAACCCGACGCCGATCGGACGCCGCCGTTCCTGCACGAGCTTGCGGGTGACGTTGTCGATCGCGCAGATGTGATCGGCATCGACGGCGTGGCGTAAACCGAACGTGAAGGCGAGCAGCGCCGTTCCGAGCAGGACCGGGTGCGACCAAAACGTGCCGAGCGCGAGTGCCCACGCCGCCGCGTTAAGGCGCAATCAGAACGCCGACGAGGGCAAATGCACGCGCGCGCATCGTTACCCGCCCAGCGCCGCGAGCATGCGGCGCGCGTCGGCGCCATAAAACGGATGAAAATCGTCGCCGTTCGACAAGATCGCGCGCAGGCGCTAGCGCGCTTCGGCCGCGTGGCCGGTGTGCGACCGCGATGACGGCGGCGTGATATTGCAGCTCGGGATCTTGCGTTTCGTAGCGCGTCGCGCGTACCGCATAACGGCGAGCCTGCTGCCAGCGCTCCAGCGCCGCCAGCACCCACGCCATCGTGTCGTCGGCATAGATTTCGTCGCCGCGCTTGGCGAGATCGGACCGAGCCGCGCGCAACGCGTCGTCGAGATGCTCGCGGTGCTCGGCGTAGTACATCGCCAGCAAGCGGTCGTTGACGCCCTGGACGTTGAAGAGCCGTTGCTCGGCGCGAATCAGCGCATCGGTGCGTCTGCGCCGCGGCCGTATCGCCGAGGGCGCGCTGCGCGTCGGCCTCGTAGCCGAGCGCCTGCGGCAACGGATAGAGTTCGGCGCTGCGCTTGGCGGATTCGAGCGCGTGCGGCCAATCGCCGCGCGCGCGATAAAACTTCGCTTGAAAGAGCAGCGCCATCGCGTTGTCGGGATAGTCGCGCAGCGATTGCGCGAACTGCGAGGCTGCCGCGTCGGCCGTCACCGGCTTCGAAGGCCAGCTGCGCGTCGCGCAGGTGATACCACGACCGGGTGTAGGCCGGTACGGTCACCGAGGCGTCGATCAGCGCCGTTGCCTGCGCCATCTGCACGCGCGCGCCGGCGAGATTGCCGGTCAGCTCGTCGTAACGCGCCCGGATCGACATCCACGTCGGATTGGGATCGCGGTCGCGAGGCGACGCCAGGATTCGGCCGGCCTGCTCGTAGCGCCCCAGCTCCATCAGAATCGAAGCGATCTGCGCGCGAGCGTCGTCGTCGAAGGGCGCTGCCGCAGCGGCGGCCCGCTCCTCGGCCAGCGCCGAATTAAAGCGATGCAGCGCGAGGTCGCCGGAGGCGAGCACGTTGAGCGCCCCGACGTTGCGATACGGCTGCAGCCGCAACGATCGTCGAGCCATCTCGATGGCGCGCGTGACGTCGTTGAAGTCGCCGTTCTCGCGAAATCGCTGCAGATACTCGCCGGCGAGGACTCGCCGCGTGATCTGATCGTCGGGATCGATGCGAACCTGCGCTTCGTAAAAGGCGACGGCGGCGTTACGCTGCCGGTAGTCGGTCGAAACGGGAACGGGCGTCGCGCTTGCCGCCGCGCCGTGCGCGACGGATACCAGCCACGCCGCCCCGATGGCGATTGCCGCCGCGAGGGCGGCAATCGCTCCAGGTGCTCTCACGATCAGAGCGGAGCCTGGACGTACGGGAACGTCTTGGTGTTCGACTTGTCGTACGCGACGTTGTCCGTAGTGAGGCAAGGGGCTTCCTTATGATCGTCGGGGATCAGGCCCAGCGCCGACAGCGTGTTGCCGAAGATCGCACCGAGCGAGATGTCGATGATGTCGTCGTTGAGGGCACGTCCGCCGAACTTGCTGCCGGTCGCGCCGCCCGTCTCGTAGCCGAGATAGGAGGCGGTGGTCGTGTTCTGCGAGAGATCGACCTTCATGACGTTGGGATAAAGGACGGCTTGCAGCGTCTGCGCGGTCGTCTGGTCGCGGAACATCGCCGCAAACGACTCGATCTCGCCCTGCAAGACCGGATCGTTGTACGGCTCGGAACGATTGGTTTTGTTGTGGTCTTCGAACATCTCGAAGGCTTCCTTGACGGCCGGCCGCGAGAGCAGCTCGATCTGCTTGTAGGCGACCTGCTTGTGCCGCTGCCGGCGAAGGGGAGTTGCGCGACCGCCGGATTAGTGCTGGCGATCGAACCGTTCGCGCTGCAGCCGCCGATAATGGCGCCGGCCAGCGCGAGCCCGACGAGACCGATCGTGTAACGTAGTTTCATGTTCAGAGTCTCCTATTGGATCCGGCCGGTGGACGCAGCGGTCGTGGCCCAGAGTGCGATGACTCCCGGCGATCCGCTCGCCGGTGCGAGCATTTTCTTGGGCATCTCGATGACGATCGAGATGACGTCGTAGGGCGCGAGAAGTCGTGCGGCTTCTTGATGACGCAGCCGTTCGAACCGGCGCTGCCGTAGTCGACGCCGTTGAGAATGATCGCTTGACCCTTCGAGGCGAAGCGGAACGACGTCGCGGTTGCCGGCGGCGTGTGCGGATGGTTCATGTAGTTGCGATCCGGAACGATCTTGAAGAACTGGGCGAGATCGAAATAGAACGGATCGCGTCGCGGTCCGACAAAGACCTTGACGCCGCCTTTGAGCTTGGTGACGGAGCCGAACGGGAACGTGCCGGTCTTACCGATCAGCGTATTGGTCGTTCCGACTTCGTTGGGCGCCGCCGGTCCGTAGAGCGAGATCTGCTGATTCGTTCCGGCCGAATCGGCGGTGAACTGCAGGACTGTATCTTCCTGGAACGAGTTCGACGGCACGCCCTTGGTGGCGATCTTGAACTGGTAGAGCAGATTGGGATCGAGGGCGATGCCGCTCGTCATTCCAGCCGGAATGAGCGGGCGAACGTCCATCGCCAGTACGACGCGCGACGCGTCGTGCGGATTGGGGAAGGCGTAGACGTCGGTGATATCCGCAAGCGGATTCTTGACGACGGTCGGTGAGTCTTGATGGTCGGATCCCCGCGCCGCTCTAAACGAGAAGAGCGAAACCGAGAACGCGAGCACGAAGACCGCCGCCATCATTCCGACGGAGCGTAGCGTTTTCATGTAGTCTCCTTGATGGCGAGTGTGCGGTGCGCGAACCGCGTTGAGAGAAGCGCTGGGAATGCGGCAACGACGATAATGGCGAGCACGGCCGATAGCAATCGCGACCGAGCTCGGAGATGCGCAAACCCTGCGCGACCAGCCCCTGAGCGAGCACGGTCGCGCCGATGATCGAGATGACCGCAGCGGTAACGAAGGGCGCCACGCGAGCGACGCCGGCGAAGAGCGAATGGCGGCCGAGCCATGCGGCGCCGTGAACGACGGCCAGCCCGAGCCCGCTCAATACCGCGGCCAAGCCGAGACTGAAGACGACGATCAGCAGCAAGCCGTAGCCGGCGCGATGCAAGTGCAGCGCGGTCAACAGTACGACGATCGCCGCCGGGCAGGGCGCGATGCCGCCGCTCATCGCCGCGACGACCGCGCTGCGAAAGCGCAGCGGCGCCGCTCCGGGAATCGCGTGCGAATGGCCGTGCGTGGTGGTGCTCGTGTGCGTGCTCGAGACCGTGGGCGTGAGCCCGCGCGTGTTCGCGTTCGTGCGCGGCCCGTGAGACGGCGGCGGTCAGGCTGCGCGCGCCGATAAACGCGACCGCGACGCCCGAGAGCAGCGTGATCCACGCAAAGAGCCGTTCCGTCGCGAAGCCGGTCGCGAAGGTGAGGATCACGCCGAGTATCAGCACCGCGATCGTATGGGCGAACGTGAGAGCGGCGGCGAGAATCAGCGCCTGTTTGAAGGTAGCGCGCGCGCCGACCAGCGTGAAGGCGAGCAGCGCTTTGCCGTGGCCCGGCTCGAGCCCGTGCAGCGCTCCGAGACCAAACGCGGCGAGAATCGTCAACAGCACCCACAGCGGCGTCTGCGCTTCGCGCGCGACGAGGTCGGAGAGGAGCGACGTGCGGACGATCGACGCACCGCCCGCCGCCTCGGATCGAATCGCCGGCAAAGACGCGTGCGTTGGCGACGCGTCCGGCGACGACGTCGAACGTCGCGGCGTCGTTGTGGCGCGGCGAGCCGACCAGCGCGCTCGGGTAAGAACGCAGGCCGTTGGTCGGATCGGTGCCGCCGGGAAGAACGACGTCTTTCCAACCGATGCGGCGGTCGGCGTAGACGGTATCTTTCAGTGATGATCGACGAGCTTTGGGCGGCAGCGACGCGACGTAATCGCCGGTCCAGTAGAGGATCGGCAAACCTCCGGCGCCGTTTCGCGTGCGCGCTGAAACGCGTTCGAGTTGCAGCGGCAGCGCGACGCCGTTGCCGTGCAGCGAGAGTCCGCCGGCAACGAGTCTACCTTCGGCATCGGCCCAATCGTGCATCGTCGCGGCGTTCCACGATGCCGAACCGTGCATGATCTGAAAGGTTGGAATCTCCGCAATGTCGAGCACGTAATGCAGACGGAGTTGGGTCGCGCTCGCCGGACTTGCGCGAGATGATTGATCGTAAAGTTCCCGAGAGGGTGGGCGGTGGCGTTGCCGATTCCCAGCGAGGACAAGCACACCGCCCACAGCGTAATAGTCGCTGCTCGACGCACGTACCTTAGTGCTCCTTGTTTTTGTCCGTTTTCAGCCAAACGGCGCAGCAGGTCACTTGGATTGCGTCGTCGAGAAAATTCTTTATGGAACCGCTCGACCTACGAAATAAGCCCCCGCGCAGCTGCTATTCGGAACTCGACGGCCTGATGCTGATGCCGCGCACCATCGACAAGCTGCGCGCGCAGCTGCCCGGAGGCGATCCGGGAATCTACTTCATTAACGGCAAGATTAAGGGAATCTCAGGATACCTGCTGGACCGCCTGGGGATTACCGAGGCCGATCTGCTGGAATCCGTCAAGCACGCGGCGACCGAAGACGACGTCGCCGCGTGGCTGCGCGCAACGCACCGACGCATCGCAATATCCGGCGATCAACGCGACGCTGCGCCGCATCAAGCCGAAGCACGCCGAAGACGAGGCCTACTTCCGCAGCGAGTATGCCGAGACGATGGACGAGCATCCCGAGCTGGAGTTCATCGTCGACATCGTGGATGCCGACGATCGCCGCCGCTTCGGCTAGTGCACCGTAATACGGCCGACCGCCTCAGGCGCGAGCACCGACGTGAACCACATCGCTCCGTCGGGACCCGCGGTAATCTCGGCGTACTCGCCTAACTCGCTCGCCGGCGGTTTGAAGAACCGCATCTTACCTTTGGTCGTCATCCGTCCGATCCCAAAGCGCTCGGCCGAAATCGGTAAACCATATTGCGCCGTCAGGGCCGGTCGCGATTCCGCCGGGCTGCGAGTACTTGACGTCGATAGGAAACTCTTTATATTTTCCTTTCGTCGTCAAACGGCCGATCGCTCCGCCCTCGGTAAACCATAACGCCTTGTCCGGCCCGACGCAGATCTCATCGGGGGCCGAGCCGACGTCAAACGCCTTGCTCTTCCCGTCGGGCGACAGGCGAATCACGCGCGCCGACGAGTGGCTGCCGTTGAGGTACTCGGTTACCCAGAGATTCTTGTCGGGACCGGTAACGATGCCCTGCATACTCCGTGTACGTCCCACCGAGCGTAAAGTGCTTGACCTTGCCCTTGGTGGTCATGCGTCCAACCGTGCCGTTGGACTCGCCGAACCAGAGGGCGCCATCGGGGCCGGTCGTTATTCCCTGCGGAATACGACCCGCCCGGATCTTTAAATAGCGTGACGGTGCCGCTGGGCGTAATGCGCCCGATCATAGCGTCGTCCTGCTCGACGGTAAACCAGAGATTGTTGTCCGGACCGACGGTGATGCCGGTGGAAATCTCCACGCCGGCCGGCTGCTGCAGCGTATAGTTGCCGTCGGTAGTGATTCGGCCGATAACGTCGTTGCCCGGATCGGTGAACCAAATCGCGCCGTCGGGACCCGCGGTGATTCCGTACGGCGTGGCGTCACCAAATGTATCGTCGAAAATCGTGATCTTTCCGCGTTTATCGGGCAGTAGTGCCGTCCTCGAAAGCGCGGTGTGCGATGCTTGCGGCACGGCATTACCGTTTGAAAGCGCGCACCCGGCCAACAAGAGGCTGCCGGAAAGGCGGCAACCAAAAACTTCCGGTTCACGAGTAATCTCCTTAAGCGTTCGGGCAGCTGCGGGACGGGTTTGGGCCGCACGGCGTCGTCCCAGAGCCGTTTGGTCCAGCAGTCGCCCAAGAGCGAGCAGTAGCATATCGTGAGATCGATGTGGCGTATGTCGGCAATCACGCGATTTGCGAGAAGCTTTCCTTCGACGCGAAGCAGTTCGACTTTCGAACCCGCCGGAATGACGTCGCCGGCAACGATGCTGCTCGCCGTCATATTCGCGACGCCGTGCACGTGCAAGCGGTTCTCCTCGGCCTGGGTAGCGTCGCGTTCCGGGCGAATCGCCTGCGCCGAGCGCCGGCGTGATGGTCGGGCCCACGGGCCGCTCGATCGGCTTTCCATCGCGCGTCACGACCGCGTTGAAGATCAGCGCCGGTCCGATCCCCGCATTGCTGATGTCGAGCTCAAAGAATTTATCGGGCGAGCTCGACGTGATATAGGTCAAATACGGCCACACGGTCGCACTGAACTGTTTGCGGATCACGTAGGTCTGATAGGCCGAGGCGCCGGCGGCCACGCCGCTAATCAGAAGCGCGGCCACCGCGACGGTAAGATCGAGCCGAAAAGCTTTCTCGTTCACCATGAGTCCGTTCGATGGCAACCCCGTGTCATCCTGAGCCGACCCTGAACTGAGCGAGCGCAGCAGTCGAAGTGAAGGGTGACCCGAAACTAACCCTTCCCAAGCCACGTAATCTAGGTAACGAAGGGAAGGCCAACGGATGACCGACCGCGCGATCGCCGCATCGCCACAGACCTACGCCCGAGTCGGGGGAGTGCTCTATCTCCTCATCTTTATTTTTGCCGCCCTCTCGATGGGGCTGCAGTCAAAGCTGGTCGTGCCCGGCGACGCGGCCGCTACGGTCAGCCACATCTCCGCCTCACTCTTACAGTGGCGAATCTCGGTCGCGGCGGAAACGGCGATGTTCACCTGCGACATCCCGCTGGCGGTGATCTTCTACATTCTACTGCGCCCCGTCAACGCGAATCTCGCGCTGCTCGCCGCATTCTTCCGTTTCGCCGAAGCCGTCATCGGAAGCGCGATCGTAACGCTGCACGCCGCGCCGATCGTTCTGCTCAACGGCTCGGCCTATTTCAAGTCGATGGATGCGCAAACGCTGCAGTCGCTCGCGATGCTCGCCATTAAGCTTTACGACTACGGCTTTGGGATAGCGCTCGTTTCCTTCGGCTTCCACTGCTTGCTCCTCGGCTACCTGATCTACCGATCGACCTATCTGCCAAGACTTCTCGGCGCGCTCTTGGCAATCGCGGGCGCTTGCTACGTGCTCAATAGTTTCGCCTTAATCATCGCGCCCGGCGTCGCAAACTACACGTTCATCGCCATGCTTATCTCGGGCTTCCCGGCGGAACTGGGTCTCTGCCTATGGCTGATCGTCTTCGGCGTGAACGTCACAAAATGGAAGGCGGTGCTGCTCGCGAACACTACCTAATGAGAGCTTCGTCACGAATCCGAGCGAGCGCCATCGCAGCAGCGATCCTCACCGCAGCGCTTAGTGCTTGCAGCAGCGGAAATCAAGCACAAAAACAAACGAGTGCACTGCCGACCGTCAGCCAGGTTTTACAACGCTTCGTCGACGCCGTTGGCGGCGAGCAAGCAATCTTGCGGCCGCACTCCATGACGCTGCGCAGCGACGTCACGGCTTACGGGCCGAAACAGAGTCAAATCCACGCATCGCTCGTCGTATATCTCGCCAACTTCAAGCGCCTCCAAGTCGCCAAGGTCGGCCGCTTGACGTATTTATCGGGGTACGACGGGAAGATCGGATGGTCGGTCGTACCCGGCCGTAAGGTGGAGATCGTCCGCGGACACGACGCGATCTCGATCCGGCGCGACGCCGACATGTACTACTGGACGCACGTCCAGCGCTACTTCCGTTCGATGAAAGTCGTCGGCATCGAGAACTTTGCCGGGCGCCGCTGCTACCATCTGCGCGGCACGACGTTGTGGAACAACGAAAACAACCAGTACTACGAGGTCGCGACCGGGCTTCTCGCCGGCTTTCGCTTCCATCAGTGGATTGCCGGGAAGGCGGAAAAGCCGGAGTCGCGCCAAGTCTTCGAGCGCTACAAGAAGTTCGGCGGCATCGGATTCGCGACGCGCGAAACCGATTTTCGCAACGACAAGCTGGTCGCCGCGTCGCGCCTAAACTCGGTGCAGTTTGATAACGTCGACCCTCACGTCTTCACGCCCCCGGCCGCGGTCCGGCGTTTAGAGCGCTAGCTCTAAACCGAACTCTTAGTTGCGGTGCCGCCCGCAGTCGGGTTCGGTAGCCCGGCGGTAATCAACATCGGCACGCTGCAATAGCGGCAATTTATAATCTCGGCGACTCCATCGGGAAAGTTATCCTGCGGGCTGCCGCGCTGTACGTAATCGTTCGGGTTAAAATCCATAAGACGACAGAATACCATGGCTGTCAACCCCTAGGCTCGCTCGGACCGATTACGGGCGTTCGAAGAAGCGCGTGAGCGCCGACATGGTCGCGCTCGGATTCTCTTCCATTAGCCAATGACCGGTATTATCGAGCACGACGACGGTAACGTCGCTCGCAACTAAACGTGCCTGCTTTCCGAGGGCCGCGCCGTTGGCTTTAGCGCCGCCGATCGACAGGACGGGGATCTGCAGCTTCGTTTGCCGCGAGCGTCGCGAAATCGGTCGCAGTTTTCGGAAAGGAATCGAAGTAGGCCCACCCGGCCGTCATCCGTCCCGGGCGCGAATAGGCCGCGATATATTGGTCGCGCTCCGCTTGCGTGAGCGAACGGTTCGGATCGGCGGCAAAGTCATTCCAGTAGTAGTTGAAGTAGGTTCGCTCGCGCCCGGTGACCAGCGCAAGCGGCGTCGGACCGTGAAATCGAAAATGCCACAAGTTGGGATTGTCGTAGATCGCGCGCCAGCCGGCGACGCCGGGAAGAAACGCGTCCATCAACGCCAGCCGCGTGACCTCTTGCCGATAATTCGCCGCATACGCGTACGCGACCATGAGGCCGATATCGTGTCCGGCGACGTAAACCTTCCGGTATCCCAAAGCGCGCACCGCGTCGCGCACGCGCTTCGCCGCGCTCGTCATGTCCGATCCGGATGCGGGAATCGAGGAGTTTCCGATACCGGGCAAATCAGGCGCTATCACCGTAAACCGCGGCGCGAGCGCAACTGCTAGAGGTTTCCACATGCGAGAATCCTCGGCATAGCCGTGAATCAGGACGACGGCCGGACCGCTTCCGCCGACCGTCACGCTCACCGTGTCTCCGTCGACACTGACGCGATGTGTTGTAAAGCCAGATCCGAAATCGACCGGAAAGGCGCGCGCGGTCGCTGGAAGCAGGAGGGCGCCGGCCAGCGCCGTCATCAACAGCGGCATTATCGCTTTCATCTCAACACGATAGCGCGAAGCAACACGGTTGCGCTAGAGGCTCAGGATGACGACGTTAGGGCTTCAAGACGAGGACGCCGGCCGTGTCCCGCGACACTGCTGCGTCGCTGAACGGGAGCGGCTGAAGTTTTCCGTCGACCCAATCGCGCGTCAGATCGGTATAGTGTCCTGAGCCCGGCTCGCCCGACTCGCCGCTTGGGATCGCGATGCCGCCGGCATCCCAATCACCGACGTCCCAAACCGCGCGAAAGCCTTGCGCCAGTCCGGGCTCCTGGAGGTGAATCGTATACTCGTCGCCCTCGCCCGGCAGCCGCGCCCCGTTGAGGAATGGAAAGTTCATCGGTGCCAGCAGGTGCTCGATGCGCATGCTGCCGGCATCGCCCCAAGGCCTCCGTTCGCGCACCGCAAAGAAGCGGAACATCCCCAATAGATCGCGTTCCAGGTCGAGCGGCGCCGCGGGATCGTTGCGCAGCTGATTGAGCCGCTGCTCGAACGCGGGATCTTGATCCAACACCGCGGCGCGCAGCGCGTGCTCCAGCGAAGCGGCACGGGAATCGGGAGCGAATCGCCCATCCCAGCGCCCCAGCATCGCCAGCGCCTCTTCACTCACGTCGGGAGAGGAGTGCGTCCGGGCAAAGCGTACGACGTCGCGCGCGATCTCGGCGTCGATCGGCGAAAGCGTATCGAGCTGCATCTGCGAGAAGTACGCCGCGTCGTAGCGCGCACGCGAGTGCAGGAGCTGCGCGATTCGATAGGCGCGGTACGGGGCACCGAACTGCGCCGACAAGCGATACGGATACGCCGGCTCGTACGCTTTGTTATTCGCCGTAACTAAAACCGCATCGCGTGACGGCGCCCGGCCCGGCAACCGTTCGAAGGGAATCGGCGCGAAGCGTTCGCGCAGGTCGCGCGCCGGATGCACGTAGCGCCCCCACGCCGGATCGTCGGGCACGAGGCCGGCAACGTGATAGGCGACGCGCCCGCTACGATCGGCGACGATGAAGTTCTGCGGCGAGCCGCGATAACGCGCGACAATCTGCAGCGCTTCGCCGATGTCGTGGGCGCGGTCGAGCGCGAGTGCCGTGGCGATCGTCGATTGCCGTTCGGCATAAACCGGCCAGCGCACCAGCGCCACCGCCGACGCGTCGTTGTCGTTGGGGACGGAGAACTCGCGCGCCGTTCGATAGTACGTCTGCGTGACGTCGCGCGCGAAGCGCACGTGGAACCGCTCCAGCGTCCACCGCTTACGCGCTAGCCGTCCCGCCTCAAAAATGCTGGTCGTTGCCATCTCGGCGTTGGTCGTGGCCCACGCAACCCGCTCGTTATGTCCGAGCACCACGCCCGGCATTCCCGGAATCGCCGCGCCGGCGACGTGCAGCCCCGGCGATTGCAGGTCGACGAGATACCAAATTCCCGGAATCGTCAGATCGAGATGTGGATCGTTGGCGACGAGTGCGTGCCCGTCGCGGCTGCGCGCCGCTCCGCTCGCCCAGGCGTTGCTGCCGATGTCGTGCCGCACCGAGCGCGTAGCCAGCTGTGACGAATCGCAATCTTCCACAGTGGAACGAGGCGAAGCACGATCGCGCGTACCGTTAATGGTTACGTCGTAGCGCGCATCCGATAACGGGAAGAACGCGTCGAAACAACGCGGCCCGCTTTGGCGCCACGTCGTGTCGCGCGTAAAGATGTCGTGCCACGAGTCGGCCAGCTCGAGCGAGGCGACGACCGAAACGGCAACCGAATCCTTCGGTGTCCACGGTGCCGGACGGTAGAGCAGCATCCGAAACTCAACCGGCAGCGGCTGCGATTTCGCCGCCGCGTTCACGCCGTCGCTGAAGGCCGTTACCGCTGCCCGATCGCGCGGCGTCATCGCCCGCAGCTGCCGCTGCGCGACGGCATCAATATCCACAGCGCGCTGCATCTTATCGTAGAGCAGCGCTTTATTTCCCGGCGATTTCCGCCAATCGGCCGTAAGCGTAGCGGCGCGCCAAGTCGAGCTGAAAGAGCCGGTCCGAACCCTGCACGTAGCCCTCGGTAAAGTAGAGATCGTGCTCGTTGGCCGCGCGAATGTGCGGGATGTCGCGCCGGTCGCGAAGGATCGTCACCGGCGCGAAGAGCTGCGGCGCGATAAGCGTGCCGCCGGCGACCGCCGCCCCGCGCAGACCGCCGGCGACGTCGGCGAAGTACGCAGTAACGGCCAGCATGAAGCAGACGCACAGCGCGACGGCGTGGCGCCGCAAAGCGTAGGCGACTGCGGCCACGGGCGCCGGATCGGCGGTGGCACTCAGTCGCGGATCGGGCCGCTCGAAGAAGCCCACGGTATTCCTGATTTCAGCGCCCCGGACACACCACCCGTGACCGGACACGGGAAGCCCCCTCCCGGAAGCGAAGCGTTGAGATCCACCGACGGGAGAGCCGCACATGAGCAATCTCAACGAGACGATCGAAGTCGAATGTCCGACCTTTTACGCGCTCCATCACGTCGAGCGTTTCTTCACCGTTGCACGCCGCGATCACAAGCCCGGAACCTTGACTCTTCGCCTCGACCTATCCAGCCTCAAGGTTCCCGGATCGAGTCAAGCGAGCCATACGGTTGAGGTAGCGCACGAAATCGTCGGAGAGGACGACGCGAAGCGGCTAGCTCTCTCGTGGGATCCCCAGGATCAGACGGTACCGCGCTTTGAGGGAACGCTTTCTTGCGCGCGCCACCGAGCCTGGAAAGACCGCCATAACCCTTGACGGTACCTACACTCCGCCGCTAGGCGTTGCCGGAAAGGCGTTCGATCTCATCGTCGGCAACAGGATCGCCACCGCAACGGCCAACGCGCTGCTCGAGGACATCAAGACGTTCGTCGAATCGGACTACAAAACGGCCGCCGCGACCAATCTCGCCTCGTCGCCGAAAGACTGCGGCTATCCGGTCGGTACGTCGATCTGGCGCTCGCGGTGGAGAAGTAGCCAGTCGCAGTTTTCCGCCAGCGCTTCGCGGCCAAGTTGCACCATCACCGAGCGCGCCGCCGCCGGCTTGGCCTCCTTTAGGAATGCCGCAATACGCTCGGCGGCGAGACGGTAGAGCAAGCTCATGCGATGGTAGCGACGTGCGTGCTCTTCGTGAGCCCGCTTTTGGGCGTATCCTGTAAGGAGACCCGCTCCCGCAAGAGCCACTTCCAAAACCGCGATGAGACCGTCGCGGTAGCCCGTCTCTCCGGTTAGGATAACGATCCCCAGCGCAATGGCAACCAGTCCTGTAAACACCAAACAGCCGATAGCGCCGGCCTTGATCCACGAAGCCATCTCCCGTTCCTTTCGCATGACGCGCGTAAAGTACGCGCCTTCCCCGCGTACCCATAGCGAGAGAATGACATTTAAAAGCTCTTCTGTGTCGGCTTCGAGGGCCGGCGCTCGAGGTTCGCCTTGCGGTCGAAAGGTAGCGGCACGCATCGCGTTGCGTATCCAGTCGACCTCACCTTCCTGGCGAGCGAGGTAGTGATCGTAAACCGAGTCCTTGATGCCGGCGAGCCGCCAATAAAACTGTACGCGGAGCCCTTCGGCCAGCGCGCGATAGTCCTGGAATCGATCCTGGAGATGGCGGCGCGTTTCGACGAAGTCTACGCCAAACGCGCAAACGACCAACGCTAAGAATAGCGCGTAAAGGGGCCAATCGTCCAGATAGAGGTTCGAGTAGATGCTGAACGCGGCGATCGCGAGTCCGATCAAGCCGAAGAGAGCAACCATGACGGCGTGCGTCATGTTGCGACAGCGGAGCGCCAGCGCGTCGGCTTGGCCGAAGAGCGTTCGCGTATAGCTCAGTACTGCCGGCGTCACGTTCAATCTCTCAGCCTCGGCAACGGGGAGCAGCGATTCGGTGCTCTTTGCCGCCTGCGCCGCAATTGGCCGGTAAGCGTGTCGCGATTGAAGCAATCGAGACTACTCAGGCTCTTCTCGAACGCCTTTCGGGCGGCCAAATCCGCCCCTTCTTCCGTCGCATCGGTTTGCGGATAGATCCATCGAGGGGGTGCGTCGGTTGCGATTGCTGCTGTCGCGTCCGCCGCGACCTCGCGCACCGATCGAATGTGATAGACCGCACCGGTTTCGTTCGTGTGCAGCGCATTACGCGATTCGCTCAAGTAATTGGCCGGCACGCCACGCAGCGCAAAGCGCACGATTTGAGACGTGCCGCCAAGCATTTCATCGGGTTTCCCGTCCCACAACGCAATCAGAATCTGACTGTATCGCACGATAAAGGCCCCGGCATTGGCGTATTGGCGCGCGCGAAACGACCCGGGATTCGTCAGATCGCCGTCCGCGTGATCCTCATCGCTTTGAATGACGATCGAGTCGTAGCTTTCTGCCAGAAGACGGCGGAACTCTTCGAGCGATTCCGGAGATTGGAAGTCGCGCTCGTAGGCGTCGGCGGGCATCGGTAGGACGGCGAACAACTCGGCTCCGCAATCGAGTGCCGTTCGCGCGACGAGGCGATCCGCGCCTTCGGCTAGCGACGAGACGGTGACGATCGGCGTGCTGGGATAGCGCTCGCTCAGCGATGCAAAGAGGCGACGCACTTCGCCGGCAATCTTCGGGGTCGCATCGCTCGCAAGGTCACGGTGACCCGTCACGCCGACGACGAGGGGTAGAGGTCCCTTACCCGCATTTCGCCGTCGCTCCATCGCTCGAAATCATAACAGTTTGCGTCGTCCCAGTCCACGCGACGGGAGCTGAAGCAGAGCGCGTGCAAGAGGTTTCTAGCGATGCCAAGATGGACGGCTAGCCTCGGGTTCCTCGTCGGCGTCTATTTCGCAACGATGGCCGTCGCGGCGTTTTTGCTGCCCCACGAGTGGGATTGGGAAGCGCTACGGTGGCTAAGCGCCGGCATTCCCCCGACGCTCTCGTCGGACGTGAGCATCGTCGACGTCAATCGCGATCCGTCAGACGTCCCGGCCTTTCGCCGTCGTATCGCGGAGTTTCTCGACGGGCTGGTTAAAAGCAGCCACCGGCCCGGCGCCGTGATTCTCGATGTCGAGTTTGTTCCATGCCAATCCAACCCGTGTGGAGAACCGATGACCTCGGCTCGCGCAGCGCTCGTCGCCAGCATCCGCGACGCCGCGCGGCACTTTCCCGTCTACGCTATCGAGGAGCCGGCAATCAACCGCGACGACGACGTCATCGGACCACTCGACGCAAAGGATCCCGAGATCTATAGCACGCTCAGCGGCGCGGCGCAAACCCGTTTCATCAGCGTACCCAGCGCCAATGGCTTGTTTTACCGAATTTGTTATGCAGGCGTGCCAGTCGAAGACGCCACGGGTAATGTGGAAGGCGCCGAAAACATCTGGGCAATGGTTGCGCGAGTGCTGATGACACCGCACGTTTTTGCTGCTTCCCCACCCTGCGACCAGACGCACGTCCCCGTGCGCCTTGGGCCCTCGATTCCGTTGCACAGCCCTTTCGTCTATGAGTTTACCAGCGAACGGAGCTTCGCTCACTATGCCGATTTCGACGACAAGGCATTCGTTATCGTCGGAACGATGCAATACGATCGGCTCCCGAACGATCGCAGCGGCCCCGAAGTCTTAGCCTGGGCGCTTAGCAATGCCCTGGACGAAGGGGCGCTCGTTGGGCGGTCTGCCTACTACGACGTGCTGCCACAGAACGCGACGCTGCTCTTGCTGATTCCGCTTTTCTCGGCAATATCGGTACTGGCCTATGCCGCGGTTTTCGTTCCGCTGCGTCGCACGCGGTTGCGTGGCCTGCGCGCCTCGTCACCGTGGATTTGTGCGGCCTTTGCGGCGACCGTAGGCCTCTCGGTCTTTGCGGCATTCGAAGGCTGGCTTTTCTTGTCGCACCATCTTCAGCCGCAGATTTCGCTGATCACCCTCGGCGTGTTGCTCGCCTCGGGATTGAGCGGCGTGCGCGGCTCCCAGCTCCAGGCCGAAGAAAGCGCTGCCCTCGACGCTTCGGCGGGTACTGAGAAGTACGACTATGATGTCTTCGTCAGCTACGCACACGACGAACGCGACTGGGTAATCGAGCACGTCATCCGGCCGCTGCGCGCGGCGCAACTTCCCGACGGGCGCAAGCTGGCGATTTTCTTTGACAATGAGTCGATCCGCGCCGGAACCGCCTGGCAAACAAAGATCGCGCTAGCAATCGATGCTAGCCGCTTTATAATCCCGGTCTATTCTACGGCGTATTTCTCACAGCCGTACTGCCGTTTCGAGATTTTGCGGGCGCACCGTAAGTGGATCCGTCTGGGAATGCGCTCGCGTTGCGTGCTGCCGATTATGCGGGGTCACCCCGATATCCCGGCCGAGGTCGACGACATTCAGGCGGTCAGCGTCGACGCTCGGCCCGACATCGTCGACCAGCACGTGGCAGAGATCGTCGCGTCGCTGTCCCGCCGCACCCGGCAAAGCGATTCGACGGAGGAGGGTCAACCGTCGTGAAACCGCTCGTCTATTGGGCTTTGGCTGCGGTAGTATATCTTTCGGCCCCTATTCCGGCGGTTGCCGCGCCGCAGCCGCGCTTTCACACAGTCCGGCAGCTGCTGCTGGGCGGCCACGGTTTGCGTTCAACGTCCAGCGTTACCGTTGCGCGTGGGGCAACCGTATATCACACAATTCGCGTCGGCGACAGGATCGATGACGGCACGCGGATCGACGTCTCCGGCAGCGTCACTATGGTCGTCGCCAGTAACGACGACAAGAGCACGATCACGCTAGAGCCTGGCTCCAGCGTAACGTTCGTGAGCACCGGGAAAGGCGAGCTGGTCACGGCTAATGGCGGCACATCGCAATATACTGTTGAACCGCATAGCCTCGACTTCTTTCGCGTCCAGTCGAGCGAGGTTCTCACCGCGTCGGTCCGGGGAACGCAATTCTCGGTAGCCACGTCGGGCGGAACAGTCACATATATGTGCCACAGCGGCGAGGTCAACATCGTTAAGGCCGGCTACCTCGTTATCGGCACAAAGCGCCTCAAGACGTCTCTCATCGACGTTCTCTCCTCGACGAAATCTCCGCAACTGACCTACCATCCGAGCCTGACGTGGGAGTTGGCCCACTACGATACGTTCCCAGAAGCCGAAGCCTTCTATCGCAGCCAACTGAGCCAAGCTACGGTCTCCCGCGACCGCGCTGCCATTGACGCCGCGCGATTGAACCTTGCACACATCTTGAGCTTCCAGGGCAAGTACGCCGAGGCGAAAGAGCTCTTCAACGCGGTCTTCGCTCAAGAGCAGCAGCTCGGCGATGCGGATCGCGAGGCTGACGCGCTCAAGGGCATCGGCGTGATTTTCTTAGATCAGGGTAAATTCGCAGACTCCCTGGGCGCGTTCGATCGCGCGCTACAACTCTTCGCTCAGGTGGGCGACGAGGACGGCGAGGCCGGCACTTACACTGACATTGGCATCGTTCAGATGAATCAGAGCCTCTTGGATGACGCAGTGGCATCGCAGAGACATGCGCGCTCGCTTTTTCATTCGACGGGCAACGCCGACGGCGAGGCCCGGACCCTACTCAATATTGCCATAGTTCTATACCATAAAGGAGCCTATTCTGCGGCACTGCTTGCAACCAAGCTGGCGAAACCGATCTTTGCAATGGTCCGGGATCGGGATGGAGAGGGTGCGGTTATGAACAATGCCGGCGTTATAGAAATGTACCAGCACCAATACCGCACAGCGCTCGTAGATTTGACGAACGCGCTGACGTTATTCCAGTACGTCAACGACCCTGGGTGGATAGCATATACGACGATGAGTATGGGAACGGTTCAATATGAACTGGGGCAATTCGATGCATCCCGGCGATCCCTCGACCTCGCATACGACGAGTTCCAACACCTTGGCGATCCGGTCGGGGAGAATGGCGCACTCTCTGAAATCGGAGCGCTGGAGGATGCGCAAAAAAATTATGGCAAGGCCGAGCAGCTCCAGAAGCAGGCGTTCGAGGGATTCAAAGGCTTAGACGACCCTGACGACCTGGCCTACACCCAACAGAAACTCGGATTGGTATACGTACATCAGTTGCGGTATGCCGACGCAGTTGCACCGCTTGAGTATTCCGTCAAAGGCTTTCACGCCGTGGGCGAGCTTGGCTTCGAAGCCGGCGCGCTGATGGATCTGGGAACGGCCTACGACGGCTTAGGCCGCTACCAAGACGCCGCGGCGGCCTACCGCCGCGCCGCCCTTATTTACTCCACGCTCGAGGTCGATACCGACGTAACGCAGCCCTAAGCCTCAAGCTCGAAAAGCGGCATACGCGCGTCTTCGGGGCGCAGGAGGTCCGTCGCGAGCAACGCCAAAGCGACGTCTCCTTTATAGAGACTACCGATGCGCCATTCGCCGCGAAGATTTTTCCCATCCGGCAAATCGACTACTGCGGCGGCATCCTCCATAATACCCTCAGCGCGCCGCAACCAACTCACGTCGCCGCTAGTACGGTCGAAATTGAGCAGCGCATAGGCCCGACCGGCCATGCCGCAGCACAGGTTTGGATTAGGTGTGCTGACCTCCCAAGTGTGCCACGCGGCACCTTCCGCGAGCTCCAGGAAATGCGAGTCGCGCGTAACTCGGTATGCCTGCGTCCACAAAAAAACATAGCCGGCACTCCCGTTGCACCAACTCGCTGCGAATGCATGATCGCCAGTGGACGCCGACGCCCTTCGGTTCCATTGCAGTCCGCGACCCGTAGGACGTCCGCAAGCGGCAAGCTCTTCGAGCCGGCTGACGAGCGCGTCAGGCGATTCTTGTCCGCTTGCGATTAGCCACGTTATCGCCGCGTATAGCAGCCCCGCCCACCCGTGAGCAATACCCAAATAGGGCAACTCAGAAGAATAGCCGATTGGCCGGTCTTCGGCAAACTTTTCCTGCAAGAGGCGCAGCAGACCGCTGGCTGCTTCGCTCAGATCCGGCCGTCGTGCCGGCTCGGTATCCCAAAGTAGTGCGCATCCGAGCAGTGCGCCAGCTACCCCGCCAGCGAGATCGAGGAACCGTGCCGGCTGCCTTGCGAGTTCGAGAAAGCGATCCAGCGCTAAATCCTGCGTGCGGCTGTCGCTGCGCGCCGATGCGGTGAGCGCCGCAACGACATAGACGCCCAGCAGACCATGATGGAGCGACTGCGGCCCGACCCATTCGCCGGTAACCTCTAATTCGTCACTCCAGAAGGCCGAATCTTGCGAACTCGTTCGAAGCGACCGCTCGCACCAGGCATCGGCGAGCGCTAGCAATTCGCCGTCGCTGCGAACGCAAGCGAGCCTATGAAGCCCATAGGCGAGGCCGGCACTCCCGTAAGCGACCGACGTCGTGGGTGCGTCCATCCCGGCACGCATAAGCGCTCCTCCGATCGCCGCCGCCGTGATGATGTCGAAATGAAGGTTGGCGCGCTTTCCTTTAATGTCGCCGCCGTCCACGAATGAGCTTTCGATTGCGACACTCTGCCACGCGCCCGCAAAATCGGCCATTGAAGGGAAGCGGTTCTGGGGCAGCTTTTCAAGCGCGCGCGCCAGCACGCTTTCGGCATCGGGCCAAGCGGCTATGGAATGCCGCGCGAACGGCATCATCTTATCGTACGCGATCTGGCGCAGCATCGCGCGCTTCTCAAAGATAAAATCTAGATAGTGGGAACCCGCGACAAGGTAGTAGAGCATCGCGGCCACAGCGTATTGCTCGCCAGCGACCGAGGCCGGCGGCGGCGGTGCGGGTGTGAGCGCCGCTTTGGCGCTCTCAGGATCCAGGTAAAAGCTCACCCCCCCCCGCGGCGCGCGCGACCCATCGTCGGCGGCATTTGGCAGCCGTGCGATGCCGAAGTCGATGAGCTTGACACGATAGTGCCGGTCCACCAGGACGTTGCGCGGATGGACGTCGCCGTGGACGACGCCGCGTTCGTGCAAGTCGGCATAGGCGGCAAGGATGTTTCCCGCGATTGCGGCCAGCGCGCCGCGCGCGGTCGGCTCGCCCGACTTGCGGAGTTCACCGCAAACGACGTGCGCCTCAGATCCCTCGAGCCACTCCAGCACAACGAAAGCACGCTGCTCCCACGCACCTGTCATTAGCACGCGGGGCGTAAAAACTCCGCCGAGGGATGCCAAAACTGCGGATTCCCGTGCAATAGCGAGAGCGGCGGAATCGACGCCTCGTCTTGCAATCTTCATCGCCGCGAACAGACCGTCGAAAGAGCGAACCTGATAGACCTCGCAATCCTCGAACGCCTGAATGGCGCCGACGATCGTCCATCCCTCAATCGAGGATCCAATTTCGGCAGACGGCGCGACGGCGACAGACTCCGGCGATCCTGCTGCCACGAGCAGCCCGGCTTCGACGAGCGAACCGAGCAGGGGGAGAGAGTCGACTAGCACCCGCTCCGCGTCGAGCTTATTGCTGACGCTAAAGCGCGCAATCGCTTTGACTATGGTGCAGGGGGTTTCGAACTCTCGGATCAACGCGGCAGCTTCCGGTTCGAGGACTTTCGAGTAGGATCGCGAGTTCCGGCGGCTCAGCGCGTAATCGCCCGGCTCGGCGGTGATCTGATGCTGCATCTCCTCGGGCAAATCGGCCACCGGCTCCAGCAACGTTCCTTCCGGCAGAACGAACTGCCCCTTTAAGTTCACTGCTGAGGCGCCCAGGTATTGGTATCAATCTTTTCCAGACGTAGTCGGTCCAGTGCATAGCTCACCGGCGAAATGTGGCGCTCGGTCATGCGTTTAGCTGCGACAAGCGCCGCCGCCAATTGGCGGCAAACCCGCACGCGCCAACTTTCCCCTTCCAACCACGGTAAGCCAACATACTCCTCGCCTGGCGGATCGAGCCCCCATGAAAGTAGCCCGCTCGATACGATTTCGGCGGTGAACGGCACACCGTGCGCGGGATAGTTCGCCAACCTCTCGCGCAGCTCCGCAGCCAACTCTCTAAGAGCGGCAGCGTCGCATAAATGAATCACGATCTTATCCGGCCGCAGCAGACCTGCCACGTCCCTTCCGACTTTCCAGTGAAATGCTTCGAATCTCGACAAAACGCTTACGACAACCTCGATCGTTTCGGCGAGGGCTTCGCACCTGGGACTGACGTAGAGCTTATGGATCTCACCTTCGCGTACGCGGTGCCTAAACGAGCGAAACGAGATCCACGCCGCGTTTGCAGCCTGGGGGACGCGGAACCAGTCGCGATCGAGCAGGCGCATCGTGTGCGCATCGTTCAATCCGAGAAACGCCTCGACCGCGGGGGCATCGGGCAAGCGCCGCTTCCACGCTGGTGAGCTCGGAACGCGGTTGTACGAATAGAGCCGAGCGGCGAGAACCTCCGCATCGTAAATTTCCAACGCATCGGCGTATTCGATTGCGCGACGCGAAAGCGCACAGAGAAACCCCTCGGGCGGCCGCAAAGCCGACTCGCCGAAGATCGCATGATACGCCGCCGGGCCCGCCATCATCCCGCTATCGAGCTCTACTTCTAGGATGCCGTCGGCAATCATCGCGCCGATGACCGAGTCGCACTCCTCTTCCATTTGGCTGATCGCGTACCTAGGTAGCATCATGGGCCGGTCGAGAGTCAAGAGCAAGAGCGCGGTGTCTCTCGAAACGGCCTTGATAGTCAGTTTCGAATCATTACGCGGGCGGAGTATTCCGTGGCACTCGGGATCGCTGCTCAGACTTCCCAGCAAGCGTTGCTCTTCGCCCGAAAGGCAGTCGAGTCGAACAAACTCATATTCGGGATTTGCCCGCACGCGAACTGACGACACGCGCGGCGCATGTTCCGGCCTCACCAGGTTAGAAGGCCTTTACTTCTTCCGCTCCAACTCCGATCTGAGCCGCGCCAGCTCCGTCAGGCCCTCTTTAAGCTTGTTTGCCAGGCTATCGATTTCGGGGATATCCCGCGGCGTCAGCGCCTGCTCGGCGGCGGCTTCTTGTCGTTCGACTTCTTCCAACGCCTCTTTGAGTTCCGCTTTGAGGATCGCTAGCTGCTCAACCCACTCGACCGGATCGCCCGCTGCTACGGGGCCAGGCCATGTGGTGCTCGTGCCGCAGAACCACGGATGCGCCCATAACAGCCGACAGACCTTAGTAGTATTTGTGCCACACTCGTGGGTAGTAAACACGCGAGGGTCCGTGACTGAGGCCATGCAATTACCGAAGCGGCGTTTGGCGTCTGATGCCGATATGACGTTAATGAGAAGATCCTTTATGCGGTAAGCCATCGAGATCAGCTCCTTCGGGCCAGTGCCCAGCCCTGCCTTAGGTTAACTTGTTTTCTGCGGCAAGGGAAGGGGGCGGAGAGCCGCCCAAACAACACCGGCTGGCTTTTGTTGAGCGCCACCGCCTTCGCCGGGCCCTAGGCCGGCACAAAACCCGGCCAGAGGTGAAACCAAGTCGGCCGCTTGCCCGTACAGGGGAGCATGAAGTTCTTGCGTTTTGCCGCGGGCGCCCTCGTCGTGGCCGCCCTTCTCTCACCGCTCGTCTCGCGGGCGGCCGATTCTGACCCCCAGGTCGCGCAACTGGTCGCCGCATCCGGGAAAGCCCTGGGCGTCGCGAAGCTCGCGAAGTATCAGACGATGCGGATTAACGCCACCGTCTCCGCCGTCGGATTGACCGGAACACTAACGCAATACGTCGATCTCGCAGACGGCCGAATGGCTGAAACCACCAACCTTGCGCCGCTGGTGCAATCGGACGGCTTCGACGGGCAAGTTGACGTGGAATTCCGACCGGACGCACCTCGTCTGGAACGACGGCGGCGACAGCGGCCACGCGTCGGAGGTGAATCAAGCCTACGTCGCGAGCCTCGGACTGTGGCAGCCCAACTACCGCGGCGCCACCGTTACGTGGGCCGGCCCCAAGACGGCCGCAGGCAAAACCTACGATGCGTCTGAGCATCCAGCCTATCGGCTCGAAAGTGGCGTTCGAAATGTGGTTCGACCGCACGACGCATCTGCCGGCGCGCTGCATCTTCCCCAACGGCTTCACCACCGCCACGCTCACCTTCTCCGACTATCGTACGGTGCGCGGTATGACCTATGCGCGCAGCATTCACATCGACTCGACTGACGGTAACAACACCGACGTCAAGATCGTCGGCGTAAAGCTCGATCCGCCCGGTGCGGAAGCGGCGCTTGGCGCGGCCGAAGACGCAACCGACCGACTTCTCGATGCAGAACGGTAAGACGTCGACGACCGTTCCGATTCACGCTGGGCGAAAATCACGTTTATCTCGACGTGATGCTCAACGGCAAGGGTCCGTATCGCTTCATCTTCGACACCGGCGGCTCTAACGTCGTCGATCCGGCGGTCGCCAAAGAGATCGGCGCATTGAGCGCCGGGTCTGGCTCAAGGCAGCGGCGTCGGTTCGCAGACCGAAGGCTTGAGTTTCGCCAACGTTTCGTCGCTGCAAGTCGGCGACGCCGCGTCAAGGATCAGCTCTTTGCCGTCGCACCGACGCGCATGGGCTTCGGTGTGTCGGCCGGGCGCCAAGTCGACGGACTGATCGGCTGGGAAGTGCTGGCGCGCTACATCACGACGTTCGACTACGCCAACCTGCAAGTCACGCTGAGCCATGCCGGGCGCTGCAACGCCGCCCGCTAACGGACACGTCGTTCCGTTCGTGTTCTACGGAACGCAACCGCAAATCGCGTGCACCATCGACGCCATTCCGGCGGAATGCACGATCGACACCGGCGCGCGCGACACGATCTCGTTCATGTCGCCGTTCATCGCCGCACATCCCGCAGATCGTTCCGGCATCGATGACGGCCGTCGGCGTCAACGGCTTCGGCTTCGGCGGCGCCGCGCTGGGTAAGCTCGGACGAGTGCAGTCGGTCGGCATCGACGACCTCACGCTCAATAACCTGGTCGCCGACTACTCCACCCAGAACGCCGGGCGCGCTGGCGGCGCCGTTCGTCGCGGCAAACATCGGCGGCAACCTCTTACGCCGCTTCACCGTGACGTTCGACTACTACAACGGCACGATGACGCTCGTCCCCAACTCGGGCTACGCCCAGCTCGACACCTACGAACGCTCGGGCATGTTCCTCGTCAAGAAGGGCGATAGCATCCTCGTCGTGGACGCGCGTGCCGGAACGCCGGCCGCCGACGCCGGAATCGCCAAAGGCGACGTCATTACGTCGGTTAACGGCGTCGCGACCAGCACGATGCAGCTGGGCGACGTCCGCGGACTGCTCTCGCAACCCGCCGGAACGGTCGTAACGCTAGGCATCACCGGCAAAGACGGCGCGTCACGAACCGTCAAGCTAACGCTCGCAGATTACGTCTAGCCCGCGAAGCGTTTTCGCCTACTGGGTGACACCTCCAACCGCAAACGCGTGTTGGAGGTGTCGCTATGAATGAACGAACCATGCGCGCCGCCGTTGTGCCCTCGGCGGACGACCACCGGCTAGAAATGCGCGACGTGACGCTTCCCGAGCCCGGGCGCGGCCAAGTCCGACTCAAGGTTGAAGCCTGCGGCGTCTGCCACAGCGACTTTCTGACCGTGCTCGATATTATGCCGGGTATAAAATATCCGCGGATTCCGGGACACGAGATTGCCGGAACGATCGATGCCCTCGGTCCCGAGACCACGCCATGGAAGGTTGGAGAGCGCGTCGGCGTCGGATGGCACGGCGGCCACGACGGAACGTGTAACAGTTGCCGTCGCGGCGACTTCATAACTTGCCCGAACCTGCAGATTCCGGGGATCTCGTACGATGGAGGTTACGCGCAGTACGTGATTGCGCCGGCGGGAGCGTTAGCGCGCATTCCCGACGGGCTTTCGTTCGTGGAGGCCGCGCCGCTAATGTGTGCGGGAGTTACGACATTCAACCCTCTGCGACGCAGCGGCGCCGGGCCGGGCGATGTGGTGGCGGTGCTTGGAATTGGCGGGCTGGGTCACCTTGGCGTACAGTTTGCCGCGAAGATGGGCTTCAACACCGTGGCGATCGCGCGCGGCCGCGACAAAGAAGAGCTGGCGCGCTCGCTAGGTGCGGCGCACTATCTCGATAGCCAAGCCAGCGATATCGGTGCGGAGCTGCAGCGTCTCGGCGGCGCGCGCGTCGTGCTTTCCACGGTAACGGCCGCCAATGCGATGGAGCCGGCGCTCAACGGTTTGGGCGTAGACGGGCAGCTTCTTATCGTGGGCGCAGCAGCCGAACCGCTGCCGGTAAACACCGCTGCGCTGATGCGCCGGCGCAATTCGATCCGCTCGTGGCCGTCGGGAACGTGCATGGACTCGGAGGATACGCTTCGCTTCGCCGTACAAACCGGAATTCGCTCGATGAGCGAGGTCATGCCACTCGAGCGCGCGACCGAAGCCTACGACCGCATGATGAGCGGCGCCGCCCGCTTCCGCATGGTCCTGTCAATGGCGTAAAACCACGCTGTCATCCTGAGCGGCGGCCGCGGGCGCGCAGTCGAAGGACGGGCACGCAGTGTCACCCAGAGCCTGACGAAGGGTGACACGAAATAGCACTTAGCTTTTGGAGAAAAAACCGATGTCACAGCTACGATACGGCGACCACGTAATGATCGAGAACCTCGGAATCGCAGGTGAGGTAATCGAGGTCGATACTCGTTCCGTCGTGGTTCGCTACAAGAAGGAAGACGGCGAGCTCCACGAGCACCGCTTCCGGCCCGAGGAGCTACGGTATCTTCCCAAACCTCATCTCGAGTAGCGCCGCGTTCGCGCGCTAGGAGCCAGCCTTCTCGCGCGCGATTTCATAGTCGACATGCTCGCGCAGCGTGTCGAGCGTCATCGAGCCGCTATCCAGAACCCACGAGTGGAACTTCCGCATGTCGAACTTCGATCCAAGCTCATCTTCTGCGTGCTTGCGGATCGCCAGGAACGTAAGCTCCCCCGTCTTATATGCCAGCGCCTGACCCGGGATATCCGTCGAGTACCGCAGCGACTCGCTCTCGATCTGCGCTTCGCTGAGCGTTAGATTCTCCCGCATGTACGCCATGGCGCGTTCGCGGCTCCAGCGCATCGCGTTCATCCCAGTATCGACGACCAGCCGCGTCGAGACCATTAAATCTTGCGTGATTCGGCCGGCCTTGTCGTACGGCGTCTCATAGACCCCCATGTTCCAGCAGAGCTGCGAGGCATACTCGCCCCAGCCCTCAACGAACCCGGTCTCGCTGAAATCGTAGTGCCGCACGTCCGGAAGCGCGGTGTTCTCTTGTTGCAGCGCGATTTGGAAGTGATGCCCCGGAATCAGCTCGTGGCAGATGAGTGCGCCCGCACTTAGCGTCGACGTACGCTCCGGATGCCAGGCATTGTAGAGATATACGCCCTTTGGCTTAGCGACCGTCGGCTGATCGTAATAGCCGAAGGTCTGCGAACCCGCTAGCTCCTTCGCCAGCGGCGCAACGCCGTACGGCGCCGTCGGCAGATGCGAGAAATACTTCGGCACCGCCGCCGCAGCACGCGCGACGTACACTTCGAGCCGCTCGCCGAACTGCTCGGTCGTCTTGACGTAGAACTTCGGATCTTTCTGCAAGTACGTCTTGAACGCGCGCAGATCGCCGTGGAAGCCGACCTCGCGGCGAATGCCGTCGAGCTCCTTATTGAGCCCGGCGACGGCCTCCAAACCCTTCTCGTGCAGCTCCTCGGGCGTGACGGTCAGCGTCGTGCTCTCGACTGCGAGATAGCGATAATACTCCTCACCGCCGGGATACTGCCACAGCCCCACGCCACTCGGCGCACCGGCTCGATACGGCCCCTTTAGATAGGTCGCCACCGACTCGAAGGCCGGCACGACTTCTTCGCTCACGATCTTCTGCGCGGTAGCGCGAAGCTCGCTGCGCTGCGCCGGCGTCAGCGACTGCAAGCGCGACTCGGCTGGAATCAGCGCGCCGCTCGGCCCGGCCTTCGCATAACCCTCGAATACCGCCGCCGACGCATCGGTCTCGACGTTGGGAAGAACGATGCCGCGCTGGTGCTGACCTTTCAACAATTCGCCCATGCGATTGCACGAACGCCGCATACTGATGCAGCAGCGACTCGTAGCGCGCCGCGTCCGCCGCGTTCGCGAAATCGTATCCACCGAAAATCGAGGCGATAACCGCAATCTGGCTACCCCCGGCGTACGGCGTAGCCTGCTGCCGCAGCCAGAAGTACGTGCGATATGCGACATCGTTGGTCGAGAGATACTGGAGCGTGCGATAGGTGAGCCAGCGGTCGTGATCGAGCTTGGACGGATCGATCGCTTTGAGACCGTCGAGGATCCCCTGCGCAAACGACGCGTCGGCATCAGCATTACCGTAGGTGAGGGGCTGGATCTTTTCGACCGGCTTCCCAAGCTGCTCGCGCAGGAAGTAATCGGTCTCGAGCCTGCGCTGCCAGTACTTGTCGGCAAGCTGGTCGAGCACGGCAGCGTCGTTACCAGCGGCAGGCGGCATCGGCGCCACTCCCAACAGCATGGTTACGCAAAGAAAAGTGGCCCACGTCCGCACCAATCCTTTCATGGCCACCTGTCTTTGACCGGACCAGCCGCCCGCCCTGGGCACTCGGAATTGGCGGTTCTATTCGCCGTCTACATCGTCGTCGTCGCCATCATCGGGGAATCGGGGCTGTCGTCGAGCTACGCTCCGAATCGTCGGTGTTGGCGGCCCTCGCGTGCGCGCCCATTCGATTTCGATTTGAGTTAAACCCGGAAACATTCTTGCGGCCTTTGGAAGTTGCTCGAGCAAGTCGAATGCATACGATACCAGAGTCGAGCGGTCCTCAAGGCCGTACTGCTCGAGTCGCGTGTCGTCTTTTTCGCTGTAGCTTAACACCAAGGTACAGCCGTCAAACAAGAAAATCTGTAGACCGCGCTTTGCCAGGCGGTCGATATAATGGAATCTCTCATCGACGGTCATCGTCGGGGACTCGCCAGCATGGATTTGCTCCGACTTTTTCTCCATTCCGAAAGTCTCTCGCCTCAATGATTCCCAACAGCCGGCATTTTCGAACGTGGCCCGAGCAAGAGCAATCCTGCGGGCGGGCAATCGGGCGTTAGCCTTTTGCGAGTTCTGGGTACGAGTCGCGGTAACTCATCGCAAGGCAACGGAGGAACCATCGATCGTGCCGCTCATAGAAGTCGTCGTCGTACTGATTATCGTCGGGGTGCTGCTTTGGCTGGTCAACTCCTATATACCAATGGCGCCGGCCATAAAATCGTTGCTCAACGCCGTCGTCGTTATCGCATTGATCATATGGATTCTCAAGCTCGTCGGTCTCTGGCATTACATTACTCAGGTAAGGGTTTAGAGCGGCCGGAACGGCGATGCCGCTTCGCCCATTTTAGGTCTTGCCTGAGGTTCTCAATGGTCTGCTCGGGGGCCAACGGACCGGCTTCTTTGACTTTACGGCGACCGATAATCGCGAGAGCGGCAGCGACCGCGCCCCAAACAAGCGTAACGATCAGCACCGCCAGCCATGCCGGGAAGATAACGCTAGCCCAACCATGGCAGAAGCCGTCAGGCACGCAGCCGTAAATATCGACGCCACTGCCGACGCGCTAAGAATACCGGCACCCACGCCGATCAGCCTCGCTTTCTCGGTCATCTCCTGGCGTGCCGCTTCGAGCTGATCCCGCGCAAGCATCGTAAGATCCGAGGCGAGCTGCTTAAATGCATCCGCAGTAGAATCGCTAGCGCGATCGTCGGGTGTCTCCATAGATTCCTCCGCGTACGGCAGGCTGCGCAATACGTACCCACCGCCGGCGGCTTATGCTTGTTTAAACTGAGCGAAGCTGGGGCATGCTGCGTCGGGAGGTAATGCATGCCAGTAAAAAAAGCAACCAAGAAAACTAAAGCGCCGGCGGCGAAGCGAAAAAAGGTCGCCCCTAGGAAGGCGGCGGCGCCGGTAAAACGAGCGGTGCGGGCGGTCAAACGCGCCGCCGGAAACGTGCACCGAGCGGCAAGTACGGCTCACGAGGTCGGTGAGACGATGGTGAGCGCCGGCGAAGTCATTCAGGAAACGGCCGACATTATCAATGCCATGGCGAGCCGGACGCGGAAGCGTAAGCGTTGAGTTCTGAGACCCTGCGAAAAGGCACGTCGCCGGCGCAAAGCGTCCGGCGATTTTTTCAGACGTTGGGTCCCGGTCTCATCACCGGTGCTGCCGACGACGATCCTTCGGGAATATCGACCTATTCGGTGGCCGGCGCTGCCACCGGCTACTCGATGCTATGGCTAACCCTCATCTCCACGCCGATGATGGCAGTCATCCAAGGCATGTGCGCGCGCATTGCCATGGTCACCGGCGAAGGCCTGGCGGCGGTCATGCGCCAGCGTCTACCGCGGGCGCTCTCTTACTCGCTGGCGGGATTGGTCATCGTCGCGAATACCTTCAACGTGGGCGCCGACCTTGGCGGCATGGCGGCCGCAGCGCACCTCGTCGCGCCCATCCCGATCGAGGCGTTGGTCTTCTTCTTCGGCGTCGGACTGATTGCGGCACAAGCGTGGTTGCCATATGCAGCATTGGCCCGCATTTTTAAGTGGCTGACCCTCTCGCTCTTCGCCTACGTCGTCACGGCCTTCGTGGTGCACCCGAACTGGGGAACGGTGCTGCGATTCTTTGTCGTTCCGCACATCGAGCTCAATGCGGCATGGCTCTCGACGATGGTCGGCGTCCTCGGAACGACGATTACCCCGTATTTGTTCTTCTGGCAAGCCTCGCTCATGATCGAAGAGGAAAAGGAAGCCGGTAATAAGACGATCGCCTCGCGCCGCGGCACCGATGACGTGCCCGTAAAGGCGATGCACGCCGACGTCAACGCCGGCATGATCTTCTCCAATCTGGTGGCCTTCTTCATCATCGTAACCACCGCCTCGACGCTGCAACTTGCACGGAAAACACGATATCGCTACTGCCGCAGCAGGCTGCCGAAGCGCTGCGGCCGTTGGCCGGAAACTTTGCCGCGCTTCTCTTTACGCTGGGAATGGTGGGGACGGGCATCCTTGCCGTGCCGGTACTTGCCGGCTCGTCTGCATACGTTGCCGCACAGACCTTTCGCTTCCGCGAAGGTTTGGGTGAAACGCCGCAGCGGGCACCGAAATTCTACGGTATACTCACCGCAGGCATCCTTATCGGCATCGCAATGAATCTGCTGCACGTCGATGCGATTAAGGCGCTTGTTTTGGTCGGCCGTACTCAACGGCGTGGCCGCCGTTCCGCTTCTAGCTGTCATAGTATGGTTTGCGTCGAGCTCATCGATCATGGGGCGCTGGAGAAGTTCGCCGCTGGCTCGAGCGTGGGGATGGGGAACGGTGGCGCTGATGGGCATTGCCACCGCCGGGATGTTCTATTTCATGGCAAGAGGAGCGCTCTAGACTATTGCTAGTAGCTTATCCGGGAAGCTCTTCAATTGCTCACGCTCGAACTACCGGCGATTAGCCTAGTGCGCCGGCTCCCGGGAATCGACCGCAAGTCGTACAATCAAACACTTCTCCAGAGGAGGCCTTTGTGGATATTTTAGACGTAATAAAAAAAGAACATCGGGAAGTCGCCCTTATGCTCGACGAAGTCGAAAAGTGCGAGCCAGGTGACCAAAAACTGGTAAACCTCGCAAAGAGCATTGAATATTCTCTCTCCTACCCACGTCAAGATCGAAGAGCGCCTCGTTTTACTCTCGGCTGAAGACGAGACGCCGAAGGCGAAGATCAGCTGGTGGACATGTATGAGGCATATACCGAACACGACGTCGCCGATCACGTGCTGCAGTTACTGAAAAAAGGTCGCAAGCCGGACGAAAAGTTCAAAGCCGAGCTTCAAGTCTTGGGTGAAAGCGTTAAGCACCACGTGAAGGAAGAGGAGTCCACGGTTTTCAAGATCGCCCGCGAGCTGCTGACTCAGGACGAGCGCAACAAGCTCGGTGACGACTGGGCTAAAGCCCGCCAGCGTTTGGATGCTGCAGACCGCCCGAGCCGCACCGACGGCGCTCGTGCCCAAAGGCAAGTCACCCGCAAAAAGCGATAGCTGCAGGCGGCCGATAATCGAGCTAGACGCCGGGGTATAAGGGTGGACGTGGCGCAGCACGCTGAACGGAATCGCGCTTTTCGCGCTTCTCTTACTCTTGCAGCGCTCGGTGTCGTTTTTGGCGACATCGGAACGAGTCCGCTCTACGCTTTTCGCCAGTGTTTTTTTGGCATTCTCCGGATCGCCCCGACGCACGACAACGTGCTCGGCATCATCAGCCTGATCCTATGGTCGCTGATCCTGATCGTATTCGTGCGCTACATCGGAATGATCATGCGCGTGACGCACGACGGCGAGGGCGGCATACTGGCCCTGCTGGCGTTTGTACTGCCGCCCGTAAAGCGCGGAGTACTGCCGACGGCGACGTGGCTGACGTTTCTCATTATCCTCGGAGCGGGCATGCTCTTCGGCGACGGCATCATCACGCCGGCCGTGTCGGTGCTGTCGTCGGTCGAAGGCTTGGCGCTGCTCGACACCAGGGGCAAAGCCTGGTCGTGCCCGCGGCCGTAGCCATCCTCGCCGGACTCTTTTGGCTGCAGCGCTACGGGACCAATCGTATCGGCTCGATCTTCGGCCCGATAATGCTCACGTGGTTCGTCGTTATCGCAGCGCTGGGGATCGTCGGCATCGCGCACTATCCGGCGGTCCTTTGGGCCTTCGATCCGGCCTACATCGTTCGCTTTTTGGAGCACTACGGCGCGATTTCGGTGACCGTTTTCGGCGCCGTTGTTTTATGCGTGTCCGGCGTCGAAGCGCTCTACGCCGACATCTCGCACTTCGGGCGCGCACCGATCGCCGCGGCGTGGTCCGCGGTCGTGTTTCCCGCGCTCGTCTTGAACTACCTCGGCCAGGGCGCGCTGGTGCTCGCCGATCCGACGACCTTGCGCAATCCGTTTTACCCGCTCGCGCCGCAGCGTGCTATATCTCGTCGTCGCCTTAGCGACCGTCGCCACGATCATCGCCTCGCAGGCGCTGATCTCGGGCGTCTTCACGCTGTCAAAGCAGGCCATCAGTCTCGGCTTTATTCCGCGGGTTCGCGTCGTCTATACATCGCTCGTGCACCGCGGACAGATCTACGTACCGTTTGTCAATCGGGTGTTGGCGATCGCCTGCATCGCGCTCGTCGTCGGCTTTCACAGCTCCCCGCGCCTGGCTAACGCCTACGGCCTAGCCGTCGCCGCGACAATGGTCGTCACGTCGATCGCCTATTTCGAAGTCGTTCGAATCAAATTCGGCTGGAGCTTGCCGGCAGCATTGCTCACCACCGTGCCCTTTCTGGCGATCGAAGGTCTTTTCGTGCTCGGCGGTCTGCCAAAGATTCCTGAGGGCGGCTGGATCCCGCTGACGGTCAGCGCCGTCGTGTTCGTGATCGCAAGCGTCTGGCGTTCCGGCCGGCGCCACGTCGCACTGGCCCAGGTGGAACAATCGCAATCGGTGGACGACTTCCTCCGCGAACGGGGCGGGCAGCTTGGCGTACCGCGTCAAGGAACGGCGGTCTTCCTCACGGGCGACCCGGAGGGCGTTCCGTTCGTCCTGCGCCACCACCTGGCGCGCACGCATAGCTTGAACGAACGAATCGTCCTGCTCACCATCATCCCGACGACCGATCCGTACGTAACAGCCGGCGAGCGCGTCCGCATCGAGCGCTTATCCGAGGGGCTGATCCGCATAACGGCGCGTTTTGGCTTTATGGAAAAGCTCGAACTGCGCCCGATCGTCGAAGCGTGCGGGGCCGAGCTGGATATCGGCGGCAGCGATACGACCTTTTACAGCGCCGATCCTCAGATCGTCGCCGTGCGGCGCGGTCTACTCCAAAGCTGGCAACGCAATATCTTTAGCCTTCTTCGAAGAAACTCGCGCAGCGTCACGACCAGCCTCGGCATCCCAGCCGACGCTCACGCCAAGCTCTGCTTCGAAGTGCCGATGTGACGCACGGTCCTGTCCACGGTCTGCAGCTTCTCCGGGTTGCGAACGACGTACATCGCGGCGATTCGGCCGTCGACGATCTCGAGCGCCGTTACGTCTTGAACGCCGCCGGCGTTAAAGGTAACGATACCCGGCATGCCGTTGAGCGTCGCGAGATCCATGCGTATGACGTCGCGCCAGCCTGACTTCGCTTTCAAGCCGAAGATGAACTTGGTGACGCGTTCGCGCCCGACGACCGGCACCGTCGCCGCCGGAGCCTTACCGCCGCCGTCGCTGGTAAAGACGACGTCGTCGGTGAGCAGCTGCGCCAATCTGGCCGGGTCGTCGCCCTGAATCGCCGCCAAGAATTCGTCGCGCACGCGCACGAGCTCCCGCGGATCGCTGCGCGAGTGACGCCCGGCATCGCGCACGTGCTCGCGTGCACGCGAGGCGAGCTTGCGAACCGCCGGCTCGCCGCGACCCAGCGTCTCCGCAACTTCGGCGAAGGGAACGTCGAGCACGTCGTGCAGTAAGAACGCCGCGCGCTCCAATGGCGCGAGGCGTTCGAGCGCCAGCATCAGCGCGAACGAAATGTCGTCGGCGAGAGTGGCCGCGGCCTCGGGATCGTCTTTCGTTTCGGAAATAACCGGCTCGGGAAGCCACGGCCCGACGTAAACTTCACGTTTGGCGCGCGCCGAACGCAAGCGGTCGAGGCAGAGCCGCGTCACGATCGTGCGCGCCAGCGCGCGCTCGTCCTCGACGTGCGACGAGTCGAGCGCGGAGCTCCAGCGCAGGTACGCATCCTGCGCGACGTCTTCGGCCTCGCCGTACTCGCCGAGCATGCGGTACGCGTGGCGGACGAGCGCCGGGCGCAAGATTTCGAAGCGCTCGGCGCGATCCGTCGTCACGCGTATTGCGGATTCTGCATGGCAATCGTTTCCCCGCCGACGCGCAATCTCACGCACGAGTGCCCATGGCCGATAGCGTACTTAAACGCTGGATAGGCCTGCGCGCCAACGATGGCATACGCCAACGAGACGAGTCCGGCGCGGCCCCAGCGCCGCAGAATCTCGGCACGTGCTTCCTCGCCGCTGCCATCGCGAGCGAGCGTCGCGAGGGCTAGCTCGACACCGAGCAGCGCGTCCTTCGAACACTTTCCGTAATCGCGCTCGAGAATAGCGCGGATAATCTGCGACTTTACGCCCTCGGCTTCGGCCATCTCCACGCCGAGCTGCAGGCAAGGACCGCAGTCGGCATCTTTGCCGGCCGTCAGCGCCGCGCCGTAATACGCGTCGAGCGGCACCTTGCGAAAGCTTCCAAGCTTCTGCAACGCCTGCAGCGGCATCACCGCGCCGACGCCCGCGTCATCGACGATCTCCCGGGCGTAACCGGTGTCGTAACCCCAACGATCGCCGAACTTTGCGAGCTGTTTCTTGACCAACCACTTGAGCATGATGTTTTTCGAACCTCCGACCACTAGACGGAATAGGGTGCCGCGAGGTGACATCCCCGCCGGCCGCTTCTCACCCTACCCCTCGAAAAGCGAATCGGAGTCCCCCAGCTGATAGACCGAGAGCGCGGTCGCCAGCAGCAGCCACGGAATCAGCGTTCCAAACGACGCCAGCAACCGCCGGTCGATGCGCGCAGCACGCGCGGCGGCGGCGAGTGTCAGCGTCAGATAGAGCGACGTATTCGCACAACCCAGAATCGGACTCTTGAGCCGGAAGCGAACGAAGCCATAGGTTGTAAAGAGCGCCCACGTCGCGGCCTGCAAGCGCAAATACGCGGTGCGATCGCGGCTCGGCGGCGAGTTGAGGACGCGCCGGTTCGCCCATAGCGTCAGCAGATTATTGACCGGCCACGCGACGCCGAAGGCCCACGCCGGCGGCGCGAACCATGGGCGCGTGCTGCTCGCGTACTCGATTCTCGCTTCGCGCGACGTGGCAAGGATATTGGCGACAACGTTGAGGGCGATGCCGCCGAGTATCATCGAGGGCCAGCCATAGCGGCCGGAGTTCGTTGGGTCTTCCATATTCGTCGAGTATACCCGCGATTGTTGGAAGAACCTAGCTATGATAAATTGGGGCGTGCAGCCCACGCCGCCGCCGGCCATCTACAGCACGCCTTCTCCAATTCCCTCACCGGCGCGCCGGCCCGAAGCGAGGTCGATGCGAGCGCCGAGTACGATTCGGAGTTTGCCGACGTAATCGTCGACCTGACGGCGCGTTACGACTTAGTCACGCGCGGCACGGTGCTACCCTACGCGCGGCTCATCTTGAGCTACGACACGCAGCCCAGTACGCCCGGACTCAGCGAGATCTACAATGAAGACGCGGTCATTCCGTCCGCAGGCTTGCGGCTGCCATTCGGATCGGAGCGATACGGCGAGATCTTCGTGCAAGGCGGCTACAGCTTCGGCCTGGACGGGCAACTCAGCTTTCCCGAGACACGCTTTGGCTTCGACTACTCGCGCGACTACGGCTCGTCGTTCCAAAACGCGTATCCCCACGCGCAGCTCAACGGCGAGCTGATCGACTACTCGCGATTTGCCGGCAACATTATCGGCGCAGCGGACGCGCACTACGACGCACGATTGGCGACGTCACTGCGTGCGCTGATCGGCGCCGACCTTTCCTTCGACGATCACCGCGAGTACGGCGACAACTACGCCGAAGCCTATGGCGGTTTTAGAATACCGCTCGCTTCGGAACTCGATTTAGATCTTACCGGAGTCGAAGGTTTCTATCTCTCGCGCGGTATCGACAGGCCCAACCCGGCGTCGTACTCGAGTTTTCGCATAACGCTGTCACACTATTCAGAACCGTAGGTTGTTGCGCGCCCATTCGTCGTGATAGACTAGGCGTGACGCCATGTCTATACACGAGATCGTTCTGCCCGAGACCAAGCCGGAGACTGAATGGGTCCGCGGCCGGCCGTTGCAAAAGGTGAGCCCACAGCGCACCACTCCCGCTTGCAAGGCGCCCTGTTTACGCAACTGAGTTCGTGGGCGGCCGAGCGCGGCGAGGTGGGCCCGGAGTGGCGCTTTCGCGTTGCACCGCCAGGCGAAGTTCGGCGTCCCCTCGTTCCGGACGTCGCTTACGTATCGAACGAACGGCTTCGCCCGCTGAGCGACGAGGAGCTGGAGCTACCACCGCTAGCCCCCGACGTCGCGGTCGAGATTCTTTCGCCCGACGACCGTCGCATCGACGTCGACGACAAGATCGACGTGTACTTGCGCGCGGGCTCGACGCTCGTAATCGTCGTCGATCCTCGCCGGCGCGTCGTCGAACTGCACGATACTAGCGGAACGGCGTATCTCGACGAAGGCGCCTCAATCGAGCACGCGGCTTTACCCGGCTTCTACTATGCCGTGCGCGATCTCTTCGCCGTTCTTCGGCGCGCCTAGCGACCCGGCGAGGTCGCAACTCCGAAAACCCGAATAGCCGCTCCATGGACCGTCCTAGCGGAACGGTAACGTTCCTGTTTTCGGACATCGAGGGAAGCACGCAGCGCTGGGAGCGGCACGCTGCAGCAATGGCGTCCGCGCTGGAGCGCCACGACGCCCTGATGCGTGAAGCGATCGAGGCGCACCGCGGCTACGTTTTCAAGGTAATGGGCGACTCGTTCTGCGCCGTATTTCCAACCGTACCCGAAGCCGTCGCGGCAGCGGTGCGCGCCCAACGGGCGCTCGGCGCGACGGATTTTTCCAACGTCGAGGGCCTGCGCGTACGCATGGCACTGCACACGGGAGAGGCCGACGAGCGCGCCGGCGATTACTTTGGGACGTCCGTCAATCGCGTGGCGCGTTTGCTCGCCATCGGTCACGGCGGGCAGGTCCTTATCTCGGCCAGCACCGCCGATTTGCTGAACGACACGATGCCGGCGGAACTCGGTCTGCGCGATCTGGGATCGCACTCGCTACGCGATCTCGAACGTGCCGAGCGCGTCTTTCAAATCCTCGGTCCCGAACTCGAGGACGTCTTTCCCGCGTTGCGCTCGCCGCGCCACCGGCCCAACAATCTTCCGCCGAAGCTCACGTCGTTCGTCGGGCGCGAAGAGACCGTAGCGAAAATCAAAGCGCTGCTGCATCGCGAGCGCCTGGTATCGGTGGTCGGCCCGGGCGGCGTCGGCAAGACGCGCTGCGCGCTGCAATCGGCAAACGAACTCCTGGAAAGTACGACCGACGGCACGTGGTTCGCCGATCTAGCGCCTCTCGCCGATGCGTCGCTGGTCACCGGCACGATCGCGCTAACGCTCGGCGTGCGCGAAGCGCCGAATCGTCCGCTGCTCGAAACGCTCGCGGAATACCTCGAGCCGCGGCACGTGCTCCTGATCCTCGACAACTGCGAGCACCTTCTCGACGAGGTACGGCGGATCGCCGCCGAGTTGTTACGCAAGTGCCCGCATCTGCGACTCTTAGCAACCAGCCGCGAACCGCTTGGCATTGGCGGCGAACAGGTGCTGCGGCTGCCCTCGCTGGACGCATCGGCATCCACGGCGCTCTTCGCCGATCGCGCGGCGGCCGCCGACTCCCGCTTCGCGCTCACCAATGAAAACCGCGAATCGATCGCGGCAATCGTCACGCGCCTGGACGGCATGCCGCTGGCAATCGAGCTCGCCGCGGCGCGCGTCAAGGTGCTCTCGCCGGCGCAGATCGCCGCGCGGCTCGACGAGCGCTTTCGCATGCTCACCGGCGGCGACCGCAACGCGTCGGCACGCCTGCAAACGCTGCGCGCGACGATCGACTGGAGCTACGATCTACTCGAAACCCGCGAGCGCGAACTCTTCCGGCGTATCGCCATCTTTGCCGGCAGTTTCGGCCTCCCGGCCGCCTCCGAAGTCTCCGGCGCGTACGGCGACGTCGACGAATGGGAGACGCTCGACCTTCTCAGCGCGCTCGTCGACAAGTCGCTGGTCATGGCCGTACCGGCCGGCGACGAGCAGCGCTATCGCCTGCTGCAGTCGATGCGCGAGTACGGGCTCGAAAAGCTGCGCGAAGCGGGCGAAGAGGAGCGCGTCGCCGATCGCCACGCCGCCTACTACGCTCGCCTCATCACGGAGCTTCGACCGCTGGTCGACGAGCTGGAAGACGAACGGTGGCACCGCATCTGCGGCATCGAGCTCGACAATCTTCGCGCCGCCATCGACTGGACGCTGGTGCGCCGGCACGGTCCCGCCACCGGCATCGCGCTGCTGGCGGCGCTGGAGTGGCCGGAAATCTTAACCACGCCGCACGAAGCGCTGCGCTGGTACGAACGCGCCGCGGAAGAGAGCGCGGCGATGCCGGACGCCGTCGCGCACGCGCGCATTCTGCGCCATTGCGTGCTGCTCGAGTGGCTCGTCGGAACGTCGCCCGCGCAACGCCAAGCGACGGCCGAACGTGCCGTCGAGGTCGCCCGAGGCAGCGACGATGCCAACGAAATTTCACGCGCTCTGGCAAATCTCGGCGCCTGTTATCGCTCCGCCGGGCGCTTCGACGAAGCCGAGGCCGCTTTTGTCGAAGCGTACGAGAATCCGGACCGTCTGTCGCGTTCGACGGCCAACGCGGTGTTGCGCCTGTGGGCGGTTACCGATTTGCAACGCGGCGACGTCGAGTCCGCGCGTCACCGTTTTCTCCAAGTGGCGCGATCCGAACGAGCCGGCAGTGAAGCCCACGCGAGCGCCTTGTTGAACCTGGGCGAGCTCGAATATGCAACGGGCAACGTCGAGGCGGCGCGCGACGCAGCGCGGCGCGCGCGCGAAACGTACGCCTCGCTCGATTCGACCTATCTCATCATCGTGTTAGGAAATCTCGGCGCGTATGCGATGGCCGCCGGCGACCTGCAAGAGGCCGTCGAGCATCTGCGCGACGCGCTGCGGCTGGTGCGCCGCACCGGCCAAGGCTGGCTGACGACGGTGCTGGAGCATCACGCGCTGCTGGCCGCGCTGCACGAACGTCACGAGCGCGCCGCCACGCTCTTCGGATTTACCGACGCTCAGTACCGCAAGCGCGGCGAAGTCCGCCAACATACCGAACGCACCGGTTACGATCGTCTGGTCGAACTGCTTGCTCGAGCCTTCGAGAGCGGCGAGCTGGAGCGATTGACCGGTGCCGGCGCCGCCTTGACCGAGGAAGAGGCGCTCGCCGCTGCCGCAGCGATATATGAAGAGTTGCTCGATAACGAGACGCACCTATCATAAAGGAGAACGAGACAATGTCTGACGCAAAATCGGAACTGCACAAAGCACTGGAAGAGCACGGCCGTGCCATCGACGCGATTCACCAAAAGCTGGCGGCCGTGGCGGGCTGTGACAAGGAACGCTTGGCGGGAGCCGTGGCAAAATTGAAAGCCGCGCATCAGGCTTTTCACGACGACGCACTCGCCTGCGTAGGTTTCTAGCCGACTCTACCCTTCGCCGCGCAGCACCGCTTCGACGGCCGTTCCGATCGGGACCCCTAGTCCGGTGCACGGATTCCAACCTGGCGCCGTTTGATAACGGTCGTTTCCGCCTGTCGTAATGGCGCGAAACGCATTGCTCGCACGCGCTTCGTAGAGGAGCGGCGCGAAGAATCCCGGCGCGGTGCCGATCCGCTGCGCGAGCCGCGCAGTCAATGCCGCCCACAGCGGCGCGACGGCGCTGGTGCCGCCCATCGCAAACGCGGTTCCATTAAAGAAGACGCGATAGCCCGGCATCGCCTCGCCGGCAAAATCGGGTACGCCGCGGCAGCCGTCTGCGTCAAACGCGGCGAGTGCGCCTTTCTGCCACACCGGCGCGTTGAAGCGATCGCTGAAACCGCCGCCGGTCTTCGGCCATGCCACCTCGGCTGGGCTGGAAGCGTCGAGCTGCGTCCCGCCACAGGCGTGCGCGAACGGACTCGACGCCGGCGCGAGCACGTGCGGATCGCCTTGCGCGTCGAGTTCGGCACCGTTGTCGCCCGAGGCGCAAAAGACGCTCACGCCCAATAGCGCGGCGACGGTGAAGAGATCGTTGAGAATGGCCAGCGCCGCGGGCGTCCATAGATACTCGGGAAATCCGAAGCTGATCGAGAGAATCGATGGCCGGTGCTCGTCGTCGAAGAGCGCCGCGCGGATTGCATCGAGCACGCCGCGCTCGTCGTCGGGTGCGGCGTAAATTACCTGTTGCGCACCCGGCGCGAGCGCGCCGACGATCTGCGTATCGATGGCCGACTCGATATCCTTCATCGTCGCGATCTCGTGCTCGAGGTCGGCATTGTCGACGCGCTTGACGATCGGCACCTTTGCCGTGACGCCTTGGCTCTGCATGCACTTGGTGAAGTCATCTGGATGGAACTCGCCGCGCAGCTGCACGACCGCAACCGTCTGCCCGCTGCCGTCGGCGTCGGGAAACTGGTAGCGCGCCGCCGTGTCGAGGGCCGACGGCGGCACCGTGTGCGGCTCGATGTGCCCGATAGCGTGCGAACGCGGCCATTGGTGAATGCCGAACACGCCTCGAAGAATGGCGGCGATTTCGGGCGGTGCGTGCAGGGAGTGCGAACGATGGCGAAAGCGCCGCTTATCTTCGAGCTCGTAAATTGCGGCGGTTGCACCGAAGGCTTTGACGAGCGCGCCAATCGAGCCGGTTAGCGAGACCGCACGCCAATGCGTCGCGACGACGTCGACGCCGAATCGCCCGCAATACTTGCGTAGCGTCTCGACGTCGTCGGGATCGGCACCGGTCTGCTCGGCAAGCTCGGCGCGCTCGAGGTACGCGCGCTTTGCCGGCAGCATCGAGCCCAAATCGATGGCGCGCTGCACGTCGAGATTTCCGCCGCGCTGCGGCCGCAGCCACGCCGTAAGCAGCACGTCGCCGGCGGCAACGTCGGCAACCGGCGTCGCACCCGGCCACTCGGCTCGATGCGTCTGCGGAATCGGAACCCGCGGCTCTTCCGGCACGCCGCGTATTTCGACGGCCGCCCAACAATACTTACGTAGAAACTAGACGCGCGGGGAGGTGGAAGCGCCGGCGCGAATGCAAGCGGCCGTATGATTAGACTTGCTGCCATACTCTTTGCCGCGGGCGCCTCGATGCTGCCGGCAACGCCGGTACCGTCCGATAGCGCGCTGCACGCCGCCCTGCAAAAGGATCTCGATCAATATTTGAGCGCTCGCGCGAAGCCCGAGCACATCTCGGCGATCTCGCTGAGCATCAGTCTGCACGGCCAACCGCAAAACATTAACCTCACCGCCGGGACCACGAAGTACGGTGGCGGCGGCGACCCGGCCTCGCCGAGACAACTCTGGCAGATCGGCAGCAACACCAAGGCCTTTACCGCCGCGATCATCCTGCAGCTCGAAGCCGAGGGCAAGCTCAACATCGATCAAACCAGCTGGGGAGCTTCTCTACCGCAGTATCCTGCGTGGAAAAACATTACGATTCGCCAACTGCTCGACATGACCAGCGGCATTCCGGGCTACGACCTCGTCGACCAGATGCTCGCCGATTATGCGGCGCATCCGAAGCAAAACATCACCGCCGCGCAGCTAATCGCCTACGTCTATCCGGGCGCTCCGCACGCGCCGCCGGCCACCAAGGGCTACGCCTATTCGAATACCGGCTACATCCTCGCCGAACTCATCATCGAGAAGGTCACGCACAATAGCTATACGAGCGAACTCAATCGTCGCTTCTTGCGCTCCGACCTCGGGTTGAACTCGACGTATTACTCGGGCACGACGTATCCGGCCGACATCCTCAATCGGATGGTCTACGGCTACTTCTTCAGCCACGACGCCGATAACGCCGGACTCAAGCCGCTGCTCGGCCTGGATATCCACGCCGACAGCGTTTCGTGGATGAAATCAGCCGGCGCGATTGTTTCGACCCCGGAGGATCTCACGCGCTGGGCACGCGCGCTTTACACCGGCCCGATGCTGGCGCCAAAGCAGCGTGCCGAGCTCTTCTCGCTCGTCTCACTCAAGAACGGGAAGCCGATCAAAACGACGACGCTCGAAGATCCGCGCGGCTTCGGACTCGGCGTCGCGCAGATGACGACCCCGCAAACGGGAAAGGTCTGGTTCTACGAAGGCGAAACGCTCGGCTACCGCATGCTGCATCTGTATCTGCCGAAGCAAGATGCGGTCATTGCCTTCGGGCTCAACAGTCAGCCCGACTCGAAACAAAACCAATCGGGCAAGCTGATGATTTCCATTTTCGACACGCTTCACAAAGCGGGCAAGATTTAGGGAGGCGGTTTGTAAATGATCGTTGCCGGTATTGCCCTGATGACGATGGTGGCGCAGGCGGCGCCGGCCGATAAGGAATCGGTTTTTCTGCGTGCCCCGAGCGCTAAGGGTGCCCGAGCCAGTTCCACCGTCATCAACCGCTACTATCACTATCCCGGAACGCCCGGCGATTATAAGCTCGCCGTGTATATGCGCGATACGCTGGAGAAGTTCGGACTGAAAGCGACGATCGAGCCGTTCGAAACCACCGTCTACACGCCGCACCTGCTGCAGCTGCAAATCCTGACGCCGACGCCCTACACCTTCGATCTGCACGACGGAAAGATCGCCGCCGATCCCGACGGATCGCGTCCCGGCGTGCCCCTTCCGTTCAACGCCGGCAGCGGCAACGGCGACGTGCGCGCGCACCTATTTGACGCCGGTCGCGGACTCGATGCCGATTACGCGCGCTTGGAGAGCGCCGGCGTCGGCGTGCACGGCAATATCGCATTGATTCGCTACGGCGCCGAGTACCGCGGCAACCTCGCCGCGCGGGCTCAGGATCGCGGCGCGGCGGGCGTGATCTTCTATAACTCGCCGAAAGACGAAGCGCCCGGACGCGCCTATCCCGACGGCCCCAATCGTCCCCCCGGCGCGGTGCAGCGCGGCGACGTCATGGGCGACGACAACGTGCCGCTGCACATTCCGACGTTGCCGGTAACGCTCTATACCGCGGAACGTCTGCTCGCCAACATGCACGGTGCCAACGCGCTGGTGCATCTCTACGTCGAGATGAACTCTCGCCGCACGACGCTGTGGAACACGATCGGCGAAGTAACCGGCGTCGACTCGGCGCAATCGATTATCCTCGGCGGCCACCGCGACGGATGGGTGTACGGCGTAACCGACGACGGCTCGGGCATCTCGACGCTGCTCGAAGTCGCGCGCGGCTTGGGCGCGTTGCAAAAAACCGGCTGGAAACCGGTGCGCACCATTCGCATCGCGGGATGGGACGGCGAGGAGATCGGTGAGTTGGGCTCGGCCGAGTACGTGCGCCAGCATCGCGACGAGCTAGCACGCGGCTGCATCGCCTACGTCAACGTCGACGAGTCGGCCGCCGGCCCGCACTTCCGGGCTGCCATTGCCGGAGCGCTCACGCCGATGGTCGTGCCGGCCGTGCAGAGCGTTTTGAATATCAGCAATCCCAAGGTCGCCGATCCGTCGGGCGGCTCCGACTACGAGCCGTTTATCTACGCGCTGGGAACGCCGATCGTCAATCTAGGTTACGGCGGCGCGTTCGGCACGTACCACTCGACCTACGACGATTTCCGTTACGCCGAACTCTTTGCCGACCCGGGCTTCGTGCACCATCGCACCATCGCTCAGACGGTGGGCTTGATTGCGATTCGCCTCGCCGACGCAACGAATATTCCGTATCATTTCACGCCTTACGTGAAGTCGCTCGACGCAGCCGTTGCGACGCTCACCAAATCTGCCACGCAGGCCGGGCTGACGCTCGGTCCCGACCTGGCCGCGGCTATTCTTACCTTTAAAGAAGCGGCGGGCGCTTACGACGACGGCACGCAGCCGCCCGACGACTCCAAAGCGCTGCAAGCGGCGCAGCGGCTCGACTTAGTCGCCTACTCGGCAAACGGTTACGCCAGCGTCGCGTTTCCGAAGATCGCGACGGCGATCGCAACCAAACGGCAGAGCGATCTCGACGTGGCCGTTAAGCAGACGGTGAGCGAGTTGAACGGAATCTCGGCGTTGCTCGGCCCGCCGCCCAGTCCCTCACCGAGCCCGTAGTTAACGAGCGCGGCCATGGTGCGGCGCCTCGCCGCGTTTTCGGTGCTTGCGACGATTCTCGCCGCGTGTTCGCGGCTCGATGCGCCGTATGCGTTGCCACCCGTACGGAGCGGTCTTTGCGCTGAGGCCTTGAAATAGTGCGCGAACGATGATTTCTACGCGCATTGTTTGCGGCGCGTTCGTCGGTCGCGTGGAGGAGCTCGAGCACCTCCTGCACCGGCGGAGGCAGGCCGGCGACGGGCACGGCGGTCTGGCCTTGATCGCCGGCGAGCCCGGCATTGGAAAGTCGCGACTCGTACGCGAGCTGCGCGAGCGGCTGAACCGCCATACGTCGATCGTTGCGGCGAGCGCGTGCCGCGAATTCGCGCAGCGGCCGCTCGGACCGATGCTCGAAGTACTCGAACAGATCGCACACTTGCACTCCGACGACCTCGCCGGTTCCACCAAGAGCGAACGGCTCGACCGCATCGCCGCGACCTTCGAGCGCGTCGCCGCCAAACGCACGACCGTCGCGATCATCGAAGACCTGCACTGGGCCGACCTCGATCTGATGCAAACGCTGCTGCTACTGGTGCGGCGGGCGGCGCGCCAGCGTTTGCTCTTTATTGCGACGTATCGCGACAACGAAATCGTTCCCACCCATCCGCTCTTCAAGTGGTTTGGGCAGCTGGTGCGCGAGCCGGTCGTTTCCGTCGTGAGTCTGCCGCGCTTTGCCGATCGCGAAATCGATCGGCTGATGGCGCTGGCTACAGAGGGCGTCGCGAAGCTCTCCGCTCCGGTGCTGCATGCGGTGCGCGCGAGGGCCGACGGTAATCCGCTCTTTGCCGAAGAGCTGCTGCGCTCGGCGGTCGATTCGCAGCGGGGCCGATTACCTCCAGGCGCCGGCGCGTTGCCGCTCTCGCTGCACGCGCTGGTCGCCGAACGACTCCAGGAGTGCAACGACGACGAACGCGCCTTATTGCGCAATGCCTCGGTCTTCGGCCGCGACTTCGACGTGACGCAGGTCGCCGAGATCTTCGGTGGGCGGCCGTCGGCAACGCGACCGATGCTCGAGCGCTTGTGCGAGCTGCAGCTTCTCGACGCCGTCGACGCACCCGCCGGAAAGTATCGCTTCCGCCACGCCCTGACGCGCGACGCAATTTATAGCGAGATGCTGCCGGAGTCGGTGCGTCCGCTGCACTTGCGCATCGCCGAGCACCTCGAAGCCTCATCAACCGGCGCGGCACGAGCGCCGGAAGCGCTGGCCCATCATTTTTGGCAGGCCGATCGCCGCGAGCACGCTGCGCAATATTACGAGCGAGCCGGCGAGTCGGCCATGACGGTCTTCGCATACGACGATGCCGCCGTCTTCTACCAGCGCGCCGCCGAAGGGTTCGCCGGCGACGCCGCTGCGCGCGCTCGCGTCTTGGCGAAAGCGGCCCGCGCCCTGATCTTTGCCGGCGATCTCGACGGTTGCCTTGCGCTCTACGAACGTGCCGTCGCGCTGCATCTCGAGTTGGGCGAGACCGCCCAGGTCGTACGCAGTCGCGCGTTGATGGCCGGCCACCTTTTCGACGCCGGACGGCGCGCCGGCCGCGATCGCTCTACTTCGCGAGACGTTGCCGCTGGCGCAACGCGACGAGGCGTTGCACTCCCGCCTGCAAACGCGCCTGGCGATGACGCTGGTGCGTGACTCGCGTCTCGACGAAGCTTGGGAAGCGCTGCAAGCCATCGACACCACGGTGCTCGATCCCGTTGCCGAGCCGACCGGTGAGTACTATCTCTGTGCGAGCGAACTGCATGCCGTGCGCGGCGAACCGGAATCGTGGCGCGCATGCTTCGACCGCGGCATCGCCATTTACGACGCGTTCGCACATCCCGGCCCGCTGCAGGTGGCGCACTCCAACTTCGCCGACCAGGCGTTGGCGCTGGGTGAGACCGAGCTCGCGCGAGAGCATCACCGCATCGGCGGCGAGCTGGCGCAGCGGCTGCACTTCGACGATCAAGCGATCTTCCTCGCGCAGGTCGAGTTTTACGCCGGTAATCTCGCCGAAGCGCGGCGCATCGTCGAGTCTATGCCGCCGTCGGATCGCTTTCTCGTCCGCGCAATGCTGGCGCAGGTGGCGATACCGCTGGCAATCGCGCTCGGCGACGACGCGATGCTGGCACGCTATCTCGACGAGTCGCTGCTCGCCGATGCGAGTAGCGGTCAGCTCACGGCGACGCAAACGCGCGTTGCTGCTGCACACGCCATGGGCTTGACCGCGACGAACCGCGCCGGAGAGGCCCGAGCGCTGCTCGAACGCGTGGTCCAGTCGCTGACCACGGTCTACGGCATGGCTCTGCCGATTGTGGCGACCGCGACGCTGCTGCCCGAGCGCGCTGGTGAGACGCGCGCGCTGCTCGAAGCCGCTGCGCGGCCCCAAGGCGACCGCGTCAACAAAGCACTACTCGCCTTCGTGGACGCTCCCGCCGCGGTTGCGAGCGCACTCGACGCAGCGCAACGATTTGCGGCAATCGGATGGCCGCTGCTGGAAGCTCGCGCTCTCGAGATGGCGGGAGAAACACGCCGCGCGATCGCCATCTATAAACGCTGCGGCGCGGCCGGCGAGCTGCGGCGCCTGGAGTTCGGTGAAAGCGCGAGCGCCCCAGCGTCGCCGCTTGGAGCGCTCACCCCCCGCGAACGCGAGCTCGCGCTGCAGGTTGCGTCGGGGAAGGCGAACCGAGCCGTGGCCGACGCACTCTCGATCGGTGAAAAAACGGTCGAGAAGTATTTGACGTCGATTTACGCCAAGCTCGGTCTCAGTTCGCGCGCGCAGCTGGCAGCGCTGGTGGCTGCCTCCCGCCGACTCGACTGAGCGTCAAGGCGTAATCTTGACGATGCCGTTCCCGCTATAGTCGGTAACCCATAGCGTTCCGTTAGAGCCCGCCGCGATGTCCGAAGCCACCGTTATCGGAATCGCAAACTCGGTAATTGAGCCGTCCGTGCTCACTCGGCCGATTTTGGAGGTGTTGGCCTCCGTAAACCAGACGTAGCCCGACGCCGAAGCGATCGAGCCGGGCCCAGCCTGCGCCGAGATGCCTTGCGCATACTCGGTCACCACGCCGCCGGTCGTAATGCGTCCTATCTGATTGGTGGAGTTCTCGGCGAACCAGAGCGCACCGTCGGGGCCGGCCGTGATGTCGGTGAGTCCGGCGTTGGGGCTGATGCCGTCGGAGTATTCGGTGATCGTGCCGTCCGGCGTGATCGAGCCGATGCGGTTGTTGAACTCTTCGGTGAACCAGACGTTCCCATCGGGACCTTCCGTGATGTCGTGCACGGCGATGTCGCCCGGCGAGAGCCCGTTGGTGAAGAGCGTGACCGCGCCCGAGGGCGTGATGCGGCCGATCGCATTGATGCTCGGCGAGCGGAACGTGAACCAGAGGTTGCCGTCGCCGCCGTTGCAGATGTCAAACGGCCCGTAGGCTTCGTTGCCGACCGTGAACGTCCTGATCTTACCCTTTGGCGTCATGCGGGCGATGGTGTCGCTGCCGCCCTGGGTGAACCAGATGTTGCCGTCTCGTCCGGTCACGATATTATTGACGACGTTAGGCAAGGCGGTGAACTCCTTCACCGCGCCGTTTTTGGCGATCTTCCCGATTTGGTTGGAGCCGGGTTGCGTAAACCACATCACTTGCGGAAAGCCCGAAGTGATGCCGCGCGGCGTGCTGTTCGGGGTGATGCCCTGCGTATACTCGACGCTTTTGAATTTTGACTTAGGAACGCGCGTCTGGTCGTGCAGCACGCCGCCGCGGTAGCCGCTGACGGTCGTTTGCAGATTGTTTGGAATCGCCGAGCCCGGCTGGCCGGCGCAGGCGGCAACGCCGCTCCCGAGGAGCATAGCCGCGGCCGCGGTCAGTAAAGATCGCTGTAAAGTCGGTTGCATTTTCGGTTCCCCTTCCTTAGCCGCATCGTATGCCGCCGGCCGCCTGCCGCGTAGTCGGGGAACCCCACCAATTTCAGGGTAGCCGGGATCCGCCTTTACGAACTTCGAGCGCCTTCTATAAGCGCTGCATATGTCCGACTGGAATCGGTCGGCTGACGCTTAAGTGCGGGATCGGTGTCGAGATCGATATGGTAGAGCCCGAAGTCGCTGCCGCCGTCGAAGGGCAGGCCCCATTCGCGGTTTGAGGTGATGCTCCAGCAGAGGTATGCGTCGACCGGGGCGCCGCGCGCGACGGCCTTACGCACCTGAGCGACGTGCTCCGAAATATAGTCGGGGCGTCCGACGTCGGCAGCCTTGGCAACGCAGCCGTTCTCGATAACGATAATCGGCTTGCCGGGAAATTCGCGCGCCGCCTCGAGCAAAATCAGGTTCAGAGCGTCGGGCCATACCGGCGCATTGGAGTAGTGAAAGTCCGATGCGGCCGTCAGGCGATGCAGATCGCGCGGCCAGAAGGACGGAACGCCCCAATAGTAATCGAGCCCAACGTAATCGAGCGTGCCGGCGCATTCGGGCGGGCAGAGAAACGCCGGGAGCTTGCCGGCCATGCCGAGATTCCACCAGTTCGTGCCGAGCAGCGTCGTAAAGATCGCCAAGGCCTTGCGCAACTGAAACAACCCGTGGAAAAAGGACGATCGCGTCGCATCCAGTCGCTGCTCGCCCTGCACCGCGACGAACTCCACGCGCTCCGGATCGCCGAAAATCAACTGTGCGACGCGTCGCGCGATCTCCGGCTCGAGCCCTTCATACCGCTTCTCACACTTGCCCTGCGCCGTTCGATCGGCGACCTCAATGCACAGGCCGTCGACGCCGGGATGAATGCCGACCCGCAGCTTACCACGCTTGCGAATACGATCGATTGAGCGATCCATATCCGGCACGGCGCGCGCGTCGTCCGCTTCGGCTTCGTCCTCGCGCCCAAGGTGGGCGATGGTCTTACGATTGAATGCGTTTGGAATCTCGGGATGTTCCCGTCTTAGTTCCCGAATCGCGCGATCTACGATATTGAGAAGCGTACGGCTGCCCAGCGCCATGGCAACGGCAAAGTACTGGGGCCGGCCCGGCAAAAGCGAGAGTGCGAGCGCATCGCCGGAATATTGGCGCAACGTTACGTCGTCATCGAAAATCGCGTCGACCTCACCGCCTCGTAACGACTCGACGGCATCCTCCATCGCCTTGACGTAGCTGACCTTCGCGGCGGGAAAGGAGCCACCGACGATCTTTGCCGGCAGCGTGCCGGCGACCACGGCGACGCGGCCGCGCCAGTCCTCCAAGTTTTCGGGAAGCGCGAGGGCATTTGCGTGCAACGCGGCGAGAGCCGCGCGACAGTAGGGCTCTGAAAAGAACGAGTGATCCTGGCGCTCGAGCGTCATCGTCAGCTGCGCGATGGTGCAATCGACCCGCCCGCCCTCGTTGAGGCGCGATTGCGCGATGCGTTCCGCCTGCCGCTTTGCCGCCTGCGGCGACTGCAGGTGCGTAGCGTTACGATCGATCCAGTTCTGCAGCCAGCGGGGCAATCCCAACACCAATGGGTTGGCTCCGACGCGCGCGTTTGGTCTGATCTTGCGAATGGCCGATCGCGCAGCGGCGTGCGCGCGAAACAGATTGGGAATGAGCCGCAGCACGTCGTCCATTTGCGCGTCGCCGCTCTGGTACGGCGGCTGTCCCGGCGCCATGGCGTAAGCGCGCATCCAGAAGCCTTTTATCCAGCCGTAGACCAGCTGATTGGGCTCGTTGAGCGTTACGTAATCGTCGATCAGATCGCCGAGCCGCGTCGCCACTTCTCTCGCGTACGCGGCGACCCGGTCCGGAAAGCCGTCGTCGAGCGGACCGGCACCGTTTCCCGCGGCCTGCACGTGCAGCGGCCAGGTGTTGTGCACCAGCGTGACCAGCGCCGACATCCCCGCATCACGAATTGTTTGCAGGACGTCGCGGTAGTGCGCGAAGGCCGCGTCGTCCCAGGCGCCCGGCCGCGGTTCGAGGCGCGCCCACGACAGCGACAAGCGGAAGACCGTGCAGCCTAAGCCGCGCGCGAGTTCGACGTCTTCTTTGTAGCGATTCCAAAAATCGGTGGCCTTGCCGCGCGCGACGAGAGCGCGCACGCGCTCCCACACGTCGCGAATATCGTCGTGCCCGTCGTAAGCCTCACATTGATGGTCGGCGGTCGCGACGCCGAAGCGAAGGCCGCTCACGTGCTAACGGGCGCCGGTGACCTCGACGATGCTGCTCGGCGTTCCGGAAAAGTGCGTGGTAAACCACGGGTTTCCGTTGGCGTCGGCCGCGAGGCTCAGCGGGTCGTACGGCAGGTCGTAGCCGATCTGCTTCCCGCTAGTATCGACGTGCCACAGCGCTCCCTTATAAGCGAGCGGATCGCCGCCGGTTATCCAAAGACCGCTCGCCGTCGCGGCCAGACCGCTGGGATACGCGGGCTCCGAAAGACCTTTGTGCTGTGATGCGAGTGAGATGAACCTTACCGGACTTTAGCGTCCCGAGAAAGTTGGCTGCCGAAATATGGCGTCCGAAGTCGAGCGTGGTGAACCATGGATTGCCGTCGGCGCCCATGACGATGGACTTTGCCGCCACGTTCGGGCAGCACGGCTCGAAAATTGCGTGCATCCCAACGTACGTGCGGTGCAGACCGCCTCCGACGGCGCGGCGTTCGATGAGTTCCGCTCTGCGGTGTCCGTTCTGGGCGACGAAAAATAAGTTGCCTTGCGAATCGGCGGTGAGCGCGCCGTTGGGCGTCATGGTCACGGGCAGCAGCTGCGCCTCGATCGTGCCTTGGGTTAAGTGCGCGAGCAGCGGCTGCGAACCAAATCCGACGACCCACGGCTCGCCGTTGGGACCGAACGCAATGCCGACGGCTTTACTGTTGGTATATTGCGGCGCGCTATATTCGGTGATCGTACCGCCGGGTGTAATTTTGCCGAGCGCGACGCTGCTCGTGTCGGAGAACCACATGTTGCCGTCGGGGCCGGCCACGATGGAGTAGGGTTTCGCGCCGGAAGCGAGGCCGCTCGTGAACTCGGTTACGGTTCCGTCCGTAGCGATGCGACCAATCGCCGGCGTTGCGGGATCCGTAAACCACATGTCGCCGGCCGGGCCTAGCGCGAGGTCGACTGCGGAGGCGCCCGCTAAAAAGCCCGGCGTTTGACCGGCCGTGTAAACGGTGAAGTTGAGCGAGCCCGTCCGGTTGGTCGACGGGCCGGCGAGTTGCGGAGCTTGCGGTGTCGAGGTGCCACTCTGTCCGGAGCAAGCCGCAACAAAGATCAGCGTGAGCGAGCGCGGCGAGTTTTCGATTCAGCATTGATGGTCGCATCCGCGCAGCATCCGACGAGCAAGCGGCAGTTCCTTCTCAGCGCGAATGAGTTCGCGATGCGGTTGCCAATAAACGGCGTATGAAGACTGCAGTATATTCCGCTCTTATTGCCGCGCTCGCGGTATTGGTTGGCTGCTCGGGTGGGACGTCGACGCAACGTGCGATCCCGCAGACAGAGTCGGCGGCTTCGGCCCCGGGGTCATTCGAACGCCCGAACTCTTCCGGACTCAGCGAACTCTTCAATCTCGATTATTCCCACGGAGCCATCGGCGTCTTTTTAATTCAAAATGGCAAAGCGACGCAAACCAAACGCTTTAAACCGGGAAACGGACTCGCTCAGGGGCTCGCGTCCGATCAGCAAGGACACATCTACACGACTATCACCAAATCCAGCGGCAAACCATGCGCCGCGTGCGTGGAAGTCTTTGACGACACCGGCACGCTGGTGAAGCGGCTCGACGCGCCGATGCTTTCGGGCGCGTCGGGTGCGCCGTTCCTCACCGACGTTTCCGTCGACGCGCACGACAACGTGTACGTGAGCGACTACGGCCAGCAAGCCGTCTACTTCTTCCCGCACGGAAAAACGACCAAAGGCGGCCCGACGGTCGTCGTGCAAAACTCGCAGAACGCCGCCTCGGTGGCGGCGACGCCCAACGGCGCTAACGTCTTAGTTTCAGGCGGATGCGGCTTCGCCAGCGTGAGGCCGTATACGCGCGCCGGTCACGGGAAGTACACGCAGGGTGATTGCTTCGGCATCGGCACGATCGCGCTCATCGGCGGAGCGGCCGACGATCGGGAAGAAGTGATGACGCCGGTCGACGGGGCGCGCGGACTCGTTTCGATTTCGTCGCCGAGCGGCGGTGCGGACTTTCAAGTGCCCGACCGTGAGGCGTCGGTCAGCGGCGTCGCCTTTAACAGTGACGCGTCGATCGCCTACGTGGCCGATCATAATAAAGAGTGCGTCTACGCGTTTGCCCGGCCCGCCAACGGCTGGCTCTCGGGCGACAAACCCAAGCTGCTGACGACCTACAAGGGCTTCAAGAATCTCGACATCATCGCCATACCGCAGTGAGGGACCAAATGCCGGCATACGTTATCGTCAACGTCGACACGAAGCACCCAGAAGAATACGAACAATATAAAGCGATGGCGCAAAAGACCGTCGCGCAATACGGAGGGCGTTATCTCGCACGGGGCGGCCAAATGATGGTGCTGGAGGGTTCGTGGGAGCCGACGCGGATCGTCATCCTCGAGTTCCCTTCGTATGAACAGGCACACGAGTGGTGGCATTCGGTCGAATATGCGCCGGCAAAGGAGCTGCGCCAACGGCTGAGCGCCACCGATCTGCTCATCGTCGAAGGTTACGCGCCTACGGGTTGAGGTGCGTCCTATACGACCGGGCGCGTCGGCAGCACCGCAATCGGCTGCTCTTCGATATCGTAAAACGTCTGGACGATCGGCACCGATGCGAGTTTCTGTGTCGCGTCTTGCACGGGGCCTTGCTTTTCGACCGGCACCAGCTCCGTGATCAGCGCGGCGTACGTCTCCTGGAGCGGCTGTTCCGGAAAGGGAGAATATCCCGAGGCAAAACCGTCGATCCATCGCGTGATCGCGCCCATCGTCGCACGGTAACGGATCCAGCGGTGCGCCTTCCAACCCGGCGCGTCGGGCGTGCCCGTCGCAAAAGCGTCGACGAGTTTGGTGCCGGCAGCGAGACCTAGCCCGTTCATCGCGTCGATCGTTGCCGGCGGCATGTTGAGATTCAGCCCACCCTGGTCGTCGGACAACCGAATCGCGACGATGCGGCTGGCATTGCCGGGTAGCCCGGCGACGGTGCCACGTCCTGCCAGGTTCGCGACGCGTCGAGAATAGACGACGCAAAGGCCAAGACGTTGCCCCGCGCATCGCCGCAATCGAGTCGATCCCAGGGATTGACCGTTCCCCGCGGCTTTTCGCTCTCGATGAAGACGGCGTCGGGGGCGTACACCGCGAGATGCGGCTCGGCGAACCGCGCGTGCAGTGCCCTACCGTCTTTGGTCGTCCGATGTGGGTGCTCCACGCAGCAAGTCGATGGCAAACGTCGGCCAGTGCGGCAACGGACAGTCGAAGAAGTGAATCGGGAAGTTGCTGGTGAGGCCGCCATCCGAAAACCACAGCCGCTGCATTTGGCCGGTCGCATCGCATGCATAAAGCGGAAACGCGCAAAACAAAACCGGAAACGACATGCTGAGACGCGTGGCGACGACGATCGGCAGCTTGTCGGCGGCGGGGAACCGATAGTAGGTCTCCTTCTCGGTCTTACCGATCTCGGTTTCCTTGCCGAAGCGAACCATGTGGCCGACGATCGCCTCTGAAAAATATTGGTCGAGATCTTCTTTTCGGAAGTAAATCGAAGGGCGCAAGCTTCCGTCGTCGTCGTAATCCGTTGCCGTATCGAGGGTCAGAGCTAATCGGATCTTTCGGGTCGAACGGAAGGGCGAACGGCCTGCCCAGGGTGAGACACGTCGTCACCATGCGGAAGTCTATGCCGTGCTCGTCTGACCGATGATTGTGCCACGACGGATCTTGCGCGCCCCACAGATCGCCGAAGGTGAGCGGCTGGGTGGCGGGACGGCCGGCCGTCTGCGCGATAAACGCCTCCAGCCAGTTGAAGAGCGGCGGTACATCTTTGGCCTCGAGCGTTGTGACGTCGGGACAGGACGCAAGCTTGGCATCCCGCTCGCGATCGTACCCGTGGCACCAACCGAAGTTGTTGCGATTGAGAACCACAACGATTTCGATTGCGACCCGGATCGCGATAAAAACCAGCGCTGCGACGAAACCGACGACCACCGCAACCAAGAGGTAGCGCCAGAGCGTCTGCGGCTCCGGCCCGGAGGCCGCCGCAACGATAAGGCCGAAGACGGCCGCTATGCTCAACAGCGGAATCCAAAAATATTGGACGACCAGTTGACCGATTAGCTGCGCGGCTTTGGCAGCGAACGAGGCATTACCGATCGGAATCAGGGCAATCTTCAACAGCCGGCGCGCTTGCCGATCGGCGGCGAAAAGTGCGAACAGCGCCCCTGGTCGCCCAAGAAAACCCGGCAGCTTCGCAAGCTCGACGTAGCCGTCGCCCGACCCGTTGCGCCGCCGGTACTCGGCAGCGGCGGTGATCGCGGCCGCGATCGCACCGACCGACGTGCCGCCGATGCTCTTGATTACGTACGACGTCGCCAGCTTGCAGATGGCCAGCGGATAGACGACACCGCTGGTGATTCCGCCTTTCATCACGACATCGCAGAGCCTGCGGAGGGTGGGCGCCGTAAAGTCGTCGGCCGAGAACGCCACGATCTTAGCGATACGCTTGGGCCCATGCGGCCGAATCGAAGTACTCTCGCCAGCTGACCGCCTTTCCGTCGCGCAGTTCGAACACGTGCACCCAATCGGTTTTTGCAACGCGCCCGGTAGACTTTGCGCGCGCCTCATATCGTCCGAGAACGACTACGAAGTCGCCTTCGGCGAGAAACCGGTGCGGCTCAAAGGCCAGAACCTCGTCGGACTCGCCCAACAGGCGGAAGAACTCGGCGGCGCCTTCGTGGCCGCGTCGCAGGCCGGCGTATGGAATCTCGGCCGGACCGAGCAGCTCCCACGTTACGTCGTCGCTCAGCAATCCGAGGATCGTGGCGACGTCGCCGCGTTGAAAGGCGGCATAAGCATCCTTGACGATTTGTACGTTCTGCTGTTCGCTCATTAGCTTTACTCCTTAACGGCGAGGACTATGCTTATTGACGGGCGCGAGCACGATTTGGATTTTGAATCATGGCGTTCCCTCCTGTTGCGCTAAACGGATCGCGCTCACGAAACGCTCGCCGTAGCGCTCGAGCTTTGCGTCTCCGACGCCGCCGATCTGCCGGAATGCCGCCAGCGTCGCCGGCTTTGCCGAGGCCAACTCGCGGAGCGTCGCGTCGGAGAAAACGACGTAGGCGGGAACGTCTTGCGCGTCAGCCATCTCTTTACGCAGGGTGCGAAGCGCCTCAAAGAGGCCTTCGTCCACACCCGCGACCGCGACCGCCGCAGCTCGACCGCGCGCTTTCTTCGTCTTCTCGACGAGCCGCGGCTTTGCAAAAGTGAACGCGCGTCGCTCGTTGAGCGCGTGCCGGCCCTCGCCGGTCAATAGCAGCGTCCGGTATTGTGGATCTTCCTCGAGACAGCCGCTGCGCAATAGTTCCGAGATCAGCGCCAACCATTCATTCTTTGCGAACTCGGTGCCGATGCCGAAGGTCGACAGCCGCTCGTGCCCGCGG
>CAVTMN010000016.1:0-77022 GCA_963735845.1 Vulcanimicrobiota bacterium | reverse complement strand
GGCGATGGCCCGCCGTTTATCGATGAGGCCTTCGTTGACGAGGTCGAGGGCGATTCGGACCGCGGCCTCAGCGGTGCGTTTGGCGTTGCGCGTCTGCAGCATGAAAAGCTTGCCGCGCTCGACGGTAAACTCAAGATCCTGGACGTCGCGATAGTGCCGCTCGAGGCGGCCGGCGATCTCTTGAAACTGCGCGTACACTTCCGGCTGATGCCGCGCCAAGTCGGAGATCTTCTCAGGCGTACGGATCCCGGCGACGACGTCTTCGCCCTGGGCGTTGGTGAGATACTCGCCGAACAGCGCGCGTTCGCCGGTGTTCGGGTTGCGCGTGAAGGCGACGCCGGTTCCGGAATCCTCGCCCATGTTTCCGAAGACCATCTCCATCACGTTGACGGCGGTTCCCCAATCGTCGGGAATCTTGTTGAAGCGACGATAATCTATAGCACGCTTAGAATGCCACGAATCAAAGACGGCCTCGATCGCGCCGTTGAGCTGTTCGCGTACGTCCTGAGGAAATTCGCGCTTGAGCCGCTCGCGGACGATCGCTTTGAATCGATCGACCAGATTCTTCCACGTCGCTGCATCGATCTCGGCATCGGTCGCTAGATGCAGCTTCTTCTTTGCCTCGTCGATGGGCTCTTCAAAGTGGTCTTTTGAGATGCCCAGAACGACGTTGGAGTACATCGCGATAAAGCGGCGATAGGCATCCCACGCGAAGCGGTCGTTTGACGTGAGCTTGGCGAGCGCATCGACGGTGCGATCGTTGAGCCCGAGATTTAAGATCGTGTCCATCATTCCGGGCATCGAGACGCGCGCACCGCTGCGCACCGAGACCAAAAGCGGATTTTCGACCGAACCAAAACCTTTGCCGGTGCGTTTTTCGAGCTCGCTCATCGCGACGTCGACCTGTTCTTGCAGGCCGTCGGGGAAGACGCGCCCGGCATCGTAAAACTGTAGGCACGCCTCGGTGGTGATGGTAAATCCGGAAGGCACGGGCAGGCCGGCGGCAGTCATCTCGGCTAACCCGGCGCCCTTGCCGCCGAGCATATCCTTGAGCGCGTTTGGCCGGCTGGGGTCGCGAAGCGCCTCGCCTTCCTCAAAGAAGTAGACGTACTTCATTTAGAAGCGTTCTCGCACGTAGGCGGCCAGACCCTCGGCCGCGACGCGTTCTTGGTGCATCGAGTCGCGCGAACGGACCGTTACCGTGCCGTCGTCGAGCGTCTCGTAATCGACCGTCACGCAAAACGGCGTTCCGATCTCGTCTTGCCGGCGATAAAGCTGGCCGATGTTGCCCTCGTCGTACTGCGTCCTAAAGGCGGGGCGAAGCGCCGCCTCGATGCTCACCGCGCGTTCCACCAGTTCGGGCTTGTTGCGCGCTAGCGAAAAAACCGCCACCTGGACGGGCGCGATCTCCGGATGGAAACGCAAGACCGTCCGTTCCGTCTCCTTTCCGTTGGGGTCGACGCTGCGCTCGCGTTCGTAGGCGTCGATCATAAAGGTGAGCGTCGTCCGGTCCATGCCGGCCGAGCTCTCGATCAAAAGCGGCGTGTAATGCGTCTTGCTCGCCTCGTCGAAGAACCGCAAGTCTTTCCCCGAGAGCTCCATGTGCGCGTCGAGGTCGTAGGTTCCGCGGTGCGCGATCGACTCGAGCTCTCCCCAGCCCCACGGGAAGAGATACTCGACGTCGATGCCGGCCTTGGCGTAGTGTGGGCGCTCGGCTTCGGTCAGCTCGTAGAAGCGCAGCCGCTCGGAGGCGATGCCGTAGCTCGCGTACCAAGCCTTGCGCCGATCGACCCAGTCGCGAAAGGCTTCCATGTCTTTGCCGTCGTCGGGGACGAAATACTCGAGTTCGGCCTGTTCGAACTCGCGCGAACGGTAAGTAAAGTTGCCCGGCGTGATCTCGTTTCGAAACGACTTGCCGATCTGCGCCACACCGAACGGTGGACGCTTGCGCGCGCTCTGATAGATATTCTTGAAGTTGACGAAGATGCCCTGAGCTGTCTCCGGGCGCAGGTAGGCGGCCGCCGACGTATCCTCCATCGGCCCGATCGAAGTGCGCATCATTAGGTTGAAGTTGCGCGGCTCGGTGAAGGAATCGCGGCTGCCGCAATCGGGACATTGAGTCCGGTTGGCGAGGTGGTCGGCGCGAAAGCGATGCTTGCAGACCTTGCAGTCCACCATGACGTCGTGAAAGGCATCCACGTGTCCCGATGCTTTCCAAACCTGGGGATGCATCACGATAGACGAATCGAAAGCCACCACGTCGTTGCGCAGTTCGACGGTGTCGCGCCACCAGGCGTCCTTCACGTTGCGCTTGAGCACCGCACCTAGGGGCCCATAATCCCAGAAGCCGTTGATGCCGCCGTAGATCTCGCTCGATTGGAAGATGAAGCCGCGGCGCTTAGCCAGCGCGGTAATTTCCTCCATCGTGACTCGTTGAGCCGAAGCCGCCGTCTCCATTTCGGTCGCTAGTTTATCGGTCTGGCCTGGAAACCCCGCCCTTATCGGCGTTCCTTCAAGAAGACCGCCGCCGTACGTTTGGGCGCTCGCGTCAGCCATGCCTCGACGATGACGCCTTTGAGTTCCTTCGCCGCGATCTTATCGAGACGGATGAGCACCGCAGCGTAGCCGTCGAAGTGCGGCGTGGTAAAGTAAACCCGCGGATTGCTGCCGATGAGTGCCTCTTTCATCTCGAGGTCGGCGGTCGAGATCGCCAAGACCGGCCCGGTCGGGGCCGCATCGCCGAGCGCTTCGAGATCGCCCTTACGAAGCGGGCGCTCCCAGGTGAAGAGTTTCTTGTTGACGCGCCACTCGCGCTTTCCGTTAGACGAACTCTCTTCGGTCGCTTCCGGTAGGGCAAGTGCGTATCGCCTCACGTCGTTCCAGGTCGCCATTACGTACTCGACGCCTCTTCCGAATCAATCGGCTCGCTGAAGATGAGCTGGTTACCGAACGGGTCGATCACGCGAAGCTCGCGCAGCCCCCATTCCTGCTCTTGGATGCCGGGGCTCATATAGCGATACTTCTTGTGCGCCAGCTCGGCCTGGAGTTCTCTAACGCCCGCGAGATCCCCATAAATAGCGGCGCGTCGTCGTGAAAGCGGTGCTCGAAGTCGATCGTGAATCCCAGATACTCCAGATAGAACTCGCGGGCTTTGCTCACATCGAATATCCGTAATCGGAACGGTTCGCCGAAAATGTACGGTCACGCGATCAATCCTCGGGTGTTGCCAGCATGCGGCGCTCTCCCGCCGGGTAGTTGCCGTGCGGATGCGCGTCGATCCAGCGTTGCGCTCGCGCCGCGAGCCACTCGAAGTTTTCGAAGATATACGGGCGATTTCGGCGCCCCTGTGCGACTACGTCGCGCAAGAGTCCCCAGTACAGACTCACGTTATACCAGTCGGTCTGGAGATAGACGTTCTCGTCGATCAGACCGCTGCGTACGAAGGATCCAACGTGGTTGTACATGTCGCAAAAGAACAGCTCGGGGTGTTCGCGGCGGTCGATCGGGATCTCCAGCAGTCCGTCTCGAAAAGCTGGATCCCGCATCCGGACGGCGAGGTCGTGGCGCACGTAGTTCACCAGTTCGCGCACGCCGGGATCTTGCAGGATGCCAAAGATGCTCTGGAGCCCAGCCACCTGATTGGCGCGACGAATGTGCCGCAATTGAACCAGGGCCGTGAGGGCAGTCGCCGCGATCACGATGAACGTAGCGACCGACGCCAGCGTGTTCCACTGCTCGAGGGACATTCGTGCCGCTTCTGTGCATGGAGCGGGATTCATTTCGGTTGCGCCAGTTCCGCACTCAGCGCCGGGCTTGCGAACTCCGTGTCGACAAGCGCTAGCGAGGGATTGAAATAGGCTGGGGCGCTTCGATGGTGTCGACTGCTGATTTGATACCTCAGGCAGTTCCGCGTTCGATTCCCGGGCGCTCCAGCCGCAAGGTCAAATTCCGGCGTTGCGAAGTCGTCCCTAGGTGTGCTAGAGTCGGATTGCCTGGGGTATCATTCCGGCAACACACATCGAAACGCACGAGGCGCCGCAGCAATGCGGCGTCTCGTTTATCTTCCCGTAAGGTCATCGTTACCCGATTCGGTTAACGAAAACTCAAATTTCGGCTGGAACGATGAAAAGCTCGGTGCCGTATTCGTCCCAGGGTTTTGACTCGTAGACGCCCTTATGTTGTCGAAAAATCGCGCGGTACGCAGGATACTGAGGCATTGGCAGCGTCTGGTGGTGCGATTCCCACACTCCCCAGTAAAAGACGCAGCCATGCTTGTTCAACTCAAGTGCGGCATGGTCTCCTGGGCCGCCCTTTGCGCTGGGGCCGTCAGACGTCTCGTAAAAATGGATTCCCGAGAAGGCGTCATCACTCGCAAGCGCGTCGTCGAGCCACGCTCGCAAAAAAAATTCTTGGGGTATCACCCATCGCTCCGCAAGCAATACGCTCAGGGTAGACACGGTCCTTCAACTCGCCGCGCTCAGGGCGACACTGAAGCGCTCGCTCTGTGTGCGCGGGGCTGACTCTCTGCACGCAGCTGCCCGCAGGCGGCGGCGATATCGCGGCCCATGTTTTGGCGAACCGTAACGGGAACGCCGGCGGCGTCGAGGATTGCCGCGAACTCCCAGATGCGACGTTCCGAGGTCGCGGCGTACGGCGCGTCGGGCGTGCTGTTGTACGGTATGAGATTGACGTGGTAGAGCTGTCCGCGCATCAGCTCGGCGAGCGCGTGGGCGCTCGCGGCGTCGTCGTTGACGCCCTCGAGCATGACGTACTCGAAGAAAACTTTGCGGTTCGTCTTCTCGACGTACCGCTCGCAGGCGGCCATCAGCTCCGGAATCGGAAAACGGCGGTTTACCGGCATCATCTTCGAGCGCAGCTCGTCGGTCGGAGCGTGCAGCGAAATCGCCAGATTCACCTGCACGTGCTCGTCGGCGAACCGGTCGATCTTGTCGACCAGGCCAACCGTCGAGATCGTGATGTGGCGATGCCCGAGCCCGAAGCCGTGCGGATCGTTGAGCAGCGCGACCGCCTCCATCACGGAATCGTAGTTGTGAAACGGCTCGCCCATTCCCATGAACACGATATTGGTAATACGCTTGTCGCGCGCCGGCCAGCTCGCGTGCAAAGAACCACGCTTGGTCGAAAATCTCACCGGCGCTCAAGTTGCGGTTGAATCCGGCTTGACCGGTGGAACAAAACGCGCACGCGAAGGCGCAGCCCGCCTGCGAGGAGATGCAGAGCGTCGTGCGGCCGCCGCGATGCTCCATCAACACGGCTTCGACCTCTTTGCCGTCGGCGAGCTTAAAGAGTCCTTTGGTGGTTTGGCCGTCGCGAGAGCGCTGAATCGTCACCGGTTCGATCGCCGAAAACGTGACGCCGCGCTCGCGCAGCGCCGCGCGCAACTCCTTCGGGAGCGTGGTCACGTCGTCGGGGCCGCCGAGCAGCTCCTTCGCGGCGGCACGATAGAGCTGGCGCAAACGATACGGTCGCAAGTCGTATTCCCGCGCAAAATCGTCGGCGTCGGCAAAACCGGCGCGCGCCACGACGTCTCGCAGCCATACTCGTTCGGCGGTCATCGGCTTTCGAAGAGCCCGGCTTGTTGGACTTCGACCGCTTCCACCACCTCGACGGGCGGCTCGTCGAGCTTAGCGCGCACGGCTTTGAGGTCGTTCCAAACCAGACGCTTGACGCCGTCGATCTGACCGCCGGTCTGTCGCAAAACGTAGGCCGGGTGGAACGTCACCATCAGCGGGATGTCGAGAGGCCCGACGTACCATTGTCCGCGCATCCGCGTAATCTGAAAATCGCGCCCCAAGAACGACTTCGCCGCAGGCGCCCCGAGCGCGAGAATCACCGACGGCGCGATAATAGCGATTTGCTCGTCGAGGAACGGGCGGCAGTTCTCCATCTCTTGCGGCTCGGGTGCGCGGTTGCGCAGACCGTTGGGGCCGGGCAGCGTCGGGCGGCACTTGACCGTATTACAAATATAAACTTCTTCACGCAGCAGCCCGATTGCCCCGAGCATGCGGTCGAGCAGCTGACCCGCGCGCCCGACGAAGGGGCGTCCGAGCTCGTCTTCGGTTTCGCCCGGGCCTTCGCCGACGACCATCAATCGCGCGCATGGATCGCCTTCGCCGTAAACGTTGTGACGGCGCTCGTATCCGATGGGGCAACGCCGGCACGCGTTGGCGGCGATCGCCGCTTGCGCCAGCAGGCCCTCCCGTTCGGAGCGAATCGAGTCGTTCACGGCGCGCTCTCGTCCGCGGTTACCGCGACGGCTTGGCCGAAGGCGACGACCTCGCACGAGCCGTCGTCTCCCTCGGACACGAAGAACTGCAGACCGATCACGGCGTTGGCGCCCAGCGCGTCGGCGCGGCGGCGTAACGCTTGGAGCGCGTCGCTGCGCAGCTGTTCGGCATCGCTGAGAAACTCGGCGCTGGCTAGCCCGATCAGCATGCCGAGGCTGCGAAAGGTAGACCGCAGCCGGTTACGGGGTCGCGACGCCGTGCCCGAAACATAACCAAAACTTCGCAGGGTGCGATAGCCGTCGAGACGATCGAACGTGACGATGTTGTCGTTGGAGATCACGGCAAGCAGGCGACGCGGAATTGCCGTTGCGAAGGAGCGGGCATGGGCAGGGTTTCACCGTCGGTGCTCATCATCCGCCTCGACGGAATCGGGGACGCGCTCGCTCTGACGCCGTTGCTGGCTGCGCTGCGACGCCACGCAATACCGGTGGACGTGCTGCTCCAACCGGCCAACGGCGGCATCTTTTCCTCGCGAGCGATGCGCGAGGCGATCGTCGGCGACGTGCTTTTACGCTGCAGCTCGCGTTCCAATATCGCCGCCATCGCGCGGCTCGGCGCGCAACTCTCTAGGAGAGGATACTCGCACGTTTTGGTTGCGACCGAAGATCCCGCCGGCTATCGTCTGGCCGGTGCGATCGACGCCGCGGTACGCATCGGCTTCGCCGATTCGCTCGGCAAGCCGCTCAAGAGTCTGTGGTCTCGCCGCTTTCTCACCTCGACGATCTATCGCAGCGCGGGGCTCGATCGTCGCGCGCCGCACGAGTGTCAAGTGCTCTTTGCCCTTGGGCGGCCCCTGATCCCCGACGAGCATCCGCCGCGCGATAGCTCGGAGCTGCGGCCATTGGTTCTCGAGCGCGAGCCGCCGCCCGACGAACGCGTCGCCGTACAGATCACCGACAAGTGGGAACGGCTCGGCATAAGCGTAGAGCAGGTCGTGACCATGTTGCGCCGGATCGCGGCGGCGGGTTCGCCGCGTTTAGTCTCGGCCGCACGCGAAAGAGAATACGGCGATCGCATCGCTCAAGCGACGGCGATACCCGTCGAGTACTTCGACGATCTCGAATCGTGGAAAGAATCGCTCGGCGCGGCAACGGCGGTCGTTACGCCCGACTGCGGAGCGCTGCACGTTGCGGGGATGATCGGCACGCCGGTCGTCGCAGTTTTTCCACCTGCGCGCGGCTACCGGTTGCACGTTGCGCGATGGGCGCCCGTGGGCCGCGCCCCATCGCATCGTCCGTGCCGATGAGGGCTGGCCGGTTCGCGCCGAGTCCGCGCTCGCCGAACTGCTGGCGTAGAGTTCGATACCGCCGTGCCGCGCCGCCGTCACGTAGCGCCCTTCTCGTACCAGGCGCCGCAGCGTCGCGCCGTACTCCTGCAGCCGCGCCGAGTCCGGAAAGTCGCGATCGATGAGAATGAAACAGGCATCGGTTTCTCGTTCGGCGGCTTCCGGCAACAGCGTGGCCAACGGATCGCTCAACGCGAGATGCGTGTAGGCCTCTTCTTGCGTCGCGAGCGTCGCATCGCGGGGCAGCGTCGTCAAAAACGCGTCGAGCGCGGCGTCGCGTGGCGCGACCGCGCGCAAGTTAATGCCGGGATGGAGCGGATCGGCCACGGCGAGCTCGAGCACGCAGAGCGCCGCGCAGATCGCCAGCATCGTTCGCGCGCGGCGCTGCGCCAAGCCGCGCAAGCCGAAGGCAAACGCGACGAGCACGTAGCCGAGCCACGCGCCGGTATAGTGCGTCCCCAGCGTGTAGGTCGTCGGCATTCGCGAGAACAGGACTTCCGCCAACGGCGCAGCCGCCAGCCATATCATCGGCGAGCGCAGCGGCAATAAGAGCAGCGGCACGAAGACGAGCAGCAGAAAGCCGAGACGCGCCAATACGCCTTGCGCGAGCCCCGCAAGATCGGCGGTATTCCACGTATAAAAGCGTTGCGGCTGCCACCCGGGACTGGCCAGGCTCTGCGCGTGCGGCTGAATTACGCCAAAGAACGCGACCAGCACCAAAACGCTGCAGAGCGCGATGGCCAACGCAACGCGTCCGCGCAGCGTTCCGCGAAAGCGCCAGGCTCCCAGCGCGCCGGCGATAGTCAGGAAGACCGCTTGATCCTCCTTTACCGCCAGCACGAGCAGCGCCAGTACCAAAGTCCAGGCCAGCCGCCCGGCGTCGAACGCGTAGAGCATCCACGCCACCGCCGCCGGCGCAAAGCCGTTCTCGTGCACGTCTCCAAAGATGAGTCCGGCGAGCGGCGGGTAGAGCCATACCACCACCGCCGCCAGACGCGCCGTCGTGACGTCGCCGCCGCGGCGTAATGCCAGCGCGTAGATCGGCGGCGCCAGCAGCGCCCCGGCGACGGCCTGCAGTGCGACGAGGGTAAGCGGCGAGCGCACTGCGTCGAGCGCTAGACCGCCGGCATAGAGTATCGGCGAAAAGTGGAAGGCCCAGTGGCTTCCCTCGATCGGATTACAGAAGCAGCCGAATGCAGCGGCGGCCGTCTGCGTGAAGATTCCGAAGTCGACGAGATTGCGATGGACGGAATATTTGAGCGCGCCCAACCACGTGAAGAGCGCCGCGTACAGCAGGCATCCGATCCAAAGAAAGGGATCGCGCTTCAAGATTATTGCAGCGCGCGCCGTTGCTGGAGGTAGGGCCAAATGAACGTGTCGATTCCGCCGTCCGAGCACCTCGTCAACGTTGCCGCTTTCCACCGCGGTGCGATGATCCTTCACCAGTTGATAGGGCTGGAGCACGTACGAACGAATCTGCGATCCCCACTCGTTGGCCTGGCGCTCGCCGCGAAGATCGGAGAGTTTCTTGTCGCGCTCTTCGGACGCGCGAGCGACGAGCTTGGCGCGAAGAATGCCCAGCGCGACCTCGCGATTTTGCGCTTGCGAGCGCTCTTGCTGCGACGCGACGGTGATTCCGGTAGGTACGTGAATCACGCGCACCGCCGATTCGGTCTTGTTAACGTACTGACCGCCGGCGCCGCCGGACTTGAAGGTCTCGACGCGCAGGTCATCGGGCTTGATCTCGACTCCAGGGTTGTCGCCCTCGGCAACCTCGGGAATCACGTCGACGGCGGCAAACGACGTATGCCTGCGATGCGCCGCGTCGAACGGCGACAAACGAACGAGACGATGTACTCCGCGCTCGCTCTCCAGCATGCCGTACGCGTTGCGTCCGCGCACGAAAAACGTTACCGATTTCAGACCCGCTTCTTCCGCCGGCGACTCCTCGACGATTTGCGTCGGAAATCCCTTGGATTCGGCCCAGCGCAGATACATGCGCGTCAGCATCGCGGCCCAGTCGGCGGCGTCGACGCCTCCCGCTCCGGCAAAGATGCTGACGATGGCATCGTGCGAGTCGAACTCGCCGCTGAAGCTGGCCGCCATCTCGAGAGCGTCGATCGCCTCCGTCGCCGTGGCGATGCTTCGATCCGCCTCGCTCTCGGCGGCCGGATCGCCGTCGAAGAGCGTCAGGAGTTCGCGGGCGTCGTGAAGGCCGCCGGCGATCGAATCCAGCGACCCGGCTTGCTCGCGCAGCTCCGCCAGCTCTTTCATGACGCGCTGAGCGGAATCCGAGTCGTTCCAGAAGCCTGCGAGCGCGAGCGCTCGTCCAGCTCGGCTATGCGGCGGCGCGTTGCCGCGTCGTCAAAGACGCTCCTTGAGCGTCTCGAGACGCTCGTCGAGCCGCGCAATGGTGGTCAACTGGGTGTCGCTCATCTCGCTCTCCGTTTTTCGGCAGCGGCGTGCTCCCCTTGTCGCCGGCGGCCACCGTCGTGAACGACGTACACCTGTAACGACGGAGGTTTTCATGTACGTTCAACCACTCGACGGTTCGCTCGGCGCAAATTCCCTCGCATCCGCAGGCGGCGGTGCCGACGGCGAGAGTGCATTGCTCACCGGCGCGCCGCGCCCGCCGCCGGAGATAACATCTCGCGTTTTCTGCCCCCTTGGCTGCGAGATAGCGCCGCCGACGCCCCCGGCGCCGGTTTCTTCGGCGGCTCGGGATCGCTGCAAGGGCTCTTCGGCCCGCTCATGGGGATGCTACAACAACTGATGCAGATGCTGCAGTCGCTCATGGGCAGCGGCTGCAACGCGCCCTACGGCTCCAGTCAGTGCCCGCCCGATGGAAACGAACGGTATTTTCGCAACGCCACCGCCTCGAGCGACGGCGATCCTCACCTTTCGTTCAACGGCGAACACTGGGACAACATGAAGTCGCATCCCGACTTGCTGCACTCCGACTCGTTTGCCGGAGGCTATCGCGTCTCGACTCAAGTTACGCCGGCCAACGGCAAGGGCGCCACGTGGAATCAGTCGGCGTCGGTCACGCTCAACGGCGGCGCGACGACGGTGAGTCTGAATAACAAAGGAGACGCGGAGATCACCAGCTACGGTCACAGTCTCTCGATTGCCCGCGGACAGACGCTGCAGCTCGGTAACGGCGAGTCGGTTACGTGCGAGCAGAACGGATCGCTCTCGATCACTGCCCAGAACGGCTCGGGCGGTCGCATTACGACGACGCTGAGCGCGCACGGCAAGGGAGTCGACGTAGACGTAACCGCGCACGACGTCGATCTCGGCGGCGTACTGGTCAACGGCTACGAACGTCACTCGCACGAACGAGAGAAGCCGATCGAAGGACCGATTCCGATTCCCGAACCAATCCGACATGGGCCGATTTCCGGCGGTCCGATTTCGGGCGGCCCGATCGAACTCGAGCCGGACGCGTAAGCGCCCGGCTTGCCCTCAATCCAAGCGAGCAACCAAATCACAGGAGATTCGCAGGGAAGCCGTGCCGGGGGCGACAAATGTAGCGCTTTCACCCCCCGCTAGGCACTCTCTAGCTACTCCTTATCGAGAGGTTGATTGCGTTATGTATAGGTACTCGCGGCTCGCCGCCGTTTTAGGTTGTGCGGCGACGCTCGCAATGGTAGGCTGCTCAAACAACGGCAGCGGCGTTACGCCGACCGTGGGTGGGGCAAATTTCGACTCCGGATGGGTCCAAAAGGACGGAGTCATGTTCCACACTCCCCACTACATGGCTACCGTTCACAATGTTAAGAACCAGGCCAAACCGATGATCACGCTCAACTACAGCGGCGGTCCGGTTCTCGTCGCTCCCAAGATGTACATCGTCACTCTGGGGTTACAAGACGTACGGCGACAGCTACAAAGTCAAAAAGCTGCTCAAGAGCTACGGCAAGCACATCGGCGGCAGCGCCTACAACAACATTTACACCCAGTACTACATGACGTCGGGCGCCTCGAACGTCTACATCACCAACCCGAGCAAGCAGCTCGGCGGCATTTGGGAAGACGACACGAACGCCGTACCGGCGCATCCGAGCGACTCGCAAGTCGCGGCTGAAGCGGTTGCCGGCGTCGCTCACTTCGGTTACGATCCCAACGGCTCGTACGTCGTCGCGACCCCGACCGGCCACAGCTCGTCGGGCTTCGGTACGTCCTATTGTGCCTACCACGGCGCAACCAGTTCGGGCGGCCACCTCGTTTCGTACACCAACCTGCCGTACATGCCGGATGCCGGCGCGAAACTGCGGCGCCAACTTCATCAGCCCGCCGAAAGATGAGAGCGGAGCCGATGAAGGCGTGACCATCGTCGAAGGCCACGAGTACGCCGAGTCCGTCACCGATCCCAACCCGCCGAGCGGCTGGTACAACAACTCGTACGGCGAGATCGGCGACATCTGCGCGTGGACAGAACGTTCAGAACGATCCCTACGGAAAGAAGTCCTACTCGGCGCAGCCGGATGTTCAGCAACGCCAGCCAGTCTTGCGTTCACTCCTATCCGTAACGATCTAACCTCTTACGGCTCCAACCATAGGTTGAAGCCCAAAGAGAAAGGGCCGCTCGATTATCGAGCGGCCCTCGTTTTTTCCACCGTCATCGCCGGCGGCCGTAGCAATGTTTGATAGATCACGCAATAGCGCTCGGTCAAGCGGATCAGCGTATCGAGCTTTTCGTCGGGCGCGTCGGTGTCGAGATCGAAGGTTAAGCGTATTGCTTTGAATCCAACCGGCGCGTCCTTGTCGACGCCGAGCGTGCCGCGGAAATCGAGATCGCCCTCGGCGCGTACGGTTCCACCGCGGACTTCGATCGCCAACGCGGTGGCGACCGCGTTGAGCGTAACGCCGGCGCAAGCGACGAGTGCCTCGAGCAGCATGTCGCCCGAGCAGGCGCTCGAGCCGTCGCCGCCCGCAGCGGGATGCAGGCCGGCGGCGACGAGCGCTTTGCCGGTTTGCACGCTGCAGGTAATACCCTCGTCGAGCGTGCCTTGTGCCGAAAGTGTCACGTGGGCCGCCGCCGGCGAATCCTTATAGCGAGCTTTGATCGGCGCTTGCAACGCGCGAAGTTCTTCAGCCTTCATCAAGCAAGTCGTTCAACGGAGCACGGCACGCCTCCTTAGAGTCGTATGAGGTAGGATTAGCGCTCCGGCAAATGTGGGAACAACGCGGCTCATGCAAGATAGAGAAACCGTCGTAGTCGCAGGTAACTCGGCCGGCCCAATCGCGTGGGTCATCGGGATTATCATCGTGGTGGCAGCGACGCTCTTCGTTCTGTTCTACTGGCACCCGTGGAACACGACGTCCACAACGACGACGATCGTTCAGCCCGGGGCGCAAACGGAAAAGAGCAGTTCAACTACTTCGAACGGCTCGACGTCGAACGGTTCGACATCGAACAACCCGCCCTAGCGACCGGCGCGACGTGCCGGAGGCTCCAGGGAGGCGGCGTATAACGTAGCCTCCCTAATGGCCATCCGCGCCGGTCTTCTGGCTTTGCTCGCCATCCTCGCGCTCCCATCGTGCGCGGGGGCGATGCGCTCCGGATCGAACGCGACGCCGATCACGGCCGGCTCCGACGCTGAAGGCGGCCTGCGCCGCATCGAACACGTCGTCATCGTCATCCACGAGAATCGCAGCTTCGACAATCTTTTTGCAACGTTTCCCGGCGCGGACGGCGCGACGAGCGGAAAGATGTCGAACGGACGAACGGTCAAGCTCAAGAAGGTCGACTTCCTCTACCCGTACGACTTGGGTCATTCGTATCAAGCCTTCCTTCGAGATTATAACCACGGCAAAATGAACGGCTTCGACCTCGAGGGCGGGGGCAAAGGCCAAGGACCGGCGGGCAAACATCCCTACCAGTACGTCGATCCGGCGCAGATAAAACCGTACTGGGATATCGCCAACCAATACGCGCTCGCCGATCATCTCTTTCAAACGCAAGGCAGCGGAAGCTTTACCGCGCACCAAGATTTGATTGCCGGCGCGACGGCAATCGACAACACTAAGAGTCTGGTCGATTTCCCGTCGGCAAAGCCCTGGGGATGCGATGCCCCGCAAGGCACGAGGACTTCGATTCTAACGACGTCGCTAGATTACCGTTACTTGCACGGACCCGCTCCGTGCCTGGACTACGCAACGCTGCGCGACCTTCTCGATAAGAAGAGCGTCACGTGGAAGTATTACTCGCCGCCGGTCAAAGGCTCGACGGGATCGCTTTGGAATGCCTTCGATGCAATTCGAGCGGTGCGCTACGGTTCCGAATGGGGAACCAACGTGACCTTCGACAACAAGCAGATCTTCGACGACATCGCCGGCGGGACGCTACCGGCCGTTTCGTGGTACGTTCCCGACCTCGCCGACTCGGATCACCCGGGCATTCACGCCAACACCGGCCCGTCTGCCGTGGCCGATCTCGTCGATACCATCGGCAACAGCTCGTACTGGAAATCGACGGCGATCGTCGTCGTGTGGGACGATTGGGGCGGCTTTTACGACCACGAGCCGCCGCCGTTTCGCGACGATGCCGGCGGACTTGGGCTTCCGCGTCCCGATGCTCGTAGTATCCGCGTACACGCCGCAGGGCCTGATCTCGCACACACAATACGAGTTCGGAAGCATCCTCAAGTTCGTCGAAAACAACTGGAACCTCGGGCGTCTGGGCACCACCGACGTGCGCGCGGCCAGCATCGTCGACTGCTTCGACTTCAGTCAGAAGCCGCGAAAGTTCGTGCCGATTACCTCGGGGTATTCCCACTCGTACTTCATGCGCCGCCCTCCCTCGTACCAACCGATAGATACCGAATAAGGAGAAGGATACCCGCGCTTGCTTAGCTGAGCTTGGTCGCATGAACAAGCTCTTGTTTATGATGACACTCGCCGCACTCGTGCTGGCGCCGCTTGGCGCGCACGCGCAAAACACGCCCGCGACGGTCGGCGCAGGCCCACACGGTTACGATTTTCTTATTGGAAAATGGACGTGCACCAACAGCATGCCTTCGCCGCTGGGCGGCCCGTCTACCACGGCACTAACCGTTGCCAAAGCCGCGGATGGTTCGCTATTCATCCATTCAACCGCCACCGGCTACGACAGCGCGGGCTACGTCGGATACGCCCCTAAGACGAAGATCTGGTCGAATCCCGCCACCTTCGGCACCGGCAACACCAGTTACGAATGGACGCAGCAGACGGGGAAGACGACGACTTGGACGGGTTCTTACTTCGTCGCTGCCGATCGAAAACAGATCGCGATTCGCGACACCTACACGATCGCCGGCATGACCAGCTTCTCGGATCTCTCGCAAGCCCAAGCCGGCGGCACTTGGAAAACCATCGCCAAGACGACCTGCACTAAATCTTAGTACGCAAGTATCGTAAGATCGAGCGAGCGACGCGGCACAAGAATCCCGGACGGCTCGCCGCTCGCTCGCGCGAGTGGCAGTAGCGTAAGAATTTTGCGACCGCCGAGTGCAGTTCCGAGTCGTCGCCGAGGCGTTTGAGCTGCTGCTCTAACTGCGCCAGCGTTTCCGGGGTGCAGTTGTCCGGGAAGCCGCTTGCGTCCAGACATCCGAGCAGGTAGCCGAAGTCGAACGCTTCGGCGACGTTGGCCCCGTAGGCCATTGCCAGCAAGTCGTGCGTTGCCGCGCGATCGACTTTCGTCTGCTCGAACGGTTCGGCGGGAAGCTTGAGCTGCTGCGCGGCGGTCTCGAAAATCGTCCGTTCGGCCGTCGCCGCGACGAGCTCGTCACGACGGTCGAAGTAGAATCCAAGTAACAAGGCATTGCCGACCCGATCGCGATCGAGAACGCCGGTCAGCTCGATTTTGGCTTGAAGGCGTTCGGCGCGCGCTTGCGTTTCGCGAAGTTCGGCTTGCAGCAGCCGGTATTGAGCGAAATCGAGCCGCCGTTCTTCCTGGTGGCGTTGGCGCTCGGCTTCGCGCTCTTGAGCGGCGCGCTCGCGCTCGGGTCCGCCGCGATAGATCTCCTCCAAAACGATGCCGGTCAAACCAATGAGCGCGCCGCCCAGCACGAGCGCCGCGTCCGCCCAACCGCGAAGAATGAGCCGCAACGCCGGAGAGTCTTCGATGACCGCAACGATGAGAGCCCCGAAGATAATAGCCAAGCAGACCGGCAAGTAAAATCGCCAGTCGATCTTTCGCATATCGGCCGTATCCCGGCTGGTAGCCACCGTGGCTGTCCCCTCCGCTCGAGCCCTTCTTTGGCGCTTTGGAGCCTCCCGCCTACGGCGAGCGGTTTGGGACTTTTTTCCCAGTGTGTCGCGATACGCCCGATCGCCGAGGGTCCCAACGACGCGCTGAACCACATCGCGCTACCTGGCCCAGGTACGATCTGGTCGAGCTCGCTGTACTTCGTCCCGGCGCCGTAAAACTTTAACTTACCCGACATCGTCATCCGGCCGATACCGGCGGATCCGCTGAAATCGGTGAACCAGAGTGCCCCATCCGGCCCCGTGGCAATGCCCGACGGCTGATTGTAGCGGTAGGCAACGGAGTACTCTTTATATTTCCCGTTGACGGTCAGGCGTCCGAGCGCGCCGGCACCCGCTTCGGTGAACCAGAGCGCGCCGTCGGGACCAACGCAGATGCTATCGGGACCGACCCCAACGGTAAACGACTTGCTTTGGCCGCTCGTCGTCACGCGAATTACTTGATCGGATAACCGGCTTCCGCCGACGACGTACTGGGTCACCCAGAGATTCCCGTCGGGTCCGGTAACGATGCTTTGGAGCGCCGCATTGTTCGGCGCGACGGGAAAGTGCGTGATGCTTCCCGCCGTCGTGATGCGCCCCACGTTTCCGTCGGATTCGGCAAACCATAGCGCGCCGTCAGGACCCGTCGTGATTCCGTGCGGCAGCGTTCCCCCGGTGTTGGGAAACAGCGTAACCGAACCTTCGGTCGTGATGCGGCCGATATGGTTGTAAGTCGTAAACCAGAGCGCGCCGTCGGGTCCGGCGGTAATTCCATCGGAAACTTCGTCACCGGGGCTCACCTGCAACGTGAACTTGCCGCGGGTCGTCATGCGACCGATCACGTCGTTGCCGGAATCGGTGAACCACAGCGCGCCGTCGCTGCCGGCGGCGATTCCCTGGGGAACCGCATCGCCGAACGTGTCGGTGAAAATCTCGATCTTGCCGCGTTTCGCGGGCACCATGACCGCGCGGGCAACGTCGTCCACCGGCTCGGAATAGCATTCGAGGCGGGCGCGCTGCAAGCCGAAAACGCCGTGAGCGCGGATGCCGTAAAAATACCGGCGGCAACGATTCTCTCGATCATGGTCGAATATTCCTCACGAGCGCTCGCTTTCCGGGTCACAGGGCGAGCAGGAACCGAGCGTCCGGTCGTCGGAGCCGCGACGTGACGACTATTTTTCGTTTTCAAATAGGGAGAGAGATTCAATGCGTTTTATCACGATGTCGCTCGTGCTCGTTGCGGCCTTTTCGATGGCCGCGTGCTCGGGCAAGTCGAACGACAATAGCCAAACCAGCACGTCGGCCAGTACCGAGCCGGGCGCGAGCAGCGCTTCGGAACCGACCAGTTCGGCGATGCCCGCCGAGACCACCGCGGCCAACGGCGAGATTCCGAGCTATCCCGGCGCAACGACTCAGGCCTCGGGCAGCAGCAACATGACTGCTTCCGGCGGATCGGCTTCAGGAAGCGTCATGACGACCGACGATTCGTTCGATAAGGTCTACACTTGGTACCAGCAGCACATGCCCGCCGGATCGGAGAAAGCGCACACGACGGCCCCCGTCGAGAGTGCCGTCTTCACCATCGGCGATCCCGGTCAAGATCAAACGTCCGTCACCATCACCACGCAGGGTGGCAAGACGATGATCACCGTCGCGCACGTCAAGAAGTAAACCGAGAAAACAAACTAGAGGGCGTCTACGTCAAAGAAGGCGCCCTCTTCCATCGTCGGCACCGCACGCCGCACGAGGTCACCATCGTCGCGGATCCGTTGGATCGTGTCGCCGTCGTCGAGCGCAGCGATCTTCGCGCGAGCCGCGGGGCTAAAAAACACCGGATGTCCGGACACGCCGGTCTGCGGGTGGACCGGATAGATGACGTCGGCGCCCTCGAGCGATCCGCAGAGCGTGCGTATCATCGGCGCGGTCACCAGCGGCTTGTCGCCGAGGAGCAGCATCAGCCACGCGTCTTTGGGTAGCCGCGCGTCGGCGAGTTTCAACGAGTAGCTCATGCCTCGCTCGGGTTGCGCGTTGCGAAGCACGGCTATCTCCGTCTTTTCACCTAATGCATCGGCAACGCTCGGTCCGGCAACGACTAGTGGATGCCATTCCGTCGCCGCCTCGATCGCATAGTCGATCATGCGCCGGCCGCGAAAATCCGGCCAGCAGTTTTTGAATGCCGGCCCGCCGCGAAGCTCCCGCCGCTAGGATGACTGCGCAGATCTGCATCGCACAACGACTCCTTTCCACGGGACGATGGGCGCGAGCACCGAGGGTATCGCGTCCCTCGCGCACAACCTCTTAGCCCCCGGACTGCGCAGGGCTTCTAGGAGGTTAGACATGAGCGCGCACCATCGCTGGTTATTTGCTTGCAGCGCCGCAGCTGCAATCCTGGCTGGTTGTGCCGGAGGGCAACCGCCGCTTACGGTCGCCCGGATCGACTGCGGCGAGCAGTTCCTTTCGCGCCCGTCAAGCCTCGAGCACCGAAAGCGTCCTCTACAACTTCACGGGCGGCAACGACGGCGGAAATGCTGCGACGGGTCTCGTCTTCGACCACCAGGGAAATCTTTACGGCTCGACCGTGATCGGCGGTCTCTACACCTGCGGCACCGTCTTCAAGCTCGCGCCACAGAACAGCGCTCCGTGGCACGAATCCGTTCTTTATAACTTCGACTGCTACGCGACCGGAAAGAGCCCGCACGGCGGCGTGACCTTCGATCGCAGCGGCAACCTCGAAGGCACGACGGTCGCCGGCGGCACCGGCGGTCCCTGCACCAGCGACGGATGCGGCGTCGTCTACCAAATCGCGGGGTCTTCGGAAACCGTGCGCTACAACTTTACCGGGGCGGGCGACGGCTTCGGTCCCGGCGGCGCCGTCGTCTTCGACCGCCGCGGCAACGCGTTCGGCACGACTCCCGACGGCGGCGCATTCTACCAAGGCGTCGTTTACGAGATCACGCGCGCCGGCAAGCAGCGCGTGCTTCACGCGTTCACCGGCGGTAAAGACGGCGGCGTCGGTTCGCTCGGATCGTTATTACTCGACAAGTCCGGAGCGATTTACGGCGTCACGGAGCTAGGGCGGAGCAAACGCTTCGGGCACGGTCTACGAGATTTCGAAAGCCGGCAAGAATCAGTGGCATCCGCGGACGCTCTACGCTTTCAAAGGAACGCCCGACGCGGCGTTCCCCTACGGCGGCCTTGTCGCCGACAAATCCGGCAACCTTTACGGTACGACGTATTACGGCGGCGCGCACGGAGTTGGTTCGGTATTCGAGCTGGTTCGTAAGAAGAGCGGCAAGTACCGCGAGCGCGTTCTCTATAGCTTCCAGGGCGGCAGCGACGGCAGCTACACCACCAGCACGCTGATTTTCGGCGCGTCGGGCGATCTGTACGGCACGACGTCGAGCGGCGGCGGAAGCTGCGATTGCGGCACCATCTTCAAAGTCAATCCGGCGTCGGGCGCCGAGCAAGTGCTGCACGTTTTCGGCACCGGCAGCGACGGCGCGTATCCCTACTACGGACTGACGCCCGACCAGAGCGGCAACTTCTACGGCACGACCGTCGCGGGCGGTAACTTCGGGCAGGGCGTCGTTTTCGAGTTCACGCCGTAGCGAATTTCAAAAACTCTCAGCGACTACATGAGTGGAGGATCCGTGAGCAACTTAGTAAGAACCGCCTTCGCCGCCATCTTTCTGGCGCTCTCGGCGACGGCGATCGCAAAAGCGGCACCATCGCCGACTCCCAGTCCGGTTCCAACTGCAGCGCCGCCGCAAACTGCGTCCGAGACACAGTTCGTGAATTCCGCAACCTCGGATCTGCAGAGCCGCTTCGCGACGACGGCCGCGGCCGCAGCCGCCGGCTACTTCCAATACACCAACGAAGACCAGACCGGCGCAATCAGCTGGGTCAACACCAGCAGCTGGGCGAGCGATCCACAACATCCCAGTCAGCTCTGGTACGATGTGAGCGGGCATCTGATCGGTGCCGACTTCTCGGTGCTTCAGAGCACGTCGAAAGATCGTCCCAGCGTTTGGGGCGTCTCGCCTTCACGCTTCCTCGACTTCTCGCCGGGGCACGTGCACTTCGGGATCAAGACGGCGTCGGGAATTCAGTTCGGCGGCGTCGGCCAAAAGACGATGGGGATGGTCAAAGGTTCGGTCGATAACCCGACCGCGGCCGATATAGTCGCCATCAGCAAGCTCCCACGTTGGAAAGTTCTTAGGGATTCCGGCGCCGCAAAGCGCGTCCGACGTTGCGTTCGTCTTTACGTTTCCCGCCGTGTGGGATCTGCAGGTCTGGCTGGTTCCCAATCCGCTCGGTGCTTTCGCCGAGCACAATCCGAACATCACGCCTAGCCCTAACGCGAAAGACCAAGATTAAGCGATGAAGACCCGCGGCTGGGTCGCGTTCGGGGCGGGCGTCTTTCTGGTGATCTTCGCCGCGGCGATCTGGCTCTGGGTGGATCGTCTACTCTTGGCAAACGGGCCGGCCGACCCGGCAACGGCGCAGTTCGCCGGAAAGCTCAACGTGGCGTTCGGCCTGATCGTCATCAGCGGAATCCTCGGAACGATCAACGGTTGGCTCATGGCGCATTCGGGGCAGCGCAATCGCGTGCTGATCGTCGCCATGGTCTTGATCTTTGTCAGCGCGCTGTTCATTGCATACAACGCCTCGCCGCACGGCTGAGGCTCTCGAAGGAAGGAAGAAACGGTGAAGCAACTCGGTAGCATCGCGGTCGCGGCACTAGCCTTAACGTGGATGGCGGGTTCCGCCGGTCCCGCCGCAGCACAAACCGCGAGCGACATGGTCAAACAGATCGATGCCGACTGTCAAGCGATACAGAATGCCACGATGGCCCTGCACCCGACGCACCTGGCGCTGGTCGGCGGCACGTGGCGCGTTTTCGCCGAAGGCGACTATGCCGTCGTCGAGCAAACGCATAAGTCGATCGCTTTCGCCGACGTCTGGAAACAAGGCAACAATCCGGCGTGGGTGAGCGGCCATTCGTTCAATACGAATGGCGATCAACGTGCGGTGCAGCTCTGTTACCGCCAGGCCGACGGGACGCTCGAGCGCGCCAAGCAGGCCGGAACGGCGCCCGGCCTCGACGCCGCTGCGGCGGAGGTCGCTTACTTCGGCAGCGACGGATCGGTCATTCAAAAGACGTCGCTCTTCGAAGTCAACGATCCGGCGCTCGCCAAAAAAGTCAGCGATCTTCCCTTCTACAGCATTTTGCCGTAAGCGATGAGGTTAGCGATTGCGGCAATCTTTGCCCTAACGAGTTTTGGATTCTCCGCAAGCACGGGGATCGCCGCAACGCAGACGACGGCGCTGCCCGACTGCCAAGGAAAACTGCTGCCCAAACCCGCGAGCATCACGCTGGCCTGCGGAGACGGAAACTTCTACGTCGAAAACCTGAAGTGGACGGGCTGGGGTGAATCGTTCGCCGCCGCAACCGGAACGGGTAAGGCCAACGACTGCCGGCCCAACTGCGCGGCGGGACACTTCCACAGCTATCCGATGCTGTTAATCGTTACCGGCTCGCAGAACTGTGGAGGGCGACCGGCATACGCACGCGTCGTCTATGCCTTCATCGGCCGCTCGCCCTATCCTCAGAGCACCAAGGTCGAGGACTCCACCCAAACATTCCCATGCTCAAGGTAATCACCGCCGCTTTGGTCTTCGCGCTTTTTTGGCTTGGCGCGCTGCCGGCAAACGCGCAATCGCAGTCGGCCACGATCGAAGGGCTGGTGCGCCAATCAATGGCCGCAAACCATCTGCGGTCGCTGATCGTTCAGGTGCGCTCGAACGGATCGGACGTATATACGGCCGCCTTCGGCGAATCGATGGCGGGCGTTCCGGCAACGCCGCAGATGCACTTTCGCAACGGCGCCATGGCCTTCACCTACATGGCGACGTTGCTCTTGGAGCTCGTCGACCAAAAGAAAGTCACGCTCGACGCAAAGCTATCGCAGTTTCGGCCCGATTTGCCGCTACGCCGACCGCATCACACTCAAAAATCTCGCAAACATGACGTCCGGCTACGCGGACTACGTATATCAAAACGAGCTGCTGCAGGGCGTGATGCAGAATCCGTTCCGCCAATGGGCGCCCCAAGAGCTCATCAAGATCGGCGTCGGAAAGCCGACTGATGTTCGAGCCTGGGACCAACTGGGGCTATTCGCACACCAACTACGTCATCTTGGGCGGCGTTCTGGAGAAGATCGCGGGATGCCGCTTAACGACGCGATGCGGAAGTACGTCTTCGGGCCGATGGGGCTAACGCAGACCGACGGTTCCAAGACGCCGGAAGTTCCCGAGCCCGCGCTCCATACGTACTCCTCGGAACAGCGCGAATATCTCGGCATTAAACCCAGCCTGCCGTTCTGCCCGGAGTCGACGTATTGGAGTCCATCGTGGACGACCTACGACGGTGCGCTGCAGACGACCGACGTCACCGACATGAGCAAAACGATGGAAGCGGTCGGCACCGGTAAGAGTACTCTCGGCTTCATCTGCGGCTGCACAGATCGGACCCGAGCTGGTCGGTTTCGGCCACGCCGTCGCCGGATGCGCAGCGTGCCGTGAAATGACCGATACCCTCCACTACGGGCTGGGCGTCGTACTTCTCGGCCCGTGGATCACGCAAACGAAATCGTTCGCCGGATCGTCGGCAACCGTCGGGTACCTGCCCGCGCAGAAGCTGACGATTACGGTCCAAGTTACTTATTTGCCGGAGGCGTTCGACGCAGAGGGAAACTATCGGGATGGCAGCGTTGCGACGTTTAAAACGCTGGCCGACACTCTGGCGCCGGGGACGCTAAAGGAAGTGCCCTAAGGAGAGTGCCATGAGAGTAATTTCTCATTATCGTTGCTAGCGCAGTGCTCGCCGGATGCGCTCATGCGGGCGGTACGCCGGCGGTGCCGAGTTACGGCGCGCCGTTTGCCGTTCCGGAGGTAGCGTTCAAGTCGCTCTACAGTTTCAAGATGATTCCCGACGGCATGGAGCCGGCGGGCGGAATGGTCGTGCTTAACGGTACGCTCTACGGCACGACACAAGTCGGCGGCCAGGGCGATGCCGGCGCCGTCTTTGCCAGCAGTACGGCGGGAAAGGAGCGCGTTCTCTATAGCTTGGGCACCGGCGGCGGGCCCGACGGCGTTTTCCCGGTCGCTGGGCTCGTCGTTCTCAACGGAGTTTTCTACGGAACGGCCACCTCGGGCGGCCAAAGCGGGTTCGGCGCAGTTTTCAAGGTCGACAAGTCCGGAAAAGAAAGCCTAGTCTACAGCTTCAAAGGCGGTAACGACGGTTCCGGGCCGTACGCCGCGTTGATCGCCTATAAGGGCGCACTCTACGGAACCACCATTCAGGGCGGCGGAAGTTCGAACTGTCCGCAAGGCTGTGGCACTGTCTTCCAAGTCACGACCGCGGGCAAAGAGCACGTCGTATACGCCTTCAAGGGCGGCAACGACGGCGCGGCTCCGGTGAGCAACGTGATCGTCGTAAACTCGGCGCTTCTCGGCACTACGGCGGACGGCGGCAAAAACGGCACCGGCACGATCTTCAAGACGAGCACGGCGGGCAAAGAACAAGCGCTGCACTCTTTCGGCAGCGGCTTGGACGGCTCCGAGCCCGAGGCTGGACTCGTGAGCCTCAATGGCAAGCTTTACGGCACCACGAACACGGGCGGTCAGCACTTTAACGGCACCGTATTCTCCACGACTACCGCGGGCGGCGAGCACGTCGTCTACGACTTCAAGGGCGGAAGCGACGGCGCGAATCCCGAGGCCAACCTAATCGCCGTACAAGAGCACCTTATATGGAACGACGGCCGCGCGGCGGAACGCCGGGTTTGGGCACCGTCTTTTCGGTGAGCCCATCGGGGACCGAGCACGTGCTCCACGCATTCAAGAGCTCATCGGAAGGTTCGGGCCCGCGAGCCCCGCTCGTTGCCGACGCCGGATCGCTCTATGGAACGACGTCGATGGGCGGCGCCACTCAGGTCGGAACGATTTTCAAAGTAACGCCGTAACGCAAGCTTACGTCCGCGGCAGCGTGACGATCCAGAACATGCTGATCACCAAGAGAAAGGTAGCGATGCCGACGATGATGGCGCGCGGTGCGGCGTACCCGAATCGCTGACTCAGCGCGGTCAGAAAGAGCACCGTTGCCAGAAAGACGGTTACGCGGACGTAATCGTCGCCGGTCTCGCGCGTATCGACGCCCTTCTTGAAGTAGTCGGACGGCGACGTTCTCGTATCGCACAGACGCCGACGCGTTGGCGTTTGTATACTGCGGCATGAAGATCGGCCCCGCCGGCGCGCTTTTATTGTGCAGGGGATCGAGGTGCAGCCAGGCTTTGAAAGCAACTTCGTACTCGGGGCGGAAGCGCCGCTCGTAGAATGCCGCAAGGGATCCATGACCGGCGATCTTGGCCGCGACCCAGCCGTTGAAGGTGACGATGTCGTACAACCGGTCTTGGCCCGCAAGCGTCGACTTCTCTTGGGAGAGCACCGTGTAGCGTTCGTGGAGCGCGTAATGTTTGGTCGAGATGCCCTCCCAACGCGAGGCTTGATACCCGCTCCACGCGGTCGCAACCGCCACGATGGCCAGCACGATCGCTTCCGCCATCCCTAGCCATGCGTCGCGGCGGCCGGCGTGACGAGCTCCATGTTCGGCGAGATCGTGGGCCAGCTCCACGTTGTACGATTCAGGCATCTTTGAGGCTCCAGCCTTTGATCGGCAGCGACAGCGCTTCGCGCCGGTTACTCGCGTTCATCGACGCACCTCTTAACGTGCGGCAAAGGCAAAACCTGGGAGCGGCCGCTGCCGCGCCGAAGATACCTTTGATGAGAGGCACCGAACTCACCGTCGTCGAGTTTCTGATGCGCTTTGGCCTAGCCGCGGTGCTGGGGACCGCCATCGGCTTCGAGCGGCAGTGGCGTCAAAAGCGCGCCGGATTGCACACCGAGGGTCTCATAGCCATTGGTGCCTCGCTCTTTGCGATGCTCGATTTCATCCTACCGGGTGACAACACCCGGATCGTAGCCGGTATCGTCACAGGCGTCGGTTTCCTGGGCGGCGGCGTCATCTTTCGCACCGAAGCCAACGTCACAGGAATCAACACGGCGGCAACCATTTGGGGAACCGCCGCCATCGGCGCTTTCGCCGGATTGGGCCTTTGGTGGGAGGCATCGATCGCGGCCGGCGGCGTCGTCGTCATGAATATCATCCTCGAGCGCTTGGAAATAGTCGTTGATAAGCGTGCGGGACAGCGCGGCGAGGTGATCTATAAGCTCTCGGTTCGCTACAAACCGGAGGGTCAGCAGGCCGTCGGGCAGGAGATCTTCGCCGCAATCAGCGGCTCGCCGCTCAGCCTTCAATCGCTTACGCGACATAACGCCGAAGACGATAGCGTCGAGCTCCGCGCCGAGATTTATTCACCGAACCCCGACGACGAGAGGATCGAAGCATTGTCGACGCATCTTCTCGGCATGGCGGGCGTCGTTCGCGCCGATTGGCGCAGCGCCAGCCCTTAACGCAAGAGAGGATTTTCATGGAAACGGTATCGTCAAACGGAGCGTCGGCTCTTACGCCGCCCGATCAAACTACGGCTGGTAAGTCCGCTCGTGACCGCGTGCCGCGCGCCGCACACGGCGAGGTCAAGCTTTCGTCGAAGCGCGATCCGCTCGGCATACTCCGAAAGTCAGACGACGGCCGTCTGCCCGAGCTCGTGCCTATCCGGTACGGCCGCATGCTGCAATCGCCATTCGCCTTCTTCCGGGGAGCCGCGGCGATCATGGCGGCCGACCTCGCTCACTCGCCGTCGAGCGGTATCGTGGTCGAGGCCTGCGGCGATTGCCATCTCAAGAACTTCGGCGGTTTCGCAACGCCGGAACGCAACATCATTTTTGACATCAACGACTTCGATGAGACGCTGCCCGCGCCGTGGGAGTGGGACGTCAAACGCCTGGCTACCTCGTTCGTCCTTGCGGTGCGCGAGAACGGACTCTCCGACGGCGTCGCCGGCAACATTTCCGTGGCCTGCGTCCGCGCCTATCGCAAGGCCATTCGCGAATTCGCGCAGCTCGATCCGTTGACGGTCTGGTATGCGAAGTACACCGTCGAAGATTTTCTCAAGCCGCTTTCCTCAACCGAACGGAACCGGGTCACCAAACGCGTGGCCAAAGTCCGCACGGCGCGCGGATCGGACATCGACTATCCAAAGCTAACGGAAATCGTGCACGGTGAAGTCCGCATACACGACGCTCCACCGCTGATCTTCCATCCCGAACTGGCGCGCTCACCCGAGTTTGCCTCGAGCGTGGAACAAATTTTGAAGGAGTACCGCGACTCTCTCCCCGACGATCGCCGGGTTCTACTCGACCGTTACCACTTCGTCGACGCGGCAATTAAAGTCGTCGGCATCGGCAGCGTCGGCACGCGCTGCTGGATCGCGCTGTTGATGTCGCATAACAACGATCCACTCTTTTTGCAGTTCAAACAAGCTAACGCATCCGTACTTGAACCCTATGCAGGTAAGAGCGCATACCCGCATAACGGACAGCGAGTCGTCATGGGACAGCGACTAATGCAGGCGGCGTCCGATATCTTCCTTGGATGGACCTCGGGGCCCAGCGGAGACTTTTACGTCCGGCAACTGCGCGACGCTAAGATCGGCGCCAACATCGAAACCTTTGATGAAAGCCTCTTCGACGCCTACGCCAAAGCCTGCGGCTGGAATCTGGCCAGGGCGCACGCGAAATCCGGCAACTCGTGGTCTCTCGCCGGCTATCTCGGCAAGAGCGCTGAGTTCGATGAGGCGATCGGTGACTTCGCCAAGGCATACGCCGACCAGACGGTGCGCGACCACAACGCGCTGAAGGCGGCGGTTAAATCCGGTAAAGTCGAAGCCTATACCGAGTAGGCTTGCGGCTTAGCGGGCGTCCCACGTCTCCGGATTGACCGGCAACCAGAGCATGTTGAGGTTGTATCCGGTGACACGCCGGCTTAGACCCATCAAGCGGTCTTCGTAGTAGAGCGGGATTACCGGAACGTCGTCGTGCACGAGCATTTGTATTGCGTTCAAATCCCGAGCGCGCTGGGCTTCGCTGGGCGTGCGCGATTGATCGTCAAATAGCGCCTCGAATCGCGGCGAGCAGTAGAAAGCGTGGTTTGAGTCTCCCTTGACGGCTTGTACGCAGCGCAGGTTCAAGGACTCCTCGGGATCGCCGCCGCCCACCCAGGTCTCGCCGGTGATCGAGGCTTTGCCGTTGCGCAACAGTCCTTCGGGACTGAACCAAATCCGCGTCGGGTTTGCTTTGATCGAAAACTGCATTCCGATCGCTGCCAGCTGCGTCTGGACGATGGTGGCGATGCGTACGTTGATCGGATCCTCGGAGTTTACACCGATGAGGCCGCCGAGTACGGCTCCGTCTTTATATCGAACGCCGTGCCGCAATCGCCAACCGGCGGCATCGAGGAGTCGCGTCCGCCGCGGCGGGGTCGTGGGCGTAGGGTGGAATCGAAACGCTCTTCCAGCGCACGATCGGCGGCGGCAAGAACGAGCCGGCTGCGCGGAACTCATGCCTCCAGGCGTCGGCCAGCTGGCTGTAATCCAGGGCGTTTGCAATCGCTTGCCGTACGCGGCGATCGCGCGTCGGCGCGAGCTGCGTCTGCAGGTAGAGCAGCCGGGTCGCGTTCTCGGGGATGCGCCGCACCTTGAGCCCCGGCGTGCTTTCCGCCTGACTGACGTTTTCCGGGGTCAGCGTCCCGACGTCGGCCGCGCCGGACCGAAGGGAAACGAAGTTCGAGTTGAGGTTCGGCACGATTTGAAAGACGATACGCTCGAGCTTCGGCCGCGGGCGATAGTACGGGTTGGGCTCGAGGATGATGCGATCGCCGCGGAGCCATCGCGCAACGCGAAACGGTCCGCTGCAAAACGGTGCGTTCTCCCATGCCGCTGCCGACGACTTTCGTATCCTTAAACGCGTGCTTGGGCAGAATACCGTAAACGTAGTCGGCCTGTGCGAAGAGCGTGCTGACGGCGGCATTCCACGGCCCTCGCAACCGGATGACCACCGTATGCGCGTCGGGCGTCTGCAGCGACGCGATTCGACGGTACGGCTCGACCGACGTCGCGCGATTGCGCGGATCGAAGATGGCTCGATAGGTAAAAGCAACGTCAGCCGACGTAACGGCGACCGCCGTCGGCAAAGCGCGCGTCCGGGCGCAGGTGATAGGTGATGCGAGTTCCGTCCGCCGAGACGTCGCCGTTGCGCCGCGTCGGAACGCGGGTGGCAAGAATCGGAACGTTGCGATTATCGGCCGAAAGACCGATCAGCGTCTGACAGAAGAGCGCATCGAGCGCGAGAATCTCCTGGTCGATGGCGACCAGCGGAACCAGCGACGACGGGTCGCCGGCGTACGCGATCCTCAGAACGTGCGGCGGACCGGTCCGCGTCGCCCCGCCCCTCGTGCACGCGACCGCAGCCGCAGCCAATAGAGAGGGCCGCGACCGTCGCTCGTGCGCGATGCGCAGTCACCGGGGGAGGAACTGATGTGGCGGCGCCGGCGACGGCTTAGGCGAGGCGGAACTCGGCGGCAGCAGACTAGGATCGACGTAGATCGTGGATTGCGTTCCGTCGACGTTGGCGGCGCCGTGCGTGTCGAAATAAAAATCACGCTCGGCGTTGCCGTCGGTGCAGCTCGCGTGAACGATCGTGTATGCCAACGGATCCTTGGCCGTCGTGTCCGGAGCCAACTTTAGCGACATTTCTTTCCAATGTCCACTCTTGCCGCAGCGATTCGCCGCCAAGAAGACGTCAATCCATTGCGCGTTTGCCACCAGATTGGAGGGACGAATCCAAATCGCGCGATCGAACGACGTGCCGTCGTCGGGCGTAACGGCTGGACCGGGCGCAAAGGTGCTCAGCAGCGCCGGCGCCGCGATGACTTGGATGAAGTCGAGCTTATGGTTATGAAACTCGTAGATCCAGGCGTACTGGCCGGCGAAATACCACAGGTCGAGCGATCCGTCGTCGGAGTTGGTCGACTCGCGCGTCGGAGTACCGAGCTTGGCGCGGACCTGATCGGGGGACATCCCAAACGACATGCCTCTCGGATCGGTGTAGCTTACGCCGTCGAACCGGCTCACGACCGTAATAGACCGAGCCAGATTGTTTTTCACCAGAACGTCGAGAAAAACACCGTCGCCGTGCCTGAGATAGCGCCAGATCACCGATCCGCCCACCGTGAGAACGTGTATCGGATCGCCGTACGCCGTCTTGAGGCTGGCCATCGGTGCGCCGATGCTGATGCCTTCAAACGTCCCCGCCGGCGGGGGCGAAGCGCCCTGAGCCATCGCAACCAGCGGCAGCACGGCAAGGGCAACCAAAGCAATCACTTCTTACAGGGTACCCGTGTAGTTAATCGAGCTAAGTCGTTCATCTGTTCTTCCAAAGAACGAGAACGGCCTAGGACGGCAAGGTAGGGCCGTCCGCGAGAACGTAGGATACTTTCACATGCAGCTGCCCGCACGCCCATTCTCGACAATCGTCCTTGCGGCGGTTCTCCTGTATGCGGGTGTGCCGTTACTCGCGCAAGCACGAGACCCCGAGGCATTGCCGGCTCCGAGCCCAAGCGCGGCGCCTGCCGGCGAAGATACGCACAGCAATACCGGCGGCTTCGTTCCTAATAGTCTGACGCCCGCGCAGCAAGAAGCCCTGCGCCTCGCCATCATCAAGACCTCTCAGAATCCGGTCGGTAACATTACGGTCCTTCCGTTCCAGAACAATTTCAACTACGGGTACGGCCCGTACACGCGGATGCAGTACAACCTTAACGTGCAGCCTGTCGTGCCGATCATGCTAAGCAAACAGATGACCCTGATTGCGCGGACGATTATTCCGGTGCTCAATCAGCCGTCGCCGCAATCTCCGGTCGTTTGTGCGTCACCCGGCGGCTGTCCCTCAACCTTCGGCTTGAGCGACGTTCAAGAACAACTCTTCTTTGCGCCAAAGACAAAACCAGGCCAGCTGATTTGGGCAGTCGGACCGATCTTTCAATTCCCTACCGCAACTCCGAACACGCTGGGCTCGGGAAAATGGTCCGTTGGCCCCGACGCGGTCGCACTCGTCATGCCCGGGAGCTGGGTGCTGGGCACTCTCGTCACACAACTCTGGTCGGTGGCCGGTCTGCCGAATCGCCCGAATGTTAGTAGTTTTTTGGTTCAGCCGTTCGTCAACTACAATCTCAAGGGCGGATGGGCGATCACCTCCGCCCCGATCATGACGTCAAACGCAAATCTTCCGGGGACAAAGTGGACGGTTCCGGTCGGCGGCGGCGTCGCTAAGACGTTCAAAGATGGCGATCAGTTGATGCAAATTACTGCGCTCTACTACACCAACGTGGTGCGCCCGCTAGCCGCACCTCAGACAAATCTCCGCGTCGTCTGGAGTCTGTTGTGGTCGGTTAAGCGCGGCATCGATATAAAGCAACTTCTTCAAGAGGCGCAGTAATCGGGTGAAAGTGTTTCGGTTGAACCACCTGAGTTGGGCCGGCGGCCTTGCTATCGCCGCACTATTAGGGTTGGCAGCTTGCGGCGGGGCCGGTATATCCGCGACTCAAACCGTGCCCCGTCCCGCCGATTCGGGCGTTGGGCCGACGGCCTTCAGCTTTCAAACCATTGACGATCCAAAGGGAAGAAACAACCGCATCACAGGTATCAGACGCGATGGTAAGATCGTGGGCGTTTACGGTCTTACCGGCCCTGCATATCACAGCTTTGCATCGGGAGCGCCGACCTATAAAAGCTTCGCGACGGACGACTATCCCGGCGCAGGTGGCACTTATCTAAGCTCGCTCAGCAACGATAAGTACGAAGCCGGCTACGTCTTCTCTCCGCCTTCCAGCCAGGGGAGCCGGTGCGGTACTTGCGGCGTCGTCCACTATGATCGTGGCTGGATATTGTTCGAATCCCCCGATGAAGGGAACGGCAAATGCGCCGTGACGGTATTGCTAGGCGTTAACGACACGGAACTCGCGGTGGGCTACTACTTGCAGCGGTCGGGGCATCAGTGCATCGCGCAGGCTTTCGAAGCTTATGCCGATGCGAGCGGCGAGCAGTACGTTCCGCTCACGCCCCCAGGAGCCGTTAACCCGGTCGCCGCCGGAATCAGCAACTTGGGCGGCATCGTCGGGAGCGCAACCTTCTCAAACGGATCGCACGATATCGTCGAGGGTTGGTACCTCAGTAACGGCCGGTATTATCTCTTCTCCTATCCGGGATCGACGAACACGCAGGCGCTTGGCGTCAACCAGTCGGGCAAGGTGGTCGGTACGTACGAGGACGACAACCATACTACGCACGGGTTTCTGCTTACCAACCCGAAAGCGAAGCATCTCAAGTGGCAAACGATTGACGCGCCTAAGAGCCGGGGCCTTACGGTTGTGAACGGCATCAGCGACGCCGACGCTATTTGCGGCTGGTATAAGGGTAGCGACGGTAAACTACACGGCTTTGTAGCAACGCAACGTGGAGGCCGCCCTATCCAAAAGTAAAATCGAACGCCTCGACGCCGGGCTCGAGGAAATCGATTTCGAAGCGCCGCTCGACGATCGGCTTGGGTTGACGAATCAGTTGGTAGGTCCGTTGGCGCAACACCGTACCATAGCCGTCGGCGTCGACGTCGTCTCCGTGAGCCGAGCCGGGCGGTCGCCCATCGAGTAGGACCCGAAAACGCATTGACGCTCCCGGCCTCGGCGGTCCCATGATGAGGTTGAGATCGCGACCTTGGAAGCGGTACGCTATCCGTCCGCCGGCTTTGTTGAGAACAACGGCTTCTTTCCTCACCGTCCAATCGCCGGAGAGACCCCATTCGTTGAGCTCCAGCGTTGCGGGCATCGTAAAGGCGTGCGGCTTGTCGGTCGCCGCACCGGTGGACGCAAAGCCGTTGGTTCGCTCGTAGCCGAGAAAATTTTCCGGCGATCGCACGTCGTCCCAGTCCGCCGCAACTTCCAAACCATGCGGATGAACCTGCACGAGTGAATTGCCGACCTCGCGATGCCCCGTTTCGGTGAGCAGCTCTTGAATGACGCGTTCGGATTCGTCGTAGGCGCCTTCGCCGAAGTGGTGGTGACGAATACGCCCCTGCCCATCGACAAAATACTCCGCCGGCCAATACTGATTTCGGAAGGCATTCCAGATCTCGTAGTTGCTGTCGACGGCGACCGGGTAGCCGACACGCATCTCTTGGAGCGCCCAACGAACGTTGTCCAGGTTGTGCTCGAACCCGAACTCAGGCGTGTGCACGCCGATCACGACCAGCCCCTTATCCTTATACTTCTCGGCCCAGGCTCGAACGTACGGAAGTGTACGGGTCCAGTTAACGCAGGTATAGGTCCAAAAATCAACGAGCACGACCTTGCCGCGAAGTTGGGTCGCCGTTAGGGGTTTGGAGTTCAGCCACTCAACCGCGCCGTCCAGCGACGGCATGTGCCCTTCAACCGGTAACGTAGTCATGCTTCTATCCTCGGACGGCGTAGCGATGGGGTTGCCAGATACCAACGCGAGCGCAAATACGGTTAAAAACAAGCGTCCCATTGCGTGGCGCCATCGTAGCATCGCCGCCCTTCACTCGTCCATTTTGCCGCCCGCCCGCACGCTTGAAACCGAGGCGGCCGATCGCGGGTTTTAACGTTTAAACACCATGAACTTCGGTAAGGGAACTCAGCGCGGCTTCGATCTTATGCCGGCGCTTTTCGTCGTCCTCTTTGCCTTCATCGCTGTGGCTGTGGTCGAATTTCTGGCCAGCTGGCCGGCAGCCGAACGTGGCCTGCTTATCTTCGAAAAGACCTGCCCGATTTACGCGAAATGATCATCGCTTCCGTACAGTTTACGTTTGCTCCGGAAGACGCCGATCGCGTTGAAGCGATTTTTCGCGAGTTGCGAGATGCGTCGGTCAAAGAGCCGGGTATCATTGAATTCCAGTCTACCGCGACCAAGAGGCTGGTCGAAGCCCACCGCGCCAGCGAACATTTTCAGCGCCTCGTGGTAAACGGCGTCCGGCCCTTGGCGACGGCACGGATCGCCGAGACGGTAATCCCGATAGAATTTGGGCCTGTGCGTTTCCGTGTGGTCGTATCGCTAGGATGGGTTCACTTAGCAAAACGATCGACAAGGAGAACGCCATCATGCCTTCAGTTGCTCTACGGCGCCTAACGGCGCTGGTTCTGCTCGCAACCCTCGCCGCTTGCAGCGGCCAGAACCCCGCGGCGAGCGGATTTACGCCGGCTGCCGGCCCGGCCAACGCCCACACCGCTAACCTTCGCATCGACACGACGCCTGGTGTGATCCCCGGCGGAACCGGCACATGCCCCGGCAGGGACATTGCCTGCCTCACGGTCGGTTACAACTCGCCGGCACATTATACGTTCTGTTTCATTCCGAGCGGCAGCCAGTGCCAGCTTCCGCCGCTCACGTGGTCGTGGAAGTTCTCGATGAAACGCGGCCACGAATTCCATAAACTCGTTGCGATCTTTACGCCCAATCCCGGCGATCCGAGCACCGACGAAATCAGCGAGAAAGTGCCGCTTCCGTCGAGCAACGGGGCGGTCAAGTACCAACAGACCATTTACGGCTGTCTGCCGTCGGGCTGCTTCGGTCCCTACAACATCGGAATCGTCACGCAGTAACCGCGTCGGCCACCATCCAGGCCGCGCCGGCAATCAGGAAGTTCAAGGCAAACTCGGACCAATTCCCGTGGGCTTCCGAATGAGCGACGAGGCGTGGGATCCACACCAATATGCCAAAGAGTACGATCATCAACGTCATCAGGCGCGTCGCGAGCCGCGCCTGACGATTGATCAGCATCGCGATCGCGGCAAGTCCGAACGCTACCGTCGTGAGTATCGCCCAGAACACCTGATTCGGCGGAATCCAAGTTGGGACAAGATCGGCGGTTATCTTCAGGTAGAACATCTGAGCCAGCGTAAAGGAAACCGTGCAGAGGCCAAGCCCGAGTCGCGCGAGCCGGCTCGCCGTTGCTGCCCGCGCGGCGCTCGCCTCGGTTGCCGCGTACAGACCGATCGCGCCGCACAATAACGAAAATTGCTCGAAGAACGCTCCGTATTCGAAATAAACCTTCGGCGCGGCAATGATCCCGGGGACGCAAGCCAGCGAGAAAATCCCATAGACCACCGCGAGAACGATGGATGCCGCGCGCGCCGTTCGCGGAAACAGTATCCCGATTCCACCGGCAATGAGGACGATCATCATACACTGGCCGATGACCGTGCCGAAGGGCACCTTCCAGATCCTAACGAGACTCTGCCACGTGTCGGCGTCATGCCACATCAAGGCGATGACGCCGAACAGCACGGCGGATGCGCCAAAGACGATCCGCCCATACAGCGCCGCCTTCATATAGAGCGCAACGGCCGCCCCGGGGGAAATGTGACTCGACCTACCGCCGATAGTACCATTTGAGGACGCGCATCGCGCGCATCGTATTCCAGCGGCTGGCTCGACCGGTCTCCGTTTCCAACGGAAACCCCAGCCGGTCGCATCGCGCAAAGGAAAACAAACGCCAAAGCAGGTCGTGACCGGGCCGTATTTGGCGCTGCCGATCGGGGTTGCCCTCGGCCCATAGCGAGGTCTTCGAGATCCGCGACTAAGGACAGCACTAGGGCCGGCGAAATTAGCCCTAATTATGGCAAGAACGAAGTCCCCATCGGAAAAAATAGACGAGTACATTTCAGAGATTGATGATTGGCGTCGCGACACATTCTCCGAAATGCGCAAACTAATTCTCGAAGCCGGTCCCGAGCTGATCGAGGAATGGAAATGGATGGGGACGCCGACTTGGTCTCACGATGGGATCGTCGCCGTTGCCAACGCGCACAAGGGCAAGGTGAAGCTCACCTTCGACCAGGGCGCGCATCTTCCGGATCCCAAGAAGCTTTTCAACGCCGGCCTGGAGGGGAACCAGCGGCGCGCCATCGACTTTTTCGAAAAGGACAAGATCAACAAGGGAGCGCTTAAGGCGCTGATCGTAGCCGCGGCCGCGTACAATGCCGCCAGAAAATCGGAGCGTGCCTCCAAAACAGCTCGGACAAAATCACCCAAGAAGTGATTTTGCGCTAGGATAAAGCGATGCACGGGTGGGCCGCGTGGGACCCGAGTCTGGGTTGGACGATCCTTCTGCTGACACTCACGATCGCGATCCACGTGACCGGTATCGTTTTGATTGCGGGAGCCATCGAACGCATCATTGCTAAGCTCCCGCAGCTCGATGTTACGCACATCGGAACGTCAATCGTCAGCATCGTGCTAATTGTCATTGTGGCTTTAGGGCTCGCCGTACTGCATGGCGTCGAGTGCGCGGTTTGGGCGGTCGCCTACCTTCATCTCGGGGCGCTGGCGTCCCCGGCGGATGCGGCGCTGTATTCGGTGGATTCTATGATCACGCGGGGCGCCTCGGGGATCGATGTAGACGCCCAATGGCGCATGATGGGCGCAACCGAAGGGGGCGGCGGCGTCCTGCTCTTCGGCATCAGCACCGCGTTCTTATTCTACGCCATGTTACGGATCTGGGGAAAGGACGACCAGAAAGCCCCCTAGCTTAGCCAGATTATTTCTTTGATGCCACCGTGCCGAGTGGGAAGTCGAAATTGCCGGTGAAGACTGCAATCGGTGAACCGCCGGCAGGGTAGTTGAAAACCTCGCCGTTATTATTGCCCGCATCCCCGCAATAGACGATGCCCTCTTTAACGATCCAGGTCTGTGCGCAGTCGCTCGAACCCGTGAGTTGTATCGTGCCCTTCAACGTCGCCTGCGTTCCGCTGACCGTGTACAGATAGAACTGGTTCAGCAGCTGGTCGAAGACGGTGAGGTACGTGCCGTCCCACTGCACGGAGCCGGGGAACTCCACGGTATTGCTCGTTGTGACCGCTTGGAACGTATTGCCACCCTTCGGAAGCTCGACCAGCTGGAAATTTCCCTGCCTGTTAAAGCCGTCGGCAAAGAGATTCCCGTCGTTGTCGTAGCCGTTGAAATACTCATCGGCTAACGGCGTAGTCATAACGGTGCCCGAGCCGGTCGCACCCTTGTAGATCACGACGTCGCCGGCACCCGACCCTGCCAAGATCCCGACCGCTAGGTCACCGCTGGTATTCATGGCGCAGCTGGATGGCATACCGACGGAGTCAGAGAGCGACCTTAGCGGCTTTGTGGGGACCTTATACAACGTGATCTGGGTATCGCTTTCGATGTTCCAGAACGTCTTCTTCCCATAGCCGTAGAGGACGTTCGTGCACGATTGGCCACCGATGCCAGGGATCGTGTCGATCATCTGAGTGCTTTTTGGATAGTCGAAAATACTGGCGTAAGTAGCGTAGTAGTTGTTGATGTACTCGTAGTACTTCGCTTTCCGATGCCGGTCGGGAACAACCATCGTGGCGTAACGAGGCATCGGATTCAGACGCGCCGCCGTTACCAGTCTTCCATTCACTAAGAGCTGCTTGCCGATGTATCGGACATCGAACGCCGCGGTTGATGGCGCGACCGTCGAGCCGCCTCCGCACGCCGAGAATACGGCGAGTGCAACCAGAGCACCGGCGTATTTCACTATTCCGGTAGTATTCACCAAAATTACTCCTTTGAGTAGCAGGATTGCTTCGCTTCCTTAGGCAGCTCCAAAAGCGCGCGAATGGGATTCATCAACTCGCGCTTGAGTGCCTTTTCTGCATCCGTTCCGTTCTGCTATGATGGGCAAACCATCGAATCTCACTTAGTTAGGGAGAAATGAAAGCAGCGTTGATCGGAGCGCCCGGCGACAGTGCACATTACGGCGATTTTGCAGAGCCAGGCGATCATGAGGGGCGGCAAGTCGTCGAGCTTGTTGCGGCGGGCATTCATCCGATCGTGCGTGGCCTTGCGAGCGGCCAGCACTATGGAAGCAGCGGCCGGTGGCCGCTCATTCCCGGCATCGACGCCGTCGTCCGCTCCGCAGAGGGCGTGGTTGCATACTCGGGTTTCCCGCAACCGCCTTACGGCACACTCGCTGAACGAATCTCCGTGCCATCATTCCTATGGATACCGCTTCCGGAAGGCGCCGACCCGGCGCGTGTTGCCGGAGGTGTGAATCCGGGTCTTGCCTCCTGGCTACCCCTCCAAGCACGCCGCACAGAGATCGGCAGACTCGATAACGTTCTTATTCTTGGCGTCACCGGGATGGCGGGACTTCTCGCCGTACGGAATGCGCGCATTCTTGGTGCCACGCGTGTTGCCGGCGCAGGTCGCGATGCACAACGCCTGTCCGATGCGGTCAAGGCCGGCGCTGCTACCGTCGCATTGAGCGGCGATCGTGAGCGCGACGGGGCGGCAATCCTTGAAGCTCTCGAAGGCTCGTCTCCCGATATCGTGCTCGATTTTCTCTGGGGTGCACCGGCGGAAAGCACGTTTGCAGCGCTCGGTAGACGCGGGCTCGAGCCCGATCGGGCCGACATCTCTTACGTTCAAATCGGCGCTACCGCAGGCTCGCAGGCAGCAGTTCCTGCCGAACTCTTGCGTAGCCGCAGGCTACGCATAACGGGAAGTGGCGCGGGCTCTGCGTCGATTACCGATATCATAGCTGAGATTCCACGCTACATTCAGTTGATTGCGGACGGCGCGGTTGACGTCCCGATTCGAACGTTTCCATTATCGATGGCGAGCGAAGCTTGGGAGGCCGCCGAACGTGGTCGCCCGCGAGTGGTCATCATCGCCGGCTAAGCTCAGCGGACAAATCGCGCGCACCAGTTGCAATGGTGGCGGAGGCAATTAGTTTCGTGGTACCCTCGCCCCGTGGACCTGATCTGGGATCTGGGAGCCCGCTACTGCGCGCGGCAGAACGCCCACGCCTTCATGCTACTGTGGGGCCTTTTCTTAGTGCTGGCCGGCGCGGCATTCATAACACGCCGGCGCGGAAGACATTTCGAGTCGGCAGTTCTCCTGTTTCTCGGGCTCTGCACCGGAGCGCTCGAGTTCATTATCTTCTACGGGTGTTACGCTTCGGCGCCGTACACCATGGGGCTCGGTGCGCCCAGTCTTTCCGCGACAAGCCTTACTGCGTTGACGTGTCTGGGCCAAGGCGCATTTTCCAAGGCCAGCGTATGGACGGTTATCACCGTGTCGTGCAGCGCTGCTCTCGGATTGGTCGCCTGGGGGCGATCGCGCAGCAAGACCGCGGCGCTTCGTGCTTCCCTCTACGCCGGTGCTGCGCTCTTGCTCCTCTTCGCCGGCGCCGCCGGCTTCGGCGCGTTCTTCGTTTTCTCTTGGTGCTCGTCGAGCCGTTTGTTTTAGCCCATGACACCCGGATACACGGTCGTTCTCCTCGCGATCGATCACTTGCAGATGGCCGTTGCGCAGGATCTGTCGTCGCGATATTGTCCGCACGACAAAGCAGTTTTCTTGATGAGGTCTTGGGCGCTTTTTGCGCTATTCGCCGCCGCCGCCCTATCGCTGTTCTTAGCCGCATACCGCAACGCCAATCGTTCGGGTCGAATGCCGCTATATATCTTCGCCGGCGCCTTGTTGCTCTTTGCGATCGGCAGTGGCGCGCTCGTTCTTTATGGATTATCCGGATGCAGCGGCGCGGCCGCAGAAGGCCTCATTTGGGATTGGCCATAGTCTACATCGTCGACTATTCACGACAGATGACCTGTAAATTCGGGACGCTGATTGGATCATGATCGTCATTACTGCACCCACGGGAAGAATCGGCCATCAGGTTCTCGCCCGCGTGCTCGAAACCGGCGCGTCAGTCCGCGTGATCGTACGCGATGCCGGCAAACTACCAAACAGTGTCCGCGATCTCGTCGAGGTGGTCGAGGGTTCGCACGGCGATGCCGCAGTCGTCGACCGCGCGTTCGCCGGCGCAGACACCCTCTTTTGGCTGGTACCGCCTAATCCCAGGGCTGCTACCGTCGATGAGGCCTACGTTGGTTTCACGCTGCCCGCGGCGGAAGCGCTGACGCGCCACCAGGTGAAACGCGTGATCAGCATCTCCTCGCTCGGACGCGGCAACCCCAGGGCGGCCAAGGCTGGGTTAGTCACTGCGTCGCTCGCAATGGACGACTTGATTGCAAGCACCGGTGTAGCTTTTCGTGCTGTGACCAACCCTTCGTTCATGGACAACGTCACCCGGCAGGCAGTTCCGATCCGCGAGAAAGGCATGTTCTTTCTCCCGCTGGACGGCGACCGGAAGATGCCAACCTGTGCGACACGGGATATCGCGGAGGTCGCTGCTCGCCTCCTGTTGGATCCAAACTGGGACGGGACGGGGCATGCCGCGGCGCTCGGGCCCGAGGACCTATCGTTCAACGACATGGCGGCGATCATGTCCGGAGTGCTTGACAAGCCCATTCGCTACGAGCAGATTTCTTTTGATGCCTATAAGGCCGGATTCATCGAGCGCGGCGTGTCTGACGCCATGGCGCAGGGCTTGACCGACATGGCCTGGGCGAAAAACGAGGGCCTCGACAATGCCGAGCTCCGCACGCCCGAGAACACGACACCCACGACCTTCCGCCAGTGGTGCGAGGAAGAACTGAAGCCAATCGTGCTCGGCTAACCCCGCGCTTAAGCCCGCGGGAGTCTATCATGCCGACGAATCCTGCGTAGCGCGAGAGTGAATCGAGAATGTGCGCCAGCGAGCGCCCGTATGCGGCAGCAACTCTTCGCTCGCATCGAAAAAACGTTGGTTGCGAGTGATATGCACATTCTGAAACGCCGAATCGCTGCGGATAGGCGCTCTGGCCGCGCCAAAGGTCATGTCTTAAAATCGACTCGGCTACGGTTGCTTCGCTCTGCGAGGACAGAGCCCAGCGGCCGCGAACCCTCCTAACTGTTCGTCCGTTCTGCTTCCGGAGGGAAGGATGTCTGCTAAGCAGTTTCTCGTCCTTGCATTCCTGGGCCTTATCGCTGCAGCAGGATGTTCTTCTTCCGGTAGTACGCCTGCGTTTTTTACTCGCGCACTGCCATTGAGCGGATCTCCGCGCCAATACATCACACACGTCGTCGTCATCATCCAAGAGAACCGCAGCTTTGAAAACTTCTTCACCGGTTATCCTGGTGCCAACGCGCCGGCGTCGGGCTGCGCGATTCCGGAGAAAAACGCGCGACCGGAGATTACCCGACAGGTCGAGCGCCGCGGCTTGAGTTCGGCTTGTCCCCCCGGAGACATCTCGGTTGCGCTGAAACCGATCACCTTCGACTCCGTCGACTTAGGGCACAACTGGCAGTCGTCCAAGGTTTCTTGGGATAAAGGAAAGATGGACGGCTTTTCCAAATTTTGCTGCATAGGTGGTCCATATCCGGCGTATTCGTACGTCGAGCGGTCTCTGATCACACCGTATTGGGACATGGCGCGACAGTACGTGCTCGCCGATGAGATGTTTCCCACGGAGTGGGGCGGGAGTTTCACCGGACATCTGATGCTGGTCGCCGGCACCGACGACATCCATCAATCGCCATCTGAAGCCGAGATCGATAACCCGACAGCGGGGCCTTACGATTGCGATTCGCCGCCGGGCACGAAGAGCTCGTACGTAACGTCCGAACGGAAAGTGGAAATGAATAAGGGCCCATTCCCGTGTTTCGACCAGTGGAACTCGATTGCCGAGGTGCTCGATAATGCCGGCGTTTCGTGGAAATACTACGCGAACAGAAAACTCGATGCGGGCATCTGGGAGCCCTTTGAAGCGCTGAAATACGTAAGGTACGGCGCCGACTGGGCCAACATCATCGCACCGCAGACGAAGATATTAACCGATCCCGGCAAGGGGGACTTGGCATCCGTAAGCTTTGTCACTCCGAGCCTAAAGGACTCCGATCACCCGCCCCTCAGGGGGCGGCCGGGGAGCGACCTCGGCCCTTCATGGGTGGCATCGGTAGTCAATGCGATCGGAGAGAGTTCGTACTGGGACTCCACTGCGATCGTCGTCCTGTGGGATGATTGGGGCGGATGGTACGATAATTCGAAGCCGCCGCAGCTCGATTATCGCGGGCTCGCTTTCCGCGTTCCTTGTCTCATCATCTCGCCCTACGCCAAGAGCGGTTATGTCGATAGCACGCAATACGAGTTCGCCAGCGTTCTGAAGTTCATCGAAGAGGTCTACGGCACCGGAAGCATCGGGCCGAGGTCACAAGGCTACACCGACCGGCGCGCAACGAGTTTGGATGCAGCCTTCGACTTCAATCAGAAGCCGCGTTCCTTCACAGCGATTCCCTCAAAGTATCCGCTGTCGCACTTCCTGCACGAGCCGCCGTCGAATGAACCGGTCGACCCACAATAACGCACCCGATTAAGACGGGAGAGCGACGCATGAAAACCTTTGCTGCAGTGATTCTAGCGGTAATGGTAGCGGGGTGCGGAGGCGGAAGCGCGCCGCTGAGCCCATCGCCTGCCGGAGTCGCGGCGCAGCGAACGCACGCGCGTCCCGCGTACAGCGTGCTCTACAGTTTCAAAAGCGGTCACGACGGCAACGACGGCAGAGACCCGCACGCGGGTCCTCTCATCAAGGTCAAGGACACGCTCTACGGCACTACCGTATACGGAGGCGGCCCCTGTCACGACCGTTGCTATGGCGGCACGGTCTTCGCGATCGCGACCTCGGGCAGCGAAAGCATTCTCCATAGTTTCGAAGTCGGCTCGGGGGAGACGGTAAAAACCCGCGCGCAGGCGTCATCAATGTCAAGGGCAGACTCTACGGCACCACCGTCGATGGCGGAGCCGCGTCCTGCTATTGCGGAACGGTGTTCAAGGTCACGCTCTCCGGCAAAGAAACCGTGCTCCACAGTTTCGCCGGCGAACCCGACGGCACCGGCCCGAATATGGCCTCCTCAACGTAAACGGCACGCTCTACGGTACGACGGCGAACGGCGGCGCAAACGACGATGGAACGGTCTTCGCGATCACGACCTCCGGCAAGGAAACCGTGCTCCACAGCTTCGCGGGTGAACCGGACGGTGCGCACCCGAAAGCGGCGCTCATCAACGTCAACGGCACGCTCTACGGCACGACCGTTTTACGGCGGCGCGAACTGCGGCTCACGTGGCGGTTGCGGAACGGTCTTTACGATCGCGACGTCCGGCGCGGAAACCGTGCTCTATAGCTTCAAAGGCGGCCGGAGAGACGGCGAATACCCAACGCAGGCGCCCCTGCTCGACGTCAACGGCACGGTGTACGGCATGACCAAACGCGGGGGCAAGAACAACCTGGGAACGGTGTTCTCGCTCACGACCTCCGGCACGGAAACGCCGCTGCACAGCTTCGGCGGGTCTAAGGACGGCATTTATCCATATGGGGGCCTCATCGACGTCAACGGCGCGCTCTACGGCACCACCTCCAACGGTGGCTCGGTTTCGTGCGGTCTGCGATACGGCGGCATCCCCGGATGCGGAACGGTTTTCAAGACGACCACCTCCGGTAAGGCAACCGTGCTCCACAGCTTCGGCGCTCCGAAGGACGGTAAATATCCGTATTCCGGCCTCATCAACGTAGACGGTACGCTCTACGGCACGACCACTGCCGGCGGCGCGCAGAACGCAGGAACGGTCTTCTCGTTATCGCTCTAGCTTACATGTCGTTGTCGATCGGTAATCCCGAAGGCCTGCGGCTCCTGAGATATTGCTCCGAGTACTTTGCGCCGATCATCCTGAATTTCAGCGGCCTCTGCGAATAGTCGAAACAATCGATGATACTGGTAGACGTTTTGTCCGTCGTCCCAAGCGAACCGAGGTTCCAATTATTCTCTACGTATTTTAGTATGCTGCCAAACTCGTAGTTAGTCTTAGATATGTAACCGGCTTTCGCGTACGGAGATATGATCAGCGCCGGCACGCGAAACCCCAGTCCGCCGAAACCGTGCTGGGTTGGGGGTGCATTATCGTACAGGCCTCCCCAATCGTCCCACACCACAATAATTGCCGTAGACCCCCAGTATGAGCTTTGGCCTACCGCGTTTACGACGCTTGCCACCCAGGAAGGCCCGTTATCGATTGGTCCGCCGGGATGATCGGAGTCCGGCTTGTCAGGAATTACCCACGACATCGCCGGGAGGGTCCCGTTGTAAATGTCGTCAAAAATTTTCGTTTGTGGCTTTGCGATGTTTGTCTTCCACTCAGGTCCATATCGCACGCTGGAGATCACGTCGAAGGCAGTCATGAGGCCACCGTAGTTCTTCCTTAGCGGGAGCACGTAGTATTTCCAGGAGATGCCCTGGGCATCGAGCAGGTCTCGAAGAGTGTTGTAGTTATACGATGATGGGAATTGGTTCGAGCATGGGAACGGACCTTGTCGACCTTCGTAGTGGCCATTTTTAGTTATTAACGACGTTTTTTTCCCCGGAGGCGCGTCGCATCCCCACGGTATTCCGGTCGGATCGTTGACAAGCGCGACGCTAGAGCTGATCTGAGTGCTACCGCGGATGAGATCCTGATGCGCCGAAAAGCTGGTACCACCTTGCGTCGTAAACATATGCTCGGCAAGCGCGTATTGGTGCGCAAGGCTCCAATACGGCTGGATGTCCGCGGGGTCGGTATACTGATATGGGTACTTGCATTCTGGACTACCATCGGCAAATTTATTGTCATCGAAGTTGTCCATGTTGCCGTGATCGTATGCCCTTAAATAGGCTTGGTAATGGTGATCGAGATCTTTGATGACCGCGAGCGGAACCTCCTTGAGGGTAACCGTGTGAGTTTTCTCAACGTGGCACATGCTATTTTTCTTTATGACTCCAGTCGTGCTGCCGTCTGTACCGGGATACGTTGCAAAGAAATCGTTAAAGGTTCTGTTTTCTTGAACCATCAAAATAACGTGCCGAATCGGAGACTGGGAGCCTGACCTAGATTCGTAGGTCGCCGCTCTTGGAGTGATCGACGACTGCGACCCGCCGCAGCCGGCAAAAAGCGCAGCTGCGACGATGCTTAATGCGTAGCGAGAAAAACTTCCCACGTGCGATCCTCCCGGAACCTGAACGGACGAGCGGCTAGCGACGTTCGCCGCTGACGTCAGCTATCCCAGCGGAGTAAAACGTTCGCGGCAACCTCCCACCAGCCAGGATCCGCGCCGCCGGGAGGCACTCTGGTCTGCGGGGAGCCGCAGTCCGGCTCAGTCTCGGGCGTGGCAACGTTGCGAGCAGGCTGCGAGGGAGAGGCCCGTCGCCTTGCCGATCTCGCGCGTCGAGCTTCAGCATGGCCTCGCCGTAACAGAGCGGCCCGCGCTCGAACCAAAGAACGTGCCGCTCGAGCTCGACATTATCGCTAGCGCTAAGCACCATTGTCCGACATCGAAGGCGCGCGATTGGAGGAGAAGCCGCGCACGCTACGTACATCGGGTCGATGCTAAGAGGTTCTCATTCTCCTCGCCGCAATCATTATTGGCTTCGGAACGCAAGCCGCATATGCTCAACAAACCCACGGAGAGCAGCCAGCCGTCACGGCGATTGACATTGCGCTGGAGCCGGACGCAACAATGCTGCAACACGCCTCGGCGCTCAACGCGCGGCTGCGCGGAGATTTTGCGAAAGGGCACGCGCTGGACGCGACGCACCGTCCGCACGTAACGCTGCTTCAACGATACGTCCGCACAGCGGAACTGCCGAAAGTTTACGCAGCAGTCCAGAAGATCAGAACGGAATATAATATGGCGGCGTGGAACTTCGAAGCGTTAAAAATTGACCATGCAGTCTGGAACGGACTGGCTCTCACAGTCATCCTCGCCAAACCCCCGCAGAAGGTCGTAGAGGCCCAGCAGCAGCTCATCGATGCGATCGCACCCTATACGGTTCAGACCGGAACGGCAGCTGCCTTCTCAACGACGCCTGCCGAGCCGGACATCAACGCGTCCACGATTGCATATGTCGCGGCGTTCGTTCCAAAATCGACCGGAACGAACTACATCGCGCACGTTACCTGCGGAGTGGCTTCCGTGGCATTCGTTAAACAGCTAGAATCGGAACCGTTTTCCGCGTTCACGTTCTCGCCGGTAGCCATATCCGTGTACCAGCTCGGGAACTTCGGTACCGCGCGCAAGAAGCTCGAGTACTGGAGCGCACCGTGAACGATACGCTGGCCGCAATCGACATCGCAGTGGAGCCCGGCGAAACCATGGTCGAGCGCTCCTTAGCCGATAACGCTAAGCTGCTTAAAAACTTCCCGCAGAGTTACGCTCTCGACGAGACGCATCACGCGCACGTATCAATCTTGCAACGGTTCGTCCGCGAGACCGACCTCGAAAAGGTGTATACGGCGATCGCGGGCGCCGTGAACTCGGAAAACCCGAACGCATGGACGCTCACAGCGTACAAGTACTACTATATCCCTGCGGGTCCGATTGGACTCGCTGGTATCGTCGTCGAGGTTACGGACGATCTGTTGACGTTTCAACAATCGCTTATCGACGCGGTGACACCCTTTTCAATCGCTACCGCGACGGCGGACGCATTCTTCAAGCTGCCATCCGAGCCCCCACTGCACGAGGTGCCGGCCCTGATCGAGTACGTCGGAAGGTTCGTCCCAGACCATTCGGGGAAGACTGGGGCCTGCCACGCCAGCCGAGCTACTCTCGTGCTGCTCCACACGCACTTACACGATTCACGCGCGCGATCGAGGCAAGCGGGAAGAGGCCTGCGACCGAGCGTACCATGTTAGACGCCCTAAGTACCTTCATTGGTGCTTTGAGTCGCTTGTATCCATAAAGGAGACTATGAATGAGGCGCCTGAATCTTATCATCGCAACATGCTTAAGCGCGTCGCTCCTAGCGGCGTGTAGCACCGGTAGCGGCAGTGTCGCACCTGCGACGGAGGGCACGGGTCAGCTACTAGAAAGCTTTGGGTCGTCGCTAGCGATGCATCGAGACGCCTCGACGCAGCCCGCCAAGCCCGACAAGGCATCGTATCGAAGAGCGCTCTATATCGGAGATGGTTTTACTAATTCCATAAAGATTTTGAGCAACACCTCTTACCGCGAGCTCGGTGTGATAACGAACGGAATTTCCTTCCCGTTTGCTGAGTCGATGGATCAACGGGGCAATCTGTACGTAGCCAATGAAATGGGTACCGGCACCGGAAACGTTACCGAGTACGCCCCCGGAGATACGTCGCCGTCTTTCACCTACAGCGCGAATATGGCTATTCCTTATGCTGTCACGGTGGACCGCCACGGTAACGTCTACGAGGGCGACAACTCAAACATCAATGAGTACTTCCAGGGGTTCAATACCGTCACGGCATCCTGTCCGATTCCCGGTGAAGACGTGCTCGGCTTGGCAGTGGACACTAGTGGCGACGTGTTCGCAATCGGTGACGGGGCCCTTTACGAATACATCGGCGGCCTCAGTAACTGTAGTCCATCGTTGTTGATGTCGATGCAAGGCACCCCTATCCAAGCGGGTCTTGTGCTGGACTCAAATAATGATCTTATAGCAGGAGCTGGGTTGTACGTGGGCGCCTACGTTATCGCCCCTCCGTATTCGTCGGTGACGAGGACCATCGGCAGCCAAACCGGGAGTAACGGTGTATCTCTAACAAGAAGAAATAAGATTCTCTTTATGGCGAATCCCTTCACTAAGAACGTCATGGTTTATAACTACCAAACGGGAGAACTGCTTAAAGTGCTCGGCGACACGTATGGCATCTCAAATGCCGATTCCGTTGTCGACGGCCCCAACGCGGTTTATTAGATAAGTAAGCGCGCGACGAGGCGTGGTTCAAGCGCGAGGTCGTGCCGAAGCTCGATGCGTTCTCGCTAATGGAGATCGGCAAGGCGACGGGGCTATCGCTCGCGGCTTGCTCGCGAATTCGCGCTGGCACGAGAATACCGCACCCCAGACACTGGGCGGCACTGCAAAGGCTCTCGTCGCGAGGCGGAGTGTAGTGACGGGGCGGCGACGTTTGACTTTTCGTCATCGCGCCGTACCAGGATAAAGCGAGCAAGAAGGCGCATCGCCACTCCGAGGGTTGGCCCATGCGCTCATTCTTGGCTGGCCACAGTTAGCTTTTTGTCAGCGTCCAGCCCTCCGCGCAGCCCGGTAATCGTTGTTGCGGCTTCGATTGCGCGTTTTTGCCCAGGCGATGCGCGCTGGGCGCATCCTCTATCACGAAGCGCTTCAACGCGTCGGAGAGAGTTGGTTTTGAAGCAATGCGAATGTCATTCTGCACGCGCTATGCTGTAGGCGTTTGCGCGGCTATTGCCTTACTCGCAGGCTGTGGCGGGGGATCCCCGTCACTCACAACACCTGCAGGCTCCTCGTCTGCGATGCTCCCGGGTTCGCACCTAAGCCCTGACTCGCGCGCGAAACGTAAGGACTTGCTCGCATGCACGAGCGTCCAAACGTCCGGGGGTGCGACCTACACGGTCGCGCATCTGGGCGCCGGCAGTAACCTCGACGTCGAGTCGTCGGCGTACGCTAACTGCGATATCGGAATCTACATCAGCCCGGCTAATGGCCCGTATGTCCTCGACCGGAGCGTGGTCAACGGCCCGTTCGGAGTCGGCGTCTATCTCGACGGCGCCGGCCTGAGGATCAAGCATACCTCGATTTGCGTCAATGGCGAAACGGGTGGATCGTGCGCATGGGGCAGCAGCAGCAGCCCGGGCACAGGTTTGTACGCGCAGAACACACCCAACCTTAAGATCAATCAAACGCGCATCGATGGATATGCGGCCGGTTTTGCGAGCAGTCCATGTCCCAACGCAAACAATTACATGTCCATCGAACGCTCGATCATCACAACCTCGACCTATCCGTGGTCCTTCCAAGGTGGCTACGTCAAGACCATGAAGGACTCGCCGGCACCGCCGGCGGGCGGAAGTTGCGCCGGCAGCGGAATCGGCCTCGGCTTCGGCGCACCCAACGTCTACGTGGCCGACACCTTCAACAACGCGGTCAAGGAGATCCTGGCGGCCAGCGGCTACACGACGGTCAACACGCTCGGCTCGGGATTCTACTATCCGGAAGGTGTCGCGGTCGATGCGAGCGGCAACGTCTTCGTCGGCGACAGCGACAACAACGCCGTCAAGGAGATTCTAGCGGCCGGCGGCTACACCACGGTCAACACGCTCGGCTCGGGATTCTACGGTCCGTTTGGTGTCGCGGTCGATGCGAGCGGCAACGTCTTCGTAGCCGACCGCGGCAACAGCGCCGTCAAGGAGATTCTGGCGTCGGGCGGCTACACGACGGTCAACACGCTCGGCTCGGGATTCTCCTATCCGTGTGGTGTCGCGGTCGATGCGAACGACAACGTCTTCGTGGCCGACCAACATAACAACGCCGTCAAGGAGATTCTGGCGGCCGGCGGCTACACCACGGTCAACACGCTCGGCTCGGGATTCTACTATCCGGATGGCGTCGCGGTCGATGCGAGCGACAACGTCTACGTGGCCGACGCAGCGAACAACGCCGTCAAGGAGATTCTGGCGGCCGGCGGCTACACCACGGTCAACACGCTCGGCTCGGGATTCTCCAATCCGGAAGGTGTCGCGGTCGATGCGAACGACAACGTCTATGTCGCCGACTTCTTGAACAGCGCCGTCAAGGAGATCCTGGCGGCCGGCGGCTACACCACGATCAACACGCTCGGCTCGGGATTCAACGAACCAACTAGTGTCGCGGTCTACAACCCCAGCGTACTGGGGCCCGCATTCTGGCGAGATCATCGCAGACCACAAGGGAAGCGTTAACTTACAAGCGGATTTTCGGCTCGCCTTCGCTCAAGGCGGGGCGAGCCGGTCCACAGTTACCCCCGCGCCTCCGCCCAACGCACGGCGCCGCGCCCGCGAGGCCGCACCGCGTTTAGCGGCAAGACTACAACGAAGAACACGAAGGAGAGGGTTGCATGGAGTTTGCTTCGAGCCTTAAGCGGTGCGCAATTAGCATTGCCGTCGTCGCGCTTGCTGGCTGCGGAGGATCGCAGTCCCAGAGTGTGACAGAGAACGCGATACCTCGTGTTCCAACCACTGGGCTCGGACAATCATGGATGCTGCCGGAGGCGAAATCGCGAGACCTCATGTACGTCGCGGGCACTTACGGGGCGGTATATATCTTTTTGTTGCCTCGCGGCAAGCAGGTTGGTTATCTTACAGGATTTAGTGCAACGTACGGGCTGTGCGCGGACCACGCCGGGAACGTTTGGATTCCGGACTACGGCTCCAGTTCAGTTTTCGAATATCCCCACGGAGCGTCGGCGCCCGTTGAAAAGTTGTCGGTGCCTGGAGTTCACCCCATAGCCTGCTCCGTCGACCCCCTCACGGGAAACCTCGCGGTCGTCGGCCCAAGTGTGTTCACCAAGAACTCGGGGGTCATCGCTATTTTCGGCGCTACTACGTCTCCGCAAAGATATAGCGTGCCCTTCAATCCGCAAAACTGTGCCTATGACGGTTCGGGCAACCTCTTCGTTGACGGATATACTAACGGCGGACCGCAGCTCATATTTTCTTTTGGCGAACTCGGTCACGGTGACTCAACGTTCCAACCTATTTCCCTCCACCATAAGCTTCGTTATGCCCCACCGATCCAATGGGACGGCCAGAACTTGGCTCTTGGAGAGGTTGGGCATATCGACCGCTTCCTAATTCAAGGGCAACGAGTCTCACGCGTGCGGCGCGTACCTTTATCAAAGATCGCTGGCGCGGTCGTCGGGCTTTCGATCGAAGGCGACAACCTCGCCGCGACAAACGGCGGGCCGGCACATGGCGTCAACGCGTCCATTCAAATCTATCGCTATCCAGCAGGCGGACATCCCCTGCGGACCGTCAGAGAAGTTAAGGCTCACCACACACCCTTCGCCGCACAGGGCGTCACCATCAGCCCCGCGGCTCGCCCCTAACACCCACCGACCACACCGCAACCGCGAAGCGCTGAGCTGGCTTTGCGAGCATTGCGCCTATGCAGCGCCATCGACCATGCATGCCAGTATCGCGTTAAAAACCCTTACGCCATATAGCGTTTTGGATGCGCATCGCGATTTGCAAACGGGGATGCAAACTTTGCACGCGGCGCGACGATCGGCACGCGATGCGAAAAACCCTTATTTTAAAGGCTTTTCACGCGACGCGAGGATCGGCTGGCGCGGCCCAGGGGGAGTCGGTTTCGACCCCTTAACCCTATCCCGTTACGCTGCAGTGCCGTGACAGCGTTTAAACTTCTTACCGCTGCCGCACGGACACAGTTCGTTGCGACCCACTTTCGGTTGATCGCGATGAACCGGTTTGGCCGGTTCTTCATCGTCTTTGTTCGTGTGGAGCTGCTGCACGCGACGGCCTGCACCAGGTGCCGGGCCGAGGAGTTGTTCCACTTCTTGTTCGGGAACGCGACCGGCGGCAACCGGCTGCGGAATCATCTGACCCGAGGGAATCGGTTCGAACTGCGGTCCGCCTGGCGCGTACGGCGTCAGCTCTTGGGGCGGCGGTCCCTGTTCGATGACCACTCGGAATACGCCCTGAATCGCTTCTTCTGCAATATTGTTCTTTAGCGACTCGAAGATTTCGAAGGCTTCCTTCTCATACTCCACGCGCGGATCTTTTTGGCCGTAACCGCGCAGGCCGATGCCGGTCTTGAGGTGATCCATCACCCACAAGTGATCCACCCACTGACGGTCGATGATCGGCAGCAACAAATAGCGCTGCTCGACCACGCGCAAAATCTCCGGCGTTACCTCGCGCTCCTTCGCCTCATATGCTTCTTGCGCTTTGCCGCGCAGCAAGCGGCGAATCTCCTCGCGATCCTTACCGGCTAAATCCTCGATCTTCACCTCGCGCTTCACCGGGAAGATCAGGTCCAGAGCGTTTAGCATCTCTTCGAGATCCCACTCGCTGGGGTGGGCGTTCTCCGGCGCGTTTTCCTCGACGGTCTCGTCGACTTTGGCTTCGAGCGTCTGCGTCATGAACGTCCGCGAGTCGAACGTGCCCTCCAAGATCGCGCGGCGGTCGCCGTAAATCACCGTGCGCTGCTTGTTCATCACGTCGTCGTACTCGAGAACGTGCTTGCGAATCTCGTAGTTGTGATTCTCGACTTTGCTCTGCGCCCGAGCGATGGACTTGCTGACCAGCCCCGATTCGATCGGCTGCTCGTCGGTGAAGCCGACGCGCTCCATGATGTTGGTCATGCGCTCGCCGCCGAAGAGACGCATCACTTCATCTTCCAGCGACACGTAGAAGCGTGACGAGCCCGGGTCGCCTTGACGGCCGGAACGGCCGCGCAATTGGTTGTCGATCCGTCGCGACTCGTGCCGCTCGGTGCCGATGATGTGCAGCCCGCCGTTCTTAGGAACGGTCGGTCCGAGCTTGATGTCGGTGCCGCGGCCCGCCATGTTGGTGGCGATCGTCACCTGGGCTTCTTGCCCCGCATCCTTGATAATCTCGGCCTCTTGCTCGTGATACTTGGCGTTGAGGACGTTACACTCCACGCCCTTGCGGCGCAGCATCGCCGCCAGCAGTTCGCTCTTTTCGATCGAGCGCGTGCCGACGAGAACCGGCCGCCCCTTCTGATGCTCGCGGATGATTTCATCAACGACCGCCTCGAACTTGGCGCGCTCGCTCTTATAAACGATGTCCGCATTGTCCTTACGGACCATCGGCATGTTCGTCGGAACCACGACGACGTCGAGACCGTAAATGTCGCGGAACTCGCGCTCCTCGGTCTTGGCCGTGCCGGTCATGCCGGCGAGGTGATCGTAGAGCCGGAAGAGATTTTGGAAGGTGATCGTGGCGAGCGTCTGATCCTCGCCGCGAACCTTGATGCCTTCCTTGGCTTCGATGGCCTGATGGATGCCGTCGGAGTAACGCCGGCCGTACATCAAGCGTCCGGTGAACTCGTCGACGATGATGATCTCACCGTCCTTGATGATGTACTGCTGGTCTTTGTGGAAGAGGTTCCACGCCTTGAGCGCCGCGTTGAGCTGATGCGTCAGCTCGATGTTGCGCTGGTCGTAAAGGTTGGTGACGCCCAGCATCTTTTCGACGCGCGCGACGCCCGCTTCGGTAATCGGAACGGCGTGCGCCTTCTCGTCGACGGTGAAGTCCTCGCCCTTCTTCAGGCGCGGCAGAATCTGGGCAAACTTTTCGTAAAGCTCGGTCGCCTCTTGCGACGGGCCGCTGATAATCAGCGGCGTGCGCGCCTCGTCGACTAAAATCGAGTCCACTTCGTCGACCAGCGCGAAATAGAGCTCGCGCTGCACCAAATCTTCGACCTGCCAGGCCATATTGTCGCGCAGGTAGTCGAAGCCGACTTCGTTGTTCGTGACGTAGGTGACGTCGCAGTTATAGGCTTCGCGGCGCTGGGCCGGGTCGAGCCCGTGCTGAATGATGCCGATGGTCAAACCGAGGAACTGATAGATCGGCCCCATCCACTCCGCGTCGCGCCGGGCGAGATAGTCGTTGACCGTAACCACGTGCACGCCGCGCCCTTCCAGCGCGCGCGCGTAAACGGGGAGCGTGGCGACGAGCGTCTTGCCTTCGCCGGTTTTCATCTCGGCGATGCGTCCCTCGTAGAGCACCTGTCCGCCCATGATCTGCACGTCGAAGTGCCGCATCCCGACGGTGCGTTTGCCGGCTTCGCGCACCACGGCGAAGACTTCGGGCAGCATCGCATCGAGCGACTCGCCTTGCTCGAGACGCTGTTTGAACTCCGGCGTTTTGGCTTGCAGCTCGGCGTCGGTTAGTGCGGAGAACTGCTCGTCGAAACTGTTTACGGCACGCGCGGTGCGCCGCAGACGCGCGACTTCTCGCTCGTTGCCGTCGACTATGCTCTTGAGGAATGCCATGGTTTACTTTACGGAACGATTCCTAATCCGGTTACGGTCCCCGGCGACGTATAGAAGGTCGGCGCCACGTCGCCGTGTACGCCGGCCTGGAAGATATAGATGATACCACTGCCCGAAGCGGTCTCGTCGGCGACGTAAGTCGTGCCGGCCGAGTCGACCTTCACGTCGGTTGGCGCGATCAACTCCGTGTTGCAACCCTGAATCTTACGAATCGGCTGCGTGTAGTGGATGCCTTTGCTGTACGGCGGGAAGACCAAGATGCTCGGAGCGCGCTTGCTGCTGCATTTCGCCCCACGTTGGCCCTGATCGGCGATATAGATGTTCCCGTCCTGATCGAGGCCCACGCCGTACGGCGCCCAAACACCGCTATGCGGGCCGATCACGAACTTCGGAAGGACGTTGATCGGCGTCGGGGTGGGCGAGGGCGAAGGCGTCGGGCTCGGAGTTCCGCTCGGCGTCGGCGTCGGCGAGGGCGTCGAGGTCGGCTTGGGGGTCGGGCTGGGCGTCGGAAGGACGAAGCCCTCTACCGTCGGCCCCTGAATGTTGGTGATGTAAAGCCGCCCGGCCGGATCGATGGCCGCCCCGGAGGGGAGCTTGAGGTGCGGCTTGGGCCCGGCCAGCGCCTGATACGGCTGAATCGTGCCGGCAATAAAGAGCAACACTTGGCTGGGATACTTGATCGTCGGATCGACGTCGGTGATGATCATTAGGTCGGGCTGCGGGCTGGCCGAACTCGACGGCGTCGGACTGGGATTCTTCGGCGTAAAAGCGATGCCACGCGGCCGCCCGCCCAGGGGTGCGGTCGCCAGGGGGACCACGTTGCCCGTCGCCAGCGCCGCATATTCCAGCAGCGCCGCCACTTTGGTGCTGGGGTTGTAGTTGGTCACCCATAGGTTCTTGCGGTGGTCGAAGGCCAGGTACTGAGGGCCGTTGAGCCCGGTGCTGCCGCCCCCGATATTGTAGACCGGACCCCCACCGCTCTTCGAGCCGGAGTAAATGCTGATGGCGTTCTGATTGCTGTTGGTAGCATAGAGGGTCTTGGACGGGAAGTTGGGCCCGACGTTGATGCCGGAGGTCTGGCCGAGGTTGCTGCACGCCACAATCGCGGCGGTCATAACTACCGCAAGGAAAGCGTTCCGCACAAAACCCCTTTCTTTACCGTTAAACACTGCGCAACTGCGGTTCCGCCAGCGGACCGAGTTTCCTGGGCATGCACGCGATGAGCGAGGAACCACATGGTCGCTGCCAGCACCAGCAGGATCAGCAGCGTCCAGATAAATCGCCGAATCTGCCGGCGGCGGTAGGCCGGCCGGCTCGACTCGGTGTCGATGATCGAACGAGGCACTTTCCCTAAACTCCCCGGCGAAGCGGGTGATTCAACTCGCCGGCTTGGACGAGCCGCAACATTTCGCCGACGGTCACGAAGCGATAACCGGCCCGCTTGAACCGCTCGACCACCGCCGGCAGAGCCTCGATCGTCGCCAGCTTACCGCTGTGGAGCAGAACGATCTCCGGCGCGGTGGCATGCTCGAGCAAGTGGCGCTCCAAGCGGTCCGCGGTCACCGAACGCCAGTCGCCGCTGTCGTCGGTCCATAACACCACCGAATACCCCAGCGATTGCGCGACCTCCAGCGTATGCTCGTTGTAGCGGCCGTGCGGCGGTCGCATCAGGGTGCGCACCGCCGGATCCTTAGTGAGCGTCCACAGCACGTCGCGTCCTTCAAGGATCTCGTGGCGCACCTGGTCGTCGCTCTCCTCATCGAGATTGGGGTGCGAGTAAGTGTGATCGGCGACTTCGTTGCCTTGCGCTTCGATGCGCCGCGTCAGCTCCGGCCACTGCGACGCGTCCTTACCGATTAAGAAGAACGTCGCCGGAACGTTGAGTTCGCGCAGCACGTCGAGCAGCATCGGCGTGAAGACCGGATAGGGTCCGTCGTCAAAGGTCAGCGCGATCAGCTTGGGGCGGTCGGAGCGATCGCTACGCGATAACTCTTGTCCGACGCGATAGAGCCGCGGACCGAGCGCGCCGGAAAACTCGAGATGAACGTCCGTCTGCGGGGTAACCAATGCCGGCTCGATGGCGCTAGTGCGTACGAGCGCGTGCAGGCCGCTAACGACCAGCCCACCCACAACGACGATTGCGAGCAAGCTTCTCATATTTGCCGCCACTTCACGCCTATGAATGATCCTGCGATACGAGCGTGCTCTTGGCCACGTCGCTGCCGACGATCACCGTCACGTCGCTGCCGGTTTCCGCGGTCGCAGTGGCCGCCGGCGAAGCGGGCGACGGAGTATCCGGCACGACCGTCGCTTCGCGCAGCGGAAGCGGGAGCGCGGCCCGCACCCGGGCGCCGGCGTAGGTCACCGCCGAATGTTCGTGGATCTCGGTCTCGCTGTAGTCGGAGCGATTCGCATCGGTGACTTGCCCGATGGTAAAGCCGGCGTGCTTGAGCAGATCGGCAACGCGCCGCGCGGCACCGGTAACGCCGCTGCCATTTTCGACGTCGACGCGCAAGGTCGAGGGCGGAATCGCGGCCAGCGCGATCGCGTCGGGCGAAGCCATCGGCACCGGGCGGCGGCGTCAGCATTTTCGCGACCAGCGCGTCGCGGCGCGTCGTGTCGGGCACGAGCGAATCGCCGTAGCCCGGCAGATCGACGTCGCCCGTGTACGGCACCTGATCGCTGACGATCGACGCGGGACTGATGCCCTGATAGTGGTTTGCTAGCGAAAGCAGTTCGGAATCGCTGAAGTCGGTCTGCACGTACTTGCGGAAAACCGCCAGCAAGTCGCCGAGATGCAGGAAGGTGTTGACGCGATCGCCTTTGACTCTTGTCGGCCAGCGCGCGCAGCGTCTGTTGCTGGCGCATGATGCGGCACGGATCGCTGCACCAATCGTGGCGAAAGCGCATATAGGCCACGGCTTGATCGCCGTCGAGATGATGCATGCCTTCCTTGAGATGGATGTGCAGGTGGCCCCAGGTGTCGTCGTAATCGAGCGACTCGCCGGTGCAGTTGGTCTTATACTTGAGGCAGTTCGACGATTTGACGTAGAGATCGACGCCGCCCAGTGCGTTGACGAAGGCTCTGGTCGCGTCGATTCTCAGGATGACGTAGCGGTCGAAGCCCGGTATGCCCAAGAACTGGGCGATAACGGTGCGCGCCTCTTTGACGCCGCCGTCGGCCTGGGCTTGATTGATCTTGGCCTGGGTGCCGTTGGGCATCGTCGCGATCATGTCGCGCGGGATTGAAAGTTCGTAGACGCGCTTGTTGGCAAAGTCGAGATTGACCGCCCAAATCACGTCGCTGCGCGAGTTGGTGGAGAACTCTTCGTCCTTATTGGTATAGTCGTAGTCCAGCCCCTCGACCAGCACGAGGATGTTGCCCTTGCCGAAAACTTGCTGCGGGGACGAGATAAAGATCTGGGTGATGGCCTGCACCGGATTGCGGTGCTCGACCACGGCGTAACCCGCCAGCGCCGAGCCGATTCCCAAAAGTACGACCACGACCGCCACGACGATGCGGACCCACTTAAAGAGCCGCTGCTCTTTCTGCGCGTCTTCCTCCGAAAGGTGCTTACTCAAACGGCGCAACGCTCCGCGGCCAGGGCGCGCCCGAAGAAATCGAACGGAGCGCAGCCTTCAAGCCGCACGTCAACGAACTCGCCCGGCTCGGCCTCGCCGGTGAAGTAGATGCCGCCATCAACGCCCGGCGCTTCACCCTGGGAGCGTCCGAACCATGCTCGCGGCTGACCCAGCGCCTGCCGAATCGGGTCGCGCTCGCGCAAACGGCGCGACTCTTCGACCAGCACGCGCACCGTGCTGCCGCAGCGGGCATTGCGCGCGCGATCCGAAGCGACGCGCTGCGCCTCGCGCAACCGTATCAGCCGCTCGCGCCGGCGCCGCGCGCCGATGCGCTCGCCGAGCAGCGCCGCCGGCGTTCCTTCCTCGGCGCTATACTCGAAGAATCCGACGCGATCGAGCCCGGCGCGATCGATCCAGTTCTCGAGATAGTCGACGTGCTCGTCCGTCTCGCCGGGGAATCCGACGATGAACGTCGAGCGCATCGTGATTCCCGGAACGCGCGAACGAAACTCTTCGAGAATCTCCAGATAGCGCTCGCCGTTGCCGGGCCGGCGCATCGCGCGCAGCATTTCCGGATGCGCGTGCTGCAGCGGCATATCCATATACTTGCAGACCTTGGGCAGGCCGGCGATGGCATCGATTAGCTCGCGATCGACCGTTGCGGGATAAAGGTAGAGCAGACGAATCCACTCCAAGCCGTCGATCTCGTGCATCCGGTGCAGCAGCTCGGCCAATCCGCCGCGGCGATGTCCGCGATCGCGCCCCCACATCGAAGTGTCTTGCGCGATGAGGATCAGCTCTTTGGCGCCGCCGCCGACGAGCGCGCGCGCTTCGGCGCAGACCGATTCGGCGCTGCGGCTGCGGAACGGACCGCGCAGCGTCGGAATGATGCAGAACGTGCACGGATGGTCGCAGCCTTCGGCGACTTTAAGGTAGGCCGTCGCCCGCGGCGTGGTGACGAGTCGCGGCAGAAAATCGTGCTCGGGCTCGGCTTCGAAGCCCAATCGCACCGGACGGCGCCCGGCCTCGACGTCGGCGAGCAGCTCGACGATGCCGGCGTAGGCGCCGGTGCCGACGACGCCGTCGATCTCGGGAATCAGGCTCTGCAGCTGCTCGCCGTAGCGCTGCGCCAAACATCCGGCGACGATCAGCTGCTGGCCGCGGCGCTTGTGCGAGGCGTGTTCGAGAATTACTCGAGTCGACTCGGCCTTGGCCGGATCGATGAACGCACACGTATTAATGACGATGGTATCGGCGCGGGAGGCCTCGGCCTCCAAAGCCCAGCCCGCCTCACCCAGCTTGGCCACCATGACTTCAGTATCCACAAGATTCTTAGCGCAGCCTAAGCTGACGAACGCAACGCTGGGCACCCGGCGCTCCTACCGGTAGTTGACGAACTGCAGCGGCAGCTCGAAATCCATCGCTTTGAGCGAGGCGATCACTTTTTGCAGATCGTCTCTGTTTTTTCCCGAAACTCTAATCTGCTCGTCCTGAAACTGCGCGTTGACCTTGAGCTTGAGCGATTTGATCCGCTCCATGAGAGCTTTGCTTTGGTCTTTGGGAATGCCGCTGCGCAGCGTCACCACTTGGCGAACCGTGCTGCCCGCGGCCGGCTCGACTGCGCCGAACTGAAACGCTTTCACGTCGATGCCGCGGCGGACGGCTTTACCTTGAAGTATGTCGACGACGTTGCGCATCTTGAGCTCGTCGTCGGAGGTCAGCGTGATCTTCTCCTTTCCGTCGTACTCGATCTCGGTCTTACTGTGCTTGAAATCGAAACGGTTCTCGATTTCCTTGCGCGTTTGATTCAGCGCGTTATCGAGTTCTTGCCCGTCGACGCGCGACACGACGTCGAACGAAGATTCGCTCGCCAAGTTCTACCGTGCTCCTCTCAAAGGGTGAAGGCGTGCTCGACGACGTCGCCCGCCTTACCGAGCTTGCCGACGTCCTTGCCGTCTACGTAGATCTCTACGCCGCCGGCGTTACCGATGCGCACCAACGCATTCTTACCGTGGAACGTCTTGGAGGTTCCGGCCGGAAAGGTACCCTCCATGCTAACATTTCCGTCAACGGTGACGCGCAGCCACGACGGAGCGGAGAGCACCAAGGCAATCGAGTTGCTTTCGCCCAGGCCGGCGGCGGACGAGGGGGTCGCGGTGGGCGAGGGGGAGGCAGCCGCTCCGGTCGCCGACGCCTCGGGCGACGGCTGAGGCCGGCTCGGCCGGGGTCGCTTGCAGCGACGGTGACTCCTCCGCGGCGCATCGTCAGCTCGTTGTAGACGACGAAAGCGATCAAGAGCACGGCCACCACGGCCGCCACCCAAATGAGGGCCGAACCCCACGGACCACGACGGCCGCCGCCGGCCGGCTCGCGCGACTCGTCTGTGCTGCCGGCGACCGGGGTGCCCAGCGTCTGATTGAACGAGCCGACGGCCTCTTCGGGATCGAGCCCGAGATAGCGCGCGTAGGTTCGCAGGAAGCCGCGAACGTAGACCGGCGCGCCGATCGCGCTCCAGTTCTCCTCCTCGATTGCCGCCAGGTAGACGGAGCGAATCCTTATTTGCTCGGCCGCGTCTGAAAGAGCCAGGCCGCGTGCCTCGCGAGCCTCGCGAAATCGGTCTCCCAGCGCTTGAAACGCCCCCGACATTGCTGCTTTGAGTTGGCCCCGCCTTAATGTTATCCTGTTCGCACTCGATGCTTGCGGAACGCGTAATTGCGGCGATGAGCGGGGGAGTTGACTCCGCCGTCGCTGCCGCACTTTTGGTCGAACGTGGTTACGACGTCGTTGGAATCACGATGAAGATGTACACGCCGTCGAAGCCGGCGCACGCGAAAAGCTGTTGCGGCATCGACGATTTCGACGACGCGCGCCGCAGCGCGGCCAAGCTCGGCATTCCGCACTACGTTCTCGACTTCGAAGAAGTCTTTACGCGCACCGTCGTCGAGCGCTTCGCCGGCGAGTACGCTCGCGGGCGAACGCCCAACCCGTGCGTCTCGTGCAACAACTTCGTCAAGCTCGGAACGCTGGTGCAATACGCGGATCGCTTCAACGCGCGTTACGTCGCGACCGGGCACTACGCTCGGATCGAGCGCGGTGCGGACGGCGTGCATCTCTATCGTAATCCGCACGCGAAAGATCAGGCCTACGCGTTGGCGCAGCTCGCGCCGGAGCAACTCGACCGCCTTCTCCTTCCGCTGGGCGAGCTCGACAAAACGGGAACGCGCGCGGAAGCGCGCCGCCTCGGACTTCCCGTGCACGACAAAGCAGAGTCGATGGACGTCTGTTTCGTCGAGGGTGGGGATTACCGGCACGTGTTGGCGCGGCTGCGTCCGGAGATCAACGTCGGCGGTGCCGTGGTGACGAGCGGCGGCGAGCGCGTCGGCGAGCATGCGGGCATCGCCAACTACACGATCGGCCAGCGCACGAAGCTTCCCGCGAGCAGCGAGGGCGCGCGCTACGTCACCCGCATCGACGCGGCAACCAACACCATCGTCGTCGGCCGCGAAGACGAGCTGCTGTCGACGGAGCTGGTGGCCGATGAGGTAAACCTCATCCGGCCCGAGCGCTTTGTCGGCGCAACTGCGGTAAGGGCGATGATTCGCTATCGCTCCGAGCCGACGCCGGCATCGGCGTTGGTCGGCGCAAGACGGCCTGCTGCGCTTGCGCTTCGAGAATCCGGTCCGCGCGGTCTCACCCGGGCAGCTGGTGGCCTTACTCGATACGGACGGCGACGAAGTCCTAGGCGCGGCAACGATCAAGGCAGTGTCACCCTGAGCGGAGCGCCTAAGGCAGTGTCACCCTGAGCCTGTCGAAGGGTGACTCGACGATTTTCTAACCGAAATTATTAAGGTCATCCTTCGACAAGCTCCGGTGACAATGCTAGTTCCATTCCTTTGCGCACGTTCCAGTACGTGTCGCGCACGACGGGGCGGAAGCCGGCGCTGACGATGATGTTCTCGATATCTTTGCGCGTCGCTTCGTTGGTGCTGCCGGCGTCGTGGACGACTTGCTCTTCGATGATCGTGCCGCCCATATCGTCGCACCCGTAGAACAGCGCGAGCTGGCCCATCTTCAGTCCGGGCGTGAGCCACGAGGCCTGCAGATGTGGGAAGTTATCGAGATAGAGCCGCGATATCGCCAGCACGCGCAGATACTCGAGCCCCGTCGATTCCTTGCCGCGAAGCGGCGTCTTGAACGGGACGTAGTACCACGGAATGAACGCGGTGAAGCCGCCGGTCTCGTCTTGCAGTTGGCGCAACACGTCGAGATGCTCGATGCGCTCGGCCGGCGTTTCGATCGACCCGAACATCATCGTCGCGGTCGTCGGCATGCCGAGCTGTTGCGCCTCACGCATCACGCCAAGCCATTCCTCGGGCTTCACCTTACGGGCCGAAATCCGCTTGCGCACGCGCTCCACCAAAATCTCTGCGCCTGCGCCAGGCAACGACTTCATGCCCGCCGCCTTCAGCCGCGCCAAAATCTCGCGCGTCGGAATTCCCTCGACGTAGGCCAGGCCGACGATCTCCGAAACCGAGAGCGAGTGCAGGTCGACTTCGGGATATTCGCCGCCGACGCGCTCGAAAAGCTGCTCGAACCAGTCGATACCGAGCTCGGGATTGACGCCGCCCTGAATCATGATCTGCGTCGCACCCTGATCGACCGCGTACTTCACCCGATCGAGCACCTGATCGTGCGACATCGTGTAGCCCTCTTTGTGATGCTCGGGCCGGAAAAAGGCGCAGAACGTACAGTGCACGTTGCAGACGTTGGTGTAGTTGATCGTCGTGTCGATGACGTAGGTGACGACGTCACCTGGATGCATCGCCAGTCGCCGCGCGTGCGCCGCGGCGCCGAGCGCGTGAATGTCGGCCTCGTCATAGAGGCGCAGCCCTTCGTCGAACGAGAGCCGTCCGCCTGAGGCGGCGCGGTCGAGCAGGCTATCCAGCGAGGGCATGCAGCTGCTCTCCAAAAAACGACGGAAGCTTCGGAATCGCGCCGATCGCGACCAGCTCGCGGCAGTACGCCGCCAAACCATTGCGCGCCGCCGCGTGGAACATGAAGTTCAGTTTCCCATAGTACGTCTCGTAAAATCCTTGCGGCCGTGGAATCGCTCGTTGCGCGAGAGCGATCACCTCTTCAACGTGCGATCGCGACCAGGTGTACGAATCCGTCAGCGCGTGCATGCAGGCGCGCACGGCGAGCGGATCGCGCGCATAAGCGTCGCGCCGCGCGGCCCACACGGCGAAGACGGTCTGCTGGCTCGTCCATTCGTGCCAGAGACGTCCCAAGTCGTAGACGTTGGCTGCCGGAAACCGCTCGATCGCGTCGATTGCCGAGTCGCCGATGAGCAACGTCGGGTCGCCCTCGCAAGCCCGCGCAAAAGGCTGCGGCTCGTCGACGAATTGCGCGCGAACGCCGTAGCGCCGTTCCAGAATCACGCGCAACAAGGCGCGCCCGCTGGCCGACTCGTTGGAAACGAAGACGCGAGCGCCGCCGAGCTTGGCCGGCGCCGTCTCCGAAACGAGCACCACGGAAACCACTTCGTCGCGTGCACCGATGCAGAGATCGGGCAGCAACACGAGTTCTTCAGAGTTCGCCGCCCAAGTAAAAGCGCTGATCGGGCTCACGTCGAGGTCGCCGCTGCAGCAGCATCGCGTTGAGCTGCGCCGGAACGTCGGCGTGCAGCGTTCCCGGATACGCGATCGCACCCGCGTCGAACGCGGCGTAGACCGGCAGGTCGTTGGTGTACTTGATGCGACCGCAGCGAAGGCTCGTCACGATGACGCACCAACGAGTTCACGTTCGGGGGGCGTCCAGTCCCACGGAAACTCGTCGTAGGTCGAGTTGCGGCGCACCGGAACGTAGCCCGCTTCTTCGATGAGACGGCGGAACTCGCGATCGTCGACATATTGACCCGACTGCGTCCCGGCGGCGTGGTAGATCATCTCTTCGTCGGTCGAGCCGTGCGTGCCGTCCATGTCGTCGGCGCCAAATTGCAGCGCGACCTGGCATACCTTCAGCCCTTGAATCATCCAATATGCTTTGATGTGATCGAAGTTGTGCAGCATCAGCCTCGCCACCGCAAACGTGCGGATGTCGTCGAGGCCGGTCGTCCAGCCGCAGTACGACAGCTCGTTGCCGTCGGGATGGAAGGCCAGCGGAATGAAGGCGTTGTAGCCCGGCGAGCGATCCTGCGACTCGCGCAGGCGAATCATATGATCGACGCGCTCCTCGAGCGACTCGATGTGCCCGTACAGCATCGTCGCATTCGACGCGACGCCTTGGCGATGCAGCTCCTCGTGGATGACCAGCCAGTTGTCGGCCGACACTTTATTCGGGCAAATCTTCGAGCGCGTCGCGTCGGCGAAGATCTCGGCCGCGCCGCCGTTGACGTTGTCGAGCCCGGCCTCTTTGAGCGCGCTGACGATGGCCGGAAATGCAAGGCGATGGCGCTTGGCCATGTACTCGATCTCCGCCGCCGTGAAGAGCGAGAGCTGGACGTGCGGCAGCGCCTGCTTGAAGCGGCGCATCAGCGGCAGCCAATAATCGAGCGAGAGCTGACGCGGGTCGTGTCCGCCGACGATGTGGATCTGATTGAAGTTCGAGCCCGTCTCCAGCGCCTTGGCGAAGACCTGATCGGGCGTCATCCGGAAGACGCGCTGCGGCTCCTTGAACTCGTCGGCCGCAAACGAGCAGAACGTGCAGCCGGCAAAGCAGACGTTGGTCGAGTTGATGTAACGGTTGAGGACGTAAAAGACTTTCTTGCCGCTCTTGCGCTCCTTCTGCGCCCGCGCCAAGCGGCCGAGATTATGGATGTCGGGGGTGCGGTAGAGCGCGAGGCCGTCCTCGAGCGAGAGTGGCGTTCCGGCGTCGAGCTTGCGCTCGATCTCCGCCAGCGCCGGATCCTGCGACCTCATATCCGCCCTATTCTCCCCACCCTAGGACCGCCCCGCAATGCGAAAAGGCGCGATCGGCACCACGGCCAGGCCGGCGGCCACCAGCCCGATCGCCAGCAGGGCGCCTCCGAGGAGGTCGGTGACGTAGTGCGCGCCCAGCGCCAGGCGCGACCAGCAGATCGCGACCGTCAAGACGGCAAGCAAGAGCGCCCCGACGCGGCGCACGCCCTGCCGGAAGGTCGGACCAGTAAATCATCACCGCCCACAGGCCGTAGAAACCGAAGGCAATCGCGGCATGCGAGCTGGGATACGAGAACGCCGTCTCGTGCTTGACGACCCAATCCATCGGACGTACGCGCGCGAAATAGTGCTGCAAGAAGTCCGCGACCCGCCAGCAGAGCAGCAGCATCGCGATGCTGAAGAGGATGCGCGTCCGCCACGTCTTTACCAAGAAGGCAACGATTAATAGCAAGATCGCGATCGGACCGATGACTTGCACGTAGCACGACCAGGTGATCCACCACGCGAGCAGCGTCGAGTGATTGACCAACGCCTGTTGCAGCGCCGCCAGGGCCGCCGGCTCGCCGTTGCGCACGACGTACAGGCCGAGCAGCACGAAGAGCGACCACGAGACGAGCGCGACGAACACGCAGATTCGCGCGAACTTTTCGCGCGTTACCACTTAATCCTCACCGAAGAGATCTTGCTGCGAGTTGGGGCCTTTGCCCAGCCGCGGCGCCATCAGTTCCAGCTCGGGGAGACCGATGAGAATCTTGCGCGGCTTGGTTCCCTCGTGCTGGCCGACGACTTTGAACTCCTCGAGCTGCTTCATTATGCGCACGGCGCGCGGGTGGCCGATCGAAAGCTGCGATTGCAGCGCGCGCGGTCGATGCGTAGTTGCTCTCGATGATGAACTTGGCGGCCTCGAAACAGAGCGGGTCGACGTCGCGCCGCCCTTCCTCGTCGTCGCCGACCGGAACGACCTCGACGTCGAGCAGATTGTCGGGGCGCCCTTGGCGCGCCCAGAACTCGACCAGCCGGTCGACCTCCGAATTCGTGATCAGCGCGCCCTGCGCGCGAATAGGCTTGGGCGCGTCGATCGGGAGAAAGAGCATGTCGCCGCGTCCGAGCAGCCGTTCGGCGCCGTTGACGTCGAGGATGACGCGCGAGTCGGCCTGCGAGCTGACCGCAAACGAGATGCGCGACGGGACGTTGGCTTTGATCAGGCCGGTGATGACGTCCACCGACGGCCGCTGCGTGGCGACGATCAGATGGATTCCGGTGGCACGGCCGAGCTGCGCGAGGCGCATGATCGTCGTCTCGACCCGCGCCGGCGCGACCAGCATCAGGTCCGCCAACTCGTCGATGATGATCACGACGTAGGGTAAATGCTCGGTCGGATACTTCGTGTTGTACTCTTCGATCTTGCGCACGCCGGCCTTGGCGAAGCGCTCGTAGCGCGATTCCATCTCCTTGGTCATCTCGAAGAGCGCGCCGGCGGCGAGGCGCGGATCGACGATGACGTCTTTGATGAGGTGCGGGATGCCGTTAAAGACGGTCAGCTCGACGCGCTTGGGGTCGATCATCAACATTTGCACTTGATCGGGCGTCGCGCTCACCAGCAGCGAGGCGATGATCGTGTTGAGACAAACGGATCTTGCCGGCGCCGGTCGCGCCGGCGACGAGCAGATGCGGCATATTGCAGAGGTCGCCGAAGACCGGGCGGCCGGTGATGTCCTTGCCGAGCGCCATCCAGAGCGGCGGCACTTTTCCGCGATTGGGCAGCGCGTCGAGAATCTCGCGAATCGCGACGATCGAGATCGTTTGATTGGGAACCTCGATGCCGACCGCCGACTTCCCGGGAATCGGCGCTTCGATGCGCACGCTGGCCGCGGCCAGTGCCAGCGCGAGGTCGTCGGCCAGCGAAGCGATGCGCGAAATCTTGACGCCCCGCTCGGGGCGCAGTTCGTAGCGCGCGATCGACGGGCCGCGCTCGATGTGCACGACCTTCGCGCCGACGCCGAAGCTGGCCAGCGTATCTTCGAGGATGTGGGCGCGGTTTGAGTCGTCGACGTGCTGGCTCGGCGGTACGTCGAAGAGCGAAAGGTCGGGAAGCCGGTAGGTCCGCGCCTCGCCCGGCTCTTCGTAGCGCGGTTCGCGCGGCATCCGCGGCATCGGCGGCTCGTACTCGATCGCGGTCTCGCGCGTGGTCGGTTCTACCGTGCCGCTCACGACCGCAGGCGGCGTAACGCGGGCGGCGGCGTGATGGCGGGCGGCGGCTTTATCGGCTGCATCGGCAGCGCGAAGGCTTCGCGCAGCGACTCGTGCCCGGGCAGCTCCATTTGCAGCTTCGGCAGCTTGGGAATCGCCGGCGGCTTGAGACCACCGAAGAAGACGATGACGCGTCCGATCGTCTGCTTCATGCTGACGTTGGTGATCCACAGCGTCAGCGCGAGCGCCGCAAACCACAGCGCGATCCAGGCGCCGACCGTACCGATCATGGCGTGGAGCGCCCACCAAATGTTCGCGCCGATGACGCCGCCGCGGCGCTCGCCGCCGGCGCCGAACATCGCGTCGACGATAAGGAAGTACGCGAGTGCCGTGCACCCGAGCCGGGCGATCATGCGCGGTACGTTGACTTCTAAAAAGACAATTGCGCCGAAGAGAATGACGAGCACCGGAAAGAGCGGCGCGGCACGTCCAAAGAGCCACCTTAGTTGGGAGGCGATCCAGCTGCCGATGCTTCCGGCATAGTGAGGGGCCGCCAAGGCGATGCCGCAGAGGACGGCGAGTGCGACGGCGGCAATCCCAACGATCTCGAGGTTGAGCCTCGTCCTCGCAAGCGCCCTTCGGCTCCGCTGACGGGTGCGTGCCATGGAATCTTCTTCTTCTTCGTCACACCTGGAGTTCATTTTGAGCACGCCGACGCTCGTCGTCCTCGAGGGCGACCAGACCGGACAAGAGTTGTTGCTGGAAGCGCTGCGCGTGCTGGATCCACGCGTCACCGGCGTGGAGCTGCGTTTCGAGCGTTACGATCTTTCACTGGAAAAACGGCGCGCGACCGGCAATGCCGTGGTGCTGGAAGCGGCCGAAGCAATGCGCCGCCACCACCTCGGGCTCAAGGCGGCCACCATTACGCCCGAAACCAGCAACGACGTCGGCTCGCCCAACCGCATTCTCCGTGAGGCGATCGGCGGCAGCGTCATCGTTCGCACCGGACGCAAGCTGCCGCGCGTCCTTCCCGTCGGCGGCATTCATGCGCCGATTTCGGTGGTGCGTATGGCGGTGGGCGACGCCTACGGCGCAAAGGAGTGGCGCGAGGGCAAGGGCGTCGACGAGTACGCCTTCCGCACCGAGCGCATCTCGCGGCGCATCTGCCGCTACGTTTCCGAGTACGCCTTCGTGCACGCGGGAAAAGCCGGCGGGGTGGTTTTCGGCGGGCCAAAGTACACCGTCAGCCCGGTTTACGAGGGGATGCTTAAAGAAGAGATGGACGCCGCGGCCGAACGGCATCCGGAAATTCGTTACGATCCGCAGCTCATCGACGCCACCTACGCGCTGCTGCTTTCCGCTGCCGGCGATGCGCCGCTGGTCATCCCGTCACTCAATCGCGACGGCGACTGCCTCTCGGATTTGGTGATGCAGCTTTTTGGCTCCATCGCGGGAGCGGAGTCGATCCTGCTGGCGTTCGACGAAGACCTCAAGCCGACAACGGTGATGGCCGAGGCGCCGCACGGCACCGCGCCGCGCCTCCACGGGAAGAACGTCGCCAACCCGCTGGCGATGATTCTCGCCGCATCGGCCATTCTTTCATACGTCGACGATCCGAGCGCGCACGCCGCGTCACGCGCGATTACTGAGGCAGCGTTCACCGCTTTACGTGAAGGCATCGCCACCGCCGACCTCAACGGCCAAGCAACCACCACCGAATTCACCGACGCCGTGATAGCGCGAGTCAGCCGCTAGCCCTGTCACCCTGAAGCGTCCGCATTGTCACCCTGAGCCTGTCGAAGGGTGACCGTGTTCCTCAGTTTGAGCTTGTTGTCGGGCAAGGAATTCGGCGCTGTCCGCGCTACGTGCGCTTCGAAAGATCGTGACAATGCTTGCCAGTCGTTCCGCTAATTAAGCGCTTCCTTCTTTAGCGCCGCCATCCCTTGAGCTGCTTCTCCCACGCAATTGCTTCAACTACGTCGTCGAAGTACGAGCGCAGTGGACGAGCTTCACCGGTCTTCGCTTGAACGTATAGCATCCGCTGATCGATCCCGAGTTCGTGCTCGGCGAGTACGCTTCGTCCGACGTCGTTGGTGATTCCCACGTAAAACGAGCCGTCCGCGCATAGCAGCATATAGACGAAGTAGGTCTTCATGCCGCTCGTCTGCGCCGAGGGATGGCTTTGGCTAGGGGTTGCACGATCGCGGTGGCTGTCGACTCGGGTCACTCCTTCGACAGGCTCAGGATGACAAGGTGAGCTAGACTTCCATTACCACGGGGATGACGACGGGCCTTCGTTTGGTGCGGGAGTAGATCGCGCGCGCCAAAACGCTGCGAATATGCTCTTTGACGGTGTCGGCGTCGCGCATCGCATCAACGCTGATGCTCTCGATCGCGGTGCGAACCTCGCCGCGCAGTTCGTCGAGTACGCCGTCCGCTTCGGGAATGTAGAACACACCCTTCGAGATTAGATCGGGCCCAGCCATGACGCGCGCCTCCTCGCTGTCGATCGCGACGACGACCATCATGATGCCGTCGTTGGAGAGCGCCTTGCGATCGCGCAGCACCGCTTCGCCGATGTCGCCGATTCCCGAGCCGTCGACGAAGACGTGGCCGCCGTACGTCTTGCCGACCTTGTCGCCGAACTCGTGCGTGAACTCCAGCACGTCGCCGTTCTCGCAGATGAAGACGTTGTCGGGGTCGACGCCGGTCTGCACCGCGAGCCGGCCGTGGGCTGCAAGCATTCGATACTCGCCGTGCACCGGCACGAAAAACTCCGGCCGCACCAAATTCAGCATCAGCAGCAGCTCTTCTTGCGACGCGTGACCCGACACGTGCGAGCGCCCGTCGGTGCCGTGAATGACCGTCGCGCCGAGCTTGCAGAGATTGTTGATCGTTTTGTGCACGCTCTTCTCGTTGCCGGGAATCGGCGTCGCGCTGATGACCACCGTGTCGCCGGGAACGATGCGGAACTGCTTGTGGTCGCGCACCGACATGCGCGCCAAGCCGCTCATCGGCTCGCCCTGCGAACCCGTCGTCATCACTACCACTTGCTCGGGCGGATACTCGTCGACTTCTTCGATTTTGATCACCGCTTCGGAAGGGACGCGCAGATACCCCAACGAGCCGGCGAAATGCACGACGTTACGCATCGAGCGCCCGAGAAAGGCGACCTTGCGGTTGAAGCGCACCGCGTGGTCGACGGTCTGCTGAATGCGCGGAACGTTCGACGCAAACGAGGCCACCACGATCCGTCCCTTGGCGTGCGAAAAAATCGAAGTGAACGATTCCCCGACGATCCGTTCGGAGAGCGTATGCCCCGGACGTTCCGCATTGGTCGAATCGCTAAGCATGCAGAGCACGCCGTCGTCGCCGATACGCGCGATCGTCGCGAAGTCGGCCGGCTTGCCGTCGATCGGGGTCTGATCGAACTTGAAGTCGCCGGTATGAAAGATCGTGCCGACCGGCGTACGGATCGCCAGCGCGCAGGCTCCGGCGACGGAGTGGTTGACGTGCACGAACTCCGCCTCGATCTCCCCGTAGCGCACGCGCGCGCCGGGCTGCACCTGCGTGAACTCGGTCTCGGCGCTGTGCTGCTCGCGCGACTTCGCTTTGATCAACGCGATGCGTCAGCGGCGTCGCCACGATCGGATACCGACGGAAACTCTTTCGAGAAGTACGGAATGCCGCCGATGTGGTCTTCGTGCCCGTGCGTCACCAGCACAGCGCGCAGCTTGTCCGCCCGCTCGCGCACGTAGGTGAAGTCGTTGATGACGATATCGACGCCATACATCTCGTCGTCGGGGAACATCAGCCCGCAGTCCACCACGACCATGTCGTCGTTGGTCTCGATGACCGTCATATTGCGCCCGATCTCGCCGCAGCCGCCCAGCGGAACGATGCGGACGTAGGGCTGCGATGGAGGGGGGGCTACGGTCAAAGTGTCCGTGCTCACCTCGCGGTCCTTATGCTCCCCGTCCTTGCTCCCCCGCGCCGACCCGGTGAATTGCGCTGGCGGAGGAACGACAAAATGACCTACGCACCGCTGCTTGCCGCGCTAATCGCCGCCGGGCCGGCCTCCCCGGCACCCGCGGCGACTACCCACCCACTGCGCCCAGCCCGGCCGCCGGCGCCGCCCTAGCTCCCGAGGAGCTTTTCTCGCGCCGAGCCATGCGCCGTGCGCGGCTCCTCATCCAGATGCGCCTCTTCCAGCTGCGGGATGAGCGCCTGGAGTGCGTGCGCGAGGCGCTGCGCCGCCAGCTCCCCGACGCGCTCTGGCCGGAGGAGCCGTCGCCCTGGCGCGGGGCGGCGGACGCCTCCGAGGCAGCGGCGAAGTGCGCCCGACTGCCCTAGTAACATTTTGCCCGGAACCCGGGTAGAGGGCTGGTAGAAAAACAAACGATCGCCAGCTTACGGAACAAAAATTTGAACATGTTGAACAATCGCGTCGTGCCCACGCTGATCGTCGGTTTGGTGGGCGCCGTTATCGGCAGCTTCCTTATGATGCTCTATGCGAGCAGTCATATGGGCGGCGCCACCGGTCCGGGCAGCACGCCGCCCGCCGTCGCCGCGGTGCCGCTCAGCGGCGTCAGCGATCAGGACCGCATCATCAGCGCCGTCAAGCGGACCAAGTCGTCGGTGGTCGCGATCACCGAGCAGGTCAACGGCCAGCAAGTTATTCCGGCCGATCCCTTCTTCCAACAGTTCTTCGGCGGACAAGGCCCCGGCATCGTCCAGCCGTACCACGGCGAAGCCTCCGGCTCGGGCTTCGTCATTGATTCGAGCGGTGACATCGTTACCAACGCGCACGTGCTGCAGCCGCCGGCCGGCGGCAAGGTGACGAAGCTGACCGTCGTCTTCCCCAACGGCGATCACGTGCCGGCGCACGTCGTCGCCTACAACATCGCCGCCGACGTCGGACTTCTCAAAGTCGATAACTATTCGAAGCTGCCGCCGCCGCTGCAGTTCGCCGACTCGACCCGGCTCGAGCAAGGACAGTGGGCGATCGCAATCGGCGAGCCGCTTCAACTGCAGCAAACCGTAACCGTCGGCGTCGTCTCGGCATTCAACCGCTCCGAGCCGATCTCAACCGAAACCGGCACGCAGATTGACTTCAAGGGTCTTCTTCAGACCTCGGCTCCGATCAACCCCGGCAACTCCGGCGGTCCGCTCATCGACATCGACGGCCAGGTCATCGGCATGAACCAGTCCACCGTCAAGTCGGCCTACGCGCAGGGAATCGGCTTCGCCATTCCGTCGAACACGGTCCGCAAAGTCGTCGCCTCGCTCCAGAAGAACCCGGGCGTGCACCAGGGCACCGATACCGGCTTCCTGGGTATCTACATGGCCGAGCTGAGCGCGGGCGTCAAGAACCAGATCGGCTACAACGGCAGCAACGGCGTGGCCGTGCAGCAGGTCTTCTCCGGCTCCCCGGCCGACCAGGCCGGCATCCAGCCGGGCGACGTGATCCTCGAGGTCGACGGCCACGGCTTCACGTCGGTCAAGGATCTCCACAACTACATCGGCTCCAAGAAGCCGGGGGACACGATCCGGCTTAACGTCTGGTCTCAGGGCATGAAAAAGATCGTGGCCATCAAGCTCGGCGAGACTCCGGCCGAGCAGCCGGTCTCGGTGCGTCAGCCCCAGCAGCAGCAGCCACAGCAGCCGCAGCAGCAGCAACCCCAAGACCCCGAACAGCAGCCGTAAGCAGACCAGGAGGGCCCTGCAACCAGCGGCCCTCCTTCCTTAGTTATAGGTAGCGAAACAACTACTGCCGCGTATCGTGTATGATAAGCGGTACCCACCATCCGATTCGTTCGTAAGCGGCAAGGCGCCGCCGTCCTCGTTGCATGGTTCCTCGCCCCGGCACGACGAGACGGTTTAGCTGGTCCAGGACGGTCGGTAAATAATTGAACGAGGTATTGAATCATGGCAAAGACGGTCGGCATCGACCTCGGCACGACCAACTCGGTCGTCGCCGTAATGGAGGGCACTTCGCCCGTAGTTATTCCCAACGCCGAAGGCTCGCGTACGACGCCTTCGGTCGTCGCGTTCACCAAAACCGGAGAACGGCTCGTCGGACAGCTGGCAAAGCGTCAGTCGATCACCAATCCGGATCGCACGATCAGTTCGATCAAGCGTCACATGGGCGAAGGCGACTATCACGTCAAGATCGACGGCAAGGATTACACGCCGCAAGAGATCTCGGCGATGATTCTGCAAAAGCTCGTCAACGACGCGAGCAACTATCTCGGCGAGCGCGTGACCAAAGCGGTCATCACCGTGCCCGCCTATTTCAACGATTCACAGCGCCAAGCAACGAAGGATGCCGGTAAGATCGCCGGACTCGAAGTTTTGCGCATCATCAACGAGCCGACGGCGGCGGCGCTCGCCTACGGTCTCGAAAAGAAGGGCAACGAGACGATCCTCGTCTGGGATCTCGGCGGCGGAACGTACGACGTTTCGATCCTCGAGGTCGGCGACGGCGTCTTCGAAGTCAAAGCGACCAACGGCGACACGCGTCTGGGCGGCGACGATTACGACCAACGCATCGTCGACTGGCTCGTCGATCAGTTCCGCCGCGATCAAGGCATCGACCTGAGCAAAGACAAGCAGGCGATGCAGCGTCTCACCGAAGCGGCCGAAAAAGCCAAGATCGAGCTTTCGTCGGTCGTGCAGACGAGCATCAACTTGCCGTTCATCACGGCCGATCAGGAAGGTCCCAAGCACCTCGACTTCACGCTGACGCGTGCTAAGTTCGAAGAGCTGACCAGCGATCTCACCGATCGCTGCATCGCGCCCTTCCGTAACGCGATCGCCGACGCCAAGCTCGACATCTCGAAGATCGACGAAGTCATCATGGTCGGCGGCGCGACGCGCATGCCGGTCATTCAGGAACTCGTCCGCAAGCTCACCGGCAAGGAGCCGAACCTCACCGTTAATCCCGACGAAGTCGTCGCGATCGGTGCGGCGATTCAGGCCGGCGTGCTGGCCGGCGAAGTCCGCGACGTCGTCCTGCTCGACGTAACCCCGCTGTCGTTGGGTCTCGAGACCCTCGGCGGCGTGATGACCAAGCTCATCGAGCGCAACACGACCATTCCGACCAAGAAGTCGCAGATCTTCACCACGGCCGAAGACGGTCAAACGTCGGTCGACATTCACGTGCTGCAAGGCGAACGTCCGATGGCGGGCGATAATAAGACGCTCGGACGTTTCCGGCTCGAAGGCATTCCGCCGGCGCCGCGCGGCGTGCCGCAGGTCGAAGTGACGTTCAACATCGACGCCAACGGCATCGTCAACGTCGGCGCCAAGGATCTTGGCACCGGCAAGGAGCAGGCGATTACGATCACCGCTTCGACCAACCTCAACAAAGAGGAAGTCGATCGCATGGTCCGCGACGCCGAAGCACAGTCCGAAGCCGATAAAACAAAGCGCGAAGAAGCGGAAGTCCGCAACAACGCGTCGAGCCTGATCTACTCGACCGAGAAGTCGCTCAAGGAAGTCGGCGATAAGCTCGACGTAACCGCGCGCGGCGAGGTCGAGAGCGCGCTCTCGGAGCTCAAGCGCGTCAGCGAGAACGGCACGATTGCCGAAATCCGTCCCGCGATCGAGAAACTGCAGCAGGCCAGCTATAAGATGGCCGAGGTGCTCTATAAAGCCTCCGCTCCGCAAGGCGAACCTTCGGATGCCGGCGCCGGTGCGGGCGCGGGCGACGGAGCCGCTGCGGGTAACGGCGCAAGCGCAGGCCCGGCCGGCGAAGACGTCATCGACGCCGAGTTCAAGGAAGCCAAGTAACTCGGAGACGATGCGTCAATGTTTGACGATCAATCGGTACTAAGAACCGAGGCCGGCGAGGCCATCATAGAAGAGACGGCCGCGGCCGAGCCCTCCCTCGAGGAGCAGCTCGCCGCGGCTAACGCTCGAGCCGACGAGAACTACGGCAAGTTTCTGCTTGCCGTAGCCGACTTCGACAACTACCGCAAACGCACGCAACGCGACATCGAGTCGATGGTCGCCTCGCGGCGGCGGATGCTGCTGGAGCGGTTTCTTCCGGTGCTCGATAATCTCGAGCGCGCGGTGGAATCCAATGCCGGCGGCGACACGCTGCGCGGCGGCGTCGAACAGACGCTGCGCGGTTTTGAAGCAGTGCTCGCCGGCGAGGGCGTGAAGCCCATCGACGTAAAGGGCGCTCCGTTCGATCCGCGCGTCGCCGAAGCGGTCGGCACGATGGCATCCAACGGCACGGCCGAAGATACCGTCGTCGAAGTCGCTCAGAAGGGCTACATGCTCGGCGACGAGCTGCTGCGACCGGCGAAGGTCATCGTCGCCAAAAACTCCGACGAATGAACTTCAAGGACTACTATGCCATCTTGGGCGTTCCAAAGAGCGCTGCCCAGAAAGACATCAAGTCCGCCTATCGCAAGCTAGCGCGCAAGTGGCATCCCGACGCTAATCCGAAGAATCCCAAAGAGGCCGAGGAAAAGTTCAAAGAACTTTCCGAGGCCTACGAAGTATTGGGCGATCCGGAGAAGCGCAAAAAGTACGACGTGCTCGGTCCCAACTGGCAGCAAGCCGCGCAACAGGCCGAGCAGCAACGACGCTACCGCACCAACGTCAACGGTCAAGACTTCGAGTTCGACTTCGGCGAGGGCGGTGCTGGCGCTCCGGGTGGCCCGAGCGGCTTCTCGGACTTCTTCGACATGTTCTTCTCGGGAATCGGGCGGCGGCCGACGGCGCAGTCGCCCGGTTTCGCGCGGCGCGGACAAGATCTCGAAACGACGATCGACTTGGGCCTACGCGACGTCTATGACGGCGGCTCCAAATCGGTTTCGCTGCAGATCGAAGACGTGTGTCCGCGCTGTCACGGAACCGGCACCGAAAGCGGGCGCCTCTGCTCGCAGTGTCACGGAACCGGACACGTGCTCATTCACAGACGCTTCGAGGTCACGATTCCTAAGGGCATCGGCGACGGGCAGCGCATTCGTCTCGCCGGTCAAGGCGGTGCCGGAATCAGCGGCGGCCCGAACGGCGATCTCTACCTCATCGTTAAACTGCACGACGACCCGACCTACAAACGCAAGGGCGACGATCTCTACGTCGACCTCCCGGTAAGCATTTACGATTTGGCGCTCGGCGGCGAAGTCAACGTGCCGACGCTCAGCGGTCAGGTGGCGATGACGATTCCCGCCGGAACGCAGAACAATCGCCTGCTGCGCCTCTCCGGCCGCGGCATGCCGCGCGTCAAAGGCAAAGGCACGGGCGACCAATACGTGCGCCTCATCGGCCAACTGCCGACGAACCTCTCCGATAAAGAAACCAAGCTCTTCAAAGAGCTCGCATCCCTCCGCAACGGCAAAGCGTAACCCCGATTTTTGGTCACCCTGCAGCCTGATCGAAGGGCGACAGCAACAACGTGGACAGCAACCCCAAGCACCCTTTAGCGGTTTACCGGAGCACCCCAAACCCTCACAACGCATGGAGTGACATGATTAAAGAGATTGCATTTACCGCTTACCCGGCCAAGGACGTCGCCGGTCTGCGCAAATGGTACGAGGATAACCTCGGACTCAAGTTCTCGGGGCCGTACGAAGAGGACGGCGTAGAGAAATATAACGAGGCCAACATCGGCAGCGGCACGTTCAGCGTGCTCTGGCAGGGGTGGGCCGATCGCGAGCCGGGCAGCGCGTCCGGCGTGGTCTTCGAAGTCGAGGACATCGATAAGTCCGTCGCCGATCTGCGCGCGAAAGGCGTCGAAGTGGAGGATCCGTATGCGACGCCGGTCTGCAAGATAACGTCGTTCGTCGATGGCGAGGGCAATAAGGTCTCCTTCCATCAGGTAACCGTACCGCACTAGCACGCGATGATGGCCGGCCACGGGCTGATGTGGTCGAACATCTATCAGCCCGAGACACCTAAAGTCAAGCAGCGCGTCGACTGGAAACGGCTCGGCGCGCTGTTCGCTCCCTATTGGCGGCAGCAGGCAACGGTGCTCGTCTGCATCGTCGTCGTGGCCGCGCTCGGACTCGTGCCCGGCTTCATCACCGCGCACATCATTGACTCGACGATTCCCAACCGCAACCTGACCGAGCTCGGAATAGACGTCGGCATCATCCTCGCCTCGGCCTTGCTTACTGCCGGCGTCGGCGTGGTGCAGGGCTATCTCAACTCGGTGGTGGGCGAGGGAATCATGCGCGATATCCGGACGAACCTGGTCGCGCATCTCCACCGCATGCCGTTGCAGTTCTTCACCGGCACCAAGACCGGCGAGATCATGAACCGCGTCAGCAACGACGTCGACAACGTCGACAACGTGGTCACCGGCACGCTCACATCGATCGTCACCAACTTCGTTTTGATCGCCACGACGGTCGTCGCCATGTTCGTTTGGAACTGGCGGCTGGCGCTGCTCTCGGTCATCATCGTCCCGCTCATGGTCTTCCCGCTCGGCCCGGTCGGGCGGCGGATGTACCAGATCCGCAAGCGCACGCGCGAGAAGCGCGACGAGATCGAATCCATCACTCAAGAGACGCTCTCGATCTCCGGAATCACTCTGATCAAGTCGTTCGCGCGCGAGGCTTACGAGCGAGCGCGCTTCTATCGCGTCGGCACGAACCTGATGCAGCTCGAGATCAACCTGGCGATGGTCGGGCGCTGGTTCTTAGCATCGGTGACGGCGATGGTCGTGGTCGGGCCGGCAATCGTCTGGTTCGGCGGCGGCTGGATGGCGATCGCCGCGGGACTGCAAGTCGGCGTCATCGTCGCGTTCGTTTCGATTCATTCAAGGCCGGCTTTACGGGCCGGCCGCAGCGCTCGCGGGCATTCAGGTGCAGATCGTCAGCGCGCTGGCGGTCTTCGAGCGCATCTTCGACTACCTCGACATGACGCCGGAGGAGTACGATCCGCCCGGAGCTACCGCGTTGCCGGGTGTGAGCGGCGACATTCGATTCGAAGACGTCGTCTTTGGTTACGACGCCTCGCGCGAAGTGCTGCGCGGCATCTCCTCGAAGTTCGCCCCGGCGAAGTGGCCGCATTCGTCGGGCCGTCGGGCGCGGGCAAAACGACGATCACCGGTTTAGTTCCACGCTTCTACGATCCGCAGCAGGGGCGCGTGCTCGTCGACGGTCACGACGTGCGTACGGTGACGCTGGAATCGCTGCGCCGCGACATCGGCATCGTCACGCAGGAGACCTACCTCTTCCACGACACCATCGCCAACAATCTGCGCTACGGCAAGCCCGACGCGACCGACGCCGAACTCCAGGCCGCGGCGCGCGCCGCAAACATCGCCGATTTTATCGCCGCGCTGCCCGCCAGGTTACGATACCGTCGTTGGCGAGCGCGGGCACAAACTCTCGGGCGGAGAGCGTCAGCGACTGGCCATCGCGCGGGTGCTGCTCAAAGATCCGCGGATTCTCATCCTCGACGAAGCGACGAGCTCGCTCGATTACGAAAACGAAGCGGCGATTCAGAAAGCGCTCGAAGTGGCGATGCGCGGCCGCACCAGCCTGGTGATCGCCCATCGTCTCTCGACGATGCTGGCCGCCGACGTCATCTTCGTCGTCGACGAAGGCCGGATCGTCGGAGTCCGGCCGCCACGCTACGTTGCTGGCCCGCGGCGGCCTCTACTCACGTCTTTATCACACGCAGTTCAAAGACCTGACGGCCTAACCGCGCGTTAGGCCTTCACACCGAATTCGGAATATCCATCA
>CAVTMN010000015.1:0-73966 GCA_963735845.1 Vulcanimicrobiota bacterium | reverse complement strand
CGATTCAGTTCGTCGTCAGTCACGAGGGCGCACCGTGCCACGGCAAAAACTGCTATCCCGACTTCTACACCGCTCAGGATGCCGTTCCGCCCATTCGGCGGGAGCGTACGTATTCGTCTATGCGCAGAATCGCGTACCCCAAGGTCCGAACCAACTCTTCGTTACGCGTTCGCGCGATGGAACGACGTGGAGTTCACCGCAGACTATCGCGAGCGAAGGCAACAGCACCAGCCCGGCGATGGTAGCCGGACCGCAAGCCGGCGATTTCCGTCTGGTTTGGCAAGACGATCGCTTCGGACCGAAGTCGTGGAACACGTGGTACGCACAAAGCAGCGACGGCGGTGTCACGTGGAGCTCGCCGGTACGGCTCTGCCAACGCCGCCGTGGGTGCGCCGTACAAGAGCGTAACGGGGTACGCCTTTCCCTCGGGGACTACCTTGGTCTCTCGGTCAACGCGCAGGGCTGCAGCCACGTGATTTGGGGCGAAGGCGCCGGCGTCTACTATCCGGCGGCACTTGGTGGACGCGCGGACCGGATTGTAAGTAGCGCGCCGCGAATCCCCGGCGAGTGCAGCTCCTCGACGGGCGGTTCGTGATACGCCGCGCGAGCGATCTCAACGACTATCTCGAGTGCCGGCGTCTTACCGAGCTGGATGCGCTCGTTGCGCGCCATTTGCTCGTCGAGCCGAAACCAAAGACGACCAGCGGCTCTCGTTCGCGCAGGGTGAGGAGCACAGCGCGACCATCTGGAACGGCTTCGGAACGAGCACCAAGCCGAACTGGTCGAGTTCGGACGCTCGGAAGCGGGAGCGGAAAGCTACCGCGAGGCGGAGGCCGCGACACTCGACGCGATGCGCCGCGGCGCGCGCGTCATCTATCAGGCGACCTTCTTCGATGGAACGTTTCTCCGGCGCGCCGACTTTCTGCGGCGTTCCCCGTTGCATCGCCGATGCTGGGCGATTACGAGCTACGAAGTTCGTCGACACCAAGCTCGCGCTGCGACCAAGGGCTATACTTCTTGGTTCAGCTCTGCAACTACAGCGAGCATCGTCGAGCGACTTCAGGGTGTCCGCCGCGCTACGGCTACGTTGTCCTGGGAACGGCGAGGAAGAAGCGCTTCCGGCCTCAGCGACTACATCTCGTACTATCGCCATCTTAACGGGCCTTTCTTCGTTACGTCTCCGAGGCGACCCTCGACGAGCATCGAGCAGCGCGCCGTCAATATCCGCTCAAAGTCTCGCACTGCAAGTACTGTGCCTGGGACCCTGCCTGCGAAGCGCAGCGGCGAGCCGACGATCACCTGAGCTTCGTCGCCTGGATGCGCAACGATCAGATCGCCAAGCTGCAAACGGCAGGCATCGCGCGCCTCAGTGAGCTCGCGCAAGCTAACGATTCGCAACGGCCGCTCGGGATGAGCGCCGAGACCTTTACTAAACTGCGGCGCCAGGCCTCGCTGCAAGCTCGCGCCAGTCAAGAGCCCGGGCCGAGCTACGAGTTGCTGCCGAATCGAGCCCGCACTGGGCTTCGCACCTCTTCCCGCACCGGCCGCCGGCGACGTTTTCTTCGACATGGAAGGCGACCCGTTATACGAGCCGGGCCGTGGACTCGAATACCTCTTCGGCTTCTGGATGCCCGACGACGAGGAGCCGTATCGGCGCGTTCTGGGGCAGCGAGGACCGCGCCGCCGAGAAGCGCGCGTTCGAGCAGGCCGTGGACTTTATCACCGAGCGCCGGCGTAAGTTTCCCGCAATGCACGTGTACCACTATGCCAGCTACGAGAAGTCGGCGTTGCGGCGGCTGGCGCAAGAGCACGGCACGCGCGAAGAGGAGGTCGATAACATCCTGCGCGGGGAGGTGCTGGTCGATCTTTTTACCGTCGTGCGTCAAGCGCTGGCGATCTCGGAAGAGAAATACGGTCTCAAGAACTTCGAGCGGTTCTATCGGCTAGAGCGCCAAACGGAAACGAAGAAAGGCGACGACTCGATCCTGATGTTCGAGCGCTGGTTGATCGAGCCCGATCCAAAGCTTCTCGACGACATCGAAGCCTACAACCGCGACGATTGCCGGTCGACCTATTTGCTACGCGTGTGGCTGCTGGCGCGGCGCGCCGAAGCCGCCGCGAAGTTTGGCGTTGAAATCCCATGGCGTCCGGTGAAAACGCCGAACGAACCATGCCATACCGAGTTCGTCGAATCGTGCAAGAAGTGCCAAAAACAGCGCCAGGACGACCGGGAAGAAGCGCGGCGCAGCCACCTCGAGCGGGCGCTGCTTCCGGTACTCCTGCCTCAGACCGAGCACGAGTACGAAATGATGCCGCCCGCGGCGCGCACGCGCTACCTGATGGGCGCGCTGCTCGCCTATCATCGGCGCGAAGAACGCCCCGCATGGTGGGAGTATTTCGATCGCATCGAGAGCATCGATGAGTTGATCGAATTCGACCGAGCGGCCTTGGGCGGACTCCGCTTACGCGAAGACGCGCCCATCGAAAATATCGGGCGCAGCTTTATCTATACCTATTCGTACCCCGATCAGCAGCATAAAATGGAGCCGGGTTCGGCCGAGGACCCGCGCACGCGGCGAGCGGTCACGCTGGTGAACGTGAACGACAATGCCAACGAGTTAAAAATCAAGTCGACAATCTCGCTGGATCAGGCTCGCGCAATTGCCGAACTCATCCCGCGCAGACCGTTTGGATCGCCCGAGCAGCGCGGCGCGTTGGAGCGCATCGCGACGGCGTTACTCGACGGTTCTCTGCGCGACGCTCACCCGGCAACATTCGATCTGCTCTCCAATGCGGATCCGCGCGCTTTCGGGATGAGCATATTGCAGCCTACTGCCGTCGACGCGCCAAGCGTCTCCAACGTGGCTTCTAGTTTGGACGGCAGCTATTTGTTCGTTCAAGGACCGCCCGGCAGCGGAAAAAGCACGATCGCATCGGAGGTCATCTGCGATTTGCTCGAGCGCGGACAACGCGTTGCGGTCAGCAGCATGAGCCATACCGCCATCCAAAACCTGCTCCGTAAAGTTGAAACGAGCATGGAAGGCCGCGGTCGTAGATTCCGCGGCCTGTACAAGCATAGCGGCGATGAGTCGGAGTATATCTCGCCATTAATCGATCCGTGCATCCTTTCGGTAGACGACAACGGGGCTTTCGCCGGCACCGAATATCTGTTGGCCGGCGGCACGTCGTGGCTTTTTGCGCGCAAAGAGCTAATCGGTGCGTTCGACTATCTCTTCATCGACGAGGCGGGGCAAGTCGCGCTTGCCGATGCGCTCGCCATCTCACCTTGCGCGCGCAACGTCGTGCTACTCGGCGACCCCTTGCAGCTGGCACAGGTCGGCCAAGGACGTCAGCCGTTGCACGCCGGCGACTCCGTGCTCCGGCATCTGCTCGGCGACCGCCACACCGTCCCACCCGATCGTGGCATCTTCCTCGACACGTCGTATCGCATGCAACCGGAGATCTGTTGCTTTGTTTCCGCGGCGATGTACGACGGCCGCCTCCACGCTTCGGCCGGCACGGATCTCCATCGCGTCGACGTCGCCGGCGATACGCGTGCCGGTCTGTACTTCGCTTCCATCGATCACGCCGGCAACGGCGCCAGTTCCGAGCAAGAGGCCGAATACGTCGTGGCGCAGATCGCCGCGCTTCGCGCGAGCGGCCGCGTCACCGATTCGTGGCCGCCCGACTGGATGGGCGTGCAGCGCGACGTTAGCGACCGAGACATCATTGTGGTCACGCCGTACAACGCACAGCGCCGCCTGATTCTACGCAAGCTGCGCGAAGCCGAACTCGACGTACGAGTCGGCACGGTCGACAAATTTCAAGGACAGGAAGCCGCCGTCGTGTTCTATTCGATGGCGACCTCGAGCGGCGAAGACCTGCCGCGCAATATGGGTTTTCTCTTCGACCGTAACCGATTCAACGTGGCCATCTCTCGCGCGCGCGCCGTTAGCGTGCTGGTGTGCAGTCCGCGGCTGCTCGACATTCGCTGCCATACCGCCGAGCAGATGGCCTTAGTGAAATTTGCTCTGCGCGTTCGACGAACGGGCCGTCAGATGGAACGACTTGCGAGAACCTCTCGCGCCGCCCGTTCTCCGCTCTGAACCGCTCCGTTGATGTAGCCTTGCCAGTTGTAGGACGTCTGCTCGCCGCAAAAGTGCACGTCGCCTTCCGGACGGCTTTCGACGCCCGCCAGCGTGGTGTACTGTCCCAGTTTATAGTAGGAGTATGCGCCGCGCGTAAACGGGCTGCCGATCCAGAAGTCCTGATAGGCACGCCCGTTAAACGCGTGCTGCGCGCCGGGAAGGACCGGCTCGAGCGCGGCTAGATACTCCCTGACGGTATCGGGCGGCGCGACGCCGTGAACCTTTCCGTGATAGCGTGCGCCTTGCGATCCGCCGGGAAAGCATACCAGCATCCCGGCTTTGCCGCGCTGACCGATGCTGATGTCCCAAGCATCCTGAAAGGCTGCGTCGGCGTAAGCCGTTCCGCTGTACCGTTCTTCGAACCAATAGCTCTTATCGAACTGTAAGTGGACTTTGGCGTTCGATCCGAGATCGAGATCGGCAATCGCTCGCCGTTTGCGGTCCGAGAAGCCGGCTCGCCTGCAGTCAACGAGCCGTAACACGGTAAACGGAATCGAGAGCACCACGACGTCGGCGCGCACGGTTTTGCTCGTACCGTTCGCGGCGAAGGTACACTCGTACGAGCCGTCGGCCCGGCGCGCCAGTGCTTCCAACGACGTCCCGAGATTCACCGTTTCGCTCGGAAGGGCGGCGATCATGCGCGCGACCAACCGGTCGTTCCCGCCGTCGATAGTGTAGCGGTCGTCCTCGCCGGTTCCCGAGAGATTGAGGACTCCACGGCGCATTCCCGACAGCAGAAAGATTAGGTTGAGGGCGCTCTGATCGCTCGTCTCGCCGCCGTACTCGCTCAAGCAGGCCAGCCGCAGCAGCGTACCGATCTTCGAGCGCGAGCCGCCCGGCACGTTTTTATCGAGCCACGCGTCGACGCTCGTGAGATCGAGCCGCACGCCTTCGGCCGTGTGTCGAAAGAACGTCGTCGGATAGCCGGCCGCGCGCGCCGCGCGCCCTAGCGGCCCGTAGACCCACCGGTCGTAATCCTCGACGGCTTCGCGCACGCTGTAACGCTGCCCGGAAATCATGTAGGTGTCGCGCGCGTCTTTGGGATAGAGCGCGTTGAGATCGATCAAATGCAAGCCGAGTTCGGCGGCGAGCCGACGCACGTGATGGTGCGTCGAGGCGATCAGCTGGCCGCCGTGTTCGGTAATCTGATCGTCGTCGAAAAATCCGCGAAGCGTCCAAGTGCGGCCGCCGGCGCGCGTGTTGGCTTCGTAAACGTTGCAGTCCAGACCGGCCTGGTGGAGCCGGTAGGCGCACGTGATTCCCGCGACGCCGGCGCCGACGATGACGACACGCGATCGGCTGCCAGATCTACCTGCCGGTGCTACCGGCGAGAGCATAGACCCGCGGGGGTCGCACACCCCGCCAGCGCGAGCGACGCCGCAATTCCGGCAAGAAAGTCGCGGCGCCCGGGGTCGTCGCGACTCGCTCTCCGTTCCTCGACCTGCGCCGCAATGCGTTGCGCGAAGACTCCGATCGGACTGCGGGCCATCTCCCTCCTTTACGATGGCTGCGTCTCCTGTCCGCTAGCTTTGGCCGCAGCGCACCACCAGGGCGTGCTCTTTGACGAACTTCTTCCAGGGTTTCCCGCCGCGCGTAGCCGCGAACCGGCTGCGACAGGCGATGAGGATATGCGCCGTTACCATCGCGTCGCCCAGCGCTCGATGAACGGAGAACGATTCACCGGCTCGATCGTCGATCTCTAGAAACTGCCGGAGCGTTTGATTCTTATGGTTCGGCGCTTCGGGGAAGAGGGTACGCGCCAGGCGCATCGTGCAGAGTGCCTCGGCCGCTACCCACGGACCGACGAAAGATAGATCGAATCGCGCACTGTGCGCCGCGACGATGCGGCCGCGGCAGAGCCGTCGCGCGTACTTGAGCGCCGACTTGAGGCTCGGCGCGCGGGAGACCATCGCGTCGGTGATGCCGTGAACTGCGGTCGCCTCGGCCGGAATGGCGCGGCCGGGGTTTACCAGCGTACTCCAGCGCGCGACGATCTGATCGTCCTCAACTTCAGCGCAACCAATCTCGACGACGCGATCGGCCACCGGACTGAAGCCGGTGGTCTCCACGTCGATCACACAGTAACGTTCCCCGCGCATGGCGCCAGGTTAGGGGGGTCGCGTGCCACCTGTATGGCATTGTGGAGTGCGCCCCTCAGGGGCGAGAGCGAATCTCCATCCAGTTGCCGGGTTTGGCCAGCGGGATGAAACCAATGCGCGCGTAGAGCCGGTGCGCGTTACGCGTCGCCAGGGTCCAGCGCCGCACTCTGCGGAGCTGTGGATCGGCAAGCACCGTCTCCATCATCCAAATGCCGAGACCGTTGCCGCGATATTCCTCGTCGACGATGACGTCGCAGACCCAAGCGAAGGTCGCATAGTCCGTTACTACGCGTGTCAATCCGATCTGTCGCCCGTTCGACGCATCGTAGAGACCAAAACAGCGGGAGCTGCGCAACGAGACTTCCGTGCTCGCGCGCGTGCGGTCCGCCGCCCAGTAGCTCGTGCGTATCAGCGCTTCGACTCGGTCGAGATCGAGGCGCGCCGGATCGGTGCTGATTTCATAGCCGGCACGCCGCACTTCGAATATCGCGTCATTCATCTTATCTTGGTCGCGGCGGCTGCAGCAGGACGAATGGGTTGGCGCCGGCTGCTGCGAGGAGGTACCATGCCGTAGCGCCGACGTGCAGCGAAGGAAAGTACTTCGAGCCGTCGCAATCGCTCAACGCTTTCGATGCCGCGATAATGCCGCGGCCGTCGCCGTTTGGTCCATTGGCCTGCGCGTACTCGATGTCGCCGAGATAGGCCTGCGCCCGCGATGCGTCGCCCGACGCGCCCCGCAGCTCCAGGGCGCCGGCAAGATGTGCCGTTCCCTCGAACCAAACCCCGGAGCGGTCGCCGCTGCAGAAGCTTACGCCTGCAAAGCGGCCCCGCCTAACGTTGAGATGCTCGAAATCCCAGCTCGGGGCTGCCGCCCACGCCGGATTCTCAAACGCCAGGTAACTCCACGAGTTGACGTCCTCGGGCTTGAACGTTCGGTTGGGCGTAACGCCGTCGTTGCCGGTACCGACGTAGAAGCGGCCCTCGCGCGCATTCCACATCGACGCCACGAACTGCTTGGCCCAAGCGGCGTTTTCGCTCCACTGACTGTTGCCCGATTCCGTCGCCAGCATCGTAAAGAAAGCGTAAAGGTCAATGTTATGCTCTGTCGATTTCCACTCGATCTTCGCGTCTCTTGCCGTATACCCGCCGGTGAAACCGCCGCTACCTCGAGTATCGAACGTGTTCGTCTGCAGCCACTGCGCGACGGCGACCGCGCCGTTGAGATACGAACGGTCGGACGTCGCAGCATAGAGTTGCACAAATGCTTGGCCGGTCCAGGCCATGTTACCGGCGTCGGTGCTGCCATCTCTGATGACGACGTCGCGTGGCGCTCGGAGCGGCTTAGGTGCGTAAGATGCGCGCAAACGTCCGTCGCCGGCCGGATCGTTGGCTTGCACGTATAGAAATGCGCTGCCCACAACCCTGGCTCGCGTAACGTCGCTCGGGGTTCCCGAAATAAGCATGGCATCTACGAAGGTCGCGTCATCGTAGGTTACCGCATCGGTGAACTTCTCCAGAGGACCCCCGTCGAAGCTTTGAACGAGGCGTCTCGCGGAGCCCTTGGCGTACTTGTCCATCATCACGTGCAGGAAATCGTAGGCCGCAGAGACGCTCCGAACGGAAACGGCGCCGTGTGCTGCCGGTTGAGCCGGCGAGGGCGCGACGCCGTCGATTACTCCGCTCGAACACGCCGCCAGCGCCGACAGCGCGGCGACGAACGCGGCGGCCGAGCGCGACGTCACATCGGCGTGAGCGAGAGCGTCTGAGAATCCAGCTGGTAGTTGCCCGCTCCAACCAGGTTGTTGGGGCTCGCGCAGATGACGCTGTTTTGCGGACCATAGACCACTACTTGATTCGACCCTCCACACTCGACCTGTACGAGCTGGTAGTTAGATAGAAATGTGGATCCCGGCGTGTTCGGCTCGACGTGATACGAGTTGTAGGTAGTCCCATTAGAGCCTACGATTGACCCATACACGGCAGCCGACGTAACGCCGATCGCCATCGCACCCCAGAATCCGCCGCCCCAATAGCCGGATGCGGGATACCACGCGTTTCCGCCATTCCAACCCCAGGCCCCGCCTCCGCCATAGACCGGATTGTTGATGGCCGTCCGGTTGACGTTGACGTTGTTATTGACGTTCTTGTTGACGTTCGTGTTCTTGTTGCCGTTGTTGTTGCCGTTGTTCTTGTTGCCGTTATTCTTGTTGCCGTTATTCTTGTTGCCGTTATTCTTGTTGCCGTTATTCTTGTTGCCGTTATTCTTGTTGCCGTTGTTTTGTTGCCGCTGTTGCCATTGCCACGGTTGCCGTTATTCCCGTTACCGCGGTTGCCGTTATTCCCGTTACCGCGGTTGCCGTTATTCCCGTTACCGCGGTTGCCGTTGTTGCCGCTTATGGAACCGCTCGAACCGCGGTTTGGTCCGTTGTTGGCAACACCGTTGCCGCGGTTGGCGTTCCTCGATCACCGCCGCCACCGGCCATCGGTTGCGACGGCCGTGCCGTATCTTTGGAGAGATTAAATCCTGAGCCCGAGGACCCGCCACCGGAAGGCCGTGAGCCGCTGGACGGCCGTGACCCACCGGAAGGACGTGATCCACCGGAAGGACGAGCGCCGCCACCACCTGACGGCCGCGACGACGCGCCGCCGCCTCCGCCGCGGCTGCCGCCGCCACCACCACCGCGGCCGCCGCCTCCGCCGCCGCCACCACCACCGCGTCCGGCAGAAGCTGTCGCCGGCTGCAACGCCAGCAGAATCGCTATGACTACGCAAAAGTACTTCATTACTTCACCACCTTATCGATACGCCCGGACAGGTTGACGTACGTACCCTTCTTGGTGGTCATCGAGAGAAGCACGCTATGAGGCGCGACCTTCGTGGTCGAGAGTACCAGAGTTTGCGGGTCGTCGGTCGAGTTGACGTAGAGCGTACCGCGTTGAAAATCGAGCGGACTGGTCTCCCCAGCCTGCACGAGCGTTGCACTCGTAACGTAGCAGACGAGAATCTTTTCCTGTTGATTGCACGCCGCGCGATTAATCACCAGCGTGCCTTTCCCGTCTGCCGAAGTCATGTAGAGCGCGTTGTGGATCACCTTGATCTCAACGTCGTCGTAGACGTTGGTGTGGCCGTCGGCCTGCACGATCGTGATCGTTCCCGTCGCTCGCGCCGTCGCCGTGGTAACGGCGAGCGACGCGGTAACCGCGACCAGGACTGAAAACGCCGCGGCGCAGCCCCATGACGAAAATTGCCTATTCATGCCCGGAGGTTCTCCAGCCAGGGGATTCCTCTTGCAAGCGGCCGCCGGGTCGCGGCAGCCGGGCCTTCAGGCTTTCTTCATGCCCCCCTCTTACGATGGACAAACGGTACGAGGTGCCGCGTCGTAACGAGGCAGCAGAGTCTGGGGGAACCGAACGGCGCGGCGCTTCTGCCGTTTTTTATTTGGGGCCGGCTTTGCCGCCCACAACGCCTTCAAAGGGGCCAACGGAGCGAGACGGAAGCGCCTCCGGGTGCGCTAGGTACGATGAAACCAGCGCGGCAAATCCCGCATCGCTCATACCGCTGGTGACCCGCAACCGCGTCAGCTCGTACGGCGAATCGGGTTGCGTCCGAAACGCGGGATCGGTTGTGAAGCCAAGAGCTCAGCCCGGCACGCTCTTCGATGGAGATCGTTTGCGCGTCGAAGGCGCCGCTTGGATAGGCGTAGGCCTGCACCGTATCGTGCAGATGGCCTTGCAGCGAACGGATGCAATCGTCGATTTGGTACTGCTGGGCGGCCGCGTTTAGCAGGGCAAGATCGACGTGATCGACGCCGTGACATTCGATCGACATGCCTGCCCGGTGCATGACGTCGATCTCTCGCCACGTCAGGTGGTGTGCCTTGCCGACGTTCCCAGTATTGACGAAGAAGATTGCCCGGTCGCCGAACCGCTGCAGAATCGGGAACGCGTAGCGGAACTGGTCGCCGTAGCCGTCGTCAAAAGTAATGAGCACGGCGCGTTCGGGCCTGCGGCCTTCGGCAACGTCGCGCTCGAGCTCGTCTATTCCGATGGTACGCAGACCCTGGGCGTGGAGATAGCGGAGCTCGGCCTCGAACTGCGACGGCGAGACGGTCAGGGCCCGCGAGGTGTGGTCGGCCGGGGACGCCACGTCGACCCGGTGGTACATCAGTATCACGGGAATAGCGAGTAATACGGCGAGTAGGGCGCTCACGATTCTTTACACTACCTTATACCAAAGGCCAAATCACGGGTCTAGCCCAAGCGCCCGGCCATGGAGCCTTCCTTGGCAGGTTTTGCTCGTGGAGATCTTGCGTTAACGCACGAGCCGCTACTCGACGCGTAGCGGGGCTTCTTCGACTTGACGGTCGCCCGGCGTATTGCGAGCGATGATGTAGAGCTCGTACCAATGCCGGCGCGAGAGCGGCGGAAGCTCCAGCACGTGCGTGTGGAAGCGATAAATACCTGGGCCGACGTGCGTGCTGTTGATTGAAAATGCCGCGGTACGAACCTCGACCGACGCGACGTTGGTACTGGCGACGATCGTGCCGTCGAACCAGGTCCCCGGCTCGATGGTGAGCGTCGAGAACCACATCGCGACGATCCGCGGCGGCGCGTTGGGAAGCTCGACGGGCGCCGTCGGCATCGCTTGCGGCTGATGCTCCGAAACGACGAGATTCGACGGAACGGCTACCGGCCGCGACGAACATGCGGACAGGAGCGCACCGCACGACGCCGCGAGCAACGCTAATAAGGCGTAGCGAAAAGGGTTTCGAGCCGAGTCGAAGGATGACTGCCGATAGATGAAGTTGATGGATTTGCTTTCCGCTCGGGAAGCAGCGGAGCCTTCCGTTCCTCGATTCGACCTCGTCGAACCGGCCGGTACGCCCACCCGTCTCGACTGGCTCATCACGCTTGCCGGCGTATGGATCGTTACGGGACTCTTCATCGACGCGCATCAACACTTATTTCTCGCCGTCGAGTCGTTCCTCAATCCGTGGCACATGACGATGTACAGCGGCGCGGTCTTCGCCGCGGTCGTGCTCGCGATCGAGGCCGCGCCGAACTATCGGCGCACCGGTTCGTTCTGGAAAGCGCTTCCGCCCGGATATATACAAAGCGCCTTCGGCGTCGCGGGATTGCTGCTCGGCGGCGCCATGGACTTTGTATGGCACGCGGTCTTCGGATTCGAGCATCAACTCGATCTGCTTTTGAGCCCGCCGCATCTCTTTCTGCTCGCCGGACTCTTCTTCTTGATTACCGGGCCGGTGCGCAGCGGGCTGCTGCGCCGCGACGAGCCGAACTTGCTGGCGCAACTGCCGATGCTGATCTCGCTCGGGCTCGCCTTCGAGATCATTCAGTTCGTTACGCAATACGGCTTCTATCCCGAAGCGCTAATGCGCGATCATCCGCTCTCGCAGATCACGCACCAGAACGAGCAGTTTACGCTTTCGGTATTCCTCTACTATCGCCAAGCACTCGAGATCGCGATCGTCATCTGGCAAAGTTTGCTGCTTGCCGCCGTCGTGTTGTATCTCGCGGTAAATAAGCGGCTGCACTTCGGCGCCGTCGCGATCTTGTGCGTCGGCGTGAAACTTTGGATCGGCGGCGAGCTCTCCACCGATTTGCTCGAACTCGTTCTGGTCGTGCTCGCCTCCCTCGCAGCCGGGTTGCTCGGCGATCTCCTGGTTGCCAAGCTACGGCCGTCGGCGCGCCGTCCCAATGCCTTCCGGCTTCTCGGCTTCGTCGTTCCGGCGGCGTATTTTGCGGCATATTTTGCCTTCGCCGTGCCGCTCTTCGGCGGCACGTGGTGGGATGCAAGCTTCGTCTTCGGATCGATCGCCGAAGCAGGCATCGTCGGCCTCTGCATCAGTCAGCTGCTGCTCGCGGGATCGCACAACACTCCCCGCACGGCATGAGACTCTATCCAAGCGCGTACATCTTCGCGCTTGCGACGGTCATCCTGCACCTCGCCCTCGCCCATCGCTTCGGTTACTACCGCGACGAGCTGTACTTTATCGACTGCGCAAAGCATTTAGCGTGGGGCTACGTCGATCAGCCGCCGCTGGTCGCAATCGTAACCTGGCTAACGGCCCCACTGGGTTACCCGGTTTGGGGCCTTCGCTTCTTCCCCGGCCTGCTCAGCGGCGTAACGCTGCTGACCGGCTGTGCGATCGCCAAAGAGCTGCGGGGCGGCGCGTTCGCGCAAACGCTCACCGCTCTGACGATCTTCTTCGCTCCCGGGCTGATCGGCATCGCCTACGGACTCTCGACCGAGTTTCTTTCACCTGCCTCCTGGACGGTGCTGCTCTACCTCACCATCCGCCTGGTCAAAACGAAGGACCTCCGCTACTACGTGCCGATCGCACTCGTCGTTACGCTCGCGCTCTACGCGAAGTACTCGATTGCGGCGTGCGCCGTCGCGCTGGCCATCGGGCTGCTCGTTACCGGACATGCGCGGCTGTTACGCTCGTGGTGGCTGCTCCTGGGCGTCGCACTGACGGTCGTCCTCGTGCTGCCCAACGCGCTGTGGCAGATCAATCACGGATTTCCGATGCTCGAAGTGCTGCACAACGATCAACTCAACCGGCATGCGTTGCGCAACGGCATGGCCGACGAATCGCCCAATCGCTGGGTCAACGCGCTCTATATGTTCGGCTTGCAGTTCGCCTATCAAAACCCGTTCTATGCTTTGTTTTGGGTTTGGGGGCTGATCTGGCTCTGGCGCCAGCGCGCCTACCGCTTCTTGGCCGTCACTTACCTGATACTCTTGGGGATGCTGATCCTGACGATCGGACGCGGCTACTACATTCAAGGCCTCTATCCGGCGTTATTCGCCGCCGGTGCCGTTGCCGTCGAACGAGCGCTGAGCACGCGGCCGCGCTGGCTGAGTCCGGCGATACTCGCGGCCGTCGTCATCGCCGGGCTCCCGATGTTTCCGCTCTCGATTCCGTTGCTATCGCTGCCCGCGTACATGGCCTACGAGCGCGCCATCGGTCTGAGCCGTCCCGCACCTCCGGACGGCAAGAGCCACCTCATCAATCCGATGTTCGCCGATCAGCTGGGCTGGAAGACGATGACGCAGATGGTTGCCGGCGCCTACTGGGCGCTGCCTCCGCGGCAGCGCGCGATCACGGCCGTCTTCGCCGATCGCTACGCGTACGCCGGAGCCCTTAACTACTACGGACCACGCTACGGCCTGCCGACGGTCATCAGCCCGAATAATTCTTACTATCTCTGGGGGACCCGCGGCTACAGCGGGAAGTCGATGCTGGCCGTCGGCGCCACGGACTACTATCTGCTGCTCCACTGGTTCGGAAGCGTCCGGCAGATTGCGGTCTACCGTAACGACTACCGCTGGATGCTCGAGGGTCCGCTGCCGATCTATCTCTGCACGCAGCCCCGCGTGCCGCTGGCCGCGATGTGGCCGGCGTTCAAATACTACGGACTTTAGCGCTCCGCGCAAGCATTTTTGGAAGGAATCGCTTTCGAGCGCGTGTGACGTAGAGAGCACTTATGGAAAACGTTCACGCGGAACGCTCGGCGGGATGGTCCGTCCTATGCTACGTCGGCGTTCTGATTCTGGCGACGCTGCTCAACGGCGGCATGCCGTCGACGCACATCAGAGCCTCGGACGTCGCCTTAGCGCTCGACTCGCACCGCTTCTCGCTGCTCTTGGGCGCGTGGCTGACCTTTCCGGCCATGGCATTCTTCCTCTGGTTTTTGGTCGGCCTTCGCAGCTACCTGAGTCACGCGCGGGAGGGACGCCAAGAGGGGCTTCCGACGTTTGCCTTGATCGCCGGAGTCGTGATGATGGCCTGCGGAATTTTCGCCGCAGCCCTCTCGACGGCCGCGATCTACGCCTCGCCGGATACCTTCAAAGACAACGCTCTGGCCGGCATTTACGATACGTTCGTCTTCATGCAGGGCGGCCTGGGATACGCACCGGTTTCCGTCTTTCTGTTCGCCGCGGCGCACAGCATGCGCCGTCACGAATCGGCGCCGTCGTGGCTATCGAGCTTCGGCTATCTCGCGGCGGCGGGCGCCGCCATTGCAACGTTATCGATCTTCTTCCAAGACGGATTCATGGCGCCGGGTCAGACGGGTCCCGGGTTCTTCGGCGCGTTACCGGCGGCGATTTGGCTGGTGGCAACCGGCATCATTCTGATCCGTCACAATAGCCGCAGTTCCGGATCGGCGAGCACGTCGGCGCCATCGTAGTTAGCGTTATTGACGCGCGCTGAGACTTCGCGCACGACCATTTTCTCCGCATCGAACGGACGCAAGATCGAGCCTGCAACTTCCGGCGGCAACGGTTCGGGATCGAGCCACAAATCGACGTTCTCCGGTGCGAGAATGACCGGCATGCGATCGTGCACCGGAGCGACCAACGCATTGGGCTCGCACGTCACGATGTCGCAGCACGCGTCGTCGTCGAGCGGATCCCAAAGACCGGCGAAGGCGAACGGCTCGCCCGAGCGCAGCGTGTAGTAATAGGGCCGGCGGTCGCGCCACTCGTAAAAACCGTCGGCGAACTCGATGCAGCGCCGGCGAATCGGGCGCCGCCACGACGCCAGCGACTCGGCGCGCACGTTGATGCGTCCGCGGATTCCCCACACCATAGGTTCGACCGTCTCGCGGCCGTCGTTGCGAACGCCTAAAACGCGCTGCGCCGGCGCGACGTTATAGCGTGGCAGTTTGGTTTCGCTGAACTCCGGCCAGCGAAAACGCGGAAACGCGCTACGAAGCGCCTCGGGCTTGGTCAGCGTGAATCGTCCGCACATGCCGGCGTGATAGTTCGGCGTCGCGGCCGCGGTGCTCTGCACGGGCACAGCCTACCCCCTGCCCGCTCGTTGTGGCATAATGGGACGGTCCGTTTCTCTCAAACCGGAGGAAATCTCGTGTTCTATCGCTCGCTCGTAGCTTCTCTCGCTTTCGCGCTCGCCGCGCTGCCGTCGATAGCTCCGTCTCAGGGCGGCGCGCATCCGACGCTCGCCGTATTGGACTTTTCCACACAGGGGCTGACCTCGGATTGGTACGGCTCGTTTCAACCCGGCGTGGCGCTGAGCGATCTGCTCACCGACCGCCTCGTCAACGGCGGCCAATTCAACGTCGTGGATCGCAGCCGCCTCAATGCGGTGACCGGCGAACATCAACTGAGCGCGAGCGGTGAGGTCGATCCGCAAACGGCGATCAAAGCCGGGCACATGATCGGCGCGCGCTACTTGGTATCCGGCAACATCTTGCAGTTCGATCAAACCGGTGCCAGCGGAGCGAACGCGGGCAGCCTGCTGCCGGGCTACATCGGCGCTGCCGCCGGCGGCGTGTCGACGCATCGCGTAACGATCAAAGTCGCGGTTCGCGTCATCGACTCGCGCACCGGCCAGATCGTAGCCAGCTTCTCCGACGAAAAACGCGCTCGGGCACGTCCTGGAGCGCGGGCGGATTCAGCGGCTACGCTGCCGGTTCGTACAGCAACCAGCAGTTCGTCAGTAGCGACATGGGGCATCTCATCGACGACGAGGCCACCGCGATCGCGGCGAACCTCGACCCGAGCAAGTTCAACTCTGGTCCGGCCGCACCCTCACTGACCGGTCATATCGCCGGAATCGACGGCGCCAACGTGATCGTCGACATCGGAGCCAATCGCGGCGTGCAGGCCGGTCAGATCTTCGACATCGTCAAAGTGAAGTCGCTGGTCGATCCGACCACGCACCAAATGCTCAAGGTAAACGAAAACGTCGGCAAGTTGCAGATCGACACGGTGAGCGAGAATGCCTCGGTCGGTCACGTCATCTCCGGCCACGCCGCGGTACGCCTGACGATAACCTCGGAGCCGTAAGGCGGTTACGCCGTACCGGTAATGCGGGCGACGACGCGCTCGACCATCACGACGCGCGTCTTCGTCCACCGGTCGTGCAAGAGTACGCGGCGCCAGACCAGGCTCAGCGCCATGATCACCGGCCATAGCGCGAACACGATGAAGTATCGCGCGATCGTGCGCAGGATGCTGGGTTTGCCGTAGTCGATCGTTACCACGCGCAAGCCGGCGATCATCATGCCGAACGTCTGCCCGGCGACGATCACCAACACCGCGAGGTAAATCGGCAGCCAGAAGAACACGCCCAGATGAGCGATGGCGTTGCCGAGGTAGGTCGCCAAGGCATCGATGTTGATCGGAACGTTCTGTCCGGCAACCCTCACGGCCGCACCGCGGGTCGACGAGCTCACCACGCTGCCGCCGAACGACGTGATAATCGCCGTGACGATGACGCCGTCGATGCTGAAGGCGGCAAAACGCCGCCACCAACCCGCGCAGTCGTTACGCGTTACGCGGAAGGCACCCGGTGCCGCCAGCGCGGGCGGCTCCTCGCTGCGTTCGCGCAAGAACCATTCCTCGGCGTTGGCGTAGGTGCTGGTCGCAATGAAACGGCGCAGCGAGGCGATGCGCTGCGTCGCGTAAGGCTCGCTGCTGAGCCACGATCCCCAGCGCAGCACCGAATCGGCTTGAATCTCCGCGTCCTGCTCGGCGAAGGCTTCGTAATCGACGCGCCGGCCGAACTCGTGAAACGCCGCGATGCCCATCGCGCGAATCGCCGCGTCGAGCGAACCGCAGCACAGCAAACCCACCTTGTCGCAAGTCAGCGCGCAACGCCGCAGCCACGCGCCGAAGATCAGCGAGACGATCGGGTTCTCGTTTCCGTTGACACTGAGAAGAGAATGAAAGCGCGTGTGACCGGCAGCGATATGCCCGAGCTCGCGGCCGATCATGAAGGAAAGCTCGTCGTCGGCAAAGAGCTCGATCCAGTGACTCGAAAGCACCAGCGCGTAGGGCTCGCCAAAGCCCAGCGCGACCACCGGCACGTAGTTGTCCTCGCGAACGAAAATCAGCGGCATCGGTATTTCGAGCGCCGCGCACGCAGCCTTGACGATGGTAAAGACGCGCGGATACTGACGCTCGTGTACTCGCACGCTGGAGCCGAGCAAGCGCCCTCGCGCGAGGGTTACGTAGACCATCGCGAGCACGATAAAAAGGGCCACCTGCGAGGCGCCGATCGACTCGTGCAAGACGTAACCAATGAGCAGCGCGGCCGGAAGCGACAAGAGTGCCGTCATCCAGAAGGAGATTCGCTCGGAAGGCTCGCGCAGCGAACCGGACCCAGCGAAGAGAGGCTGCACGTTTGCTGTCTCTGACGATGCAGGCATGGTCTCTCCGGCTAAACCTCGACCCTCGTCCGTTCCTAACGCCGTTCGCCCGGCTTACTACGCACCCGGGTCACCGCATTCCGGATCAACCGTGATCGCCGTCGCGGGCACGACGTTGACGAAAGGCGGCGGAAGCCGCGTGGTCGGAAAGGGCATGGGCCGGCACGGGAAGCGGTGCGAGATCCGCTTCAGAAGCCGAAGTGGCAGACGCATAAGGGCTGCCGCGGACGCGCCATGGACGACGTGCCGATCCGGGCACCGGCGTCGCAAATTCGCAGTCACTCTATGCCAAGGGTGCATCGCTTTGGGACGTCACCTCGGGCAGAGACGGATCGTGTAAACATGCGTTCCTTTGCACGGCCGGACCCGGATACGACGGACCGACCGGAAACGGAACGCGCAACGGCGCGCTTCTAGCTAATCTACAAATAGAACATCCCGACCGCCGCGCCGCCCATAAGCGCGACAGTCCCCCACCCAAGCGCGTGCGATGGGCGAACTAATCCATTCGCCCATCGTCTTACGGCTCGACGCCAGCCAGACGATCACTGCAATGAGCGGAACCGCGGCAAGACCGTTGAGCACCGCCGACCAGAAGAGCGCCTTGATGGCGTCAACCTGCAGTAAGTTCATCGCGATTCCGATGAGGATTCCGGCGGCGATAATCCCGTAAAACAATGGCGCGCGCCGCAGCGACTGGCTCAGACCTTCGCGAAAACCGAAGGTCTCGGCGGCAACGTAGGCCGACGACGTCGCCAACACCGGTACCGCCAATATTCCGGTGCCCACCATGCCGAGCGTGAAGAGCAGGGAAGCGAATCGTCCGGCCAAGGGACGCAGCGCCTCGGCGGCCTGTTGTGCGGTCTGGATGTCGTGCTTGCCGTGCGCGCCCAGCGTTGCCGCCGTAGTCACGATGATAAAGAATGCGACCAGGTTCGAGAAGATCATGCCGGCGTTGACGTCGGCATGCATCGCCGCCACGTCTTTCGCGTTGGTTCCGCGGCGCTTGCGAAGCGTCGTCTTTCCAGCCTTCTTCTCTTCCTCGACCATCAGGGACGATTGCCAAAAGAATAGATAAGGAGTAATCGTCGTGCCCAGCACGCCAACCACCGTCGCCAGCCACAAGGCGTCCAAATGTATGTGAGGTACCGCCAAGTGGAGCAGTATGTCGCCCCACGGCGGCCGCACGACAAAGGCGGTCACCACATACGCGAAGAGCGACAGCGTCAGCCACTTGAAGATTCGTTCGATCGTCGAATACGAAAGCCACGTCTGCACCGCGATCAACCCGATACCGAAGAGAAAGACCAGCGCATCGACGGGAATCGGTACGACCAGCTCCGCGGCGGCCGCCATTCCGCCGATGTCGGCTCCGACGTTGAACGTATTGGCGATAATGACGAGACCGGCAAGCCCGTAGGCGAGCCATGGCGGTAGCGTCTTACGTACGATGGCGGCAAGGCCTTCGCCGTTGACCATTGCGATCCGCGCACACATCCCTTGAATGACGGACATCATCGGCGTCGAGATCAACGCCAGCCACAGCGTGGAGTATCCCGTCGCCGCACCGGCGACGGAGTAGGTCGAAATACCTGACGGATCGTCGTCCGCCGCTCCGCTGATGAGCCCCGGGCCCAGGCCGGCGAAGTAGGCGCGAACCCGCGACCAGAGCGACGTCACTGAGACATGAGCGATTCGATCTCGCCGCCGGGCATTGCGCCGCGCGCGGCCGCGAGCTCACCGCGCGAAAGCGCTTGCGCAGTCTGCGCGAGCGCGGTCATCGCGCGCCGGTAGAGCGCACCACCGATGCTGACGCGCTTCACTCCGGCAGCGGAGAGCTGTGCCAGCATGACGTCACCGTCTTCGGGACCGATGAGGACGTTGACCGGCTTGGGGGCTACGGCGCGCACGACGGCGACGATCGAGTCCATGTCGGGTAAGCACGGTGCGTAAAGAACGTCGGCTCCGGCTTCGGCATATGCCGTAAGCCGGCGGACGGTATCGTCGAGATCGGTACGCCCGTGAAGGTAGTTGTCGGTGCGCCCGGTCAGCACGATGCGACCGTGCGCTTCGCGTGCGGCGGCCCGCACGCGTTCCACGGCCGCGTCGAAATCGTGAATCGGCTGCTGCGGATCGGCCGTCGTATCCTCGATGCCAAGACCCGCGAGGCCCGCGGCGATCGAGGCGCGCACGGTCAGCGCGCAATCCTCGGGTGCGGGCCCGAAGCCGTCTTCAAGATCGCCGTTGACGGGCAGACCCGAGACACGCGCGAGCAACGCCGCATGGGCGATCGCCTCCTCCCGCGAGACGGCGTGGCACCCGTCTTGCCGCCCGAGCGAAAGTGCAAGACCCAGCGAAGTGCTGCCCAAGGCTTCGAAACCGGCGCGGCGCAACAACGCCGCCGAGCCGCCGTCCCAAGCGTTGGGCATGACGAAAGCGGACGCGCGTTCGTGGAGCGCGCGAAAAATCTCGTACGGCGACGATGGCATGGGGTGTCCTTTTCCCAAGTCGTTCGAGCGCCTGCACAGGGTGCGCACGCGGCGGCGGAAGAATCCGAAGCCACGATGCTCGAACGGCGGCGGCACCTTCGCCCCGGCGAACGCGTGGCGGCTCTCCTTGCCGCCGCGATGGCGCTTGCATTGAACGTCGCGGCAACGGTCCAGCTCTTCGCGCCACCCACGACCTTCGGCTATCGCCTTGTTTACACCGACGGCCACCGGGTCAAAGCTGTGGACCGCGAGACGCCGGCCGCGCGCGCCGGAATTCTCCCCGGCGACCAGCTCGACTTTACCAAGTCGAGCCTGCACGATCGTATCGTCGGACTCGAATACCAACCGGCGCGCATCGGCGAAAGCGTCATCTTCACCCTCGATCGCGGTGCGCAGACCCGCGTCGTTACGCTGCATGCGGTTCCGCTTCCATCGGCCTCGTCCGGACGCGCGCGGTTCTCTCTGCTAACGTCGTTCTTGCGGTTAACCGGTTTTGCATACATCATCGTCGCGCTGGCCATTCTGCTGCGCCGGCCGAGCCGCATGACGTGGGGACTCTTCCTCTACCTTTGCTCGGCCACGAACGTCACGCTCTACCGCTTTCCTGAGTGGCTCTTCCCGTATACCGCAGTTGGCAACCGATATTCTCGACATCGCCGGACCGATCGGACTCGTCGTTTTCGCGGCCCGCTTCCCCGACGACTGGCCGACCGGCTGGCGCACGTGGCTCGACCGGCTGGCTATACCGGTCGGCGCAATCTTTGCCGTTCCAAATCTCGCCTGGGATGCGACGTCGCTCTTTTATGGCGTGGCGCCGTCGCGTTGGATGTCGCTAGGATCGACGTGGGGCGCGCTAGCGCTCTTCGCCGTCGCCGGCGCGACGCTGGCGGCAACGTATCTCGGAACTCCGGCGTGGCAGCGGCAACGACTGCAGTGGGTGATCGCCGGAATACTCTTAACGCTTTTCAGCTCGGCTGCATCGTGGGCGCGGTATTGGGAAACGACCTATTCGCTCGCGACGTCGGATTGGTTGATTTGGACGGCAATGCTGCTCTATACGTGCGCGCCGTTTGCGATCGCATACGGCGTCGTGCGGCAGCGCGTCTTCGACTTCTCGTTCGTGGTGAGCCGCACGCTCGTCTACACCATCGTCAGCGCCACGATCTTTGCTTTCTTCGCGCTGATCGAATGGATCGCCGGACGCATCCTCGAGCATAGCGGGATCGCGATTTTTTTAGTCGCGCTCGCCGCAATCGTCGTCGCCTTCTCACTCGACGCACTTTACGGCAACGTGGAGCGCTTCGTAGAGGGCACGCTTTTTAGGCGGCGACATCTCGCCGAACGCCGTCTCGCCCGCATTGCCGGCGGACTCGGCGCCGCCGAGAGTACCGCCGCCGTGGAAGACGCACTCGTGCGCGAGCCCATGCAGGCGTACGGTCTGGCTTCGGCCGCGCTGTACCAACGCGTAGCCTCGGGCGAGTTTCAACGCAACGGCAAGGCGCTGCGCTCCGCGGTCGCGCTGCAGCTCGCCGGCGTGCGACGGCCCGTTCGCCTCCACGAAGCCGACGCGGTTCTGGCGGTGCCGGTCTTCGCGTTGGCCCGACTCGAGGCAATCGTGCTCTACGGCGCGCACACCGGCGGCGAGGACATCGACCCCGACGAAGCGACCTCGCTCGAAGGCCTCGCGAAGGCCGCGGGAACCGCTTACGATCACCTCGAGACACTGCGCGCCGAGCGCGATGCCGCGCGGTGGCAGCGGGTCGCCGAGCGCCAGTCGCGCGAATTAACGGCGCTGCGCGAACGATGTGCGTTACTCCGCCCGCCTGAGGGGTAACCTAGGGGAGGCGTCCGCGTGGCCAACGACGAGGACATAAGCCTTCAAAAGGGGGTACCATCTCAGTGATCATCCGTATCGTTAGCACCGGTCTGCTTCTCCTAACCCAGCTGCCGCTGGCCGCCCCAGCGAGCACCTGCGCGGGCGCGAACCCGGCGGTGACTTCGGCGGTCGTTAAAAGCGTCGTGCCCAGCGGACACGTGAATCAGTACAACGTCCAAGGAACGGTCACGAATCTCGGCGCTCAGGGACAGGCCAGCAACACGCTGCAGTTCGTCGACATCTACGAAGGCGCTTCGCAGGAGCGACTCAACGATCGCGGCATACCGCCGCTGAAATCCGGACAGACCTATCAGTTCGGTTACGTCTGGAATCGTTCGCTCGACGCCGGCCAAAACTCGACGACGCTGGAGTTCCGCGTTCGCATGGTGCAAGGCACCAACTGCAATCCCGCGAACGCGATCTACAAGTTAACCTTCTAGGTTTTCGACCCCATCGCAAGCTTGCGCGTCGGCATCGACATCGGCGGGACGTTCACCGATCTCGTCGCGGTCGAGTCGTGGAGCGGGCGTTCGATCACTGTCAAGGTGCCGACGACGCCGCGCGAACCGCAGCGCGGAGCCATGGACGCGTTGCGGTCCCTGCTCGAGCGCTACCCGGATCGCCCGGCGATCGAGTTTCTCGCCCACTCGACGACGATCGCCACCAACGCGCTGCTAGGGCAAGTCGGTCTCGAAGTCGCGCGCGTCGTGCTGGTCACAACCGAAGGCTTTCGCGACGTCATCGAGATCGGGCGTCAGAATCGCAGCGAGGTCTACAATCTCTTCGTGGAGCGACCGCGGCCTCTAGTGGCCAGAGATGACCGTCTGACGGTCACCGAACGGCTCGACCACAACGGCGATGTGGTCGTACCGCTCGACGACGCCTCGCTCGCCCGCGCCTGCGACGCGCTGCACGATCGCAAAGCGGAGGCGGTAGCGATCTGTCTGCTTCACGCGTACGCCAACGACGCGCACGAGCAGCGCGTCGCCCAAGCCGTACGCGAGCGGCTTCCCAACGCGCGCGTTGCCGTTTCGTCGCAGATCGATCCGCAGTACCGAGAGTACGAACGCTTTTCGACGACGGTCGTCAACGCGGCGCTCGCGCCGCTAGTCGAACGGTATCTCTCGCAGCTGATCGAGGAGCTCGCGCAGTATGGCGTTCGCGTGCCGCTCTACGTGATGCGAAGCGACGGCGGCATGGCCGAGGCGAGTCACATCTTGGCGCGTCCTGCGGCGCTCATCGAAAGCGGCCCGGCGAGCGGCGCGGTTGCCGCCGCGGCTCTCGCATCGCGTGCCGGTGCGCGGCTGCTTTCCTTCGATATGGGTGGAACGACGGCCAAGGCCGGCACGATCGTCGACGGCATCCCGCAAGTCGCCGGCGAGTTCGAAGCCGCGGGACGAACGCACAGCGGCCGCGCGCTTAAAGGCAGCGGGTATCCGGTTCGCTTTCCCTTCGTCGACCTCGCCGAAATCAGCGCGGGAGGCGGAACGATCGCGTGGACGGACGCGGCCGGCGCGCTGCGCGTCGGACCGCTCTCGGCCGGTGCCGATCCCGGCCCGGCGTGTTACGGAAAATCGGATCGTCCGACCGTCACCGATGCAAACGTCGTGCTCGGACGGCTCAACCCGCAGTATCTGCTCGGCGGCGACTTTCCCATCGACAGCTCGCGCGCGGAGTCGGCGATCGAAGCGCTGGCACAAAAGCTCGACACGTCTCTAGAGACGCACGGCAGCGGGCGTGGTTCGTCTCGTCGACGACGCGATGGCCAACGTCCTGCGCATCGTCACGATCGAACGCGGACTCGATCCGCGCGACTTTACTCTGGTCGCATTCGGCGGCGGCGGTCCCGCTGCACGCATGCGCGGTATCGCACGAGCTTGGTCTGCGTCGCATCGTCGTGCCGCCGCATCCGGGACTCTTCTCCGCCTTCGGACTGCTCGCAGCCAAGCTGCACTACAACGAGTTGCGCCCCGTCCTCCGCTCGCTTCGCGCGATCGACGATGCGGCCGTTGGAAAGCGATTTCGCCGCGATGGAGCGGCGCGCGCGCGACGCGTTGAGCGAGCAGGGCGCAGATCCCGATGGGATTCAATTCAAACGGGAGTACGACGCGCGCTATCGCGGACAAAGCTTCGAGCTTCCGGTCGAGTACGATCGCGCTGCGGCAACGGTTAGCCGTCGCTTCGCGACAGGCGCACCGCGCCCGCTACGGCTACGACGTTGCCGGCGAAGAGATCGAGATCGTCAACGCCCGAATGACGGCTTACGGCACCGTGCCTGAGGCCGCCGTCGCGCCGGAAGCGGCAGACGCGGCGGCGCAAGGATCGGATGTGGCCGAACGCAACGTTTGGACGGGAGAGAAATTCGAACGCGTCGCCGTTTTGAGGCGCGCGATGCTGATGCCGGACGTACGCCGCGCGGGTCCGCTCGTCGTCGAAGAGTACGACAGCACGACCTACGTCGCGCCCGGCTGGACGGTCGCGCGCCAAGACGATCTGCTGCTGCTCGAGGCGGCGCCGCAATGATCGATCCGATCGCCGCCGAGATCATCGAGCATGCGCTGATCTATGCCGGCGAAGAGATGGGCATCGCGGTGCGCAACAGCGCCTACTCGCCGAACATCAAGGAGCGGCTCGATCATTCGTGCGCGCTCTTCGACGCGCAAGGAAGGCTGATCGCCCAAGCCGAGCACATTCCCGTGCATCTCGGCTCGCTTCCGTGGGGACTTCGCCGCATGCTGCGCGAGATCGAACGCGAGCACGGAGAGTTGCGCGAGGGCGAAATGTGGGTTGCCAACGATCCCTACATCACCGGAACGCACTGCAACGACGTCACGCTGATTGCGCCCGGTCTTTCATCGCGGCGCGCTGGTCGGTTACGCGGCCAATAAAGCGCATCACGCCGACGTCGGCGGATCGGTTCCCGGTTCGATGCCGGCCGACGCGCCCGACATTTTTGCCGAAGGGATCGTCGTGCCGCCGCTGCGGCTCGTTGCGGGCGACCGGATCGTCGACGAGACGCTAGCGATTTTCTGCTCGAACTCGCGCACGCCGCACGAACGCAGCGGCGATCTTCGCGCCCAAGTCGCCGGCAACTACACCGGCGAGCGGCGGCTCCTGGAGATCTGCGATCGTTACGGCGCGGCAGATCTGGCCGGCGCCGTCGATCGCGCGCTCGACAACAGCGAGCGGCGAATGCGCGCGGCGCTGCGCGCGCTCGGCGACGGCGTCTTCGAAGCCGCGACGCCCTTGAAGACCGCGACGGGCGGCCGAGCCTTACGATTGCCTTGCGCCTGGAGCTGCGCGACGGCCTCGCAAAACTCGACTACGCCGGCACCTGCGCTCAAGTGGACTTTCCCCTCAACGCCGTCTTCGGCGTAACGCTTTCCGGCGCGTACTACGCGCTGCGCGCGGTGACCGATCCGACGATCCCGATGAACGAAGGCTGCTTCAGGCCGGTCGAAGTGCACGCTCCGGAGGGAACGCTGCTCAATCCGCGCCGCCCGGCTCCGGTCTCCGGCGGCAACGTGGAGACCAGCATGCGCAACGCCGACGTGGTGCTGCAAGCGTTGGCGAAAGCCGCGCCGCAACGCGTGCCGGCAAGCAGCGGCGGCAGCATGAGCAACGTGATGCTCGGCGGAACGCGTCGCGACGGACGCAGCTGGGCCTTCTACGAGACGAACGGATGCGGCATGGGCGCGCGTCCGACGAGCGACGGCATCGACGCGATCCACGTACACATGACCAACACGCTCAATACGCCGATCGAAGCCATCGAGCGCGAGTATCCGCTGCGAGTGACGCGTTACGAAATTGCCGAAGGCACCGGCGGCGCCGGCCGCTATCGCGGCGGCAACGGGTTGATCCGCTCGCTCCAACTGCTCGAAGGTTCGGGCCGCGCGACGCTGCTGGCCGACCGGCACACGCAAGGCGCTCCGGGCGCGCAAGGCGGCGCATCGGGCGGCTGCGGACGGCACGCTTTACGGCGCGGCGGAAACGAAACGGAACTCGCCGCCAAGGTGAGTCTGCGGTTCGAGCCGGGCGACGTTCTCACCGTGCAAACGCCGGGCGGCGGAGGCTTCGGGGCGTCAGAAGGGAGCGTTGCTCCGCGCGGTCGCATGGCGTTCGAGACCGAAACGCGCGGCGACGAGCAGGTCGACGATTCGGATCGCGCTGCGCCGCGGTGAGAAGCGACGCCGCGCATCGGCGGCGACGACCCTACCGTAGTGCTCGCGAGCGTTCGCGTCGCTTAGCAATCGCTTCACCGCGTCGGCGATGCCGCCGCGCTCGGTGACGAGCGCAACGTCGGGCGCAAAGAGCGCGCGTAGCTCGGCGGAATCGAGAACGACTGCCGGAATGCCCGCTTCGGCGAGCAGTACGTTTCCGAAGGCGGCATCGTCGGTGAGGCCGAGATGAACGACACAAGCGATGTCGCTCGACGCGCGGCCGAGCAGGTTCGCCGGCGTCAAGCGTAAGATCCGTGCATCGAGACCGTGGAGATCGAACTCGTCCGTGGTTCCCGAGCCGCCGGCAATCGCAACCGTCGTACAAGCGAGATCGCTCGACGGACGCAGCGGAAAATCGCACAAGCGCCGCGCAGACGCGCAAGGAAGCCACGGCACTTCCAGGTCGACCGCGCCGTGCGTGCGGACGACCGGCAGCGCGCCCCCGCGCCGTGACACCGTAATGCGCGGCGCCGTTGCGTCGTCGCAAAACCAACCCAGCGTCGCCGCGTGACGAAAGCGGCGGTCGATGCGCTGCCACGGCGCGATCGCGCCGCGTACCAGCGGATGGCCGAAAGAGCGCAACGCCTCTTCGAGATCGGTAGAGGCGGCGCGCACGAGCGGGTTCGACCCGGCGGCGCTGCGCAGCGCGATCGCTCCGAGCTCGCCGCGCGCGACCCGCGGCAGCGTGCTCATCGTCGAGAACCAGCGCGCGTAAAAGCGTCGCTCGTTCTGCGCCTCGCGATCGAAACGGCCCGCCGAAGCGCCTTCGTAATGCGCGAAACGTGCCGCCGCGACATAGGCGATGGTCTGCCCCGCTTCGCGCGCGCGCAGACAAAGATCCACGTCTTCGAACCCGTTGATGTAGGACTCGTCGAACCCGCCGTTATCTAAGAACCATTGCGTCCGAACGGCCATCGCGGCACCGCTCACGGCGAGTGCATCGCGCGGATCGGTGACTCCGTCCAGATCCGCGGGCAGGTTGCGGCACGAGTAATGCCAATGCGCGTTGGGCAGCACCACGAGGCCGGCCGCCTGCGTTACGCCGTCTTCAAAGAAGAGCGCACCGCCGGCAACGGCAACCTCGGGGCGCTCGAAGGCCGCGACGAGCGGCGCCAGCGCGTCGCCCAGGGGGTATGCATCGTTATTGAGCAGGAGCGTAACGGGTGCTTGGGCCGCACCCGCGCCGGCGTTGCACGCACCGGCGAAATTGCGATTGGCGTCGTGGCGCAGGTAGCGCACTTCCGGGAAACTCGGCGACGGCGCGCGGCGTCTCGTCGGTCGAAGCGTTGTCGACGACGATCGTTTCAAACGCGATGGCGCTGGATTGCGCGACCTCTTGCAGGCGGCGTAAGCATCGCGCCGTCAGCCACCAGTTATCGTAGACGGGTATGACGACGCTAAGCGCCGGCCGCATCGCGTCCGATGGCGCCCACGCGTATCTCCTCCAAGAGCTCGCGCTTAGTCTCCGGCACCATCGCGCGCACGAAGAGGATCGTCACGATGCAGAGCGCGGCGTAGATCCCGAACGTCGCCGATCGGCCGAGCTTCTCGACCATGGTGAGGAAGAACTGCGAGACGGCGAAGTTGCCGACCCAGTTCGCGAGCGTCGAGAGCGACATTCCCATGCCGCGCACGCGCAACGGAAATATCTCCGAGATGAGCAGCCACACAATCGGTCCCAGGCTGAACGCGTAGCATCCGACGTACACCATCATGCTGCCCAGCGCGATCGTCCCAGCGATCCGGTGAGCCTAACTTGAGCGAACGCAGTCGCCAGCGCCGCGAGGGCAACGAACATTCCGGCCAACCCGACATAGAGCAGCGGTTTGCGTCCGATCCGGTCGACAAGGAAGATGGCGATGAGCGTCATGCCGCAGTTGACCGCGCCGACCAGCGTCTGCGCCAGAATCGAGGCGGAGTCGGACGTGAAGCCGGCCATCTCGAAAATCTGCGGGCCGTAGTAGATCACGGTGTTGATGCCGGTGACCTGCTGCAAGACGGCCAAACTAACGCCTATGAAGAGCGCCAGCCGAATGGAAGGCTCGCGCAAAGCCTCCCAACCCGCGCTCTTTGCGCTCAAGCTTTCGACGATCGATTGCTCCTCGCGCGTGCTCTCGGAAGCGTCCCCGTAGATGCGCGCCAGCTCGTCGCGCGCTCGCGCCGGCTTGCCGGCTTTGAATAAGAAGCGCGGGCTCTCCGGCATCGCCGGCATGCCGCCCACGAGCACCAGCGAGGGAATGACCGCGAGGCCGAGCATCCAGCGCCACTGGCCGCCGGCCGAGAACGCGAAGTCGACGGCGTACGCCGCCAAAATGCCGACCGTGATCGCAAACTGATAGAGCGAAACGAGCGCTCCGCGCACGTCGGCCGGCGCGACTTCGGAGATATAGAGCGGAGCGACGACCGAGCTGAAACCGATTCCAATGCCGACGACGAAGCGCCCGGCGAGCAGCACGTTTTCGTCGGGCGTGAACGCCGAGATCAGCGCGCCGGCCAGAAAGATCAACCCCGCCACGAAGAGCGTTAGCCGCCTTCCGATTCGGTCGGCAACGGCGCCCGCCGAGGCTGCGCCGGCCATGCAGCCGATCAGGACGACGCTGATGGTAAAGGCCTGCAGGCGCGTTGCAAGCCCAAAATCCTTGGTGATAAAGAGGATCGCACCGGAGATTACGCCGGTATCGTAGCCGAAGAGCAACCCGCCTAGCGCCGCGACCGAAGCCACGAGCAGCACGTACGCTCTCATGCAGGCGCTTTTCCAAACTTGCTACAACGCTCCTTCTCATCGTGGCCGAACTCGCAATCGCCGATGCCGCCGAATACGCGCGCGCTCACGGACTGCACGCGTTGGTCGTCGAGCGCGATGGCCGCGTCGTTGCGAGCGAGTACGGAGAGAGCTTCTCGCCGGACGAACCGCATGCGCTCTACAGCGGAACGAAGAGTTTTTGGGGTGTTGCCGCGCTCTTCGCGCAAGACGACGGACTGCTGCAGCTCGACGAGCCCGTCGCGGAAACGTTTTCGCAGTGGCGCGCCGATCCGTGGAAGCGGCGTGTCACCTTGCGCATGCTGCTCTCGCTCACGGCGGGTTTCGGTTTCGGCGGGCTGGGCGCGAGCGTGCCCGTCTACGAACGCGCGCTCGATATTCCGCTCAAAGACGAGCCCGGTACGCGTTTCACCTACGGCGGCGTTCCGTTGCAAGTCTTCGGCGCAGTGCTCGCGCGGAAACTCGAATCACGGAAGCTGTCGCCGCACGACTATCTGCGCGAGCGCGTTCTCGATCCGGCCGGCGTGCGCGTTGCCGCGTGGCGCACGCTCGGCGACGGAACCAATCCGCTACCGACCGGAGCATCGCTGCGAGCGGACGATTGGTTGGCTTACGGGCGCTGGGTTCTCGGCCGAGCGCGCATCGCTGCAACGCTGCTTCGAAGGCTCCGCGGCGAACGCGCGATACGGCCTCTGCTGGTGGATCGGCGTTCGCGGCGCACCCGAGGATCTCGTGTACGCAAGCGGCTCTGCTGGGCAGGGACTCTACTTGGTTCCGTCGCTCGGCGTAGCGGTCGTGCACTTCGGACGCAGCAACTCGTACCGCCACGAAGCCTTCTTAAAGCGGCTCTTCGGCAAGCCCCGGAAACCCTGAAGGAAGCCCGCCTAGCACGCCTAAAGCGCTCGCAATGAGACACTTCGGCGCTCTATCTATCGCCATTTCGTTCGTTGCTAGCCTCGTTCTCGGCGGGTGCGCGCAAAGCTCGCTGCCGTACATGCAGAGCTCGACGGCGATCCGCGCCCTCAACGCAACGGGTGCAGGCAAGATCGATCACGTCGTTCTTTATCGTGCAAGAGAACCGCAGCTTCGACAATCTCTTCCAGGGATATCCGGGCGCCGATACGGTCTCGGAAGGCAAAGACTCCAAGGGCCACACCGTCAAGCTGCAGCCCGAATCTTTGGGAGCGTGGTACGTTATCGATCACTCGGCGCAAGCCATGTTCGCGGCGTGCAACGGAACGGGAAGCCTTCCGGGGACCAACTGCAAGATGAACGGCTTCGACCAAGAGGAGGCGTGGGGCGGCCCTTATCTGGATCCCGAGTACGTCTACGTGCCGCATAAAGAGTCGAAACCGTATTTCGACATGGCGCATCAGGGCGTCGTCGCCGACCGCATGTTCCAATCGCAGCTCGACGAGAGCTTCGTCGCGCACCAATATATCATCGCGGCGCAGGCCGCCTCGGCGGTCAATCTTCCCTTCGGAGCCTGGGGTTGCAACGGCGGAAAGTACGATACCGTTCAGCACCATCACCGATCAGCGCAATCCATTCGGACCGACGGAGCGTCCCTGCTTCGAATATCAGACGCTTGCCGACAAGCTCGACAAAGCCGGACTGACGTGGCGTTTCTACGCAAGCGCCTACGGAAGCTCTTCGAGCGGTGCCGGATCCGAATGGTCGAGCTTCAGCGCGATCAAGCACATCTACCACTCGCCGGAGTGGAAGAAAAATGTGATTTCACCGAACTGGAAGTTCATCACCGACGTGCGCGCCGGTAAGCTTGCGAACTTTACATGGATCACTCCGGTCTGCGACGATTCCGATCACGTCAACTGCCCGAAGGGCTACGGTCCCTCATGGGTGAGCGCACTTGTCAATACCGTCGGCAAGAGCAAGTTCTGGAACACCACGGCGATCTTCGTGATGTGGGACGACTGGGGTGGCCTCTACGACCACGTCCCGCCGCCGTACATCGACAAGGACAGCCTCGGTTTTCGCGTTCCGCTGATCGTGATGTCGCCGTACGCCAAGCAGCACTACGTTTCGCACGTGCAGTACGAAACGGCTAGCGTACTGCGGTTCGCCGAAGATCTCTACGGCCTGGGTCAGCTGGCAGACGCCGACAAGCGGGCGAACTCGCCGGCCGACGACTGCTTCGACTTCTCGCAGAATCCGAGGCGCTTCGTAAAGATCAAGGCGCCGCTGCCGCCGAAGTTCTTTATGCGCCGGTTTACCGACGACTACTTCGCGCCCGATTACGAGTAACGATCACGGCATTACCGGGCTGAGGCCCTCCAACGGCTTCATTCCGGCCTGCTTGAGGGCCGACTGCAGCCCGGCCAGCGACGAAACGTACTGATTGTAGCCGGCGATCGCCGCGTTATACGCGGCGTCGAAACGCTGAGCGTAATCGAGTTGCGCTTTCGTGGGCGGAAGCTGAACGCCGCCGAAGCCGCTGGTGCGGGGCACCGACTCACGCAGCGAACCCGGGCGCTGAATCGAGTCCTCGTCGTTCTTGTAGTCGGCGGTAAAGGCGCCGAAGACCGGAGTCCAGGCTTGCTGCGCCACGGCGATCTGCGATTTTATCGACGCGTTGCTCCCGGCGGCCGTCGACGCTGAGCCCAGCGACTTCTTGATCGAGTCGAGATTATTGAGGGCCTCGTCGATCTTGCCGTAATAGGTCGAGTATTTCCGTGCGAAATCGTAACCGGCCTGATACTGCGCCGCCGTCAAAGAGTCGCGCGGATCGCCCTTGACCGTCAGAGGCTCGGAGTACGTCTGGCCGTTGAGCGCGATGCGAATGGTGTAGGTTCCGGGCACCACGGTCGGCCCGGTTTTCGGCCCCTGGTACTCTTCGCGCGCCGCGCCGTGCCATTTCAACGGCGCGTCCTCGGTGAAATCCCAAACGTAGCGATTGATGCCGGTTTTGTTGGGAACGTACGGCTCGGTTTTACCCTTGACTTTGTGCGTTCCCGAAACGGCGCGGATCTTGCGGCCGTTCGAGTCGAGGACCTCGAGCGTCGGAGGGTTTTTCTGCGGCGCGTTCTGATAGAAGTCGACGATCGCGCCTTTGGGCGGATTCTCGCCATCGAAGCGCGTGTAGATTCCCAAATCGTTGGAATGGTAGTGGTATTCGTAGGCGGTTCGCGGAGCGAAAAGCCCGGCGCCGATTCGCTGCGGTCCGCCCAGCCCTTGCAGCGACCCGAGATCGTCGAGTATCCAAAGATCGCGGCCGTGTGTTGCGATCACGAGATCGTCGAACTGCGGCTGGATGCGAATGTCGCGCACCGAGACGGCCGGCAGATTGATGCGGAAGTCTTGCCAGTGGCTGCCGCCGTCGAACGAGACCCACAAGCCGTTCTCCGTCCCCGCGTAGAGTAAGGACGGATTGTGAATGTCGGGGCGGATCGTCCGAACGTACTGATTGGCGGGTAACCCGCTGACGATCTTGTTCCAGGTAGCGCCGTAATCGTGGGTCACGTAAACGTACGGAGCGTAATCGCCGAGACGATGATTGTCGGCCACCACGTATGCGGTGCCGGCCACTAGCGGCGACGGCGCGGTCGTCTCGATGCGCGCGTACTCCGGCGTGCCGGGCGGCGTGACGTTGTGCCAGTGCTCGCCCGAGTCGCGGGTCATCTGCGTGTAGCCGTCGTCCGTCCCAACCCAAATCTCGCCTTTATCGATCGGCGAACCTTCGATGTAAAGAATCGTGTCGGAGTATTCCGCGCCCGAAACGTCTTTGGCCAGCGGGCCGCCCGACGGTACTTGGTGTTCCTTGATGTTGCGCGTGAGATCGGGGCTTATCGTGGTCCACGTTTCGCCGCGATCGCTCGACGCGAAGACGACGTTGCCGCCGAACCACGCCGTCGCGGTGCCTTGCGACCATGGCGCGAACGCGATCGGTGCGTCCCAGTTGAACCGGTACGGCACCTTGCTGAGATCGAACGGGCCTAAGAAAGCTGCCGGGGAAGGCGTCGTACGGACGGATGAAGCGGCTTACTTCGGTCTTGCGATCGAAGATCGTGAGCGCGCCGTCTTCGAGGTCGGCCCACACGTAGCGCGGATCGCCCGGCTCGGGCACCGTCCACATGCCGTCGCCGCCGACCACGTCGGTCCAATGCCGATCGAGAATGCCCTCGCTGTCGAGCGAGTTCTCGGGTCCGCAGAATCCGCCGTTATCCTGGAATGCCGCACATGCCTGATACGGGTTCTCGTCGGAGAGCCCGACGTGGTAGACCTGGCCGATGGCCAGGTTGCGCGAGAACGACCAGTTCTTCAGATCGTTGGTCAGCGCGTAGCCGCCGTCTTCGCCGGCGATGATGCGCTTGGAGTTGGTCGGATCGATCCAGATGGCGTGGTAGTCGACGTGCACGTCCTTGGCGATCTCGGTGAACTTGTGTCCGCCGTCCTTGCTTTCGGCGAGCATCTCTGAGACCGCATAAACGTGGCCGGCGTTATGCGGATCGACCGCGATGTGCGTGAAGTAGAACGGCCGTTGATCCACGAGCGTATCGTTGCTGACCATCGCCCAGTGGCTGCCGGCATCGTCGGAGCGCCAGAGAATTCCGCCCTTGGCCTCGATCAGCGCGAAGACGCGATTGGGCCGGCTCGGCGCGATCGCCAAGCCGATACGACCCGTATATCCGCCGGGAAGGCCGTTGCCGGTCAGGCGCCGCCACGTCTTGCCGCCGTCGGTCGACTTGAATAATCCGTCGTCGGGTCCGCCGCTGGTAAACGTCCACGGAACGCGGCGGAAGTGCCACATGCCGGCGTAAACGACGTTGGGATTCTGCGGATCCATCGCGATGTCGCTCGCGCCGCTCGACGCGCTCAAGTACAGCGTCTTGTTCCACGAGCGACCGCCGTCGAAGGTCACGTAGACGCCGCGATTGGACGAGTCTTTGAACGGATCGCCGAACGCGCCGACGACGACGTGCTGTGAGTTCTTCGGATCGACGGCGATCCGCGAAATGCTCCACACGCCTTGCAAGCCGACGCGCGTCCAGGTCTTCGCGCCGTCGGTCGTCTTATAGAGCCCGTCGCCGTAGCTGACGTTGTTGCGCGGATTGGCTTCCCCGGTGCCCGCCCAAACCACGCGTTCGTTGGTCGGATCGATCGCTACCGCGCCGACTGCCGACACGGACTGCTTATCGAAGACGGGCTTCCACGTAGCTCCGCCGTTGTCGGACTTCCACACGCCGCCGCCGGCCGTGCCGAGATAGTACGAGCTGATCGTTTTGCGGCGTTCCGGCGACGGCCGCGACGCGCCCGCCGGCTACCGCCGGACCGATCGACCGCCACGTAAGATTGGCGTACGCGGCGGCGGCGAGCAGCACGGTGGGAGCGAACGCGATCACCGAGGCGTGACCTGCTTGATCGTCGTCAGCGGCTTCATTCCCGCTTGGTGCAGCGCGTCGTTGACCCCCGGCAGAACGCCGCTTATGAAGGCGTTATATTGCGACACGCCGTTGCGGTAGAGCGCGTCGACGCGCCCGATAAAGTCGAGAACGGGCGGCGTGACCAAACCCTGCGCGTTGAAGAACGCGCCGAGAAGATCTTCGTGCACCTTCGTTTCGTCCATCGTGCCTTCGCCGCGGACGTTGACTGCGAGCGAATCGTAGAGCGTCTGCCGCGCTTTTGCGGCATCCTCCAGTTTCGTCGGTCAGAGCGGTGTTATTAGCCTTCTTCGCATCGTCGGTCGCAGTATCCATCGACTTCTTGAGATCGTCGAGGTCGTTGAGCATCGAGTCGACCTGCGAGAGCAGCGCCATCTGACGCATCGCCGTATCGAAGCTGCGCTGGTAGTCGGCCTGCGTGAACTCCGAGCGCGGGTCCGGCTCGACCTTGAAGCGGCGAACGGTACGTCTTTCCGCCCAAAGTCATGCGCACGCCGTAGTTCCCGGGCGGAACGCCGGGTCCGGTCTCGGGTCCCTTTAAGAAGAAGTTGCCGGCCTTCCATAGCACCGGTCCGTCGACCGCGAAGTCCCACGTGTAGCGATTGAGGCCGGCCTTGTTGGAGATATACGGCTCGTCCTTACCGCCGACTTTGTGCGTTCCCGAGACCGAGCGGATCGCGCGTCCGCGCGAGTCGACAATCTGCAGCGACGGCGCGCTCTTCTGCGGCTCCTTTTGATAGAACGTGATTGCTACGCCGTACGGAGGATTGTCGGCCGAATAGCTCGTCAGGGTTCCGTCGGAGTCGGAGTGTTGCGTCCATTCGCGCGCGTAGCGCGGCGTGAAGAGCCAGCTTCCTTGCGAGACCGCCCGCTGCAGCTGCTGCACCGGCGCCATGTCGTCCATGATGAAGGCCGAGCGGCCGTGCGTCGCGATGACGAGATCGTCGTAGGACGGCTGCATGCGAATGTCGCGCACCGAGACCTGCGGCAGGTCGTTCTGGAAGCTCTGCCAGTTCGCGCCGCCATCGAACGAGATCCAGATGCCCTCTTCGGTTCCGAGATAGACGAGATCGCGCGAGATAATATCGGGGCGAACTGCGCGAGCCCACTGGTTAGACGGCAGACCGTTGACGATTTTCGTCCAGCTCTGCCCGAAGTTATGCGTGACGAACACGTACGGCGCGTTGTCGCCCATGTAGTGGGCATCTTCAACGGCGTACGCGGTGCCGTCGACCAGCGTCGACGGCGCCACCGTGCCGAAGCGCCCGAGCTGCGCGGCGCCTTGCGGCGTGACGTTGCTCCAATGCTTGCCGCCGTCGCGCGTCAGCTGAATCAGCCCGTCGTCGGTTCCCACCCAAATCTCGCCGCGCGCACGCGTCGAGCCCTCGATGTCGAGGATGGTATCGCTGTACTCGGCGCCCGACACGTCGTTGTAGATCGGTCCGCCCGACGGAATTTGATGTTCCTTGATGTTGCGCGTGAGGTCGGGGCTGATCGCCGTCCAGTTGCGGCCGCGGTTCGTCGTCTGGAAGATGACGTTGCCGCCGATCCAGCCGATCACCCGGCCGTCGGACGTTCGCCACGGCGCAAACGCGATCGGCGACTCCCAGTTGAAGCGATATTTGCTCGTCGCCAGGTGCCACGATTCGCTGCCCGTCTGCAGATAGGGCTGGCCGGTCCATCCGTCTTTGGTCACGCGGTTGTAGATCGACAGCGCGCCGTTTTGCGAGTCCGACCAAATCCAGTTCGGATCGTCGGGTTCGGGCACGCCCCATTGGCCGTCGCCGCCGACCGTGTTGATCCAGTTGCGATTTTGAATGCCGGCCGGGTCGAGCGAGTTTGAGGGACCGCACCAGCCGTTATTGTCTTGCAGGCCGACGCAAACCGTATAGGGATCGTCGGTGCCCAAGCCAACGCGGTAGATCTGCCCGATCGCCAGGTTGGCCGAGAAGAACCACGTGGCGCCCTTGTCGAGCGTCAGCGCGTAGCCGCCGTCCTCGCCGAGCATGATGCGCGCCGGATCGTTGGGCGCGATCCAGATGGCGTGGAAGTCGGGATGCACGTCGCGCGCAGTGGCCTTGAACGTCTTGCCGCCGTCGGTGCTCAACATCGTCTGAAAGGAGAGCGCGTAGACGCGATTGGGATCTTTCGGATCGACCTCGACGTGGGTGAAGTAGAACGGACGCGCGTTTACGAGCGAGTCCTTGCTCACCATCGTCCAATTGGCGCCGCCGTCGTCGGAGCGCCAAAGTACGCCCTCTGTCGACTCGATCGCGGCGTAGACGCGATTGCCATCGCTCGGCGCGACGGCGATGCCGATGCGCCCCATCGGGTCGGCCGGCAGTCCGTGGCCCGAAAGCCGCGTCCACGTTTCGCCGCCGTCGCTCGAGCGATAGAGACCGTCTTCGGCGCCGCCGCTGACGAAGGTCCACGGACGGCGTTGGAACTTCCAAATTCCGGCGTACATCACGCTCGGATTCTGCGCGCTCATCGCCAGATCGGCCGCACCGCTCTGCGGGCCGACGTAGAGCGTCTGCTTCCACGTGCGTCCGCCGTCGTCGGTCACGTAAACGCCGCGTTCGGGGCTATCGTTGAAGACGTCGCCGAGCGCGGCAACGACGACGTGGTTGTGATTGCGCGGATCGACGAGTATGCGCGCGATATGGCGCGTGCCCTTGAGGCCGACGTTGGTCCACGTATCGCCGCCGTCGGTCGTCTTATAGACGCCGTCGCCGTAGCTGACGTCGTTGCGCGGATTGGCTTCGCCCGTTCCCACCCAGACGATCTTATTGTCGACCGGGTCGATGGTAACCGCACCGATCGCCGCGACGCTTTCTTTATCGAAAACCGAGTCCCACGTCTGCGCGCCGTTGGTCGACCGCCAAACGCCGCCGCCGGCAGCGCCGACGTAGTAGAGTTTGGGGTCGGTCGCCGACCCGGCAACCCCCGTGACGCGCCCGCCGGCCGCGGCCGGGCCGATTTCGCGCCACGACATATTGGCAAACGGAGGTCCCGGGGTCGGCGTCGGCGATCCCATCGGCGACGGTGACGCCGATGGTGTCGACGTTGCTGCCGGCAGCGGCGAAGCCGGCGGCGTCGGCGACGGCTCTGCGGCTCGCGCGGCGCTTACCGCAAACAGACCGGTCGCCACAAATAGTCCAACCGCAACAAACGTGCGTCGTATCACTCCAAGTTTTCTCCTTAGCAACGTAAAGCGTTGAGTACAGCCCGCCGTCCTGCGGGCGAACGCTCAAAGAACTCTCAAATCAGTGCGTTGTATACTTCGGCACGTTCACGTGAATCGCATACCATTGCGACCACGCAATCATCCCGCACATGATCACGAATACGATGATGGCAATCCATATGGCTGTGCGGCGCATACTGTGGATATCTTCCTCAGGAAGCGCTCGCTTCCCGGAAGGCGCCGCAAAGCCGTGGCCCGAACGCGCGGGCCTCCATATGCGAGGGATTCTCCCCTGCTTGACGGCTGCTTGCGTGCTTTTCGGAGCCACGCTCGCGACGCGTGTGCCGGCCCTAGCTGCCGGCACGGTTCCGGCAACGCCCAGCGCAATCGCCGTATATGCCAAGGTACTGCATCACATCAATCCGCAGATGCCGAGCTGGCAGAGCCGGGACCTCGCCCGCCGCGTTCTGGTCAGCGCCGAGCGCTGGCGCCTCGACGCGACCATGCTCGTGGCGATCGTGACCGTCGAATCGCGCTGGCACACGCACGCCCTTTCGAGAGCGGGTGCGATTGGGCTGGGTCAGCTCATGCCGGGCACCGCCGCGAATCTCGGCGTCAACCCGCACGATCCGGCGCAGAATCTTTCCGGAGCGGCCCGCTATCTGCGCGGCTTGATTAGCCGCTTCGGCACCGACCACTATTCGTTGGTCTTCGCTGCGTATAACGCCGGCCCGAAAGCCGTCACCCAGTATGGCGGGATTCCGCCCTTCGACGAAACGCAAACTTACGTCGTGCGCGTGCTCGACACGTGGCAGTACCTCGCCAAGATGATCCATCTTCCGCCGGGAGCACTTGCCGCGCTGCCGGCCCACGGCCGCGACATCGACTACTGGCTGGAGTCGAACGGGGAGTAGACGAGCTCCAAGATCCTCTCGACTGCCTGAGCCAGCCCGTCCGGGCCGTCGATGCGCAGCGGAATCGCGCCGGCATTGCGCGCCGCCTCGACGTCGCTTTCACGATCGCCCACCACCACGCAACAGGCCGGATCGACTCCAATGGCGCGCGCCGCGTCGAGGATGAGTTTCGGCTTGGGCTTGCGGCACTCGCATTCGTCTTGCGGCGCGTGCGGACAGACGAAAAAGCCGGCGAAGGGGCCGAGCAGTTCCTCGACGCGGCGATTTACCGCGTCGGCTTGATCCGCGGTAATAAAGCCGCGGCCGATGCCGCTCTGATTGCTGACGACCGCCAGCGGCAGGCCCGCCGTGCGCAGGCGGTCGAGCAAGGCGCGCGCGTTGGGCGCCGGTTCGACCTTATCGGGGTCGCCGTTGAACGGAACGTCGACGACGATCGTTTCGTCGCGGTCGAATAAAACCGCACAAGGTCGAAGGGTCAGGATGACACCAAAGGTACGTAGACTTCGCCGCCCTGCTCGATGAACTCGCGCGATTTCTCGGCCATGCCGCGTTCGGCGAACTCGCGAACCTCTTGCGTAATCTTCATCGAACAGAAGTGCGGTCCGCACATCGAGCAAAAGTGCGCGATCTTTGCGCCCGGTGCGGGAAGCGTTTCGTCGTGAAACTCGCGCGCCGTTTCGGGATCGAGCGAGAGATTGAACTGATCCTCCCAGCGAAACTCGAAGCGCGCCTTCGACAGCACGTCGTCCCAGTGCGCGCGCCGTCGGATGTCCCTTTGCCAGATCGGCAGCGTGCGCGGCGATCTTATAGGCGATCACCCCGTCTTTGACGTCTTTCTTATTGGGCAGACCGAGGTGTTCTTTCGGCGTCACGTAGCAGAGCATCGCCGTGCCGAACCAGCCGATCATCGCCGCGCCGATGGCGCTGGTGATGTGATCGTAACCGGGCGCGACGTCGGTAACGAGCGGCCCGAGGGTATAGAACGGCGCTTCCTTGCAGATCTCGAGCTGCTTGCGAACGTTCTCTTCGATGAGATGCATCGGGACGTGGCCGGGGCCTTCGATCATTACCTGTACGTCGTGCCTCCACGCGATCTCGGTCAGTTCGCCGAGCGTTTCCAGCTCGGAGAACTGCGCGGCGTCGTTGGCGTCGGCGGTGCAGCCCGGTCGAAGCCCGTCGCCGAGCGAGAAGGCGACGTCGTAGGCCTTCATGATCTCGCAGATTTCTTCAAAGTTTTCGTAGAGGAAGTTCTCGCGGTGGTGCGAGAGGCACCACTTGGCCAGAATCGAGCCGCCGCGCGAAACGATTCCGGTGATGCGATTGGCCGTCAGAGGAACGTAGCGTAAGAGCACGCCGGCGTGGATGGTGAAGTAGTCCACGCCCTGTTCGGCCTGCTCGATCAGCGTGTCGCGGAACAGCTCCCACGTCAGATCCTCGGCCTTGCCGCCGACCTTCTCGAGCGCTTGGTAGATCGGAACGGTGCCGATCGGCACCGGGGAGTTGCGCAAAATCCACTCGCGCGTCTCGTGAATGTTCTTACCGGTCGAGAGATCCATCACCGTGTCGGCGCCCCAGCGCGTCGCCCACGTCATCTTCTCGACTTCTTCGTCGATGGACGAACTGACCGCGGAGTTGCCGATGTTGGCGTTGATCTTCACCAGGAAGTTGCGCCCGATGATCATCGGCTCGCTCTCGGGATGGTTGACGTTGTTTGGCAGGATGGCGCGGCCGCGCGCAATCTCGTCGCGCACGAACGCCGGCTCGACGTTCTCGCGAATCGCGACGAACTCCATCTCCGGCGTTATCTCGCCGCGGCGCGCGTAATGCATCTGCGTCACGTTGGCGCCGGGTTTTGCGCGGCGAGGACGACGCGGCTGCGGGAAGCGCAGCGACTCGAGCTCGGCCATCGCGTCGCGGCCGCGGCGATAGATCGACGAGGGCTGTTCGAGCGTTACCGTATCGGCGCGCCCATCGATCCACGCTCCTCGCAGGGGCGTCAAGCCGCGGCGAAAATCGAACGACGCGGTGTCGTCGGTGTACGGACCGCTGGTGTCGTAGAACGTGTGCATCGTTCCATCGGTCAGCGCCACGGCGCGCCGCGGTACGCGGATTGAAGGGCTGGATCCCTCGACGTAAACTTTCATGACTACCTCCCTACGCCGGCATTACCCGGATCAGGTCTCTTGCGGTCGGCGAGCGCCTTCCGGCCCGCCCTCTCAGCCCGCCTCGGCGCGAGCTCCCGCTGTAACTTCGAGCGTATTTGTTATACGCGCATCCGCAAGCTCATTCGCCTGCTGCCGGATTCAATGGAACCAACCAGGTCGCGTAATGGACCGGTCCACCCGGTAAGAGTTCGCGCCGTCGCGCGGAATGGTGTGCAGCCCTATGGCCCTCACTGCACCCGATCCCGATCCCCAAGAAACCCGAGAATGGCTCGAGGCGCTTCGCGGCGTGATCGCGGCAGAAGGGCCCGGCCGTGCCGGCCAGCTCATCGCGCGGCTCGTCGACGAAGCGCAGCGCGGCGGCTCGCACATTTCTTTGGGCTTAACGACGCCGTACGTTAATACGATTCCAGTCGAGCGTCAGCCGGTGATGCCCGGCGATCGCGCCATCGAGGCGCGGTTGCGCCACTACATTCGCTGGAACGCGCTCGCGATGGTCGTTCGCGCCAACAAGATTAGCTCGGAGCTCGGCGGCCACGTCGCCAGCTTTGCATCCGCAGCGACGCTCTATGACGTCGGCTTCAATCATTTCTTTCGCGCGCCGAGCGAAAAGTTCGGCGGCGATCTCGTCTTCTTCCAGGGTCACTCCTCGCCCGGCGTCTATGCGCGCGCGTTTCTCGAAGGCCGCATCGACGAAGCTCAGCTCGAAAACTTCCGCCAGGAAGTCGACGGTAAGGGACTCTCGTCATACCCGCATCCGTGGCTGATGCCCGCTTTCTGGCAGTTCCCGACGGTCTCGATGGGCTTGGGCCCGATCATGTCGATCTATCAGGCGCGCTTCATGCGTTATTTGCACGATCGCGGACTGATCGAGGCGAGCGGACGAAAAGTTTGGGCATTCGTCGGCGACGGCGAAACCGACGAGCCCGAAACGCTCGGTGCGATCTCGCTCGCCGGCCGCGAAAAGCTCGACGATCTCATTTGGGTCGTCAACTGCAACCTGCAGCGACTCGACGGCCCGGTTCGCGGCAACGGAAAGATCGTTCAAGAGCTCGAGGGCGTCTTCAAAGGCGCGGGCTGGAACGTGATCAAGGTGATCTGGGGAAGCCGCTGGGATCCGTTGCTTGCCGCCGACCAGAGCGGGCGTCTCGTGCAGCTGATGACCGAGTGCGTCGACGGCGATTACCAAACGTTCAAAGCGCGCGACGGAAAGTACGTCCGCGACGCTTTCTTCGGTCGCTACCCCGAGACCAAAGAGATGGTCGAGGGATGGACCGACGACGAGATTTGGGCGCTTCAGCGCGGCGGGCACGATTCGCTCAAAGTATACGCCGCATATAAAGCGGCCTTCGAGCATCGCGGCGAGCCGACCGTCGTGCTGGCCAAAACGATCAAAGGTTACGGCATGGGCGAAGCCGGCGAGGCCCAGAACATCGCGCATCAAGCCAAGAAGATGGAAGTCGAAGCGATGCGGACTTTCCGCGACCGCTTCGCTCTGCCCATCTCCGACGCGGCGATTGGCGGCGAGAAAATTCCCTTCTACAAGCCGCCCGCCGACAGTGAGGACATGCGCTACCTGCAGGAGCGCATTCGCGCGCTGGGCAGCCTGCCGCAGCGGCGGCGCAAGTCGGCCTCGCTGGTCGTGCCGGAGCTGTCGGTGTTCGACGCGCAGCTGCAAGGCAGCGGCGATCGCGCCATCTCGACGACGATGGCCTTCGTTCGCATTCTCAACGCCGTCGCGCGCGACCACACGGTCGGCGCGCGCGTCGTGCCGATCGTTGCCGACGAGTCGCGCACGTTCGGAATGGAAGGCATGTTCCGGCAGCTGGGCATCTACTCGTCGGTCGGCCAGCTCTATCGTCCGCAAGATGCCGAGCAGCTGATGTGGTATCGCGAAGACAAGCTCGGACAGATTCTCCAGGAAGGCATCAACGAGGCGGGGGCGCTCTCGTCGTGGATCGCCGCCGGCACGTCGTACTCGAATCACGACCTGCCGATGATTCCGTTCTACATCTTCTACTCGATGTTCGGCTTCCAGCGCGTCGGCGATCTGATCTGGGCGGCCGGCGACAGCCGGACGCGCGGCTTCCTTCTCGGCGCGACGTCGGGCCGCACGACGCTCAACGGCGAGGGCCTGCAGCACGAAGACGGACAGAGTCAAGTCGCGGCGTCGTTCGTTCCCAACTGCCGCAGCTTCGATCCGACCTACGGCTACGAGCTCGCCGTCATCATTCAAGACGGCCTCAAGCGAATGCTGGACCGATCAGGAAGATGCATTCTATTACATCACGCTGATGAACGAGAACTATCCGCACCCGGCGATGCCCGCGGATGCGCGCGAGGGGATCCTGCGCGGGATGTATCTCTTGCGTGGCTCCGATTCCAGCGACGAAAAGACGCCGCACGTCCAGCTCTTTGGCTCGGGGGCGATTCTGCGCGAGGTCGTCGCCGGCGCCGACCTTCTCGCCAACGACTGGAACGTGCAGAGCGACGTCTGGGCGGTTACGAGCTTCAACGAGCTGCAGCGCGACGGCGTCGCCGCACAGCGGTGGAACATGCTGCACCCCGAGGAAGCGCCGAAAGCGTCGTACGTCGAGGAATGTCTGCGCGGCCGCCGCGGTCCGGGAGTTGCCTCGACCGATTACATCCGCACTTTCGCCCAGCAGATTCAACCGTTCGTCGGACGCCGCTACGTCGCGCTCGGCACCGACGGTTACGGACGCAGCGATTTCCGGCGCAAACTGCGCGAGTTTTTCGAGGTCGACCGGCACTTCGTTACGATTGCCGCGTTGCGCGCGCTGGCCGACGAAGGCACCGTTCCCGCGGCGACCGTCGCAAAAGCGGTGGCGAAATACGGCATCGATCCCAACAAAGCCAACCCGATCACCGTATAGAAGGGCGAGATGAGCGAGATCGAGGTACGCGTTCCCGACATCGGCGACTTCAAAGACGTTCCCGTTATCGAAGTCCTGGTCAAGAACGGAGATCGCGTCAAGAAGAACGATTCGCTCGTCACGCTGGAGAGCGAGAAGGCCTCGATGGAGGTGCCCGCCGAGGCGGAGGGCGTCGTGCAAGACGTCAAGGTAAAGGTCGGCGATAAAGTCTCGCAAGGATCGCCGCTTCTCGTGCTCAGCACCGACGCAGTTGCGCAGCCCGCGGCATCGCCCCAGCCGTCGGCTGCGGTGCCTGCTGCAGTAACGGCGCCTGCTGCAGCGGCCGGTGGGACGGTCGAGGTTCGCGTTCCCGATATCGGCGATTTCAAAGACGTTCCGGTGATCGAAGTTTTGGTCAAGCCTGGAGATCGCGTCAAAAAGAACGATTCGCTCATCACGCTGGAGAGCGAGAAGGCGTCGATGGAAGTGCCGGCCGAGGCCGACGGCGTCGTGCAAGACGTCAAGGTAAAGGTCGGCGACAAGGTCTCGCAAGGCATGGCGATCCTGGTAATCGGCACGGCCGAAGCAACGCCCGCCCCAGCCGCGGCTTCGCCCGCCCAGCCCGGTCCAGCGCCGCCCGCGGCAAGACCGGCACCGGCCTCCCGCACCACCCTCTTCGCCCGCATCAACGAGCGCCGGTCCGGTGCACGCAAGTCCGTCGATTCGCCGCTTTGCCCGCGAGCTCGGCGTCGAGTTGAGCGCAGCTGCGCGGAAGCGGCCCGAACGGTCGCGTCACGCGCGACGACGTGCAAGAGTTCGTCAAGCAATCGTTGCGCGCAGGCGGCGGCGCCGGCAGCGCGCCCGGCCCGTTCGCCAACCTCCCGGCGTGGCCTAAAGTGGATTTCGCCCAGTACGGCGCCGTCGAGCGCAAGCCGCTCTCGCGAATCAAGAAGCTGTCCGGACCGAATCTGCATCGCAACTGGCTGCAGATTCCGCACATCACCAACTACGACGAAGCCGACGTCACGTCGATCGAAGAGCTGCGCAGCGAAGTCAACGCCCAGCAGGCCAAATCCGGCGGCCCGAAGCTGACGATGCTGGCATTTCTAATCAGAGCCTCGGTTGCTGCGCTGCAGCGCTTTCCCGAGTTCAACGCTTCGCTCGACGGCGACGAGCTGGTCCTCAAGCGCTACTACAACGTCGGCTTCGCCGCCGATACGCCCGGCGGTCTCATCGTTCCGGTGATCAAGAACGCGGAAGCGAAAGGCTTGATCGAGATCGCGCGAGAGGCGCAAGAGCTTGCCGGCAAAGCGCGCGAAGGTAAACTCACGCTGGCGCACATGCAAGGCGGCACGTTTACGATCTCGTCGATCGGCGGGATCGGCGGTACCGCTTTCACGCAGATCGTCAACGCCCCCGAAGTCGCGATTCTCGGCGCGACGCGAACGGCAACCAAGCCCGTCTGGGACGGAAAGGCGTTCGTACCGCGCCTGATCCTGCCGATCAGCGTCAGCTACGACCACCGCGTGGTCGACGGCGCCGGCGCGGCGCGCTTTCTCGTCTACGTCGCCGAACTGCTGGCCGACTTCCGCCGAGTAATGCTCTGAGGTAACGCCTTCCGACTGTCCGGACAATCATGACATGGTGTGTCATATATTGTCCGGTATCCTCAACCTATCACCAAACGACATTAGGAGACGACGATGATCAAAGGTATGGACATCGCGGCGTATTTGGTTCGCGATCCTCAGGCGGCAATCGCCTTTTACCGCGACGTGCTCGGGATTGCAGCCGACGGAGATCGACGATCAAGGGCGCGGCGCCGAGTTCACCCTCGCCGACGGCTCGACGTTCGGCGTCTGGAAGCCCGACGACGGCGCGACCGGCGGCGCCGTGATGTTTGCCGTCGACGACGCGAAGAACGCAGTCGAGCACTACCGCGGGCGCGGACTTCAGCTCAGCGACGTGATGGAGTCACCCGTATGTTTCATGGCCTTCGGACAGGATCCGGAAGGCAACGCCATCATCATCCATCAGCGCAAGTCGTAGCGCTGTAACGCACGCTGCGCCCGCCGCACGATCTCCTCGCAGAGTGCGGCGGGCTCGACGAGCGTAGCCATCTCGGACCATGCCAGCGCTTGGAACAGCGCCACTTCTTTTCCCGGAAAGGTCACGCGAATCAGCGATTCGCTCGTGCCTCGTTCGACGATTTCTGCCGGCCAATAGTAGGTAAGGTTCTCGAGCGACTCGTTGCGCGCGCGCAGCGTAACGACGCAGTCGTAACCGCGCGAGGCTTCGGCGAAGCGAGCCGAGGAGTCGGCCCAGTAGCGCTCCAGATCGAAATCTGCGGGGCGATCGAATCGCTCGGGGAGTTCCTGCGCGCGCCGAATGCGTTCTACGCGGAAACTGCGCAGCTCGCCCTCGGATCGGGCGATGAGGTACCAGACGCCGGCCTTCGAGACCAATCCTAACGGATCGACGCTGCGCAGCGTCGCTTTGCGATTACGGTCTTCGTAGCGAATTCGCACGCGGCGGTCGTCCCAAACGGCGCGTCGCAACGCGGTAAGCAACTCGCGCGGCGGCTCGGGCTGATTCCAGCGCCGCTGATCGACGTGAATCCGCGAACGCGACTTGTCGGCCGCGCGGCGGTGCACGTCGGCGAAGCCCCCGCGCAGTTTTTCCAGAGCACGGCTCAAACCGTGCTCGAGCCCGAGATCGGCCAGCGGGCTCGCGCCCGAGACGAAGAGCGCACGCACCTCGTCTTCGCTGAAGTTCATCAGCGCCCGCCGGTAACCGTCGGCCAACACGATGCCGCCGGTCGGATCCGCGTTCGGCATAGACCGGAACGCCGGCGGCGCTGAGCGCGTCGACGTCGCGGTAGATGGTTCGCTCCGAAACTTCGAGCCGCTCGGCCAGCACGCGCGCGCTGCTGCGCTGGCGCGACTGCAGCAATAGGAGGAGCGCGACGAGGCGATCGGCCTTCACGGTTCCATCAAACTATCCAAACATGACAGAGACTGTCAACTATGGTGCGCTAGCCTTGTCGCAACGACGCTACAAAGGAGCTTTGCGATGAGCCTAACGGCAACGCGGATACGCGGAATCGACACGCACCACTATCTGGCCAAGGATTTGCAGCGGGCCATCGCGTTTTACCGCGACGTGCTCGGGCTGACGCCGAGCGAGACCGCTTCGTGGGAGCACGGAACCGAGTTCGACCTGGGTGACGGAAGCACGTTCGGCGTCTTCAAGATGCCCAACGACACGTGGTATCCGTGCGGCGGCGTGGTTTTCGCCGTAGAGGACATCGACGCCATGGCCGGGCGGCTCGAGGAAGCCGGGGTGCACTTTTACACTCACGGGGTGATGGAGACGCCGGTCTGCCGGATCGCCTGGTGCCAGGACCCCGAGGGCAACAATTTCGCCATCCACCAGCGCAAGTAAATCGCCTTACCAGGCCGAAATGTTGACTTTGGTTCGGCCCGACGGCAACATGTGGTTCGTCGAGTCCGGTCGTAACCGCGTCGGACGCGCGTCTATATAAGGAACTAGTTCGAGTCTCCCGCGCGAGCGGTCGCGTAGCTGTCGCAGCACGTACTGCAAGATGCCGCCGTGACGATAGTATGCGGCTTCGTTTGGGGTATCGATTCGCACCCGCACGTCGAACTCGATCGCACCCGCGCCTTCGGCATCGATCGCCTTTACGTGAGCGCGCATCCCCGGCTCGATTCCGCCGGCAATGCCGCTGATATCGTAAATTTCTTCGCCGGTCAAACCGTACGTCGACCGATCGACGCCGTCGAGAAACTCGAGCGGCAACACGCCCATTCCGATCAGATTGCTGCGATGAATCCGCTCGAACGACTCGGCGAGTACTGCCCGTACGCCGAGCAGATACGGACCTTTGGCCGCCCAGTCGCGTGACGAACCCGAGCCGTACTCCTTCCCTGCCAACACGATGAGCGGCGTCCCGTCGGCGCGGTACTTCATCGCCGCTTCGAAGATCGACATGCGTTCGTTGGCCGGCAGATAGCGCGTCTCGCCGCCTTCGACCCCGGGCACCAGCGCGTTGCGCAGCCGCACGTTGGCGAAGGTTCCGCGCATCATCACTTCGTGGTTGCCGCGACGCGCGCCGTAGGAGTTGAACTCGTGCGGTTCGATTCCGTGCGCCATCAGATACTTCGCCGCCGGACTGCTCTTCGAGATCGCGCCGGCGGGCGAGATGTGATCGGTCGTGACCGAGTCTCCGAGCAACGCGATGGCGCGCGCGCCGACGACGTCGCGTAGCGGCGGCGGCTCGACGGGCATGCCGTCGAAATAGGGCGGTCGCTTGACGTACTCGGATTTGGGATCCCACTCGTAGCGTTCGCTGGCGTCGACTTCGAGGCGTGTCCAGTTGACGTCGCCGCTGAAGACGTCGGCATATTGGCGCCGGAACATCTCTTCGCTGATGCAGCGTGCCATCGTTTGCGCGATCTCGTCATTGCTCGGCCAAAGGTCGCGCAGGTAGACGGGTTTGCCGTCGTTACCGGTCCCGATCGGCTCTTTCGTCAAATCGACGTCCATGCGTCCGGTTAGCGCGTACGCGACGACCAGCGGCGGCGAGGCGAGATAATTGGCGCGGACTTGCGGGTGGATGCGTCCTTCGAAGTTGCGATTGCCCGAGAGCACGGCGGCGACGATCATGTCTTGATCGGCGACGCTCTCGGCGACGTCGGCGGGCAGCGGTCCCGAATTTCCGATGCAGGTCGTGCATCCGTAACCGACCAGCTCGAATCCGAGCTTATCTAGATACGGCTGCAGTCCGGCGGCGACGAGGTAGTCGGTAACGACCTTCGAGCCGGGCGCGAGCGACGTTTTGACCCAGGGTTTGGTTTGCAAGCCGCGTTCGACGGCGTTGCGCGCCAGCAGACCGGCGCCGATCAGCACCGACGGATTCGACGTGTTGGTACAACTGGTGATCGCGGCGATAACTACGGCACCGTCGTAAAGATCTTCGGTTGTGCGCGAAATCGTCGCGGTGCCGCCGCCGCCTTCGTCTTCGAAGCGCGCTACGGCGCGGCTGCTCTGTTCGCGCGTCGCGACCCATTCGCGCAGGGCCGTGTCGAACGAACTCTTCACGTCGCCCAACGGAACGCGATCCTGCGGCCGGCGCGGTCCGGCGAGACTCGGCTCTACGGTCGAGAGATCGAGCGAGAGCGTATCGGCAAACTGCGGATCGGGCGACGCGTCGCTTCGGAAGAGTCCTTGCGCTTTGGCGTAGGCCTCGACCAAGGCCACTTGCTCGTCGGAGCGGCCGGTCAGGCGCAGATACTCGAGCGTGCGATCGTCGATCGGGAAGATCGCGACGGTCGAACCGAACTCCGGCGACATGTTGCTGATCGTCGTTCGGTCGACGACTGGAAGCGCGGCCACGCCGCGCCCGTAGAACTCGACGAACTTACCGACCACGCCTTTGCGGCGCAACATCTCGGCGACGGTCAGCACGAGATCGGTCGCCGTCACGCCTTCGCCCAACTCGCCTTCCAAACGGAATCCGACGACGTCGGGAACGAGCATGGTCACCGGCTGCCCGAGCATCGCGGCCTCGGCCTCGATGCCGCCGACGCCCCACGCCAAGACGCCCAAACCGTTGACCATCGTCGTGTGCGAGTCGGTCCCGACGGCGGTGTCGGGATAGGCTAGCGGCATCTCGCCGGATTCGCCCGCACCGAAAATGACGCGCGCAAGATACTCGATGTTGACCTGATGCACGATGCCGGTTCCCGGCGGCACGACGCGCAGCCCGCGCAGCGCTTCCTGACCCCACTTTAAAAAGGCATAGCGTTCGCGATTGCGCTCGAACTCTAGGTCGGTATTCTTTGCCAGCGCGTCGTTGCTGCCGAAGTAATCGACTTGCACCGAGTGATCGATGACCAACTCCACCGGCTGCAGCGGATTGATTGCTTTGGCTTCGCCACCCATCGCTGCCATCGCGTCGCGCATCGCGGCCAGATCGACGATACACGGAACGCCGGTGAAATCTTGCAGCAGCACTCGCGCCGGAGTGAAGGCAATCTCGCGTTCGCTGCGTTCGCCGTTCCAGCGCGCCAGCGCTTCGATATCTTCTTTGGTGACCGAGCTCCCGTCTTCGAAGCGCAGCAGATTCTCCAAGAGAATCTTGAGCGAAAACGGCATCCGCTCGAGCGACGCTACGCCCGATCGTTCCAGGGCGTCGAGCCGGTAGTACGCGTAGGAGCGATCGCCGACGCGCAGCGTGTCGAGCGATCCGAAACTATTGGGCTGTGATTTCATCGGACAGCCGTACTTTGGGATCGCCCTCAGCGTAGCCTTCGATCTGAAGCGCCGCCCGGCCGGTGCAGAGGCGCCAGAGCGGTTCGGCGACCAATGCCAAACGCCACGGCTGCAAATCGAGCGCGCGTTCGAACTCGCCGCGTTCGTTTGGAATCTCACGCGTGAGCCGCTCCAGTGCGGCGCGCGGAACGAGCAAGCTGGGGGGCAACTCGGAGGCACGCGCGATCTCGGCGACGGCCGATCCGAGCAACGCAACGAGCGCGTCGCGTGCCGGTGCCGACGGACGCGCCGGCCGTTGTGGAAGATCGGCTTCGTCGAGCGCTTGTCCGCGTGCGACGGCTTGCAGTATCGCAGATCCAAGCTGTCGCTTCATGCCGGCGTCAAGGCGGCGCAGTTGCCCGAGGTCTTCTAAGTGTGCCGGCTTGAGCGTCGCGAGACCCGCGACGACGTCGTCGGGTAGAACGTAACGAACGGGAAGATCGCGTTCCCGTGCAACCCCATCGCGCAGCTTCACGATCTCGTTGAGAATGCCGAGCTCGCGGCGGCTCATCCGCGTCGCGCCGGGGATTCGCAGGTAGGCGCGCCGCTCGTCGATCCGGTACCGCTCGATGTCGCCGAGCTCGGCGCACTCCTCGTAGACCCAAGTATAGCGCCCTTTGGCCTCGAGCCGGTCGCGGAGCGCGTCGTAGAGCGGTAAGAGGTGTGCGACGTCGCCGATGAGATAATCGACCTGCCGTTCGGAGAGAGGCCGCGCCGACCAGTCGCTGACGGTCTGCGATTTAGTCAAACGTACGTTGCAAACGGCGCGCACGAGATCGGCCAACGAGATTTGCATGCCGTAACCGAGAAATGCCGCCGCGACCTGCGTATCGAAAACGCGCGGCGGCACGCGCTCGAAACGATCGGCAAAGATCTTCAAATCGGCCGAGAGTGCGTGACCGACCACCGTGGTCTGCGTCAGCGCGTCGGCCAGCGAACGCAGATCGGGCAGGGCCAGAGCGTCGACGATTGCAGCCCCGTCGTCGAAGGCGATCTGCACGATCATCAAGCGCGGCGTATAGGTTCGTTCGGCGTGGAACTCGGTATCGATTGCCACGCGTCCGGCATCGCGAACGCGCGCGACGAGTTGCGCGAGCTCGGCCGGCGTACCGACGATCGGCGTAGCAATCACGGCGATCGAGCCGGCTCGGGCGACCGAGCCGGCTCCTGCCGCCGCCGGAAGTGAAAGTGCGGACAGCGATGCGTCTGACAGTAGTGACTGGCGTAGTGACGGGCCCGTGCTTCGTAGCCGTGTAGCGCGATCGTCAGCCCGTCACCGAAGATCGTCAGTAGCGAACAGATCGGAATTGCAATCGCGCACATCGTCCAGACGTGAACCCAGACCGGGATGCGGAAGGCGGCCGCGGTTGCCGTGGCAACCGTTCCGCCGAATCCTGGAATGACGCGCACCGCCAGCAGAAAGGCCGGCGAACCGACCGGGAAGCGCTTGACCCAGCGCGGGCAGACGATGCAGGTACTCGTCGAGGTGCAAGAGCGACGAGGCGTGCAGATTGATCCAATAGCCGAGCAGCGCCGCTCCAACGAGTCCGAAAACGTCGACGAAGGTACCGGTTATGGGACCGAAGATCGCGCCGTTCATGATTGCCAGCGCGTCGGTCACCGAGAACGGCGCCGAGGCGACGACCACAAACACCGCCACGGCCAGCGGGTAGGCCAGCGGGCCCGATCGTGCGGATCATATGGGCGACCTGCGGCTGGTACCGAATGACCAGAGCCGCGACGGCGAAGGACGCGGCGAGCAGGCCGAAAGCGCCGACTTTACGGAGGAGGACCTTCAACCGGTGGTCGTTGTGCGGATAGTTATCACGTTGCTCTGCGGTGTTGGTCTCTACACCTCGCTTTTCATGCTTGATAAGAGTCGGCGGGCCGCGCGCGGCGAGCTGACCGAGCCCAGCGTCGTCCAGACGCCGAGGGCAAATCTCTTTGGTATACCTAACGCCGCGCTAGGTACGATGTACTACGTCATCGTGGGACTCGCCGTTTGGTGGGTAAGGACGCCGGTCGCCATGACGGCTCTGCTTGCAATTGCATTGTTTGCAGCAGCTACTTCGGCCGTGCTGGCCTACTCGCTACTCTTTATAACCCGGCGAAAATGCCCGTTCTGCATGACGTCTCATGCGGTCAACTGGGCCCTCCTCCTAATTTTGTGCTGGATATTCTTGCCGGACGTCTTGAGTAGAGGGCTATGATTTTGGTAGAATCGGCCTCTCTGGTCAGGACGGCGCGCCTGTCGCCGATACCACCGGGGGAGAGGGCCGGATTCGCAGCGTTTGTTCTACGATCCGGTGAAACGGCAGATTATTTGGGGTGGGGCGAGTGCCTCACCCCTCTGCTTTTTAATCGCTCCGGCTGCACAGAGCTTGTCGCTACAGCGGGCGGACGGAGTCGATCATCGCGCGGTACGACGGATCGTTTGTTGGGCTGGAAGCAAACCAAGCGTCGAGCATCTCTTCCGCGACGGGAACCGACGTGGCGCGTAGACTGAAGCAGAGAACGTTGGCGTCGTTCCATTCGCGCGCGCCGGCAGCGGTTGCCGCATCGCTGCAGAGCGCCGCGCGTGCGCCGGAAACCTTGTTGGCGGCGATGCTGACGCCGGTGCCGGTCCAGCAGCAGAGCACGCCATAATCGGCGTCGCCGCCGGCAACCGCCGAAGCGACGGCTCGTCCTACCGAGGGCCAATCGTCGCCGCTGCCGGCGCTCAGAGCGCCGTAGCGCCGAACCTCGTGACCGCGGGTCGTGAGCCAGCGAGCAATAGCTTCGGGCAGCTCGCCGGTCATGTCGCTTCCGAGTGCTACGCGCATAACGAAAGGTTTTCGCCAAAACGCGGGTGGACCTACACCATCATGTCCGCAGTGCGTCTGGCGGCGACGGTCATACTTGCTCGCCCTCCGTTCGAAGTGTACCTGGCGCGCCGCAGTGCGCGCAGCGCGTTCGCACCCGACGCCTTCGTCTTTCCCGGCGGCACGATCGACGCCTCCGACGCCTCGCCGCAGATGCAATCGCGCGTGCTCGGCCTCGACGACGCGCGCGTCGACGCCGAGTTTCGTGCCGCCGTCTCCAACGAGTTGCGCTCCAGCGAACCGGCGATCGCGCGCGCCGATGCATGCGCCCTGCTCGTTGCGGCGCTGCGCGAACTTTTTGAAGAGGCCGGCGTCCTTTTTGCGCGCACGGCCGATGGGCGTCTTGTGGATGCCGCTATGCTCGAAGAACGCGGCGCAACCGCCGAACGCGTCCGCATTCTCAACGGTAATCTGGCGTTCGCGGATTTCCTCGCCGCACACGATTGGTACGCCGACGCCGCTGCGCTGACGCTCTTCTCCCATTGGATCACGCCGCCCAGCGAACCGCGACGCTACAACACGCACTTCTTCTTCGCCGCCGCGCCCGTCGATCAAGCCGCATTGGCCGATGCCGACGAGATGCACGACGGAATCTGGATCGGCCCCACACGAGCGCTGGAGCAATACCGCAACGGCACGATGCACTTGGTCTATCCGACGATCAAACATTTGGAGCGTCTCGCAAACTTCGACTCGATCGAAGCGGCGGTCGCTTACGCCAAATCGAAGCCGATCGTAACCATCATGCCGGCCGATGCCGGCGAAGATTTCGCGATACCTCCGTTGCTCGAGGGTGCATGGTAACGCTCGTTCGTGCCGACAATCCGTCGGCGATGACGCTGACCGGCACCAACTCGTACGTCATCGATTGCGGCGACGGCGAAGCGCTGGTCATCGACCCCGGTCCGCCGTTCGAGGAGCATCTCCAGGGCCTCATCGGCGCTGCGGCATCGCAAGGACTCAAGATTGCGGCGATCGTGCTGAGCCACGCGCATCCCGATCATGCGATGGGCGCACCGCACCTTTCCGCCGCGACCGGCGCCCCGGTTTACGCGCACCCGCGCAGCCGCGCGCCGCACGACGTCGATGTGCCGCTGGAGTCGGATCTGCGCGTCGGAGCGCATGCGCTGAAGTGCATCGATGCGCCCGGCCACAGCAACGACCACGCCATCTTCTATCTCGAGGCGCAGGCCGCGCTCTTTACCGGCGATACGATCCTCGGCGAAGGCACGACCGTAATCGCGCCACCGGGCGGCGCGCTGCGCCCCTATCAGCACACCCTGCAGCGCCTTGCCGACGAGTTTCCGGCGACGGCACTGATCTATCCCGGACACGGACCGGTCGTCACCGATCCGGCGGCCAAAGATCGCCGAATACATCGCGCACCGGCAGATGCGCGAAGAGCAGGTGCTGACGGCGCTGAGGGAGCGGCCGACGACGATTCCCGATCTGGTGCGCCGCATTTACGGAACGCAGCGCCAGGTGCTGTGGCCGGCGATGGCCCGTCAGGTATTAGCGCACCTGGTCGCACTCGAGGGCGAAGGACGCGTCGCGGCGATCGCGCCTCGACCGTCCCTTTACGGCAGACGAAGCGGCGATGCTCAATCCCCGCATCACCGATTTCGTCGGACGCCGAGGAGGCCGAGGTGATCGTTGCCGAACTCGGCACCGAGATGCGGCTCGAGACGCTCTACGAGTATCACCTGACATGATGCGGCGCACCCTGCTACTTATCGTCGCCGTCGCGCTGACCTCGTGTTCGCAATCGACGAACCCGGCGATTCCGCCGCTCGCGCCCTCGTCAAAGACGTCGTGCTACGTCGCCAAGATCGATCCGACGACGGTGCAGGCCACGATCACCTTTTACGGCTGGCCCGACAACGCGCCGCCGGGTAACAAGATCGCTCACGGAGTCGTGCACAAACATGCCGGCGGCGACGGAACGTATTGCAACCCGACGACCTTTGCCACCGAGCACGCCAACAACAAGCAGATTCCGTACGGCACGAAGATCTACGTTCCGTTTCTCAAGCAGTATTTCGTGCGTGAAGACTTATGCACGACGTCGGGACCTCCGACGGGCAGCGGAAGCAACGGCTGCTACGAGCTTTGGTTCGATCTGTGGATCGGCGGCAACGGTGCGTCCAAGAAGCACGCCGTCATCTGGTGCGAACGTCATCTTACTCCCAACGATCAGGTCGACGTAATCCTCTATCCGAAGGACGGCCTGCCGGTCGCACATCCCGGGCCGATCTACCGTAACAAGCCCGCGCCCGACGGCAGTTGTTACGGCAAGCCCGAAGGCTAGCCGATCTTCAGAACGACCTTCCCGAACTGACGCGCCTCCTCGAGACGTTGCGCCGCCGCTGCGACCTCGTCGAGCGCGAAGACACGATCCACTACCGGCCGCAAACCATTTTCGAAGAGCTCCAGCATTGCGGCGAAGTCTTGCGGGCTGCCCATCGACGTTCCCATCACGGTAACGTGCTTCCAAAAGAGCGGGAAGAGTTTGATCGTCGCCTCGCCGCGCGAGCCGCCGTAGACGACGATGCGACCGCCGGGCCGAACGAGATCGATCGCCGCGCGCAGCGTGTCGCCGCCCGATGAATCGACGACCAGGTCGAAGGGACCGGCCTTGCGCAGATCCTTCGCCCACTGCGGCGCCGAGGCGTAGTTGATCGCCAGATCCGCACCGAGTTCTTTCGCGCGCTCGAGCTTCTCGTCGCTGCTCGACGTTACGACGACGCGCGCTCCGGCGTGCTTGGCAAAGAGCAGCACGAAGGTCTGCACGCCGCCGCCGATTCCCGGGAATCAGGACCGTCTCGCCGCGCTGCAGTGCGCCGCGCGTAAAGACCGCGCGGTAGGCGGTCAGACCGGCGAGCGGAACTGCCGCCGCCTCTTCCATCGAAAGCTTCGGCGGCTTGGGATAGACGTTCGCTGCCGGAACGACGACGTACTCAGCCCACGTTCCGTCGGACGGCATCCCCAACAGTCGCGAATGCTCCGCGTCCCACACGTGCGGATCGTCGCCCCAGTCGAGCATCGGGTCGATCACGACCGCCTTGCCGACGGCCAGATCGTCAAAAACTGCGCCGAGCGCCGCGATCTCTCCGGCACCGTCGCTTCCCAGCGTTACCGGAACGTGAATGTTCGGATAGAGGCCTTGCGTTATGAAGACGTCGCGATGGTTGAGGGCGGCCGCCTTGACGCGAACCAGCACCTCGTTCTCGCGAACCGCCGGTACCGGAACTTCCTCAACATGAAGATTTTGCGGGTCGCCGATCGCCAGTAACCGCGCAGCTTTCATCGATCTATTTAAATGTGAAGGGTGACGATAAACTTCACCGATGCCGGCTGTACGTAAAGCGCGTCGGTTGGATAGTTGGCGAGATACTGACCGTTGTTCGAGGTCGAGTAAAGTCCCGGATAGGGTGTGCCGGCATCGTAGCGGGTAAACGGACCGGCCGCCGAGTTGAAGATGTTCGTCCCGGCAACCGTAATGTCGACGCGATCGAAGTTCTTGCCGACCGCCAGATCGAAGAGCGTGTAGGGCGGCTGGTTGAGCGTATTGTTATTGCCCGCGAAGGTAAATGCGGTCGACGCATGCCAGTCGTGCTGCGCCCAGGTAAAGACCGCCGAACCCTGCTGCTGCGGAACGCCGAGAAACTGCTGGTTGTCGACCAGCGTGCCGCCCGACGTCGGGTTCGAGACCCACGGTCCGAGCGCGTACGGATAAGCGACGTTAAGGCCGTACGAGAGCGTCATCGTAAGGTTCTGTCGTGGGAAGCGCTGCTTGTAGCGTGCTTCGGCGCCTTCGTAGACGGCGTTGCCGATGTTGATCGGAATCTCGTACGCAAATCCCAGCTTTGAGTTGCAGAACGTCTCGGCGCCGCCGCCGGGATAGTAATTCTCAATGGTGTCGCGCAGGTTCGAGCGATAGATCGAGACGTCGAGGTTAGACGTGCTCGAAAACAGATGCGAGAAGCCTAGCTCGTACTCGGTGGCATGCTCGGGATTTTCGTTGGGGTTTCCGTTGGGAGCCACGCAGTTGGAGTCCATCGGCCCCGCCGCAGGATTGGGCTGGAGCTTGCCATCCACCAGCACCGGCGGAAAGAAAAGGAGCTCCGCGAGCAGCGGCGGCCGGAAGCCGGTACCAACCGAGAACCGGGCCACGCTCGTCGTTCCGATATCCTGGCTCAAGCCGAGGCGCCAGTTCAGCGAGTTTCCGAAGGTGGTGTAGTTCGCGTCGAAAAGTCCGGCCGAAATTCGCGTACTGCTGCCGATCTGCTGCGCGCCGCGAACGTAATACGAACCGATGCTCTGCGAGAGCGTCTGATCGATTCCCAAGCCCGAGAGCGCTTCCTGACGCAGGTAGGCTCCGAACGAAAACTCGCCGGCATCGAAGCTGCGGCCCCACGACAAGCCTTCGTTGTATCGCGTGTCGAGGTGCGCCACGTCGTACGGCGAGATGCCGCCGCCTTGGAAGTCGATGTTGTTGTCGCCCGCATAAAAGTCGGCGGTCAGCGTGCCCGAGCCAAGCGGCGTGCGCGAATAGGCGTCGTAGGCGCGGATGCTCTGCGCGAAGGTCGCGCTTCCCTGACCGACGTGGTCGCCGTACACGGGATTGGGGGCTTGCGTCGCATCGCTCGAGCCGCTCGGCCCGAAGCCGCAAGCCGGGCCTGGTCCGCTGAAAACACACGAGGAGTTGCCGGCGATGCCGTTGAGCGCGCTCGACTCGTCGCGATTATCTCCTAGCGTGAAGAGGCGGAAGCCCACGTCGGATCGCTGCGAGAAGAAGTAGTCGAGGTTCACCAAGCCCAGCATCGCCGAGATCGTCGATCCTAGATGCGTGAAGAACGGGCAGTTGGGAGTCTTCGTCTTGGTCTGCGGTCCGCAGTAAATCGGCAGGTTGTTCGCCGGGACGACCAAGTCGTTCTCATTGACCTGGCCACCTTGATGGTAGCTGTCGCCGGCAAACGCGTAACCGAGCTTTCCGATCGTTCCGGTCGCGTTGATCCAACTCTGCGACATGCCGTACGAACCGACCGAGGTGGAAAGATTGAGATGATCCTCGAGCGTCGGACGCAACGAGACGAAGTTTACCGCGCCGCCGAAAGTGTTGCTTCCCTCCAAATCGGTCGGGCCGAGGCCCTCGGTGACGCTGACGCTGTTGAACGCCGGCACGGCAAACTGCGAGAGATCGACGTCGCCGGTGTTGCCGTCGTTGAGCAACTGGCCGTCGAGCGTTACCATCGCCTCCGACGGATCGGGGCCGCGCAGCGAAACGACGGCCGGTGTAGTCGGCGCGCCGGCATCCGGACGTGTCACGATAACCGACGGGATTTCTTGCAGCGCCTGGAGCGTCTGCCCATAGCCCAACGCGTCCATCTGCGAGCGCGAAACGTCCATCTCCGGGATGACGTTCCGGTTGAGCGTAAATCCGCCGTTGGCGGTCACTTCACCGATCGTTCGCAGCTTCGGCGTGTCGGTCGGTTCGAGCACGACGTCGAAGCGTGACCCCTCGACGACATCGCCCGTATTGACGGTAACGGTGGCAAATCCGTGCGCGACTACGGTAAGGGCGTAGCGTCCCGGAGGAATCGAGAGGCCAAACTGGCCCTTTGCGTCGCTGGTGGCGGCCGCCCGCTGCGGCCCACTAATGGTAACCTGCGCCTGCGCGATCGGCGCGCCCGTGGGCGTATGAATGGTGCCCCCGATTAGACAGCATGCGGCAACGAGCACTCCAAGCATGCGGCCGGGCATTCGCGATGCGTGCGGCCCCAGGCCTTCCTCGACAAAGCGACGTAGAACGGTGCGAGATGAATAAACGAGCCCGAACCTTACGCGCGATCTTTCGCGGCATCGCTCGCTTGCAGCGTTCTTTCACACTCGAAGTCGGGCCGCTGCGCGCCACCGGCATTCCGGCGATTCTGGTCGGCGTTACCGGTATCATCGTGGCCGGCGGCGTGACCGCAGCGCTTGCGAAATCTGCTAGCCGCTTGCCTGAAACGCTTGGGGAGGCCCGCGGACTCGCCGATTCCCTCAACGCGCGCAACCCGCGCTTGAAATCGTGATCGAAAACACAGTCCTTACCGACCTGATTCGCACCCAAATTCCCGATGCGGAGGTTTCAATCTACGACCGCACCGGAACGATGGACCATTTCAACTTGGTCGTTCGCTCGGAAGCCTTTAAAGGGAAGACGCTCATCGAGCAACACCAGCTGGTCTACGGTGCGCTCAAGCCCGCGCTCAAAGACGGCCGCGTTCATGCCGTCGAGCTCAAAACCATCGTCGCCGAGAATTAGGAGAGCCACATGTCCGACGAACTGAAAGAAGAGATCGCTCGCGAGATCGCCAGCAACACAATTCTCGTCTACGGCAAAGGTACGAAGGACGCGCCGCGCTGCGGCTTCACTTTGGAAACCGTCGAGTTCTTCAGTAGTTTCGGCTATCCGTTCGAAGTGATCGACGTGCTGGAGAATATGCCCAAGCGCGACGCACTCTCCGAGATGACCAACTGGCCGACGCTGCCGAAGGTCTTCATCAGCGGTAAATTTTACGGCGATACCGACATTCTCGGACCGATGGCGCAGAAGCGGCGAGCTCCAGACGACGTCTGAGCGATGCCTTCGGCGGCGCTCCGGCAGAGCCGAAGCAAACCATCAACCTGCGCTAGTGGCGTACCGCACGCTCATTTCGCCCGAGCAACTCTTCGCGAGGCTCGGCGACGAGGGTCTAGTCGTCGTCGATTGCCGGCATGCGCTGGCCGATTTCGGTCTAGGGCTTCGGCTCTACGAGCAATCGCATCTGCCCGGCGCGTTCTTCGCGTCGGTCGAAGACGAGCTTGCCGGAACGAAGACCGGCAAGAACGGACGTCACCCGCTGCCCGACCCGGAGCGCTTCGCGCGATTTCTGCGCCAATGTGGTGCCGCCGACACGTCGCAGCTAGTCGCCTACGATGCCGGCGGCGATATGTTTGCCGCGCGCTTTTGGTTTCTCTCGCGTTGGATCGGCCACAACGACGTGGCCGTGCTCGACGGCGGCTATGCCGCCTGGACCGCGCTCGGTTATCCGGTCACCGCAGAGCTTCCCAAGCCGCGGCCAGGCACGCTTGCGGTTCGTCTGCATCCCGAGTATATCGTCGACGCCGACTACGTGCTCGCCCATCTCGGCAGCGATGCGATGCAGCTGCTCGACGCGCGCGCGCGCGAACGCTACACCGGCGAATCGGAAACCGTCGATCCAGTTGCGGGCCGGATTCCCGGCGCGCACAACCGATTCTTTAAAGATAACTTCGATGAGAACGGCCGCTTCAAATCGCCGGATACGCTACGTGCCGAGTTCGAAGCCACGGGCCTCGATCCTCAACGCATCGTCCATCAATGCGGCTCCGGCGTCTCGGCAGCGGCGCAACTCTTCGCGATGCATCACGCCGGCCTCGAAGGCTCGCGTGTCTATAACGGTTCGTGGAGCGAGTGGATCGCCGACCCCTCGCGCCCCATCGAACGAGGCTAAGCTATCGTTTGACGGGCGGAGGAATCGCGAACGGCTTGGCAACCGCGCCTGCCGGTGACGCTTCGAGCCGCGCGAGATCTTCCGGCGTCGGCGCTTGCGAGAAGTCGCGGCAACTGTCGACGATACAGTAGAAGCCGAACGGCTCGTCGCTGCGATTGACGAACTGATGCAGTTCGAGCGGAGCGACGTAGATTACGTCGTTGGCTCCGATCTCGGTGGCGCTATCGCCGATGACGGCGTAACCGAGGCCGCGCTTCACGATGACGTAGTGTTCGTGTTCGTGGCGCTCCAAGCGCGACGCTGCACCGGGCTGAACTTCGAAGTAGCGCAGCTCCAGCTGGGGCCCCGGATCGGACGGCTCCTGCTTACGTGAGCCGACGATGCGTGTGGCGCGCAACGCCGGTGCCCGGGTCGTCGGGCGTGTACCCGACCGGGTCGATGCCGTCCCATCCATCCTGTTTAGCTCGTACGATCTTTGCGGACATTGCCGGACTACGATAGCATACCGGCGGGGCGCCGACCAGGACTCATGGCGGACCGGCGGAACGCGAACTTCCGATGCGCTACTGGCTGATGAAGACCGAGCCGGACGCCTACTCGTTCGAGCGGCTCGAAAAGGACGGCACGACGCCCTGGACGGGCGTGCGCAACTTCCAGGCTCGCAACAACATGATGGAGATGCGGCTCGACGACCTCGCGCTGTTCTACCATTCCAGCATCGCGCAGCCGGCCGCGGTCGGCATCTGCAAAGTCGTTCGCACCGCCTATCCCGACTTCACTCAGTTCGATCGCAACGGCGAATATTTCGACGGACGAGCGAAGCCGGATAAACCGACTCTGGTTCATGGTCGACGTCGCGTACGTCGAGCGCTTCGCGAATCCCGTGACGCTCGCAACGATGCGCGCCGAGCCGCGCCTGGTCGCGATGCCGCTATTACGTCGAGGTCAGCGCCTTTCGGTGCAGCCGGTCATGCCGCACGAATGGAAGATCGTGCTCGAGCTCGCCGCGCGCGCTCCCGAAGTAAGCTAGTCCAGCCCCTGCGCTTGCGTCAGGAATACGCGCTGCGCGTCGATCGGCATCTCGCCCGGCCCCGGCGCAAGGCGGCGATAGGTGCCGTCCTCCTGGAGTTCGCGGCTCTTGACGTTATCCGAGAGCAACACGGCCATTATGTGCGACGTGATCGTCTCGCCCATTACCGGATCGAGCACCGGAACGGCGAGCTCGACGCGACGGTCGAGATTCCGGCCCATCCAGTCGGCGCTGGCAATATGCGTCTCTTGCTCGCCGCCGTTTTCGAAAACAAAGATGCGCGAGTGCTCTAAGAAACGTCCGACGATGCTGCGCACGCGGATATTCTCGCTGACGCCGGGCACGCCGGGACGCAGGATGCACATGCCGCGCACCAGCAGCTCGATTGGCACGCCGGCTTGCGAGGCGCGGTAGAGTGCGCGCACGACGTCGACCTCGGTGATCGCGTTGATCTTGGCGCGAATGCCGGCCGAACGACCGGCTCGCGCGTGCTCGGTCTCGCGTTCGATGCGCGCGATCAGCTCGCGATGCAGCGTGACCGGCGCGACCCATAGCTCCTCGTAATCGGTAACCTTCGAGAAGCCCGTGAGCGCGTTGAAGAGCTGCGTGTCGTCGGCGCCGAGCTCGGGGCGGCACGTGAAGAGGCTGATGTCGGTATAGAGCCGCGCGGTCTTCTCGTTGTAGTTCCCGGTACCGAAGTGCATGTAGCGCCGCAACCCGTCCTCGTCTTCGCGAACGACGAGCATCGTTTTGGCGTGCACCTTCTGGTTGGCAAAGCCGTAGACGACGTGTGCGCCCGCGCGCTCCAAGCGTTTTGCCCACTCGATGTTGTTCTCTTCGTCGAAGCGCGCCTTGAGCTCGATGATGACGGCGACCTGTTTCTCGTTCTCGGCGGCCGTGAGCAGCGCGCGAACGATCGGCGAGTTCTTTCCCGACGTTCGGTAGAGCGTCGCCTTGATGGCGAGAACCTTCGGATCCTCGGCCGCTTGCGTTACGAACTGAACGACCGGATCGAACGACTCGTAAGGATGGTGCAGCAGAATGTCGCCTTCGCGAATCTGCGCGAAGATGTCGGTGGCGCCGATCAAACGCTTGGGAATCGCCGGTTGGTACGGCTTGTCGCGCAGATCGTTGTAGCCCGGGAGGTTAACGATCTGCCACAGGTCGCTGAGCGCAATTAATCCGTCGATTTCGTAGCAGTCGACGGCGCCGAGCTCGAGCGACGTGCACAGAAAATCGCGCATGTACTCCGGCATGCCGCGCTCGATCTCCAAGCGCACCGGTTCGCCGAAGCGCCGGCGGCGCAGCTCCGACTCGATCGCCCGCAGCAGATCGTCGGCTTCGTCCTCTTGCAGGTCGAGGTCCGCGTCGCGCGTCACCCGGAAGAGATACGAGTCGCGGACGTGCATGCCGGGGAAGAGCACGTCGAGATGGTGCGAGATGAGATCTTCGAGCAGCACGAAGCGGCGCTCGCCGTTGGCCGCCTCGCCGACGGTAACGAAGCGCGGCAGCGTCGGCGGAATTTTCACCCGCGCGAAATGGAGCTCGATTCCGTCGCGCGTCGCCTCTTCGAGCTCGACGGCCAGCGAGAGCGACAGGTTCGAGATGTACGGAAAGGGGTGGCCGCTATCGACCGCCAGCGGCGTCAACACCGGAAAGACGCTCTCGTCGAACGTACGCTCCAGCGCATTCTGCGTTTCGTCGTCCAGCTCGGAGACGCGCAGCAGCCGGATGCCTTCACGTTCCAGCGCAGGGAGCAGGTCGTCGTTGAGGACGTGCATTTGGCGGGGCAGCGAGGTGCGCAGCCGTTGTGAGATCGCGGCGAGATGCTCGGTCGGCGTGCGGCCGTCTTCCGAGCGGCGCACGACCTGAGCTTCGATCTGCTGCTTCATCGCCGCCACGCGAATCATGAAGAACTCGTCGAGATTGGTTCCGTAAATTGCGACGAACTTCAAGCGTTCGAGCAGCGGGGTGCGCGCGTCCAACGCCTCTTCGAGAACGCGGTCGTTGAACTCGAGCCACGAGAGCTCGCGGCTGATAAAAAGGGACGGATCGTCGAGCAATACGACGGGAGTTTTTGCGGGCGTCGTCGCCGCTTGAGGCTGGGTTATCACTGCAAATTTCTTGGATTGGTGTTCCGGGCCGGGTTTCGCCACCCGGGCGGCAAAAACTTTGCCCGCATGGCCGAGCTGCCCGCGCACGTCGTCCAACATCTCGCGCTCGCGTTCTCCGCGCTCGCATTGGCGCTCGTCGTGGGGTTGCCGGTCGGGATTCTCGCTGCCGAATCGCCGGCCTTGCGCAGCGCGGTCCTGGCCCTGGCGGGAATCGGGCGGACGGTGCCGAGCCTCGCCGTTTTGATGCTGCTTCTTCCATGGCTGGGCGTGGGAGCGGCCCCTGCCGTGATCGCGCTGGCACTGCTGGCCATTCCGCCGATCGTTATCGCCGTGGACCTCGGAATTCGCGGGGTTTCGCCGGCGGCGCTCGATGCGGCCACCGGAATGGGCATGACGCGGGTGCAGCGTTTCGCTCGCGTCGTCGCGCCGCTGGCCTTCCCGGTTTCGTTTACCGGCCTGCGCACGGCGACAACCGAGACGATCGCGAGCGCTACGCTGGCAACGTTCATCGGCGCCGGCGGGCTGGGTGACGAGATCGTGCGCGGCTTGCAAACCGACGACCCTGCGTTGCTTCTCGCGGCTGCCGCAATCGTAGCCGCACTCGCACTCGGCGCTGATTTACTCTTAGGTCTCGTTGGGCGGCGCGCCGCGGCGATCGCGTGACGCTCACGCGCGGGCGCGCGCTCGCCGTACTCGCCGCTGCGCCAATGCTTGCGCGCTGCGCCTTCGACCCGTCTGCCGTTCGTGTCGGTTCGAAAAACTTCACCGAGTCCTTCGTGATCGCGGAGATCTACGCACAGGCGCTCGAGGCGGCCGGAATGCACGTCGAGCGGCTCTTCAATCTCGGATCGACGCAGATTGCAATCGCCGCGATGGAGCGTGGCAACATTGACTGCTACCCCGAGTACACGGGTACGGCGCTGATCGACGTGCTGCACCTCCCGCCTTTATCGAATCCGCGCCAGGCCTACGACGTTGTTTCGCGTGAGTTCGAACGGCGCTACGCTCTCGTCTGGCTCGAGCCGTCGCCAATGAACGACTCGCAGGCGTTGGCGACCACCCGTGCCATCTCCGCCAAACGCAATCTCTAAGACGCTGTCGCAGTGTGCGCGCCAATCCCCTCAGCTGCGGCTGGCGACGATTCAAGAGTTTCTCGCCCGGCCCGACGGCCTACCCGGGCTGCAGCGTTTCTACGGCGGCTTTCAGTTCGCCGCGGTTCGTACGTACGACATCGCGCTCAAGTACCGCGCGCTGCTGGAAGGAAAGGCCGATGTGGCTACCGCCTTCTCGACCGACGGAACCATCGCCACCAGCGACTTGGTGCTGCTCGACGACGACCGCCACTTCTGGCCGGCCTACAATATCGCGCCGGTCGTACGCAAAGCGACGCTCGAAAAACGTCCCGAAATCGCTCGAGGTCCTCAACCGCGTCTCGGTGGCAATAACCGACCGGGTCGCGCGAGAAATGAACGCCGCCGTGGAGGGGGCCCAGCAGGACCCGGTCGACGTAGCGTCGGCATTCCTGGCTAAGCTGCGATGATTTCTTTCCAACGCGTCACCGCCCGATATCCCGGATCGTCGCGCAACGCCGTTGACGATATCTCGTTCGACGTCGGCGCCGCAGAACTCGTCGTGCTGCTCGGCCCGTCGGGATGCGGAAAGTCGACGCTGCTTCGCACCGTCAACCGCCTCGTGCCGCTCGAGTCCGGCAAGGTCGTCGTCGACGGAACCGATGTTGCCGAGCTCGATGCCGTCGAGCTGCGGCGCGGCATCGGTTACGTGATTCAGGCGATCGGACTCTTCTCGCACATGACCGTCGCGCAGAACGTGGCCGTCGTGCCGTCGCTGCTCGGATGGAGCCGCGCCGACATCGACCAACGCGTCGACGAGCTGCTGCAAATGGTCGGCCTGGATCCGTCGCTCTATCGCACGCGTTATCCCAGCCAGCTCTCCGGCGGCGAGGCGCAGCGCATCGGCGTGGCGCGAGCCATCGCGGCGCGGCCGCGGGCGCTGTTGATGGACGAACCGTTCGGAGCGGTCGACGCGGTCGTGCGCGCTTCGCTGCAGCGCGAACTCGTGCGCATCGTACGCGAGCTAAAAACGACGACGATCTTCGTCACGCACGACGTCGACGAAGCCTTCCGTCTCGCCGACCGCGTGGTAGTGATGCGTGCCGGCCGCGTCGAGCAGGTCGCCGCACCCGAAGGGCTCTTCGACAATCCGGCTACCGAGTACGTGCGCGACATCGTGCACGCCGGCGACGACGTCTACCGGCGCTACTATCTGCACGCGCGCGACTTGCTGCGGCAGTCGTCGCCGTGAACTACCTCGTCGCGCACCCGATGCGCGTCGCCGCACTAACCGCGATTCACGTCGAAATCGTCGGCGTCGCGCTGCTCGCCGCGCTGCTCCTGGCCGTGCCGATCGGCATCTTCGCGGCGCGTCGTGCCCGCGTCGAGCCGTGGCTGCTTGGAACGCTGGGTGCTATCTACACGATACCGAGTTTGGCACTGCTTGCCGTTTTGGTGCAGCTCTTGGGATTGGGCTTCGCCCCGATCTTCGTGGCGCTGGTCGTCTACGCGCAGTTCATGCTGGCGCGCAACGTCGTCGCGGCGATCCACGGCGTCGACCGCGCGCAGGTCGACGCGGCCCGCGGACTGGGCATGTCACCGTCACAGATTCTGATGCGCGTCGAGTTCCCGCAGGCATTGCCGGTCCTCATCGGTGGCGTGCGTATCGCCGCGATCGCGATGATCGCCATCGCCACGCTAGGCGGTTACGTCGGCGGCGGCGGCCTGGGCGTGCTGATCTTCAACGGGCTAACGCTGCACCAGCCGCAAATGATCGTAGCGGGCAGTATCGCCGCTTCGGCGCTGGCCGTGACAGTCGATGGATTGTTGCGCTTAGCCGAGCGTGCTAGCAGCGCACGAGAAGGTGCACGCTGAAGCGATGCCCGCGATCGTGCCAGGCCGCTTCGGAACGGAAGCCGGCACCTTCGCCGAGCCGCACGATGTCGGCATCGTCGAACTTATAGGCCGATTCGGTATGAAGCCGTTCGCCGGCGCTGAAGGTGACGCGAACGTCGGCGGCGCGCAGCGATGCGGCGACGTCCTGACGCGCCTCTAAGAACGAATCGACCGCGCCGCGCACTTCGTCGTACTGGGCGACGTGAACGAACTGCCGCGGATCGAAATCGGCGTCGAGCTCGCGGTTGATCCGCGCGATGAGGTTGCGATCGAATGCCGCCGTCACGCCTGCCGGGTCGTCGTAAGCCAGCTCGAGCGTCGCGCGATCCTTCTTCAAGTCGGCTCCGAGCAAGAGTCCGTCTCCGGGCCGCAGCGCGCCGCCGAGCAATCCGAGCAGCGTCTTCGCTGCATCGGGCTCGTAGTTTCCGATGTTCGAGCCCATCAGCATCGCCAGCATCTTGCGCTCCGAACGCACCCGAACCGTCTCCAAAACGTCGAAATAATCGCCCGCGTAGGCGCGCACCCAGAGCGTCGGAAACGCTTCGACCAAGGCCATTGACGACGCGCGAATCGCTTCAGTCGAAATATCGATCGGGCTGTAGCGTAAATCGTCTTGGACGCGCAGCGCTTCGCCGATCAGTAACCGTGTTTTGATCGCGCTTCCGCTGCCGAGCTCGAGAAAATCGACCGGGGCGTCGAGCAAGCGAACCATTTGCCAGCCCCACTCCGAAAGAATTTCAGTCTCGGCGCGCGTCAGATAGTACTCGGGTAAGCACGTGATCGCGTCGAACAGCGCCGACCCCACGGCATCGTACAGATACTTCGAAGAGAGGCGCTTCGGCTTGGACTGCAGCCCTTTGGCAACGTCCTGGGCGAACGACGGCACCCCGTGGCGGCGGGGCACGGTCACGAGCTCGAAGCGGTCGGAGAGCGCGGTAATGGTCGTCACTTGTGCCTCAAAACCCCCTATAAAGCGCCCAGGGCCGGAAGGTTGCAGCTACGGTTCGATAAGGTTGACTTTGAGCCTTGAGTTTCGAAAGCCGTAGAGGGCGTAGATGACTATTCCCACTATGAACCAGATTCCATAGCGAATCCAAGTCGCGACCTGCAGCCCCGTGATGAGGTAGAGGCACGTTGCCGCCCCCACAACGGAAAATACGGGCAGCAGGGGGGCCCGGAAGGGGCGGGCCGCGGTGGGATTCACGATCCGCAAGACCAGCACGCCGGCACAGACGATGGCAAAGGCCGCCAGGGTGCCGATATTCACGAGCGTCAGCAGTTCCGTGAGCGGAAAGACCGCTGCGAAGATCGCGACGATGATGCCCGTGATCACCGTCATTCGCGCCGGCGTACGGAAGACGCGATGGATCTGTGCGACGCCCGGCGGCAGCATCCGGTCGCGCGCCATCACGTAAAAGATGCGCACCTGACCGAGCAGCGAGGTCAACATAACGGTCGCATTTCCCGCCAGGCCGCCGATGGCGACAATCCAGTAGAGCGCGTGATTTTTTGTCACCGCACTGAGCGCATCGAGCATAGCCGCGCCGCCGGAGAGCCGGTCGAAGCGCAGCACGCCGACCGTGCAGAGTGTCAGCCCAACGTAAAGTACTCCGCCGAGCGACAGCGCCAAGATGATGCCGATCGGCACGTCGCGCTCGGGGCGCTTTGCTTCCTCAGACGCAACCGTAACCGTATCGAACCCAATGTACGCAAAAAATACTAGCGCCGTACTCGCAAGGACGCCGTGATAACCAAAGGGTGCGAACGGGTGCAGGTTCGATGGCTGAATCGCGTGCGCGACGGCAACGATGAAGACGACCATAGCCACGAGCTGGACGACAACCAGCGCGCCGTTGACGCCCGCCGATTCGCGAATACCGATCGCCACGAGCAGCGTAACCGCGAGGGTCACGATCGCGGCAACGAGATCGACCTGCGGATGCAGCGCGTGAAGGTTGGCCGTTTGCGCCCAGGCGGGTAGGACGAAGCCGACGTTGCCGATGAGGTGCTGAAAATAATCGGAGAGCGACGACGCCGTCGGCGCGAGCGAAAGCCCGTACTCGAGGATTAAATCCCAGCCGATGATCCAGGCCACGATCTCGCCGAGCGTCGCGTAGGCGTACGTGTAGGCGCTTCCCGCTACCGGCACCATCGAGGCAAACTCCGCATAGCACAACGCGACACAGAGGCTCACTAGTCCCGACAGCACGTAGGCCAGAATGACGCTTGGCCCGGCGGCGTGCGCGCCCGCCCCGATCGTTGGGAAGATGCCGCCGAGCATCGTCCCTAGGCCTAGCGCGGTCAGCGCCGGCCAGCCCAAGACGCGGCGCAAGGTAGGGCCCGTCGCACCCGCCGACGTCCAGCCCAACGGCTGACACGCAAGGAGCTGCCTTACGATGCTATTTCGCGGCAAGCGGTTACGGTTTGGTGCAGACTTCGCGCAGCGCCGCTTGCGCGGCGGCATTCGGTGCCGCGCCCAGCGGGCGGACGTACATCGCGAAGTAACTATTGCCGCCGGCGTTGGTGCCGACCATCTCGACCGATTCGTCGCCGCCGCGCGACGACGAGCCGCGAGCGCGCACGTAGGTCGCCTGCTGGTTCTTGCAAATCGTTATCGTCCGCTGGTCCTCGACCGAGACGTCGTTGAGCGACTTCTTGACGGCATCGCTATGAAAGAAATCCTGAGTTCCGATCGGCCGCGGCGACTTGAAGAGCATCAGTACCTCGCGATCGTTCGACGGCGGGCGCCAGAACTGCATGAACCCCATGATGCCGGGCGAGGAGCGCCAGCCAGGCGGCGCTTTAAACGTGAGCCCGTCGGCCGGGCTCGCGGTGAAGGAACATCCCGCCGCGATAACGGCAAGGAGCGCGGCGATCGAAATGCGTGCGGCTAATCCGATGGCGACGAACCTCCTAACGAACGGAACGCTTCCACGCTGCGGGAGAAACTCCGCCGGAGCGCTCGTAGGAGACGATGCGGGCCCAGCGATCGTAGACCAGCGCGACGTATTCGCGCGTCTCGGGATACGGTGGCACCCCGCCGTAGCGAGCCACCGCCAATGGTCCGGCATTGTACGCCGCCAGCGCTGCCGCATACGGGTCGGCATAACGTCCACGATAGGCCGCGACGTAATCGCCGAGAAGCGCCGCCGCGCCGTCGATAGCCTCGAACGGATCGTACGGATCGATGCCGATCCCGGCGGCGGTCTCGGGCATGAACTGCGCGATGCCGATCGCCCCGGCGGACGAAAAAGCACGCGGGTCGTACGCCGATTCTTGCAAGAGCGTCGCACCTAAGAACTCCGGCGGCAGGGAACGCTCGCCGGCCGCGCGCGACGTGCTCGCAGCAAAGAGCAAAGCGGCCGCTTGCGCGAGGCGCGGATTGGTGCGCAGTATGGCGCGCGCGACGGCGAGTTCCGGTTGCGCGACCGGCGGCCCGTCGCGAATTAGGACTGCACCTTTGATGGCATTGACGCCCGCGGGCGAGGGCCAGCTTAAAGCGATATTAAGGGCACGCTTGAGATTCACGGGCGATTTCACCCGCGCATTTCTATGGTATATGCTATTTACGGTGCATCCGTTAAGCGAGATCAAAGCAACCGCGAACCAGATCTTATGACCTTGCAACACGCCGCGTAGGGAGACGCCTCGCATGTTCTTCTTTTTGGCCCTCGCGTTCACACTCGTCGCCGGAGATTTCGCCTCGACGTTCTTCTACCACGTTCCTCAGCATCTTTGGTTCACGCTGCACTTGCGCACCCACCACGATCGGCGACGGTCCTACTTCGATCACGCCGTACTGTCGACCAATCCGGCGGTCTTGCTTGACGGCTTTCTAGGTGCCGTGCCGTACCTGATCGTCGCGGCGGTCCTCTGCCGCCTCTCGTGGCCCGGCGCATTAGCGGGCCTGGCGCTCGGTCAGCTCCACGTCTGGTGGCGACACACCAGCGATCTCGGCTGGCGCACGCCCAGCCCTCTGCGAGCGGTCCTGCGCCCCCTCGGAATCGTGCTTCCCGAGGACCACGACGGCCATCACCGAAACCCTGATATCGAGTTCGGCGACATTTTTCGCTTCTACGATGCGCCGGCTCGAGCGCTGTTGGCTTGGTTTGGTCCAACGAGCCGACGAGCGCGCAATGCCGGCCGGCGAAGCCCGAGAAGGGTGCCGGCCAGAGCCTGATCGGGAGGCCCCTTGACCAAGCGAGCGCTTCTGTTGATCTCCGACACTGGCGGTGGGCACCGCAGTGCGGCCAACGCAATTGTCGCCGCTTTGGAAGAGACCAAGTCGCCCGACACGTTCGAGACGCGCATTGAGGACGTCGCCGCCCACTGCGCCTTCCCGCTTACTCAGCTCGGTCTGGGCTACAGCATGGCCCTACGTTACGCACCTCCGGTCTACGGCGCGCTCTACTACGCCACCAACGGGCGCCGCCGCTACCGGGCCCTGGTCAAATTCTGCGAGCCCCTCTACCGCGAGCGCCTGCGCGACCTCTTTATCGCGTATCAGCCCGACGTCATCGTCTCGGTCCACCCTCTGCTCAATCATGCGGCGCTGCGCGCCCGCGACGACGCGCATATGCAGCACGTGCCGGTGGTCACCGTCATCACCGACCTCGGCAAGGTGCACGAATCGTGGCTAGTCCGCGACGCCGACGCGGTAGTCGTCCCGGCTCGCGAGGTCTATCAGCGCGCCCTCTCGCGCGGCGTGCCGCCCGCGCGACTGCGACTGCTAGGCCACCCGATCCATCCGAAGTTCGACGACGTCACGGGGAGTAAAGCGGCCCTGCGCGCGCAGCTCGGCCTGCCTGTCGAGCCGCCCATCGTCATGCTGATGGCCGGCGGTGAGGGCGGGGGCAAACTGCTCTCGACCGCGCTTGCCTTGGCGCGCGCCAAGCTTCCGATCGAGATGGTCGTCGTTTGCGGCCGCAACGAACCGCTGGAGCAGAAGCTGACCGAGCTCTCGGCATCGCTGCCGACGCCGATGCACGTTCTCGGATTCACCGACAAAATTCCCGAGTATTTTCGCGCCGTGGATCTGCTGGTTACCAAGGCCGGCCCCGGAACGCTGGCCGAAGCCAACGCGGCGCAACTGCCGGTCATCGTTTACGACTACGTTCCCGGTCAAGAGCGCGGCAACGTCGACTTCGTCCGCCACAACGGTCTCGGCATGATCGCGCTGCGTGGAGCCGCCGGCGTCGTTTCGGCAGTGCGAACTCTCATTTATGCGCCCGATCGTCTGGCGGCAATCCGCCTTCAGCAAGAGATCGTCGCGCCGCGCCGCAGCTCTCGACGCATCGCCGCGCTGATCGCGCGCATCACGCACGACGGAACGATTCTGGCGCACGACGAGTTCTCGCTGCGCGCACTGCGTACCGCAACCGCAGTCTAAGTAGGCCGCCGGCGTAATAAGAGAATCGCTCCATGCCGCAACGGCATGAAGCGATTCTTACCAGGCGCTCTCCGGGAGGGAGTCTACTGTTCGAGCACCTGGACGTTTGTGTCGTTATCGTCGTTGAAGTAGATCTTGGTATCGGATAGATTGGTGCCGGTTGCGACAATGCCGAAGATCGATCCGGCCGCCCCCGTGTCGACGTTGCGAACGTCGAGCAGCTTTCCGGCTGCGGAGATCTCGATCATCAGGTTCTGACCGTCGGGATCGAGCGTGTTGCCGACGACGAGGTTGCCGTTGGGCAGCAGCGCCGTGCTGATCGGTCCGTTGAGCGGATTACCCGAGAACACGATCCGCGCGTCCTTGGCAGACGGGCCGGTGAACTTCATGCCGTTGCTCTGTGCTACGATGCCGCCGTCGGGGATATTCGTAACGTTCTTGAAGGCAACGATCGTGTTGTTCTGACCGTCGGCGAAGTAGAGCGTGTCGACGCTCGGGTCGTACGCGAGACCCGAAGGCGCCAGCGCGGTACCCGGCTTACCGTGGTTGACCGGGAAGCCTTTACCGATGACGTCGTAAGTGAACTGCGAACCGAGGTTAATGCGCACGATCGTTCCCGTTCCGGCATTAGTCGCATAGAAGGCCGGCGACCCAGACGTCGGCGCCGCGAAGACCTGTCCCCATGGTTGCTTGAAGGGCTTCCCCTTGATGTTTTGGATCAAGCCGCCCGAAGAGTCGAGCACGGGATTGTCGTTAGCGACCATCGAGGCCGCCCAGATCGTGTCGCCTGGACTCAGCGCCAACGAGTCGCAGCCTTTGAGCGTTGCGTCGGAAGAAACGTGCGTCGGCGTGGAACCGGGGGTGGGATGTAAGGCGATAATGGATTTACCCGTGCCTTGCACGTTGGATTTTGCGTTGAAGTTGCAAACGACGAGGTCGCCTGCCGTAAAGGCGCCGCTCGTGCTGGTCGCGATAGTCAAACCGTAGGGATTTTGCGCGCCGTTCACCGGGTCGAGGGTCGAGCCGATCACGACTTGTTTCTTGAGTTTCTTTAGGAAGGACACGTCCGGCGACACGGTGTGGCCGAGCGTTTTTATTTGCGCAATTGCCGATTGCGAACCGGACGACGGCATGTTCGACCCGCCGCTGCATCCGCTCGCAATCAGGGCCACCGCCACCATGCCGGCGGCCGATTGCGCGATTTTCGTCTGTATAGTAAACATCGAAGCTCCCAAAGTAAATGAGTCCGGGTTGCAGTCATCGTCCCGCCCCCGGATGAAGAAACTCTGAATTAAGAAAGTCTGAAGCGAGCGCCTACTGCGCGGTCGTACCGTTCCAGATGATGGCGCCGGGAAGGACTTCGGGACGGCGGGGTGCCTGGTTGAAATCGAAATCGGCGCGTAAATTGCCGAGCGCCGGCACGCTCTCGCGGACCGTCGGGCGGCGATCGGGCCGTCCATCGGTTTTCGGATCGATGCGCTGCGACCCGAGAAAGTCGTCTTCGATGAACTTCACGTAAGCGTCGTGACTGAGCGTTTGATGATCGATAACGCCGCGTCGCGCGTACGGACTGATCACGATGCCCGGAACGCGCAACCCATATCCATTTTCGTCGACGCGCGGCGGCGCGACGTGATCGTAGAAGCCACCCCAGTCGTCCCAAGTCAAGAAGATGGCGGTGCTGCTCCACTGCGGACCGCGCATGACGGCGTTGACCAAGCCGGTAACGTAAGCTTGTCCGCGGCTTACCAGCCCCGGCGGGTGCTCGCTATACGGGCCGGCGGGGCAGATCCACACGACGCTGGGCAGGGTGCCGTCGGCAGCGGCTTTGTAAAAATCGCGAAGGTCGCGGATGTTGCCGAGCTCGTTGTCGCGCTTGACCGTATCGAAGAACGGTAGCGGATTCCATATGCCGGGCGTCTTGGCTTTTTGCTGCACCGGGCCGCAATCGTCGCGATCGTTGGCACAATCGGGTTCGGTCCCGGCCATCACGTAGTAGGCCCAGCTCACGTGCTGCGCGTGCAGCAGATAAGTCAAATCGGTCCAGCCATAATCGGGACGTCCCGTTCCGGGCGCACGGAATCGCGGACTGCTGGAGCGGAAATCGGGCGGATAGTCGGGCGACTGCAGCTCGTTCTCGCAGCTCATCGGGTCGCCGACGCGCTTGCACCATGCCGACCACTCCGAAACCATGAAGAGGTGCTGCGGCAAACTCCACGACGCGTTGGGCTCGAACATGCGGTCTTGCAGCACGAAGTCGCGCGCGTATCGCCAGTAGTTGGCGAGATCGCGTCCGTCGTGATAGCCCATGACTTCGGTGCCGCCGCTGCAGTTCGGCGCGTTGACGTCGCGACAGCCGCGCCGGCCGCGCTCGGCGACGCCGACGAATCCGTCCATCTTGCCGCCGTCAATAGCGGCGACGGC
>CAVTMN010000014.1:0-96988 GCA_963735845.1 Vulcanimicrobiota bacterium | reverse complement strand
CGCCGGCCGAGGAACCGACAATGTTTTTTTAGTGAGCCTTTACGATCGGGCCGCCGCCGGCAGAGTCAGCAGGTTTGATCCTCTTTTTTTACACTGGGTTTGATCGGGCCACCGCCTGCCGAATCGTTAGGCTTGATCGGACCACCGCCCGCGGAATCGTTAGGCTTGATCGGACCGCCGCCTGCAGAATCGCTAAGGCTTAATTGGACCGCCGCCCGCGGAGTCAGCGGGATCGATTCCTCGGAGGTGCGGCCGCGCAATAATAGGGCCGCCGCCCGCAGAATCCATCGAATGCATCGCAGCAGACTGACTCGCAGGAAGCATCGTTCCGCCGGCCATGCCGGAAGAACAGCCGCCAAGCAGCGAGGCAGAGATTGCAAGTGCGACGCCAACGACGAGCGTTTTAGTCATTGCAGTTCTACGCCTTTCGGCGCCGAAAGGCGCCTGGAACACCGGTGCTAGTACGAATATACTAGTACCAAAAGGCCACTCAAGGATAGGTCGCTTGGCAAACCTTGCGTAATCTAGATAAACCTAGCGGGCCAACGGGCCGGAGCGGCGGCGGGGAGCGTCAAGCGCCCCGTTAGTTTTCCTTTTTGCCCCTGCTGCCTTCGACAAAAGTCTGCACCGCCGCCGCGATCTCGGCCCGTGAGGTCATTCGTCAAGCGGCCTTCGCCGCGTTAACGGTTATCCTGCCCGCCACCCTAGCAGCGTGCAGTACAACGAGTTAACGGGAATTAACAACGTAGGCAACTGGTCGGTGTCTATGCCCGCGGCGGCTATAGGCAATGGCCGCTTCTACCTTAGTAAGACCGGCGGAATCTTCGGTTTCATCTGCTCGCACAACATCTGGACGAGCTTCGCGACGTAAAACCGCAACACGCAAGCAACGGCGCTAACACGCGCGGCTTCTTGCCGTCGGCACGAGCTCGTTGACGACCATTCCAACGGCAACCGTCACGGATTCATGGCATCGCCGAAGTAGCGAGGGAAGCGAGCGGGAGCACATCAACGAGGCGCAGGATTAGCCTCGCCAAGCTAGGAACGACGGCGGGCATGTTGAGTGCAAAGCCGAGCTTAATTGCCGCTGCAGTTGCGGCATCCGCGTTGACGATCGCAGGATGCAACGCCGGCGTCGCCCCGACGCTCGCGCCCAACGGCGCAGCGAGTGCAAATATCCGGCAGGCCGCGTCGCCCGAGGCGACCACAACCTATGCTTACACGTGTCAGAACATCGGCACTGCCGACTGCCTGGTTTTTAAAGGGACCAAGCTGTACAAGACTATCAAGAACGGCATCCAAAGCCCGCTGGGGGTTGCGGCCGGGAAGGATGGCCACTTCTACGTTGCCGACCAGGCGGCTCAAGCGATCGTGGTCTTTTCCGCGGCCGGCAAATTCGCTCGTCGCGACGATCGACGACGGCGGTAACGTTCCGGTCGACGTCGCCGTCTCCGGCGACGCTCTCGCCGTGGCCAACCAGCACTCGATGACTTACTTCGCCGCCGGCGCGACCAAACCAACGCGGACGCTCAAGGATTCCGATCAATCGAGGGGCACCGGCGCCGCTTTCGACCTCAAAGGCAACTGCTATTGGAGCTTAGTCACCAAGAGCTCCGGCGCGCAAGTCGACGAGTTTAAAGGCTGCAAAGGCAAGCGGCAGCGTCTTAAGCTCGGCGTGGGCTCGCCGTACGGCCTAGCCTTCGACGGGAGCGGCAACCTCTGGTACACCAGCTATATGTCGACGGCCAACGGCGTATATAAGTGCAACGGCGTCAGCTCGTGCACGCTGGTTTACAACAGCTTCGTCGATCCGCAGTTCGTCAACTTCGCGGGCGACTTCAAGAGCATTTGGGTAAGTGACACCGGCAACTACCAATACGGTGCCGACCTTTATCAGATCAGCCTCTCCAACGGCAAGGTGCTCAAGAAAATCGGCAACGGCCTCTCGGGCATAAATCCGCCCACGGGAGTAACGCTCGGGCCCCGGTCCGCTGTAGGCAAACCGGGGCCGCCGCCGTTTTACTGCCAGTCGGGCGGGTGGCCGCTCGACGGCTGGTTCATGAAATACCGTTGGTCGTACGGTGACTTGATCGGCACGAACTTGCGCGGCGGCTTATTGAAGTCGAAGGCATCCGCCGCGGGTGAGGTCGCGCGCGCATCGCTAGCCGAGAGCTGCGGTAACCCGAACTGATCCTCGACGAAGCGCAGTATGCTGCCGTGCTCGTATGGAACGTGCGAGACGTGGCCCTTCTTTGCGTAGGGCGAGATGATCAGCATCGGAATACGTAAGCCTAAGCCGTCGTAATCCAGCATCTGGGGAGCGACGGGATCGAACCAGCCGCCGTAATCGTCCCAGAAGATGAAGATCGCGGTGGAATCCCAGTACTTCGATTCACCGACCGCGTTGACCACCGACGTAACCCACGAAGGCCCGGTCGTAGAGTTGCTGCCGGCGTGGTCGGAGTTCTCCCACGTTGGGGTGATCCAACTCACCGTTCGCAGATTACCGTTGGTGATGTCGCTGAAAAATTGCGTCTGCGGCGTGATGACGTCCTTGTTCCAGTCAGACCCGTAGTAGATATGCCGAATGGCCTGATAGGCGCTCCAGATGCCCAGATCGCCGTAGAGCGTCGCGGTATAAAAGGCCCACGGCAGGCCGGCGCTGTCGAGCTCGTCGCCAAGCGTGGTATTGTCGAAACAGGTCTGCTCGGAGCCGTAAGGGATCTGGCGCTCCTGGCCGACCGTCGAAATCGTGTCGCCGGTACCGCCCTCGCAGCCCCAGTCGCCTCTGGGATAGTTCACGGCCGAGCTGGCCTGCCCGGCGATAATATATTGGTGCGAGATAAAGCTGCTCGCATCGAAGTTCGAAGCGAACATCTCGTCAGCCAAAACGTATCGTTTGGCCATTTCGAAGTACGGCTTCGTTTCAGAGTGAGGAACGTAGCTGTACTGCGGATCGGGGTGGGGGCATTGCGGCTCGCCGCGGCCGCCGCAACCGACCCACTCGTTATTGAAACCGTTCATCTGGCAGTCGGTGCCGGGAATGCTTCCCGTTCCGTTGCAGGCAGCAAAGAAAGAGTTCGAGCTGTGATCGAGATCCCAGCTGGTCGCGATCGAAATCGGCAGGAGCTTGATCTTGTTGCCGTTGCTGTCGTAGCCGAACTTCGCCGTCTTGGCGCCCTTGTAGCCGTAGAAGAGGTTGTTGAAGCTACGGTTCTCTTGGATGAGGATGATGACGTGCTTGATCTTACCGCTCGACGAGCGGTGATGGGCGGCCGGCCTCACGCCCGGTAGCACGGGAGCCGAGGGCGTTCCGGCGTTGCTGCATGCCGCGAGAAGGAACGCCGCGGCACATGCCGCCGCGGCGCCTTTAACTGCTACTCCCAATCCGGTATCCTCTGGTCGAGGGCTTGGTGCATGAAATACTCCTTATCGTAAGGTGCATTGATTTTTTTGAACTTCCGCGGAGGCTTGTTGAAATCGAAGCAATCGGCGGCCGGCGACGTAGCGCGCTGATCGCTCGCCGACAGCTGCCCGAGGCCGAAGTTATCCTCGATGAAGCGCAAGATGCTGCCGTGCTCGTAGTGCACGTGCGAGACGTGATGCTTCTTCGCGTAGGCGGAGACGATCAGCATCGGAATGCGCAAGCCCAGACCGTCGTAATCAACGAGGTCCGGCGGTTCCGAATCGTACCAGCCGCCGTAATCGTCCCAAAAGATGAAGACTGCGGTGTTTTTCCAGTACTGCGACTCGCCGATCGTGTTGACGATCGAACTTACCCACGAGGGTCCGGTCTTATTGCCGCAGCCGGCGTGGTCGGAGTTGCCGCAGGTCGGAGTGACCCAGCTCACCGTCCGGAGCTTGCCGCCCGTCACGTCGCTCAAGAACTTGTTCTGCGGCGTGATGATGTCTTTGCTCCAGTCGGGACCGTTGTAAATATGGTTGACGGCTTGGTATGCGCTCCAGATGCCGCCGTCGCCGTAATAGGTCGAGGTGTAGAATCCCCACGATAGTCCGGCGGCATCGAGCTCGTCGCCAAGCGTGTTGGGATCCCAGCACACGGTCTCGTAGCCGTAAGGAATCTGGCGCTGCGGGCCGACCTCGCCAATCTCGTCGCTGCCTCCGCCCGGACAGCCCCACCAGCTCTCCGGATAGTTTACCGCCCCTTCGGACTGGCCGGAGATGATGTACTGGTGCGAGATAAAGCTGCTTGCGTCAAAGTTCGACGCGTACATCTCGTCAGCCAAAACATATCGCTTGGCCATTTCGAAGTACGGCTTGATCTCGGACCTTGGAACGTAGCTGTACTGCGGATGCGAATTGGGCATCCCGACTGGCCGTGGCCGCCGCAACCCACCCACTCCTTATTGAAGCCGTTCATTTGGCAATCGGTGCCGGGATAGCTTCCGGTGCCGTTGCAAGCCGCAAAGAACGAGTTGGAGCTGTGGTCGATATCCCAAGTTGTTTCCAGCCCTACCGGCTGAAGCGTGACCTTTTCGCCTGTCGAGGTATAGCCGAACGTGGACGTCTTCGCGCCTGGATAACCCATGAATAGATTGTTAAAACTGCGGTTTTCTTGAACGATAATAACGACGTGCTGGATCTTGCTGCTCGACGTACGGCGATGCAGCTGCCGATTGGGGTTGTGCCAGGAGGATGACTGACTTGTCGCGGACAGACTCGGCGTCGGACTTAGTCCGCTGTTACCGTTGCAGGCTGAGAGGGAGAGAGCCACGGCCACAATGCTGAGGGCCCGACTCGGGCTGGGAACACAACGCATGAGCGTTCTCCTTTGTAGCAGCGTTTGAACCAATCGAAGCTACGACGAATCACGGATGAAATCCCATGATTGCGTTCGCCGCGCACGTCATCAATGATGACGTGCATCATCTTTTTGGGAAACCTTAGCTGTTGCGAGCGGGCCCGGAGAACAGCATCCGGATGCGCGTGCCTCCCGACGTTTCGATGGTCGTCTCACCGGCGACGGCCGCAATAATTCGCAGGCCGAAGCCGCGGCCCGGCAGCGGATCGCGAACGATGAACGAGCCGCGATCGCTAACGTTAACGCTAAGCGTTCCACCGTAGTCGAGACGAGCCAGCAACTCGAGGACGCGCAGCGTCTCGTCGCTGACGTCGGCATATGCGTGCTCTACGGCGTTCGCTAAAGCTTCGCCGGCCGCTGTAATTACGTCGTCCTGCGCGCGGCGCTCGAAGCCGAGCGCGTCCAAGAACGCGGCGAGGGCATGCCGGATTGGCGGAACGTAGCGCGCCTGGGCCGGACACTGAAGACGCAGCTCCGAGGGGCCGCTCACGACGGCCCGCGCTTGCCGAGGTATTCCAACGCAGCTTGTGTATCGTTGAAGATCGGGAAGGCGTCGGACAGCCCCGCATACTGAACCAAGCGAGCGAACTGAGGCGTCTGAATCACCACCGCGACCTGACTGCCCTCGCGTTTAGCCATGACGCAGAAACGCAGCAGTTCCGTCAGCGCGGTAGAGTCGGCGTAGGTGACGCCGGCGAGATCAACGAGAAACGCGCCGCTGTGATCGGCGCGCCGGAGAGCATCGTGAATCTCGGACTTGCGGCTCACCTCGAGCTCGCCCGTCAAACGAATGGTTTTGATGGTGTGGCTTTGGCTCACGCGGTCCTCTTTGCTTCCGTTGCGTCGAAGTCGCGCCGGTTTCCCGCTTCGGGCGGTCCGGCGAGCGTCGGCAGGGTCATCGGAACGAAGCGAACGGTCAAGATGGCGACGTCGTCGGCAAGCGTGTGGCGGCTGAAAATCCGCTCGTAGATTCCACGGGCCGCGTCGGCTTCGGGCATCGCTGCGGCGGCGCGTACGGCGTCAAGGAGATCGGCTTCGCCGCGCAACACGTCGCGCGAATACTCGATGACGCCGTCGGTATAAAAGACGAGCATCGCACCGGGCTCGGTCTGGACGTCGTGGGCGGTGTAAACGGTATCGCGGGCGATGCCGAGCGGCAGCGAGCCGACTTCCAGCAAACGCGGAGGACGTCCCGGCTCGATCAACACGGGCGCGGGATGGCCGGCAGCCGCGTACGCGACCCGGCATCGCTGCGCGTCGACGAGCCCGACGATTGCCGTGATCACCGGCGATACGCCATCGTACAAATCGGCGTTGACGCGCGAGAGAATGCGTCCCGGATCGGGGTCGATCAATGCCGCGGATATAACGTGCTGCCGGGCTGCGTTCATCGCGACGGCGGCGTCGATTCCATGACCGGTCACGTCGCCGATGGCAACGAGTAAGCGTTGTTCGGGAAGGGCGACCGCATCGTACCAATCTCCGCCGACGCGGGCTTCCTCCGACGCCGGAACGTACCTCGCGCTCAAACGCAATCCACCGAGTTCGGGAAGGCCCCGTTGCCTGAAGCCTTCTTGCAGTGTATCGGCGATTCGCTTCTCGGCTTCGTAGGCGGCACCCATCTCCGCGGTTCGGCGGCGCTGCTCTTCGGTTTCGATACGCTCCTGCTCCAAGCGAATGGCCAGGCGATACTGCTGCACCGTAAAGAGCACGGCGGCAACGACGACCGCGGCTACGGCGGCGGCAGCGAAGAGCCCGATCCCGAGAATGGCGCGCTCGACTCTTTCGTCGCTGCGCGCTTCGCGCCGCGCGAGCAAGCCGTCAACCGTCGCCATGTCGTTACGGAAACGATCGATGAACGATTTTCCGCGTACCTCAAGCGCCGCATCGGGCCGGCGCGCGGTGAGCAGCGGGAAAGCGACCTCGGCGAGCCATCGCGCGTTGGTCTGCGTTGCGTCGGCGAGCGGCGCGAAGGCCTCGTTGAGGCGCATCGCGCCGAGCAACCCGCGCAGCTTGCTTAGCGAGGCCGGCAGTGTCGCTCGCCCGCTATAGTAAGGCTCAAGGAGAATTTTCCCGCGCGCGGCGACGTAGCCGCGCATGCCCGTCTCCTCGTCGAGCTGCTCGCGAACGATCTCGGCAACGAGAATGCGCGCCACGCGAACCCGCTCCGCGCCGCCGACCGACCGCACGACGATCGTCCGAAGATAGAGGCCGCCGGCAATCAGCGAGAGGACGACTAACGCCAAAACCACGAGCGTCACCACCAGGCGCTTGCGAATGCGGCGGTCTACGCTCAGTGGCCTAAATGCCATCCGTGCCGCTCGCAGCGATAGGGACGCAGGCTTTTGCTCGTCCGCGGAATGGCGCGCTCTGCGTCCTTCTTCGTTTCAAAAGCCGCCTTGGGAGCGCCGTTGCTCTTAAAGCAGGAACGCGGCCCGCCGCTCTTGCGGGTCGCGCTCACTCTTCACCATCGAAATAATCGAGGGAATCGGAGCGCAGGTTATAGCGTTGCGGAGATTGCACGCCCCACTTGCCGCTGTCGGGATAGTGAAACGACTCGCCGATGGGGTTGTCGGCGACGACGTAGATGACGAGATCCTCTGTGCCGTCGTTGAAAAACTGATGCGGTTGACCCGGCTCGAAGATACAGGCGTCGCCGGCGACGACCGGCGACGTTCCATCGGCGTGACGAACGGTGCCGCTGCCGGAGATCACATGGTAGAACTCCCATTGCGCGCTGTGGGAATGGTAGGGATAGGGCGCCTTCCCCGGAGGAATGCGCAGGATCTCCACGTCGAAGGGCTGGCGTTCGCGCAAGTCGGTCGACTTGGGCTTGCGCCCGAGCGCTTCGGAGATCTCGATGCCTTCGCCGGCAAACTTGCCTTTGGGTGATGCCCAGCGCAGCGGCTGGATTTCGTTGGTATTGACCTTGAGCATGCTGTACGATTCCTTCTCGTAGTTCTCTCTTCGTCATTCCTTCGGCAAGCTCAGGACAAGCTCAGGATGACATTTCCTTCGACAAGCTCAGGATGACAGGGGACGGGGATTTATTGGAAGCTGTGAATGGCGAGGGTGCGAGCAATGCCCTCGTCGTTGAAGCTCCAGATTTTCTCCGCTAGCACGTCGATGCAGCCGCTCTCCTTCTGGAGCGTACCTTCGACGACGAGCGAGCTCGCCGAGCGAATGGGACGGCGGAACGTTTCGTAGAGCTTCGGACGAACGATCACGTTAACGACGCCGGTCTCGTCTTCGAGGGTCAAGAAGACGAAGCCCTTCGCGGTGCCGGGGCGCTGTCGCGTGATAACGAGCCCTCCGACGCGACACGTGCTTCGCGGCGGAAGATCGGCAAGACCGGCGGCAGGTACGACGCCCAGCTCGCTCAGACGCGCGCGAAAATGTTCCATCAGCTGACCGGCCGGTGTAACACCGGTCGACCACAGATCGAACGACGCGAGCCGCTTGGGCGAGACGGCTTTGAAGCGAACGGGCGGTTCGTCAACGTCCATCAGCGCGCCGAGCTCGCCGCGCGCCTCGCGTTCGTCCATGCCGCGCAACGCCCACATCGCTTCGCGTCGCGAAGCGTACCATGGCGCAAAGGCACCGGCGATGGCGAGATTCTCGAGCGTTTCGCGTGCCAGCTGCGTGCGTTTGGCAAAATCGCGCACGTCGGCGAATGCGCCTTGTCCGATTGCCGCTTCGAGCCGCTTTCGCTGCGCCTCGCCCAATCCGCGCACGAGATGGAAACCCAAGCGCAGCGAGCCGTCGGATTCCACGTGCGACCAATACTCGCTGGCGTTAACTTCGATCGGTTTGATCGTTACACGGTGGCGGCGAGCGTCATTGACCAGCACTTCGGTCGAGTAAAAACCCATCGGCTGCACGTTGAGAATCGCCGCGGCAAAGACGGCCGGAAGATGACATTTGAGATAGGCCGACGCGTAAGCCAAGAGCGCGAAGCTGGCGGCGTGCGATTCGGGAAAACCGTAATCGGCAAATCCTTCGAGCATATGAAAGAGCTGCTCGGAGGCAGCGCGATCGATGCCGTTGGCGACCATTCCGTCGACCAGCTTGTCGCGCAGCGCCTGCATGCGATCGCGCGACCGTTTATGCCCCATCGCGCGCCGCAGTTGATCGGCCTCTCCCGGAGAGAAGCCGGCTGCCTCGATTGCCATTCGCATCCCTTGCTCCTGAAAGAGCGGCACGCCGAGCGTCCGCTCCAGCACCGGCCGGAGCTTAGGATGCGGATAGGTTACGGCTTCGAGTCCCGCGCGCCGGCGCAAGAACGGGTGAACCATTTGCCCCTGGATCGGACCCGGACGAATGATCGCCACCTGCATGACGATGTCGTAAAAACAGACCGGCTTCATGCGGGGCAGCATCGATTGCTGGGCACGAGACTCGATTTGAAAGACGCCGATCGTATCGGCACGCTGGATCATCTCGTACGTCGCGGCATCGTCAGGCGGGATGGTGTGCAACTCCAGCCGCCGCGGAACCGCTTGCGGAAGCCAACAATCGTTGCGAGCAACGCATCGCCGGTAGAGCGTCATCGCCTCGCGCAGCAGCGAGAGCATTCCCAAGCCGAGCAGATCGATTTTGATCAACCCAAGATCTTGTAAGTCGTCCTTGTCCCACTGCACGACGGTGCGATCGCGCATCGTCGCCCACTCGACGGGTGCCACGCGCACCAGCGGATCGCGCGTGATCAGCATGCCGCCGGAATGAATTCCGAGGTGGCGCGGAAAGTTCGCGATGCGACGGCAGAGCTCGAAGAGCATCTCCGGACCGGCCTCGTCGGGAAGCTCCTCGCGAGCGTCGAACTCGCGCGCGACGGCGTCGACCTGCTCGAGCGATAATCCCAGCGCTTTCCCGACGTCGCGAATCGCCGAGCGCGTTCTATAAGTGATCACCTCGGCGACCATCGCCGCGTTGGAGCGCCCGTAGCGCTCGTAGACGTACTGAATGACCTGCTCGCGATCTTGATGCGCGAAGTCCACGTCGATATCGGGAATTTCGCGCCGCTCCTCGGACATGAAGCGCTCGAAAAGCAGATCCATTCCGATCGGATCGACCGCGGTAATCCCCAACGCGTAGCAGACGGCCGAGTTCGCCGCCGAGCCGCGCCCTTGGCAGAGCACGCCGAGTTCGCAAGCTTTGCGCACGATATCCCAGACGATCAAGAAGTATCCGGCCAAATCCATTCGGGCGATAATGCCGAGCTCGTACTCGAGCTGCCGCTCCACGCGCGTCTCGAGCGGCATCGGATAACGCTCCGCTGCCCCTCCGTAGACGAGCTCGCGCAGCCGGCGCTGCGGCGAACTTCCCTTCCGGCACCGGAAAGAGCGGAAACTGTCCGCTCAACCGTTCCAGCCTAAAGCGGCAGCGTTGCGCGATTGCCAGCGTAGCTTCGACGGCTTCGGGATAACGAGCGAAGAGGCGGCGCATCGCGGCCGGCTTTTTGAGGTAGAACTCGGCATTGGGACGCAGCCGGTTGACGGCTCGCGCTTCGTCCAGCGTCGTGCCGTCCCGCACGCAAGAAAGCACGTCGGCCAGCAGCGCGTCGTCTTTATCGGCATAAACGACGGCGTTGGTGGCAACGTAGGGTAATCCGCAATCGCGCGAAGACGCACGAGTTGCAGATTACGTTGCGTCTCCTGCACCGTGAGATGCTGCTGGAGCTCGACATAGAACCGGCCCGGGAAAATTTCGCTCAACCGCCGCGCGTCGCGTCCTGCAGCGGCGGCATCGCCGTCGCTAAGCGCGCGTTCGATGCGTCCGTACGAACCGCCCGAGAGCGCGATGAGGCCCTCGTTGCAGGCTTCGAGATCCTCCCAGTGCAGTCGCGCATCGGCCTTGCTTCCCCGCATTTGCGCGCGCGAGATCAGTTCGCAACAATGCGCGTATCCACGCTCGTCCTCGATCAACAGCACGATCCGCGCGCCGTCTTCAAAAGTCAGCTCGCAACCGACGATCCCGGCAATGCCGTGCCGGCGTGCGTGTGTCGAAAAGCGAACCGCACCGTACAACCCGTCGCGATCCGTGAGGGCGATCGCGCTTAAACCAAGCTCGGCCGCGCGTTCGATCAGCGCCTCGGGGTGTGAGCCTCCCTGCAAGAAACTGAAGTTGGACCATGCATGGAGTTCTGCATAGCCATCTCGTTTGTCAGGCATGGTCAGGGGGACGCAGTAGGTTCGGGGACGCTCCTCACCTACCGCGTCCCCCTAACCATACCTGACGACGTTATTTATACAAATCACGCATGTACCAATGAGAGTCTCGCCGCTAGACATAGCAAAAAGGTCCGTCCTCGAAGACTCCGCCGTTTTTCATCGCGCGCGGCCGGTGAGTGAGAAGTTCCAGTTCGAACGCCATGCAGCTTTGCGTAGCCTTCTAAAATCGCGAGGCACGCGGATGACACAATGGATGAGGAGCATCTGAGATTTTTTATATTTCTTCGTGCATGCTATATAGGTACCAACGGAAGCTTTGCTGGTAGATGCGGAGCAAAGTTTTCATGGGTATTGAGGTCTGCGTGGCTAGTTTGTTAGAGATGGGCGTGGGACATAGTAGGTGAGGGGCGTGTGAGGAGGAGCGAAGGCAGGATGCCGGGAGCGACGACGAGGCGAGCGAGTTTTTCCGCCGGATGCGGAAAAACGAGCGTCCCCGGACCTACTGTGTCCCACGACCATCTCTAACAAACTCACTCGTACACGCCACGCAAGTACCAATGGGAGTTTTGGCGGTAGATGCGGGCAAAGGTTCCGTCTTCGAGGACCACGTCGTATTCATCGCGCGTGACCGGCGAGGCCGTGTAGGCGCGTTCGTCGATGCGCCACGGGCCGACGCATTGCCGCACCGCTTGCCGATCGACCATCGCCGGTTCGCCGCCGTTCAGCTGCACTGGAACTTCGCGCACGGCGAGCAAACGGAGTTGCGGAACGAGATCGCTTTGAACTTGCGGTTTTTCAAACATAGCGCGAGACGGCGCGGTGAACGGCTCGTAACTAAAGCGCTCTTCGAGGACGTGCGCCTCGCGCGTTTGTGCGCGCGTTACGCCGCAGCCGAGCACGGCTTCCAGGCGGGCAATGGTGACTGCAATCTTCTGCGGATCGAGATCGTCCGCGCTGAACAACGGTTGCGCCTCGCCTCCTTCTTCTAACTGCCGGGCCGCAAGTCGCAGGCCGGCGATCGGCGCGTTAAACGTAACGCCTTCGAGCTTGGCGCGGAGCATTTCGAACATCGTGCGTTCGTGAGCCGTCGGCATGGCGAGCGGCACGTCGAAGGTGTGGGCGTCGGCATCCTCGAGCTCGACCGCCAAATGCAGCGCTCCGGCGCGCTTACCGCAGCGTTCGAGATCGGTGCAGATGCGCGCCAGCAGCATGCGCAACGCGAAGAAGACCTGCGCCTCCTCGGCGGCGCGTCCTTCGCCGAAGATCGCGGCTTCGATCGCCACGGCGTGCGCGCGCGGAACGAACGGACGGTTATCAATACCGCGTGCAAGTTCGTGCCACTGCGCTGCTGCGACGCCAAAGCGCCGGACGAACGGGCCGTGCGCGAGCGCCGCCAGTTCGCCGAGACGCTCGACGCCGAGCAGGCGAAGGCGTTCGACGATATCGGGTTCGATTTCGAGCACGGGCAACGGCAACGGCGCGAGGCGTTCGCGCTCGCTCCCGGGTTCCCAGACGCTGCCGTCGGTCAGACGCGCGGCCGCGTGGGCCGCGATTTTATTGGCTCCGGCACCGATGCGCAACCTGACGCCGAAGCGGAACAGCACGTCGCGAGCTTGCGCGATCCATACATCGGCGCCGCCTGCAATGCCGTGCATGTCGAGAAAGGCGCGGCCTGGCGGCGGCATCTTCTACAAGCGGCGAGACTGCATCGAGAGCATCGAGCATCTCCTCCCAAAGAGTCCGCTCGGGGACTTCGCCCTCGACGTCAACGCAGAGCAGCATCGCGCATTGCCTCACATCCAACTCGCACGCGCGCGGTACGTCCGGCCGGCAGACGCGCGTGCTTGCGCACGCCGACGCAGAGCTCGAAGCCGGTGACGCTTCCCCATAGTCCGCGCTCGCCGCGCATGAAAACCCGCTCGAGCGTACAGTGCAGCCGCACTCCCGCCGCCGCGCTCAAAGCGGCGCCGGCGCGCGCCGCCACGACGATCAAGAGCACGCCGCTGCGGTGCGCGAGCGGTCGCCAAGCGCGTCCACAGCGCGTCGCGCAGCGCAATCGCCGGCATGAGCACCAAGCGGCAGATGCGCGAACGCAGCAGGACGTCGACGGCCCGCGCGATGGCCAGTGCCCCGCGGGCGGGCACGACCAGCACGCGGTCGAGACGCACTCCGGCCTCGACCAGGCTCGGCGGGTAGAGCGCGCCGTCGTCGAGGATGGCGACCAGGCTGCGCCGGGTCATGCGAGCGAGCAGACCCGCCGCCAGGCTCCAACGCCCGGTCGCCCCCTCGATCGTCGCGATAATGCCGGCCGGGAAGCCGCCCTCGAGCAGCCGGTCAACCTCGGGAATGTCGGTCGCGAGCCTCGGCTCGAGGGTGGGGGAGGGGCGAGCCGAGATCTCGCGCAGACGCTCCCGGAGCCGCTCGAGGGCCTCGGGACGAACCGGTTCGGATACCGCCGGCGCCGTCATGGGAGATTCATGCTAATCGAACATATGTTCGATTGTCAAGGCGCCTGAAGTCTCTGTTTTTGGGGTCAGGTATGGGTCAGGGAGCCGCGTTTACCTTACTAGGAGATGCCGCTCTGACTCATAAGGAAGCGGGTGCTATTTTCTGGGTGCTTTTTTCAAGGAGGTCCGCCTCGTGCGCATCAGATCGATTGTCGTTGGACTCGCTGCTTTATCTCTTGGAATCACCGGCTGTTCCGGAGGCCGGTCGATGTTACCGGGAACGGCCTCTGCGCCGGTCAACGGAGAACCGACGAGCGGCGTGTGGCGCCTCATTCACTCGCACTCCGTCCAGCCGCAATCGTTTTCCGGCGCGAACATCGGCTTTTTACTAACGGACGGAACGGTGCTCGCCCAAACCAGCGGCACCACGTGGTCCCGTTATACTCCCGACGCATACGGCGATTATTCCAAAGGAACGTGGAAACAAGCCGCATCGCTGCCCTCGGGATACAGTCCCGACGCCGGTGCATCGAACGTGCTCGCCGACGGACGCCTGGTCATGTCCGGCGGTGAATATAACTTCGGCAGTTTTGCGCTCACGAATTTCGGGCGCGGTGTACGATCCAGTTGCCGACACGTGGACGTCGCTGGGCCATCCCAAAGGCTGGGGTTGGATCGGCGACTCGCCCTCGAGCATGCTGCCCGACGGACGGATGCTGCTGGGACAGAAGATCTCCAAACGCGATGCGACCCTGAACCCCAAGACGCTGCAATGGAAAGACCTCCCCAATCATACCGGAAAGGCGGACTTCAATGCCGAGGAGGGTTGGACGCTGCTTCCCGACGGCACGATTTTGACGATCGACGTGAAGAACGATCCCAACTCCGAGATTTACGATCCATCGACGAATCAATGGAAGACCGCCGGCAAAACGCCCGTCGTTTTGGCATCTCATTGGACGAGCGGCGGCTGCATTTCTTACGGACCAAAGAAACGCGACTGTTACTATCCGCCGGGAGAGATAGGGCCCGCCGTCCTGCGTCCGGACGGCACGGTTTTCGCGACCGGCTCGGGGCAGGCAGGAAGCGGGTACGGCCAGGGGCATACCGCGATCTACCACACGAGCGGAAGCCTTGCGGGGAAGTGGACGCGCCGGTCCGGATTTTCCCAACGGCGATAATGCCGGCGACTCGTACGCACTGCTCGAACCCAACGGCAAGGTGCTCGTCTTTGGCAACACCGGCAGCACCTACGAGTGGGATGGTAAGACGTTCACGCAAGCCAGCCTGAGCTGGTCGGGACCGCCGCTTTTACTACCCACGGGACAAGTGATGATGCTGGGCCGCACGGTAGCGCTCTACACGCCAACGGGGCAGCCGCAAGCGAGCTGGGCTCCGAAGATCAAGAGCTGTCCCGTCGAGCGTCTCGGCCGGGCAAACGTATAAGATCACCGGAACGCAATTCAACGGCCTCTCGCAAGTGATGGCGTTCGGCGACGAGTATCAGAACGCGACGAACTATCCGCTCGTGCGCATCACCAACGATGCGAGCGGACACGTCTTTTACGCGCGGACGCACGACCACAGCTCGATGGGCGTAGCGACGGGCTCGAAGCTGGTTTGGACCTACTTCGACGTTCCGTCGGGCATCGACACGGGAGCCAGCCATCTCGTCGTCGTCGCCAACGGCATACCGTCGAAAGCGGTCGCCGTTACGGTTGCGGCGAGCAAATGGATCAAGCGCCGCTAGCCGAAACCAGGCTCGCGCGGTCGTGCGGGGCGTCGAGATCCATGATCGGGCCGATCGGCACGATGCGGGTCGGGTTGATGTCGTCGTGCGTGTAGTAATAGTGGCGCTTGATGTGGTCGAAGTTCACGGTCTGCGCGACGCCGTCGATTTGGTACAGGTCGCGTAGATAGCCGTAGAGGTTCGGGTAATCCACGATGCGCCGCAGATTGCACTTGAAATGACCGTAGTAAACCGGATCGAAACGGACGAGCGTTACGAAGAAACGCCAATCCGTTTCGACCGGATCGTCGCCGAGGAGATAGCGCCGGTAGGCTAAGCGCTCCTCCATCGCGTCGACGGTCGTAAAGACGCCATAAGCGGCCTGCTCGTAAGCATTCTGCGAGGTCGCAAAGCCGGCGCGGTAGACGCCGTTGTTGAACGTTTCGTAGAGAAAGTCGTTGAGCTCGTCGATCTCGGCGCGCAGCTCCGCAGGATAGAGATCGAGCGTTGGATTGGCGGCGACGGCATCGAACTCGGTCTCGAACATCCGCATGATGTCGTCGTCGGAGTTGCTGACGATGCGTCGCGTCTTCTTATCCCATAGCACCGGTACGGTGACGCGCGCGCGATAACCGGGATCGGTCGCCGTGTAGGCCTCGCTCAAGAAGGCCCAGCCGTTGATCGGATCGGGCTCGTCGGCAGTGAATCGCCAGCCGCGCTCGTCGCGAATCGGATCGACGACCGTCATGCCGACGGCGGCGCCGAGGCCTTTGAGCTGTCGCAGGATGATCGTGCGGTGCGCCCACGGACAAGCCAGCGAAACGTAGAGATGGTAGCGACCGGCTTCGACCGGATAGGGCGAGCTGCCGTCGGCGCGCACCCAATCGCGGAAGGCGTCGGCCTGCCGCTTGAAGTTACCGTCCTGGACTTGCTCGTCGGGAAACTGCGCTTTTACCGTCATGCTCAGGTTCATACCCGTTGCGGGGCGTTACCTCGCGAGGTGCGTTACCCCGCGAGGTAGATTACGCCGGCTTTTTCCAGAATCGCACGGCCCTTGCCGGTGAGGATGAACTCGGCAAACGTGCGTGCCGCGTCGGGATGCGGTGCGGCTTTGAGAACCGCCAGCGTGTAGGTAATGCGGTCGGTCATGGCCGCCTTCCCCGGCAGCGGGATGAACTGATAGCCGCGCGCCACCGCTTCGGTACGATAGAAGAATCCGACGTCGGCTTGTCCCGTATCGATGCGCGCGAGCAAATCTTGCTCGGGGAAAATCTGCGCCGGATTTTGATCGTCGCCTAAAATGCGCTGGGCGCCGTCGCGCCCGAGCCACATCGTCATCCCTTCGATCGTGTATTGGCCCTTGGGGTCGAGCGTTGGATCGGTGCGCCCGATGCGCAAGCCCTGCGTCTGCAATGCGCTTCTCGAGCGAGGTCTTTCCGGCGACGACGCCCTGGAAGAGTGAAGCGTAGCGCGAGCTCGGACGCCCAAGCGATGCCGAGACTCGTACTGGCAAAGGTAACGGACGACGCAACGCGGTTGCCGAGCTTTGCGACCAGCTTCGGATCGACGCTGATGAAGACGTCGGGCGTGCGAATGCCCGACGCGATGAGATTGGCCAGCGCTTTGCTTCCGCCGCCCTCACCTTGAAAGTCGACGTTTTGAGCGCGCAGCGCGGCCTTTATCGGCCCTTCCATCGGGGTGACGAGCGAGCCGGCGTAGAGAACGCTCACGACGGTCGGCGGGATTCTGCGCTTGCGCGGCGCCGGGCATTGCGCTCAGCGCTAGGATTGCGGCGAACGCTGAAAGTTTAGCGAACGTGAGTTGATGCAATATCGCGTCCCTTCTGGGCCGGGCCCGTCGTCGAAGACGTGCCCGAGATGTGAGTCGCATCGTTTACAACGTACTTCGGTGCGATGCATGCCGTGACTGTAATCGTCGATGAGCCGCACGTTCTCGCGCTGCTCGGGATGGGTGAAGCTCGGCCAGCCGCAGTGCGATTCGAACTTCGAGTCGGAACCGAAGAGCGGCTGCCCGCAGGCACCGCAAACATAGGTCCCATCATCGGTGACCTCGAGCAGCGAACCGGTAAACGGCGCTTCGGTGCCGGCTTCGCGAAGAATGTGGTAGCGCTCGGGGCCGAGCTCGCTTCTTCCATTCTTCCTCGGTCTTTTGGATATCGGGTGTGACGTCGTGTCGCATGATCTCTCCTCGCCTCCTTAAAAACACCGAAGGCGGCAAAGCGATGCGGGGCAGAATGACTCCGAGATGAAGCTCCTCTTCGAAATCCTGATCTCGATAATCTTGCACCCGATCGCCATGATCCTGATGTGGATCAACCTGCTTGGACGCGGCGATATGACGACGACCGTAAAGATCGTCTGGTTTGTGGTCAGTATTATCTGGGGGCTCGGCCCGATTCTCTATATTTTGGCCGCCGACGGCGCGCTCTGGTAGCCGGCGCCGTTCTCAACCGGGCTAGGCTAGGCTAGTGGCGCCGCCACGGGCCGCGGTAGCCCCAACCCCACGGACGGTAGTAGCCGCGCCCGCCCCAACCCCAGGGGCCGCGATAACCCCAACCCCACGGCCGGTAATAGCCGCCCCAACCCCAGCCTAAGCCGAGGCCGAAGCCATAGGGGTACCATCCCCCGTAGTACCCCGGGTAGATGCCGCCATAGTACGGGTAGCCGGAGTATCCGCCGTAGCCGTAGTCCGTAACCGATGTTGTAGCCCGGATATGGGGTGAAGGCTTGCCAGTTGAGCACGTCGATCCGGTCGGCCTGGTACGTTCCGGCGTCGGTATAGCCATAGACGACCACCTGCATGCCCTCGACGAGCCGAGTGCCGGTCGGGTTGATGATCGTGCCCTGGTGCAGGCTGATGTGATCGTTGTAGCCGTGGGAGTCGTGCATATAGACGACCCACTGCCCGTCAAAGCCGTTCAGGGTGCCGCGAATGTAGTCTTTTTGAGCGTAAGTCGGGGCCGGCAGCGCGTACGAGGGCCGCGGGCCCGACGTCTGCGGTTCCTGGCGGATAGGGCTCCTGCTGCGGGTAAGACTGCTGCGCGGGTAGGACTGCTGCGGGTACGAGGGCGCCTGCTGCGGATACGGCGGCGGCTGCGGGTTCTGCGGCGGCTGGTCGGGGTAGGGTTCCTGCTGCGGCCCCTGCTGCTGCGGGTATTGCTGCTGCCTGCTGCTGCGGGTATTGCGGATAGGGGTTTTGCTGCGGATAAGGTGGCGGCTGCTGCGCAGAAGCAAAGGATGGGAGAACGAGCGCGCCGGCCACGGCCAGCGTCGCTGCGATCGTGGCGATTGAGAAGCGTCGGGGCATCATATGGTCCTAGTATATCGCCGTTGAGATGGGACCGGGGTTAGAATACGCGCAAAAAGCGGGGGACGAGCGCGGACTTGACTCCGACGCTGCGTCAGACTCTAAGCTGGGACGCGAGAAAGATACGATGGAAACCGCAAGCGCCAACCTGCGCCACGTGAAGGCCTTTGCCGACGATGCCGGCGTCACCGTTCGCACGCTGCATCTCTACGACCGCCTCGGCTTGCTCAAACCTGCAGCGCTTACGAGCTCCGGTTACCGGCTGTACGGGGAAGCAGAACTTGAGCGGCTCGAGCAGATCTTGGCACTGCGTTTTGTCGGATTCAATCTCGAACAAATCAAGGAGCTGCTAAGCGGACCGGTTTCACCGCTGCTGGTGGCGCTGCGCATGCAGCGCGCGGTCATCGCTCGCCAGAAGCGCCGGCTCGAATCGGCGCTCGCGGCGATCGACCAGGTCGAGAGAACGCTCGAGGAAGACGAATCGGCCGACCGCTGGAAGGCGCTCCAAACCGTCATCGAGGTTTTTAAAGTGCAAGACGATTGGGACTGGACGAAAAACTACTACTCCGAAGAAGCGCGCGCAAAAATCGAAGAGAATCTGCGCGAAACGTCACGCGAAGCCATCGAGCAGGGGCAGCGCGCCTGGGCGACGCTAATCGCCGAAATCGAAGAAGCCGCGCGCAACGGCCTCGATCCGCACGGCGTCGCTGCGCGACTTATTGCGGAACGCTACCGCGAACTGCTGGCGCAGTTCACGCGCGGTAACGCCGAGATCGCCGCGGGATTGAATAAGCTATGGTCGGACAGCACGCATTGGCCGAGCGAGTTCAAACGTCCGTGGAGTGAAGCCGCCGATGCGTTCATCAAGTCGATGATGGAGCGTAGCCGGGAAACCTAAGCGATTGCGCGGCCGCCCAAAACGCGTTATCGGGTAAGGCGACAAAATGGAGCCGTCGGCGGGGATTGAACCCGCGCTCTCCGCCCTTACCAAGGACGTGCTTTACCACTAAGCTACGACGGCGCCGCTGGGTCGGAGTCGTTACTCCGTCCAGGGCCTCGTCCCCTACCGCAACAGGCTCTAACCGTACGGGCGAAACGATCGATACCTGTCGCGCCCAGCGAACGTGCCGCTGCTGGCCGTTCTTTGTGGATGCAACCGGAGCGAGCTGCCGAGCACGCGCCTAGGATCCGCGATCGGGAACGAGATACGCCGGCCATCCGCGGCACAGTAGACGCCAAAATACTCGACTTCACCCGTATAGGTCCTGCGTCGATGGACCCTTCGATGAGCGTGCGAGCTGTAACAGTTGAACATACATCGCTCCGTTGCGAAGCCGACCGGTTTTGACTTGGACTCGCGACAGTACGTTATCTTTTTCGATGATCAGATCGTAGCGATGATTCTCGCCGAAGGGAATCGCAACGCGATATCCCGCGAGGACCAGTTTGCCCGCGAACAATCATTTCCGATAAGTCGCCGATGCTCTTAGTGTCGCGCAGAAACGAGACTCGCTCGTGCACCGGCCCGAAGAATAGCAGCTGTCCCATGACAATCAACATACGCCCGCACTGTGCCAGCAGGGTGGCCTTAAGCCTCGCGGATGCCAAGGGTTCGATCACTTTCCGGACGAACGACGCTGCGCCAAAGGAGGACCCGTAATGTTTCTTTCTTCAATTACGCTGCGCCGAATCGGAATCGGCGCGATTGCCTGCGCGGCATTAGGCTTTGCGGCGCTGCCGGGCCAAGCACAGATGCGCCAGCAGATGGCCGACCAGATGGCCACGAAAGCCGCCAACTCGTTCGTCAGCAAGATCCAAGGCGAAAGCTGCAGCGACTTCGCGGCTACGATGGCGCAAGATGAAAAAGCCGGCCGGCGCGACGCCGAGCCCGATGTCCGTAAAGCTCAAGGAGAACCCGCAAGCACGCACCGACTTCGTCAACATCGTTGGCGGCCCGATGCTCAATAAGATGATCGACTGCAACATGACGCCGGGAGGAATGTAGTGAAGCGATTCGGACTCGCGTTACTCCTCGCGGCCGCACCGGTCATAGCGATCGCCGCGGCGCTGGTGCCGTCGGCCATCGTCGCTAATCCGTCATCCTACGACGGTAAGAGCGTCACCGTGACGGGGACGGTCAAAGGGTTCCAAACCTCGAGCACACCGATGGGAACGGTCGCGGGCTTCCAGCTCTGCGACTCCGAGTGCATCGTCGTGATCGATAAGACCAATCAGTCGCGCAACCAACGGCGCGACTGCTACCGTCAGCGGCATTTTCCACGCCACGTTCAAAGCTCCGCGCAAGACCTTTACCAACGCGGTCGTCATCGGAAAATAGGATCCGTTAGTCGGGCGCCCGCTACTTGTCGGAAGGCACGTACGCGGCGCCCGCAAGTCCCGCGAAGTTCGGATTAGTGACCGCGGAGTAGCTGCTCTTCCCCTTCTTCTTCAGCTTGCCGACGTCGAGCCAGCCGCACTGATCGCCGTCGGCTTGGCCCGTTTCCTTTTGGTTGAAGCCTCCGCTGACGGGATCGCCGCAACCAGCGTCATTCAAATACGTCGGACCCAGCACATTAAAGGGCGTCTCGCTCGGCGTCCAGGGCAGTTTGTACTGCGAAGTCGTGCGCGACTCTTGGTCGGTGACGTTGAGCACGGTCCCACCGTTGCTTACGTACACGCCGCCGGGATAACCGATCGTCCCCGGTGCAAGCGCCGCCGTGAAGATCGGCGACGTCGTCGGCGACGCGATCTCCGCCAAGCCGAAACCGCACGTCGTGGTGCATCCCTCGTAATCGAACCAAATGTTGCCGATCGAGTCTACGTCGAAGAAGTAGACGGTGGTCACGGGATCGTTCGGCGGCAGTGCGATGAGCGACGGCACGCCCGACGGCGACGACCACCACTCGAAACCGCTGCCTACCGTCGTCGCGCTTCCCTCCGTCATCTGAAAGTACGTCAATCCCGCGAAGACGTGGTTGAACGAGTCGGCAGCAACGTCGAAGCCGTACGAATACCATTGCGAGCAACTCGGCGACGGACAGCCTTCCGCGTACGTGCCCGCGAGCGTACCGTTCGTGTACTCCTGAACCAAGCCGTGCTGAAATGTTGGATCCGCCTGGCAGGCTACCCATAGGTTCGAATCGTGGTCAACCTTGATCCCAACATTGACGTCGCAGCCGTTGGCCGCGACGTCGATCGCGCTGACCGTCTTACCGCCGTTGGCGGTCTGACCGAAAACGTATTCGTAGGTGCTGCTCGACGCCCACAATCCGACGCCGGCCGCGCCGCGAAAGGCGAGGCGCGGACGTGCGTTGCGTACGTTCGCCGCCAACTGGCGCAACATCGCGGCACGCGGTAGCGGTGCGGGAAGCCTTCCCGAAGCTTGCAGCTCAAGCAATCGAAGCTTCCGTGAAGGAGCGACGACAGACGATGCACCGAGTGACGGAATCGCCGTTGCGCGTTGCGGCGAGGTCGAACAACCGGCGAGCACGATAAGCAGTGCAAGCGAAGTAGCCGCGACCGTCACGATATTGCGCACGAGGATTGCGGACGTTCGCGAGCATAAAACGGGACCCTCCGCAGAGGGTCCCGTCGTTCTTCCCGCGCCCGAAAGGGCGAACCGCTATGCTTGCAGCTTATTTATCGGACGGATCGTAAGCCGCTCCGGGAACGTAGCCGTTGAGGTTCGGGTTCGCCTTGGCGACGGCAAAAATGTTGAGCCGCCGGATCGCTCATTGCAATCCGGCGGCCCAACAGGACCCACGCTCTATCGCGCTACGCGGCGCGGTTAATCGAGATCACATCGATTTCTTGCAGTTGATCGTTATATTCGTGACCTTGCCCTGCGCGTCGGTGGTCGCCTGAGCGTCGCTGGTCTCGGTATCGCTAACTTTGGTGACCACGTCGCTCGTCGTGCTTCCGTCGAGACCCTTCGACGTCCACGTCATGGTGTTGCCTTGCCAACCCGGCGAAGAACCCAGGCCGTAGCCGCCACTCGTATCGGCGCCGAGCTGAACCCATTGTTTGATCGTCGGATCGTAACCCGTGTACGTCGTGCCGGTGATCGTGAACGTGCGATATTGATCGAACGGTGGAGCAGTGTCTTGAGTAACCATCCACATGCCGTCCATGCCGATCGACGTCGTGCTCGTATCGGGACGCGTTTTGCCGCGCAGCGTCTGCGTGCAGTTCCACGTTCCCGTGAGGAACATCATGGATGAGAAGTCCGGCTTTTGCATCGGCACCGGCGTGGGTGCCGGAGCGGGCTGAGCCGTCGAAACGGCCGGCGAGGCTGCGAACCCCAGGAGTAAGGCCAGCGCCGCCACGACCGGCCATATGGAATGCTTCATCTTGCCTACCTTTCGTTGTAGGGGAGTACGGTTGGTCGCCTTCGCTCGCCAAGCGTCCGCCCCCTTGAGATAGCGCAGTTGAACAGCGTTGTTATTCATACCTTAATAAGAACAACAACGAGAACAACGCATTGCGAGCGTTGTGCGAGGAGTGCCGCCTTATTTAAGTGGAGCGGGCGGCGGGAATCGAACCCGCGACTCTTGCTTGGAAGGCAAGGGCATTACCACTATGCAACGCCCGCGATCTGGGCAGGGCTGGATTTGAACCAGCGTAGCGCTTTCGCGCACCAGGTTTACAGCCTGGCGCCATTAACCACTCGGCCACCTACCCGCGTATCGCCTTTTGCAATTTGGCGACTGACCAGGGTACGATAGAATGGCTACAGGCTCCTCGGCAAGGTGATGCCGGTCACTCCCGCAGCCGCTCCTCATGATTCTCTCATGTGAAGGCCGTCCGGGGCACCTACCATGGGAGCCATAGCAACCTCGCTCGCAACTTATTTGGAGTTTGCCCAGGATGGCTCGCTACGCAACCTTCGTGGTTGCCGCCCTCACGGGGTTTCTGCTCGCCGGGTGCAGCGGCGGAACGTTCGGCCCGGCCGGACTCTCTTTGCCGCACGCCGGTGACGGAGTCCAAACGGTAGCGGACGCGGCCGACGCGCTGGACGCGCACCGTACGCCGGCCTCCGAAAGCGCCAAATCGGCGATCGCCGTAACCGACGCCCTGGGATCCTTCGTTCGAGCCGTCACCGAGGACGAGCGGGTCGTTGGTTCGGTTCGGGCACATTCCGGGCCGCACTCGATTCGGGTCACGCACTTTGTGCGCGACAAGTCCATCGTTTCGAGCTCGCAAGTCGTCGTGCGTCCGAGTTACGGCAACGTCTCCGCCTATTGCGAAGCGTCGGCGGGCTACAGCGTCCGCGGAATTCCGTCGCTGGATCAAACCTTCGGCTGGCAGAGCGGCGCGGTCGCCGGCGGCGCTCGCGCTACCGATGGCCGCGGTTCGGCAACCTGGTCGGCAAACGCGAGCGGCATCGTCGTGCGCGGCGCAATCGGCGGGCTGTCGCTGGCACGTGGCCGCCAAAGCGGCGGCTGCCCGATGGGCGCCTTCCCGTTTACGGTTGCAGGCGGGGGCGCTAAGAACGAGTTCTCCATTCCGATCTCGATGGCGTTCCGCCGCGGGCAACTTTCGAACCTTGCCGTAAGCGACGCGAGATTTTCGAACGGCGAAAGCCTCGACGTGACCAGCGAAGCGAACGGTCAGCGTCTCACGGTCAACGGCTTCATCCGCAACGGCCGCAAGCAGCTGGCGACGTTCACTGCCGACGCGGGCGGAAACGGAACGCTCGCAATTACCAGTACGGGCGCGCAATACGCGATCGCCGACTGGGTCGTCGTCGGAATCTAACTTCTAAACTCGTTAGCCGCAATTTAGTCGGGGCTGCCGTTGACTTTGACGGTTGCCGAATGGCTGTCGATGTCGGAGTCGACCTTGGCCGATTCGGCGTGCCACAAACAATGACTGGTAGGCGCTTCCCCTTGCGGTCCGAAGTTACGCCGGTGCTCTTAACGACGGAACTTGACGACACGATACGCCGGTGCGAGATCGCGGGGTTCCGCAACGGCGTAGCGACGACGGCACGGCTTCGCCCCGATTTGGGCGCGGAGGCAATCGAGGTATGTGGCGGCCTGGTTGCATTTACCGGCGCCAAATCGCCGATGTCGCAAGCCGTCGGCGTTGGAATCCCGGACGCGGTGCGCCGCGAAGACATCGAGCAAATCGTAGAGTTCTACGAAACTCGCGGAGCCACGCCGTGCGTTTTCGTCACACCTTTCTCGCATCCGACGTTGGGGCGCGAACTTGCGGCCGCCGGTTTTGCACCGTCCGAATATGACAACATCATGGCTAGCGACGATTTCAGCGATCGGGCGCAGCGCGATTCTCGCGTCGTAGTGGCGACCGATCTTCAGGCGTGGGCGCTCGCTTCGGTAGAGGCATTCATGCATCCGGAGACGCCGAAACCCGGAGACGAATTGGTTGCATGCATTATTGCATCGTCGCCCGGCGTTTGGCCGCTCGAAATACGCGACGGCGACACGATCGTCGCTACGGCAGCGATGGATCTCCAGCAGGGCTGCGCGGGACTCTTCGCAGGCTCGGTCGTGCCGGCATTTCGCGGACGCGGTTTTCACATCGCACTCATTAACGACCGCATTGCACGGGCGCGCGAAGCCGGCGCCTCGTTGATGCGCGCGACCGCGCGGCCGGCGAGCCCTTCGGAACGCAACTTCCGGCGCTGCGGCTTTACGACGCTCTACACGCGCGCGCTGTGGGAACGCAAGGCGGCCGGTTCCGGCGACGCGTGAGGTGCCACGCGACGCTGGGGCTCGGATTACGACGACGGACGATAGTCGCGTGGATGAAACCGAAGCATTCCGCGTTGCGGTGTTGACGCTGTCGCGATTCACTACGAGATCGCGCCGGTATTGCCGATACGATAACGACGCCGCGCTAATACAGATCACTTGTACCTTCGATAGATCGCGACCCTCTTCGCAATGCCATACGTATGGCACACGACGCCGATACAATCATTCATGAATTCAACGACCTAAGCGCTCTCTGTGCGACCGGCTGCGGCAAGCATATCAAGGTTAGAAGTGGAAAGTACTGCTCGCCCAGAATGCGCCGCGTCGAGCGACCGTTCCAAGGCGCAGTGCTTAAACCAATGCGGCAACGCCGTAAAACAGGCCAAGAGCCGTCACTGCTCGTTTCACGCATGCATGCGCACCGATATAAGATTCGTGTTGCGGCGTTTCTAGCGCAGGGTGGTGTATACGGCCACGTTCCATTCAGTTTTCTATCGAGAATGCTCCGTGAGCGCTACGGCGAGCGCTGCTCGCGTTGCGGATGGGCGGAACGTCATCCCAAAGACCGGCAAGGTTCCGGTCGAAGTGGAGCATGTCGACGGCGATTGGCAGAACAATCACGTCGACAACCTGACGTTGCTTTGCCCGAACTGCCATGCGCTCACGCCGACTTTCCGTGCGCTAAATCGAGGGCGCGGACGGGCGCATCGGCTCGGCGGTCGTGGAAATCCGCTTGAGGCTGCACGCCGTACCCGACGCGCATCGGTCGAACACCGCCTGCCTAAAAAGGGGTTTCACCGCGCCCGTGCTGCAACTGCCACTGCTAACGCCGACGTGGCGGAGTTGGTTAGACGCACCGATCCTTGTAAGGCCCCGATGATCGCCGGTTCGAATCCGGCCGTCGGCTAATATTTGTTAGAAACCAAGAATGCAAAAAGTAAATCCTAAATGGCTCCGCGCCGGACTCGTACTCGTATGCGAGCGGTGCTTCAAAGAACGCATACCCGAAGAAGATCCCGACATCGCGGCGCGGATCGGCGACTTTCATTTGCGCAACTGGCTCAAGCAACGACTCAAAGAAGACGGACGCTGGGGAGCGATTCGCGCGATCAGCACCAGCTGCATGGACGTGTGCGCGCGCGGACGCGTCACCGTTGCGATCGAGCCGGCACAAAGCGAGCCAACGGTGATGGTCGTCGATCCGCTCGCCGATCGCGACGACGTCTATCGGCAGATCGTGGAGCGACTCGGGGCTATCGCGACTTCCGTTACACAGGGATTAACTGAACTTAATCCAAGGCTGGTAGTCGTACGCTTGCTTGCAGCTGAGTAAGAGAACACTCGGTTGCATTGCTACTGAAAGCGAGGCACCAAGCATGAACTTCTCGCCCGCATCTAAGCTCACAGCGTGTCTGGTCGCGATCGCGGTCGCCGGCTGCTCAGGCAGCACCGGCAACGCGCCAAGCTCATCCACCGCCGTAGTGCCCCAAGTCCGCACGGCATCGAAACCGCCGCCTCCGTGCATCCCCAAAGTCTGGGCTACTTCGCTGAGCCCCTATGCCGTCTACGGTTACACGGCGCCGAGCAGCGCGCCGTGCGTAACGCTCACCGGTCCGTACAACGGTCTCAACCTCAACGCTCCGATTACCGTGGCCATTAGCAGCAGCCGAAGCGTCTATACGTCGCCGATCTCGGTAACAATCGCGTCGTGGCCTTTACGTATAACGGAACGTACGTGAAGTGGCTGAGCACCGCGTACGGCGGCGCAGCTCTTCCAACCATGGGGCGTCTGCGTCTCGCGAGGGGACTCGTCGGAGTCGCAAATCGCCAGTACAACAACACCGGCCCGCCGGGTAACGTCGAGTTCTTCTATGCCCAACGCCCCGAGCGGCAGCCAGGCCAGCGGGGAAGCGAACGGTGTCTTGACCGCAGATCAGTTCTGCGCGTTCGACAAAAACGGTAACTTCTTCGTCGACGGCACGACGTCGGCCGGACAGAAGATCGCGTACCTCGCTGCCGCCTTCGTCAATCTACCGGGCCAAACGCTAATCGACTCGGGCCTTGGAACGGCTTCGTTCTGGGTAGGGATGTATTCGCGCATCAACAACCCGGCCAACGACACGCTCAGCGTAGGAACGAGCACTCCCAACAGCACGACGCAGACGATCATGAACTGGAAGGTCTCGGGACCGCCCAACGGTCCGCTCACGTTTTCGGCGCTCTCGCCGTACACGCTGACGAACTATCCGTCGACGGTCAACGCCGTCTATCAACTCGCGCCGACTAGGGGCGGAAGTACCGGCAACGTGTTCGTCGCCGACTACGGCGCCAACCAAACCCTAACGGCACCAGCCAACGGCGGCTCCACATCCCTCTACAACAACGTGAGCAGCACAACCGGCGTCGCGACTCGCCCCACCGGCCAATATTAACCGGGCCGATTAACCGGGCAAACTAACTGCCCGATGCTAAGCGGGTTGCCTGCGCCCCTCGACCGATCGTCGCAGCGCAGCCCGCGCCAGCAAACGCGTCGAGTCCAACGTCGGCAGCACGGCGTTGTCGTCGCTCACGATCAGCGGTATCTCGGTGCAGCCAAGCACCACGGCGTCGCAGCCGCGATCCTTCATCGCCGCGATGACGCGCTCGAAATAAGCGACGCTCACCGGCTTAAAGATGCCGTATACCAGCTCTTGCATGATGATGCGATTGATCTCTTCGCGCTCGTCGGCCGTCGGGCGCAAATACTCGATGCCCCGCTCCGTGAGCTTCTCGGGATAGACGTCGCTCTCGACGAGCCAGCGCGTTCCCGTTAGGCCGACGCGTCTAAACCCACGCGCCGCGGCTTCGTTCGCGACGATCTCGGCGATGTGCATCCACGGCAGCGGCGATCGCGACTCGATTATCGGCAGCGCTTGGTGGATCGTGTTGTCCGGGCATATCAAGAAGTCGGCACCGATGCTCGTCAGCCGGTTCGCCGAATCGAGCATCAACTCCGCAACGCCGCGCCAATCGTTGCGCCGCAAGCAGGCGCTGTAGCGCGAAAACGGCGGCGAGTGCATCGAGATCTCGGGATGCCCGTGCTCGCCGAGCAGCTCCGCGCCTTCGGCGCAGATCGTCCGGTAACAGAGCGCGGCGCCTTCAGCCGAACAGGCGACGATGCCAATGTGGAGCGGCGTCGATCATCGCAGACTACGTTTCACTCAATCCGTTGGAGTGGGCACGATATAAGACGATTACACGAAGAGTGTGTTGCTCTGGCGGCTGCCGCCTGGAACCGGCGCGCCGCCGGGAACGAAGAGCCTGCGTTCGACGACCACTGCGCCGGTGCCGTGGCGGCCCTCCGGTAAGGCGCGTTTTCCGTCCATCGATTGCGCGCTGGCATCGTACCGCTCGTTGGTTGTGTAAGCCGCCGCAATCCGGCTGCTCACCGCCAATCGCAAAAATGGAGCCTTCGTACGCTGCTACCGCCATGCCGCTGCGGGGCGAGGGCAAGGGTGCACGCCGATTTCCAGACATCGGTGCGCGGATCGTAGATGTCGACGTACGACGTGTTATGAGCCGCCGTGTCGACGCGGCCGCCGATCGCGTAAAGCCGCTCGTCGTAGGCGACCAGCCCCATATGGTCGCGCCCAACCGGGAGCGGTGCACGTACCGAGTAACGCCTTCGTCGCCGGATCGTAAACCAGATGCGTGCCAACGCTGTGAACGTCGCGACCGCCGACCAGATGTATTTCATCGTCGACCACCGCGACCGAAACCGATCCAAGAGCGTGCGGCAAGGGTGCGATTGGTGACCATTGGTTCGTTGAAGGATCGTAAGCGTTTGCATCCGCGACGGCGGCATTGTTCTGCGCAGCAAATCCGCCAAATGTATAGATCCTGTTTTTGTAGCCGACGGCGGCGATGTGATTGAGGCCGCGCGGCAGAGGCGCTGCGTATCGCCAGACTGCGTCGATCGGGCGACCCGTCTCGGAGGCGGCGTTCAAGACCTCGACAAGCGACTGGTCGACGTTGCCGTTGGCATATCCGCCGATCACGTAGATGCTGTCGTTGACGGTCGCGACCGCGACCTCGCTGCGTCCGACTTGCATCGACGGTCCGGTCGTCCAGCTCCCGGAAACAGCATCCGCCGCCATCGAGACGATGACGGCGGATGCCAGTACGATGAGTCGCACGATGTGAGCGAAGGGTCTATTGGAACTCGAACTCGGCGAGGTTCTTTTCGATCTTCCGCTTGACGCGCTGAAGCGCGTTATCGATGGACTTTACGTGTCGTCCGAGATCGCGGGCCATCTCTTGGTAGCTCTTGCCCTCGAGGTAAGACTCGAGCACTTGCGATTCGAGCTCCGAGAGATTCTGGCGAATCCGCTGGCGGATGTCGTCGGAGACCTCTTGGGTGACGACCAGTTCTTCGGGATCCGAAGTCTTCTGCGACGCCATGACGTCGAGCAGCGTCCGCTCGCTATCCTCATCGTAGATCGGCTTGTTGAGCGAGATGTACTGGTTGAGCGGAATGTGCTTTTGGCGCGTCGCCGTCTTGATCGCCGTAATGATCTGCCGGGTGATGCAGAGCTCCGCGAAGGCCCGGAAGCTGGAGAGCTTGTCCGCCTTGAAGTCGCGGACGGCCTTATATAAGCCGATCATGCCTTCTTGGATGATGTCCTCTCGGTCGGCACCGATGAGGAAGTAGCTCTTCGCCTTAATCCTTACGAAATTCTTATACTTGTTAAGGAGATACTCCATCGCAAGGTTGTCGCCGGTTTTCGCGATGGCTACCAGGTCTTCGTCGACTCGTTGCTGGTACTCCACTCCATCCGCAACTGGATGGGTCATTGCCATAATCGTTTGTCTGCCTCGTCGTAAGACGTGCCGCATGCGCAGGCCGCAGCCCGTCGGGCGCGGCACATCTCCGCTAGTATATAGGAGGTTCCCCCTCCCCCGTCAAGGACGGAGCGAGCGTTCCTCGCCGGCGGACGGCCTCGTAGAGCAGTACCGCGGCGGCGACCGAGGCGTTGAGACTGGCCACCCGCCCGCGCATCGGAATGCGGACTAAGTAGTCGCACTCTCGCTTGATCAGCGGCGAGAGGCCGCTCCCTTCCGCGCCGATCGCCAGCGCCAGGTCGCGATCGAGGTCGGCTTTCCAGAGCTCGACAGCCTCAGGCGAAGCATCCGCGCCGACCACCCAAATCCCGGCTTTCTTGAGGACTCGAATTGCGTCGGCAAGGTTCGAAACGCGAGCGATCGGCAAGTGAGCCGCCGCGCCTGCCGCCGCCTTGCGGACGGTGGCGTTGATTCCCGCCGAGCGGCGTGCGGGCAGAGCCAGCCCCGCGGCGCCGGCCGCTTCGGCGGTGCGTACGATCGCTCCGACGTTATGCGGATCGGTCAGATGGTCGAGCAGCACGATCAGGCGGCTCCCGGCCGGACGCCGCCTCGATGATCTCGTCGAGCGTAACGTACGGGAACGGCGGCGCAATCGCCACCACGCCCTGATGCGCTTTGAAAGGGCAGCCGTTCGAAGAATGCCCGCCGCTCGAACCTGACCGACACGTTCTGCTCCTTGGCAAGCGCGAGCAGCGCGCGCAATGGACCGTCCTTGGTGCGGTCGAGGGCGACGCGCACCAGGCGAAGCGCCTCGCTCGCCTCCAAGGCTTCCCTGACCGCGTGAATGCCGTAGATCACGTCGTCAAAGTCGAGCTCGTCGCGCTTTCCTCGGCGAACCGGCGGCGCGCTGCTCTTTTGACGCTGCGGCTTCACACGCTTGAAACGACGGTCCAAGTGGTGCCTTCCTTCGTGTCTTTGACGCTCGACGCCGCAGCGTGCCAACGCGTCGCGCAAGCGATCGGAGGCGGCCCAATCCTTGGCCCGCCGTGCCTGCGTGCGCGCGTCGATCACCCTGGCGATTGCATCGTCGGCGCTCGCGGCGTCGAGCGCCAGCAGAGCGCCGTCGGCTTGGGCTTCGCGCAGCTCGCCGCTCAGCCGCTCGATGAAATCTTGGGGGAACTCGGCTTTGGGCTCCTCGAGCCACCTATCGCCGGCCGCGATACCGAGAACGCCGAGCCAATACCGCATTCCTTCAAGCGCAGCCCCGGCCGAAGCGGGATTGGCGGCAAAGCGCGTCGCGTTTCCGGCAAAATCGTAGAGCACGGCAAGCGCCGCCGCGGTGTTGATATCGTCGTCGAGCGCCGCCTCCATATCGGCGTCGAGTTCCGGATTGCGCTCCAAACCTTCCGCGCGCTGCGCTCGTGCCAGAAGGCGAAATGCCGATTTGATACGTTCCAAATCCGACGGCGGCCGCGGCGATCGAATCTTCGGTGAAGTTCATCACCTTGCGATAGCCCGTCTGCAAGAAAAGCCAGCGGATCGCCTGCGGGTCGTGGCGCTGCAGCAACTGCGAGAGCGGTTCGAAGTTCCCCAACGATTTCGCCATCTTGCGATTGTCGAAGAGCAGCAGCCCGCCGTGCACCCAAAAGTTGGCCATCGGCGGACGCGCCATCAGCGGCTCGCTCTGCGCGATCTCGTTTTCGTGATGCGGAAAGATGAGATCCGCGCCGCCGCCGTGGATGTCGAAACCGGTGCCCTCGGGATCGAGCAGCGCGCGCGACATGGCCGAGCACTCGATGTGCCATCCCGGACGGCCTTCGCCGTACGGCTCGAAGGGCCAGCGCGGCTCACCGGGCTTGGCGAACTTCCACAGCGCGAAGTCGAGCGGGTCTTCCTTGTGTTCGTCGACCTCGATGCGCGCGCCCGACTCCAGCTCTTCGACGTTGCGATTGGCCAACCGGCCGTAGTTCGCGAACGTCGCCACGCGATAGTAGATGCCGTCCTGCGTCACGTAGGCGTGGCCGCCTTCGATCAGCTCGCGTATCATCGTTTGAATCGGCTCGATGTATTGCGTCGCGTACGGCTCGAAATCGTACTCTCGTACGCCGAGCTTGCGCATCGATGCCTTGAACTCGGCGTAGAAGCCCTCGACGATGTCGTGATAATTGCCGCCGCCGGCCTTGGCTGCGTTGATGCTGCGGTCGTCGATGTCGGTAACGTTCTGAACGTAGGTCACGCGATAGCCGCGATGCTCGAGGTAGCGGCGCAGCACGTCGAAGAAAAGAAAGGATCGCGCGTGTCCCAAGTGCGCTTGCGCCGAAGGCGTCAGTCCGCAGACGTAGATCCGCACGTCGCCGGGACGCAGCGGCGCAAACTCTTGCGCCGTGCGGGTGCGCGTGTTATAGAGTTTCACAAATTCAAGCTACGAAGCTAGATGACCCAGCTCCAGGCTTCTTCTTCCGACGACTCGCCGTTCGAGCTCCGCAAGGCGCCGCTCCAGCTGTTCGAGCTGATGCTGCAGTCGCGCGATGGCATCGGCGTTCGGATCGGGCATCTCGACGCGCGGACGATCGGGAACGGCGCGCACCGGCTTGCCGTCTTGCGCGACGACGCGGGCCGGAACGCCGACGACGGTCGCGTTTGCCGGAACGTCCTTCACGACGACCGAGCCTCCGCCGACCTTCACGTTGTCGCCGAGCACGATCGCGCCGAGCACGCACGAGTTCACGCCGACGGTTACGTTGCGGCCGAGCGTCGGATGGCGCTTACCGTGCGAGAGGCTCGTGCCGCCCAGCGTAACGCCCTGATAGATCGTGCAGCCGTCGCCGACTTCCGACGTCTCTCCGATGACGACGCCCATGCCGTGATCGATGAAGACGCCCTTACCGATCTTGGCCGCGGGGTGTATCTCGACGCCGGTCAAGAATCGCGCGACCTGCGAAAGAAAGCGCGGCAGAACCGGAACGCCCGCGCGCTCCAGCGGAGCGATCATTCGGTGCGCGACGAGCGCGTGAAACCCGGGATAGGAGAGCACGACGTCGAGCCAAGAGCGAGCCGCCGGGTCGCGCTCGAGAGGCGCCCGTAAGTCGGCCTCGACGGCTTCCAGAAAGCTTGGCCATCCTGCAACAGTTTAACCCAGGCGGTCAACGAGAGGCTGCACCGCTTACTTAGCGGACGCCTGATTCGGACAAGAGAGCGACGGCATAGGCGGCCACGCCGGTGCCGTCGCCCGTATACCCCATGCCTTCGCTGCGTTTTGCTTTCACGTTGACGAGGCTCGCATCGAGATCCAGACACGACGCAATCTTCGCGCGCATCTCGCCGATGAAAGCCACCGAGCTTGGGCTGGTCGAGCACGATCGTCGCGTCGACGTTGCCGATATCGTAGCCCGCTTCGCGGACCGCCGCCGCGCACTGCGCCAGCAGCACCATCGAGTCGGCATCTTTCCAGCGCGGGTCGCTCGCGGGAAAACGCGCACCGAGATCGGGAAGTGCCGCGGCACCGAGCAGCGCGTCGGCCGCTGCGTGCGCGAGCGCGTCGCCGTCGGAATGGCCGAGCGCGCCGCGCTCGAACGGCACGTGCACGCCGCCGAGAACGAGAGGACGCCCTTCGACCAGGCGATGCGCGTCGAAGCCGTGGCCGACTCGCACGGTCATCGCTTCGCCGAGCTCCGCAACGTCTTGTTCGCTGCGCATCGCAAGAGCGTTTCGGCACGGACGACGTCTTCCGGCAGCGTCACTTTGAAGTTATCGCTAGTCGAGGGGACGACGACGACCTCGATGCCGGCGCGCTCGAGCAGCGCGGCGTCGTCGGTTACTTCGACTCCTTCGCTCTCTGCGCGAGCGTGTGCGTCGCGCAGTTCCGGGTCAGCGCAAACTGCGGCGTCTGCGCCGACCAAAGCGTGCTGCGCTCCAGCGTGCTGGTTACGCGCCGCGAAGCGTCGACGATCTTGATCGTATCGACCACCGGCGTCGCCAGCAGCGCCGCCCGCCGTTCACGCACTTCCGCCATTCCGGCGCGTACGTCGGCCGGCGTCACCAGCGGGCGCGCGCCGTCGTGCACGAGCACGGCGTCGCACTCCGCGGGAACTGCCGCCAGCGCCGCTCGAACGCTACCCTGCCGCGTCGCACCGCCGCGCACGACGTTGACCGCACGATGCGCGGCGAGGCGGCCGGCGAGCGCCTTCATATCGTCGATCGACTCGGGTTCGGTCGCGACGACCAGTGCGGCAATCTCCGGCATCCCGGCGAAAGGTACGAATCGACCAGCCCACCATCGGCAGCCCGGCCAGCTCGAGAAACTGTTTGGGCCGCCCCAAACGCGCGCCGCGACCCGCCGCCACGATGACGGCGGCCCATTTCACGACGCGACGCCCTCGCGTTTGGGCCGAGCGAAGATCATCCGTCCGGCGACCGTCTGCAGCACGCTGGTCACGATCACGTCGGTCTCCTCACCGATCAGCCGCCGCCCGTGCTCGACGACGATCATCGTGCCGTCTTCGAGGTAGCCGATGCCTTGATGGACCTCTTTGCCTTCGCGAATCACCGCAACGTGCAGCTCTTCCCCCGGGAAGCACCACCGGCTTGACCGCGTTGGCCAGCTCGTTGACGTTGAGCACGCTGACGCCTTCGACGTGCGCGACGCGATTGAGATTGTAATCGTTGGTTACCAGCTTGGCGTCGATCTCTTGAGCGAGACGCACTAGGCGCGCGTCGACGTTGCCGGGGGCCATGTCGTCAAAATCGCGCTCGCTGATCTCGAAGCTCGCGAGCTCTTGCAGACGGCTGAGTACGTCGAAGCCGCGCCGGCCGCGGGCGCGCTTGAGCGGATCGACCGAATCGGAGATTGCTTGCAGCTCGCGCAAGACGAAGCGCGGCACGATGAGGACGCCCTCGATAAACCCGGCTTCGACGATCTCGACGATTCGTCCGTCGACGATGGCCGAAGTATCGACAAGCTTCGGCGCTCCGGTCGGCGACTTGGTCGTCGTCGTGCCGCGCGGTACCGGAACGATGCGCATCTTTGCGCCGACGCGCGCTCCGAGATAGGCGGCAAAGATCGCGACGATCAGATATATGACGATCGCGACGTACGTTCCGGAACGGCCGATATCCGAGATCCACTCGAAGATGATGCCCTTGAGCAGAAACGCGATTAGCAGCCCGACGATAAGGCCGACGGCGCCGCCGACTATCTCGCCGGGACTCAAGCGCTCCATCGCGCCCTCGGCATGGTGGAGCTGCTTTTCGAACATGCCCTGCGCCATCGGCGCGAGCAGCGCGCCGATGATCGCACCGATCACCGGAGAGAGGATGAGGAAGACCAGCTGCAGCGCTTCGCCGCCAAAGTGCGGCGAGAGCAGCGTGAAGTAGGCCTCGCGTCCCAACAGGAAGCCCGTCACGCCGAAAACGATGACGAACGCGATGCGCAGAACGGTCTCTCCTAGATTCGCCGGTGCTACTCGAATGACACGAACGCCCCGCAAACGTCGTTGGCAAGAAAGATTCCACGCCGCGTCAATCGCACGGCGTCGTCGTCTCGTTCGATCAAGCCGGTCTGCGCCAGACGCGCGACGACCGGAGCGTATTCTTCAATCACGTCGATACCATAGCGCTCTTTGAAATCGAGCAGCCGTACCCCTTGCATTGTCCGCAGTGCGAGCATCATTGCTTCGCCCACTCGTCTCCGGCCCTCAAGCCGCTCGGCTTCGGCGGGAACGGGAAGCCCGCGCGTCGCGGCCTCGACATATGCGTCGAGCGAGCGGGTGTGCACCGAGCGGACGCCGTTGCGATAAGACGCCGCACCCACGCCAAGACCGACGTATTCCCCGTTTGCCCAGTAGTTCAAATTGTGCGCGCAGCGGTGCCCCGGCCGCGCGAAGTTGCTGACCTCGTACTGCTCGTAGCCGGCGTCGCGCAGCCGGTCGATCGCCATCCCGTAGAGCTCGGCTTCGCGCGCGTCGTCGAAAAACGCCGCCGGCTCCCGTGCGCGCCATGCCGCGTAGGGGGTTCCCTCTTCGACGGTCAGTCCGTAGGCCGAGACGTGATCGACGCCGAGATCGATTGCTTGGCGCAGCGAGCGCTCCCAACTCGCCGGCGTCTGCCCCGGCACGGCAAACATGAGATCGAGCGAGATCGACTCCAATCCGGCGGCGCGCGCCGCGGCCACGACGCCGCGAACCTGCTCGACGGTGTGCTTGCGGCCGAGCGTCCGTATCTCGGCGGGCTCGAAGGACTGCACTCCGATCGACAGTCGCGTAATGCCCGCCGCGCGATACGCGTCGAAATCTCCATCGCGCACCAGTTCCGGGTTGATTTCAATCGAGATCTCGGTCGTTCCGGGATAGCGCTCGCGAAGCCGCATCATCAGATCGGCGACGTCGCGGCGCTCGTACGCGTTGGGTGTTCCGCCGCCCAAGTAGATCGTCGCGGCAGAAGCGTGCGGCTCTCTTTCGATCTCAACGCGAAGCGCGTCGAAGTAGCGCGCTGCCGACGTTGCGCGCAGCGGCCACTTAGCAAAGTCGCAGTAGGGGCAAAGATACGGGCAGAACGGGAGATGAACGTAAACGCCGAGCATGGCGCGCCCTTACGTCGGCGCGAAATGCGGTGCGGTCAGCTGCGAAATCCGGCCGACGACGTCGTTTTCCACTTCCTGGACGCCGGCCTTGATGGCGTGCTTGATCGCGTTGCGGCTGGCGCGACCGTGGGTGACGATGCAGTTGCCGCGCAGACCGAGCAGCGGCGCGCCGCCGTACGTCTCGTAGTCGAAACGTTTACCGAGGCGCCGCAGCGCCGGTGCGAGCATCGCCGTTCCTATCTTGGTGATGATGTTACCGCCCAGCAGCGTGTCGCGCATGACGTTGGCGAGGTCGGCGATCATGCCCTCACCGGTCTTGAGCACGACGTTGCCGACGAAACCGTCGGCCACGATCACGTCGGCGACGTTATGAAAGAGGTCTCGACCCTCGACGTTTCCGATGAAGCGTACCGGAGCGGCTTCGAGCAGTCGCGCCGCTTCGAGCACGAGCTGGTTGCCCTTGCTGCGCTCTTCGCCGACCGAGAGCATCGCGACCCGGGGCTCGGCGACATTCAAGACGCCTTTCGAGTAGGCCGAACCCATGATGCCGAACTGCACCAGCCACTCCGGGCGGCAGTCGACGTTGGCGCCGGAATCGAGCAGCACGGTTGGGCCGTCGAGGGCAGGCCAGATGGTCGCGATTGCCGGCCGTGAAACGCCTTCGATGGTCCGCAGCTTGATCATCGCGATGGCCAGGAAGGCTCCGCTGTTGCCGGCCGAAACGACCGCGTCGGCCTCTCCCTGCTTGACCAGGTTGACGGCGACGCCGAGCGACGTCCGTTCGCAGGAGCGCACGGCGCTCGACGGCGAGAGGTCCATGGCGATCGACTCAGGGGCATGAATGACGCTCACCCGGTCGGCGGCAGGGCCGCGCAAAAGCGAGCGAACGCGCGCCTCGTCACCGACCAGCACGACCTCGGCGCCGAACTCCTCGACTGCTAAGAGGGCACCTGCGACGATCTCGTCGGGGGCGTGGTCGCCTCCCATCGCGTCCACCGCGATGCGCGCTCTCATGGCGGGCCGTCTTTCGGAGCCACCCTAGGATTCCTTGCCGTCGTCAACTTTTCGCTCTTGCCGACAATCGCGCCGCATGGTAATATCGGCCGGCTATGGCCAAGCGCTGTGAAATTTGTGACAAGGGACCCAAGTCGGGCAACAACGTCAGCCACGCTATGAATAAGACGAAGCGCCGCTGGCTCCCGAATCTCCAATCGGTTCGGATCGACGACCACGGCGTGCATCGCACGGCTCGCGTCTGCACCGCCTGTCTTCGCTCGAAACGCGTAACCCGCCGGGCTTAAGCTCGACCGGCAAAGTGATCCCATCCGGAGCGCTCTAAAGGCGCTCCGTTCCACGTTATCCCGGGCTGCGCGACAAGCGTCCCGATGCGAATGAGTTCGCGTCCGAAACGCGCCCGGTAGCGCGCGGCAAGGTGCCGGAACGCCGCCGCGCGGACGGCAACGATCAACTCGAAATCTTCTCCCGCCCCAAGGACGAAGCGCTCCGGATTTTCGTCACGCATTTGCGCGACGGCGCGTGCGGCATCGGCAACGGGAACGGTTTCGATCGTTGCGCCGCAGCGGCTCGCCGCGGCGAGCCGCGCCACATCGGTCGATAAGCCGTCCGAACAATCCATGAGCGCACGCGACGTTGCGGCTGGCCGCCAAAAACCGTCCCTCGGCGACGCGCGCCTGCGGACGGCGAAACGCGCTCAAGGCCTTGGCGCGCAGTTCATCTGCGACGTGCAGCTCCGCATCGCGTGCTAGTTCGAAGCCGGCGCGGGCATTGCCGAGCGGACCGGTAACGGCAAGCACGTCGCCGGGATGGGCGCCGTCGCGGCGCTTGGCATCGGACGCGCGAACCTCACCGACGACGGTCACGGCAAGCGTCAGCGCCGGCGCGCGCGACAGGTCGCCGCCGGCAATCGTAAGATGCCAACGCCGCGCGGCCGCCGCGATGCCACGATAACACTCGAGCAACTCTCGTGCGTCGCGCTCGGGAGTAACTCCGAGTGCGACAATCGCCAGCACCGGACGCGCGCCCATCGCGGCCAAATCGCTGACATTGGCCGCCATTGCTCGCCAGCCGGCATCTTCGAGACCCATCAGCTCGTCGGTGAAGTCGACGCCTTCGACGAGCATGTCGCTAGAGATCGCCGAGAGATTCGACCGCGACGGACGCCATAGCGCGGCGTCGTCGCCGATGCCGAGAACTATCCGGCGCCCTTCGCCAGGCTCAGGATGAGAGAGGGCACGAATCGCTTCGACGACCTCGTCTTCGGTCACGCCAGCAGCGCGCGCAAGCGTCGCAGCTGCGCACCGGGATCCTCGCGCGCCGAAGACGGCCGACCCCATGACCAGCGCATCGGCACCGGCCTCGACGAGCGTCCGAAGGTTCTCCTCACCGACGCCGCCGTCGACTTCGATGAGACACTCGGGATTGCGATGCGTCGATCAAGGCCCGCGCTTCGCGTACCTTTTCGATCGCGCGCGGAATGAACTTTTGACCGCCGAAACCGGGATTCACGCTCATCACTAAAACCGTATCGCAATCGTCGATGACGTCTTGCAGCATCGCCACCGGCGTTTGCGGACAGATCGCGATGCCCGCCTTCGCTCCGATCGAGCGCAGGTGCGCGAGCAGGCGCTGCGCGTGGCACGTCGCCTCGAGGTGAAAGGTGATGCGATCGCACCCAACGGCGCGAAAGTCGTCGACGTACCGCTCCGGTTCCACGATCATCAAGTGCGCGTCGAAGACGAGCGGCGAGAGCTTGCGCAGGTCACCGATGATCTTCGGACCCCAGGTGATGTTGGGAACGAAACGTCCGTCCATCACGTCGAGATGCAGATACTCGGCTCCGGCATTTTCAACCGAAGCGATCTGCTCCGCGATGCGCGCGAAGTCGGCCGAAAGCAGCGACGGGGCGAAGATCGTCACTGCGTCGGGCCCGGGGTCGCCTTGCCGTTGTAGACGGTCGGAGGTTCGGTGCCCAAGCGCGTCTCTCCGACCAGCTCGCTTGTTGACGTACATGTCGAGGACGGACGTGCCCACGGCGGTCACGGTAAAATCGAGCTTCTGTCCCGGATTGGCGAAGGCGTGGTAGAGATCGTAGCGGCCGGTATCGTCGGTCAGCTCCAATCGCACGTCGAGTTGCTGCTGGCCGGTAGCGTCCTGCGGCGCCGGCACCGAGACCAAGACGTGGACCTGGTGCAGCTGGTAGCCCGATTCGTTCGGACCGGCGCTGACCTGCAGCGACACCGGATCGTACGACGCGATCTTCGACTTCGGCAGCGGGTACTGCCGCGCGACCATGGCGTGCGGGGGACCGTCCTTGCCGAGCGGCGTCCAGACGATTTGGCCGATCTTGATGCCCGACGCAGAGGCCAGATCGCGCGCCTGATCGACGGTCAATCCGACGAAGTTCGGGCACTAGGACGTTCGTTTTACCACCCGCGCTGACGGTCAGGGTTACCGTATCGCCTTGATGCACGCTGACCAGCGGCGCCGGGCTCTGCGAGATGACGTGACCCTCCGGAATAACGTCGCTATGCGCGTAGGTGATCTTTCCGAGCTGCAGATGCGATTGCGAGAGATCGAGCTGCACTTCGCGCATCGACTGATAACGCAGGTCCGGCATCAGGCGCGCTACGATGCCGTCGCTGATGACGAACGAAATCTGCCGCCCCGCACGGACTTGTTCGCCGGCGTCGGGACGCTGCATGATGACGACGCCCTTGGGATAACGATCGCTGCTGGTGTGATCCGCGACGGCCGAGTTGAGTTTGAGGCGCGCGATCTCGGCGTTGGCGTCGCCGAGCGTCTGCCCGACGAACGAGGGCAGCGTCACGGTACCGGAAGAGGGCATGAGAAAGTCGTAGATCTGGTGACCGAACCACACCACCACGCCGACGAAAAGTGCCAGCACGATTGGGAAGATCCAGTCGCGCGGCACGTAGCCTTGGATTGCCGTTCTCAGGCGAGCGCCTCCGCCGGAACGCCGCTGAAGTCGAGGTTGCTAAAGACGCGAGCCGCGTCTTCGTGCTCGTCGAGCGCGTCGAGGAAGGCTAGCGCCGCTTTCAGCTCCTCTCCGTGCAGCTCGAGTTTCGTCTTCGCGCGCATGCCGAGATATACGTCGGAAATCTTCGCGCCGCGCTGCCGGAGCGTATCGCGCACTTCGGCCAGACTCGTCGGCGCGGTGTAAATTACCGCGAGCTCGGCGTCGTACTCGATGTCCTCGACGCCGTCGATCAGCGCCTCTTCCATCAAGGCGTCTTCCGACTTACCGGCTGGATCGAGCTCGATAACGCCGACCGCGTCGAACATCCACCCGACGCTGCCGGTCTCGCCCAGGCTCCCCTCGTGACGGGTAAAGAGAAAGCGCAGCTCGCCGGCGGTTCGATTGCGGTTATCGGTCGCGGCATCGACGACCACGGCCAACGCGTGCGGGCCGTAGCCCTCGTAGCGAATTTCCTCGATCTCGCGCTCGTCGCCCGAGCCGCCGGCCCGCGCGATGGCACGCTTGATGTTGTCCTGCGGCATGTTGAATTCGCGCGCCTTTTCGACGGCCATCTTGAGCCGGTAGTTGGCGTCGGGGTCGGTCGAGCCGCCCTTGGCCGCGAGGATGATCTCCTTGCTCAGCTTGGTAAAAAGGGCGCCGCGCTGTGCGTCGACTTTCCCTTTCTTGAGCTTGATATTGTGCCATTTGGAGTGTCCGGACATCGGTGCGAGCTTCGCTAACCCGGGCCGATAATCCAGGTCGGGAACCACATACGGTGGTGCCACGCGCTCCAGCTAAGCGGATGCGCGGCGAGGATCGGATAGAAAAAGACGAATGCCGCACCGGCCGCGGCCACGTAGGAGCCGACGCCCAGCCAGCCCGCCCAGCGCATGTCGCGAGCGCGCGCCCACCGCAGGAAGCGCTGCAGCAAGATGACGTTGCAGAGGCAAATCAGCGGGATGTCCACGTAAAAGTGGTAGGCGAAGGTGAGCCGAGGCGACGGAATCCAGGGAAGCCACTGGAGCAGATAGGTCAGGACGATCAGCGCGTAGGCTTTATTGCGTTCGCGCCAAGCCAAGAACGCGACCCATGGAACGCAGATCAAGCCGAACCACATGATCACGGGGTTGGGAAGTGACGTAATCTCGTAAACGCAGCAACCGTTGGGATCGGCCTGGTCCTTGCGACGGTCCTGATAGTAGTACGCGATGGGAACCCAATCGACCGGCCACTCCCAAGGCTTCGAAGAGTATGGGTGCGTTGCCTTAAGATTGTGATGGTAATCGTACATCGACTTTTGCCGATAAACGACATCGTTGAGGTTGTGAATCTCGTTGGGATCGGACGAGTGCCGGGCGAGATCCGGTACCCAAGCCATCGCGTAGACCGTCGCGCTGACCACGACGATCGCGGCGAGGGCGCCGCCCAGCCGGAAGCCGCGCGGGTTGCCCCACAGCGTCGGTCGTCCGGCAAGGAAATAGCGCTGCAGCCAGACGGCGATCAGCACGGCAAAGCTCACGCCGAAGCCCATCACGCCGTACCACTTGCTTGCGACTAAGAGTCCCAAGGCGACGGTAAAGAGCACCAGCCAAAGCTTTGCGGAGCGGCCCGGCTCGACGACCGTTTCGGTGCGAATCTCGTTTCCCGCGTACGACGCCTCGCCCGCCGGCGTCTCGTAGTTGACGCCGGCGTCGCGGCGGTACTCGATGGTCAGCGGATCGTCTTCATAGACGAGCGAGCCGCCCTTATTTTGAGAGACCGCGCCGCGCTGCATCTTGCCCTTCGAATCGATGCTGCCGCCGTCGGCGGTATAGAGCGTCGTGGATTCCGCGCCGCGCAACGCGTACGAGCCCTCGGCATACGTCAGCTCGCTGCGCCCCGAACCGAAAAAGCGCGGCATGACGAAGTACTGCAGAATCAAGTAGCTCGACTGCCGCAAAATAGACGGAAACGATCGTCGTTGTCGCAAGGTCCAGGCCGAGGGCGAGCCGCCCGATTTGCCCGACGATCGATGCCGGCGGCCAGTGCGACGGGAATTCCAGCGAGGTGCCAAGCGGGAACGCGATTTGGGCACGCTCTGCGACCTGCGAACTGATCCAGAAGCGATAAAACGCGTACGTTGCCAGCGTGGCAAAGAAGACGACGAAACCCTCGGGCGTCGCGATGCGCGACTGCACGAAGTGCATTCCGTCGAAGGTTAGCAACAGCGCGGCGATGGTTGCGAAGAGCGTCGATCCGGTGACGCGCTTGGCGAAGACGTAGAGCAGCATCACGACCAGCGCGCCGAAGACGACGTCGAGAAAACGCCAGCCGTATGAGTTGTCGCCGTTGCCGAGATGGCCGATCAACGCGTTGAGCCCGGTCCAGCCGCCCAGCCCGTGGCCGTGCGGCATGCCGCCGAAAAGCGCGATGGAGAGCGTGATGAGCAGCTTGCTCAGCGGCGGATGGGTATTTTCGTAGATCCGCAGGTTCTGCAGATACTCTTCGCCGGCGCGCGCGAAGTAGATTTCGTCGAAGACCTTCTCGGTCGGATACCAATAGCCGATGAACGACAGAATGAAGTTTCCCACGCCGAAGATGGCGATGATGACGTAATCGAGCGGTGCGCGCAGCGCCGTCAAACCTTCGGTCGGATCGAACCAGTGACGCGTGCCGGTCGTTGCAGCCGCGGCTTCGTCGGCGCTGGGGCGCTCCTTCGGCGGCGCGCTCGACCGCTGCCGCCTCACCGCTGCCGAGGTAGGAATAGCCGAGCCAGAAGAACGTGAGAACGACGACCGCCGAGAAGAACGTCGTTCCGAGTCCCCACAAGTTCTGAGCGTTGGTCCCGGGGACGTTGTGGGTGACGACCAGCAGGTACTGAAGCGAATAGATGAGATTGGCGAACAGCACCACCGAGAGCGCGACCGCCCCCCACAAATAGCGCCGCGCGAACGGAAGGCAGGCGATGGTAAAGAGCACGCCGTTGAAGAGGTAGCGCTCGTGCATGCGCGTCGCCAGCACGAAGAATGCCAGCGTCGCGACGGCACAGCCTTCGAGCAGCGATTGCTCGGTGCGATCCTGCACGTACCGCCAAACGACGAGAAATACCGCGGCCAAGACCAACAGTACTCCCCACCCATACTGTGGGAGAATAGCGATGTACTGGCTGTCGGGCAGCCACAACGTGCCCCGCAGCGCCCACAAATTAAATGCGTTGACGCTGTTATATTTATAGACCCCCGCGCCGTATAAGTACTTGTCCCACAGCCAGCTCAAAATAGCCACCGGGTTGCCGGGATGGAACGGAGCGGCAACAAGCAGCGCGAGAATCAGCGCCGCGCCCATGCCTGCTGCGGTAGCGACAATCCGCTCGCGGCGACGCTTCGGATCGACGAAGGCGAAGGCGACGAGCAGCGGCAGCAGCACGGCGGCCTGCGGCTTGATGAGCAGCGAATAGCCGAAAGCCAGCCAGGCGCCGACGATCCAGATCAGATGGCCGGGCGATTGCGGAGCCTCGTCGGAACTGCGTAAGAGTGCGTAGATGGCCAGCAGGGCGAGGCCGCCGGCGACGGAGTCGACCTGCCCCCAGGCGGCCGAGATATAGATGGTCGCGGGATTGAGCAGATAGAGCGCAGCGGCGCCGAGCGCGTATCCGGTCGACGCAAAACGCCGAACGATGGCGTAGAGCAACACGCCGATGCCGAGATCGGCGAGAATTGCCGGCACTTTTACGAGCACGCGGAGCACGGCAAAGCCGTGGTCGCGCGATGCGAAGAACGCGTGCCAGAAGTGACCGACGACAGCGAGGATATAGAAATATCCGGGCGGGTAATCGGCGAAACCGACGGTCGAGTAGAACGACGCGAAGGGGCGTTCGCTCAGCGAGAGCGCCCACGACATATACGTGCTGACGTCGCTCTTGAATCCTTCGTTGCCGATGTAGAGCACGCGCAGGATCAACCCGGCTACGAGCAGGGCCGGGAGTGCCCACGCGATCGAAGCCTGCCGCGCCGTCGCTCGGGCCGTACCGTTGGCGTTCATGCTACTTCCTTGCTTCAACGCGCCGGGGCGAGGCCGAGCGTCGCGAGCAAGTAGTCGCGCAGCTCGACGTTGGCGTGGCTCTCGACGACGGCCAAATGCTCGGCGGCCGCACGCTGCGCCGCCTCTCTTGCTCCGAGCTGCTCGAGGGCAGCGACGATCCGCTCGACGTTTGCGGCATCGAGCGGCATGCCCAGCGAGTAGGCATCGGCCACCGCGGCGCGAGCCGCCGACGGCGGCTGCGCGATCGCCCAAACGACCGGGAAGGTCCACTTGCGACGTGCGATGTCGCTGGTCGCGATCTTTCCCGTCTCGTCGACGGTCGACCAGATACCGGCGACGTCGTCGCGGATTTGAAACGCCATGCCGTAGGCGCGTCCGACGGCGCCGTAGCCGGCGATGGTCGCTTCGTCACAGCCGGCGGCGTAAGCGCCCAAACGGCACGATGCATCGAAGAGCTGCGCGGTCTTGCATTCGATCATGCGATAATATCCCGGCAAGTCGACGGAGCGCTGCGACTCGAAGTGCAGATCGAGCGATTGGCCCTCGCACATCACCGCGTGCGCCTCGTGCAGCAGAGCGATCATCTGCAGCACCCGGCCGGCCTCGATGTACGTCGCCGCACTCTCTAAACTCAGGAAGCTGAGCGCACACATCGCGTCGCCGGCGTTGATCGCGCTGGCAATGCCGTAGGCGCTCCAGAGCGTCGGCCGTCCGTGGCGAAGCTCGTCGCGATCCTCGATATCGTCGTGGACCAACGAGTAGTTGTGGAAGATTTCGACGGCTACGGCGGCGTCGAGGGCGTACTCAAGAGGCGCGCCTTCGCCGGTTGCAACGCGCATCACCATCTGCGGGCGCAGCCGCTTTCCGCGGCGTGCCGGACCGTACGGGGCATAGCCGAAGTGCCGCAAAAGCATATCGGAGATCTCTTTCGATCCCCGATATCCGGTAATCCGTTCCTCGAGGGCGCTCTCGAAACGCTCGGCCAGATCAAGCAGAAGCGGCCGAGCTCCTCCATGCGTGCCTCGACCTGATCGACGAGCCATCCCGGCGTCGACGCGCCGGACATTAAGCCCGCAACTTCGACGCCGTCGAACCACTGCGACTCGAGCTCGTCGGGCCCTTCGATGTGATAGGCGCGCGCGCCGCGCGATTCCGAGAGATCGGCGAGATGCTTGGTGTTCGCCGAGGTCTTGCCGCCGACGACGATCATTACTTCGACGTCGCGGGCAAGGCGCAGTGCTTCGCTCTGGCGGTTATGCGTATCGGTGCAGATGGTGTTGACCGCGCGCACCTCGTAGTACTTGGCCGAGAGCGCGCGTACGATCTCGGTGAAACCTTCGCCCGACCACGTCGATTGAACGACGACGCCCACTCGGCTCGAACGCGGAAGCTTCTCGACGTCGGCCGGGCTCTGAATGCACCAGGCACCCGGTACGTGGCTTAGCGTCCCCTTTACTTCGGGGTGGTTGGAATCGCCGATGACGACGATCTTATAACCGTCGGCCTTGAGCTTCTCGGCTTGCACGTGAATCTTGGTGACCATCGGGCACGTCGCGTCGATGATCTCCAGATTCTTCTGCGCAGCCTTCTCGAAGACGTCGACCGGCAGGCCGTGCGCGCGCACGAACAGCGCGCCCGCGTCGACCTCGTCGACCGAGTGCGCGTTCTTGAGCCCGCGCGATGCCAGCGACTCCACCATCTGCGGATTGTGAACGACGTGGCCCAGGGTCGTCACGTCGCCGCGTGAGGCAATCGCCTCCTCGGCCTTCTTGACCGTGATGGCGACTCCGAAGCAGAACCCCTGAACCGTCGCCTTACGAATTTCCACCGATGCTCTCCGCCAGCGTTTCGATTGCATTCATGATCTGGGCGGTGAACTTCGACAAATCCTCACGCGTTGCTTTCCGCCCCGGCGCAAGCGCGAGCGGCTCGCCGAATGCGACATCTATCTTACCCAGGCGCAGCGCCTTATCCGTACCGCGGATATACGCCGGAACGACCGGTGCGTTTCCCAGCGAGGCGAGGAGAGCGACGCCGGTCTGGGGCTCCACCGTGCCGTCGCGGTTGCGCGTACCCTCGGGGAAGATGCCGATCGCGCCCCCCGCCTGCAAGACCTCCAGCGAGCGCTTGATCGCGGCAGTCGCGCTGCCGCGGCGGTCGACGGCATACGCGCCCAAGCCTAGAATCATCGGGCCCAGCACCGGAATTTCGAAGAGCTCCTTCTTCGCCATATAGCTGAGGCGACGCGGGCAGAGACACCCCATTGCGGGCGGGTCGAGGTACGAGATGTGATTGCAGGCCACGATCAGCGGCCCGTGCGCCGGTACGTTCTCGGTGCCGTAGACGCGCGCGCGCCAAACCACGCGGACGAAGAGGCGCACGAAGACCTTGGCAAAATCGTAGAACGCGTAGTTCATCCGGCATCCGGCGATTTCGCCGCGCGAGCGACGATGGCGCAGATCTCGTCGACGACCCGCCTCGCGTCGATCTCGCTCGAATCGATGACGTGCGCGTCGGGCGCGGGCGCGAGCGGCGAAACCGCCCGCGAACGGTCGAGCCGGTCGCGCTCTTCGATCTCTTCGGCTAAGCGATGGACGTTGACGTCGACGCCCGCGGCCTCGAACTGCTTGCGCCGCCGCGCGATCCGCGCCGCAACCGACGCCGTAAGATATATCTTTACTTGCGCGTTAGGCAAGACGACGGTGCCGATGTCGCGGCCCGCCATTACCACCGGACCTTTTGCTGCAACGCGCCGCTGCTCTTCGACCATCGCCGCGCGCACTTGAGCGTGGGCGGAAACCGAGGAAACGATCGCCGTTACTTCGTTGCTCTGCAGGGTGGCTTCGTCGAGCTCGCGTTCGTTTTCGAAGACGCGAAAACCAAGCGGTGCCGACTCGTCTAAAATGACCTCGACCGGCGCGACGCGCAAGAGATGCGCTAGTGCCGTGCCGTTGTCGACGTCGGTTCCGGTGCTTAGCGCCAGGTGCGCCAGCGCGCGGTACATCGCCCCCGTGTCGAGGTAGAGAACGCCGAGCCGACGGGCCGTAGCGCGGGCGACGGTCGTCTTTCCCGCGGCCGCCGGCCCGTCGATAGCAATCTGTAGCGGCGTACTGACGCTCACGGGCCGCTCGTTTCGCCTAGGCAAAGTGATGGCCCCGCAGAACGTTGCGAGTCACGGTAAACATGCCAAAATCGCGCGCGGTCTTCTTTTGCTCCGCCTGCGGCTTTGAATCGCCGCGCTGGCTGGGCCGCTGTCCTGAATGCGACGCCTGGAATTCGTTCGACGAGAAGCCCATTCGTCTCGCGCCGGCCTCGGCTCGGCCGGCCCGAGCGAAGGGCTCCGGCACGAATGCGCCGGTCGCGTTGCGCGACGTCGGATCGGCGGGTGTCGCGCGTATGCTCGCGGGCATGCCGGAGTTCGACGCGGTGGTCGGCGGCGGGATCGTCCGCGGAAGCCTGACGCTCGTCGGCGGACCGCCCGGCGCCGGAAAGTCGACGCTGCTCCTGCAGATCGCCGCGCGCTTAACGCCCTACGGCGACGTCGTCTACGTCTGCGGCGAAGAATCGGCCGCGCAAGTGAAGCTGCGCGCGGAGCGTACGCTGCGCTCGGAAACGGGCGCCGGCGTTTTGGTCTTCCCCGAAACGAACCTGCGCGTGGTTCTGGATCGTTTGGAAGAACGCCCGCCGCTTGCCGTCGTCGTCGACTCGATCCAGACCGTTTGGTTGCCCGAATCGGAAGCCTACGCGGGCAGCATCACGCAGATACGCGACTGCACGCAGGCGCTGATGGAGTTCGCCAAGCGAACCGGCTGCGCGACGTTCATCGTCGGTCACGTCACTAAAGACGGTGCGATTGCCGGGCCACGGCTGCTCGAGCATCTCGTCGATACCGTGCTCTATTTCGAAGGCGAGACCGGCGGCGAGTACCGCATCTTACGCGCCTATAAGAACCGTTTCGGTTCGATCGACGAGATCTGCGTCTTGCGAATGCACGACGACGGGCTGCGCGAAGTGGCCAATCCGTCCGAACTCTTTTTAGGTGCGCAAGCGCAACGCCCTAGCGGTTCGTGCGTCGTCGCCTCGATCGTCGGATCGCGTCCGGTGCTCGTCGAAGTTCAAGCGCTCGTCGGCGAGGCCAGCTACGGTACGCCGCGGCGCCTGGCCAACAATCTCGATCAGCAACGCCTGGCGATGATTCTCGCGGTGCTGGAGCGGCGAGCGGGATTCTCGCTGGGCAGCCACGACGTCTTCGCATCGGTCGCCGGCGGATTGCGCGTCGTCGAGCCCGCGGCCGATCTCGGCATTGCATTAGCGATTGCATCGTCGTTTCGCAACCTCCCGATTGCGCCGCAGACCGCCGCTTTCGGTGAGTTGGGCTTGTCGGGCGAAGTGCGCGCCGTCAGCGCGGCGGATCGCCGCGAAGCCGAGGCGCGCAAGTTGGGCTACGCGCACGTGATTTCACCATCACGCGTCGGCGACGTCGCTGCGGCCATCGAAGCCGCGCTCGGGTAGTGCACGCAAAAGAGGCATGACGCCGCTTTACGAGATCGTTCCGAACCTCTCGGAGGGACGCGATTCGGCAACGATCGATGCCGCGGCGGCGGCCGTCGAGCGCGGCGGGGCGCGCCTTATCGATCGGAGCAGCGACGAAGTTCACCATCGCAGCGTCTTGACCGTCGTCGGCAACGAAGCGCAGGTCGTCGAAGCGGCGGTGGCGCTCGCCGGCGTCGCGCTGGAGCGCATCGACCTGCGCACCCATCGCGGCGTTCATCCGCGCATCGGAGCGCTCGACGTCCTGCCGTTCGTCCCACTTCGCGGGGCCGACCTCGAAGGAGCCGCAGCCCTCGCCCACCGTGCCGGGGCCGAGATCTGGCGGCGCTATTGCATTCCTTCCTTTTATTACGGCGCGGCAGCGAAGCAAAACGAGCGACGGCTTCTACCCGAACGTTCGCCGCAATCGGGAGTGGGTTCCCGACGAGGGCGACGTTTTGCGCCACGAAAGCGCCGGAGCCATTGCGATCGGCGCCCGCGAGATTCTCATTGCGTTCAATATCGAGCTCGCCACCGGGGATCTAGCGGCAGCCCGAGCAATCGCGCGGACGATTCGCGAACGCGGCGGCGGCCTGCGCTCGCTGAGAGCGCTCGCATTGCCGCGCGCGCCGGGCTGCGTGCAGGTTTCCCTCAATGTCACGGATTATCGTGCAACGCCACTCTATCGTATAGTCGAGCTGGTAACCCGGCTGGCGGCGCGGCACGATATCGAAGTCTCGCGCTGCGAACTGGTCGGCTGTCTACCCTGGGAAGCGGTGGAGACTTCGGCCGCGTATTATTTGGGAGTTACGAAATTATAATGGTCCGTTCCGCCGCGGTGCCGCGCGCCGCACTTAAAATCACCGCCGTCGCCGCTGCAGCGTTTCTGCTGCTCGCGCCTTCGACGGCACGAGCGCAAGGCGGTCCCGGCGACGCGGGAATATTCACCACCACCCTGCACAACGGATTACGCGTCGTCGTCGTCGAGGACCGCGCCGCGCCCGTCGTGCAAACGGGCATATGGTACGGATTCGGATCGTTGCAGGAGACGCCCGGCAAGACCGGACTGGCGCACGCCCTCGAACATATGATGTTCCGCGGGACGCCGGAGATCTCGGCCGGCGGACTCGACGACGTCACCGCGCGTTTGGGCGCTCAGATGAATGGCGAGACCAACTACGACTACACTCAGTTCTATTTTGAAATGCCGTCCGACAAACTCGACGTCGCGCTCTACATCGAAGCCGACCGCATGCAACACGCCGCGCTTCGCGCTGCGGACTGGGCCATCGAACGCAATGCCGTGCTCAACGAAATCGACGGAGATATCAGCTCTCCGTTCTTCAACCTGCTCTCGCGCGTCCGCGCCGCCGCCTTTCCCGGACAACCGGCCGGACGAACGCCGGTCGGCGAACGAGCGGACGTCGCGCGCGCCGGCGTCGCCGACATCGTCCGTTACTACCGCGAATGGTACGCACCGAATAACGCCACGCTGGTCGTTGCCGGCGACGTAAACCACGCGACGGTCTTCGCCAAAGCGCAGCGCTACTTCGGCGTTATTCCCTCGAAAAAGCTTCCGCCGAAACCGATGCTGACGCCCGTGCCGGCGAGCGGCGCAACGGTCGAGGCGGAGTTTCCGTTTCCATTCGAGATCGTCGACCTGGCCTATTCCATTCCCGGCGATACGCAGCGCGGCGAGCCGGCCATAAGCACGCTTGCGACGCTCCTTGAAAATCAGCGCTCGCCGTTCTATCAGGCTTTGGTCCAGAGCAACATCGCACTCGGCATCGAGACCAATGCCGACACGCAGCTGCGCGGCGGACTGCTTCACGTCTTCATCATCCTCAATCCGGGGCGCAGCGCGACCGAGGCTCGCACGGTCTTTCAATCGACCTTAGAAGCGGTGCTGCAGAGCGGATTCGATCCCGATCTCGTGCTCGCGGCCAAGAATATGACCATGGCCGAGCGGCTCTATTCCGCCGACTCGATCGACGGAATCGGCAGCCTCGCGGGCTACACCTACGGCATCGTCGGCGAACGTATCTCCGACGAAGACACGCGGCTCCAAGCATTGACCGGGAGCGACCTCGTCGCCGCGGCGCGCACCTACTTGAGCAAGCCGACGGTCGTCGGGCACCTGAGCCCCAACGACGCTCCGGCGCGCGGCAACTCGCAGAAGAGCAGCGCGGCCGCAAGCGACGACTTCTCGAAGCGAATCCCCAACGGTCCAATCGTCATGCCGAACTGGATCGCCAAGTCAATCAACGCCCCGACGACGGCGCACAGCGTGCTCGTTCCCGTCGAGTTCACACTCTCCAATGGCGTTCACGTGATCGTCCAGCGTAAGACCGACCGGTCGACGTTCGTACTCCGTGGGAAGATCGCTTCGTCGCCGGCCTTCGAGCCGGCCGGTCAGGAAGGCATTATTCGCCTGGCCTCGTCGGTTGCCGACTACGGCAGCGCGCAGTATCCTTTCGCGCAACGCCGCAAGGCGACCGACGATATGGGCGCCGACGTGCAAACCGGGCAGAGCTTCTCAGCGCAGGGTGAGGCACGCGATTTCGAGCGCATCGTCGCAATCATCGCCGACGGCGAAGCACACCCGACCTTCAGTAACCCCTGGTTCAACATCGAGCGCTCGCAGCTGGCAAATAGTTTGCAATCGGAGGGTAATATCTCCGGCGTGATGATCGATCGCGCGTACAATCGCCTGCTCCTGGCCGGCGACGATCCGAGCCTGCGCCAGCCGACGGCGCAGAGCGTCTCCCAGATTACGCAGCAAGATCTGCTCTCGTTTACGGGGCGCTACTGGCGTCCCGACCTCACGACGATCGCCGTCGCCGGCGACCTTCCGCCCGATCGCGTGCGCAGCGACCTAGAAGCGGCCTTTGGCTCGTGGCAGGCGTCCGGTGCTAAGCCCGACCCGCACCTGATGGCGATTCCTCCGGCAACCAGCGGCCACGACTACATCGGCACGCAGGCCAATCAGGTCTTCATCCGTCTCGGTCAGCCGGCGATCTCGCGCTCGAATAAAGACTATAATACCTTCCTCGTGCTCGATCAGATTCTCGGCGGCAGCGGAGCGTTCGAGTCGCGTCTGTGGCAAGAGCTGCGCCAGAAACGAGGGCTGGTCTACAGCGTCAGCAGCACGCTCGATGCCGACGGCGATCGCGGCGACTTCCGCATCGAGCTCAGCGCTTCGCCGCAGCGGGTCACCGAAGCCGTCACTCTCGTGCGGCGCGAGCTGCAGCGGTTGCAGCAGCAGCCGGTCTCCGCCACCGAGCTCGAGGAAGCGAAAGTCAGGCTCGTCGGCAACGCGCTGCTGGAAGAAGCCTCGTCGTCGGGACAAGCCAAACAGCTGCTCGACATCGCGACCAACAATCTTCCGCTCGATTATTATCGCACGCTCAACGAACGTTTCGCGCAGATCACTCCCGCCGACGTTCAGCGCGTCGCGCATACCTATCTCAAGCCGGGGAGTTTGGTCGAAGTTTACGCCGGTCCGTCGGGTCCGTGGGCCCAGCATTCGCTATGATAGAAACAATCAACCCCACCACCGGAACGGTTATCGAGCGGATCCCGCGCATGGACGAGGGACAAATCGAGGCCAAACTCGCTGCGGCGGCTAGTTGCGCCCCACGATGGGCGGCGACGACGCTACAAGAGCGCAGCGCCCTTCTCGACGCGGTAGCGCGACGGCTGCGCGCGGAGTGCGACACGCTAGCCGCGACCGCCGTGCGCGAAATGGGCAAGCCCATCGTCCAAGCTCGGGCGGAGATCGAAAAGTGCGCCTGGGCGTGCGAGTACTTTGCGAAAGAGGGCCCGGCGATGCTGCAGCCGCAAGCCGCACCGTCGTCGGCCGCGCGCAGCTACGTGGCATTTCGTCCGCTCGGCGCGCTGTTCGCCATCATGCCGTGGAACTTTCCGTTTTGGCAGGTCTTTCGCGCGGTCGCTCCCGCGCTGATGGCGGGAAACGTGCTTTTGCTCAAGCACGCGGCGAACACTTCGCGCTGCGCGCTGGAGATCGAGCGCGTTCTCACCGAGGCCGGCGCGCCGCTGGGCTGTTTCGGCGTGCTCTTGGTAAGCGGTGAGAAGGCCGACGACCTGATCGGCGATCCCGCGCGTCGCCGCGGTAACGCTCACCGGGAGCGAGCGCTCCGGCATGGCCGTCGCGCGCGCGGCCGGCGACGCTCTCAAAAAATGCGTGCTCGAGCTGGGCGGTTCCGACCCGTTCGTCGTCTTCGCCGATGCCGACGTGGAAGCGGCGGCCACAACGGCCGTCAGGGCGCGCTTTCAAAACAACGGCGAGAGCTGCATCGCGGCCAAACGCTTCATCATCGAAGACCCCGTCTACGACGAATTTCTCGAACGCTTCGGCGCGCTCGCGGGCGCACAAATCGTCGGCAATCCGATGGAAGAACGCGTACAGATTGGTCCCTGCGCTCGCGCCGATCTCCGCGATACGGTCGGCGAACAGGTTCGCGAGACGCTGGCGCGCGGCGCGCGTCTGGTGACCGGCGGAAAAGCGGGTGCCGGCCCGGGATTCTTCTACGAGCCGACCGTCGTTGCGGACGTCATAGCCGGAATGCGCATGTTCGACGAAGAGGTTTTCGGGCCGGCCGCTGCGGTCGTTCGGGCGCGCGACCGCGACGATGCCGTGGCGCTGGCCAACCAGTCGGCGTACGGATTGGGCTCGAGTTTATGGACGCGCGACGTCGCCGCCGCCGAAGTCTTCGCCGCGAAGATCGAAGCCGGTGCCGTCTTCATCAACGGAATGGTCGCAAGCGATCCCCGCCTGCCTTTTGGCGGAATCAAAAAGAGCGGGTACGGACGAGAGCTCTCGACGTTCGGGATCCACGAGTTCGTCAATATTCAAACCATTTGGATTGGCTAATGATTCTTTTTGCAGCTCTAGCATTGGCCGGCACGCTCGCGGCTCAGGTCGACGCACAAGAACCGCCGCCGGCGCCGAACACCACTTCGATCTTCATCCCGCGCGGCGTGGTCGTTCCGGTGACGGTAACCAAGGACGTGCGTGTCGGAGGGGCCAACGCCGCAACCGCGCAGCAGTCGGGTAAGGTTCGCTTCGCGGTGACGCAGGACGTCGTCGTTGACGGTTACGTAATTGCCAAGGCCGGCGATCTCGTCGAGGGACATTACGACAGCGCCACCAACGTGACGCACCGCACGTTCTCGACCAACTCGTCGCAGGAAGTCATTCTGGCCCTGGACGACGCGATCAACTTCTGCGGCGACACGCTGCATCTCAACTTCGAGCGTACCTTTGTCGGCGGTACGCGCAGCGGGTTCTTATCCTTCGGCGTTCATGCCCACGACGCGGTCTTCAGCAAGGGCCTAATTCTCCGAGCCAACACCGATCGCGGCGAAAAGAGCGTCTGCGCTGCGCCGGCAACCGAGCCGGCGAAGGGGCTTCCCGCGAACATGGTGCTGCCCGACAACGAGCTCAGCAGCCCTAAGCCGTAGCCTTTTTGCAGTAGGTGGCGATGCGGCGGAGGCCTTCGCGAACGCGTTCGGAGGGTGCGACCCAACTTAGCCGCAGCCAGCCTTCGAGCGACTCGCCGAACGCAATGCCGGGAATCGCTACGACGTCTTGCGTTTCGATAAGGTCCATGGCCGCCTGCAGCGAGCTGGTCCCCTCGGGCAGCCGCACGCAGACGTAGAAGCTGCCTTCCGGCGGGACGTAGCGCAAACCGCAGTCTCGCAGCGCGGCAACAAGCTCGCCGTGTCGTGCGCTATACCATTCGAAGTGCTCTTGCAGTCCGCCGGGCGCCGCGAAGACGGCCAAGGCGGCGCGCTGCGCAAAAGTATCGGCGCACGACGTCGCCCAGGCATGCACTTTGATCGCTTCGTCTACGAAGGCTGCCGGTCCGAGGATCCAGCCAAGACGCAACCCGGTCAAGGCGTTGCTCTTACTCAACGAGTTCGTCACGATAGTGTATGGATAAATGCCGGCGAAGAAACCGGCGTCGTCGACGAAGATCTGTTCGCGGTAGATCTCGTCGTGAATCACCCAAACCGGATCGCCCTTGCGCGCTTCGAGCACGCGAACGAGCTGCTCGGCCTGCCCGCGCGCGATGACGCGCGCCGTCGGGTTGCAGGGCGAGCATATGACGATGGCGCGCGTGCGCTCGTTGAGGGCCGCGACAATCCGATCGGCGTCGAAGGCAAAATTGTCCACGTCGCTCATCTCCACTCTGGTTACGGGGACGCCCTCGAGCGCGGCCATCTTGACGTACGAAGGAAAGGCGGGTTCGACGACGAGCAGTTCGTCGCACGCGGGGTCGAGCAACGTTTTGATCGTCACGTACATCGCTTCTTGCGAGCCGACGGTTACGCAAACGTTGGCGGCCCGATCGAAGGCCGGATAGGCGTAATGCCGGGCAATGGCTTCACGCAACGCCTGATCGCCGGCATTGGGCGTGTACTTGAGGCCGTGCTCGCCGACGTAGCGCATCGCTTCTTCGAGGTGCTCGCGTCGCGGAAGAAGCGTCGGCTCGCCGAGGCCGAGATCGATCGAGGTCGACCGCCGTTTTGCCGCAACGTGCCGGATGAGCGACGACGAGATTTCTGCGACGCGCGGATTCATAACGCGACGTCGTACTCGCGAAGGGTTGCGTTCAACGAAGTCTTTAGATCGGTCGATTCGCCGCGCGTGCCGATGATCAGAGCGCACGGCGTACCGAACTCGCCCGCGGGAAAGCGCTTGGGCTGCGTTCCGGGAATCACGACCGCCCGCGCCGGTATCCGCCCGCGGGTCGTCACCGCCTCACTTCCGCGGACGTCGAGTATCGGCGTGCTCGCGGTCACCACAACGCCGGCCCCGACGACGGCTTCGCGTTCGACTCGCGCGCCCTCGACGATAATGCAGCGCGAACCGATGAACGCACCGTCTTCAACGATGACCGGCGATGCTTGCGGCGGCTCGAGGACGCCGCCGATGCCGACGCCGCCGGAGAGATGAACGTTTGCGCCGATCTGCGCGCAGGAGCCGACCGTCGCCCACGTGTCGATCATCGTTCCTTCACCGACATACGCTCCGATGTTAACGAATGCGGGCATTAAGATAACGTTGCGCCCGAGAAAACTTCCGTAACGGGCGACGCCCGGCGCGACGCAGCGTACGCCTGCAGTTTCGTAGTCGCTTTTGAGGGGCATCTGCCGGTTGCGACGCCGGAAGTATAAGAGAATCGCGCTCTTGACCCAAGCATTGGTTACCCAATCGCCGTCCCGAGGTTCGGCAACCCGCAGCGAGCCGTCGTCGAGCATCGCAATAGCCTCGTCGATCGCACGCCCTTGCGGGCCGTGCACATCTCCCTCGCCCCGTTCCAACGCGGTGATTTGAGCTTGCAGTTGTTCTACCGTCACGCGCGAATGCTACGGCACCAGGTAAGCCAGCCCCCGCGTAGTGAAAGGAGATTCATGGCGAACTCGCCCGCCGACGAACGGCGAATTAACGCAATCCGCTTCCTTGCGGTCGATGCGGTCCAAAAGGCCAACTCGGGTCATCCGGGCATGCCGATGGGCGCGGCGGCGATGGCTTACACGCTTTGGACGCGCCATCTTCGATTCAATCCCAAGGACCCGCACTGGCTCAACCGCGACCGTTTCATACTCTCGGCCGGTCACGGTTCGATGCTGCTCTACGCGCTGCTTTATCTCACCGGTTACGACCTCACGCTCGACGACATCAAGCACTTCCGGCAGCTTGGCAGCAAGACGCCCGGGCATCCCGAGGCGGAACGAACTCCCGGCGTCGAGGCCACCACCGGTCCGCTCGGACAAGGCGTGGGCAACTCGGTCGGAATGGCGATTGCCGAGGCTCATCTCGGCGCGGTCTACAACCGCGAGGATCAAGGCATCGTCGACCACTTCACCTACTGCATCTGCGGCGACGGCGATCTGATGGAGGGAATCAGCCAAGAGGCGATATCACTCGCCGGACATCTCAAACTCGGCAAGTTGATCGTGCTCTACGACGACAACCTCGTCTCGCTGGCCGGTCCGACCGACATCACCTTGACCGACGACCCGATCGCGCGTTTAGACGCAAGCGGTTGGCACACGCAGTTTGTCGACGTCGATCACAGCAACGACGTCGCCACGATCGATCAAGCGATCGCGGTCGCGAAGAACGTGACCGACCGTCCGTCGTTCATCGCCGTTCGCACGCACATCGGTTACGGATCGCCGCGCCAAGACAACTACACGGCACACGGCGAGCCGCTCGGCCCGGATAACGTCAAGAAGTCTAAGGAAGAGCTGGGCTGGCCGCTCGAACCCGACTTCTACGTTCCCGACGACGTGCTGGCATTTTTCCGCGGCGTCGGAGCGAAGGGTGCGGAGCTGGAAGCACAGTGGCAAGCAATGTACGGCGCGTGGAAGACCGCCAATCCCGATCTCGCCGCGACGCTCGAGCGCGGCATTCGCGGCGACGTGCCGGCCGATTTACCATGGCCGACGTTTACCGCGGAGAACGGCAGCGTAGCGACGCGCGATGCCGGAGGAACGGTCATGAACGCGATTGCGACGGCGTTGCCCGAGCTGGTCGGAGGATCGGCCGATCTCGATCCGTCCACCAAGACGTACTTGAAGAACTGCGGTGACTTTACGCCGGGAAATTATGCCGGCCGGAACATTCATTACGGCGTACGCGAGCACGCGATGGCTGCTGCAACTAACGGCATCTCGCTCCACGGCGGTCTGCTGCCCTTCGCAGCAACCTTCTTCAACTTCGTCGACTATCTCAAGCCCTCGCTGCGATTGGGGGCTCTCACCGGGGTGCGCTCGATCTACGTCTTCACCCACGACTCGGTCTTTCTCGGGGAGGACGGCCCCACGCACCAGCCGATCGAACAGCTCGCCCAGCTTCGGGCCATGCCCAACTGCTACGTGGTCCGTCCGGCCGACTCGCTCGAGACGCTCGAGGCGTGGAAGCTCGCCGTCGCGGCCAAGGGTGCCCCGTGGGTGCTCGTGCTCACCCGCCAAAAACTTCCCTTCCTAGGGGCGCGCGACGCCGCCGTCTCCAAAGGGGCCTACGTCCTCGCCGACGCGCCCGGTGGAAATCCCGATCTTATTCTTATCGGCACCGGTTCGGAAGTATCGCTGGCCGTCGACGCCAAAAAGATTCTCGACGGTAAGGGCATCCGGACACGCGTGGTTTCGATGCCCTGCTGGGAGCTTTTCGAGGCCGCACCGCAATCGTACCGCGACGAAGTGCTGCCCCCGGAGGTCACCGCCCGCATGTCGATCGAAGCGGCCGCGACGTTCGGTTGGGCAAAGTATGTTGGGGACCGGGGCTTTGCGTTCGGGATCGATCGCTTCGGCACGTCGGCACCGCTTGCCGACGTCGCCAAGGCCTATGGATTCACCCCGGAAAATGTCGCGCAAACCGCGCTCGACCGGTTTGCCCTCGCCGCCCGCTAGGAGAGAACAATGAAGAACACGATCCAGCAACTGCTCGACGCCGGGCAGAGCGTATGGCTCGATAACCTGCGACGAAGCATGTTTGCCTCCGGCGAGCTGCAACGCCTCATCGATCAGGGATTGCGGGGAATGACCAGCAATCCGACGATCTTTGAAAAAGCGATTGGTGCGGGCAACGATTACGACGATCAGCTGGCCAAGCTGATCGGATCGGAGAAGAGTGCCGACGCGCTCTTCTGGGACCTCGCCATCCAAGATATCCAAAGCGCGTGCGACGCGTTTCGCCCGGTTTACGACGCCTCGGGCGGCAACGACGGATTCGTCAGCCTCGAGGTTTCGCCGCTGCTGGCCAACGATACCGCCGGCACGATCGCAATGGTCGAGGAGCTTTGGGGCCGCGTCAACCGCCCCAACGTCATGATCAAGATCCCCGGCACCAAAGCGGGTTTGCCGGCGATCGAAGAGTCGATCTATCGCGGCTACAACATCAACGTGACGCTGATCTTCTCGGTCGAGATGTACGAGAAGGCGGCTCGCGCCTACATCAAAGGCCTGCAGCGTCGCGCCGGCGATGGCAAGCCGATCGATAAGATCCGTTCGGTCAACTCGGTATTCGTCAGCCGCATCGACACCGTCGTCGACAAGATGCTGCAGAACTGCATCGCCAAGGGCGACAAACTCGATCACCTCTTGGGAAAGGCGGGCATCGCCAATCTCAAGCTGACGTATCAGAAGTTCAAGGAGCTATTTGGCGGTGACGACTTCGCGCCGCTGAAGGCCGCCGGCGCCGCCCCGCAGCGTCCGCTGTGGGCCTCGACCTCAACGAAGAATCCGCACTATCCCGACTTGATGTACGTCGAAACGGTCGTCGGACCCGAGACGGTAAACACCATGCCGCCCACGACGCTCGAGGCACTGCTCGATCACGGCAACGTCGTGCCCGACACCGTCGAGACCGACCTGCGCGAAGCCACGGACGTCATGCGCGGACTGCAGGACGCGAAGATCTCGCTGTTCGAGGTCACCTCGGACCTGCAGACTGAAGGCGTGAAGCTCTTCTCCGATTCGTTCGCCGCGCTGCTCGGCGCGATCGTCTACAAACAGAAGCTGCTGGCCTCGGGCGGCGCCGACCGCGTGCACTTTGCACTCGGTTCGTCGCAGCAAATCTTCGACGGCGCGCTCGACCAGCTCGTAACGGCCGACTTCCTCAAGCGGATCTGGTCGCTCGATGCGACGCTCTGGTCGAGCGATCCCGACCACGTCGCGATCATTAAGAAGGCACTGGGATGGCTGGACATTCCGCAGCATATGCTCGACGAAGTCCCGGGTCTTCGCAGCTTTGCGTCCGGCGCCAAGGACGTGTTCGACTTTGCCGTCGTCTGCGGCATGGGCGGCAGCTCGCTCGCGCCGGACATTATCGCCGACACCTTCGGAACGATTGACGGCTACCCGCAGCTCTACGTGCTCGACTCGACCTGTCCGCAGCAGATCAAGGAACTCGAAGGAAAGATCGACATCGCGTCCACGCTCTTCATTATCTCCAGCAAGAGCGGCACGACCACCGAGCCCAACGCGTTCTACGCCTACTTCTACGAAAAGGTCTCCAAAGAGATCGGCGCGGCATCGGCGGGGAGAAACTTCGCCGCCATTACCGACCCCGGCACCAAGCTCGACAAGGAGGCGCAGGACATGGACTTCCGCGCCGACTTCGAGAACGATCCGAACATCGGCGGCCGCTACTCGGCGCTTTCGTTCGTCGGCATCGCGCCGTCGGCGACCGCCGGATACGACATCAACCTTCTTCTCGACCGCGCGCTGGGGGCGATGCATGCCAACGACCGCAGCGTCGATCCCCGCACGGCTCCGGGCGTGCGCTTTGGCGCGGCAATCGGCGGGCTGGCGCGCAACGGCCGCGACAAGCTGACGATCGTCACGCATCCCGCAGTCAAAGCCTTCGGCGCGTGGGCGGAGCAGCTCATCGCCGAGTCCACCGGTAAGATGGGCAAAGGCATCGTGCCGATCGAGGGCGAGGCGCTCGGCGTGCCCGACAACTACGGCGACGACCGCGTCTTCGTCTATGTCGGCGCGAATCTCCCCGGCCCCGCGGCCGGTACCGACGAGAAGCTGCGCGCGCTCGAAGCCGCCGGCCACCCGGTGATTCGCCTCGACATGAACGACGCATACGATGTCGGCGAGCAGTTCTACCTTTGGGAGATCGCGGTCGCAGCGGCGGGCGTAATCTTAGGGATCGACGCCTTCGATCAGCCCAACGTTCAAGAATCTAAAGATAATACGGTCGCGCTGCTGCAGCAGTACGCGAAGAACGGCAGCTTCGACGAGCCGAAAGCCAACGTGGACGGCCCTGCGTTTAACGTCACGTACCTGTCGGGAAGCGCCGGCATCTCCGCGCAGACGCCGCCGCAGGCGCTCGCCGAGCTGTTCGCGCAGCTCCGCCCGCACGACTACAACGCAATAACGGCCTATATCGCGCGTAATCCAACTCACGCCGGCCTGCTCGACGAGATTCGCCTGAAGATTCGAGACGCGCACCGGATCGCGACGACCGTCGGTTTCGGACCGCGCTTCCTGCATTCCACCGGCCAGCTGCACAAGGGCGGCCCAGACACCTGCGTCGTGCTTCAGATCACCGCCGACGATCCCGACGACCCGATGATCCCGGGGATGAACGTCGGATTCCGAACGCTGCTCGCAGCGCAAGCACTGGGCGACTGGATGTCGCTCGACAAGCGCCACCGGCGCGGGGTGCGGGTGCATCTCAAGGGTGATGTCGAGCCGGCGTTGCGCGCGCTGGTCGCCGCCGTCGACGAAGCGCTCGCGGTTCGCGCATAGATCGTACGCTAAAAGGAATATAAGAGCGATGCAACTTGGGATGGTCGGGCTGGGCAAGATGGGCAACTACATGACCCAGCGATTAATCGGAGGCGGCCATCAGGTCGTGGCCTTTGACCGCGATCCGAAAGCGGTCGCCGGAGTCGCGGCGTTCGGCGCGACGGGGGCCGAGAGCCTCGGCGACATGGTCGATAAACTTACCGAATCGCCGAAGGTCGCGTGGGTGATGGTGCCTTCGGGTGCGCCGACCGACGAGACCATCCATCAGCTCGCCGATCTGATGGGCCAAGGCGGGATCATCATCGACGGCGGCAACACCAACTATAAAGATGGTCTGCGGCTGTACGCCGACTGTAAAGCCAAGGGCGTTTCGTTAATCGACGCGGGCACGAGCGGCGGCGTTTGGGGCCTCAAGGAAGGCTACTGCCTGATGGTCGGCGGCGACGACCAACAAGTAACGCACTGCGAACCGATTTTCTTGACGCTCGCGCCGCCCAAAGGCTACGCGCACGTCGGTCCGGCCGGTGCCGGTCACTTCTCGAAAATGGTCCACAACGGCATCGAGTACGGACTGCTGCAAGCCTACGGTGAAGGTTTCGAGATCCTCAAGGACTCGCAGTACGACTACGACCTCGGCCAACTTGCCGAGCTTTGGCTTCACGCCAGCGTGGTGCGCTCGTGGCTGCTCGAGCTGCTGGTCTTGGCCTTCCGCGAAGATCCCGGACTCAAAGATATTCGCGGCTACGTCGACGACACCGGCGAAGGACGCTGGACCGTCGAGGCGGCGATCGACGAAAACGTCCCCGCGCCGGTCATCACCCTTTCGCTGCTCGCGCGCATGGCGTCGCGTCAAAGCGAGTCGTTCAGCGCCAAGGTCGTCGCGGCGCTGCGCAATCAGTTCGGCGGACACGCGGTGAAGAGCGAGACGAATGCCTGACGAGGCAATCGCGACGGCAACTCCGGCCGGCGGCGACGGCGCTGCCGGCAATCCGCTGCGCGCCGGTCTTGCCGAAGAACGAACGACCAATCCGTGCAGCGCCGTCTTTTTTGGCGCCAGCGGCGACCTCTTCAAGCGGATGCTGCTGCCCGCGGTCTACTCGATGCGACTGGCCGATACGCTCCCGGCCGACTTCGCGCTGGTCGGCTTTGCGCGCTCGCCCTACAGCGACGATGAGTTTCGCGAATACTGCCGCCAACAGCTCGACACGTTCATGCCCGACGGCAAGAAACCGCAAGGCGCGCTGTGGGAAGACTTTTCGCGGAGGATCAGCTATATCACCGCGGACTTTCAAGGACACGAGCCACTTCCAAGCGCTCAAAGACCGCCTAGCCAAGAACGACGAAGAGTTTGGAACGGCCGGAAACCATCTCTTCTATCTCTCGACGCCGCCGCCGGTCTTTCCCGAGATCATCAAGCACCTCAAGAAGTCGGGGCTCGAAAAGAGCGAGACGGGCTGGACGCGGATCGTCGTCGAGAAGCCGTTCGGAACGGATTTGGCGTCGGCACGCACGCTGCAGCGCGCCATCGAGGCCGTCTTTCCCGAAAATGAAATCTATCGCATCGATCACTACCTGGGCAAAGAGCCGGTGCAAGATATCATCGCCCTGCGCTTTGCCAATACGATTTTCGAACCGATCTGGAACCGCAACTACGTGGCGAACGTGCAGATCACGTCGGCCGAGTCTTTGGGCGTAGAAGAACGCGGCGGCTACTACGATCAGGCCGGCGCGCTGCGCGACATGATTCAGAACCACGTCATCAACCTCTTGGCGCTGGTCGCGATGGAGGCGCCGATCAGCGCGGCGGCCGACGACATTCGCAGCGAAAAATATAAGGTGCTCTCGGCGATCGCGCCGCCCGACCATGCCGACGTGTGGTCGGTATCGGCCCGCGGACAGTACGGGCCGGGAACCATCGACGGACGTCCGGTCAAAGGCTACCGTCAAGAGCCGGACGTATCGCCGACATCGAATACCGAAACGTTCGCCGCGGTGAAACTCTATATCGAGAACTGGCGCTGGGCCGGCGTTCCATTCTACCTGCGCTCGGGAAAGCGGCTGCCGCGTAAGGTATCGGAGATCGCCGTTACCTTCAAGGCAATTCCGCATCGCTTCTACGGCGAGTCCACCGACAAAATCGAACCGAACGTACTGGTCATTAAGATCGAGCCCGACGAGGGCATCTCGATGCGCTTCGAAGCCAAAGTGCCGGGGCCTAAAGAGCACGTCCGCAGCGTCTACATGGATTTCAGCTACGGCAGCGGCTTCGGCGTGCAATCGCCGCCCGCGTACGAGCGTCTCATCGGCGACGCAATGCTCGGCGATCAAACCCTCTTCACGCGCTGGGACGCGGTGGAGCGGGCGTGGGAGATCGTTACGCCGATTCTCGAGGTTTGGCAAAACACCAAGGACTTTTCGTTCCCCAACTACGCGGCCGGCAGCCAGGGGCCGGAGAGCGCGAAGACGCTCTTTGCGGAGTGGCGCCACTTGTGACCCTGGATCTCGCACCGCTGGTCGAGGGTCTCGCCGGTCAGTACCGCGAGCGCGGCAGCGACGTGCGGACGGCGACGATGACCATCGTCGTGTTCTTCGAGGATGCCGCCATCGGCGCACTAGCTCGCGACCGAATCCACCTGCTCGCTTCCAAGCATCCCTCGCGCGTGGTCGTGCTCGACGCGGCGCAGGATGCAACCCTCTCGCGCGTCGAGACGGGCGACTGGATCGAGATCGGCGTAAAGGGTCGCGACGGCGCGACGATGCACTCGGCGGCGCAGACGCTGCGGCTTCCCGAAGCCCCCGTCGTGCTGCTGTGGATCGCCTGCGGAATCGGAAGCGATCCGCGTTTTGCAGCGATGCTCGGCGACGAGGTCGAGCTGATCGTCTACAATAGCTCGCTACTCGACGACGAGAGCGCCGCGCTGTGCGAGCTGGCCGAGTACGTGGCCGACAATCCGCACGTTCACATCGCCGACATCGCTTATCTGCGCCTCTCGCCGTGGCAAGAAAGCGTGGCGGTGCTGTTCGACGGCTCGGCGGGACAGGAGCTGTCCGATTTGCGGAGCGTCGAGATTACTTGCGGTTCGAAGCCGGAGGGTTATTATCTCTTAGGCTGGCTGGCCAGCCGTCTCCGCTGGACCGCACACTCGAACGCAAGACTAACCAATCGCCACGACGAGGCGATCGAATATACGATACGCCGCGAGGGCGAGCCGCGACGGGTTGCGCGGGTCGCGCTACGCTCGTCGCGCTCGGAGTTTGTCGCCGAAGTGGACGACCAGGCCGAAACGATTCGGTTGAGCGTCACGGGATCGAGCAAGCACCCGCTGCGATACCGCGCGGTAAACAACCCGGGCATTGCCGCCTTGGTCGAGCGAGCGATTCTTTGGGGTCATAACGACCGAATTTTTGCTGATTCTTTGGCCGCCGCGGGCAAGATACTGGGATGCGAAAAGAGTTGAGTACGGCAAACCGCGGGGAGATCCAGGTCTATCGCGATGCGGCCGCAGTGGCCCAAGCGCTCGCCGATCTCTTCGTTGCGACCGGTAGGATGGCGATGGCCGATCGCGGTGCCTTCACCGTCGCGCTCTCCGGCGGCAACACGCCGCGCGCGGCCTACGAGCTGCTCGGCGGCGACCCGTTGCGGACCGAGCTCTCGTGGAGCGACGTCTTCATCTACTTCGGCGACGAACGGTGCGTGCCGCCGACCGACGAGCAGTCGAACTATCGCATGGCGAGCAAAGCCTTCCTCGATAGCGTTGGGATACCGCCGGCAAACGTCAATCGTATTCGCGGAGAGATCGACCCCGGGCAAGCGGCCAACGAATATGCGTCGGTATTGCGCGCGGCACTCGGAAACGCGCCGCAGCTCGACCTAGTGCTGCTTGGACTCGGTCCCGATGGCCACACCGCTTCGCTCTTTCCCGGAACGTCTCCGGAGACCGACGACGCGTCGCTCGTGCGCGCCGTGTACGCCGATTCGCAGGCGATGTGGCGCGTTACCGTGACGCCGGAGGTCATCAATCGCGCCCGCACCGTCGTCTTTGCCGTCGAAGGCGTCGACAAAGCGCAGATTTTGGCTGACGTTTACGAAGGTCCGGTCGACACGGTTAAGTATCCGGCTCAGGTCGTGGCTCCGCAGTCCGGACGGCTGATTTGGATGGTCGACGAGCTGGCTGCGGGGATGCTCAAGAGCCGCGCATAAACGCGCATAAAACGGAGGACCTAGGATGACGTCGGCTTGGGAAGCGGCATCGGTGTGGCGAGCACTCGAGATCCCATCGTCTGAACGTTGACGCCGTTGTTGGTAAGGATCGTCCCCTGCACCCGCTCCAACTCGACCACCGCCTTATTGAGATCGGTCTGCGCTTGAAGTTCGCGCCCGCGTGCTTGTGCCAGTTCGACTTGACGCCGTAAGACTAAGAACGTCGTCGAAGAGCCGCGATGGAAGCGCCGGACCTCGCTGGCCTCGACGGCTTCGGCAGCGGCGCGCGCTTGGCTCGACGCATTGAGCCGCGACAGCGCCGACTGGTAAAGCTGCAACGCGTTGCGTGCGTCGTATTCGATCCGCGTCTTCACGTTCTCCGTAAAGATCGACGCCTGATCTTCTTCCTGGTCGGCAAAGTGTTTGAGGCTGGTTGCGTAGTTGTGTTCGAGCGGAAAGTTGAAAACTAAACCAATATTGAAGGCCGGGTAGCGCGCCGCCCACAGATTATGATACGCGTAGGGCATCTTACCCTGCGACTCCGGCGGTGGCGTTGGGCAACCGCCGTTAGGCAGGTTGCACGCGAACGCCTCGAAATTCGGAGTTGGGGCGAGTATTCCGGCGAAGCCGTTGCTCATGTACTGCACTTGAAGGTCGGCCTGCGGCAGCGCCTGGTTCTTCGCGTACGCCCGGTCGACGTCGGCGACCTTATGCTGATCGGCGGCTTGGCGCATCTCCGGACGGTTGCGGACTGCCCTCCGCGACGATCGCGTCTAAGTCCCCGGCGCTGGGCAGCTCCAGGACGGGAGACGACGGCACTAAGTTCGCCTAGCCAGATCGGATCGCTGGGGCTGGCCACGATGAGGCCCTTGAGTTGAATCTGGAGCTGCGAAACGGTCTGCATCGACTGGAAGACGCCGGTTTGAAAGTTCGCCACCTGCGTCTGCGCCTCGACGGCGTCGACGGGCGAACCGACGCCTCGCCGGGCGAGACGGATCACGCTCTCCTCTTGCGCGGAAGCCGCCTTTAGAGCTTCCTCGAAGATCGCGACGGCTCGCCACGCGGCCACGAGATTCCAATACGTGTCCTCCACCTGAGCGAGCGTGTTCGAAGCGTCCACCAGCGCCTGCGCTTCGCTTGAATCCGCGGTGATCATCGAAACCTTCAGCGCGCGCTTGATCGGATTCATCCCGCCGTTTTTGAGCAGCGGCTGCGTCACGGCCAGGTTTAGCGAGGCTTGATAAGTCGGATTGTAGTCGTTGATGACGATGTTGTTATACGTGCGCGTCTGTTGAATGCCGGCAGCGTAGGCCATCCCGTTGACCGTTTGACCCGCCACTCCATACTGGAACGACGACTTGTGCTGGATGATGTTTCCCGGGCCTTCGGTGTAAATCGGCGTAGGCGTCGTGTAGGGTACGGAGGTCGGCTGCTGGACCCCAACTTCCCCGGGACCCGCCAGATAGAGATTCTCCGGAGGCGTAACCGAGAAGTTTGACGAGGGCTCGAGCCGCAGCTGCACGTCGAAGTTTCCCTTTGCCTCGATGATTCGGTACCGCGTTATTCGACTGTTCGCTGCCGATACGGCGAGATTGGGGTTCTTTAAGAGCGCCATTGCGATCGCGTCCTGAAGCGTTATCCCAACGAACGGGTGCTGCAGCACCCCGACGACGTCGGCCGCGCTGGGTTGCACGTCGGGTCCTCGATAGCCCGGCGCAACCGACGGCACTGCGGGTAACCGCGGCGACGGGATCGCCGTCGGCAACGAGGCCCGGCTGCGGAAGCGAATCGTCCGGATTGGGCAGACGTACGCTCGAGCGGCAACGCCGCAACGACGACGGCCGTCAGTGCAACGACTGCGGGAATCGCGCGAAGTCTCAAGATGTGCGATTCCTAGCGCGCCAGCGCCTCGGTGCCCAGGGTTTGCAGATTGACGCCGTTGTTCGTCAAGATCGTTCCTTCAACGCGCTGGATCTCGACGATCGAGCGATTGAGCTGCGCCTGCGCTTCCAGCTCCAAGCCGCGCGACCGGTTCAGCTCGATCTGGCGCTGCAGCACGAGATACGTGGTCGATGCGCCGTTGTGGAACTTGCGCAGCTCGCTGGCGTAAACGGCCTCGGCACTCTCACGGGACTGCCGTGTCGAATGGAGTTTTGAAAGCGCCGATTCGTAGGTTTGCAGCGCGTTGCGCGCCTCGGCGCCGATCCGCTCGGCGACCCCTTGCGTGAGAACCTTCGCTTGCGTCGTCTCCTCGGAAGCGACACCGCGCATGCCGCGCGCGAGATTCCCCTGAATCGGATAGTTAACGACCAGGGCGAGATTAAAAGTAGGGTAGTAGGCCGCCCACATATTGTGATAGGCGAACGGCATCGTGCCTTGGGTCTCCGGCGGCGGCGTCGGGCAGTTGAGGAGGCCGGAGACGTTTTGACACTGATACGTCAAGAACTGCGGCACCGGGGTCAGGATGCCCGGCGAAACCGTTGCTGAGATATTGCGCCTGAACGTCGGCTTGCGGCAGCGACTGGTTCTTCGCGTACGCGCGATCGATGGCGGCTTGCGCCGTCTTCTCGCGCGCGAGCTGAACCTCGGGACGATTCTGATTGCCGGCGGCGATGATGGCCTCGAGGTCTTGGACCGGGGGAAGCTGCTGCACCGACGTCGACGGGACGAGATTCGCTTGCCAGACCGGATCGCCCGGAGTCGGTAACGATTAAGCTCTTGAGCTGATTTTGGAGCTGCGAAACGTTCTGCAGAGCGGAGAATACATTATCTTGGAAGTTCGAGACTTGCGTCTGCGACTCGACCACGTCGATCGGCGCGGCCGTGCCGCGCTTGGCGAGCCGAACGTTGCTCTGCTGCTGCGCGATGGCTTCCTTTAGCGCCTCTTCCTGGATGGCGACGTTGCGCCACGCCGAGACCAGGTTCCAGTACGTATCCTCGACGGTGGATATAGTATTCGATGCATCCACGAGCGTTTGCGAAGCCGTCGCATCGGCATTGAGCATCGCTAGTTTGAGCTGCCGCTTGTTGGCGTTCATTCCGAAGTTCTTGAGCAGCGGCTGGGTGACTTGGAGGTTGAGCGTCGCCAAATAGTACGGATTGTACGCGTTGAAGATCGTGTTGTTATAGGTGCGCTGCTGCTGGATGCCGGCGATGTAACTTCCGCCGTTGACCATCTGGCCGCCGACGCCGTATTGGAAGGTTGATTGATGCTGGATGATGTTGCCCGGACCGCTGGTCGGCGGAGCCGGCGAGTAGTCTCCCTGTTGACCGGGACCCGCTTCGAGGAAATTTACCGGCGGATTGACCGAAAAACTCGAAGACGGCTGGAGGTGCAGCTGCACGTCGAAGGCGCCCTTTGCCTCGACGATTTGATAGCGCGCGACTTTGACGTTGCTGGCCGAGACGGCAAGGTTTGGATTCTTGAGCAGCGACATCGCGATCGCGTCCTGCAGCGAGATGCCCACGAACGGCTGCTGCGTCACGCCGATAATGTGCGCCGGGCTTGGCTCGACGTTGGGTGCCCGGTATCCGGGCGCAACGCTAGGAATAACCGGCAGGATTAACGTTGGAATGGCCGTGGGAATGACGACTCGGCCCGGCGTTGGATCGTCGGGCTGCGCCGAGATTCGCTGCAACGGCAAGAGCGCCGTCGCCAAGACCGCCATCGCGACAAAAGCGGAGAGCGGACGATTCTTTTTCATCGTTATTCTCCTATGGCCACGCCGATGCGCGGCCTCCTGAGCAAGAGTACCAGAGGAGCGAGCGCGATCGTGATGACCGCCGTCCAGCGCGACGTATCGGCATAGGACTGCACCGCCGACTGCGCCTCCACGAGGACTGCCAGGCGTTCCATCGCCACGCGATTCTGCACGCCGCCTTGCGACGTGACGTATTGCTGCGTCGGGCCGTGTTCGAGGTTTTGCGTTGCGGCCAACTCCGTCTGATGCACGGTGAAGCCGCGCACCAAAAGCGTTATCAGTACGGCGGCCGCAATGCTGCCGCCGATCTGCCGCGAAAGATTGAAGAATGCGGCGGTTGCCGGCACCTCCTTATCGGGCACGCTGCCGATAACGGCCACCGAGAGCGGCACGAAGATCTGCGCCAAGCCGACGCCGCTAATGAGCAGCGGCAGGACAAGGGCGTGAAAGTCCGACTGCGGCGTGGTAATGTTCGCCAGCATCCAGTTCGAAAGCGATAAGAGGACGAATCCGATCGCGGCTTGGAGGCGTGGATCGACGAGCCCGCGTTGAGTTAAGATCGCGGTAATCGGCGTAAAGAGCAGAACGGCCGCGGCGCGAATCATGACCGTCGTGCCCGAGAGCGTCGCGGTGAAGCCGAGCGAGTTGATCAGGTACTGCGGTAAGATAATAATCGATCCGTAGAGACTTACGCCGAGCACGGCACCGAGCACGCTGCCGGCGGCAACCTGACGCAGCCGCAGCACGTGAAGGTCGACGACCGGTATCTTCGAGCGCAGCGTCCACCAGACGAACGTGGCAATGCCGACGATCGAAGTAAACGTGAACCAGCGAATCCGGGCATCGTCGTACCAGTCGTACTGCTGCCCGTTCTCGAGAACGAACTGCATCGAGCCCAGACCGATACAGAGCAAGATCAACCCGATCCAATCGAGCTTCTGGTATCGCGGCTCGGCGGGATTGCGCAAGTAATTATGGATCAGCGTCGCGGCGACAATGCCGATTGGAATGTTGATAAAGAAGATCCAGTGCCAGTTCCAGTTGTCGGTAATCCAACCGCCGATCACCGGACCCAGCGCCGGTCCGACGATGACGCCCATGGCGAAAACGCCTTGCGCCTTACCCTGCTCTTTGAGTCCGTAGGTGTCGCGCAGGATCGCCTGCGACGTGGCGATCAAGCCGCCGCCGCCTAGGCCTTGGATGAGTCGCCAGAAGACCAGCTGCCCGAAGGTGTTGGAGAGCCCGCACATCAGCGACGCGATCGTGAAGATGACGATCGAGCTGACGAAATACTGCCGCCGCCCGAAGCGCGCCGCCAACCACGGATTGAGCGGAATGACGACGACGTTAGCGATCAGGTAGGCGGTGACGATCCAGGCGCCCAAATCGACGCCGATGCCGAAGTTGCCTTGAATGTTCGGCAACGAGACGTTGACGATGGTGACGTCGATGATCTCGAGCAGCGTGGCCGTGATGACCGCAATGCTGATGATGACCCGGCGCAGGCCGTGCTCGACGACCGGGCTCTCGTACTTGGCGAACACGGGTGCGCCTACTTCACTTTTACGTACGTTTCGACGCTCATCCCGGGGCGCAGCGGAAAGTCGGATCGTTGTTCGTCGACTTCGATGCGCACGGGAATGCGTTGCGTTACCTTGACGAAGTTTCCGCTGGCGTTCTGCGCCGGCACGAGCGCGTAGGTGTTCTCGGAGGCCGGGTTGATCGACGCGACGTGGCCCTTGAAAGTGACGCCCTTATAAGCATCGACCTTAATTTCCACCGGTTGGCCGACGCGCATCTTACCCATCTGCGTCTCTTTATAGTTGGCGATGATGTAGATCTTGTGCGGAACGATCGTCATGAGCGTCAAGCCGGCGCCGACGGTCTGCCCCACCTCCGCGTTCTTTTGGCCGATGTAACCATCGGTGGGTGCGTAGATTCGCGTGTAGCTGAGCGCCTGTTTGGCGAGGTAGAGCTGCGCCGCAGCGGCTTCGACTTGACTGGGGTCGGAGGCTTGCGCGAGCTTACCCTGCGCCGTCGTTAGCGCGCCGGAAGCTTCATTGACCGCGGCACTCGAGGCCGTGACCCGGCTCTGCGCCGCAGCGACGTTGGCTTCGGCAACGCTCACTTGATTCTCCGCGGCGCGCAGCTGCGCCGCGGCGCCGGCGCTCTGCGCGCGGACCGCATCGAGCTGCTGCGGCGCGACGTCGCCGGTACTCACCAACGAGCTGACGCGCCCATAATCCGATTTGGCCTTGTCGTAGGCCGACTGCGCGGCCGGAACTTGCGCTTGCGCGGAGAGCAGCTGCGCGTTGGCTTGCGCTACCGCGTCTTGGGCCATGGGAACTTGCGCCTGCGAGCTGGCAACCGCGCCGCCGGCTTGAGCGACGCCGCCCCGGCCTTGGGTGGTCGTCGCGCGCTGATTGGCGACTGCGAGATCGTACTGCGCCTGCGCCTGACGAAGCCTCGCCAGTTCGTCCTTGTTGTCAAGCACGACGAGCAACTGGCCTCTGCGCACTTCCTGGTTAGTGTCGACCAAAATCTTATTGATGCGTTCGGGAACCTTGCTGGTGACGGCAACGACGTCGGCGGCAACGTGCGCGTCGTCGGTACCCTCGTGAGAGAGCATGTAGGTCAACCACGGGATGCCCCAGACGATCGCGGCGACGATGACGATCGCGGCAACGACGAGCAGAATGACGCGCCGGCTCGGTCGCTTCCGTCCCTCGTCGAGATCCGAATCGATTGGTTCGTCTACGGCAGCCGCCCCTGCGCCGTTTGCCTGCGGCGTGCGGGCCGTCTTTTGCTGATCGAGCTCTCGCGTGTCCATTACGAGTTCCTTACCCCATTGAGAAAAACGTCGATATAATAGCGCAGGGCGTCGTCGGGATCGCCCCGGTGAAGTTCCGAATCGGGAAACTTTTTGCGCCCCAGCGCGTGCATGAAGACCAAGCCCAGGAAGACCATCGCCAATTTCTGCGGATCGCCGCGCAGCTCGTCGCTGTCGACGCGCCGCTGCATGAACTCGGTGAGGACGGCGAGGATGGCGAGCTGCGGCCGCCAGGTAGTGGCGGCAAAAATATCCTTTTCGTACTCCTGCTCGACCAGCGACCAGCGAATCATATCGCCCAGCGCTTCGAACCGCGCGAACATCAGCCGCGACAAAGCCAGCAGGTCTTCGCCTACGCCCCCGGGACGCCGCTGCGCGGCGACGTCGGCCAGCTCGAGGTAGCCGCAAAAATGCTGCGCGCAGGCAACCAACAGCGCCTCTTTGGTTCCGAAGTGGCGGAAGAGCGTCGCTTCGTTCACCCCGGCAACGTCCGCGATCTCGCGCGTCGTCGCGCCGCGTTTACCCTTACGGCCGATCACTTCACGTGTGGCAGTAAGAATGCGTTCGCGGGTGTCTTCGGGAGAGGCCGGTCGGCCGGCGTCAACCGGTTTGCGCGTTTCGATCATCGCGCTTCGGGTCCGCCGGGCTCGACCGGGACGTTGGTTTCGTAGGTACCGTACGACGCGTCGGCCACGGCGCGGACGTGCGGAATCTGAATCGTCGCATGCTGGGTCGACAGCACCGAATAAAGCCCTTGGGTGCGGTACTGCTGTGTCATCGTGATCTTTCCGCCGCTGGTGTAATACCACTCCATGCGGTCGAGGTTGAAGTCCGTAGCGTCCACGTAGGCCAGCGTGTGGTCCAGAATGTCGCTGTGAATCTTCTTGGTCATGCGCAGCACGATCATCGGACGATTGTCGATCGTCGCATTACCGTCCATCTCGACGTTCGAATCGCGCTGCCACTGATTGGGGTTGCCGATGTCGTCGAACAGCTTCTGAAAGCCGCGAGCGTAGCTCGGCATCCGATCGAAGACGACGACGTAGAGGTCGGGACGCTTGTAGTACGACGTGCCGTCGAGCTTGGGCGCCAGAAACGGGAAGTTAAGCATGCGAACGTCGACGTGCACGCGCGCGCGATAGGATTGCAGCGTCGGATTGCGATCGGTCATCTTGCGCAGCACGGTGCGCACGTCGAGCGCCGGTTGGGTCGTGGTGACGCGGAGCCGGCTCCTAGCGTGACCGGCAGCAGCGCAAAAACGAGGAGAGCGGGACGGAGCTTTTTCACGATCAGGCCGGCTGCACCTCAACGATGGTGAAAATACGGTCGAGACCGGTGACCGACAGCGTTCGCATCACGTCGGGGCGAGTAGCGCGCAAGCCCAACTCGCCGCCGGCCGCGCGCGCGCGGCGCAGCAAGGAAATTAACCCGCGAACGCTCTCGTGGTCGAGGCTATCCAGGGCGTCGAGGTCCAGAATTACGCGGGTCGCGCCGCCTTCAAAGGCGGCCAGCGTGGCGGCTTCGATCGCAGGATGCGCGGCCAGACGGTACTCGATAACAACCGGTTCCATGTTCTTCTTCTAGCAAAAGTGCGAGCTGGTGGGCTGCAAGTGAGTACTTGCACGCACATCCTAGCACGCGCATGTGCCCAAAGCAAGTGCTTGCACGCACCCGCCTGCTTGGGTCGGACCGGGGTGGTTTTACGAGTGCGAGTTGCCCGCTCCGGCGCCGGCTTTGTGGAAGCCCTGGGCCTTTGCCTGGGATGGGCAGAGGTACTCCCCGTGCTTGGTTTTCCCGTAATACTGGTCGCCGGGCTCGTGATAGACCTTGGTGTTCAGGTTAACCCAGACCGCCTTCACGGCGCCGCAGTTTGGCACGGTCGCGGAACTGTCGCTCATGCTTCCCCCGGCCGAGCCTCCGGATGTCTCCGACCCCGCTGCCTGCGAGGCCGCCGGCGCGCTGGTGGCGTTTTGGCTCGATTTGCCGCCGCCGCACGCGACGAGCGCGAGTAAGATCGTAAAGATTGCGAGGTTACGCATCAGCTTAGCCCTCCTACGGAAGCAGGCGCTTCGCTAACGCTGCCGTTGCATCCCGGGCCTGCCGGGCCAGCGACGAGGGCTCACCGACGTAAACGCGCCGCCCGCCGACGAAGGCCGCCTGAAGCCAGGCGTCCTGTCCGCGATAGACGAGGGCATTCACCGGCGGCGACCACGGATCGATCTGCGAGGCGTCGAGCACGAGAAAATCGGCCGCGCATCCGGTCACGAGATCGCCGGCCGCCACGCGAAGCGCGCGTGCGCCTTCGCTCGTTCCCATCGCGTACGCATCGTGGGCGCGCGATGCCGATCCGTCGAGATGTAGGATCTTCTGCAGCAGCGCGGCGGCGCGCATCTCCTCGATGAGCGATGGCCGGACGTCGGCATCGGTGCCGAGCCCCACGCTCACCCCGAGCGCGCGCAGCGCACGCACGTCGCAGATGCCGTCGCCGAGGTATTGGTTGGTCATTGGATTGTGCACGACGCGCGCACCGCTTCCGGCGAGCCGGCGCCGGTCGTCGTCGTCGACGTAGATCGCGTGGATCGCGACGGTACGCTCGTTGAGGGCACCGAGGTCTTCGAGCAGCGCGATCGGTGTGCGCTTAAACTTCTCGAGCGTCTGCCGGCCTTCGTAAGCGGCTTCGGCAACGTGGACGTGCAGCATGCAGTCTTGCGCTCGCGCGAACTCCGCTGCGGCGCGAATCATTTCGTGCGATGCGGCGTGGAGGGAGTGGGGCGCCACGCAGACGTTGGCCTCAGGATAGCGCTCCATCAGCTCGCGCGTGCGTTCCGCCGCCACGTCGGCGCTCTCGCGAAACTGCGGCGGCGCATAATCTGGCGTCCATCCAGGTACGCGCGAAGACCAGGCGGATTCCCGTATCGTGCGCGGCTTTGATGGCTGCCTCGGCGCGCGCGTTGCCTTCGCCGTTGAGGTAGAAAAACTCGGCCACGGTCGTGATGCCGGCTGCGAGCATCTCGGAGAAGGCCGCGACGAAGGTCCAATAGACGTCGTCGGGTGTCAACTGCGGGACGACGCGATAGAGCGCGTCGCTGCGCCACGTCGCAAAGTCCAGATCGTCGGCCCAGCCGCGCAGCAGAATTTGGTATGCGTGGCTGTGCCCGTTGATGAAGCCCGGCACCACGAGACGATCCGCAGGAAAGGTTCGCTCCACGAGGTTGCGCGCGCCGCTTCGCACTTCGTGAAAGTCTCCCGCGGTGGCGATCTTCCCGTCGCGCACGACGAACGCGTAGTCCTCGCGCACCTTGCCGCTCACGATGGCACGCGCGCACCGGACGAGCTCGCCCTTCACGCGCAGCGCACTCCGTTCTTCACGACTAGCGTCGCAAGGTTACCGCCGAACTGCCAGCCGAACTCGTCGGGTGACTCGAGTTGCAATGCGACGAAATCCGCGGGAGCGCCGGCGCGCAATCGGCCGGCGTCAACGCGCAGCGAGTGTGCGGCGGCGCGCGTTACCGCGTAGAGCGCTTCGGACGCGCTCAGTCCGAGCAGCTTGCGGCCGAAATACGCGACCGTTTGAAGGTTGAAGCAAGGCGAGGTTCCGGGGTTATAATCGCTGGCCAGCGCCACTACGCCGCCGGCTTCGAGCAAGGCCCGCGCGGGAACGCGTTCCGGAAGGTCGAGATAGGCGATCGTCGCCGGGCAGGCGACGGTGACGATGCCGCGCTGCAGCGATCGCACGGACGTCCTCCGGCGTGATGTAGTTGCAGTGGTCGACCGCGTCGACCTCGAGCGCTGCGGCCATTGCGGCGGCGCCTCCGTAGGCCATCTCGTCGCAGTGAAGACGCAGGCGCATGCCGTGCAGGCGTGCGGCGTCGAGATAACGCCGCGACTGCTCGACCGAAAAGAATCCGGGTTCGCAAAATGCGTCGGCATAAACGGCGCCGTGGGCGGCCGCGGCCGGAATCACTTGGTCGATGAGGTAGTCGACGAAGGCTTCCTCGCGCGTAAACTCCGGCGGCAACGCGTGTGCGCCGAGGAACGTTGGAACGAGCCGCGGGACGTCGGCATCCTTGCGGTGATGCGCGATGAGGTCGAGCAACGCCGACTCGCCGGGCTTGTGAAGCGCGTAGCCGGTCTTAGTTTCAAGCGTCGTCGTGCCGTGCGCCAGGATCGTCTGCAGGCGCGGGCGGACGATGTTGCGGTAGAACTGCTCTTCGTCGAGCAGCGCTTCGCGGGTGCGTTCGACGGTGTACAGCATGCCGAGCTGCGGCTTCTCGCCGCGCAGCCGCGCGGCGAAGTCGGGCTCGCGATCGCCGGCAAAGAGCGGGTGCGCGTGCGCGTCGATAAAGCCGGGGAAGATTACGCCTTCGTGGCGCACCTCGGCAGCATCGCCGCCAAACGTCTTCGCGACTTCTTCGGCCTTACCGATGGCTTTGACGACGCCGTCTTCGACGGCGATGGCGGCGTCGTCGATGCGTCCGAGCGCATCGAAGTCAATACCACATTGCGGAGCATCCGTATCGCAGGTAACGATCGTCTTGGCGCGGACGATGAAGCGTTTAGGCTCGGCCACGGACGATGCATCCGCCGTCGCGAGGCTCGTGCCCTTTTATTTTTTCTATTGGTTGCAATTCTTAGCAGCAACGATTAGTGCCACCCTTCGACTCGCTGCGCTCGCTCAGGGATGCCGCTACACTCCCGTCCTTCGACTCCGCGCCTTCGGCGCTCCGCTCAGGATGACAACCAAGAGCGCTTCGCTCAGGATGACGGCGAGAACTACAGGCGCCAGTCGATGTGTTTTTCGTCGGCGGTTTCGATGGCGATCTCGTAGCCTGCGTCGGCGTGACGGACGACGCCCATGCCGGAGTCAGTGGTGAGCACGCAGCCAAGGCGCTCGCGCGCGTCGTCGCTGCCGTCGGCCACGACGACCATGCCCGCGTGCAGGCTGTAGCCGATTCCGACGCCGCCGCCGTGATGGAAGCTCACCCAGTGCGCTCCCGCCGCGGTGTTGAGCAGCGCGTTGAGAATCGGCCAGTCGGCGATCGCGTCGCTGCCGTCGCGCATTGCCTCGGTCTCGCGATAAGGCGACGCGACGCTGCCGGTGTCGAGGTGGTCGCGGCCGATGACGATCGGCGCCTTGACCTCGCCCGAACGAACCAGCTCGTTAAAGGCGAGCCCCGCCTTTGCGCGATCGCCGTAACCGAGCCAGCATATGCGTGCCGGCAAGCCTTGGAACGAAATGCGCTCGCGCGCCAACTTGATCCATCGCGCTAGTCCGGCGTCGCCGGGAAAGAGCTCGAGCAGTTTCTCGTCGCAGCGCGCGATATCGCTTGGATCTCCGGAGAGCGCGGCAAACCGGAACGGTCCCGAGCCGCGGCAGAACAACGGCCGGATAAAGGCCGGCACAAAACCCGGAAACGCGAAGGCGCGGGCAAAGCCGGCCCGCTCGGCCTGCGCGCGGATGTTGTTGCCGTAGTCAAAGACCACGGCTCCGGCGTCGAGATAGCGCACCATCGCGGCGACGTGTGCGCCACAGCTTTCCAGGGCGCGCCGCTCGTACTCGCCCGGATCGCGCCGGCGCAGATCGGCCGCCTCCGCAAGCGTCAGACCGGCCGGAACGTAGCCGTCGATGAGATCGTGGGCCGAGGTTTGGTCGGTGACGGCGTCGGGACGGAAGCCCGCATTGTAGAGCTCGGGGAACTCCACCGCCGCGTTGCCTTCGTAGCCGATCGAGACGGCCTCGCGCGCGGCGCGCGCCTTTTCGACCTCGCGCAGCGCGTCCTCGCGCGAATCGACCAGACGATCGAGGTAGCGCAGGTCGCGCCGGCGTTCCAGCCTGGTGCGGTCGACGTCGACGATCAAGCAGATCCCGCCGTTCATCGTCACCGCAAGCGGCTGCGCGCCGCCCATCCCGCCGACACCCGCCGTCAGCGTAACGCGGCCCTCGAGCGCACCGCCGAAGTGCCGGCGCGCCAGCTCGGCAAACGTCTCGTACGTTCCCTGCACGATGCCTTGCGTGCCGATGTAAATCCACGAACCAGCCGTCATCTGCCCGTACATCGTTAGCCCTTGCGCTTCCAACTCGCGGAAGACGCTCCAATCGGCCCATTTGGGAACGAGATTCGCGTTTGCGATCAAGACCCGCGGCGCGCGAGTGTGCGTCCGCCACACCGCCACCGGCTTACCGCTCTGCACGATCAGAGTCTCATCATTCTTCAAACGCCGAAGCGTGCGCACGATTGCCTCGAACGCTTCCCACGAGCGCGCCGCGCGGCCGTTTCCGCCGTAAACGACGAGATCTTCGGGGCGTTCGGCTACTTCCGGGTCGAGGTTGTTCATCAACATGCGCAGCGCCGCTTCTTGAGGCCAACCGAGGCACGAGATCTCCGTGCCCCGCGGCGCTCGAACGGTACGCGCTCCTATCACCGCACTCATGGGCGGGAGAGTTCGCCACCGGGCCGTTGACTCCGCGCTTTTCGGGGGGCATGACACCGAAGGCAGGCCGCGAAAGACGGCGGATGCCACGCCTTCGGAATTATTGCTTTTACGCTCTTACATTGGCGCTGGCGTTCGTTTGCGGACAGACGTCGCCGGCCGGCACGACCGGCTCGATTACCGGAGTTGTGTCAAGTACGACGGGGGCGCCCGTCGCCGGCGCGCGTGTCGAAGCGGTCAGCCCATCACAGACGGCAACCGTTACCACCGACGCGTCGGGACGCTTCTCGATGCTCTCGCTGGCGCCCGACACTTACACGATCACTGCGACCAAAACCGGCTTCGAAACATCGGCGCTCACCGGCATCTCGGTCTTTGCCGATCAAGTGCAAACTATTCGCGTGACGCTCGCGCCGTCGATGCGCACGATCGCACACGTTACCGCTCGCTCGGTCATGGACGTGGTAAAACCGGGAACGACCAACGACGTCTACTCGGTCAACTCGACGGTCACGCAAGCGGCGGCGGGTCTCGGCGGCGGCGGCAACTTGAACAACGCGTACTCGGCTATCGCGGCCGTCCCGGGCGTCTTCGTGCCGCCCAACCAGCAAGGCTGGGCGCAAGTCGTCTATATTCGCGGCGGCAACTACGATCAGATCGGTTACGAGTTTGACGGCGTTCCCGTCAATCGTTCGTTCGACAACTATCCCGGCGGCACGGCGGGGACGCTCGGACAACAAGAACTGCAAGTTTATGCCGGCGGCGGAACGGTTGGGCAAAGCACCAGCGGCTTAGCCGGGTTCATCAACCAAGTCATCAAGACCGGCACCTATCCCGGCTACGGAACGGTGGCAGCGGGGGTGGGAACGCCGACCTATTATCACAACCTGCAGTTCGAAGTCGGCGGAGCAACGCCCGACCGGCTCTTCTCGTACTACATTGGCATCGGTGGCTACAATCAGGCCTACCGCTATCTCGATCAGTTCAACGGCTCGAATCTGGGCGACGTGTGGGGTTATCCGGCGATCGCCTTCAATACGGTGCCCTTATATTTCGGCGGCGTCTTCCCGACGTGCGGTTTTACGCCGCCCGCGAACTCCGGCTTTTATTCAGGGCCGAACGCTTCGCCGGTTTACGACCCCTTCCAGCTCTCCCCGGGACAGCGCGGATACGTGGCGCTCCCAACGGGCGTGAGGAACGATCCGGGCTGCTATCAAACGATTTCGCCGGCTTACGCCAGTTATTCCAACATCTCCGACTGGGAGAACGTGATCAACCTGCACATCGGGATTCCGCACAAACGCGATGGCGGCCGAGACGACGTGCAGCTGCTCTATAACAACGCCGCGCTGCACACCCAGTTCTACAGCTCGCTCAACGACTTGGGACCGCACGTCATCACGCAGCTCAGTCAAGTGGTGTATGGCGAAACAGTGCCCGAGGTGTGGGGCGATTTTTACACGTGGCCGAGCGGGACGCATTTCGGTCAAAATGCCAACAGTCTCAAGACGATTCCGTATTTCGATCCCAGCTCGCCGGGAAACCGTTGTGCCAATCTCAACCCGTACAACTTCTCGAGGATTCCGCAAATTGGCGGTCAGTGCGCGCCGGGCACGTTTTCGGCGGTCCCGGCCGACGCGCGCGACGCCTTCTGGAATAACGCCTCGATCTTCAAGCTGCAGTACCAGCACAACATGGGATCGAACGCATACTTCAGGATCTACGGCTACAGCTTCTACTCGGACTGGCTGCAGACGAGCCCGCTTAGTTATGGTACCCCGTTCTTTGGCTTTGGGGTAACGAGCTACGATTACGAGCTCGAGGCGCACACGCGCGGCGCGGCGGGCGCGTTCTCCGACCAGATCAACGCGCAGCATCTGCTCAGCTTCGATGCCAACTACACGACGTCGTCGACCAATCGCTACAACAACACCAACTTCAACAACTTCAACAACACGCCGGCGACGAGCCTGACCAACGGTACGCAGTGCTTCAACTATAAGACGCATGCCGTGGCTCCGTGCAACGACCCCTCTACCAGCGGCTGGTTCACCAACCCGACGCCGGGGGCACCGTTCGGCAACGCGACGTGGCAGGTCACGTATACGGGTGACTCGGGCTTTCTCAACAACGTTACGCCGAACTTCACCGCGCTGGCGCTCGAAGATCTTTGGAACCCGACCGACCAGCTCAACGTCGACATCGGACTGCGCGACGAGATCTACGAATATAACCTGGCCAACACTTCCAACAACGGGCAGAACTTCTGGTTCACAGCCGGGCAGCGCGAGTTCTGTTATAACCCGCAGACGCTGTCGCCGTATTTTATTCCACAGCCTCCGGCCAGCGGACGGCCGCCGATTCCGTTCATCGGCTTCAACTGCCCTATCGATAGTTCGATCCCGGCGCATCCGGTGCAGACGGTCCATCCCGACGGTAAAGGCGGACACCTGCTGCTCAGCAATCAATACAGCCGAACACTCGCCGACTATGCGTTTACGCCGCGACTTGGGATGACGTACACGCTCAATCCGGATACCGTCCTTCGTTTCTCGGCCGGACGCTACGCGCAAGAGCCGGAAACTTACCAAGTTCAGTACAACGCCAAGGACAACAATCTGGCCTACGATCTCTTCCAGGCCTTTTGGCAGTACGGCTATACGACGCCCAAGCACGATCCGCAAGTCCAGTATTCGGATAACTACGACGCGTCGTACGAGCGGCGTTTCAAGGGCACCGACATGTCGATCAAGGTGTCGCCCTTTTACCGCTACGCAACCAATCAGGTCTACAATATCTCGCTGCCGTTCGGCTTGAGCGGCGGCCTGAACACCGGCGTGGAGCGCGCCGACGGATTCGAGGTCGAGTTCACGAAAGGCGACTTTTCCAAGAACGGGCTCTCGTTCTTACTTTCGTACACGTACACCAACGCCGCCGAGAAATGGGCGAACTATCCGGGCACCACCATCAACCCGATCGACCCGTACAATCAAGACATCGCCAACTTCAACGGTCTGACCAAGGCCGGGGGCGGATCGAAATGCTACGAAAGCGATCAGCACGGCAACGTGTATCCCGATCCGAGCTGCACCAAGATCAAGCCGAAGTACCACCAGCCGATCTTCAATCCGTACTATTCGATGCAGACGCAGCCGTTGCTCGACCGCAACGGCTGGTATCCGGTCGGCCTCGATTACGCGTATCTCTCACCCAACGTGGTGAGTGCGATCGTCAACTACCGGCACGACAAGTTCGCGATCACGCCGGCGCTAACGTTCAACGAAGGCCAGCCGTACGGCAACCCGGCCGACGTAATGGGCATCGATCCGCGCACCTGTAAGCACAACTCGACGCACATGATCGATCCGGCCAATCCGCTACAGGCCGACTACACGACCTGTGGCCTCGCGGCAACGCAAAACGGCACTTCGTCCGGCGTGCTCTACATCCCCAATCCGCAGACCGGCGTCTTCGATAACTTCGGCACCTTCCGCCAGCCCAGCCAGCTCAACTTCAGCCTGCAGATGTCGTATCAGTTAACGCCGCGGATCAAGGCCAACGTCCTGCTGGCGAACTTAGTGAACGCGTGCTTCGGCGGATCGTCCGAGCCATGGACCAAACAGTTCCCGCCCAACGGCTTTACCTGCGGGTACATCTCCAACTACTACTACGTCTCGAACTTCTACAACGGAAGCTCGCCCAACGACCTCAAGGCCAACGGCGTCGCGCTCAACTCCGCCTTCGAGCAGTCGTACATTCCGGCGTACGCCGACACGAACTCGTTCGTGCTGCCCAATCCGTTCAATGCCTATTTCTCGCTCAACATCACCTTGTAAGGCGACGGCCTAGGGCCGACTCGGCAGCTTCGACGAGACGGCCGGAGCGAATCAGCTCGCGCGCGGCAACAATGTCGGGCGCGGGCGGCCGGTCGTCGGTCCACGGCGCGATGCGCTCGCGGGCAGCGTCGAAAGCGGCCGCCGTCCCGCGGCCCGATTTCAGCGGCCGCCGGAAATCGGTAGCCGTCAACGCGCCGAGGAGCTCGCACGCCAGCGCGCCCTCGACGTTGTCCAGAACGCGCGGCAGGTTGTTGGCCGACGTCATGCCCATGCTAACGTGATCTTCCTGACCGGCCGACGTCGGAATCGAATCGACGCTCGACGGCCACGCCAAGCCTTTATTGTCGTTGACCAGCGCCGCCGCGGTATACTGCACGATCATCAAGCCCGACTGCAGGCCGGAGTGCTCGGTAAGAAAGAGCGGGAGGCCGCGGTCCTGCGCGTTGAGCAGGAGGTAGAGCCGGCGTTCGCCGATCGAGGCCAGTTCGGCGGCGGCAATCTTGAGAAAGTCGATGGCCAGCGCGACGGGTTCGCCATGGAAGTTCCCGCCGGAAATAAACTCACCGTCCTCGGGGAAGACCAGGGGATTGTCGGTAACCGAGTTTGCCTCGATCTCGATGACGCGACGCACGTGGGCGATCGAGTCGCGGACCGCGCCGTGCACCACCGGAATGCAGCGGAACGAATAGGGATCTTGAACGCGGCCGCACTCGACGTGCGACTGCACGATCTCCGAGCCGGCGAGCAGAGCGCGCAGGTTACCGGCGACGCGCTCTTGGCCGGGATGCGGGCGCAGGTCGTTGAGGCGCCGGTCGAAGACGCGCTCGGTGCCGAGATAGGCTTCGAGCGACATCGCGGCAATCACATCGGCGGCGGCGGCGAGCCGTTCGGTCCGGATCACGCCCAGCGCCGCGATGCCGGTCATCACTTGCGTCCCGTTGACCAGCGCGAGGCCTTCCTTGGGACCGAGGGCGATCGGTTTGAGCCCGGCCTGCTCCAGCGCGACGCCGCCCGGCAGACGCGCGTCGCGATAGAACGCCTCGCCCTCGCCCAGCAGCACGAGGGTCATGTGCGCCAGCGGGGCGAGATCGCCGCTGGCGCCGACCGAGCCTTGGCATGGCACGACCGGCGTGACGCCGCGCTCGAGCATGGCGACGATCAGATCGAGGGTGGCTGGTTGCACGCCGGAATGTCCGGCGGAGAGCGAGTTGGCGCGCAGCACGCTTGCCGCACGAACGAACGGAATCGGCAGCGGCTCGCCGGTTCCCGCGGCATGGCTGCGAACGAGGTTGACCTGCAACGCGACGGCGTCGGCCGGATCCACCGTGATGTTGGCGAGGCGACCGAATCCCGTGGTAACGCCGTAGATCGCCTTGCCGCGAGCAAACTCGCGTTCGACGAAATCTCGCGCCGCGGCGACGCGCTTCTGTGCCGCGGGCGTAATGCCGACCGATTCGCCGGCGGCGACCGCTTCGATAGCCTCCAAGGTTAGGCTGCGGCCGTCGAGCTGTACGGTCACTAGAACTTCGACCAGTCCGTCTGCGACGGCTTGGCGAACGGCGGGCCGCGCTGAATCACGATCGTCTCCCGGTCGTGCAGCGGAATGCTGCGCGGGTCCTTACCGTGCCAAGCCTTGCCGTCTACCCAAATCGACAGCTGCTGTCCATGGGGCGCGCTCAGGGTTGCGGCTTGCGTCCAGCTCAGCTGCGGACCCCAAATGTCGAAGAATTCGCCGAGGCTGAACTGGCGTTTTACGGGCGACTCGATGTGCACGATGCCGCTGCCGTCGTGCGTGTGAATCCAGTAGAGACAGTAGCCGCCCTGCGGCACCCCGATGTTCGCCGGCACGGCAACGGTGTGGCCGCGGTCGTAGAGCTGCAGCGAAACGTGTACGTGCTCCACGGCGCCCTCTTCGCGGTCGCAGCGAATGCCGTCGATCGGAAGCGTTCCAAAAAAGCTCTGTGCGACGAGCGCAACCATCATCAACATCACGCTTGCTCTTCGCGCCTACGGACCGACCGTCCCTCGCGAGCAAAACTGTACGGCGTTGTGTGCATAATTAAAAAAAGTTGTGGACATCCTGTGAATTGGGGCAAGGAGGCGGTTGTCGCACGTTGCGCTGCGTGTTACGATGCACGTGCTTCGAATTTATTCGAAGTGCGACGAATGTACCGTTCGCGACCAAATGCACACGCTGCAACCGCTGTGATGAACGGCGATTCAGCCGCAGAGGTCAAACCGCCGCCGGCGTCAGTGGGGTCGCCCGTTCGGGTGGCCAAACAGGCGAGGCAGGTGAGTGAGTACGTCGGAACCCGCGGGGGCTTGTCTCCAGCGGGTTTCGTTATTTTAGAGCGAGTGCGTTGAGGATCGCAAATGTGCCCTCGATCTCTCGAGTTCTTCCGGTCTCCCACACGGCGGGTGCGGGGACGCTCGCATTTTCGCATCCTTGCGAAAATGCGGCTCGTTTCGTCGGCGCTCTCGCCATCCTGGCTCCGTGCCTCCTCGACGCCCCTTACCCACCGCGTGGGAAACCGGAAGAACTCGGGAACAAACACGTTTGGATAACTCAGCCCGCTGTTGGTCTTTTCTTAGGTTTGGGGATGGGGTATTTCTTTGAGATTTCGCGGGCGAGGGTGGCTATTTTGGTGCGGGCGGCGGGTGGGGCTATGATTTCGGCTTGGGCGCCCCAGCCTAGGACCCAGCGGATCAGTTCGTCGGTGTCGGTGACGCGATAAGAGATGTCTACTGAGCCGTCCGGGCGCGCTTCCACTTTCCGATCGGCGACTATGCGCGCGGCGCTTGCTGCCTTGGCGACTCGCGGAGCGAAGCGGACGCGAACTTCCGTGGTGACGTCGCCGTGCAGCACGCCGCTGATCGAGGCGGCTGCATACTCCTCGACGTTGAAATCGCTCGGCCGCGCGAAGGTGCGCGCGAGCATCGTCGGTTTGGCGATGTTGTCGATGGCGAAGGTTCGCATGTCGCGGCGCGTCTTGTCGTAGGCGACGCAGTATACCCGGCCGGCGTTGATGATGAAGCCGTACGGATCGGCCGTGCGCGTGCTGCGCCGCCCTTCCTTGTCGTGATAGGTGAAGCGTACGCTGCGCGAAGCGCCTTCGGCACGCGAGAGCAGCGCGAAGGCCCGTTCGCCGTGCTTGTCGAGCTGAACGCCGGAGAGGCGAAAGGCGACCGGCGAGCCGGCCGCGACCAGCGCGCGCGCCCCGCGGCCCGCGCTTCCGACGAGCTTCTCCGCCACATCGTCGATGGAAGCGCCGATCGTTCCGCCGATGCTGGCGCCCAGCGAGCGGAGCGCCACCAGGCCGAAGAGCTCGCCGTCGGAGAGATCGAGTCGCTTGAGGCTATATCCGTCGGCGAAGCGATAGGCGTTTGCGGCGCGATCGAAATAGAGTGGAAAGCCGGCGTCGGTGAGGATCGCCAAATAGCGGCGCAGACTGCGCGTGCTCGGGCGCCTTCCGCCCTCGGCAATTCGGTCTTTGAGATCCTCGAACGAGTGGCGTCCTTGATCGATCGAGTTGAGCAGCCGGACGAGAAGAACGACCTTGGACTCCCCTTCGGGGGCGCTCATTGCGAGTCGGCCGCGGGCTTCGGGAAGCACCCGTCGGGGGCCGTGATCGGTGGCGATGCCGGCTGCGGCGGCGTCGCGCTAATGCCGATCTGAACGGGATAGAACGAACCGCCGTCGGTCATCGTCTGCACGACGGTGTGCTGCGTTTGTCCCGCGGCCAGATCGAAGACGCTGATCTGATACGGCTGCGGCACGCGGACGCAGCCGACCGAAACGAAGTTTCCGTCGACCAAGAATCCTCCGCGCGCCGGGCCGCCAAAGGGCTTGAGATAGAGATAGGCCGTCGCCGGCGCGGCGCTCGGATTCGTCAGCGTCAGATCGATCGTGTGGAGGACGCCGTAGTCGCCGTAATCGTGGCCCGTTGCGGCCGGATCTGCGCTCGGCGGCGTCGGCTGGGTATCGCCGATGTCGAGCGTCACGTCGGGTCCGCCGACCGAATAATCTCAAGCGGTTCGCACCAAATCCGGTCAGCGCAAAGACGCCGGTGCGGTGATGCCCGTCGCCGGCCAGAACCGGACCATCCAAGAGCGTCCGGGGTCGATTCCGGGCGACACGGAGAGGACGGTTACCGTGACCGGACCGCCGGAGAGAACGCGCAAGTCCACGTTTCCGGCGACGAGGTCGCGCGCACCCATCGTAATGTCTTGCAAAAAGTACGGTGAATCGGTGAGATCTAGTATGAGGGCCTCGCCAAGCTGCTTGGCCAGCAAGTACTTCTGCGTAACCGTGTGGCCGACGTGCATCACGTCGGCATTAGGACCGGCGGTTGCGTCGACGACCTGAACCTGCGTCGGGATCCTGTGAGTTGGCGCGCAGTGCGAGCACCAAGCGGCGCGGATCCTGGGTGTTGTCGTGATAGTAGTAGAGGCGCGTCGGGCGTCCCGCGCTCACCGACCCACGAAAGAAAACGCCGTCTTGAGTGACGTGCTCGGGATCGTCGTCGTAAAAGAGCAGCTCCGGCGCGAAACGGTCCAACGCCACGTTCTGCACGCTCACCGCTGTCGAGCCGGTTTGATCGAAGTACTGGCCGTTTCCTGAGATCTGGACGGGAACGACGAACTGTGTCGTGCCGCCGGGCTGCAGCGGTGCGGTTGGTGGCGTAACGGTGCCGATGGTGGTGCGCGCACCGGGCTGCGCTTGCGTCAGTCGTGCGACCGAAGCGGCGACCTGCTGCGCGAGCCAATCGGGATCGACCGGCTCTCCGGTCACCTTGAGCGTCGTCTGCGCAACGATCGTTCCAGCGTTGAATGCAACGCGAATTGGAACGTCGGCTTGGGCTGCCGTTCGCGTCTACCAGGTGCAGAACGTCGTCGCCGGTTGCCTGCGTCGCGGTGACGGTAACGGTCGTCGCGTCGGCGCTTGCCGTCGCGGTAACGAGGCGCTTGTCGAGCGTCACCTGCAGCGGCGCGGCGGCTCCGGTAACGGCGATCGATGCGTTGCTGCGCCGGATTGAGGTCGATGTTGGCCGGTGAAACGCTGAGCGGCGCACCGGGAACGGGCGCGGCCGACTGGCGATGCGGTCGGGCTGGCCGCGGTGCCGGCTCCGGTGTGGCTTGCGCGAGTGCTAGGCTAAGGACGAAGGCTAACATCTACTACGCTCACTTCGCTAAGGAATGTGATCTCCGTGTCGCGCTTCGTCCTTCGACACGGGCCTTGCAGGCCCGGCTTTAAGGATGAGGCGGATTGGCGTTAGCTCGGTCACCTTCGACAAGCTCAGGGTGACAATGCACTATTGCCCTTCGACTCCGGCGCTTCGCGCCCGGCTCAGGATGACAAGTGGAGCGTTAGTTTACGGCGTGTTCGGGGGCTGGGGGCGCGGGCGGTTCGACCGACGGAATCTTCGCGTACTTGAGCTTCTCGGGATCGTCGGGATCGACGTCGGCCGAGAATGTGGTCGCCCGGCGTGAAGGTTCCCTTGAGCATCTCCTCGGCGATTTCGTCCTCGACGTTGCGCTGGATCGCGCGGCGCAGCGGACGCGCGCCGAACTGCGGATCCCAGCCCTTTCTTGGCCAGCAGCGCCTTGGCGGCCTCGGTAACCTTGAGCTCCATTTCCTGCGCGCGCACCTCGCGAACGACTTTCTCGAGTTCGAGCGTGACGATCTGCTCGATCTGTTCGCGCGTCAGCTGATGGAAGACGACGACTTCGTCGACGCGGTTGAGGAACTCAGGACGGAACGTCTGCTTAACTTCCTCCATCACCCGGCTCTTCATCCGATCGTAGGCTTTGACTTCGTCCTCGGCCGAGAGCTTCTGCGGGCGGAAGCCGATGTCGGTGGTCGTCGTCATTCCGATCGCGCCGACGTTGCTGGTCATGATGATGACCGAGTTTTTGAAGTCGACCTGACGCCCTTGCGAATCGGTCAAGCGCCCGTCTTCGAGCACTTGCAGCAGCAAGTTGAAGACGTCGGGGTGCGCCTTTTCGATCTCGTCGAGCAGCACCACGCGAGTACGGACGGCGGCGCACCGCTTCGGTGAGCTGTCCGCCCTCTTCGTAGCCGACGTATCCCGGAGGCGCACCGACCAAGCGGCTCACCGAGTACTTCTCCATGTACTCCGACATGTCGATGCGGATCATCGACTCCTCGTCGTCGAACAGGAACGCAGCGACGCTGCGCGCGACCTCGGTCTTGCCGACGCCGGTCGGGCCTAGGAAGATGAAGGAACCGATCGGGCCGATTGGGATTCTTGAGTCCGGCGCGCGAGCGTCGAATCGCCCGCGTGATTACGTCGATGGCCTCTTCTTGGCCGACGACGCGCTCGTGGAGCAGCTCGCCCATCTTGAGCAGCTTCTCGGTCTCGGCCTGCGCCAGGCGGCTGACCGGAATCCGCGTCCACGAGGACACGATCTCGGCGACGTTCTCGGCGGTGACTCGCAAAATGCGGTCGCCTTGCGCCTTGCGATCGCGCCACTCTTGCTCGAGATGCGCCTTCTCGACGCGCAGCTTCTCCTCGCGATCGCGAATCGAGGCGGCCTTGTCAAACTCTTGATTCTTGACGACGGCTTCCTTCTCGGCGACGAGCTTGCGCAACGCCGCATCGACCTCGCGGATCGCCGGCGGCGGCAGCGTCGCCTGCAGGCGGACGCGCGAACTGGCTTCGTCGATTAGGTCGACGGCTTTGTCGGGGAGGAAGCGATCGGTGATGTAGCGGTCGCCGAGCTTGGCGGCCGATGCCAAGGCTTCGTCGGTGATCTGTACCTTGTGATGCGCCTCGTAGCGGTCGCGCAAACCCTTGAGGATCTCGATCGTCTCTTCGACGGTCGGCTCGCCGACCATTACCGGCTGGAAGCGGCGCTCCAGCGCCGAGTCCTTCTCGATGTGCTTGCGAAACTCGTTGAGCGTGGTCGCGCCGATGCACTGCAGCTCGCCGCGAGCGAGAGCCGGCTTGATAATGTTGCTGGCGTCGATCGCGCCTTCGGCAGCGCCGGCACCGACGAGGGTGTGCAACTCGTCAATGAAGAGGATGATCTCGCCGGCGGCGCCGCGGATCTCGTCCATGACGCGCTTCATGCGCTCTTCGAACTCGCCGCGGTACTTGGTTCCGGCGACGAGTCCGGCGAGGTCGAGGGTGATGACGCGGCGGTCGCGCAGCGGCTCGGGAATGTCGCCCTTGATGACGCGCTGCGCCAAGCCTTCGGCGATGGCAGTCTTGCCGACGCCGGGCTCGCCGATCAGCGCCGGGTTGTTCTTCGTGCGGCGCGAGAGAATCTGAATGACGCGCTCGATCTCGTTGTTGCGGCCGATGACCGGATCGAGCTTGTTGTCGCGCGCCAACTGGGTGAGATCGCGGCCATAGGCGTCGAGCGTCGGCGTCTTGCTCTTGCCCTTGGGCGCGGTGGGCTGCCCTTCGGCGCCCAGCAGCGAGGTCGTCTGCACCCGAACCTTCGCCGGGTCGACGCCGAGATTGGTAAGCACGCGAGCGGCTACACCCTCGCCCTCGCGGATCAAGCCGAGCAGCAGGTGCTCGGTGCCGATGTAGTTGTGATTGAGCTGACGAGCCTCTTCGAAGGCGAGCTCGATCACGCGCTTGGCGCGCGGCGTGAAGACCATCTCCTGCTGGACGGTTTGGCCGCCGCGGCCGACGATGGCCTCGACTTCCTGCCGCACCTTGCCGAGGTTGACGCCGAGCGACTCGAGCACTTTCGCAGCCAGGCTCTCCCCTTCGGAGATAATCCCCAGCAGAATATGCTCGGTCCCGATATAGTTGTTACCGAGACGCTGCGCTTCTTCTTGAGCAAGCACGATGCTGCGCCGCGCTCGCTCGGTGAAGGGCTCCCACATCGACATCGCTCTAGTTCTACCTCTCCTTCTTCCTTATTAACTCTACCCGGCCCCGACAAGTTTCGTGACGCTTCGGCCCCTGACCGCCCTTTGACATCCTTCGACAGGCTCAGGATGACAGTAGGTGGGGTTTTCCCTTGTATGGCGAGGAACCTCGCCAACTCTGACAAAGCCCTCGAGTATGCCCACCGTCGAGCAAGTTCGCGAAGCACTCATCGAAGTCAAAGATCCCGAACTCAACCTGGGAATCCTCGAGCTCGGTCTGGTCTACGATATCACCACCGAAGGAGAAACGGGTGAGAACGTCACCGTCATGATGACGCTCACCTCGCCGATGTGCCCGGTCGGGCCGATGTTCAAGAAGTCGGTCGAAGATCACGTGCTGGCGATCGAGGGCGTCAAGAACGCCAACGTCGAGATCACCTTCACGCCGCCCTGGGATCCCGCCACGATGGCCTCGGACGACGTGAAGGCGATGCTCGGAATCTGGTAACCCTGCGATACTCTTCGACAACCCTTCGACAAGCTCAGGGTGACAGGGGTTAACGCACTTTGTTGCGAGGCATGATTTTCGTCGGAATCGCGGCGAAGGCCGGGTCGCCGCATTGCCACAGCAAGAACGCGTACTCGTCGGTCAGCAGCTCTTCGCTCTGCGTGCGAGACGCCGCCAGAAAGCCGTGTCCGGCGTCGTAGTCGACGCGTAGCAGAATCGGACGGCCGCTGGTCGTCGCGCCTTGCAGGCGCGCGGCGAACTTCGCCAGCTCCCACGATGAGACGCGCGGATCGTTGTAGCCGGTGATCAGCATCACGCCGGGATACGGCGTTCCCGGAACGACGTGCTCGTAGGCGTCCATGGCGAGCAGCGCCTTGAACCCGGTCGCGTTTTTCACCGTTCCGAACTCCGGAATGTTGGGCGGTCCGTTCGGACTGAACTCCATGCGCACCGCGTTGCTGGCGCCGACCACGTCGAGCGCGGCGGCAAAGAGCTTCGGTTTGCTGGTGATGGCTCGCCCGATCGTGATGCCGCCGGCCGACGTTCCTTCGCCGGCGAGGTGCGCGGGTGACGTATATTTATGGGCGACGAGCCACTCACCGCAGGCGATGAAGTCTTGCCAGGTGTGCGGCTTGGTGGCGATCATTCCGGCTTGGTGCCACGCTTCGCCGTACCAACCGCCGCCGCGCGCGTGGCAGACCGCGAAGACGCCGCCGCGCTCGAGCCACGCGACGCGCGTCGAGCTGAACGACGGCGAGAGCGTGATCCCGTAGGAGCTGTAACCCTCGAGATAGACGGGATGCGATCCGTCGAGCGCGAGGTTCTTACGATACACGATCGACAGCGGCACCATCGTGCCGTCGGCGCTGCGCACCTTCACCTCGGACGAGGTATACGGCGTCATGTCCACGTTGGCGACGGCCTTGAGATGCGTGTCGGTGACCGTTCCGTCGGCGTCGACGGCAAAGTAGAGCAGCGAGTGCGTCCAGCCGGTTAGGCCGAAGACGGCGCCGTCTTCGCGCGGATCGGTCGAGATCGAATTGATCGATCCCGCAAAGGGCAGCGTCACCTTGGTCGTGTCGCCCGGCGTGCCGTCGCCGGCCAACGCGATCCGCGAGACCTGGCCGAAGCCGCCGTCGCGCGCCAGCACGTAGAGGCCGTCGTTTGCAACGCCGATCTGTTCGACGATAGGCGTTGCCGCCGCGACGACCGTCTTTGCGGCGGCGAGATTCGGTGCGTCGAGCGAGGTCGCGACGACTTTAAACGTCGGCGCGCCCTTATGCGTCAGCGCGTAGAACATCGGACCCTTGACGTCGTAACCGGTCACGCCGTCGGAAGTGCTCGCTACCGGCTTCCAGGAAACGTCGCCCGTGCTCACCGTGCCGTTGGTGGCGTAGATCGTCAGCTCGTTCTGCACGCCGTGCGCGACGACTCCGAGCGTGTATGGCGATACCGGCGAGTAAATTACCAACGGAAAATCGGTCGGAGCGAAGCGCACCTTCGGATTGACGTCGTAACCGAAAACCGCGACGTCCTTGTCGGGATCGCCGCCGAGCACGTGCAAATAGCAGACGGCCCGCGTCTCCTTGTCGTTCTCCGACTCGCCCGGCTTCAGCTTGGGAAACCGCACGTAGTAGAACGACTTATTGTCCGGGAGCCAGCTGGTCACGCCGACGTAGTAGGCGCGATCGATCGCATCGGGCAGAACGTTGCCCGTCCCGGTTTCGACGACGTGAATCACGGCCGCCTCGGAACCGCCTTCGGAGATTCCGTAAGCGACGCGGCTGCCGTCGAATATTCTTCCTCCGCCCGAATACATTATCGAAACCTATCTTGTCGCAAACGAATTGCGCGACACGAATTCAACCGAGATGCGGGATAAGGACATTGCCAGACTGGCAGATCTGCGCAAGGACTACGATGAGCGGCATGAATTCTGGCTGAAGCAATCGCTTGAACCCAATCTGCACAAAGCGTTGCTGACCGATGCGCATGGATATGCGCTGGAGTTCTACAAAAAGCTGGATGATCAATATCTGCCCGCCGTTCGCGCGGGAGATAAGGACAGGATTAATGCCGTGATGCTGGAGTTGCAGCCGATCTATGAAAAACACCGTCAGGCAATTGATCGCGTTGTCACCTTGACGAATGATCGCAATTCGGCGGACGAATCCAGGGGGCGGGCGCTTATTCAACAAGTGAACCTGCTGTTGCTGCTGGTAACTGTTTTATCAACATGCCTGTCTATCGGGCTTGCCATCTATATCAGCCGCAGCGTCATGCGCCAGCTTGGCGGCGACCCGAACGAAGTTGCGAGCGTGGTGAATACCATGGCCGCGGGCGATTTTTCGCAACAGCCGTCCGCACAGCCCGAGCCGGACAGCCTGCTGGCGCATGCCTACCAGATGCAGAGCAAACTGCGCGACATGATCACCGAGGTGAAGAACCAGGCCAACCAGGTCGGCGACATGGCGCACAGTCTGGCGAGCTCCGCCAACCAGATCACCGAATAACGTCAATCATGAATCCGACGCGGTCTCCAGCATGGCTGCAGCCATCGAAGAACTGAGCGTTTCCACCTCGCATATCAGCGATCAGGGGGGGAATGCCAAGCGCATCGCCAACGACTCGCGCAGCAATGCGGAAGAGGGCGCGAAAGTGGTCAACAAGACCGTTGCCGGATTGCTGGAAACCGCGCGTGATATCGAAGCCGCCTCGGGCGAAGTCTCGCGCTTGGGAGAAGATGCCTCGCATATCAGCGACGTGGTCAAAGTCATCAAGGAGATCGCCGATCAGACCAATCTGCTGGCGCTGAATGCCGCCATCGAAGCGGCGCGTGCGGGCGAACAGGGACGCGGATTTGCCGTGGTGGCGGACGAAGTGCGCAAACTGGCGGAACGCACTGCCAGCGCCACCAACGAGATCAACCAGATGTCCACCAAGATCGGCGAAGTGGCGAGCAATGCCCTGAGCGGCATGGACAAGGTGGTGAAGACCACCCGGCAAGGGGTGGTCGACGCGGAAACCGCGCAGACCTCGATCAAGAACATTCAATCCAGCTTTGGCGAAGTCTCGGCCGTGATCGACGATATAGCCTCCGCATTACAGGAACAGAATGCTGCGGCAACCGAACTGGCGAATAGTACCGAACGCGTTTCGCAGATGTCGGAAGAGGATTCCGGCGCCGCACAGAACCTGCTGGGTCTTGCCAACGAACTTGAAGGCAAGGCGGGCAAGATGCGTCAGGCAGTCGAAATATTCAAGGTATGAATAGCGGTTGCCGGGTCGTATTGCAGACATTTCACCAGCACGGCAAGGATGCTGTGACAGCGTTTCCGTGCAGGCGAGGCAATGCGCGGCATGGAGACGGGTTGTGCCAAGATGGAGGCTGACAGCATGGAAGTACCAGCCGCGCTGGAACGCATCGCCGTGGCCGGCGCGGGAGATAGCAATCTGCGGTGCCAATCTCCCGGTTAAAATGCCTGCATGAGTAATGCACTCCCCCGCGAATTTCAATTCACCGACCAGGATTTCCAGCGCATCCGCAAGCTGATCTACGAGCGCGCGGGCATCGCGCTGGGCGAAAACAAGCAGGAACTGGTGTACAGCCGTCTGGCGCGGCGCTTGCGCGCCACCGGCATCAAGAGTTTTGCCGATTATCTGGATCATGCTGCAACGCGGCGATGAGGCGGAATGGGAAGCATTCACCAACTCGCTCACCACCAACCTCACCTCGTTCTTTCGCGAACCGCATCACTTTCCCACTTCTGGCCGAACATCTGCGCAAGCAGGAGCCAGGGCGGCCGCTGACCCTGTGGTGTTCCGCCTGTTCCACCGGCGAAGAAGCCTACTCGATGGCGATGACGGCAGTGGAAGCGCTTGGGCGGCTACGAGCAGCCGTTTCACATCATCGCTTCCGACCTGGATACCAAAGTGCTGCAGACGGCGCGCGAAGGACTTTACAAGGCAGATGCCGTGGCCAAATTGCCCGCGCAGCAGGTCGAGCGCTTCTTTCTGCGCGGTACGGGAGATCAGTCCGGCTATATGCAGGTGAGGCCGGAGTTGCAAAAGATGATCGATTTCCGTTGCATCAACCTGCTGGATGCGGGGTGGCCGATTCATGCGCCGCTGGATGCGATCTTCTGCCGCAATGTGATGATCTATTTCGACAAGGAGACGCAACTTGCCATCCTCAAGAAATTTGCGCCGCTGTTGCGCAGCGACGGCTTGTTGTTTGCCGGGCATTCGGAAAGTTTCTATCATGCCAGCGCCATATTCAAGTTGCGCGGCCATACCGTATACGAACTGGCCAGCAAAGGACTAGGCAATGATGGGCGAAAAGATCATCGTGGTCGGTTCTTCCACCGGCGGCACGGAAGCGCTCAAGGTGTTCCTGTCCGGCATGCCGAACGAACTCGCCGGCCATCCTCATTGCGCAGCACATGCCGGAATTGTTCACCAAATCGTTTGCCGAACGGCTGGATCATCTGTGCGCGATGCAGGTGAAGGAGGCGGAACAGCATGAGGATATCGTGGCCGGTTGTGTCTATCTCGCGCCCGGACATTCCCACCTGTTGCTGGAACGCGTGGCCGGAAAATATCGCACCGTACTGAGTCAGGACCCGCCCGTGAATCGCCATCGTCCTTCGGTCGAGGTGCTTGTTTCGTCTCGGCAGCAAAGCAATCTCGGGCGCGAATGCGATCGGGGTGATGCTTACCGGCATGGGCAAGGACGGTGCCGCGGCAATGCTGGAGATGAAGCAAGCGGGTGCTTACAATTTTGCCCAGGACGAAGCGAGCTGCGTGGTGTTCGGCATGCCGCGCGAGGCCATTGCGCTGGGTGCGGTGGATGAGATCGTGCCTCTGTCCCGAAGATGGCGGAACGCGTGCTGGCGCGGTTGGCGACTGGCCAGATAAATCAAAGCTGAACCCTTTTCGCTAAATGCGGCACAAGAAACGTGCCCACCCTACTGAGAGCTGCAGTCAATGTTCCCGTTTTGACCTTGCATTTTTCAGATAAGCCTTGTTTCTCCCGCTGTTCAGCGGATTGGATTTTCCTGTATTGCCGATAATCGCCATGTACAAAGGACCGTGCCATGGCCGAAGAAGACAGCGACCTAGAAAAAACCGAATCGCCCTCGCAGCGGCGCCTGGACCAGGCGCGCGAAGAAGGCCAGGTCGCGCGCTCGCGCGAGCTCTCCACGTTTGCCGTCCTGATGGCGGGCGGTGCGGGCATATGGCTGATGGGCTCCGCGCTGGCGCAGCAGCTCATCTCGCTGATCCGCGACGGGCTCACGCTGGACACCGGCCTGGCTTTCCATTCCGAATTGCTGGTGCCGCGCCTGCATGAACTGAGCGATGGCGACGCTGCTGGCCTTTTTGCCGCTGCTGGGACTGATGCTGCTCGTCGCGTTGTTCTCGCCGCTGCTGCTGAACGGCTGGCTGTTCACGCTCAAGCCGCTGCAGCCCAATTTCAACAAGCTCAATCCGATTACCGGCATCGGCCGCATGTTCTCCACCAACAGCCTGATGGAACTGGCGAAAGGCCATTGCCAAGGCGTTGGTGGTGGGCGGCGTCGGTGCCTGGGTGATCTGGCACAACAAGGATGCGGTGCTGCTGCTGGTGAGCGAACCCATCGCGCTTGCCATTCCGCATCTGGGCAGTCTGGTGTGGGGCAGCTTCGCCGCCATCATGGGCGGCATGTTGCTCATCGTGGCGGTGGATGTGCCGTTCCAGCTGTGGGAGCACAACAAGAAACTGAAGATGACCAAGGAAGAGGTGCGCCAGGAAGCCAAGGAAACCGAGGGCGATCCGCAGGTCAAGGCGCGTATCCGCAGCATGCAGCGCGAAATGGCACGCCGCCGCATGATGGCCGAGATTCCGACCGCCGATGTGGTGGTGACCAACCCGACGCACTATTCCGTGGCGCTCAAATACAGCGACAACAAGATGCGCGCGCCCGTCGTGGTGGCGAAGGGCTCGCATCTGCTGGCGGCGAAGATCAAGGAAATCGCCATCGAGAACAACGTGCCCATCCTCGAAGCGCCGCCTCTGGCGCGCGCGCTGCACAAGCACTGCGAACTCGGTCAGGCGATTCCGGAAGCGCTGTATACCGCCGTGGCCGAAGTGCTGGCCTATGTCTATCAACTGCGCCGCTACAAACAAGTGGGCGGCGAA
>CAVTMN010000013.1:0-408047 GCA_963735845.1 Vulcanimicrobiota bacterium | reverse complement strand
CGCGAGCGTGCCGGTCAGCTCGCGCCGCATCCCCGCAAAGCGCGGGTCGTTGGCGATCTGAGCCTCGAGGTACTCGCCGTGCATGCGTCGCAGCCAGCCGAGCGCGGCGCGGTGCCGGCCCACTGCCTCAAAGGCCGCCGCGAGATCCTGAGGCGCTACGTCTGTAGAATGGTCGGCGGCCATCTGGAGCTGCGCTTTGGCCAGCGCCATCTGATGAGTCCGCGCGTAGATTGGTGCAAGCAGCGCGGCGGCTTGGGGCCGGCACATGCTGCAAACCTCGGCGAGCTTGTGAAAGGCGCCCGCGGCTGCCTTTTGATTGCCCGAGGCTTCGTAGGCAAGGCCGAGCGTCTCGTAGGCGTCCGGGCGCTGCGGTGAGAGATCGAGGGTCTCGCGTGAGTAGGCAACGGCGTCGGCGTAACGTCCCTGGAGGTACGCCGTGGTTCCCAGCCAGGCAGTGGTTGCGACCGAGAGCGGGTCGAGTTCTGCGGCCTTGGCTAGCTCGGCGGAAGCCTCGTGGACGCGATTGAGCTCCAGCAGCGCGATGCCGTACCATTCGTGGGCCGGCCCACTCGAGGGATCGAGCGCGATCGCGCGGCGCAGATCGCTGAGCGCTTCCCCGGGACGCGCCGGGACGCCAGACCACTTCTTCGATGCGATCATCCCAAGCACGGCGTAAGCCTCGCCGCAGTTGGGATCGATGGCCAGCGCTTTGCGGGCGTAGGCCCGGGCGCGGGCGATGTACACTTTAATGGGCGACGGACCGTAGTTATAGTCGGCGACGATGGCGTTGGCCGAAGCCAGCGCGGCGTAACCGCGCGGGTCGCGCGGATCGATCGCTGTGACGCGTTCGAAGTAGACGACGCTCTTGTTTACGGCGTCGCGGGTCCGAAGGTTCCAATAGTAGCGGCCGATCTCATAGAGGCGCGTGCCTTCCATTGAAAGCGTCGGCGGGCGCGAGTTGCCGCGCGAAAGCGCCATCGTCAGCGCTAAAACGCCGATGACGGCGACTAACAACGCTGCGGCGAAGGCGGCGAAGCGCGGCCGCTTCGCGAGCGCCCTCGTGGGCGCCGGTTCGGAACGCGCGACGTCGTCGCGGCGGGAAACCGGCGCGACGAAACGGTATCCACGGCGCGGAATCGTTTCGATCGCTTCGACGTTCCACCGGTCGCGCAGAATCTTGCGCAAAACGTAGACGTTCTGCGCGAGATTCGCCTCGTCGACGTAACCCTCGGGCCAGATCCGTTCGATCAACGCGGCTTTTGCGAATACGTCGCCCGGATGTTCGATTAGGGCGAGCAGCGTTTCTACCACCTTCGGTCCGACTGCGATCGGCACGCCTCGCTGCGACAAGATCAGACGGTCGGCATCGAGTTGGAAGGGACCAAATTCATACAGGCTCATTGTGGCGCTCCTGGCTTCTTGAGGAAAGTTTACGGGACGAAGATGCGCAGGGCCTGGGGAAGGAGCTCGAAACGGGCCGGAGTCTGTCCCGCCGGCTCGCCGTCGGCGGTAATTCGGTGCGGACGGCGGGTCGAGACCTCGAAGGACGCGGCGCGGTAAGTGCGCAGTCCCGCCGTAGGCCCGCCCCGGCCGGCTAGGATCGCCCCTAAAACCGCCAGAGCCTGACCGAAAGTATCGATATCGACGGCATAGAGGTCGAGCCGGCCGTCGTCAATGGCCGCGGACTCGACGGAGATCACACCCCCGAAGCGGTGGCTGTTGGCTACGGTAAGCTGTACCGCGCGCACGCGTTCGCGACGGTCGTCGAACGCGATCTCGGCGTTAAAAGGGCGCCAGACGCGCAATGCGGCGAAAGCCGTCGCCACTACCGCCAACGCGCCGAAGCGCTGCTTATCTTCGGGCGTTTGCAGGCGCGCGATCCGGCTCGAGATTCCCATGCTCGCTTCGTTGACGTAGTAGGCGTCGTTGACGCGGGCCACGTCGATAGGACGCGTGCGTCCGGCCGCAATCACGGCACACGCTCCGGCAACGTCTTGCGGAACGCCCAGGGTGCGCGCGAGATCGTTGAACGTGCCGAGCGGAATCAAGCCCATCGGCACCTTCAAATGGAGCGCGCGTCCGATCTGACGAGCGAACGTGCCGTCACCCCCGGCCGCGACGATCGCATCGATCGGGCCGTGGTCGTGATGCGCCACCGCCTCGACTCCGAGCCGGCGGAGTTCCTCGCGCGCGGCCTCGCCAAAGCGCCGCCCCCGGCGCGAGTTGGGATTAACCGCCAGCAGGACGCGCACGAATTCTCAGGGGCGGCGTGCGAGCAGCAGCACGCATTTGACGGCCGCCCAAATGCCCATCACCGCGAGCACCGCGATGCCGGCAAGCATCGCGAAGTATCCGAAGTAGATTCCGCTTTGCGTCGTTGGGTCGACGTAACCGACGGCACGTTCCGAGACGCTTAGATCCTCGTACACCGAACGGAAGATCAGCCCAAGCACCAACGCGCCCAACAGCGAGAGAGCGGCAACCGCACCGTTACGGCGGAGCTCGTCGCGACGGTTCATGACGGCAGCTTCTCCTCACGGCCACGGAGAAACCCTGCGCGGTGAAGCACCACAAGCGCCGTCCGCGACCGCATAACCCTATGCCGGAATCGCCCTATGAAGTGCTCGCGCTCTTCACCGGTGCGATGGTCGGCGCGTCGCTGCTGATCACGGCGACCGGAGCGCTGATGCCCTTCTTCAACGCCGCACTGCACCTCAATCAGACGCAGCTGGGGCTCATTCTTTCGATTCAAATGCTTGGCTCGGTAGCGATGACCTCGGTTGCGGGGCTGCTGACGGATCGTTTCGGGGACAAAGCGGTGGTGCTTTGGAGCGGCGCCCTCATGGGGCTGGCCTTGATTACCGCGTCGCTGGTGCACAGCTTTTCTTGGCTTATCGTCTGGCTTGCGATCTACGGGGTCGGCTACGCGGCCGTTACCCCGGCCGGCAGTCACGCCATCATCTTCTTTTTCAAGAAGGCCGACCGCGGCCTGGCTATGGGCATGCGTCAATGCGGCGTGCCGCTGGCCGGAGTCATCGGCTCGCTCTTGCTGCCGGCGATTGCGTCTCATTACGACTACCGCGCCGCACTCGCGGCGGCCGGCGTCGTGACACTGCTCGCGGGTACGATCGCATCGAAGCTCTACCGCGAGCCGCACGAGCTGCAGGGCGAACGAGTCTCCGTCCGCGAGATGCTGTTGGAGATGGTGCAGATCGCTCGCGAATCGCGTCTCATTCTTCTGACCCTCACGTCGATGGTCTTGGTTTGCGGCCAGTTCGCGCTGCTGGGATTTCTTACGATCACGCTGACGCACCAAGCCGGCTATATCGTGCCCGTCGCCGTCGCGCTCTTCACGCTCTCGCAAGTTGGCGCCGTCGCCGGACGCCTCTCGTGGGGCTGGGTGAGCGACCGGTGGTTCGGCGGCAGCCGCACGTTGCCGCTCGCGCTGGTCTGCATTTTGGTGGCACTTGTAGCCTTCGGCTTTGGCGCGATCACCTCGGCGACGCCCTTCTGGTTAACCGCGTTGCTCTCAGTGGCGCTGGGATTCACCGCCGAAGGCTGGATCGGTTTGGGCGTTATCGGCATGGCTGAGGTCGGCGGTGAGGAGCACTCGGGCAGCGCGCTCGGCGTGGGTCTAACGTGGACGCTGCTCGCCGCGTTCGTTACGCCAACGCTCTTTGGCGCGCTCGTCGAAGCCCACGGCTTCCCGTACGCCTGGCGCGCGCTGGCGCTCTTTCAATTAGCCGGCGTCGTGCCGGCGTTGCTCGCGAGCCGTCGCCTTGCCGCGCTCTCGCCGACTTAGGTCCCTCGCGAAGGCGCGCTTCGTTGGAGAGCTAGTCGGGATTCGTAAACGAAATTGGCTGACGCTCGAAGTACGAGCGGCGCAGAGGAGCGGGGATCTTTTGAAAGCGCGAGGGCTGCTGTGAGAAATCGAAGCAGTCGGAAAGATCGTCGGCGCGTACGTCGGTTGTATTCATCGATCCTAAGTTGAAGGTCTCTTCGGTAAACTTCAAGATGCTGCCGAATTCGTGGCGCCGATGCGAGACGTAGTGGCGCCTCGCGTAGGGCGAGATGACGACCAGCGGCACGCGAAAGCCGAGCTCGTACGAATTGTACTGCGGCGGAGAGACGTGATCGTACCAGCCGCCCCAATCGTCCCACGTCACGAAGATGGCCGTGTCGTTCCAATACTTGCTCGATCCGATCGCATTGACGACGGAGGCAACCCACGACGGCCCCGTGCCGTCGGTGGCCCCGGCATGGTCCGAGGCGGCGGCCGTCGGCGTCACCCAGACCACGTCGGCCAAATGACCGGCATCGATATCGTCGAGTACCTGCTTGGGTGGCGCCACCACGTGCGCCGCAAAGCTCTTACTGTTGCGAATGTGCGCGATGGCATCGGGTCCTTCCCACAACCCGGCCCCCAGATGTGCTTGGTAGTAGCGCCACGTATGTGACTTACGTTCCAGCAGATCGCTGAGCGCAAGGCGGTCGAAACATGGATAAGCTGCTTGGTTCTCGTTTCCCATCGGATCGATCAGCCAGACCCACGAACCCCCCGGCGAGTCGCAGCCGCCGGTAAAGCCGCCGAACGGTGAAAACGGATTCCCGGCCGCGCGCAGCGGCGCCCCGTCGCTTGTCGTCGACGTTCCGCTCAAGATGTATTGGTGCGCCGGAAAGCTCGGACCCTCGTTGGTTTGGAACATGCGATCGGCAAACGTATATCGTTGCGCCATCGTAAAATAAGGCCGAACCTCGTTATGGGGAACGTATCCGTAGGCGACGCAGGTATTTCGGCGGACAAGTTTCACCGATCTGACAGTTCGAATCAACCTCATTGAAGCCGTTGAGCTTGCCGTTGGCGCGTTCGACGACAAACGCGCCGTGTTCGTGACTGACGTCGTAGTGCGCGGTTAGCCTAATCGGCCGCAGCGCAACGCTTCGTCCGTGCGAGTTCAAGCCGCTGCGCACCGTGTCGGCGCCGGGGAATCCGTTGAACAAGTTGTCGACGGTGCGATTCTCTTGAAAGATGATCACGACGTGATGGATTTTTGCGCCCTGCCCAGCGGGCGGCGGCGCGATTCGGGGATTCGCGAACGAATCGCCCGGCGAACCTCCTGCGGAACAGCCGCCAAGAGCGAGTGCGGCAACAAGAAGAAAGCGGGCGTACCTCATGGCAGGCCGGAAAGCTGAAAGATCGTGCCGTCGCCGCTCGCTCCACCGGCGAGCGTCGTCCCGTACAACGCGTTTTTCGTAAAGGTGGGACTCATCCAAGGGTTGGCGCCGTCGGGCTCGCCTTTGAAGCGATAGATCACACGCTCGTGCGCCGATGCATCGACTGAAAAGAGCGTGCCGCAGCCGGCGATTCCATTGCCGCTGCAGCGGGGACCGTCGTTGCCGCCGTACGCTGTCGCGCCGTAAAGGACCCCGTTGACGGGCGTCAGACTCGCATACGATATCGCACCGTCCGGATAGCCGGTGAAGCTATGAAGGACGTGCTCGACTCCGGCCGTGCTTAGGCTGAAAACCGTTCCCGAGTAGCTGTAGGCGCCGCCGAAGGCCGTCGTGCCGTAGAGCAGTACCGTCGAGCAGCGTGACACCGCCGTAAGGCTGCGCTCCGTCGGGATAACCCTTGAAGCTATAGAGTACGCGTTCGTGACCCGCAGTGTCGATCGAGTAGACCGTCCCGCTGTCGTGCGCGCCGCCGAAGTTCGTCGTCCCGTAAAGCGTCGTGCCGTCGGAGACGAGCGGTCCCGACGGGGCCGCGCCGTCGGGCTTGCCGCCGAAACGATGCAGGACGCGTTCCGTGCCCTTCGTCGTGAGCTGGAAGACGACACCGCATCCCGTCGAATGCGCGACGTGACACTTAGCGTCGCCGCCGGCATTGGTCGTGCCGTAGAGTTTTCCGCCGACCGCGACGAGACCGCCGAGTAGCGGCGTCGCCCCGTCGCTTCCGCCCTTAAAACTATGTACGATGCTCTCGCTGCCGCGTTCTGCTCGAACGAAACACGGTGCCGTCGCCGGCCGCACCGCCGTACTCAGTCGTTCCGTAAAGCGCGCCGCCCACCCCGATGAGCTTTCCGTCGGGCGTAGTGCCGTCGCTCCCGCCTTTAAAACTGTAGAGAACGCGAACGCTTCCCGACGACGCACGCACGAAGATCGTTCCGAACGTTTTCGTACCGCCGCCCGTCGTCGTGCCGAAGAGCGCGTCCGAGAGCGGCGTCAACGCGCTCATCGGCGCGGACCCGCGGCGATTTCCGCTAAAACTATAGAGCTGCTCGTAACCGATCGCATCCGGCGCGATCGCCGAAGCACCATTTGCCGCCGCCGGTAAAAGCGGCGCCGTCATCGCGTGCGCGCAGCTCGTCAGAGCAACGCCGCACAAGAGAAAGACCGGTAAACGCGTCATCGTACTCCGTAACGCCCGGGGGACCGATCAGCCTCTCCTGGTAAATGCCGATTCGTTCCTCCCGGCCGCTCGCTTGCGCTGTCGCGCAGGCCTAAGTTCGACCGGAAAGAACGCGCCCACCGGGCTGGAGGTACGACCATGATCGACGAGCTGCCTAACAACTTTCGCAACAACCCCGACGACAAGTACGGTCAGTCGCGCGTCGTCGACATCCCGGCCGAGATTCGCGACAACACGCCGTGGTTCAACCAAACGCTCACGACCGTCAACGACGCCGTTATCCGATTGGGAATCTTCGAGGGCGACTTCCCGTGGCACAAACACACCCAGCCAAGACGAATTCTTCCTGGTGCTCGAGGGTGAGATCACGCTCGACGTCGAGGGGCGCGATCCCGTCGCTCTTCGTACCTTCGAAGGATACACGGTGCCGAAGAACGTCCTGCACCGGCCGCGATCCCCGCAGCGATCGGTCGTGCTGATGGTCGAGTCGGTCGGCATCGTGTCGACCGGCGACTAGCCCTTAGCCGGCTACTTCGACTCCTCGATGCTCGCGCTCTTGATATAGTCGAGCTTCGGAAACGATTTTTCCAAGTACGCATTGCCGCGAGCACCGATCTGCGATTGGTCGGGCTCTTCTCCATAGCCGGAATAGATGCGGTCGACCGCGTCCATGCTGCTGGTCACGTGGCCGATCGGCGCGAAGCCCATCGCATCGAGACGCGCGTTATCGCCGAGATTAATGAAGAGATGCGTCGAGCGGCTGTTCGGCTGTCCCGTCGCGGCAAAAGTAACGGTCCCGCGCGTATTCGATGCTTTTACGGGATCGTCGACGATGTTGACGTCCCACTTTTTAGTGACGGCCGGATCGGCCGCCGCGCCCCACTGCACCACGAAGTTCGGCACCACGCGATAGAACCGAGCGCCGTTGAAGTACTTCGCCTGCACCAGCTCGTAAAAGCGCTTCGCGCCATTGGGGGCGAGACTCGGATCTACCTCGACCGTAATGGGGCCCTGGGTAGTATCGAGAATAACGGTATACGTCTTGGCGGGCGCATTCTGCCTCGAAGACTGTTTCGAGCCGCCGTTGCAGCCGGCCAAAACAAGCGCCGCGACGGCGACAACTAGCAAACGTCTACCGTACTCTTCTTTCATGCTCCCGATACTGGTGCCCGCGCGGCATATATCCTGCAAAACTTGCGCTCGCCAAGCGCCCGTTTGCGATAAGGGGCTTAGACGTGCGCATTCTTACGGTGAACTTGCGCGCCGGCGGTAACGCTACGACGATCCCTGAGATCCTGCGCCGGTCGGCGCATCTCGATGCGGCGACGCTCGTCTTCTCAGAGTACCGCGATAACGCCGCCGGAGCGCTCTTGCGCGGTGAGGCGGAGCGCCGAGGATTTTCGCACCAGGCGTTCACGCCGTCACGAAGTGGGAACGGCGTGCTCATCGTTTCCGAGGAGCCTTTCGCCGCCGTCGTCAACCCGTTCGGCCTGCCCGGGGACGAGTACCCCAACGCCGTGCTGCAGGCGACCTTTGGAAGCCTTCACCTTTACGGTGTCTACCTGCCGGGTCAGGATCGAAAACGGCCGCACCTGCGATGCATGATTGCAGCCGCTGCCCGCTATAACGAAAGCGGTGCCAAAGCGTTGTACATCGGCGATTTCAACTCCGGTCGCAACGAAACCGATATTGAAGTCAACGTGCGGGCGGGACGGACGCGCGACGAGTTCAGCACGGCCGATCTCTACCACGAACTCGAAAATTATTGGACCGAAGCCTGGGCACATCTCCATCCCGGCGAGTATGAGTTCAGCTGGTACCCCTTTCGCCGGGATCCCGACTACGTCAGCCGGGCGGGCTGGCGAATCGACAAAGCCATGCTCTCTGCGCAGCTTCTTCCGCACCTTCGCGCCGCGGAGTACGACCACGTCTTTCGACTCGACCGGCTCTCCGATCACTCGGGGTTATTTATCGACCTCGACTGCTAACGTCCGACGCAGCGACCCAAACCGAGTAGCGTAGACGTGCGTAAACTCGGCTCCGAGCAACAGTATCTGGGTCGAGTAAAAAGCCCAGACGAGAAATACGACGATGCCGCCGAAGGCACCGTAAGACGACGCAATTGCGGTACGTCCGATATACCACGCGAGTAAAGTCTGGCCGGCAACAAAAAGAATCGCCGAAGCCGCGGCGCCCAACCAAACGTCTCGCCAAGCGATGCGGCAATCCGGCAGATATTCGTAAAGCAGCGCGAAGACCAAGGTTACCAACACCAATCGAGACACCGATATCTACGATCCGCGCCGTAAGTGGGAAGACCGGTAAGATCGTCGCAGTCGCCGCCTGCCGCCGCGCTCACGAGCGAGTTCAACGCGAGCGAGATCAGCAAGACGAATGCAACGCCGAGAACCATTACAAAAGAGAGGATTCGCTCTTTTACGAGTTCTAGAAAACCGAACTTGGCCGGCTTCACATCCCAAATCGTGTTGAGCGCTTCTTGCAGCGAACCAAAAAGCCCAATTGCCCCAAGAACGAATGCTCCCCAGCCTGCGGCCTGGGCAACGAACCCGAAGCGCCGATGGGAGAACGTCGACGTCACGATCGCGTCAATGCCGCGAGCCGCCTCGACCCCAGCCGTCTGCGAGAGATAGCCGTGGAGCTGGTCGAGTATCACGCGATGCGAACCCAAGAAAAGCCCGGCGATCTCCACCACGACGATCACGAGCGGCGCTATGGCAAAGAGCGCAAAGTAGGCGATAGCAGCGGCGAGCCATTGCGCTTTATGCCGCTGGAACTCCGACGACGGTCTCTTTAACGAGGCCGCCAAAATCGGCGACCGTTTTGCTCCATGTAGCGTTCATTCGATTATTGCTTTCGGGCAGGTTCTACCCCAAATTTGATCTTCGCTAAGCCAGGCGCCAGCTCGTCGCAAACCATGACGGGTCGCTAGCGACTTATTTGTGGGGAGTAAGCAGCAGATACCTCGGCGCTCTCTTCCGGCAGCACCAACTGCTCGACCGTAAATGGCTTTGGTCGCCCCTCTGCATCTTGAACCTCGACCGATCGGGGCTGCTTTTTCCATACTTCGCCGACAGCGGGAATCGTTTGGCCGTTTCGCTCGGCAAGAGCAACGTACTCCTCAGAGGCGATCAGTACTTTCCCGGCCTTATCGAGCAGACATAACGCCAGCGGGGTGCGCTCGACCACAGCGCGCAGCGTCGTCAAGGTTTCGCGCGCCGTGCTCAGCTCGAGCTCGCGCTCCCCCCGAGACGTTCGAGCTCGCTGCTGCGAGCCGCCAGTTCTTCGTTGGTGGTGTTGAGCTCTTCGACGGTTGCCTGCAGCTCTTCGTTGAGCGTTTCCAACTCTTCGCTCGTTGCCTGCATCTCTTCGTTGAGCGTCTCGACCTCCTCGGCGGCGGCTTCGGCCTCCTCGGCCGAGATCAACAGATGCTCGTTGGCGCTGCGGAGCTCGGAATTGGCGGAGGTCAGCTCGTCGTTGGCTTCGATCAGCGCCTTTTGACGCTTCTGCAGTTCCACATTTTGCGCGGCCACCTTAACGGCCGATTCTTCGTTGCTGCGATTGCTGGTTTCGAGCGCGCGCAGGCGCGTCGTGCTTTCGGTAACGTCCGTCACGATGACAAAGACGCCCTCGATGCGGCCATCCTTGTTGAGCGTGCGGTCGGGAAAACACGAGATTTGCAGATGCCGCATGGCATCTGCTGGCAAGGTCCTTGATTTCAACGTCCCGACGACGCTTCGGGCATTTCGCTGCGAAAGGCCGAGTCGAGTGCCGCTTTTAGCTCGTTCGAAGGCAGGTCCGCCAAGTGCACGAGGTCTTCGCCGATGCCCTGTCCGTGAATTCCCAGCATCGACCTCGCCGCGTGATTTATCGTCAGGATGTCGTAGTTGCGATCGACGACCACCACGCCGATGTGCGAGTCGAACAGAAATGCGCCTAAGCGATCGACGAGCGACCAGCGCGGAGCTGCGGACTCCGCTAGAGAGCGCCTCGACGAAACCAGCGACATCGAGACCCTGCGAGGCGTCGGGCGCTCGCGTCCCACCGTATCCTCCACGGTGGCCGGCGCCGGTATCAGCAGCCGGTCTCCCTGCCTTTGGAATATCTTTAGCGCCGGCTGGACCGTCGTAAAATATTGCGGTAGCGGACTCGTCGTCTCCGACTTTCCCAGCACCAAATAACCGCCGGGCCGCAACGAAAAGGCGAAGAGCTGAAGGGTGCGCTGCTGCAGTTCCTTGGTGAAATAAATCAGCACGTTTCTGCAGAGGACGAGATCGATTCGTGGAAACGGCGCGCGCTGCCCGAGATCGTATTCGCCGAACACGGTCAGATTGCGAATGCGCTTTCTTGATTTGAAAAGCGTCGTCTATCCGCGTGAAGTATTTCGCGAGCAGCGCCGGCGGCATTTCCTTCAGCGCGCTCGCCGGATAGATGCCGCGTCGCGCAAATGCGATCGCATCGGCATCGAGGTCCGTCGCAAAAATCCGGACCGGCATCGTTTCGACGTCGTCGACGAGAAGTTCGGCGAGCGCGATCGCGAGGGAGTATGCTTCTTCGCCGGTGGCACAACCCGCGGACCAGAGCCGCAGCTCGGCGCGATTGTCGCGAGCGTGCTCGATAATATCCGGCAATATGCGGTCGCTGAGCTGAGCGAAAAGAGCCGGGTCCCGAAAAAACTCGGTCACTTTGATCAAAAACGTGCTGATCAGCCGCTGGTATGCCTCGGGATGCGAGGTCAGGTGCCGCAAGTAATCCTTGAGCGTTTCGCAGTCCGTCGTTGCCATGAGCCGGGAAAGGCGTCGCACGATCGTGGGAGTCTTATATTGCCTAAAGTCAATACCGGTGCGTCCTCGCAGCTGGCTGAGAAATGCGTTGAGAACGTCTGGATTGGTTATTTCGCCGTCGCTCGGCCCGGAGGTCAGCGTCGTAATCAGCGGCGCGAGCGCGTCGAGACTCGCCGTGTAGTCGATGTGGCTAAGCGGAATCGCAGCCGGCAACGCCGGAAACGCAGCGGATTCGGGCTCCTGCACCAGCACCGTACCTCCGCCTTCCTTGACAGCGCGCACACCCGCCACACCGTCGGTGCCCATTCCGGTGAGAATGAGCGCTATGACGCGGTCGCTGTAGCTTTCGGCGGCGCTCACGAAGAGCGCGTCGATCGACGGAATCGGATGGCCGCGGAGCCGGCCGCTAGCGTTCACGCGCGTGCCGCGCACGGTTACGTTTTCGCCCGCCGGAGCGAGGTAAATCGTCGCCGGCACGAGATCTTCGCCGCGCTCCGTAACGCTAACAACTTTCAAGTGCGTTTGCCGGCGAAGTATGTCGCCGAGATGGCTCTGAAAGTTCGGGATCCGCATGTTGCGCGATAACCAGCGGTGCGCGGAAGTCTTCGGGAAGTGCCCCCGCCAGCCGCTCGAGCGCCTCGATGCCGCCGGCCGAGGCCCCGATCACGATGAGATAGGGCTCGTCCGGATTGATTTTGGCCGGCCATGGGGTGTTTTTATCCAACCCGGGAACAACGCCTTTGACGTGGATGACCAAGGCGTTCCCGAAATTTCCCGTCGGTCTGCATTGGGGGATCCGCCGGCGCTCTAGATCCGCTTGCTAAAGATAGCCCGAGCGTTTCCAGAAGATTTCCCGGCGGCCGTCTTCATAACGACTCACGTCCCGCCGGCGAGCGTTTCGGCGCTGCCGCACATCCTGAATCGAGCCGGTGCGCTTTTCGCGACTCACGCGATCGACGGCGCACCGATAGCTCCCGGCCGCATCATCGTTGCGCCTCCGAATCATCACCTCGTATTGCAGACCGACGTGATGCGAGTGCTCGACGGGCCGGCCGAAAACAATCATCGGCCTTCGATCGACGTGTTATTTCGAAGTGCGTCCAAGAGTTTTGGCTCGGGCGTTTGCGGGGTGCTGCTTTCCGGAACCCTCGACGACGGCGTCGCCGGTCTTATCTCGATTCACGAAGCGGGAGGGGCAACGTTCGTTCAGGATCCCGACGATGCTCAATACGACGGCATGCCGATTAACGCGATCAAGACCGGGGTCGTCGACGGTGTCTTTTCTCCCGAGCGACTCGTTGAGGCCATCGCGCAATGGGCATCTCGCCCGCTTTCCATTGCACCGTCCCAAGTTACGCCGCGAGACGAGCGTGCCGCCGGCGTTCCGACTGTTTACACTTGTCCCGACTGCGGCGGAACGCTGTGGGAACTCGATGAAGAGGGCGTACTTCGTTTTAAAAGCCGCACCGCCGATGCATATGGCGATCGCTCGACGCTTTCCACGCACGAACAACATCTCGAGTCCGCATTACGGGCTTCGATTCGCGCGCTCGACGAACGCCGGGAGTTGCTCGCGCGCCTGATGGCACGCTCCCGCAGGAGCGGCGACGCCACGACCAGTCGCCGATTCGAACGGCGATTAGCGGAGGCGGAAATCGATATCCAATGCGTGCGATCGGCGCTAGCGAGTTTGCTCGGCGCCCACGTCTAATCCAGCGTAATAATCGAAGCTAGACCCGGCGGCATCTCCCGATCGAGAGCAGAGTGCAGATTTTCAATCGCTCCGGGGCGGTCGCTGAGCCAACCCCACAGCGCGCTGTCACAAACCACTACGTCCGAAGCCGAGTGCAGCGTCGCGGTTCCCGTCGTAACGCGGCCGGCAGCAACGATCGTCGACGTCGGACCCGAGCGATTCAGGAAGATCGGCGCAGAAAATCCCTGCGTCGCGAAGTTCATCGACTGCGAAGCGAAGTCGATGCTCGCAGCAAAGAACGGCGAGCTTTCTGCGCGATTTCGCGAGATCGCGGCGAGCGACGCGCGGCCGAGCGGCGCATCGGCCTTTCGCAGAAGCGGCTCGTCTTCGTCGATGTTTAATGTCAGCAAACCGTGCGCCTCGGCGAATTCCTTGTAGCGCCAGGGTACGGCGCAGCCCTTCGATCGATACACCTCTATGGTGAGCCGGTGGTCTTTTAAGCTTTCCCAACACTTCCCGGTTCGGAATTCCGGGATTGGTTGTAACGTATATTGCAGTTCCAGCGCACGCTGGACGACGATTTCCGCGAGGCTCTCGAGCACCTCGAACGACCGCGATTTTGCTTCTCCCTCGGTCGAGCACGCGATCAATACGCCGCGATGCCGCCCATCGTCGGATATTAGGGTTATGGCCGCGCACGAAGCGGGCTGCATGGCCTGCAGCGCCTTACGGTCCGCAGGATCGTCGGTCAGTTCCTCGATAAAATCGGGACTGCAAACCGCTTCGAAGGCGCACGTGCCGCTAAGAAATGTTTTGGGAATGGAACGCATGACCGGTTCGGAAGAGCGCGGGAATTCGGCTCGGTAAGCGACGCCGCTGTCGTTGAGCAAGAAGCAGCACGCCCATCCACGCATGATAGCGGCGGCCTCCTTCGCAGCGAATTCGGCCAGTTCCCGATAGCCAAGCTTTCCCGCAGCAAACCTTCTGATCACCGTGCTTTCGTCACGTGTGAAGTTTCTTTGCAAAATCGCCGCTTCGCCGGCAAGGCCCTTGATCGTTTTGAAGATCGACGCCGGAGGAGCATCGGAAGGTAAGAATCGGTCGATCACGGCTTGGAAGCATTGCCGCTCAAAACCGGCCGGATGAAACGCCAGGATAAGCAACGCACCGCAATCGGCGATCCGGTGAATGCTGGTGATGGCGGAGATGGGGTCTTGCAGCCGCGCGACGTCGACGACGACGACGTCGGGAACCGAGTTTCGCAGCCGGCGGGTCAGCATTGCAAAGTTTGCGATTCGTTCGTGCGGCCATCCCCTCGAGGAAAGCGCGTCGACGACTCGGCGATCGAGGTCGTCTGCAAGGGCGAATGTGACGATTGCAGGCTCGAAGGTATTCGTGGGAGCGAACGAGTCGGCCGGGCGCGTCGAAGTGTCCGACGGAACCGTAACGCTCTCGATCGCGCGAAGAAAATCTTCGTATTCGGTTGGGAGTTTCGAGCGGTGGAGTACCGCCACTACGATCCAGCGCCTATCGGCCTGGGCAAATGGAATCGCGAGCGCTTGCCCCTGGGAACCTGCCGGGTTCAAAAGCCGACAGGGTCGCATGCGGACAAATAGCCTACGCAGCGGCCAGCGCATCCACGAACGAGCCTGGCCGGCGCCCAGTCTTCGCGAAGATGTGATGACCAACGCGCCGCCCGCATATCCTTTGAGCAAGACGGCGCTGGAAAATACGCTCGTGATTCCAACGAGCACGTCAAGCAATCGGTCGAGGGTCGAGGGATCTGCAGCAGCATCATCGATGGCGGCAAGCAGGGCCGCCAGGTCCTTGACCGCTCGATTCTCGGTCACGACCTGCGTCGTCTTAAGCAGCCGCCTCGTTCGAGCAGAAACGTGGAGAGAGCATCCGGCCCAACGCGGCGGAACAAGTCCCGCAACGCGATTTCGACCAATGCGCTCTCGCTAACGCGGCACGTCTGGGCTACGCGGTGCAGTTGCTCGCTGATCTCTGCCGAGAGATTGGCCGTTATTCGCTCGGCGTTGCCGGGATCGCCAATGTTGGGCGAAAGGTTTGGAGAGAGTGCTCGAGGGGTGGATCGCATCGTTATCTCTTACCTTTTTGTCGTCCCTCGGGTCCGGAGGGCCTACCCGGAGGGGATGAAGGTGGCGGGCGCCATCTTTCGATGATGAACACAACCTTTGGCGATTTAAGACATGCGAGCCTTCGGCAATGCCCGAAGTGCTGCGAAGCGACTAAGCGGCCACGCTATTGGAACTGTAAGGGAACGTGGAGCGATTGCGAGGTTTTCCCGCAGGTAACCTTGCCGGTGAGCGTCGCTGGCCCCGAGTATTTCGGTCGATTCCTCGCGATAGCATAGAGCACGAAGCCTCCTGCGCTGGGAATATTCAGCGTATGGGAAAAACTATCGACGGTTTTCTTCCCGGCCGTGATTGCCCACGCGAGCTTGCAGTTTCCCTTGTAACTAATGTCGGTGAACGATATCTCGTATTGCCACACGAAGTTCGATAAGACGTAGCTCGAAGGTCCGGTCAAGCCAACGTTATCGGAACTCGATGCTCCGTTGACGCAATTGATGCACGGAACTCCGCCTTGATTGGGGCCGTCGGCGACGAAGTTGATGAGGATTGCTGGGGCGTTTGCATCCGGGCGCATGGATGTCTTTTGGAATACCAAATGCCCTCCGCCGGCCTCCGGCGCGGAATCGAGAACCGCGTCCACCGTCGCGCCGGCCGAAGGCCCGCGATCCGCGACAGCCGCAGGCGTCGCGCCTCCTCCAGACGCCGTCGAGCACGCTCCAAGCATTGCGGCCAGCGATAAAATAAGAGAACACCGAGGGTTTAAAGACATGTCATCTCCTCGCAAAGCACGATAGAAACAGCTACCCGTCCAAGCGAGTCATTCGGCAAGAGTTACTCGGATTCCCGACTCGCCCCATGACCGCTCCGATTTTGAGATAGGGCACGTTCGGCTCGCGAGCAAACCCTGTGCGCATGAGTTGGCCGCAGACCGGCATTTTCGCGCTAGGCGATGCCGCACATCTCTTCCTTGAGTTCTCGAAGCTTCCCGGCACTTCGGAGAACGTGCTCGTCAAAGCGGCTGCCAGTCTTCACGAGCCGCGCACGACCGTAGGCGGCATGAATCTGGTCACCGGATTCCGGCCGGAACTATGGCGGGCTATCGCGCCCGACGACACTCCTCTCGACGCGTGCGGCTTCGATACGCCCATCGTGGGCCCAGACGGCTTTACGATGCCCGCGACGCAGGCAGATTTGTGGCTCTGGATGGCAGGCGCGACCTACGACATCCTCTGGGATGAGGGGCGTGCCGTGATCGAATCGTTTAAGACGATCGCCACGCCCGAACGACGGTTAACCGGATGGGCGTACCGGCACAGCCGCGACCTCACCGGTTTTGAAGACGGGACGGAAAACCCATCGTTGATGGAAGCGCCCGACGTTGCGCTGGTTCCGCAGGGCCGCCCAGGAGCCGGGGCAAGCATCTTGCTCTTTCAGCAGTGGCCCCACCAGGAATCGTGGCTGGAACTGAGCGACGCGGAACAAGAGCGCGCGATGGGCCGCACCAAGCGTGACAGCATCGAGCTGGAGGGGGAGCGCGCCGTGCCCGATTCGCACGTATCGCGTGCCAAAGACGTCGTCGACGGTGTAGAACGCGACATTTTCCGCCGCAACGTGCCGTATGGGGACGTCGTCGACTACGGGACCATCTTCGTCGGCTTTAGCTGCGAGCAATCGCGGCTCCATCGAATGCTCGAGCGCATGGCCGGCGCCGAAGATGGGGTTCGCGACGCAATAACGCGATATACCAAACCGCTCACCGGCGCCTACTATGTCATTCCATCTATGACTGCGCTGACGCGCTTTGCAACGAAGACGTCGTAGACGATAGCGCGCGATTTGGCCTAGGTAGTACCCGAGCCGATTTTCGACATCTCCAGGCTTGTGGAAGCCGCGCGCCATCAGCGCTTTGATCCCATCCTGGGCAGCCGAGCGCCCGAGCGAAGCGATGCACGCATTCCACCCGGCGTCCAGCTCGACGTCCGGCGGCAGGCTGGTGTCGACGAGGCGTTTAGTATTGGCGATCGCCCGGCGGCGAAAAATCGTTCGCGCCGCTGATGGCTCCGTTCGCGAAAGCCGTCGCGGTAAATGTTTGAACGAGCGTGATTCCGGATTCCGGTTCATTGGCTGATGGATGAGAACCCCACCGCCACGATCGCGGCTCTGAGTGCATTCCTCGCAGCCCGATAATAATCGGGACGCGCCCTGTCGGAACTGCCCAGAAAGGGACTCGAACCCCCACGGTGTTGCCACCACTGATACCTGAAACCAGCGCGTCTACCAATTCCGCCATCTGGGCGCGAAGCGACTCCGTTTCGGGACGCTCGGCGGGGGCCCCCCTCGCGAAACCCGGAAGTCGCGCTCGGTTTTGGAGGGACCGGAATGTTTCTTTCTCTAGTTTCAGCCGGCGACGTCCGGCCTCTCGATCCGTATTCCCAAGCGGTTACAGCGGCCGCCGAACGCGTCAGCCCGGCGGTAGTTAGCGTCGAGGTCCGTAACGGACGGAGTGGCGGCAACGGCAGCGGCTTCGTCTTTACGCCCGACGGCTTCGTTCTCACCAACAGCCACGTGGTTCACGACGCGCAGCGGATTGGGATATCCCTCCTCGACGGCCGCGAGCTTCCCGCAGCGCTCATCGGGGACGACCCGCACTCCGACCTCGCCGTGCTGCGCGTCGACGCACCCGATCTGGCCCACGCGTCGCTCGGCGATTCGTCGACGCTGCGCCCGGGGCAGCTGGTCGTCGCCGTCGGTAATCCGTTCGGCCTCGCGTACACGGTAACGGCCGGCGTCGTGAGCGCGCTTGGCCGCTCGCTGCGCTCGCAGTCGGGTCGACTGATGGACAACATCATTCAGACCGACGCTGCGCTCAATCCCGGCAACTCCGGCGGCCCGCTGGTTACTGCCGACGGCGAGGTCATCGGCGTTAATACCGCGGTGCTCCCAGGACAAGGGATCTGCTTCGCGATCGCAATCAATACAGCCAAGCACGTGGCCGGTTTGCTAATGCGCGACGGAAGAGTGCGACGCGGCTATCTCGGCATTGCGGCACAAGACGTGGTTCTGCCGCAGGGCGTCATGCGGCGGTTGGGATTGCTCGATCGGCGGGCGATTTTGGTCGACTCGGTCGAGCCGGGCAGTCCCGCCGATACGGCCAAGCTAAAAGCCGGCGACGTTCTGCTCGCTTTCGAGGACGAGCCGCTCTCGAGCGTCGACGCACTGCACAAGATCATGACGAGCATCGATCTGAGCCGCCCGTATAAGATCGACGTCTTGCGCAAGAGCGATCGTTTCTCGCGTATCGTCTTGCCGGTAGAGTCGGCCGCTTAAGCGTCGAAGAGAGCCCGGTCATGATCCGCAAGCTTTTGCCGATCCTCGGCGTCACTTTCATCGACATCGTCGGGTTCAGCATGCTGATTCCGATGCTGCCGTACTTCGTGACGCATTTCGGCGCTTCGGCTTCGGTCGTCGGTCTGCTGATGGCGACATTCTCGCTTTCCCAGTTCGTCTCTGCGCCGGTCTGGGGAAGCATCTCCGACCGCATCGGGCGCAAGACGGTGCTCATCATCAGCCAAATCGGCGCGACGATCGGCTGGGCGATGCTCGGACTGGCGCCGAACATCGCGGCGCTCGCTAGCGCTCGCGCCGATTGCGGTCGTCTTTGCGGCTCGCGTCGTCGAGGGCGTCTCGGGCGGCAACATTAGCATCACGCAAGCCTACGTCGCCGATTTGGTCGAAGCAAAGAATCGCGCGCGAGCCTTCGGCCTGATCGGCGCGATGTTCGCCGCCGGTATGGTGTTCGGACCGCTGGGGGGCGGCTTGCTCTACTCGCGATTCGGATTCGCGACCCCGTTCTTGGTTGCCGCCGGCCTGCAGTTCGCAACCCTGATCATCACGATCGTCATGCTGCCCGAGTCGCACACACACCGCGAAGAAGAGGCCCGTTTCTCGATTCGAGCGCTATTCGAGAGTTTCCGCAAGCCGCGACTGTCGCGCTTTCTGTGGCAGAAACTCGCAATTGCTTTGGCGCTCTACGGATGGTTCGCCGTCTTCTCGCTCTACTTCCAGCGGCAGCTCGGCTATACGCTGACGCAAACCGATTACTTCTTTTCGATCTTCGCCATCTTTAACGTGGTGATGAACGTCGTTATCGTCGGCAGGATCTCCGCACGGCTAGGCGACCGCTGGATGTCGAACCTGGGATTGGCGGCGCTAGTCTGCGGCTTTGCCTCGCTGCCGTTCGTCCACGACGCCTTGTTCTTGGCCGTTACCATGCTCTTATTTTCGTTCGGAATGGCGCTGGCCAATACGGGCATCACCGCGTTCATCAGCAACGCGGCTTCGGATCGCGAGCAGGGCATGGTGCTCGGAACGAGCTCGTCGCTCGACTCGCTCTCGGGCATCCTCGCACCGCCGGTTTCGACGACGCTGCTTGCGACCTATGGCCCGGCGTATGCCGGCGTCGAATCGATGACGATGGCGAGCATCGCGCTAATCATGGGCTTGGCCAACGCGCGGAGTGAGTCTGCCGGCGTGCTAAAAGACGACGCCACGCTCGATTTGTTGCGAGAGACCGAAGCCGCACAAATCGCCGACGGGTAGGCCGTTATCTCCAGCGGTCGCCCGGCGCGGTGACGTAGTTCTTCCAAATGTAGCCCCACGGAAGTACGAGCGGCACCAGAACGACGCCGACGAATATCGAAAAGGCAGTGTCGGCATTGTCGGCGTCGACGCGGTGGCCGAGCCACAGCGGAAGCCAGATCGCCAGCACCCATAGCAGCTTCCATGCGAACTCGAATATCAAGAGGGGCAACATCTTCACCGGGTACCGCACGCCCAACAGCGAGAGCGCGGTAAGGGCGCCGAGAAAGCTCATCCCGACGCCGTGCCACATGTCCCAGTGATGCGTGTGGCGGATGATGGCCGGCCAGGTTTGGCTCCCCTGCGCCAGCGCGATCAGCAGATACGTCCCCCGCAGGAGGTAGAGCCGATAGAGCGGGAGCGGCGTGGCGGCGCGCGCTGCCATCATGCTGCAGGTACCGAGGGTTCTAAGGCCATGTTTCGCTAGGCTGCGGTCCTCTTACGACGCTTCGTCGTGGCCGCTTTGCCGTTCTCGCCGGCGCGCCGCTTCTTGCTCTCTTCGAGACTCTGCGCGAGCACGTCCATGAGGTTGACCACCTTGCCGCGCGCCGGCGCTTTCTTCGCCTTGGGCAGTTCCTTGCCGTTGGCCCGCGCGTCGATCATCGCGAGCAGCTCGTCGTGATACTTGTTGGTAAACTTCTCGGCGTCGAACTCGCTCGACGCTCATCGTGTCGATGAGCATCTCGCGCCATCTTCATCTCGTTCTCGGGCAACGTCTCGTCGCCCGGGAAGCTCGAGCGTATCCGCCGGAACGATCTCGCTCGCCCAGTGCATCAGCTCGAGCACGAGCGCACCGTCGATCGGCTTGACGGCGGCGATGTATTCCTTCGTGCGAATCACGACGCGCGCGATCGCCACGCGATTGCTGTCGGCGAGCGCTTCGCGCAGCAGCGCGTACGCGTGCGTGCCCTGCTTCGTCGGTTCGAGATAGTACGGCTTGTCGAAGAACATCGGATTGATCTTGTCGAGCTCGACGAACTCGAGGATGTCGACCGACTGCGTCGCCTCGGGATTGACCTTGTTAAAGTCCTCGTCCGTGAGCACGACGTACTGGCCCTTTTCGTACTCGTAGCCCTTGACGATCTCGTCCCACGGAACGGGCTTGCCGTCGACGCTGCAGACGCGCTCGTACTTGATGCGCCCTTCGTCCTTCTTGTGCAGCATGTTGAACGAGAGGTCGTCGGTCTTTACCGCGGTGAAGAGCTTTACGGGGATCGTGACGAACCCGAAGTTGATCGATCCGGACCAAATTGCATGCGCCATAGCCCGACTATTCTACCCAACGCGCCCGCCGGCTCGCTAGCCCCCCTCGTTCCAAAGGCCCTGCGCCTTACGAATTGCCGCCTCGAGCCGCTGTTTTTTCCAGTCTTTCCCGCCCCATAGGTCGCCCTCGCGCTCGAGCCGCTTAGGGGTCGTTCGCATCGTATGCTTGGCGAACTCGTCCGCCGGGGCGGCCGCCGTCCGGCGGCGCGCCAGGGCTTCGACCTCGTCCCAGTGCAGCGGCGTGGAGACCGGCGCTGCCGTCGCGCGCCCGTACCGAATACGGCGCGACGATGGTCTTGCCTTGGCCGACCTGGACGTAATCGAGATAGACGGCATCTGTCGGACGCTTGGCGATCGTGCGCTGCAGCGTGACCAGCGAGCCGAGCGTCGTGGCCGCCCGGCGCGCGACCACCTCGGCAAATGCTTTGGCCGTATCGTACGAGTAGCCCGGCGCCAACGGCAGCACGACGTGCACGCCGTAACCACCGGTCGTTTTTACCAACGGCTTCAGCCCGATCTCGCCGAGCAGCGCGCGAAATCCGAGCGCCACGGTTGCCAGGGTCTTGAGAGTACACGTCTCGCCCGGATCGAGATCGAAGATCACGAAGTCGGGCTCGTCGAGATCTTCGACGCGCGACGTCCAGACGTGCAGAACGATGGCCGCCAAGTTCGCGACGTAGACCAACGACGCCGCATCGTTGCAGAGCATGAACGTCACGTGACTGCGGGTCCCGCCCGGTGTCGGAACGGTGACGCGCTCGATCCAATCGGGGATGCCGCGCGGCATCTGCTTTTCGAAGAACGTCTCGCCGTCGATTCCGTTGGGATAGCGCTGTAGCGTCAGCGGCCGGCTCTCCAGATGCGGCACCGCATATGGCGCGACGCTTTGATAGTAGTTGATGAGATCGCCTTTGGTGTAACCGTCGCGAGGCCACAGGACCTTGTCGAGATTGGAGAGCGAGAGATTGCGATTTCCGACGCGCACCTCGACGCGCTGCGCGGCGCTCACGATTGCTCCGGAATCTCGGCCACCACCTCGCTGGCCGCCTTGTCGGGCCGCAGTCCGAGATAGGCCGGCTGACGCAGATAGCCGTCGCGCGTCCATTCGGAGAATCGCGCCTCGACGACGAGCTCGGGTTTAACCCAATGCGCCGGCGAGTTGGCGATGACCTCATTCGAGAACGGCGATGACTTCCGCTCGAGCTTGCGCAGCCGTTCGTGCAGCTCCGCGAGAAGTTTAGTGCTGAATCCGGTTCCTACCGACCCGACGAAACGCAGCGACTTGCCCTGGTAGACGCCCAGAAGCAGCGCTCCAAAGCCTTTGCGGCTACCCTTCGGTTCGGTCCAACCACCGACCACGAACTCTTGCTCGTATCCGGTCTTGATCTTCACCCAATCGCGGCTGCGCCGCTCCTGATAGGTCGAGCTGCGCTTCTTGCCGATGATGCCTTCGAGTTTACTCTTGCGTGCGCTGGCGAAGAGCGCCTTGCCTCTTTCGAGAACGTGTCCCGAGTAGAGCACCAAACCGTCGTCGCGAATCATTCGTTCGAGCAGCGCCTTGCGTTCCTCCAGCGGCTTCGAGCGAAGGTCGGCGCCGTCGGCATAAAGCAGATCGAAGGCCACGTAGGTTAGCCCGACCGGCTTTCGCATCGCCTCTTGCAGACGCTGAAACGACGACCGCCCTTTCGCATCGAGGCTGCAGATCTCGCCGTCGACGACGATCGGCACGCTGGCGAAGGCGCCGGCGAGATCCTTGAGGTCCGGGAAGCGCCGCAACATATCGAGCCCATTGCGCGAGACCAGCGAGAACGAGTCCTGTTCGATCGTACAGAGCGCGCGATACCCGTCCCACTTGATTTCGAAGAGCCAGTCGGGATCGTCGAACGGCTCGTCCACCAGCGTGGCGAGCATCAGCGCTTTAGGATGCGGAATCGGGTCGCGCTTCGGCATCGAGCGCGCGGCTTCGCGGTTGTCGCGCGATTGCTCGGCTTCGATTGCCACGTGCGAGCGCGCGGATCTTTCGCTACATCGGCTAACGTCTTTCCGCTCTTGACGGATTCGGGATGATCGGCGGGATCGTAATTCGGGATCGTCGTACTGATCGCGATCTTTGACGAGCAGCCACGGCTCGCCGCTTTCGCCTTCGCGCGCCTTGATCTTGACCAGCGTGAACTCACCGTTGAGTTTCTTACCATGCAGAACGAACTTGATCTTTCCGCCGGCGATCTCGTCGCCCGGATCGTCGCCTTCGGCGAGCGCGTACGTGCCGCGATCCCAAACGATGACGCTCCCCGCGCCGTATTGTCCGGCCGGGAATGTTTCCCTCGAAATCGCGGTAGTCGAGCGGATGATCCTCGACGTGCATCGCAAGCGGCGGTCTCCCGGCGCGAGCGTCGGACCCTTAGGCACGGCCCACGAAGCCAGCACGCCGTCGGACTCGAGCCGGAAATCGTAATGCAGGCGCGTGGCGCGATGCATCTGCACGACGAATCGCAGGCGCTTTTTGACGCGCGCGGCGCGGATGCCGTTCGCCCGCTCGGCTCGGGCGTCTGGGCGAAATCGCGTTTCTTATGATACGTCGCCAGCGAGCCGGGACGTCGCCGTCTGCGCTTTTGTCTTCTTTGGAGGCATCGCGGGTGGCCTTCGACGCTCGCGCGCGCTACTCTTAGACGGCAATGGCCTATACGATCGCCGGCCTGGTTCTCGCGCTCGGCATTGCCGTCGCGGCAGCGCTGCGCAGCCGTTCGGCCGGTGGATTCTACGCCGAGCGAGTGGTACGGCATGAGCGCGGCCGCGCACCGGCGTTACGCCGTCGTGAGCCTGGCGTTCGCCGCCTTCTTTGCCGTTGCGTACGCGTACGGTCTGGCCACGGCGGGAATTGCCGGTCTGGCGCTGTATGCGTTGATCGCCGTGTTTTATCTTGCATCGTTTCTGCGAGGAGCTCCCGACCGCGATGAGTGACTTTCGATTTTCCCCGCGCGCCAACCGCGCAAACGAAATCGAGTGGCGGCCGTGGGGGCGCGAGCATTCGACCGCGCCGACGCAGGAAGACAAGCCGATTCTGCTCGCGATCTCGGCGGTGTGGTGCCACTGGTGCCACGTGATGGACGAAACCACGTACTCCGATCGCGGGGTGATCGAGACGATCAATCGGCGCTTCGTTCCGGTGCGCGTCGACAACGATCACCGGCCCGACGTCAACGCGCGCTACAACATGGGCGGCTGGCCGACGACGGCGTTTTTGGCGCCCGACGGGACGACCCTCACCGGTGCGACCTACCTGCCGCCGCACGCAGATGCGGCGCGCGCTCGACGAGGTCGCCGACTTCTATCGCGACCACAAACACGAAATCGCCGAGCGCATCGCGTCAACCGCGCACCGAGCGCGCGGCGGCATCGGCCGCGCCGCGCGAAGATATCGATCTGATGCCGCTCCGATCGCGCAGCTGGTCGAGGACGATTCGCGCAGGCGTACGACCGAAGTACGGCGGCTTCGGCAACGAGCCGAAGTTTCCGCAGCCCGAAGTTCATCGAGTTTCTGCTCGACGAATGGCGCCACGCGGCGGCCAGGATCTGCACGACATGGCGGCGCGCACGCTGCTGGCGATGGCGCGCGGCGGAACGTACGACCACGTCGAGGGCGGCTTCTTTCGCTACTCGACGACGCGCGATTGGAGCGTGCCGCACTTCGAGAAGATGGCCGAAGATCACGCCGGCCTGCATCCGCGTGCTCGCCGACCTCGTACTCTTTGCGCCGAGCGAACAGTTGCGCGACGACGCTCGTGTCGGCGGTCGGATACGTTCGGACGGTGCTGCGCGATCCCGAAACCGGATTCTTTGCCGGCAGCCAAGACGCCGACGAAGAGTACTACGAGCTGCCGCTCGACGAGCGGCGCAAGCTCAGACGCGCCATACGTCGATCGCACGTCATACACGAACTGGACCTGCGCGCTGGCCGGATCGCTCTGCTGGGCGGCGCGCGCCCTCGACGACGACGTGCTGCTCGCCGAAGCGCTTGCAAACGCTCGACGCCGTCGCACGCGCGACTGCTGGGCGACGGACGGTTGCTCTATCACGTCTTCCTGCCGGACGGCACGCCGCAGGTGCGCGGCCTGCTCACCGATCACGTCGCTTACGCGCGTGCGCTGCTCGACGCGCACGAGATTTCGGGCGAGCCGCGCTTTCTCGACCGGGCTCGCGCCGTCGTCGAAGCCATTCTTCGCAAACTTCGCGAGCCGCAAGAGGGCGGGTTCTACGACCGGCTTGCGGGCGACGAAGCTTCGGGCGGCTCGCCGTTGCCGACCGGCCGATCGTCGACAACGGCGCTCTTTGCCGAAACGCTTCTGCGGATGGCCGCGCTCTTCGGCGAGAGCGCGTATCGCGAACGCGCGAAGGAAATTTTGCGGCGTCTATCGCAGAACCGCTGCCGCATCCGGTCCGTTTGCCGCGACGTATGCGCGAGCGCTGCGCCGCTTCCTGACGCCCGAACTTACGGTCAAGATCGTCGGCGACCCGGCGCAGACGGACGCATTTCGCGAGGCAGCACTGCGCCTGCCGGCCCCGGTCGGCGCGGTTCGCACGCTGTCGCCGCGGGATGCTTCCGACGCGCAACTGCCCGCCGATCCGCAACCCGCAGCGTACGTATGCACCGCTTCGGCATGCGGCGCGCCGGTGCGTGACGCTGCCGAGCTGCGCGCGGCCTTAGATGCGTACAAAGTGCAGCCAGTACCAACAACCCCACAGGCCGGCACCGATCGAATAAACGACTAGCACCTTCCCCCACATCGGAAAGTTGGGCCGCACGCCAAGCATCATTAACGCAACCAAGAACGGCTCGAAGTCGAGTGCGTGGCGCATGCCGAACTGCGCGAAGCCGTTGACGTAGTACAGCAGGTTCGGCACGGCAACCAACACGCGTGGCGATCCAGAGCGCGACGGTGCAGCGTACCGGCCTACGCGCGAGAACGGCTAGCACGAGAGCCGGCGACGTCCAGGTGAGCGCCACCCCCGAGAACTCCGGCCGCAATCCCGGAAAGACCGGCAGCTGCGTCGGCGCCTGCACGAAGAACGACCAGAGCTGATACGGGAGATACGCGAGGCGAAACGGCGATCCGGTCGGCATGCCGGCCTGATCTTGATGGTACCACGTGCGTGTAGCCGATGTCGGTCCACGTTCCCCAACGCGCTTCGTTATACGAAAACCCAGAGCACGATGAACGGCACCAGCATCGCACCGAACGAGCGCAGCGCGCTCCACGACAGCGCGATTGCCGGGGCGAATCGCGAGCATGTATGCGTAGACCGGAAGCGCGGCGATCATCGTGAAAGCGCGACTCGAGCGCACAGACGGCAAAGAGCGCCACCAGCCAGCCGCGTCGCTTTCCGGTGAGCTCGACCAGCGCGAGCATCGTGAAGCAGACCGCAGAAACGTGAGCGATAAACCAGACGTCGCCAAGCATCGCGCACCACAAGAGGTCGGTGCCGGCGAGCAAAAAAGCGCAGAGCCACGCGATGCTTGCGCGCTTGAGGCCGAGGCGCTCGCCCAGTTCCCACGCGGCACCGATCGCAACGGCGGCGAGCACGGCTGCGAGCAGCGTTTGATTCGTCTGCGCGCCGAAGATCGGGACGAACGGAAGCAACAGCAACGCCGGCAGCGGCGCTTCGATTACGTAGTAACGGCCGCCGTATCGGCAGCGCGTCGATATAGGCGCCGGGCCAGTCGATCCACGCGTGACCGTGCAGCAGCGCTTGAGCGAGCAGGACGTAGTTGTTGTACGGTGTCGGCGTGAAGGCGCGAAACAAACGCGGTAACGACGAAACGCTACGAGGCCGGCGACTAACGCGCCGGCTTGATGCCTCGCGCGCTCACTCCGGCGGAGGCGTTGCGTGCGGCAGCGGCGCAGGCTGCAAGAACGTCGACGGCGGCAAGATTCTCCGGGAAGCGATAGTCGCTCCACACGATGCGCTCGCGCGCCGGCTTACCCTTTGACGCTGGCCGTTGCTTGGGCCGCGATCGGCATCCAGTACTTTCCGAAGCCGGCGAACTCGATCTGCCCGGTACCGTGCACGCCCAAGCCGCTGCTATGAAAGTGGACGACGCGAGGAAGAAATCGCATTCCGTCGATCGTGACGCGATCGACCCATGCGCCGGTGGGCCGGTTGAGCGGCGTCGCCTCGTAGACGTAGTCGATATGACGTGCGTCTTTAACCGTCCCGAGAAAGAGCAGCTCGTAGGCGTCGGCCCGCGGCGCAAAGCGGACCACGGTGTAGGGATCTTCGCGATGCGAAAACTTTACGATCTTTCGGTGCAGAGCGATGCCGTCCACGGCCAGCGTTTCGTCGCGCACCGAAATGCCGCTGCGATAGATTCGGTGATACTGCTCGATGTTGCTGGGCCCGACTTGCGAAACCGTGTAAGCATAGACCGCTACTTTCGGAACGGTCAGCGCCTGCACGGCCTCCGAATAGCGCTTGAGCACGTACTCCGAGTCGAGCTCGGCCGGACGCGCACCGGCGAGCACCATCAATAGCCAAAACGGCGCCGGCGGCGCGTGCGATCATACCAAAACGGCGTCGCGAATCGCGCGCACGGCCGCCTCGGCGCCGGCGACGTTGCTGCCGCCGCCTTGCGCCTGCGCCGCTTGGCCGCCGCCTTTGCCGGATACCAGCGGCGCCGCTAGTTTGACCAGGTTGCCGGCATGCACCCCGGCCTTGACCAGATCGTCGGTGGCGCTGACCAGCAGGCTGACGCTGCCGTCGTCGATTCCTGCGAGTGCGACGACGCCGCTGCGGCAGCCGGTTGCGAATCGCCGAGCCTAAGTGACGCAATGCCTCGCCGCTGGCTTCGGGAATGACCGCGCCGACGAAGGTGCGGTCGCCGCGGCGCTCGGCGCGCTCGACGTACGACTGGGCTTCGATGGCGGCAAACTTGGCCTTGAACTGGCCCGAGCGCAGTCTGCAAATCTTTGATCTCGCGCTGCAGCTTGTCGACGCGATCGCGCAGCTCGTCGGGTGCAGCGGCCAGCGACGTAGAAAGATTTGCGATCAGCTCGCTTTGCTTGCCGAGATATTCCTCAGCCGCATCGGATACGCACGACTCGATGCGCCGGATGCCGCTGCCGATCGAAAACTCCGAGAGGATAACGAACATGCCCAGCTCGCCGGTCGAATGCGAGTGCGTCCCACCGCAGAACTCGACCGACGGACCGGCCTGCACGACGCGAATCAGCTCGCCGTACTTTTCGCCGGCCATCCAAATCGCACCGGTTTGCTTGGCCTCTTCGAGCGGCAACACGCGGGTAACGAGGTGCGAGTCGTCGCGAATCATCTCGTTGACGCGGTGCGCGATCTCGCGCTTCTGTTCGGGCGTGAGCGCACCTTGGGGCCAACGAAAATCGAAGCGCATACGATCGATGCCGACCCACGAGCCGGCCTGGTTGACCTCTTCGCCGAGCACGTCTTTGAGCGCGCGTTGCAAGAGGTGCGCCGAGGTGTGATGGCGCCGGATCTCGCGTCGCCAGCGCGGTTCGACGCTGGTATGCAGCGATTGGCCTAGCGTTATGCTGCCGGACAGCACGACGCCGGAATGCGCGATGGCTTCACCCATATACTGCGTGTCGCGCACGTCGAATGCAGCTTCGTCGCCGTCGAAACGGCCGCGGTCGCCGATCTGTCCACCGCGCTCGGCATAGAACGACGTGCGGTCGAGCACGATCGTTCCGGCATCGCCTTCGTCGAGCGCGTCGACCGGCTTACCCTCCTTGAGCAACGCGACGACGGTGCCCTGAGCTTCCAGTCCTTCGTCGTAGCCGGTGAACCGGCTGCGCATCGCGGGGAAGATCGGCCAGCTCCACGACTTCGCGCTTGGCGGCGGCATCGCGTCGCGCGCGTTCGCGTTGTTCTCCCATCAGCCGGTCGAATGCGAGGGTATCGACCACGGTGCCGCGCTCGCCGGCAATCTCGCGAGTCAGTTCCACCGGAAATCCGTAGGTATCGTGCAGCAGGAAGGCTTCCTCGCCGCCGATCACGTGCTCGCCGCGCGCGAGCACTTCGTCGATGATGCGGTCGAGCATAGACATCCCGCGCTCCAACGTGCGATCGAACGTTTGCTCTTCGTTGCGCAATGCCGCGAGTGATGCGCCCGATGTCAGCGCAGCTCGGATAGCCGGTTTCCAGCGAACGGACCACCGCCGGAACGAGTTCGGCCAGAAAGCCGTCGGGATAGCCGAGCAACCTCCCGTTGCGGATGGCGCGACGAACCAAAAAGCGCAAAACGAAACCACGATCGGTATTGGACGGATAGACTCCGTCGTTGATCAAAAACGTCGCAGCGCGCATATGATCGGCGATAATGTTCTGTCGCGCTACCTGCTCGCTCGGCGAGAGCGTCGTCCGCCCGATCGGCGGCTGGGCCGCAACGAGATCGGTGAACAGGTCGGTCTGATACATCGACGCCACGCCGTTGCAGACGGCCAGCATTCGTTCGAGTCCCGCGCCGGTATCGATAGATTTGCGAGGAAGCTCGGTCAGCGCGCCATCGGCCGCGCGATTGTACTGCTGGAATACGACGTTCCAGATCTCGACGTAGCGATTGCCGAGGTTCGGGCCGGTGTCGTCGGAACCGGCGGCGTGCTCCGGGCCCGTGTCGTAGAACAGCTCGGTGCAGGGACCGCACGGGCCGGTCGCACCCATCGTCCAAAAGTTCTCTTCATCGAAGCGGCTGACGCGCGAAGGCTCCAGTCCGATTTCGTCGATCCAGATGCGCTCGGCTTCGTCGTCGCCGACGTGCACCGTAACGTAGAGCCTCGCCGGATCGAGTTTGAGGACCTGCGTGACGAACTCCCACGCCCACGCGATCGCCTCGCGCTTGTAGTAGTCCCCGAAGCTGAAGTTGCCGAGCATCTCGAGGAACGTACCGTGCCGTCCGGTACGGCCGACGCTCTCGATATCGCTCTTGGCGCCGGCCACCCGCAAGCAGCGCTGCACCGTCACCACGCGTGGTGCCGGGGCTGGCTGCTCGCCCAAAAAGACGGGCACGAACGGCTCCATCCCGGCGATGGTGAACAGCGTCGTCGACATCTCGTGTGGAACCAGGCTCGCGGGCGGAAGCAGCTTGTGCTGCTTTCCGACGAAGAAATCGATCCACGCCTGACGCAGTTCCTGGCTCTTCATCACACCACACTATAACTAAGCCAGGCGGAAACGTCGATGCGTTTTCTAGCGCGGCACCCGACGTAACGCCTGCGAGGGGTCTTAGCCCCTAGGTCCGCGGCGGTCCGACGTGATGCCGGCGAGGCTCGGGGCGACAATCCCGAACGACGCCGAGTTTGTCGAAGCGGAGTCGAAAGGCACGGATGGCGAGAGTGAGGTGTCCGAGCAGCCGGAGCGAGGGCCGATGGCCGAGCGACGAGCGCCCTTCGACAGGCTCAGGGTGACAAGGGGCCGGGATTACTCGGCGAGGACGGAGCGCAGTTTAACGAGCGCCTTGGCCTGCAGACGAGAAACGTGCATCTGCGAGACGTTGAGGCGTTTGGCGATTTCGGTCTGCGAGACCGATTCGTAGAAGCGCAAATAAATTATGACGCGTTCGCGGCCGGTGAGCACGGCGAAGGCGCGTTCCAAGTTCGCGCGGTCTTCGAGCAAAGCGAGTCCGGCGTCGGCAACACCCACGGTATCGGCGAGCGTTTGCGATTTCTTGTCGTTCTCGCCTGAGACTTCGCTATCGAGCGAGAGCAAGTTGTAGGCTTGTCCGAGCTCTTGCGCCTCGAGGATCTCGTCTTGGCCGGCCTTGAGATGTTCGGCAAGCTCGGCGACGGTCGGGCTGCGTCCGAGCGCGATCGCCAGCTTGTCGCCGGCGCGGTTGACGGCCAGGTTGAGCTCTTGAAGCCGGCGCGGCACCTTGACTGCCCAACCCTTGTCGCGGAAATACCGTTTGATCTCGCCGACGATCGTGGGGGTCGCGTACGTCGTGAACTCTACGCCACGCTCCAGCTCGAACCGGTCGATGGCTTTGAGCAGCCCTACCGTTCCGACTTGAACGAGATCGTCGAGAGGTTCGCCCCGATTGGCAAAACGCACCGCAAGAAAACGAACGAGGTTGAGGTGCACGACGACGAGCTCGTCGCGCAGATGTTCGTGCCGCGCCGGTTTATCCGGAGCCACTTCGTGAAGGCGCCGAGCTTGAATAAATTGCGCAAAAAGCTCACGGGTCCGCTCGCGGTCCGGACGCGCTTCGTCCCGGTCGGTCACTATCCGGCCTGAGCGCCGAGCCTCTTGACCATGAGCAGCTCCGTCCCGTGCTGCGGATGCACGTCGTAGCTGACTTCGTCCATGAGCGTTCTGATCAGGAAGATTCCGAGACCGGCGATGCGCGCTTCGTCGAAGTTCATCGGTTCGCGTTCGACGCGAACGCTGGGACGGCCGTTGTCGCGAACGCGCACGCGCAGTGCATCGGGCAGCGCTTCGCAGGTGAGCAAGATAAACTCACCGTGATCCTCGTGCTGGATGGCTGCAGTACACGCCTCGGTCACGGCCAGCTTGACGTCTTCGATCTCTTCGATCGAGAACTGAAGGCGGTTCGCAACGGTCGCCGCGGCGAGCCGGGCCAGCGCCACCCATTCGGCGCGAGCCGGAATGCGAAGCTCGACGAGTTCAGGGGCGGCGTGTTCCACCGCCTGATTCATACCAGCGCTTTCATCGCCGAATCTTCGCTCTCGAAGATTCCGAAGATTTTGACTAAGCCGGTAATGTCGAAGATCTTTTTGATCTGCGGGTTGGTGCAGACGAGATTGACCGAGCCACCGTGCTCGCGGACGCGCTTGAGTCCGCCGATCAATACGCCCAGACCGGTCGAATCGATGTACCGCACCTTCTCGAGGTTGATGACGAGGTGGTAAACGCCGCGATCGATCAGCTCTCCGACCGCGTCCTTTACTTTGGGAGACGTATATACGTCGATTTCGCCGCTTAAATCGACGACGTAACAGTCGCCCGGTGCTTCGCGTACGTTTACCTTGATGTCCAAATCAGCCCTCGGCTTTCCGTTCCAGATCTTCATGAGTCTCTTGCGCCGAACTTCGCCCTTCCGCTACCGCGGCGTCGAGATTCGCGCGGGCGTTCTCCACTACTTGGCGTCCACGTTCGTAGAGTTCCGACACGCTCGATTGCCACTGCGACGTCACGTCGCCAAACCGGCCTCGAAGATCGTCGGTCGCATCCATCGCCATGCCGCCCGCTTCACGCGCCTTTCCAGCCGCTTCACGCGCTTTTCCGGCGAGCCGGTCGCGCGCGTCCTCTTGCGTCAGCAAGACAGCCGCGGCGCCGCCAACGACGGCACCTATTAAAAATCCGGCGAAGATTCCGCCCCCGCCATTACCTTTGCTCATGTTTAAATTCCCCGATCATTCAAGTCTTTTCCCGTAACCAAGCGTCGTAAACCCGCTGTGACCCCGGCAATTGCCGCGCCGACGTTGACGATGCCGGGAACGACGGCGCTGCGAGTTAGGTCGACCGTCCGCGAAACGCTTCCGGCGGTCTGCTCGAGGGACTTGGTAAGCTCGTCAACTCGAGATAGGGTGCTCGTAACGGGCGTCCCTATGCCGGCGAGTTGGCGATCTACCTCGTCTAGCGTCGCACGAAGCCGTCCCAGCGTCTTCGCCAGCGCCAGACACGCGACGAAGACTCCAGTGCCGACCAAAAGGGCGGCGACGCCGCCCAGGACATCGAGAACCACAGTGCCCCACTCCGTACTGCTCAAGGTAGTTGCCTCCAGCCGCGCGCCGTTCGTTTTCTCAGTCTACCCATCCCCCTGAAGTTGCCGGCAGAGCGTCGCGCAGCCCGGTAACGATGTCCGGGAGCAGCTCGATCGTGCGCTCGATCTCGCTGGCCGAGGTGGCGTGCCCGAGCGAGAAGCGAATCGCTCCCCGTTGCCACTTGGGGTCCATCTGTAGGGCAGCCAGCACGTGGCTAGGCTCGGGCGCTCCCGATGCGCAGGCGCTCCCGGCGGAGACGGCAACGCCGGCGAGATCCAGGGCAATGAGCAGCGCCGCCGAGTCGACCCCGGCAAAACCGACGTTCAGGATATTGGCCACCCGTGGAGCGCCGCCGCCGGCGACCCGAACGCCGGGTATCGAGGCGAGGATGGCCCCCTCGAGGCGATCCCGCAGGGCCGCCACGCGTGCCGCTTCGACCGCCTGGTCCCGGACCGCGAGTTCTAAGGCGGCGGCCAGCCCGACGATACCGAGCAAGTTCTCGGTTCCGGCCCGCCGCCCGAGCTCTTGACTGCCGCCGCGGAGCCGCGGGGAGATCGGGACCCCCCGCCGCACGTAGAGGAGACCGGCACCCTTGGGTCCACCGAACTTGTGAGCCGAGAGCGACAGCAGGTCGACCCCCAGAGCGGCGACCTCCATCGGCAGCCAACCGGCCGCGGCCACAGAATCGGAGTGGAAAAGCACGCCGTGCCGGCGCGGCGACGCGCGCCAGTTCGGCGATCGGCTGGATCGTGCCGATTTCGTTATTGGCGTAGGCTATCGAGGCCAGCCGCGTCTCCGGCTGCAGCGCAGCCTCGAATCGCTCGACATCGACGAGGCCGTCGCTATCTACGGAAAGGCGCGTCGTCTTAATCCCGGCCTCTTCCGAGCCGATCGAGTGAGCCCAAAACGGCCGAGTGCTCGATCGCGCTGGAAATTACGTGCGCCGGCCGGGAAGCCGCTTGCATTACGCCGGCGATCGCCAGGTTGTCGGATTCCGTACCGCCCGACGTGAACGCGATCTCGTTCGCCGCAACTCCGAGAGAGACCGCGACGCGCTGCCGGGCGTCGTCGAGCAGCGCCCGCGCTCGACGCCCTTCGGCATGTAACGAACTAGGATTAAAGTCGCTTTTTGCAAGCATTGCGCGCATCGCTTCGGCCGCCTCGGCACGCAGCGGCGTAGTCGCAGAATGATCGAGAGAAATTCGTTGCGCTCTCACAGGTCGCTCACAGTATGCCCGTCTATTATTTGCTTGTGCGAAGCTCCAACGCACACTCCGAGAAGTAGCAACGGGAAACTGGCGGTCCGAGTATCACTCGGACCGCCTTTTTATTGAGTCTTGTTGAAAATAGCGCCGCTCGCTCAATCCGGGCGGCAAATTTACTTGCACGACGTCGTAATCGTCATGCGCGTAATGGTAGTCGCGGCCGTAACCGAGCTCGCGCATCAAACGAGTCGGAGCGTTGCGCAAGTGCAAGGGGACGGGATCGTTACGCGTCTCCAATACATCTTCCATTGCGGCGCCATACGAACGGCCGACCGCGTTGCTTTTCGGCGCCGTAGCCAAATAGAGCGTGGCGTGCGCGAGCGGAAAGAATCCCTCGGGCATACCGATAAAATGCACTGCCTGTTGAGCTGCCACGGCCACTTGCAGCCCATTGGAATCGGCCAACCCGACGTCTTCGGAAGCCAAGATGACCAGGCGGCGCGCGATAAAAAGCGGGTCTTCGCCGCCCTCGACCATGCGCGCCAGCCAATAAAGCGACGCATCCGGATCGCTGGCGCGAATCGACTTGATGAAGGCACTGATGACGTCGTAGTGCATATCGCCGCCCTTGTCGTAGGGCGAGTTGCGCCGTTGCATCGCCTCGCGCACTAACGTCGCGTCGATCCTCCGGCTTCCCTCGGGCAGCGACGCCGCAGCAAACTCGAGCGCGCTCAGCGCCGCGCGCGCGTCGCCGTTGGCAAATCCGACGAGCAACCGCTTCGCATCGGATTCGAGCTCGAGTTCCTTGGCACCGAGGCCGCGCCCGCGATCGCGAAGCGCGCGGTCGACGATCGTCGCAACCTCGTCATCCGAGAGCGCTTGCAGCACGAAGACGCGGGCGCGCGACAACAGTGCGGAGTTGACTTCGAACGACGGATTCTCGGTCGTGGCGCCGATCAGCGTCACCGTACCATCCTCGACGTACGGCAGTACCGCGTCTTGCTGCGCTTTATTGAAGCGATGGATTTCATCGATGAAGAGCACCGTGCGCCGTCCGACACGCCGGCGCGCTCGGCCCTCAGCGACGACGCGACGCAGATCGGCAACGCCGGCGCTAACCGCCGAGATGCGTTCGAAATGCGCGCCGGTCGAGTGCGCTACGACCTCGGCAAGCGTCGTCTTCCCGCTGCCCGGCGGGCCCCACAGAATCATCGAGGGAACGGCGTCGCGCTCGATCGCCACGCGCAGCGCGCGGCCCGGCCCCAGTACGGCTTCCTGTCCGACGAACTCGTCCAGCGTTAAGGGCCGCATGCGCGCGGCGAGCGGCGTCTCTTCGGGGTCGGAGTCGAAGAGGCCGGGCGTCAAGGTGACGAGCTAGGCGCCTCGACCGGCTGGGTGATGGGGTTCTTGGGCGCTTTGAGCGGCTTCGGCGTCGCCAAATGGCGATGCAGCTCGCCCGGGAACTGCATCGTGACGTCGCCCTGCGCGTGAGCCGTGCCACTGGTCGTGTTGTAAACCACGCGCTGCGCCTTCATGCTGCGCGTCCCCTCGACGATGTGTACCGAACCCTCGAGCTGCAGTTGATGCGTTTCGTCGTTGAGCGTTCCGTTGTCGGCCGTGACGACCGTGTCGCCTTGAACGTAGTGGACGTTCCCGATGGCCTGATACACTTTTGCTTCGCCGTCGATCTGCGCTTTGTCGGCGGTCAAAGTGGACGGCGATTGGCTCGGTTGCTGTTGGCCACCCTCGAGACTACCCACTCCACTGCCCTGCGAATCGTGCATCACGACGTGCCCGTTCAGATAGAGCACCTTCTTTTTGTAGTTGCCGTTGGCCTTATCCGCGGTAACGTCGCCTCCCGTGCGCGTCATCACGACTTTCGAAGGCGTGCTGAAGTCGCCGGTTTTGAAGTTGGCGTCGAGCGAGTTAGCGTGCACGGTCCACACGCCTAAATCGAACTGAGTCGCGGCTCCGTTGGGCGGCGCTCCCGCTCCCGGCGATGGACGCCCGGGGCCCGACGCGCGCGGTTGCGGCGTCGTGCGCGTCTGCGGCTCGGACGTGCTTGCGGCGCCGGCGGCGGCGATGCGGCGAGCGTCGCTTCGAGCACTGCAAGAATCAGTGCGAACGCGGAGATGGAGCGGATCATTGTCGTTGCGTACGTACCTTTACCGTCGGACGTTCTATCGGCCCAAGCAACTCGCTCAGGCGTTTTTCAGAAACGACCCCTTCACGCAGTAAGCGGGCGTGTACTCCGGAGAGATCGACGATGGTCGATTCGCCGTCGTAGCGCGTCGGTCCGTGCGCGATGAGCAGATCGGCCGAAGGCAGCATGGTGAGATCTTCCTCGCCGAGATAGCGCCGGCCGCCCGGTGGATTCGCCGTCGTTCCGGCGATCGGACCGCATCGCTCGAGCAGCGCCCGCGCGAAAGGGTCGTCGGGAACGCGAAATGCCAACGTCTGCAATCCGGCTGCGAGTTCGTCGCTAATGAACGCCGGCTTGCGAATCAAAATGATGACCGGCGCGGGAAGCAGCCGTTTTGCAGCCTGCGCTGCCAGCGGATTATCGCCCGCGTACTCGAGAAATTCGGCAACGCTCGCAAGGTGCATCGTGAGGGGCCGGTTGTCCGGTCTCCCCTTGGCTGCGTAGACGCGATCGATCGCTTGGGAGTCGTACGGATCGCAGCCGATGAGATAACTCGTATCGTTCGGAAGGACGACCGTTCCGCCGGCAAAGACGCGGCGCGCTACTTCTTCGGCGATCTCGTCGACCGGCGCCCCGCTTGCCTCGATTACACGCGTAGTCGCGCTCCGGTACCGATCGCAACGCACGAGAGCGGGTCGTCCGCCACGATGACCGGAACGCCCGTAACGTCGGAGAGCAGTTTCTCGAGCCCGCGCAACAGCGCCCCGCCGCCGGTCAGAATGATGCCGCGATCGATGATGTCGGCCGCGAGTTCGGGCGGCGTTTTCTCGAGCACGGACTTCACTGCTTCGACGATCGCGCCGATCGGCTTCGGAAAGCGCTTCGCGAATCTCTTCGCTGGTGATCTTAACGGTCTTGGGCAGACCGTTGATCAGATCGCGGCCGCGAATCTCCATCCCCAGCTCCTGTTCGAGCTTATACGATGAACCAATCTTGATCTTGATCTCCTCTGCCGTGCGTTCGCCGATCATGAGATTGTAGACGCGGCGAATATACCGCACGATGGCTTCATCCATCTTATTTCCGGCAACGCGAAGCGACTGCGAGACGACGATGCCGCCCAGCGAGATGACCGCGACGTCGGTAGTACCGCCGCCGATGTCGACGACCATGCTTCCGGAAGGACCGTCGATCGGCAGCCCGGCCCCGATCGCGGCGGCCATGGGCTCTTCGACGATGCCGACGTCGCGCGCCCCGGCGAGCTTCGCCGCATCCTTCACGGCGCGTTCTTCGACGCTGGTGATCTCGGCTGGAACGCAGATCGTGACGTGCGGTTTGGGCTTGACGATCGAGGACCACCACGAACGATCTTTCATCACTTTCTTGATGAAGTAAGAAAGCATCGCTTCGGTCACTTCGAAGTCGGCGATCACGCCGTCGCGCAACGGACGAATCGCTTGGATATGCGCCGGCGTCTTGCCTAGCATCTGCCGCGCTTCTTCACCGACGGCCAACACGCGGCCGGTGTTCATGTCCTTCGCCACGACGGACGGCTCGCGCAAAACGATGCCCTTCCCCTTGACGTGAACGAGCACGTTGGCCGTGCCCAGGTCGATCCCGATATCCAAGCAGAACTCCTAACTGAAATCTGGGGGCGTTATCCGGTCGCCGAAATGCGCGGATATTCGCTCGTTTCGAAAAACCCTGTCGGCTCGACCAAAGGCGTCACGCCGCTGCTGCGTTGCACCTGTCCGCCGAGTTCTGAGAGCAGCTCCTCCAGACGCTCGTAGCCGCGGTCGATGTACTCGAGCCCGATAATCTCCGTTTCACCGGCAGCCGCCAGCCCGGCAATGACCAGCCCCGCGCCGGCGCGTATGTCGGGTGCCTCGACCGGTGCGCCGGAAAGCGTCTTGGGACCCTTGATGACCGCCGCGTTGCTCTCCATCGTCACCTTGACGTCCGCGCCCATGCGCGCCAGTTCGTTGACGTACGAGAAGCGCGCGTTGAAGATCGACTCCTCGACGACACTCGTTCCTGGGCACGTACAGAGAAAGCCGACCATTTGCGGCTGAAGATCGGTCGGAAAGCCGGGATAGGGCGCGGTTAAGATGTCGGTGCCCCCGGTAATGCTGTCGGCCTTGACGCGAATCCAATCCTCACCCGTCATCGTGACGACGCCGCATTCGACCAGTTTGTCGAGAAGAGCCCGGCAATGCTGCGGCCGGCAATCGGTGACGGTCACGTCGCCGCGCGTCACCGCGCCCGCCAGAAGCAAGGTGCCGGTCACGATGCGATCGGGGATGATCTCATATTCGACACCGTGGAGCTCCTCGACACCCTCGATCGTCACCGTGTCGGTTCCTTGGCCGGCGATCCTCGCGCCCATCGCGACGAGAAAGTCGGCAAGGTCGACGACCTCGGGCTCCATCGCCACGTTCTTGAGCGTCGTCGTTCCTTCGGCCAGGACGGCAGCGAGCATCGCGTTCTTCGTAGCGCCGACGCTGGGCATTCGGAACTCGATGGGCGCGCCGGTTAGACGCGATCCGCGAGCCCGCGCGATAAGGTAACCGTGGGCATTGTGCACGTCGCACCCCAGCGCAACAAACGCTTGCTCGTGCATGTCGGTAGCGCGCGTGCCCAGCACGCACCCGCCCGGCAACGGAACTTCGGCCTGCCCAAATCGTCCCAGAAGCGGGCCGACCACGTCGAATGAAGCGGCGAGTTTACGCACCAGTGCGTACGGCGCACGATAGGACGCGACGTTGCTCGCGTCGATCGTGACGCTGTTGTCGCCCTGCGAACGGATGCGGGCTCCCAGTGCTTCGAGCAGCGACCACATGACCGAGACATCGGTGATGCGCGGAATGCGATGGAGCGTAACCGTGCCTTTAGCCAGCAAGGCGGCCGCCATAATCGGCAATGCGGCATTCTTTGCTCCGTGCGTTGCAACGGAGCCCTCCAGGCGCGCGCCACCGCGAATCCGCAGCGTAGTCTCGAGCCGATCGAGCATGATAACGTTCTTACGCTTCGCGCGATGCAGCGGCTCGCCCCGCCCAATGCGGGAGCGCGGCCGCTTTAGTTATGGCCGGTGAGCCGCAGCTTCGCGTTGGCGAAGTCGATGATGGCCTGCTCGCGCGCGAAGGGCTCGCTGCCCGGCGCGGCGGCCTTCTGGCGCTCAGTTGCCTCCGCGAGATCCTCGCGGGTCTTGGCGACGACGACGTCTTCAAAGCGAACCGCCTCGTCAACCAGCACGGTGACTCGATCGGGCAGCGCCTGCATGAAACCCTCGCTAGTTGCCAGCTCTAGCCGCGAGGTTTGCCCCTCGTGGTCCTCAGCTTGCCTTACGTTCGCTCGAACTACGCCCGGTTTGAGCGCCGCTAAGAACGGCGCGTGGCTCGGAAGAATGCCTTCCTCGCCTTCGGTCGTGACGGCGATGACGAGCTCCGGCCTCGCCCTCGAAGGCCACTCCGACCGGAGTCACGAGACGGAACGGAATCGTGTTAGGCACGGGCCATCCGCTCGGCGTTGGCGCGAACTTCGTCGATGGTGCCGGCGTAGAAGAATGCGGCCTCGGGCAAGATCGTCGACTTTACCCTCGAGAATTTCCTTGAACGACGCGACGGTCTCCGAGAGCTTGACGTACTTGCCCGGGCGTCCGGTGAACTGTTCGGCGACGAAGAACGGCTGCGAGAAGAAGCGCTGAATGCGGCGCGCTCGCGCCACCGCGATCTTATCGTCCTCCGAGAGCTCTTCGACACCCAGATGGCGATGATGTCCTGCAAGTCGCGATAGCGCTGCAGTACCTCTTGGACGCCGCGAGCGACCTCGTAGTGCTCCTGGCCGATGATCTGCGGATCCAAAATGCGCGAGGTCGAGGCCAGCGGGATCGACGGCCGGATAGATGCCGAGCTCCGAGATCGGCCGCGAAAGCGCGGTCGTCGCATCGAGATGCGCGAAGGTCGTCGCGACGCGCCGGATCGGTGTAATCGTCGGCCGGCACGTAGACGGCCTGCACCGAAGTGATCGAACCTTTGCGCGTCGACGTGATGCGCTCTTCGAGCACGCCCATGTCGGTGCCGAGCGTCGGCTGATAGCCGACGGCCGACGGCATGCGGCCCATCAGCGCCGAGACTTCCGAACCGGCCTGCATGTAGCGGAAGATGTTGTCGATGAAGAGCAACACGTCGGCGCCGAGCTCGTCGCGGAAATATTCCGCCATCGTGACGCCCGTCTGCGCGACGCGGAAACGCACGCCCGGCGGCTCGTCCATCTGTCCGAACACGAGCGTCGTTTGCGCGAGCACGCCCGACTCTTTCATTTCGATCCAGAGGTCGTTGCCTTCGCGCGTACGCTCGCCCACGCCGGTGAAGACCGAGAAGCCTTTGTGGACGTAAGCGATGTTGCGGATGAGCTCTTGAATGAGCACCGTCTTGCCGACGCCGGCGCCGCCGAAGAGTCCGACCTTTCCGCCACGAGTGTACGGCAGCCATGAGATCGACGACTTTGATGCCCGTCTCGAAGATGCGCGCCGTCGGTTCCTGATATTTCAGCGCCGGCGGCGGACGATGGATCGGCCAAAACGCCGCCGCCTTCACCGGTTCGTTGCTGTCGATCGTCTCGCCGAGCACGTTGAAGAGTCGTCCTAGCGTGCCTTCGCCCACCGGTACGGTAATCGGTCCGCCGAGACTGCGCACCGCCGCGCCGCGCACCAAACCGTCGGTCGAGCCCAGCGCCAGACATCGAACTTGGTTGTCACCCAGCTCGTCCTGAACTTCCAGCGTCAGCTCGCGTGCCTGCATCGCGGTACCGCCTAACCGCGCGTCGCCGTTCGACGCGGCACCGTTTGCGCCGACCCGCACCTTCGTTGACGCCGACGCGCAGCGCGTCGTTGATATTCGGCAGCGTTTCGGGCGTGAATTCGACGTCGACGACGTTACCGAGGACCTGAACGACTTTACCGGTAGAATCTGCCATCTTCTCAGTACTTTCTTTTTCGGTTTCTGCTATTCTCACGATGCAGTCGAGTGACGAGCGTGCGCGACGTTCCGGCTACGGAGCGTCTCGATTTTCGGAGCAAAACAGGATGTTTTCTTCACAGCTTGCTCTTCCGAAAATCGAGTCGAGCAAGCGGAGCACAGGACGTGCGGAGCGCCGCGTCTCCGAAGCCGTTATGTCGCGCGCGCCCGTCACTCGACCCCCAGTGCTTCTGCGCCGCCGACGATCTCGAGAAGCTCTTTCGTAATTGCGGCTTGGCGGGCATTGTTCATCGCGATGGTGAGCTCGTCGATGAGCTTCGAGGCGTTGTCGGTGGCGTTGGTCATCGCGACGAGCTGGGCGGCGAAGAAGGCAGCGTCGGTTTCGAGCATCGCCGAGTAGAGCGTGAACTCGAGGTACTTGGGGAGAAGCCGAGTGAGAACGAACTCAGGTGACGGAGCGAACTCAATTGCGCCGCTGGGTTTTTTCGAAGTCTCTTTTTGGTCGCCGGTGAGGGCGCTGAGATCTTCGGCGAGGATGGGAACGAGCTTACGCGTCTGCGGCCGCTGCGACATCATCGAAACGAGCTGTTGCGATACCAGCACGATGTCGCCGATCGTTCCGCTGGTGAAGTCTTCGGTCACGCGGTGCGCGACCTCGCGCGCGGTGTCGAGCTTCGATTCGCCGCCCAGCGGCCAGCTCGGCGCGTCGGTCAGCCCCATGCGGCGAACCGCGTTACGCGCCTTGACGCCGACGGTGTAGTAACGCACGCTGCCCTGCCGGCGAGCGAAGAGCTCGGCGGCGTGGATGACGTTGGCGTTGAACGCGCCGGCAAACCTTTGTCGGAGGTCATCAGCACGATGCCCGACGGCGCGCCTTCTTTGCCCGGCTTCATGAAGGGATGGTCGATCGACGAGACCGCTGCAATCAGATCGCGCAGCATCTCGCCGAGCGCATCGGCATAAGGACGCGCCGCGCTTCCGAGCGGCTTCGGCACGGCGAATTTTCGCCGCGGCCACCTGCTTCATCGCTTTGGTGATCTGCTGCGTGTTCTTCAGCGACCGGATGCGGTCGCGTAAATCGCGTACGGACGGCACGAGCTTCGCTTTTACTCTAGAAGCTCTTGTTGAACTCGGTGAGCGCGGCGTCGAGCTGCTTTTTGACTTCGTCCGAAAGCTGCCCGCTCTTGGCGATCGCCTCCGGAATCCCCGGATGCTGCGCGTGCAGAAAGTCGATCAAGCGCCGAGGCCCAGCTCTGGAGCCGCGCGGTCGGAATGTCGTTGACGAAGCCGCTGCTCGCCGCATAGATGATCGCGACTTGATCTTCCATCGCCTGCGGCTGATACTGCGGCTGCTTGAGCAGTTCGGTCAGCTTCTCACCGCGCATCAACTGGTTTTGCGTTGCTTTGTCGAGATCGCTCGAGAGCTTGGCGAACGCGGCGAGATCGCGATACTGCGCCAATTCGAGTTTGAGTTGTCCGGCCACCGATTTCATCGCCTTGGTCTGCGCGGCGCCGCCGACGCGCGAAACGGAGAGACCGACGTCGACCGCCGGACGAATGCCCTGGAAGAACAGCTGCGGCGTCAGGTAGATCTGGCCGTCGGTAATCGAGATGACGTTGGTGGGGATGTACGCCGAGAAGTCTCCGGCTTGCGTCTCGATGACGGGAAGCGCGGTGAGCGATCCGCCGCCCATCTCGTCGGAGAGTTTCGCGGCGCGCTCGAGCAGACGCGAGTGCAGGTAGAAGACGTCGCCCGGGTAGGCTTCGCGGCCCGGAGGACGGCGCAGCAGCAGCGACATCTCGCGGTACGATTGGGCGTGCTTGGTCAGATCGTCGTAAATAATCAGCACGTCTTTGCCCGAGTACATCAGCTCTTCGGCCATCGCACAGCCGGCGAACGGGGCTATCCAGCGCAGCGCGGCCGCTTCCGACGGGCTGACGGCCACGATGGTCGTGTAGGCCATCGCCCCCTTCTGCTCGAGGATCTGCGCCAGTGCGGCGACCGTCGAGTTCTTCTGTCCGATCGCGACGTAGATGCAGTAAACGTCGCGGCCTTTCTGATTGATGATCGTGTCGATGGCGATGGCGGTCTTGCCGGTCGAGCGATCGCCGATGATCAGCTCGCGCTGCCCCTTGCCGATCGGGATGAGCGCGTCGATCGCGCGGATGCCGGTCTGCAGCGGCTGCTTAACGGGCTGACGCTGCACGACCGTCGGCGCGACGTTCTCGATCGTCCGAAAGCGCGTCGCCTCGATCTCACCCTTGCCGTCGATCGCCTCGCCGAGGGGATTCACGACACGGCCGAGCATGACTTCGCCGACCGGTACCGAGGCGATGCGACCGGTGCGCCGCACGCTGTCGCCCTCTTTGATCTCGGCATCCGGCCCCATGATTACGACGCCGACGTTGTCCTCTTCGAGGTTGAGGGCGACTCCGTGCAATCCGTTGGCAAACTCGACGAGTTCGGACGACCGCACGCCGCGCAATCCGTAGACGCGAGCGAGGTTCGCCCCGACCGAGATCACCGTACCGACTTCGTCTTCTTGGATCTCGGTCTTGAACTGCTCGATTTGTTGTTTTAGGATGCCGGCAATTTCGTCAGCGTTGATCATTCTTAACTTTCTTCACGTGTGGATGTAGGGTTTGTTGGATCTTCATGTGCGTCATCACGTAGCTTGGGCCAGTTCGCGGGTGAGGGCGTCGAGCCGGCCGGAGATCGTCGCGTCGATGCGGCGATCGCCCATCATGATGCGCAATCCGCCGATGAGCGAAGGATCTAAGACCTCGGTAACCTCGAACTTTTTACCGTAGCTTCGTTCGAGGCTCGAAATGACGTCGGCATACTCTTTTCGGTCGAGAGCGCGCGCCGAGGTAAGCGTCAGGAGCTCGCGGCCGCGGGCCGCCCGCTCGAGCGCGAGATACTCCGAAACGATCGCCTGAAGCAACGTCTCGCGGTGCTTGCGGACCAGCAGGAGCAGCGTGTGCAGCGCGATGGGATGGAGCTGCCCGAATGCCTCGCCGAGCACGCGCTCCTTGTCGGGCCGGCCGATGACGGGGGCCTGGAAGAAGTCTGCGACCGAATTGCTCTCGCCGATCGCCTGCGCGATCGTCTGAAGATCGGCGCTCACGCGATCGGTCACGCCTTGCTCGCGTGCGAGCTCGGCAACGGCGGTCGCGTAGCGGCGTGCCAGCGTACGGTTAACCACTCGAGCCGTGCTCCACGGAGTTTACGAAACGGTCGACCATTACCGCATCCAGCGCCGGGCCGGCGCGCCGTTGCGCGTCTTGGCGCGCGAGCGTCAGCGCGCGACCCAAGATCTCGTCCCGAAAACGCGATCGAGCCGCGGCTCGCGCGCGTTGCAATTCCTTGCCTGCATCGGCCAACGCACGCTCACCGGCCTCCTTCGCGTCGTCGAAGCATCGCCAAGCGCTCGTGCTCGGCGTGCTCGCCGGCGCGCTGCTCGATCAGACCGGCGTCGCGCTGGGCGCTCTCGATCTCCTCTTGCAGCGCTTGCAGCGCCGCCTTCACTTCATCGCGATGGCGCTCGGCCTCGGCGATCTGCGCGTTGCTGCGGTCTTGCGCGGCAAGAAAAACCGGCAAGAGGAACCGGAACCACATGTAGACCGCGGCCGCAAGGAACACGACCGACGAGACCACCTGGCTCCAGACCGCGATCTGCAGATAGAGCTGGTCTTGGCTCACTTCGCAGCCTCCGGGATGACTCGGTCGACCATGAAGCCGGCGAGCTTTCGCACCGCCTCGTCTTCATTGCTCCGCGCCGCATCGAGCTCGGTTTGCGCCGACTGCTGTGCCTCCTCGACGATGCGCTGCGCGCGCTCGGCGTAATCGGTCGACAGCTGCGCGGATTCGTTCGACGCCTGCGCCCGAGCGGCGGCGACGCGCTGTTCGGCCCGTTGCCGTGCCGCGGCGCGCACCTCCTCGGCCTGAGCGCGCAAGCTGTGCGCTTCGGCCTGATAGCGATCGTAGTCGGATACGAGGCTATCGATATACTGCCGCCGCCTGCGGATTGCGGCCGCGACCGGCCGCAAAAAGACGACGTTAAGCAGCGCGAAAAAGATCGCGAAATTGAGGAGCTGCACGACGAGCGTCCCGTCGATCGAGAGGAAGGACATCCGTTACTACTTCACCAGTGCGGTGATGATCGCGGGTACCTTCGCCACGACGAGGAGAATATAGAAGGCCAGCGCGATCGCGATGAACGGTACCGCCTCCAGTACGCCGACGCCCAAGAACATGAAGAGGAAGATATTGGGCCGCGCCTCGGGTTGGCGCGCGATCGCCTCGACCGCCTTGGCGGCGACGGTACCGTCGCCCACTGCGGAGCCGAAGGCGACGCCCGAGATGATGATGCCGAAGCAGATCAGCGCGGATGCCGCGATTAACGATTCAGGATTCAACGACGTTCCTTTCTAATGGTCGTCGGCAAGTGCCAACGAGAGATAGACAATTGCCAACAGCGTGAACACGAACGCTTGGATCGTTCCGACGAAAAAGTTGAAGAACTGGATGAGGATCGGAACGACGGTGACGCCCAGCGAGAGATTGAAGAAGCCGATGTTGATGCGCGCCACGATGATCGACGTGATGATAATGAAGAGCAGCTCGCCGACGAAGATATTGAAGAATAGACGAGCGGCCAGCGTAATCGGCCGCAGAATCTCGTCGAGGACGTTGATCGGCAAGAGCGCCGGAAACGGCTTGAGGACGTGTCCGAAGTACCAGAAGCCCTTCTTGCGAAACGCCACCGTCTGAATCATGCAGAAAACGACCAGCGCGAGCGGCACCACGGTGTTGAGGTCGGCCGTCGGCGAACCGCCGAAGGGTAGACCGAGCGCCTTAAAGGGGAGTGCCCCGAACTGGTTGAGCAGAAAAATAAAGATGAAGAGCGCTACGAAGAAGGGCACGAAGCCTTCGCCCTCTTTCCCGAGCACGCTGGTCACCAGGTCGGCGATATAGTTGAAGACCGATTCAAGAACGGCTTGACGCTTGGTGACGTATGGCGAACGATAGCTCGCGCCGATCCATCCAAAGAAAACCAGCGACACCGCCATGACCAGCCAAGTGGTCATGATCGTATCGGCATGGACCGGCCCAGCACCGGCAGATGCCAAAGAATATGTTCGCCGATTTGTTCGTGCACGCGTTATCCGTCAAGGCTTCCGTCGGAAAGCTCGCAGCGCGCCAAGCGCATAAGTTGCAAGCGGGAAGAAGAAACCGGCGAGAAACGGCCCGAGCGACCACCAGGGTCCCCGAACCGCTAACGCCGCGGCTACTATACTAAACGCGGCCAGCCGCAGTAAACTACTTAGCCCGAAGTAACAGCCGGCTTCCCGTCTGGACGAGGCGCTCGCTCCCCCTCATGATCGCCAGCATATTGCCGACGCCGCAGGTCCCGCCGATGGCCAGCGCGGCCGCCGCCCAGCGGGACAACGGCACCAACAGCGCCGCGACGAGCAGTATTAGCAGGAGAGACCTCCCCGCTACCGCCCATTTGAGGCGATAGTAGGTCGCGAGGTCGGCCGCCGACTCGGCGGCCCCGTAGGGTTTCACCGCATCGCTCGCGCGAGGAGGCGAAAGGCCGAGTAGCCGCCGATCAGGGCGCCGAGGATGAGCCCGGCCGGAGCCAGCAACGGCTCGCCGCGCCGGTCGCCGACGACAATCCCGGCAAGCAGCCCGAGGACCGCCGCGCCGGCAAAGGTTCCTCCCGCCGCCACCAGCGGGAGAAGCGTCTTCACCGCGCCGCTTCCGCGCCGGCGGTAAGACCCTCGAACGGCTCGGGGTAGGCGCCTCCGCGAAGCCGCGCCAACAGCCAATCGGCGATTCGCTCGGCCGCGTGCCCGTCACCGTAGGGATTGATCGCCTGCGCCATGCGCTCGTAGCGTTCTCGAATCCTCGAGCAGGCGCCGTGCCGACGCGACGATCCGTTCGCGCCGGTGTCCGATAAGCTCGAGCGTGCCGGCTAGCAGACCTTCGGGCCGCTCCGTCTCGTCGCGCATCACCAGCACCGGTCTGCCGATACAGGGCGCCTCCTCCTGAAGACCGCCGGAGTCGGTCAGAATAAAGCGGCTGGCGCGGACTGCCGCGACCATTTCCGCGTAGTCGATCGGATCGACCAAGATCACGCCGGGAACTCCGGTCAAGATCTCGCGGGCGACCGGCGCCACGCGCGGCGACGGATGCACCGGCCAGTAAAGCTGGGGCGCTTGCGGGAGCATCGCGATGTCGCGCAACGCCTCGGCGATCTCGCGCATGTGCGGGTGATTTTCGCGACGGTGAGCGGTCACCAAAATCGTCGGCCGGTTCGGATCGATCTCGTCCCAGCGCGGCGGAAGGGGCAGATCGTCGCGCTGCGCCGCCTCGGCAAATGCGTCGATGACGGTATTCCCGGTGACGAACACGTCATCGGCGGGGACGTTCTCCAGCAGCAAGTGCTCGCGGGCGAGCGAGGTCGGCGCAGAAGTGGAACGATGCGATCGTGCCGGTTAGTCTCCGGTTCATCTCTTCCGGATACGGCAGCCACGGATTGCGCGTCCGAAGGCCCGCCTCGACGTGGCCGACCGGAACGCCGGCGTAAAACGAGGCGAGCGCCGCGGCCGAGCTCGTCGTCGTGTCGCCGTGCACCAGCACGACTTCCGGCTTCGCTTCGGCCAGCGCGCCTTCCATGCGCGTCAGCACGCGCGTCGTTATCTCGGTAAGCGTCTGATCGTCGGTCATGATGTCGAGATCGTAATCGGGCGCGATGCCGAAGAGCACCAAAAGATCGTCGAGCATCTTGCGATGCTGCGCCGTGACGCAGACGCGATGGTCGATCGCCTCGTGCCGTCCCAGCGCGTGCACGACGGGCGCCATCTTGATCGTGTCGGGGCGCGTTCCAAAGACGCTGAGAACGCGAAGCTTGTCGGGGCGTAGCGGGCATGCGGCTCCTATGCGTGACGGAATACGTGCGTGAACTGGCCGGAAAATGCCAGTGCGACCGCACCGAGAACAAAGCAGACCGCGTAGAGCAGCAGCACGGCCTGGCGTACGTTGAGCCCAAAGCGGAAGATCAGCTGATGGTGAAAGTGACCGCGGTCGGCTTCGGTGATGCGCTTTCCCGTGCTCGCGCGGCGAACGATTGCGGCCGCAGTATCGAGCACCGGAAGCGCCAGCACCAACAGAGGGACCACGACGCTGATCGCGATCGCGGTCTTGCTCGCGCCGATGATCGAGACGGTCGCAAAGACGTAACCGATGAAGAGCGACCCGGCGTCGCCCAAAATGATGCGGGCCGGATTAAAATTATATGGAAGAAAGCCCGAGCGCGGCGCCGGCCAGCGCGATAACGACGAGCGCGACGACCGGGCTGCCGTGCAGTGCCGAGATAACGAAGAGAAAGACGCTCGAGATCGCGGCGACGCCGGCGAGCAACCCGTCGAGCCCGTCGAGAAAGTTTATCGCGTTCATCATCCCGACGTACCAGAGCAGCGTCAGCGGCACGCCGAGCCAAAGCGGAAAGTCGATCCAGTTCGTGCCTGCGTTGCGGTCGAAGGGATTGTTGATGCCGGGGATCACGAAACCGTAAAGCATTGAAATCAGCGCGACCACGATCTGCGCGATCAGCTTATTGCGCGGACGCATCTGCATTACGTCGTCCCAAATTCCGACGCCCAGAATCAGCAAGCCGCCGAACAGCAGGCCGACGAGTTTGTGTACCGCATCGAACTGTTCCGCTGCCGGTACCAGCGCAAAGGGCGGTGCCAGCGATACGCCGAGCACGGTAAAGAGGGCAAAGGCAAAACCGAAGAAGACCGCGATGCCGCCGATGCGCGGCTTGGGAAGCACGTGCATGCGGCGCTCTTCGCCGCCGTTGTCGACGATGCCGAGACGCAGCGCGAGGCGCACGATCAGCGGCGTGCCCAGGGCGCTCACCGCGACGGCGATCGCGAATGCCGCCGCAGTACACCGCGCCCGCCGTGCGGCGAGAAGGGCATCACCCGCGCGCGCCCTCCAGCGTGGAGTACTGGACCAGCGCGACGCCGGCTTCGGCCAGCAGCTGGGCGGCGACCGCATCGGGATAGGCTTCGTCGTAGACGATCTTGGTCACGCCCGCGCTGATGAGCAGCTTCGAGCAGTTCACGCACGGCTGGTGGGTACAGTAAGCGACGGCGCGATGGAGGCTCACTCCGTGGAGCGCTCCCTGAACGACGGCGTTGGCCTCGGCGTGGGTCGCACGCAGGCAATGTTCGTTGACCAGCGTGCAGCCGACCTCGGTGCAGTGCGCCACGCCGCGCGGCGCGCCATTATAACCGGTCGTGAGAATGCGATGCTCGCGCATCAGAACGCAGCCGACGGAGGCGCGAGGGCACGTCGCGCGCGTGCTCACGGTGTGCGCGATCTGCATGAAGTACTCATCCCAACCCGGGCGCACGCTTATTCTCGCAAGCCTCTAGGGAACGTCGTAGCGCGAGGTCAGCTCGCGGACGCGTCCGCGCAGCCGCTCGGTTTGTGCGCGCTCCTCGATGTCGTCGAAAGCAGCGCAGATAATGCGCGCGATTTCGCGGCAAGCGTCTTCGCCCATGCCGCGCGACGTGATCGCCGGCGTGCCGATGCGTATGCCGCTTGCCACCATCGGCTTCTGCTGATCGAATGGAATCGCGTTCTTGTTGACGGTGATGCCGACTTCGTCGAGGTAAGCCTCGACGGCCTTACCGGTCAGCCCTTTGACCGAAACGTCGACCAGCATCAGATGCGTGTCGGTGCCGCCGGCGACGAGCCGCAGTCCGGCACGCGAAAACTCCTCGGCCATTGCCCGCGCGTTTTCAACGACCTGACGTTGATACTCGCGAAACTCCGGGCGCAGCGCTTCGCCGAACGCGACCGCCTTAGCGGCAATGGTGTGCATCAGCGGGCCGCCTTGGATACCGGGGAAGACCATCTTGTCGACCGGCGTTCCCCACTTCTCGGTGGAGAGAATGAAGCCGCCGCGCGGACCGCGCAGCGTCTTGTGCGTGGTCGACGTAACGAAATCGGCAAGCGCAACCGGCGAGGGATGCAGATCGGCGGCAACGAGTCCCGCGACGTGCGCGAAATCGACCAGCAACGCCGCACCGACCTCGTCGGCGATGGCGCGAAACGGTTCGTACTCCATGATGCGCGGATAGGCGCTGGCGCCGGCGACGATCAGCTTGGGCCGGTGCTCCAGCGCCAGCGCGCGCACTTCGTCGAAGTCGATGAGCTCGGTGTCGCGCTTTACGCCGTACGCGACGGCGTTGTAGAGTTTGCCCGAGAAACTGACCTTCGTGCCGTGCGTCAGGTGGCCGCCATGCGCGAGCGACATGCCGAGCACCGTGTCGCCCGGCTGCAAGGCGGTCATGAAGACGGCCATGTTGGCCTGCGCGCCGGAATGCGGCTGCACGTTGGCGCGGTCCGCGCCGAAGATCTGCTTGAGGCGCTCGAGCGCGAGTATCTCGGCCCGGTCGACCCATTCGCAGCCGCCGTAGTACCGCTTTCCGGGATAGCCTTCGGCGTATTTGTTGGTCATCACGCACGCCATCGCTTCGCGAACCGCGCGGCTGGCGTAGTTTTCCGAAGCGATCAGCTCGAGATTCTCGCGCTGCCGCAGCTCCTCGCCGGCGATTGCCGCATAGATCTCGGGGTCTTGCGCTTCGACGCGGCTGGTTTGCAGAATATCCATGCCTACGTTACTCTCCCGACGCCGTTGCTTCGTGCACGATCGCCGGCGGCGTCTGTGCGTCGGTCACGGCGCCCTGCTCCAGGTCGCGCAACGTTCGCGCTCGCTGCGCGTCGCCGAACTCGAAGAGCTGCTCGGTGCGGTGCGCGTGCCGGCCGCCGTCGAACGGCGTCTCCAAAAAGATGTCGAGCATTCGTTCGATCATCTCCCAGCCGGTCAACCGCTCGGAGAAGGCGATGACGTTGGTGTCGTTGTGACGGCGCGCCAGCTCCGCGGAATACGGCTCGGCGACCGGCGCGCAACGAATGCCGGGAACCTTGTTGGCGGCCATCGCGATGCCCAAGCTCGAACCACAAACGACGATGCCGCGTTCGGCCTGCCCGCTGGCGACGGCCTCGCCTACGGCATAACCGTACTGCGGATAATCGACCGGCGTCGCATCGTGCGTCCCAAAGTCGAGCACGTCGTGTCCGCGCCCGCGCAAAATCTCTGCGATGCGGTCTTTGTATTCGTAGCCTGCGTGGTCGGCGCCGACGGCAATTCTCATGGTCTCTCGGATATCAAAGGCGAGGGTGGGCTAGGACGGGCGGTCGAACGTCCGACGCCGATGAAGCTGGCCTGCGCGAGCGGTCTGCTCCACCGCGCGATCGAGCACGGGGAGCTCACGCAACTCGAGTTCCTCGACCTGTGCGCGCGCGAGTTGGCTTGCGATGGCGTCGTCTTGGACGTTCGGCACTTTCCGCGGACCGACGACGACTACCTCGCGCAGGTCAAGAAGATGGCGACCGACCGCGGGCTCTGCCTGGCAGCCCTCGCCGACGCTGCCTTCTTTCTATCGGACGGCGAGCGCATGCGATCGATCCTGGAGCGAGCGATTTCATTGGGCGCGCCTTTGGTCGCGGCACCACTGGCGCGCGAAACGGATTGTTCGTGGAGCGATCAGCTCGAACGGCTGGGTGTCGCGACGGGCCTCGCCAAGACCGTCAACGTGACGCTCGCGCTGCGCAATGCGCCGGCGACGTTTGCGGCCGGTACCCACGATTGCAAACGCGTTGCCAAAGAGGCCGACTCCGCGTGGCTGCGCTACGGTCCCGAGCCGGGGCGATTCGACGCCGCCAGCGATCCGGCGGCGCTTCGCGCCGGTACGGTATTGCTGTGGAGCGACGCCGGCGCCGACACCGAGCGCTCGATCGCGACGACTATAGCGGCATTCGACGATTTTCGCGGACATCTCGCGCTGGACGATCGCACAGCGGCGAAGCAAGCATAGAGGGGATTATTAGCGCGATGGGCGCGTGGCGCGCTGCGCTCGACCGCAGATAGCGTCTGGTACACGCGGTACGAACCTGCATTCTCGCAGGTGGGTGCGGCCCGGGCGCCGTCCGGCAGGTGCTTGACTCACCGGTCCGTCGTTACCGGAGCTGATGCTCCCTAGGTCATATAAGTCGGTTCGGTACCAACATGCACTGCGCGCGGACCGCAGTCGAGCCCCTATACCGTACCATTGCCGGTCAAGCGGCAACCGTAGCAGCCCGAGGAAGGCGTGCTGTCCGGTTGAATGCGATAGCGACTTACGATGGAAAAGCTTTCGGTAAGCGTAACGCCGCTCGACCTCCCGCTCGTCCATCCCTTCAAGATCGCGCGCGGCGAAGAACTCGTCGCAAGCACCGCGATCGTGCGCGTTCGGTGCGGCGACCGCGAAGGTATCGGCGAGGCGGCCCCGATCGAACGCTATGGCGAATCGGTCGAGAGCGTCGCCGCGTACTTCGCCTCGAACCAGCCTGCGTCGGACGATCCGTATCATTTGGAGGCGCTCTTACACGCCGGCATCCCCGCTGCCGCGCGCGCAGGCTTCGATTTGGCCTTGCACGATCTCATCGGCAAGGATCTAAGCAAACCACTTTATGCGCTGCTTGGTCTCGATCCGTCGCTCACGCCGGCGACCTCCTTTACGATCGGGATCGCCGATCCGCAGACGACGCTGCGCAAAGTCGCCGAAGTCGGCGATCATCCGATTCTCAAGGTCAAACTCGGAATCGGTTCGGCATCGGAACAGGTCGAGACGATCGGCGCGATCCGCGGACGCTACGCCGGCGCGATACGAATCGACGCCAACGAAGGCTGGGACGTCGACGAAGCGATCGCGATTCTGCGGGCGCTGGAAGCCTTCGACGTAGAGTTCTGCGAACAACCCATTCCAGCCGGCCATCCCGAGCGGCTGCGAGCCGTCCGCGAAAAGGTTCGAATTCCCATCGTTACCGACGAAGACTCGCTGACGGCTGCCGACCTGCCGGCACTCTACGGTTGCGTCGACGGCGTCAACGTCAAGCTGGCAAAGACCGGAGGAATTCGAGGCGCGGTCGCAATGATCAATACGGCGCGCGCGCTGGGTTTCAAAGTGATGATCGGCTGCATGGTTGAGAGTGCGATCGCCGCGACCGCCGCCGCACATCTCTCGCCGCTTGGCGGATTGGGCCGACATCGACGGACCGTTTCTCGTTTCGCACGATCCGTTCGCCGGCGTCACTTACGACAACGGAAAGATCGTCCTGCCCGGCGCGCCGGGACTGGGCGTGCGCGAAGTCGCGCCGGTATGAGACGCTACGTCATCCTCGCGCCGGATAGCTTCGTCGAGGATGCGAAGACCGCGCACGGCGTCATTCGTTACGGAACCGATGAAATCGTCGCCGTCATCGATCCGTCCGCAGCGGGGCGTCGCGTTCGCGACGTCGTCGCGCATCTCGATAGCGACGCGCCGGTGGTCGCCAGCGTCGGCGAAGCGCTGGCCTTTTCGCCGACTGCGTTGCTGGTCGGGACGGCGCCGAAGGGCGGCGGATTACCGCCGGCGTGGCGTGCGGCGGTCTTGGAAGCGATAGCCGCGAAACTCGAGATCGTTAGCGGCTTGCACGAAATACTCGCCAACGATCGGCAGTTTCGCAGGGCGGCCGGCGCCGCCGGAACGACCATTTGGGACGTGCGCGAGCCTCCCGAGGTTCCGCTTTTCTCCGGCGACGCCTACGACGTCAGCGCGCCGATTCTCCTGACGGTCGGCAACGACTGCGCGGTCGGCAAGATGAGCGTTTCGCTCGAGCTCGTCGCCGCCGCATGCGATGCGGGAACGCGCGCGCGTTTCGTTCCCACCGGCCAAACCGGAATTCTCATCGCCGGTTGGGGCATTTCCGTCGACCGCGTCATCGCCGACTTCGCACCGGGAGCGGCCGAGCAACTCGTTCTCTACGCGGCGCACGAAGGCGCGGAGCTGATCGTGGTCGAGGGTCAAGGCGCGATCAATCATCCGGCATACGCGCCCGTGACGCTGGCGTTGATGACCGGATGCGCGCCGGACGGATTGATCTTGGTCTGCGATCCGCAGCGTGAAACGATCGAGTCGTATCCGACGCCGATCCTCGATTATGCCGAGTTGATCGCGCTGCACGAGGCTCTTCTCGCCGGCGTCAAGCCGGCGCCCGTAATCGGCATCGCGCTCAACACCCGGGGATGCCCGAGCGCGGGCGCGCGAGGCAATCGAGCGCGCGCGCAGCGAGACCGGGCTTCCGGCCGACGACGTCGTCCGCTTCGGTGGCGCGCGACTCTATAGCGAGATCCGTCCGCACATCGTCAAACGGGCTCCGCGAACGCGCAGCGCGCCGGCGTGACGGCGCATCGCTTCGCCGCCGCGCTGCTCTGCGCAGTCGCGCTCTTCGGCTGCTCGCGCCCGGCCCAACCGGCGCGCGGCGGGCTTCACAACGCGTGGACGATACCGGGCGTGCTGCGGCTGGGCGAAGACGAAGAGCCCGACGGCCTCAATTTGATGTACGCCCACACTGCGGCCGCCGATACGATCGCCGGCATGCTCTTCTCGTTTATCCTGCGCTACGACGCGCGCGGGAATTACGTGCCCGATCTCGCCACGGAAGTACCGACGCCAAGCAACGGCGGCATCAGCGCGGACGGTAAGCGCATCGTCGTGCACTTGCGCCGCGACGCCGTCTGGGCCGACGGTGCACCGCTGACCGCGGCCGATTGGCTCTTCACCTATCGCGCGGTGATGAATCCGGCAAACTCCGTCAAGACGCGCTACGGCTGGGACCAGATCGCGAACGCATCGTCGCCCGACCCGCATACGATCGTCATCCGCCTGCGCCGCCCCAACGTGGCGGTGCTCGGCATCTTGGGAATGGGCGGCGCGGCGTATCCGCCGCTCCCGGCCCATCTTCTGGCGCGCCTGCCGGATCTTAATAGATCCGAATTCAATCAGCAGCCGCTCTCGAGCGGCCCGTATCTGCTCAAAGCGTGGAACCACGGAAGCTCGCTCGTCTTCGTTCCAAATCCGCGTTACTTCCGCGGCCCGCCGAAACTCAAAGAGGTCGTCTGGAAGGTCATCCCGGACGTCAACACCCTCTTCAACCAGCTCGCGACGCACGAGGTCGACGTTTATCCCAACGTCAACGAAAACTCGGTCGGCCGGCTTTCGGATATCTCGGGAATCCGCGTCGCTCGCAATCTAATCGCCAGCTGGCGTCACCTCGGCATCAATACGAGCCGGCCGCAGCTTGCCGACGTGCGCGTGCGCCGCGCCATCGCCGAGGCCGTCGATTGGAAGCGGCTCAACGACACCATCTATCACGGCATCGACCGGCAGGCCGTCTCCGACATCTTCCCGGAATCTTGGGCCGCGCCGCACCTTCCGCCGTACCGCTACGACGTCGGCGATGCGAAGAGACTGCTCGCCGATGCCGGATGGCGCGCCGGTTCCGACGGCGTTCTGCATAAGGGCGCGCTGGCGATGCATCTCTCCATCTACGCGACGACCGGACATCAAGAGAACACCGAATCCCAAGTCTTGATCCAGTCGATGTTGCGCGAGGTCGGCATCGACGTCGCGGTGCGGAACTACCCGGGCAGCTATCTTTTTGCCGGCGACGGGCCGCTCTACACCGGAAAGTACGACCTCGAATGGTCGATCGAAACCAACGGTCCCGATCCGGATAACTCCGGCAGCTGGAACGGTGCCTTCATCCCGCCGCGTGGAGCGAACACGTCGTGGCTCGACGACCCGATCGTCAATCAAACCAGCGAGGCTGCGGCGAGCACGTTCGATCAGGCAACGCGCAAGGCGCTCTATCAGCGCGAGGAAGAACGCTTGCGCGAGCTCGTCCCGGCCGTGTTCTTCAGTTGGCGCGCCAACGTGACCGCAATCAACGCAGACGTGCGCAACTACGTGCCGGCGGCCTTTATCGGCGACAGCTGGAACTCGTGGCAGTGGACCATCTAAGCCTCTCCACGTTTGCGCAGCTGCTGGAAGCGAGCGAATCGGCTCGTCTGTCGTTCGAGCCGGCACGCGGCGGCGTGCTGAGCTGGAACACCCACGCGCCAAGCGGGCGGCTTTCGTTTCGTTTGCTGCGTGCCGGACAGCCCGCCTCGGAGTGGATGGATTACGCGCAATGGCAGCCGACCGGCGCGAAGTCCTTCAGCCCGGAACACGAGGGCACGCGCGTCGAGGTGGAAGTTATTCAAACGACGCAGCCCTTCGACGGCATCGAGGCGCGAGCGCGCGACGTCTATTTCGAGTTGCTCGCCTTCTCGTCGCCGGTGCGATGCCGCCCTTCGCTTCCCTATGCCCGCGACGCGATGATCTTGGACGTGCCGGTGCGCTCGCAGTATGTCGAAGGATTCAACGAGCGGGGGTGGTGCAGTCCGGCAAGCCTATCGATGATTCATTCCTATCACGGCATCGACGCCGGCGTCCCGGAAACGGCCCGCGAAGTCTTCGACCGCGCCTATAACGGCACGGGAAACTGGTCGTTCAACGTCGCGTATAGCGGCCGCCTCGGGCTGCGCGGCGTCGTCGCGCATTTGCGCAACCTCGACCACGCGGCGCGCTTAATCGAGCGGAACCTGCCGATCGCGCTCTCCTATTCGTGGCACGGCGGCGAATTGCCGGGCGCACCGCTCGAGCAGTCCGACGGCCACCTCGCCGTGCTCTGCGGATTCACCGGCAGCGGCGATTGTGCGGTCAACGACCCTGCCGCACCCAACGTGCGCGTGGTTTATCCGCGCTCGGCGCTCGAACGGATCTGGCAGCGTAACGACGGGATCGCCTACGTGGTCGCGCCGATCGGCATCGAGTATGCCGACGTCCTTGGCGCGGGCGCGCCCTAGCGTGCGAAATCTCGACGAAATTTCCGCAGCGGTCGTTCGCTGCACGCGCTGCCCCGAGTTGCGCGCTTACACCGCACAGGTGGCTCGGGAAAAGAAGCGCGCGCATCGCGAGTGCGAGTATTGGGGGCGGCCGGTGCCGGCCTTCGGCGACCCGCGCGCGCGGTTGATGCTGGTGGGGCTCGCGCCCGGCGCGCACGGAAGCAATCGTACCGGGCGCCCGTTTACCGGCGACGCATCGGGAGACTTTCTCTATCCCGCGCTGTACCGCGCCGGATTCGCGTCCCAGCCGATGGCGACGAGTCGCGAGGACGGGCTCGTTTTGCGCGATTGCCTGATCACCGCCGCCGCGCGCTGCGCGCCGCCGCAGAACAAACCGACGCCGCAAGAGCTGCGCAACTGCTTTCCTTATTTAGTGGAAGAGTTCGAGGCGCTCTCGCGCTTGCGCGTCGCCGTCGGCCTGGGCGCGATCGGATTTGCGGCGATTTTGCGCGTGATGCGCGAGCTCGACTTCACGCTCGAGCCGGCGGACTGGGCCTTCGCGCACGGCGCCGAGGTTAGGGCGCGATCGGGTAAGCGTACGGTCGTTGCGATCGCCTCCTATCACCCCAGCCGGCAAAACACGAACACCGGCAAGCTTACCGTGCCGATGTTCGACGCGATCTTTACTCGGGCGAACGCAGCTTCTGGGGCGAGACGTACGTGCAAGATCGCGCAGCAGCTGCTCCGGCACGGCGCTCGGCGCGTCCATCATCAAGTCGCGCCCCAGCTGATTCTTCGGAAAAGCGATAACCTCGCGAATGCTCGTCTCGCCGCAGGCGAGCATCGCGATACGGTCGATTCCGAGCGCCATTCCGCCGTGCGGCGGCGCCCCGTACTCGAGCGCGCGCACGAAGAAACCGAATCGCTCCTCGATTTGCTCCGCCGTCAATCCCAGCATCTCGAAGATCTTTCGCTGCTCGCCGGGCTTGTGAATGCGGATCGAGCCCGAGCCCAGCTCGTAACCGTTGAGCACGAGATCGTAGTGCTGCGCCCGCATCTCGAGCGGCGAGCGATCGATTAAGTCCCAGTCGCCGGGCGACGGTGCGGTAAACGGGTGGTGCGCCGGAGCCGGCCGGCCGGTCTCTTCGTCGATCTCCAAATACGGAAAGTCGGTAACCCAAGCGAAGGCAAAGCGCTGCGGATCGCGCAGATTGCAGCGGTCGCCGATTTCGTTGCGCATTTTTCCGGCAACGGCGTACGTCAACGCGCGTTCGCCGGCGAACAGCAGCACGGCGTCACCATTTTCCGCGTCGAGCGCGGCTTTCAACGCGGCGACGTTCTCGTCGTTGAGGAACTTCGACGCCGGCGATTTGATGCCGTCGGGAGCGAGCGCGATCCAGACCATGCCTTTGGCACCGAACTGTTTGGCGGTCTCGGTGAGCGCGTCGAACTCGCGCCGCGATAGCGCGGCCCCGCCGGGGAAGCGCAAACCGACGACGGCCCCGCCGGCATCGAGCGCTCCGCGAAAGACGGCGAACTCGCTCTGCGCGAACGCGGCGCCCACGTCTGCCAGCTCGAGGCCAAAGCGTATGTCGGGCTTGTCCAAGCCGTAGCGCGCGATCGCGTCGCGGTGGCTCAAGCGCGGGAAGGCCGGCAGATCGGCCTCCATCACCTGCGCCCAGACGTAGCGCATCGCCGACTCCATTGTCTCGAGCACGTCTTCTTGCGAGCAGAAGGCCAGCTCTACGTCGAGCTGCGTGAACTCCGGTTGCCGGTCGGCACGCAAATCTTCGTCGCGCATGCAGCGCGCGATCTGCATGTAGCGCCCGAAACCCGAAATCATCAGAATTTGCTTGAGCATCTGCGGCGACTGCGGCAGCGCGTAGAACGAGCCGGGGTGCAGGCGGCTGGGAACGAGATAGTCCCGCGCGCCCTCGGGCGTCGACTTGATCATCATCGGCGTTTCGATCTCGAGAAAGTCTCGCGAGTCGAAGAAATCGCGCAGCGCCTTGATGATTTGGTGGCGCACGCGGAGATTGTTCTGCATGCGCGAACGCCGCAAGTCGAGATAGCGGTACTCCAGGCGCAGATTTTCGTCGACCGCTTCGTCGCTGTTGACGGCAAAGGGTGGGCACCTGCGAGCGGTTGAGGATCTCGAGCGAGTCGGCCGAAATCTCGACGTCGCCGGTCGCCAGCCGCGGATTTTCCGTTCCCGCCGGCCGCCGGCGCACGGTTCCGGCGACGCGCAGCACGTCTTCGTTGCGCAAGTGCTCGGCTTCGGCGAAAGCCGCGTTCTGCGGATCGAAGACGACCTGCGTGACGCCTTCGCGATCGCGCAGATCGACGAAGATCAGGCCGCCGTGGTCGCGGCGCCGATTCACCCAGCCTGCGAGCTCCACGGTCTTGCCGGCATCGCCGGCGCGCAGCGCTCCGCACGAGATCTTGTCTGGCATTATCCTTCCTTAACTCCGGAAACGTAATAATATTGCAAGAGGAGCTCCCGCGCCAGCCGGGACCGCGCGGATTGCCGATCGAGGTAGCCGAGCAGGACCGGCATGCGCATCAGTGCCGCGTGAAGACCCAGAGAAAGCGGCGTCATGCCGAGGTTCACCATCACGCCAAGGTGTGGATGCTTGCGATAGAACCGCGCCGTCGAGCGCCCGGCGAGCCGCATCTTCTCCTTTTGATCCTGATACGGCACGTCTTGGCAGTGATAGTTCACCGCGCGCGGTTCGTAGAGAATCTCGATGCCCAAACGCTGCAGCCGGTAACCGAGCTCCAAATCTTCATGGCCGTAACCGGTAAAGCTTTCGTCGAAGCAACCGGCGCGTAAGAGGTCATCGCGCCGGACCGAAGCGTTGCCGGTCAGGAAGTAGAGCCACGAAAGTTTTTTTCGCGAGGGCGGATGGAGATGCCCGCGAGTTTCGGGATGGTCGCGCTTGTATTGGTAATCGTCAAAATCTTTGACTTGAACTTCGAGACCGACGACGGCGATGCCGGCTCGCTCGAGATGGTGCTGCAGGTGAATAGTCAGCAGATCGGGTGACGCGAGAATGTCGGCGTCGTTAAAGAGCACGATCTCCCCGCGCGCCGCGGCGATGCCGGCGTTGCGTGCCGCCGCGCGGCCGCTGAAAGCACCGGCAATATGGCGGACGCCGTCGCGCTCGCGACTCAGACCGGCGAGATACTCTGCCGTTCCGTCGGTGGAGTTAGAATCGCAGACGAGCAGCTCGTACTGCGACGGCGAGAGACTCTGCGCGAGCAGGGTCGGCATCACCAGTTCGAGCGTCTCGAGGCGATTGTAGGTCGGAATGACGACCGAAACGTCGGGCAGCGGCGAATTCACGATTGCGTCATGAGACGCGCGACTCCGCCGACGATTTCCTGCCGGAAGCGCGTAAGCGATGCCTCATCTTCGGTTGCCGGTTTGCGGACGAGCACGTGGGGCACGCCGTACGGCGACCACTCCTGCGAGTTTAGTCGGAAGTAGCGATGCTCGAAGGCAACGACCGTTGGGCGGCCGACCGCGCTGGCGACGTGAGTCGCGCCGGTATCGACCGTGACGACGATCCGGCCACGCTCCAGCACCGCTGCCCACTCATGGAATGGAAGTCCGTAGATCAGCCGCGCGACGTCGGCGTGATTTTCGAAATACCGTGCCTTTGATTCGCAATCGCTCGCACACGTGATCACGACCGGCGCGAACTTGCCCAGGTCCTCGACGATGGCCAGCGTGCCCTCGAGGGTGCTGCCTTCGCTGAACCACCGCTGACCGAGATGCATCACGATCGGATCCGCGGGGAGCGTTCGCGCGACCACGCGATCCTCGTCGGTTACGCCGAGGCGCAGCGTGGTGACGCGCTCGCGCGCGCCTGCCAGTGCAACGAGGTCGAGCAGCTGGTCGACTTCGTGGCGAACGACGCGTCCCGGCTCTCGATCGCAGACGATCGGGATCGGCCTCGGAGACCATCAGGCGGTTGAGATAGAGTCCGGCGGTCAAGCGAGCGAACCAGCGCCGTTCGTATGTATAACCCACACGCAGTGCCGCGCGCGTGCCGCCTACGATTTGAAGATCGACCGCGCGAGGTGCGAGCGCGATGGCGACGTCGTATCCGGCGTAACGCGAACCGAAGCGTCCCGGCGAACCCCCGTGCGGCAAGACGGCGATCTCGTCGACGTCGTCGTTGCGATCCATCACCTCGCGATTGTATTCGCTCGTCACCATCGTCACGTGCGCGCCGGGAAAGGACCGGCGGACCGTTGCGATCGCCGGCGTGGAAAGCACGAGGTCGCCGATGCGATCGGTGCGCGAGAGTAGAATCTTCACGCCGGGGGCGAGTCGAGACGCAGCGCGCGTTCCAGCTCGTCGAAATAGACTTCGTTCGCCAATGCTCCAGCGGCACGCAGTTCGTCCGGCCGCAACTCGCGATCGACGCCCGGCGGCGGCAAGCGCCGGCGAAGACGCTCTTGTGCGCCGGTCGCCCGAACGGCGGCGTGGAAGCGGCGCTGCACCGGATTGATTCCCGTCGCGAGATAGGCACGCCAATGCGGATGCAGGTGCACGAGCCGTACCGCCGTTCGCGCCTGAGCGCGCGCCTGCTCGAGCATGCGCTCGATGCTGCCGGACCGGCGCGGCGGCTTGACGTGATAGACGAGCGCCTGCGGCCGGAAGACCGCGCGAACGCCGGCGAAACGCAGGCGCAGCCCGACGTCGATGTCCTCCCATCCGTATTCGCTGAACGACTCGTCGAAGGCGCCGATGCCGCGTATGGTCGCCAGCGGCACCGAGACGTTGGTCGTCCAGAAATAATTGCCGCTGTAGTTGCGGATGCTCCACAACGGCGTCGGCAGGTTGTCGGGCGAGCTTACCTCGATAGCACCGCCGCGCACGATGTCGTTTGGATGGCTCGCATGAGCTCGCAAGTGCTCCTCGACGAAGTTCGGCAGCGGAAGCACGTCGTCGTCGATGAAGATGATTCGCTCGCCGCTCGCTCGTGCGATACCGGCGTTGCGCGCGGCGGCCAAACCCGCGTTGCTCTGACTCACGACGATGAAGGGGCAGGTCGCGCGGCTGCGCGCCCGCTCGATCACCGCCGGCGTCGCGTCGCTGGAGCCGTCGTCAACGAGCACGACCTCATAATCGCCTTCCGCAACGTTCTGGTCGAAGCAGGCCTCGAGAACGCGCTCGAGCAGCGCGGCGCGGTTGTAGGTGCAGAACTGAAGCGTCGCCTTCACGATATCAGCGTCTCGACCGCGGAGATGATCCGCGGAACGTCGAGGTGGGCGATGCAGGCATAATCCCGGCAACGCTCCTTGGTGTCTCCGCGATGACAGGGATACGACGCGCGCACGACTTCGGTGCGGCGACCGAGGGGCGCCCAGCGATCGGGGTAGTCGGATTGAAACGGAAATACGCCGACCGTCGGACACTCGACCGCGGCGGCGACGTGCATCGAGCCGGTGGTGATGCCGACGAAGGCGCGCGGCGCGTTTCGCCAGCGCTCCGAAGGTTCCGACGCTGGTTCTGCCCGCAATCGACGCAACGTTGCTGCCGGCTCGCTGGGCGATGCCTTCGGCCATCGGTGCGTCGGCCGGCGAACCGCTCACCAAGATCTGCGCCCCGAAGCGCTCGCGCAGCTCGCGCGCCAGCGACGCCCAGCCGTCGAGCGGCCAGATGCCGCGCGCCGATGCGACGGCGTTGCACGGATTCAATAGAAATGAACGGCGTGCTGCCCTGCCATATCGCGTCGGCCTCCAGCTCGTCTTGTTTGCGTCGGAACGAAGCGATAGAAGGGCTCGTCGGTATCGCAATCGATGGCGCGCGCAAAATCGAGCAGGATCTGCGACCAATGCGAGGTGACGTCGCCGCGTTCGCTGCGAACGACCACGCGATGGGTGAAGCGGAACGAGTAAAAGCGCCGCGCCTGGCCGACGCGCACCGGAATGGCGGCGCGCTGCGGAACGCGCGCGGTGCGCCGCGTCGCCCAGGTGACGACGCACGCGTCGTACTTCGAGCCGGCCAGACGCTGCGCCAACGCCGCGTCGTCTCCGCCGTCATCGAGCAACACGCCGTCCACGTCGGGGACGCGCTCGAGTAGAGGCGCGTGAGCGGGCAGCGTCAACGCGTCGACGCGTTCGAACCGCCGGTGCAAGGCACGCGCGACCAGCGAAGCGACGAGCGAATCGCCGATGCCGCCGCCCGCGCAGTAGAGCAGCGCGCGATCACTCATCGCTTGCATCGAGCGCGCGCACCAGCTCGCGCGAGTAAATTCCGTCGAGAAAAGCCGCGCGCGCGATCCCGCCGAGCCACTGCGGCCCATGCGGGCTCGTCGCCAGCCCGGCGTAGACTGCAAGCAACGCGTCGGGCAGGAGGAAGCGCGCCCGCAGCACGTTGAGCGGATGCGCGCCGGTCGCCATGCGCGCGCGGCTCGATGGATGCTTGGCGAGAAAGCGGCGCGCCATTCGCGCGCGCTCGACGGCCTTGCGGCTCTGCACTTCGAGCGTCTCTTCCGCAGGAGGCTTGAGATGCCACAAAAAGGCGTCCCACGCGAACCGCCAGGATAAGCCGGCTGCGCGCAGACGAAGTCCCAGCTCGGTATCCTCCCACCCGTACAGCTCGAAGTTTTCGTCGAAGCCGCCCACGGCGTGGAAGGCTTTGGCCGGAAGCGACGCGTTGCACGTGCAGAGGAAGGCACGCGAGTAGTTGGCCGGCCGTGGCTTGGGACGCTGCGCCGGCGAAGGCACGTTGAGGATGGGTCCGTTGACTACGCATGGGTCGCTGCCGGCGTGCGCCGCAGCGTGCGCGGCCAACCAACCCGGCGGCAACGCTACGTCGTCGTCGCAGAAGACGAGGTAGTCGCCACGCGCGGCGGCCACGCCGCGATTGCGCGCCTTTCCCCGATTGGGTTTTGGCTCGAACACGTAGGTCACCGCCAAACCCTCACGCGCGTGCCGCTCCACGACCGCACGCGTCGAATCGGTCGACCCGTTGTCGGCAACGACGACCTCGAACGGCGGCGCGCCGGTCTGCGCGGCGAGCGCGGATAGCGCGCCGTCTACGTAGCGCTCGCGATCTTTGGTCGCGATAACGACCGAACAGTCCATGCGCGGCTATGCCGCCAGTTCGAGCAGCGATTCCGCCATCCGGCCGGACGCGCCGACGTGATCGCGATAGAGCGCTGCGAGCTGCGGTGAAACCTCCGCGAGCCAGGCTGCATCGTCGTAACTCTCCAAGGCGATGCGCGCCATGCGCGCCCGGCGTGATGGTACTGTGAATTTCCCTCACGACCGCCCTTCCGGCATCGATGTTCGGCTGCGTGTGATACTTGAAGCGGTGCGAGACCGCGGTGACGGCGGCGCGTTTGAGCGGCAGCCCGACGAAGGGAACGCGGTCGAGATAGGTCAGCGGACCGTTGATCGTCACGACTTCGGGTGCGTTGAGCGGCGTGACCGTGACCGTCGGTTTGCCCAAGATCGCCAGCTCGATCGTCTTCGTGCCGGGGATCGTCAATACCATGCGAGCCGCCTTGGCCGCAGCGAGCGCGTTGCGCAATACGGGAATGCGGCGATCCCCCTCGTCCGTGGTGAGATAGTCGCATCCGTCTTCACTGACGAGCTTTCCGCGCTTTCCGAACATGCGCGGGTGGCCGCCACTCTCAATCGCGGTCCGCACGCTCGTCGCGCGCGGTGAACGGTGAGAGTGCCAAGGCGACGGGAATCTCGGGGCGCTCCCGCTGCAACTGCAGCGCGACGGAAAAATAGAACGGAACCAGGCTCTCGACTTCGTAGGCGCGCGACCCGGGCATGATGAGGATGCCGTCGTGCGGCGCTTGGGCTTCGGCGCGGCAGGCTTGCCTCGAAGAGCGCGCCGTCAATCGCCAGATTTCCGACGCGCACGATGCGCTCGCGCGGCGTTCCCCACTCGGCAAGCTGCTCGGCGTTACGCTCGTCCACGGCGAAGGCCCGTTCGAAGAGCTTGCGATAGCGTGCGCCGCGAGAACTTATACGTCGCGGTTCTTCCCTTCAAGCGGCGGTGCACGATGGCAGCGTGCAGCAGGTCGCCGCCGATATACTGGACGAGGTCGACGCGCGGCGGAGCACCATCGAGCTTTCCGCCGAGCGCGAACTTCACGTAACTCTTCGGCTCGTAGACTCGGGCCTGCGGAAAGGCCTCACGGACCATCTCTGCCTCAAAACCGCTAGCGTAATCGTCGGGCACGAGAAAGACCAGTACGCCGAGATCGGGGCAGCGCGCGTAGAGCGCTCGAAGCAGCGGTCGAAGCCAACCGGCGACTTCACCCGGCCCATTAGCCGTTACGGCAATATGCATTGATGATGCGGCCGATTAAATCCGTCGTGCTCGTACCGGCCAAGTGCGGCGCGAGCGCGATTCGTCCGCCGTGCTGCAGGACGACCGTTTTCTCCGGCAGGTCGTCTTCGCGATACTGATCGCTCTTCACGTGAACGTCGGGACGAATCCGATCGAGCAAGACTTCCGGCGTCGCTTCCTCGAAACCGACGACCGCGTCGACGCTTCGCAGCGCGCGCAGAACCTGCGCGCGTGCCGCGAAGGGAACGAGCGGCCGCGCCGGTCCTTTGAGGCGCCGCACCGATTCGTCGTGATTGAGGCCGACGATGAGCGCGTCGCCCTGCGAACGAGCCCAGGCCAAATACTCGACGTGTCCGGCGTGCAGCAGATCGAAGACGCCGTTGGTAAAGACCACGGTCCGATTGCTCGGCGCGGAGCTCTTCGCGCCACGCCACCGCTTCGGCCACGTCGAAGAGCGGAACGAAGAGCGGGCTCATCCCGATTGTGCCGGATCGACCAGCGCGAGAATTTCCTCCGGCGACGCCGTTGCGGTACCGAGCTTCTCAACGACGACGCCCGCAGCAAAGTTCGCCAGCTGCATCGCCTGTTCGATCGGCGCGCCGGCCGCCAAGGCCAGCGCCAGAACGGCGACGACCGTATCTCCCGCGCCGCTGACGTCGTAGACGGTGCGCGCCACCGAGGGAATCTGCAGGCGTTCGCCGTTGCGCCCGAAGAGCGACATCCCGTGCTCGCCGCGCGTCACCACCGCGTAGCGGCAGTCGAGCATTTCGATCAGCCGCACCCCGGCCCGTTCCAAGCTCGCGTCGTCCACGATCGGAATACCGGTGATGGTAGCGGCCTCGGCGACGTTGGGCGCAACGCACGTAACGCCGGTGAAGAGTTCGATGTTCTGCGGCTTGGGATCGGCTAGGACGAGCGGACAGGTGCGCGCGGCTTCGACGATCTCGCGGCAGAGCAGTCCCTTGGCATAGTCGCTGAGAATGACGGCATCGCATTGCGAGGCGCGCTCGCGCACGAAATCGGCCACCCGGCGGCGATCGGCCTCGGAGAGTGCGGAACGCGACTCCCAGTCGGCTCGGACGACTTGCTGGTTGTGCGCGACGATCCGCGTCTTGCGCGTCGTCGGGCGGTCGAGCATCGTGAAGACGCCCGAATCGTCGACCTGCTCGGCGCGCAGCAAGTCGCGAATCTGCTCGGCAAAGGCGTCGTCGCCGACGGTTCCGGCGAAGACGACGGCGGCTCGCAGGGCACGCAGGTTGTTTGCAACGTTACCTGCGCCGCCGAGCGTGAACGAGTGATCGGCGACTGCGACCACCGGAACCGGCGCTTCGGGTGAGATGCGCGTCACCGTACCCCAGATCCATTCGTCGACCATCAAATCGCCGACGACGAGGATCTGCCGTCCGCCGGCGCGTTCGAAGACCGTGCGTGCGTCGGGCGCCATCAGCGTCGGCGTCAACGAATGCCTCCGTCGAAGATCAGCCGTTGCTCGACCAAATCGCAAACGATGTGCGCCATCACTTGATGGACCTCTTGAACGATCGCGGCGTAACCGTCGGGACCCAACAGGACGTGGTCGGCGAGCTCGGCGACTTTGCCGCCGCCGTTGCCCGTAAAAGCGACCGTCACGGCGCCGCGGCGTTTCGCCGCTTCGAGCGCCAGCACGATGTTGCGCGACGTGCCGCTGGTCGTCATTCCGATCACGACGTCGCCGGGGTGCGCGAACGCTTCGACTTGCCGCGAGAAGACGTGATCGTAACCGTAGTCGTTGCCGACGCAGGTAAGCGTCGAGGAGTTTACCGAGAGCGCTTCGCTGTGCAGGCCGGGCCGCTCGCGAAGATAGCGCCCCGAAAGCTCGGCGGCCATGTGCTGCGCTTCGGCGGCGCTTCCACCGTTGCCGCACCAAAGAACTTTCTTGCCGTCGCGCAGCGCCTGCACGAGCGCGGCGACGATTGCCTCGACTTGATCGCGATAACGCGGTGCGTCGAGCAAACCTCGGCGCTCGGAGAGCAGCTCGTCGAAACTGCGGCGACCGTGCTCCTTGGGCATCACGGCTCGATCCAAAAGAGCTCCTCCCCTTGCGATACGAGCTCGCCGTTGCCGGGCACGATGCGCACGATCGTTCCCGCATCGTCGCTTTGGATTTCGTTGAACAGCTTCATCGCTTCGAGTACGCAGAGAACGTCGCCGGGTTTGACGCGATCGCCGGTCTCGACGAACGCCGGCACGTCGGGCGATGCCGAGCGATAGAAGACGCCGGTGAGCGGCGCCATGACTTTGATGACGTTGGCGTTGGCGACCGGTGCCGCCGCCGGCACGGGCGCTTCGCTGGGCGTGGCGGCCGCAACCGGTGCCGTGGCCGCGCCGCGAGAGCTCGTAGACGGCATCGCCGAGTTTTACCTTGATCGTCTCGAGACCGTGCTCGTGCATCAGCGCGAGCAGCTCGCGCAGCGTCTGCGTCTCCTCGGCGAAGCGGTCTTCCATCAAATGCCCGCTTCTACGAGAAGCTCGGCAACGACTCTCGGAGCGGCCAAGGGTAAGCGCCGCTCGGTACGGTTCTCGAGGTCGCGCAGGACGAGCTCGCCGGCGGCGAGTTCCTCCGATCCGACAATAATCGCATAGCGGGCACGATTGCGATCCGCGTTCTTCAGATGCGTGAGCAGCTTACGCTCCTCATAATCCATGTAGGTGGGAAACTCAAATCGGCGGCGCAGCTCGGTCACGATCGGAACGAGCACCGCGCGCGCTTGCGCGCCGAGCGCAATGGCCGCGATTCCGCGGCGCGGCGGCTCGCCGGCCGGCTCGCTTGCGGCAAGGACCATCAAGAAGCGCTCGAGTCCCAGGGCGAAACCGACCGCCGGCACGTCGGGTCCGCCGAGCGAGCGCACGAGACCATCGTAGCGGCCTCCGCCGCAGAGGCTGCTCTGCGAGCCCAGCAATCCGGACGTAATCTCAAAAACCGTGCGTCCGTAATAATCGAGACCGCGCACGATGCGCGGATTGACGGTGAACGGAATTCCGGTCAGTTCCAAAAAGGATCGCACGGCGTCGAAGTGCTCTCGGCACGCCGTGCAAAGATAGGACTCAAACGTCGGTGCGCTCTCGACGTACGGCGCGTCGGCGGGATCCTTACTGTCGAGCAGGCGCAGCGGATTGCGCTCGACGCGGCGCCGTGCATCTTCGCTCATCTCCGCCAGATGCGGGCGGACGTGCTCCAAAAGCGCCTCGCGATACCGAGGCCGGCAGACCTCGTCCCCAATGGAGTTGATGTTGAGTGCCGCGTCGCCTGATGCGGTATCCGCGAACGAGATCCCAGGCAAGCGAAATCACTTCGCAATCGGCCTCCGGTCCGGCAAAGCCGAAGCACTCGACGCCGAACTGGTGCGATTGCCGGTAGCGCCCCTTTTGCGGACGCTCGTAACGGAAAATCGGTCCGAGATAATATAATCGCTGCGGTCCGGCCGTCAGCAGGCCGTGTTCGAGCACCGCGCGCACGACCGGTGCCGTCCACTCGGGGCGCAGCGTAAGGCTGCGGTCGCCGCGATCGGTGAACGTGTACATCTCCTTCTCGACGATGTCGGTCGTTTCGCCGACGCCTCGGACGAAGAGATCGGTCGACTCAAAGAGCGGCGTGCGAATCTCGCCATAGCCGTAGCGCGACGCCAACGCACGGATGTGCGCTTCGAGCGAGCTCCAGCGGCTCGACTCGGGCGGAAGTATGTCTTGCGTGCCGCGGGGCGCGCTCAGCTTCTCGGCCATGACCGCCCCCTCGTTCGCCGCATCATTTGGCTAGCCATTGCGAGCGTGCTGCGTGATGGCTCGCCGTGCGGATTGCACTCTTAGCCGCGGGATTGCTGGCGGTTGCGGCTACGCTCTCACCCGATTTGCTTCGCTCGGCGCTCGCGGCAGCCGCAGGTTCGCTCTTCGAATCGGTGCCGTTTCTCTTTGCCGGCCTGGTCGCGGCGCGACTGCTCGGTAAATATCGCCGCATCGTCGACTTCTTAGGCTGCGGTTGCGGATCCGGGCCGTCGGCGCGCTCTCTTCCGGCCGGCGTTGCAACGTGGCTGCTCTTCGGACCGCTCGTCGCCGCGGCGCGCTTCGCTGCCGCGCTGCTCTGCGCTCGGCTCTTACGCGCGCGCACGCCATGCGCGACTCATATGCCGGCGTTACAACCGTTGGCGGAGCTCGCGGCACTTGCTTCCCTCGTCGCTGCTTGCGGGCGCGGCGTTCGTATGTTTCTCGGCGTTCGATCCTGCAGCGCTCTCGCCGCTCGGCGAAATCGCGTTAGGCGGCACGCTCGGCTTCTGCGCCGCACCCTGCGGACTGGGAGCGGTTGCAGTTGCAGCGGCGCTGCGCGCTCGCGCACCGCTTGCGGCGACGGCATTCCTTTGTGTCGCGGGCATCGCCGATCTTCGCGCGCTTCATCGCGTTGCTCACCGTCGCGAAGAGCACGACGCGCTGGCATACGCTCTGCTCGCCGCCGCGCTCGCATTGGTGGCGTGGCGTCACGGCGATTCGTTGATCAGGCCGTCGATCGCGGTAGCGGCAGGAGCGTGCGCGGTCGTCGCGATCGTCTACGCTACGATATATCGGCGGCAGCAGTCGTGGCGTTCGCGCATCGCGCCGGCGCTGATGCTGGCCGGAGTGCTGGTCGGCGCGCCTCCGCCCTCGTATCGCGCCACCGAAACCACCCTCGCCGATCTCTTTGCCGGCGAGCAGCTTTCGTTCACTGGGAGATTAACGCGAGAAGGTGCACGGGCAGCGCTGGTGCGTTATGCCATCACCTGCTGTCGCGCCGACGCGGCACCGATCGCAGTTCGTGTCGATCCGGCGCCTCGCGATTCCGACGGCGCTTGGTTACGCGTTGAGGGTAGTGTCGAAAGCGTCGCCGGTGAGCTTGCGCCTCGTTCCGCACAGCATCGCGCGCATCGCGCCGCCGCCCGATCCGTTTGTCTATCGGTAGGGAGCGCCTCAACCTATGACCTGCTCGCTCGACCGCGACCTCTGACCGTGCTACGGCTTACGCGGCTCGAGCAGCTCGACCGGAATGCCGTTGGGATCTTCCACGAACGCGATCGCGCGCGTGCCGCTCGGTGAGCGATAAACATCCTTGAGTACTTTGACGCCTTTGGCTTTGAGCGAGGCAACGTACTCCTCGAGGTCGCCGTCGGCTTCGACGGCGAGGTGCTCGTAGCGATTGCCGAGCTCGTACGGCGAGTGCTCCTCGAGATCGAAGACGAGCTCGATGTACGCGCCCCAATCGCGTCCGACGAAGGCCATGTCGGCGTTGCCCGGATAGTGGTGCGGACCGCCCAGCAGCTCGAGTCCGAGCTTGTCGCGATAAAATTCGATCGACTCGTTCATGTCGTTGACGAAGATCGAGGTGTGCAAGAAGCGCGGCATAATCGTTCCTTTACGTCAGTGTGCGAAGTAGCGATAGGTCGAGAAAACGAGCGCCGTTCCGAGCCGGTCGGCGGCGGCAATGACTTCGTCGTCGCGGATGGAACCGCCCGGCGCGATGATCGCCGTGCAGCCGCCCTCGACGGCGGCTTCCAAGCCGTCGGCGAAGGGGAAGAATCCGTCGCTCGCGCAGGCCGCTCCGTGCGCCGCATCGCCGGCGCGATGTGCGGCGATTTGCACCGCGCTGACGCGATTGGTCTGTCCGGCGCAGATGCCGCGCGTCGTGCCTTCCTTGACGATGACGATGCCGTTGCTCTTGACGTGGCGCACGACGTCCCACGCAAAGGCGAGATCGTGCCACTCTTGCGCGCTGGGCTCGCGCCGGCTCACGACGCGCCAAGTTTCCGCCGGCGCCGCCGGGTCGTCGTCTTCCGCGAGAACGCCGCCGAGCGCGCTGCGCAGGCGCAGCTCGCGCGCCAGCGCGTCGGGAAGCCCGGCTTCAAACTGCATGACGCGCAGGTTCTTACGCCGGCGTAAAATCTCCAGCGCTTCGGCTTCGAACGCGGGCGCGGCGACGATCTCGAGGAAGAACTCGTTCAACGTCTGCGCTGCGGCGCGGTCGAGCGGCGCGTCGGTCGCGACGATACCGCCGTAGGCCGAAACCGGATCGGCGCGCAGCGCTTCGCGAACTGCCAGTCCGACGTTCGAGCGCTGGGCCACGCCGCAAGGAACGACGTGCTTCACGACTGCGGCGCGCACGAAGCGACCCGCATCGCTGCCGAACTCGGCGCCGAGCGGAGCGCGCGAGAGCAGGCGCAGCGTCGCGTCCAAGTCGAGCAGATTATTATAGGAGAGCGCTTTGCCGTGAAGCTGTCGCGGCAAGTGATCGGCGCGATCCAAGTAAAAAGCGGCGCGCTCCTGCGGATTCGTCCCGTAACGCAAGCGCTTAGCCAGCGGCAGCGTCAGCGCCAGCGCTCCCGGAAGATCGGTCGGCAATACCTCGCCCGCAGTCGCAAGATAGTGCGCGATCGCGGCGTCGTACTCGGCCGTGCGTTCGAAAGCCGCGATTGCGAGCTTGCGCCGCAGCGACGCGGACGTGCCGCCCTCCGAAAGCGCCGTAAGATATTCCTTGTACTGCGATGGATGCGTCAACACTTCGACGTGTTCGAAGTTCTTTGCCGCCGCGCGCAAGAGCGCGACGCCGCCGATGTCGATCTGCTCGATCGCTTCCTCCAGCGATACGCCATCGCGCGCCACCGTCGCTTCGAAGGGGTAGAGATTGACGGCCACGGTGACGATCTCGGGAACGGCGTACGTCTGCGCCGCCGAGCGATGTTCGCTGTCGCTGCGATCGTAGAGTATTCCGCCGAACACCTTGGGGTGCAGCGTTTTGACGCGGCCGCCGAAGAGCGACGGGAAGCCGGTCAGATCCTCGACGTCGCGTGCCGGTATGCCGCCCTGCTCCAAGAACGCGCGCGTTCCACCGGTCGCATAGATCTCGACGCCGCGTTCGTGCAGCGCCGCGGCAAGCTCGCGCGCACCGGTCTTATCCGAAAGCGAAAAGAGGGCCGCGCGTTGGCGCCCCGGGGGCTCCTCAGGCAAGTAGCATCTCCGCCTCGCGTGCCAACTCGACCGAGACGATCGAACTGACGCCTGCGTCGCGCGACGTCACGCCGTAGATACGGTCGGCCATCTCCATCGTCTTCTTGTTGTGCGTTACGACCAGCACTTGCGAGTCTTTGGCGAAAGACTTGACCGTTTCGCAGAACTTGTCGATGTTGGCGTCGTCGAGCGCGGCGTCGACTTCGTCGAGGAAGTAGAATGGCGCGGGTCGCGTCGCAATCAAGGCAAAGATGAGGGCCGCTGCGGTCATCGCGCGCTCGCCGCCGGAGAGCGCCGTCAGCGCCATCTGCTTCTTACCCGGCGGCTGCACGGCGATCTCGATGCCGGTTTCGGAGAGATTGTCCGGCTGCGTCTGCCACATCTTGGCTTCGCCGCCGGTAAAGAGCCGCCGGTACATCTCGGTGAAGGCTTCCGCCACGCGCTCGAACGTTTCGTTGAACTGCACTTGCGTTTCTTGTTCGATTTCGCGAATCGACTCGAGCAGCGTCTCGCGCGCTTGGGTGAGATCTTGCATCTGGGCGCGCAAGAATGCGTCGCGCTCCGCGAGCTCGGCGCGCTCGGCCTCGGCGTTGAGGTTGACGTTTGCCTGCAGCCGGGCCAGCTCGTCGCGCAGGCGCGGCAGCTCGTCGACGACCGAATCGGGCTCCTTTTGGTAGCGCTGCTCGACGTCGGCGCACTCTTCGGCCGTCGCGGGATTCTGCGCGAACTGCGAAACCAGCATGCCGAGCTCGGCTTCGACTTGCGTCAAACGCGTGCGGCGGTTCTCGCCCGCGGCCAGCGTATCGCGCTCTTCTTGCTCGGCACCGCGGAAATCGGCTTCGGTCTGTGCCTGCTGCTGCATCAGATTCTCGCGCTCGCGCCGGGCCGCCTCGACCTTTGCGTCGAGCTCGCGGACGCCGCGCTGCAGACCCTCCACGCGGGCGTGTTTGGTGCGCGTCTCTTCCATCAGCGACGCAACCTCGGCGAGCATCGCTTCGCGCGCCGATCCGGCGCGCTGCGTATCCCGATCGAGCATTCCCAACCGTGCCTTGGCGGCGTCGCGCTCGGCTGAGAGCCCGGCGGCCCGTTCGCGCAGGTCGGCAACGAGCGCGCTGGCGGCCAGCGCGGCGGCTTCGGCAACGGCGATCTCTTCGCGTGTCGCCTCGAGCTCGCGCTCGAGAGCGGCTCGGTCTTCTTCGCCCGCCGTTACTTCCGGATCGGCGCGACCGCATTCGCTCTCCATCGCGCGCGCGCGCTCGGCGCCGACGCGCAGCTCGGAAGCTGCGGCACGTGCCGCTTCGAGTTCGCCTGCGGTGCGCTCGACCTCGGCCTGCAGCGCCGTAGCTTCGGCACGCAGTCCGACGAGCTGCGATTCGGTTCGTGCTCGCGATTCGCGCGCGGCATCGCGCTGCGCGATCGCCCCCTCGGCTTTAGCGTGCGTATCGCGCAATGCGTGCTCCGCCTCTTCCAGTTTGGCACGCAGCTCCACCAAGGCCTCGCGCAGGCTCTGTGCGGCAAAACGTCGCGAGAGAATCGAACGCTCGCGCTGGAAGCGGCCGCCGGTAATCGCGCCGCCGCCGGTAATCTGCTCGCCGTTGAGCGTAACGATCGTGTCGCGAAGGCCGCGCGAGCGGACCAGATCTATTCCCGTCTCCAGCGTCGTGACGATCAGAACGTATCCGACCAAGAAATTGACGATGCCCGAAAATCGCGGATCGGTACGGATCAGGGTGTGCGCGTACCCGATGACGCCGGAGAGACGCGGCAAGCTCGGCGTCGATCTGCCGTCCGATGCGGTCGGAGAGCGTGTCGAGCGGTAAGAACGTCGCACGCCCGGCCTGCAAGCGATTGAGAAACGCGACGGCGCGCTCGGCGTCTTCGGAGGTCGTGGTAACGACGTTGGAGAGCCGTGCGCCAAAGGCCACATCCATCGCGCGCGCGTACCGCTCGTCGGTGGCGATCAGATTCGAAACGATGCCTTCGATGCCGCGGAGTTCGTTTTTCTGCCACGCTTCGACGACGGCGCGCGTTCCGGGAACGTGCCCTTCGAGCGAGTTCTCGAGCTCTTCGATGGTGTGCAGGCGCGATTGCGCGGCGGCGACTTCCCCCGAGAGATCGCGGTGCGCTGCGACGGCATGTGCGACGCGCTTCTTGTGCCGACGACGCGTCGCGTTCGGCATCCTCGGCGCGTCCGCGGGCTTCGAGCAGCTCCTCGTCCAACGATTCGAGCGTCCGCCGACGCTCGCCGTACCGGTGCGCGGCGCCGCCGGCTGCGATTTCGGCTTGCTCGGCGCGCTCGCGCGCGGCGCGCCCTCGCGTTCGAGGCGATCGGCCTCGGCGCGCAGCGACTCGCCGCGCACGCGCTGCTCGGTCTTGCGCTCGGCCAGCTCGGTCGCCGCCACTTCGACTTCGCGCAATCGCGTCAAGACCGTATCGAGCCTCGCGCGCGCCTGCGCCAGCGCCGCATGCGCGGCCAGCTCGCGCTCGCGCGCCGTATCGACCTCGGCCGTGAGCGGGGCGATGCGCATCGTCGAGCCCGGCGACGCTTTCAACCAGCGTGGCGCGTTCCTGATCCACCCGCTGCGCGTCTTGCGTCGTCTGCGTCGATTGGCGCTCCAGCGCTTCGCGCCGCGCCAGCGCCGCGGCGTACTCGGCCTCGAGGGCGGCCAGCTCGCCGCGCGCGTGCTGCGCCTGCGAACGAAGCTCTTCCAGCTGCAGCTCGCTACGGTAGAGTTGCGTGCGCAGCTTGGCGGCATCGGCTCCGAACACCGCAGCTTTCCCGGCGGCCGCGGCGCGCAATGCATCGTCGCGCTCCAGCTCCACGCGCAACGCGTCGCGCTCGGCCCGGCGAGAAGCGCCCGCGCGCAGATACGAGAGTATCTCCAAATCGCGCACGCGCGTTCCGACGCGGCGATACCGCTTGGCTCGCCGCAACTGCGTGTCGAGCTCGGGAATGCGCCGCTCCAGCTCGGCGAGCAGATCGTTGATGCGTATCGCGTTCTGCTCGGTTCGCTCGAGCCGGCGCATCGATTCCTGACGGCGCGCTAGGAACTTGCCGATACCCGAAGTCTCTTCGAAGAGCGCGCGACGGTCGACCGGTTTGCTGGTAAGAATCGCGTCGATCTGACCTTGCGATACGATCGCGTACGATCCAGGCCCGAGCCCCGTTCCCATCAACAGATCGACGACGTCGCGCAGACGCACCGGCGTCTGGTTGATGAAGTACTCGCTCTCGCCGACGCGATAGGCGCGCCGCGTGATCTCCACTTGCGCGAAGTCGATCGGCAGCCGGCGATCGGAGTTGTCAAAGACGACCGAGACCTCGGCCAAGCCCAGCGGTTTGCGCGAATCGGTGCCTTTAAAGATGACGTCTTCGAGCAGCGCCGAGCGCAGGCTGCGCGCCGCCTCACCCAAGACCCAGCGGAACGCGTCGACGAGATTCGATTTGCCCGACCCGTTGGGACCGACGATGGCGGTGACGCCGTCGCCGAACTCCAGCGTCGTCGGCTCGGCGAACGTCTTGAATCCGAAGGCGCGAATGCGTTCGAGCCTCATGCGTCGGACCCGAAGATTGACTCCAGCGCCGCTTGCGCAGCGGCTTGCTGCGCCGACTTCTTCGACGGACCGTTCCCCTTGCCTAAGACTTTGCCGGCGACGCTGACGCGCGAGCTGAAGGCCGGTCGCTGCGGCGTTCCGCGGCTGGTTTCGCGATAGACCGGGTGTCGCCGAAAGATGCTCCTGCGCGTAGTGCTGCAAGCGCGTCTTGGGATCGAGCAGCGAATCGAACGAATGGTCGAGCTCGGCGACGTGATGGGTCAACACGAAGTCGCGCGCCTTATCCAGGCCGTACCGCAGATAGAGGGCTCCGACGAAGGCTTCGAATGCATCGGCAAGCACCGACGTGTTTTCGGTGCCGCCGGCGCTGCGCATTCCGGCCCCGAGACGAAGCAGTCCGGAAAAGCCGAGGCGCCGCGCCGATTGCGCGAGCGTCGCGTCGTTGACGATGGCGGCCTTACGCAAGGTCAGCGCGCCCTCGGGTTCTTCGGCAAACTGTTCGTAGAGCCACGCCGCGGTGATGCATCCGAGAATCGAGTCGCCCAGAAACTCCATTCGCTCGTTGGAACCGCCGCCGCGCTCTTTTGCATAGCTCTGATGGACGAACGCCTTCTCGAAGAAGGCTGGGATCGCCCACTCGACGGATGCCGGCGAGACGCAGCAGGTCCCGCAAGCGCCGCCGGTACGCTTCGCCGCTCATAACGCTCGACCGCGTTACTCCGGGCGGACTTTGGCGAAGACGATGACGCTGTTGTGCCCGCCGAATCCGAACGAGTTGGAGAGCGCGACTCGTATCGGCGCGCTTCGCGCGACGTTCGGAACGTAATCGAGGCGGCACTCCGGATCGGGGTACTCGTAGTTCGTCGTCGGCGGCATGAGATCGTTACGAACCGCCAACACCGTCGCAACGCCCTCGATCCCGCCGGCCGCACCGAGCGCGTGCCCGTGCATCGACTTGGTCGAGCTGACGCCGATGCGGTAGGCGTGCTCGCCGAAGGTCTTTTCGATCGCCTTCGATTCGGCCGGATCGCCGACCGGCGTCGAGGTGCCGTGCGCGTTGATGTAATCGACGTCTTTCGGCTCGATGCCGGCGCTGGCCAAGGCGCGCGCGAAGGCCAGCCGCACGCCGTTACCCTCGGGATCGGGCGCGACGAGGTCGTAGGCGTCCGACGACTGCCCGTAGCCTAAGACTTCACAGTAGATCGAAGCGCCGCGCCCCTTAGCGTGCTCGTAGTCCTCGAGCACCAGAATTCCAGCGCCCTCACCGAGCACGAAGCCGTCGCGCTCGCGATCGAAGGGCCGGCTGGCGCGTGTCGGTTCGTCATTGCGGGTCGACATCGCGCGCATCGAGCAGAAACCGCCGATGGCGAGCGGCGAGACGGTTGCCTCGCTGCCGCCGGTAATCATCGCGATCGCGTCGCCGTAGGCGATGGCGTTGTACGCCGTACAGATCGCGTCGTTCGCGCTGGCGCAGGCGCTGGCCGCCGCAAAGAACGGTCCGCGATAGCCGAAGGCCATCGAGATGTGCGCCGGCGCGGCGTTGGCCATCAGCATCGGAATAAAGAACGGCGTCACCTTCGACCAAGTGCCGTTCTCGTTGGCCTTATCGGAGTTGAGCCAGAAGGTAATGATTCCGCCGATGCCCGTGCCGACGACGCCTCCGACGCGCTCCTTGAACTCGGGGTCGTCGGGCAGCTTGGCGTCTTCGATCGCTTCGCGCGCAGCGACGAGAGCGAACTGCGTGAACCGGTCCATCCGGCGCGCCTCTTTGCGGCCGATCAGTTGCTCGGGATACCAGTCTTTGACCTCGCCGGCGATTCGCGTGTCGAAAAGCGCCGCGTCGAAAGCGGTGATAGGGGCAATGCCGGACTCGCCGGCGATCAGACGTCTCCAAAACTCGTCGCGGGTGTTGCCGACCGGGGTCACGGCACCCAAGCCGGTGACGACTACCCGCCGCCGGGCAGGCGGTTGCATACTGGAAGCGCTCAAAGCTTCACCAAGTTACGGCGGCTTTAAGGTCGTTCCCCCTCGCGCAAATTGCAGCAGCAGCAGGAACGCCAACGCCACGATGAACAGGAGCGCCGCGGCAACGATGAGCGCCACCCTGCCGAGCGCCCACGCGAGCGCAGCGCGTGAAGCCGTCGTCGAGAAAGGCTTGCGCACAGTACGCCGGGCCGCCACCAGCCGAGCCAGATCCCGGCGGCCGAAGGATGCGACGGCCAGCCGTCGGCCTGCTGCTGCCAGCGCTCCCGCATCGCCGGGTCGCTTCCGAGCCGAGCGTGGATCCTCGCCAGCGACGCAGCATCGACCGTCCCGGCTCCCCAGGTCCGGTCGAAGCTTCGCGGCGCGTTCCACCGTTGCGATTCCACGTCGTAAGTAAACTCGACGATATCGGAGAGAGCGCCGTTCTCCGCGACCCGCAGCGTGTAAAAGGCCGGATTATTGCCGTAGATCGGTGAGAGCGATCCGAGCGTCACGATCGGGACGTTGCCGGCCAGCCGGAAATCGAAACGATGCGCGTGGCCGCTCAGCACGAAAGCGATGCGATTGCGCGGTGAAGCGATGAGCGCGTCGAGCGCGGCGTTGGCATCCGCTTCGAGAAACGGCCAAGCCACCAGACCGCGTACGTAGGTCGTCGTCTGCGCATCGTATCCCGGCGGAATGTGCATTACCAGGATCGTCTTGCCGTCGTGCGGTTCTGATAGGGTTTGCCGGAGCCAGGCGAGCTCGCCAAGCCGGGCGTCGCGCTCGTTGCCACGGCAATCGCCGGCGAAAACGAGGGAGAACAGCACCGAGTTCACCACGACGATGCGCCGCTGTCCGGTTAACGCCATCGAATAATAGCCGCCGCGCGCGAAAGCCCCTACGAACTCAGCTGAATTGCGGCCGCGCGCGACGAGCGGCGCCCAGATGCGCGCGACGGCGGCCAGATAAGGACCCGTAAGCGGGGCGCGGTAGTCGCCGCAAGGCGCGTCGTTGTTGCCCAGCGTTACGACAAACCGCGCGTGCGGAAAGGCGCGCCCGAAGGCGCCCGCCATCCGGCGCATCGCCTCCAGGGCCGGGCGCTCCGGCGGAACCCCGGGCTCGAAGCGGGCCGCCAGCGTGGGAAAGCGATGGGCCAAAAAGTCGCCGGTCAGCACGACGACGGTTGGATCGGGCGCCATCCGGCGCATCCGCCTCACTGCCGCGTCGAACAGCGCCCCGTCGGCATCGCGCCCGTAGCCGTTGGATTCCGCCGATCGGTCGAACGGATCGAGATGAATGTCTCCGGCGACCAGCCAGAGCTCGCCTTGGCTGGCCGCCGCGGGGAGCGCCCCGGCGGCAAACATGACGACCCAAAGCAGCACGAGCGGCGAAAGCAGGTGCCGAACGGTCTGCTTGCGCTCCCGCTTGGGGGTGGATATAATCAGGGGCTGTCTGCCACCAAGGGTGTGGGGCACTACTTTATCGCCTGAAGGGACGTTATGAAGCGGACGTATCAGCCGCACAATCGCCGCCGCAAACGCGTGCACGGATTTATGGAGCGCATGAGCACGAAGCAGGGCCGTAGGGTGCTGGCTCGCCGCCGCAAGAAGGGGCGCCATCGTCTTACCGTCTGATGCGCCGCTTCGTCAGCCTGCGCCGGCGAGCGGATTTCGCACGGTTACGGCGGTTCGGAAGCCGCGTATCCACTAAAAGTCTCTCCATTTATCGTAGCGATGCACAGACCGGCGATTCCGTGCCGGTGGTCGGCATCACCGTAAGCAAGCTGCTGGGAAAGGCCGTGCTCCGAAACAAGTTGCGCCGACGCTTATCGGCGATCGTCCACGATGCGCTCGGCGAGCGCCGGCCGATGCGCCTGCTCATCGTGCCGCGCCCAGCCGCGGCCGGGCTTGCCTATGACGATCTGCGGGCCGAGGTAACCTCGGCGCTTGCCACCGGGTAGTACCAGGCATGCGCTTCGTGCTTCTATACGCAATCCGGCTTTATCAAATCGCAATTTCTCCGCTGCTCCCTCGCGCTTGCCGCTTCTACCCGACTTGTTCGCACTACGCTACGCACGCGATCGCCGAGTACGGCGCCCTTTACGGCACGTGGCTCGCGATTGCCCGGCTCGCCCGTTGTAACCCGTGGCATCCCGGCGGCGTCGACTTCGTACCGTCACGCGCGCCCGATCCCTCGTCCGCGGCAGCGTCCGGCTTGAGATAAGGAAAGATATCTTGCACCTGCTGCTGGCAGCCTCGTGGCTCGATCCAATCGTCGATGGGCTATGGTGGGTCGTTCAGACGATCGACAAACCGATCAACAATTTAGGTTGGAGCTTGGTCATCCTGGCGGCGTTTATCCGGCTGGTCTTCTGGCCCCTCAACACCGCGCAGTTCAAAGCGATGCTGAACATGCAGAAGATCGCGCCGCTGCTCAAGCGCGTTCAGGAAAAATACAAGGACGACAAGCAGAAGCAGCAACAAGAGACCATGGCGCTCTATAAGGAGCACCGCGTCAATCCGTTCGCCGGCTGCTGGCCGATGCTGGTGCAATATCCCGTGATCATCGGCGTCTACTACGTCGTCATGAATCACAAGGCGCTCTTCGAAAACCAGACCTGGTTCTGGATCGGCAGCTTTATGTCGCAGGCCGCGCCCAAGCTCTTCGGCGTGCCGATTCTCGCCATCAGCTTGGCGCATGCCGACCTCGTGCTGGTCTTACTCTACGCCTTTTCGATGTACCTCAGCGTGCGTTACGTCAGCATGCCCGCGGCCGATCCCCAGCAGGCGCAGATGCAGCGCAACATGGCCCTGATCTCGCCGATCATGCTGGGCTTCCTCGGCTGGAAGTACCAGTGGCCGTCGGCGATGGTGCTCTACTGGTTCTCGTACAACATCTTCACGATGGGCCAGCAGTTTTATATGCTGCGCCGCTACCATCAGCCGCTGGCTATGATCGACAGCGAGCACGTCATCACCGAGGGTGTCGCCGCATCGTCGTCGGGGAAAGCGCTTCCCAAGGCCGGCGGAGGCAACGGCGTCGCCAACACAAACTCTCCCAGGCCGGCGCGGTCGGCGCGATCTAAGAGAAAGAATAAACGAGGCACGTAATGCTTTACGAAGACGATTTCGAGTTCGAAGAACAGCCGGCCGACGTTCGCGATCGCCCGCTCCCGGGGAAATCGGGAGGGGGGCGCGGCGGGCGCACACGATATCCCGCGCGAGCCGCGGCGCGAGCGGCCGAGCCAGCCGGTCCGGCACCACGAATTCCCCGAGGAAGCCAAGCCGGCGCGCGACCTGCTCCAGGAAATTCTCGAGCGCATGGGCGTGGGGCCGTGCGATATTCATTACATTCCGCGCGCCGAGGGCGAGTATCTCGAGATCGCCGGTCCGAATCTCGGCATGCTCATCGGACGTCACGGCAACACGCTCGAAGCAATCAACTTGATCTTCAACAACGCCTTTAACGCCGGCGTGCGCAATAATCGTCATTATTTTACGATCGATGCCGAAGGCTATCGCGCGCATCGCGCCGACCAGCTCAAGAACTTGGCGCTGGCGACGCTCGAGCGCACGATTCGCGATCAGAAGCCGCAGAAGCTCGAGCCCATGCTTCCCTCGGAGCGCAAGATCGTGCATCTCGCGCTCGCCGACTCGGCGGTCGTGCGTACCGAGTCGGAAGGTGAAGAGCCCGAGCGCTGCGTCGTCGTCTTCCCGCGCTGAGACGACACTAGCCGGCTTGCCGTGACGATCGTCGCGGTCGCGACGCCGCCGGGTAAAGGCGCCGTCGCCATCGTGCGCGTCAGCGGCCCCGCCGTCGGCTCGTTGACGGCCCGGCTGGTGAAAACGCGCGAGCCGCTGCAGCCGCGCGTCGCAACCTACGCTCGCATTCTCGACGATCGTGGCGAGCGGCTCGACCGCGGCTTGGCTATCGGCTTTGCCGCGCCTAGCAGCTATACCGGCGAGGAAATGCTCGAGCTGCACCTGCACGGTTCACCCATCGTCGTGCGCGAGGTCGTCCGCGCCTTTCTAGCCTGCGGTGCACGACTGGCCGAGCCCGGCGAGTTCACGCGGCGCGCTTATCTGAACGGAAAGCTCGGCCTTCACGCGGCCGCGGCCGTGGCCGACGTGATCGACGCCGAGACCCGTGCCGCCGCGCGCGCTGCGCTGGCGAATCTCGAGGGCAGTCTAGCCCACGAGGTAGCGGCGCTTCGGGCCGAATTGGCGCCGCCGCTCGAAGAGCTTGCCGGTTCGATCGATTTTCCCGATGAAGTGCCCGAGCCCGACCGGAAGGCGCTCGCGACCCGCCTCGCCTCGATACGCGACCGGGTGCAGAGCCTGGTGCGCGACGGTGAGCGCGGACGGCTGCTGCGCGAAGGCGTCAGCGTGGCCATCGTCGGGCCGCCCAACGCCGGAAAGTCGTCCCTGCTCAACGCCCTGCTGGGTGTCGAGCGCGCCATCGTCTCGGAAATCCCGGGGACGACTCGCGACACCGTCGAGGAGACCCTCAGCATCGACGGCGTGCCGGTTCGCCTTGTCGACACCGCCGGCATTCGCACCCATGCCGACCGTCTGGAATCGGCCGGCATCGAGAGAACGCGCCGCGCCCTGGAAGCGGCCCGGGTCGCCCTGCTCGTCGTCGACGGCTCCCAGCCCCTGGCAGCCGATGCGGCAGCGCTGATTGCATCAACGCGTGACCGCGCGCGAGTGCTCTTTTTCAACAAGGCCGACTTGGGCGACCGTGGCGCCTGCGAGGCAAACGAAACCGGGGCGATTTTCGGAAGCGTGCGCGACCAGCGAACCGTCGCGCGCCTTCGCGAAGCGATCGCCGCTGCCGGATGGGGCGGCGAGAGCCCGGACGTCTCGCGACCGCACCTCGCCTCGCTGACCGAGTTCGAAGCGGCCGGCGAGGCGCTGTCGTCTCTCGCCGCTGCGTGCGATGCGCTCGGCGCCGGCGAACCGATCGACTTTGCAGCGACTGAAATCCAGCGCGCCTTTTCCGCGCTTGGGCATGTAAGCGAGCAGGTAGCTGCCGAAGAGGTCCTCGACGGGATATTCTCCCGCTTCTGCATTGGAAAGTGAGCACGAATCCGGATGAAACTGACCCTCTCCGCACTAGCGGTGCTCTGCGCAATTCTTTTACCCTTGACCGCTTCGGCGAAAAACAAGAAGAACGGCTCGGCCTTCGGCGTGACCATCGTCAGTTGCGTGGTCAACTCGAACGGCAACAACGCGACCAACGGCATCAACGTCGTTTATTACAACTCCAACGACAGTGCCGCAACCGAAGTCGATTTCCTCGTAAATTACGACGGCCACAAATACGTGCTGATCGATAAAGGCAACTTCACGCGCGGCTCGCAGATCAATCACAACTTGACCAACGCGCTAACCGGTCAGGCGTGGAACGGCGCGACGCCCAAACACTGCGGCGTTCAGCGCGTCTATTTGGCGGACGGCAATGTTCTCCAGTAGCGCCGTACAGACTACGCTGCTGCACACCGTTGCTCGCAACTGGTGGGCCCTGCTGATTCGCGGCATCGCCGCGGTGATTTTCGGAATTCTCGCCTGGGTTTGGCCCGGCGCGACGTGGTACGCGATCGCGATTCTGTTCGGAGCCTACGCGCTCGTGGACGGCATCTTCGCGCTCGTCGCCGCCGTGCGTGCCGCCGAAGCGCACCTGCGCTGGTGGCCGCTTCTGCTCGAAGGCATCGTCGGCATCGTGATTGCCGGTATCACCTTCTACGACGTTCGCGTCACGCTACTCGCACTCTATTGGACGATCGCCGCGTGGGCGTTTTTAACCGGCATCTTCGAGATCGTCGCCGCGTTTCAGTTGCGCAAGCATATTGCCAACGAGTTTTGGTTGATTCTCGGCGGAATTGCCTCGATCGTGTTCGCCGGCTTGATGATCTATTTTCCGATTGCAGGCTTTCTGGCAATCATTTGGTTGATTGCCGCTTACGCCATCGTCTTCGGAATACTGATGATCGCGTTTTCGTTGCGCTTGCGCAGCCACGCAGACTTGCCGAACGCGGCCACGACGAGTTAACGTGTAGCGATGCCTCAAGACGCCGGTACGATCGTCGTCGGCGGCGGTCATGCCGGCGTCGAAGCAGCGCTGGCGGCGGCACGCCTCGGCGTTCCGACGCTGCTGATCACGGGCGAGCCTCATAAGATCTGCACCCTGCCGTGCAATCCCTCGATCGGCGGCAGCGCCAAAGGACAACTGGTCCGTGAAATCGACGCGCTGGGCGGCGCGATGGGCCGTATCGCCGACCGCTGCAGCCTGCACGCGCGATTTCTCAATGAAAGCAAGGGTCCGGCGGTGCGCGCACTGCGGCAGCAGATGGATAAGCCGTCGTATGCCGCACTGGCCATCGCCTTGCTCTCACAAGAGCCGAATCTTACGATCGTCGCAGGCCTGGCCGAGGATCTGATCGTCGAAGCAGGCGCGGTTCGGGGCGTTACCTGCACCAACGGGCGCCGGTATTACGCCAATCGCGTGGTCTTGGGCACCGGAACGTTCTTAGGAGGGAAGTCCTTCCGAGGGGACGTCGTGCTCGACGAGGGCCGCTACGGTGAGGCGCCGGCGATCGGGCTGGCGGCGGCGCTGCGACGGCTGGGGTTTCCGACGCAGCGACTCAAAACCGGCACGCCACCGCGTATCGACCGCACCACCGTCGATTTCACCGCGATGCTCGAGCAGCCGCCGAGCTTCTATCCGCTGCTCTTTTCGTATGCGAGCGAACCGCGATTTGCCGGCCCGCAGCTCTCGTGTTACGTAACGCAAACCAACGAGCGCACGCATGCGCTGGTTCGAGAAATTTACACCGCTCGCCGCTCTACGGGCTCGATCTCATCCGCGGGGTCGGGCCGCGCTACTGCCCTTCGGTCGAAGATAAAGTCGTCAAATTCGCCCATAATCCGACGCACCAGATCTTCATCGAGCCTGAGGGATGGGACGAGCCCACGCTCTACGTCGGCGGCTTCTCCACCTCGTTGCCGGCTGAAGTCCAGCTGGAAATGCTGCAAACGCTTCCGGGACTTGAGTCGGTTCGGATGTTGCGGGCCGGATACGCGGTTGAATACGACATGGTCTCGCCAACCGAACTGCGCGACACGCTCGAGACGCGGCGCATCACCGGCCTCTACCACTGCGGCCAGCTCAACGGCACCTCCGGCTACGAGGAAGCCGCCGCGCAGGGTCTCGTGGCCGGCCTCAACGCCGCCCGTGCGGCCCGCGGCGACGATCCGATCCGGCTGAGCCGCTCCGAGGCCTACATCGGCGTACTCATCGACGACCTGGTCAGTAAGGGGGTAGACGAGCCCTATCGCATGCTCACCTCGCGCGCCGAGCATCGGGTCATCCTGCGCCACGATAATGCCGATCTGCGGCTCACCCCGGTGGGAAGGGCGGCCGGTTTGGTTGACGATGCGGCGTGGGAGGCGTTCCGCAGGCGCCAATCGGCGCTGGAATCGGCCCGCAAGCGTGCCGGAACGGCTCGTTTGGGAATAAGCGCTATCGGCGCTGAGCGCTTCGAGGCCGGCGCCACCGTCGCTGATGCGCTGCGCCGGCCGAGTTTGGGATTCACCGCGGTCGAACCCTATCTGGCCGAGCCGCTCGAAGCGGAAATCGGCGAGCGGCTGGCCATCGAAATCAAGGTCGAGGGGTACGTTCGCCGCGAGCTCCTCGCCATCGAAAAGGCGGCGCGCACCGAGACGGTCGCCATTCCCGAGGACCTCGACTACGCCTCGATTCCGCAGCTCTCGCGCGAAGCGCGCGAGAAGTTCGCGCGGCAACGCCCCCGGACGCTCGGTGTCGCCGGGCGGATTCCGGGCGTGACGCCATCGGACATCGCGATCCTCGGTCTCTTCGTCCATAAAAACCGGCAGACGCAGGTCGACCCCGAACTCGCCTCGGTGTGACCGAGCTTGAAATCGAGCTTCGCCGAGCCGGCGTCGAGGAGCGCCTCGCCGAGCCCTTGGGGCTCTACGGCGAGCTGGTGCTCGCAGAGAACCGCCGCTTCAACCTGACCGGCGCAAAGAGCTCGGCGGAACTGCTCGGCCATCTCCTGGACAGCCTTACCGTAGTCCCGTTCGTTGCCGCGCCGTACGTCGACGTCGGCTCGGGCGCCGGGCTTCCGGCGATTCCCGTCCTCATCGCTACGGGCATCCAGGCGACTCTGATCGAGTCGAATCGCAAAAAGGCCCACTTCTTGGAATCGGCCACGCAGCGGCTCGGCCTAACGGCCGCGGTCGTTTCCGACCGGGCCGAGGCGGCGGGGCACCGCGAAGATCTGCGCGACCGCTTTTCCAGCGGAACCGCGAGGGCCGTTGCCTCGGCGCCTGCCGCGGCCGAACTGCTGCTCCCATTCATTGCCCCGGGCGGCGTGGCGATTCTTCAGCAGGGGCGCCTCGATGCCGCCGAGCGGCAAGCGCTGGAAGACGCGGTGCTAGTTCTCGGCGGCCACCTCGAAGCCGAACGGATCGTCGAGGGCGAGCGGCGGCTGATTTTGGTGCGGAAAGACGGCCCCACGCCAGCGCGTTTTCCCCGGCGAACAGGCATCCCGCAAAAGCGCCCCCTTTGTTCAACGTGAAACATTTGGGTCGCCCAAACTCTGCGGTAGGATAAGACCGCATGCACCCGCTGCTCCCACCCGACCTTCGCCTCGCCGCCGTGCTTCCGGCCGGCAGCCTATACGCCGTTGGGGGCCGAGTCCGTGACGAGCTGCGAGCCGATTTGGAGCGCTCGCCCGCCCCAACGAAGGACCTCGACTACGTCGTAACCGGCCTTCCGCTCGAGGAAATCGCTCGCCGGCTGGGGCCGATTGGGCGGCTTGACGTGGTCGGCGCCTCGTTTTCCGTGCTCAAACTGACCTTCGAGGGCCAGACCGTCGACATCGCCCTTCCCCGCCGCGAGCGATCGATCGGCGTCGGCCATCGCGATTTCGAGGTGCATAGCGGCCCCGACGTTACGCTCGAGCAGGACCTCTGCCGGCGTGATTTCCGCATGAATATGCTGGCTCGGGCCCTTCCCTCGGGCGAGCTCGTCGATCCTTACGGGGGCGAAGCGGACATCCGGGCGCACCGGATCGACATTTTGACGCCCGAAAGCTTCCGCGAGGACCCGCTGCGAATGCTGCGGGCGGCGCAGTTTTCGGCGCGCTTCGAGTACGAGGTCACGAAAGAAACGAGGGCGGCGATGGCCGCAGCTGCCCCCCTCGTTCGCTCCGTTTCGGCGGAGCGCGTCAGCGAAGAACTCGGCAAGCTCTTCATCCAGGCTCGCCGGCCCTCGGTCGGGCTGGAGCTGCTGCGCGAAACCGGCGTGTTGGTACAGCTCTGGCCCGAGCTTCTCGAGGGGGTGGGGGTCGAGCAGAATGAGTGGCACGCGTTCGACGTGTGGAACCACAGTCTGGCCACCGTCGACGCTTCACCGCCTGGCGACTTAATCTTACGCTTGTCTGCCTTATTTCACGATATCGGCAAGCCCAGAACGAAGGACGGACCGCACTTCTACCGGCACGAGCTGGTCGGCGCCGATATGGCGCGCGAGATGCTCGAGCGATTCCGCTTTCCCGGCGACGTCGCCCAAACGGCGCAACATTTGGTGCGCCAACACATGTATTCGGCCGATCCCGAGCTCAGCGACGCCGCGCTGCGGCGCTTTATTCGGCGCGTCGAGCCCTCGAATATCGAACGTTTGTTCGATTTACGTCATGCCGACATCGCCGGTAGCGGCCTGCCGAAGCGTGACGGGAGCAACGAGGCCTTCGAGGCACGCGTGCACGCCGAACTCGCCCGAAAGCCCGCGTTTTCGGTCCGCGAGCTAAAAATTGGCGGCGACGACGTCATCGCTGCGCTCGTCGCGCGCGGTGAAGTGGCCGCTGATTTCGCGGGCGACGAGCGTATCGGTGCCGCGCTACGCTGGTTATTCGAGCAGGTCACCGATGAGCCCGAACGTAACGAGCGGACCTTGCTGCTGACATTGCTCGAGCAGTATTTGGACTCCGCGGGGTAACGGCGCTGGCTCGCATCATCGCACTGGTCAATCAGAAGGGCGGCGTTGGGAAAAGCACGACGACCGTCAATCTCGGCGCGGCGCTCGCACTGTTTGGACGTCGCGTACTTATCGTCGACGCCGATCCGCAGGGAAATACGACGACCGGTCTCGGCATCGAAAAAGCGCGCTTAGAGCACGACGTTTATCACGCGCTCGTCGGAGAGTTGCCGCTCGATAGCGTCATCGTTCCGACCGAAATCGAAAATCTATCGTGCGCTCCGGCCACGATCAATCTCGCCGGCGCCGATGTTGAACTCGTCGCCGCGCTGTCGCGAGAAACGCGGCTGCGTCAAGCGCTCGCGCCGATTGCGGGACGCTACGATTTCGTTCTCATTGATTCGCCGCCGTCGCTCGGTTTACTAACGATCAACGCCCTAACAGCCGCTGCCGAATGTATCATTCCGGTGCAAGCCGAGTTTTATGCGCTCGAAGGCCTCGCACAGCTCACCGGCGTTATCTGGCGCGTGCGCGACGCGCTCAATCCGACGTTGCACGTCAGCGGCGTGCTCGTGACGATGTTCGACGGACGCACGCGATTGGCGATGGAAGTCATCAAGGAGTTGGAACGCTACTTTCCCGAGCAGATCTTTAAAACGCAGATACCGCGGAACGTGCGCCTCTCCGAAGCGCCCTCCTACGGCAAGCCGGCCATTCTCTTCGATCTCAAGAGCCGCGGCGCGCAAGCCTACTTGGCGGTGGCACGCGAGATGCTCGAACCGGCACAGCGACTCGCATGAGCACGCCGCGCCGGGGATTGGGACGAGGGCTGGGATCGCTGCTCGGCGACTCGGCGGTTCCCACGTCAACCTCGCAGGAGTTCGTGCGCGAGATTTCCGTCGCCGAGATCACGCCCAATCCGTTTCAGCCGCGTAAAACGTTCGACCCGGGCGCACTCGACGAACTGAAGTCATCGATCGCCGAGTACGGAGTGCTGGTGCCGATCATCGTGCGCCGCCGAGGCGAGAAATACGAGCTGGTCGCGGGCGAACGCCGCTGGCGCGCCTGCGCCGCACTAGGTAAGGCGACGATTCCTGCGATCGTGCGCGCCAGCGACGACCGCCAGACGCTCGAGTTCGCCATTGTCGAGAACCTGCAACGGGAAGACCTCAATCCGCTCGAAGAGGCGGCCGGCTTCGCGTACCTCATCGAAGAGCACGGCCTCACCCAAGAAGAAGTGGCGCGGCGACTCGGCAAGAGCCGCCCCGTGGTCGCTAACACGCTGCGGCTGCTGGCGCTTTCCGATGCGATCAAGGCAATGCTGGCCGGCGGCGCCCTCTCGGCGGGGCATGCGCGGGCCCTTCTCAGCGTCCCGGAAGATCAGCGACTCGTGCTTGCCCAGCGTGCCGTGAGCAGCGGGCTTACCGTCCGCGCCCTCGAGGAGCTGGCGGCTACCGCCGGGCCTCCCCGCACGGCGCGCCCCAAAACGACGCCGGCGTCGCCGGAACTCTCACCCGATGAGACGGCCTTTGTGATGCGTCTGCGCGAGCGCTTCGGTACGGCGGTCGAATTGGTGCGCGACCGCCGCGGCGGACGCATCGAACTCCGCTTTGCCAGCGATGAAGATCTCGCTCGCATCGGCGATCTGCTGCTCGACTAGTGCTCTTTCCGTTCTCGCGCATTATCGCGCTCGCCATGGCCGCCGTGCTCTGCTTTTTGCTGCTGGTACCGATGGCGTTGGCGCGTCACAACTTCGGGCTAGCAATCTTTATTGCCCTCGTTTTCTTGGCGTATCTCGCCGGCAATATCGTTCTATGGCAACGAATGCGGACGCGGCGCTGACGCGTGCGCGCCGGGCACGCTCGTTGCACGGCATTTACGTGATCCTAAACGAGCAGCTCGAAATGCTGGATATTGCGAAGGCGGCACTCGACGCGGGCGTTACGGTGCTGCAATATCGCGCCAAGCTCGGCATCGTGCCGGAGCATTTGCGAGCGCTGCGTCTGCTCGCCCGCGAATGCGATGCGATTCTGATTGTAAACGACGATTGGCGCGCGGCAAGAACCTTCGACTGCGACGGCGTGCATCTCGGTCCCGGCGATAGCGGGTTTAGCGGCGTCGACGAGGTTCGCTTCAACTTACCCGATGCACTGATCGGTCTATCCTGTGGAACGATCGAAGAAATAACGCGCGCCAACGCCGCCGACGTCGATTATCTCGGCATCGGTAGCGTCTTTCCAACGGCGTCGAAAGCCGACGCCGGCGCACCGATCGGTATCGAGGGACTGCGCTCGCTCGCCGCGCAAACGCGGCTTCCGGTGGCGGCGATCGGCGGAATCACGTTGCAGAAGGTAGCGGAAGTACGGGCTACCGGCGTCGCCATGGCGGCCGTAATTTCTGCCGTTGCCGCAGCGCGCGATCCGCGCGGCGCGGCACGCGAGCTCGTTGCCGCGTGGGACGGCCCCTCGCCCGGCGGGGCGTCGTGACCGCCCTCGTCTGCTCGATCGGGACGACGCACCCGTGGAACGTGGCCGGCGTGGGGCGCGACATCATCGTCGGCACGTCGCTGGAGACGCGCGTGTTCACGGCCGTGGCCGCGGTGAGCGCGCAAGATCGCCGCGGCGTCGTCGCCCTGCATGCCGTGCCCGACGCGGTGTTAGTCGCGCAGCTTGCCGCGCTGCCCTGGGATTCGGCCGGAGCGGCTCGAGTCGGCGCGCTTCCAAACGAGACTGCGGTTCGTGCAGTCGCCGCTCAACTCAAGAGCCGGCCGTGGCTGCCGGCGATCGTCGATCCCGTCTTTGCCGCCAGCCGCGGCGGCGAGCTCGGCGACGAGGCCGCACGCGCCGCGACCCGCGACGAGCTGGGCAGCCTTCCAAACGTAATTCTGACGCCGAATCTCACCGAAGCGGCATGGCTACTCGGCGTACCGCAGGTCGAGCGGTCCGGATTCTCCGACGCCGCGCTGGCGCTTCGGGCACGCGGTCCGGCAGCGGTTTTGCTCAAAGGGGGCCACCTCGCCGGCGAGCCGACCGACGCGTTGGCGACGGCCGAGGGCGTTACGTTGCTGGGAGAATCGCGCATCGCCGGTTCGATGCCGGGCGCGGGATGTACGCTGGCAATGGCGCTGGCCTGCGCCCTCGCCGCCGGGTTACCGTTGCTCGACGCCGTTCGATCGGCACGCGCTTACGTCCGCGCCGAGCTCGCGCGCCACTGAGCGGCAGCGCAGGTTCCACGGCTTCGCTGTAACATTGAGGCGCGGATGACTTCCACCGTTGCCGCGCGCCCGCGCGTCATGTCGGGAATGCGCCCGACCGGCGATCTGCATCTCGGCCATCTCGTCGGCGTTCTAACGCAGTGGGCAAACTTCTGCGACACCGCCGACGCGTTCTTCGAGATCGCCGACCTGCACGCGTACACGACGGATTTCGACGATCCCACCAAGATTCGCGCGGCGCGCGAAGAGATGGTAGCAGTCTGGCTCGCCGCCGGCGTCGATCCGAAGCGCGCGACGATTTTTCTGCAATCGGCCGTGCCGGAGATCAGCGAACTCTTCGTGCTGCTTTCGATGATCACGCCGGTCTCGTGGCTCGAACGCGTGCCGACCTATAAGGGACAGATCGAAGCGCTCGGCCAGCAGATCGCAACCTACGGTTTTCTTGGGTATCCGCTGCTGCAGCTCTGCGACATCGCTATCGTGCGCGGACAATACGTGCCGGTCGGGCGCGACCAAGTGGCGCACCTCGAGCTCGGCCGCGAAATCGTTCGCCGTTTCAACCATCTCTACGGCGAGCGGCGACATTCTCGTAGAGCCGCAGCCGACACTCTCGGAGTTTCCCGAAGTTCCCGGCACCGACGGACGCAAGATGAGCAAGTCGTACGACAACGCGATTCTCATCGCCGACGACGAAGATACGACAACGCGCAAAGTGCGTTCGATGATTACCGATCCGCAGAAAGTGCGCCGCGGCGATCCCGGCCGCCCGGAGATCTGTCCGGTCTTCTCACTCTGGCGTTTCGTCAATCCGTTGCGGCTCGACGGCATCGCCGCCGAGTGCCGCTCCGGGGCATTAGGCTGCGTGCAAGACAAGAGCGATTTCGCCGAACAGCTCAACGCCTATCTGCGTCCGGTGCGCGAACGTTACGCCGCCTACCGCAGCGATCCGAGTGAAGTACGACGCATCATCGCCGAAGGCACCGCCCGCACACGCGAAATCGCCGCCTCCGTTCTCTCCGACGTGAAGCGCGCGATGCATCTGATTTAAAGGCATGCTCGCCGCGATTTGACGGCGCCTCCGTTCTCAAACCGCGCCAGCCCGAACTATCCCTTGAAGTGGGGCAAGTGCTTCGCGATCGACCCCAACGCCCAGTCGATATCTTCAAGCGATGCGGCGTACGAGAAGCGCAGATAGCCTTTGCCCGCAGCGCCGAACGACGAGCCCCCGCCGCACGCTACGCCGCCTTCTTCCAAAAGAAACTTCGCCAACGCGCGATCGTCTTGGGTGATCGAACTGACGTTGGGGAAAGCGTAGAACGCGCCTTCGGGCAGCAGACACGAGATGCCCGGAATCTGGTTGAGACCGTTGACCAAACGGTCGCGGCGCTGACGAAAGATCTCGTTCATGCGCAGGACCGGCTCGTCGGAACCGGTCAGCGCGGCGATGCCGGCCATCTGCACGAACGTCGCGACGCAGCTGAACGTGTTGTTGTTGAAGAGCGTCACCGTGCGCGCCAGCTGCTCGGGCAGAATCGCGTAACCGAGACGCCAGCCCGTCATTGCGTACGCTTTCGAGAACCCATCCACAACGATGGTGCGTTCGCGCATTCCCGGCAGCGACGCGATCGACAAATACTCTTCTTTGAGATAGAAGTTGCGGCTATAGATTTCGTCGGCTAGGACCAGAAAGTCGAAGCGCTGCGCCAGCTCGGCTATACGCTCGAGATCGGCGCGCGTAAGCACGCCGCCGGTCGGGTTGTGCGGCGAGTTGATGACGACGACTTTGGTTTTCTCCGAAACGCGCCGCTCCAGCTCGTCCAAATCCATCCGCCAGTTGCGCGACTCGAGCAGCGGTATGGCGTGAACCTTCGCTTGATGGTAGCTCGCGCACGACGCGTACGCCGGATAGGCCGGATCGAAGTACACGAACTCGTCGCCGGGGTTGAGCAGCGCGCTCAGCGTGTTCCAGATGATCGGCTTTGCGCCCGGACCGATGACGACGTTCTCCGGGCCCCACTCGGGAGTTACGCGGCGGAAGCGGCTGGCGTGCTCGGCGATGGTTGCCCGCAGCGGTAAGATACCCGACGACGGCGTGTAGTGCGTGTTGTTATCGTAGAGTGCGTCGACCGCAGCTTTCTTGATCTCGGCCGGCGTGTCGAAGTCGGGCTCGCCGATCTCCATGTGCACGACGCGCCTTCCTTGCGCTTCGAGCTCGCGCGCCCGCGCCAAAATTTCGAATGCGTTCTCGGAGCCCAGGCGCTCTACCGCGGCCGCCAGGCGATCTTCGTGAACTGCAAGCATGCTATCGTTACCCTCTCCGGAAAAGCGCGTGTTTTTAAAGCTCCTGTCGCTTCGCCCGAGCGCGATAGGGAACCTGGACGGGTCCGCGCTCAGCCCTTTACGTTGAAATATTTTACGAGAATTTCGCGCGCGATCGGAGCGGCGACCGACGCGCCGTAGCCGCCGCTTCGATCGACGAAGACGGCCAGCGCCACGCGCGGGTGGCGCGTCGGTGCCCAGGCGATAAACCAGGTCGTGTTCGGACCGTTTCCGCCGGCCGTTTCCGCGGTGCCGGTTTTTCCGGAGAACGGCAGACCGTCGATGGCCAATCCGTACGCCGTTCCGCCAGGATCCGTAACGCGCGCCATGCCTTCGCGCACGGCGGCGAGCGCGCTCTGCGTTACCGGTACTTGGCGAATGACTTGCGGCGTGAAACGCTTTACGGTAACGCCGGCAGCGTTGCGGATCTCGCGCACGATCTGCGGCTTGTAAAGCGTGCCGCCGTTGATGACCGCCGATGCGACGTTGGTCATTTGCAGCGGCGTCGCTTGCATCGCACCTTGTCCGATCCCCAAGAAGCAGGCGTCGCTCGGCTCCATCGGCACGCCGAAGTTGCGCATCTCCCAGGCGTTGGTCGGCCAGTTGCCTTCGTTTTCGCCGGGAAGGTCGATGCCGGTTTTAGCGTTGAGTCCGAAGGCCAGCGCGTAGCGCCGCAAACGCTCGTTTCCCAGCCACCACGCCAGCCGGAAGAAGTAGCCGTCGCTCGACGCGGCCAGCGCCGGAACGAACGTCGTGTTGCCCAGACCGCCCGCGGCAATGTCGCGCGCGTAATATCCGCCGCAGTTCCAGCCGCCCGTGTCGTTGACGACTTGATTGACTTTTACGACGCCTTCGGTGAGCGCGGCCGATCCGGTCACCATCTTGAACGTCGAACCGGTCGGCGTCGCCGCCGCGATGGCGCGATCGAAGAGCGGCTCGGCCGGATCGGTGAGATCGAATGCGATGCGTTTCCAGCGGTTCGCCACAAAATCGTTGGGATCGAAGTTGGGATAGCTCGCTACGGCGAGAATCCCACCCGTCCACGGATCCTCGGCAACCACCGCTCCCGAGAGCCTGCGGCCGTGCCCCCACGAGCGAATGCCGTGCTCCAGCGCTTCGTCGACAATGCGCTGTAGGCGCCAGTCGATGCTGGTAATCAGCGTATCGCCGGGTACCGCCGCCTGCGCCGGCAGCCGCGAGCCGGCAACCACGGCGCCGGTAGCGTCGACGACGACGCGCTGGCCGCCGGGCTTGCCGCGCAAGTACGCGTCGTAAGCAAGCTCCAGCCCGTCTTTCCCGATGACGTCGTTGGGAGAATAGCCTCGCGATTTGAGGCGCTCGTACTCTTCTTCGTTTATCGCACCGACGTAGCCGACGAGATGCGAGCCGGTCTGCCCATGCGGATAGTCGCGTGTCGGCTGCACTTCGAGGTCGACCCCGGGCAGCGCCGTCAGCACTTCCGAGACTCGCGCGACCGCCGCAACCGGGAGATCGCTGGCAAGCACCACCGGACCGTACGGTTCGCTCGCAACGACCTCGTCGAAATCGGCGTAAGTGATACCGCGATGGTGCAGCAGACGGTACCACAGCTTGCTGCGATCTGCTCCGATCATTTCCGCGAGCGTATCGAGCTCAGCCTTGACGTCGGTGACTTCTGAGGGGAATTAATGCTACGACGAAAGACGGGCGGCTGCGCGCCATCACCTTGCCGTGGTTGTCGTAAATCATGCCGCGCGGCGCCGCAACCGGAATCAACCGAATTTGATTGGCTTGCGCGGCGGCGCGATAACGCGCCCCGTCGATGAGCTGTACGAAAATCAGCCGCGCCGTAAGGGCGGCAAATGCCAGCGCGACGACCCCGACGAAGGCGGCGACGCGCCACCCGGGGAGGCGCCAGGCCGGCGGCCGCGGAGCACTTGGCGGACGCATTAGGTAGCGACGTCGAAGCGGCGCAAGACCAGCATCGCGGCGACGACCACGACAACGTTGAGCGCGGCCTGCAAGAGCGCTTCGTGAAAATGCATCGCACCGAGGCCGCCGGGATATCCACCGAGCGCCATGACGGTCCAAAATATCAGCGCGCGCAACAGCGTCACTACCAGCACGATGGTCGAAGCAAGCGGAATCGAGTCGGCAAAGAACCCTCGCGAGAGGACGCTTGCAACCAGCGCGCAGGCCGTTGTCGCAATCGTCCAGGCCGCGCCGGTCTGCGCCGAGAGCGCGTCTTCGCACAGCCCGGCCACCAGACCATACGCGGCGGCGCGGCGCACGTCGACTCGAATCGCGTACCAGACGACGACCACCAAGACGAGGCTCGGCACGACGTTACGAATCGCCAGATAGTGTACGACCGTCGCCTGCGCCAGCAGGGCGACCCCCAGCCACGCCGCAGCGACGTTCCATGCCGGTCCGACGAAGGGTGCGACGTGCGGCTTATCGCGTGACGACGACAACGCGATCGAGCGCGCCGAAGTCGGCGGCGGTCTTCAAGACGGCGGTTTGATAGAGCGCGGAGTTGCCGCGCTCGACCGCCGTGATCGTTCCGATCGGAACGCCGGAGTGAAACGAACGCCCCTCGCCGGTGACGACGACGTCGCCGACGCGCACCTGCGCGTCTTGCGGAATGTACTCGACGACGATGCTGGAGAGGTTGCCGCGGGCGATTCCCCACCACCGCCCGCGCTGCATCACCGCCGGAATGCGGCTCGTGTAATCGGTCGCTAACACGACCGTGCTGGAGAACGGCGCAACGGCGGCAATGCGTCCGACGGCGCCGTCGGCGCCCAAAACGCCGTCGTCGCGATGCACGCCGGCGCGCGAGCCTTTGTCGATGGTGACGGCTCGCGATTCGTTCTCGGGCGGGAAGCCGATGACGCGCGCTTCGACGCCGTTGTAGAGACTGACGACGGGCCGCACGCCGGCTTCGGCCGCGTACGCGGCGGCGAGTTCGTGCAGGCGCGCGTTCTCTTCGATCAAGCGGCGATTCTCGGCGCGCAGCCGCCCGTTCTCACCTTGCAGCTGCGGCAACGACACGATCGTCGTGAACAACGCGCGTGCGCCGCCGGCAGTCGCCGCAACGACGCGTTCGCCTGCGGCAAAAAGCGTGTTCGCGGCGACCGACACCGGGCTCACCGATCCACTTCGCTGCGCGGCGATTTGCAGCAGCGCGAGTGACGCGGCCACGATAATAACGGCAATCAGGACAAAGAGTCTGCGTTCGTCTCGATACGTAAAGATGGTCGCCCCCGCTACAACGTGCTGCCTCGGGAGGCCTCCCGGGGCGTGGTCATTTCGTTTTCGGAAGCGTAAATCCCAACCGCCGCATCGCCCGAACTACGCGGCTGAGCGGCAAGCCCATGACGGTATAGAAATCGCCGTCGATCCGCTCGACCAGCGCAGCGGCTCGACCTTGGATGCCGTAGGCACCGGCTTTATCCATCGGCTCGCCGGTGGCGACGTATTCCGCAATCTCGCTGGGCTCCAGTCGATAAAACCAGACTCGCGTGGTGGCGCACTCGACGTGCGGTGGGTGCCCGGGAACGCCGAGCGCGAACGCCGTGTGAACCAAATGCTCCCGCCCGGAAAGCAGTTCGAGCATTCCGGCGGCCTCGGCCGCGTCGCGAGGCTTACCAAGAGCCGTCGCCGTCACGGTCGACGACGGTATCGGCCGCCAGCACCGGCACGTCGTACCGCTCGCCGAGAAGCGCGATCGCGCTCTTCAGCTTCGCAGCGGCATGGCTGCTCGCGAGCTCCGCCGGTAAGAGCCCCGGCATCTCCGGCTCATCGTAACCGCTCGGCAGCACGTCGACGCTCGAGACCGAGCGAGCGGAGCAGTTCCAACCGGCGCGGCGAGGCGCTGGCCAGCACGATACGGGCGCGGGGCGTCACGAATCGTCTAGTAGTAGCTGCGCCCGCCGGCCTCAACGTAGCCGTTTTCGTGCCGGCCGCGGGGATCGTGATGGGTCCAGTGAATCACGCCGCCGCGCGAATAGTATTCGTATTCGCCTTTGACGGCGACGTGGTCGCCATCGCGCAGTGGTATCGCTCCGGTGAAGTCGGTGTTGACCTCGACGCGGACGACGACCGTGCAGCCGGATCCGAGTCGCAGTAAGAATCCCTCGTGCGGGCTCTCGACGCCGGGATGCACGCCTAAGACGCGAGTCACGGTGCCGTCGGCGACGACCTCGACGTGCGACCGTCCGGCCGAGTACGCATCGCAGACGGCGCGATCGTCGGGTGTATTGCTCGGCGCACGCGCCGAGCGCCGCAACAGCCGCGGCGACCGCAAGACACGCTACGCATCGTCGCTGAGTCCGTAGAGACGATGCGCGGCGATGTAATGCCACACCGGCTCCGGGACTAGGTACCGAATGCTGCGTCGCTGCGCGATGAGCGTGCGCACCAAACTGGCCGATTCCGGAATCTCGGGAAGGTTGAGCGGCGCGATGCGCTCGCGCAGCTGCGGCGGAACGGCGGCGATAACTCGCGCCAGCGCGTCGGCGCGGACGCCGGGGCGTGGTGCGATTGCAAAACGCTCGAGTGCGCCGAGGACTTCGTCGAATCGAACCCAGTCGGCGTTGACGAGCGAATCGGCGCCGATGATGAAGGTGAAGCGTGCATCGGGATACTTCAACGCTAGGCGCGGGAGAAGATCGGCGGTGTAACCGCTGGCATCTTCCCGCAGATCGGTCTCGTCGAGCGCAAACCCGGGATTGCTTTCGATGGCGCCGAGAATCATCGCGCAGCGGTGCGCGGCGTCGGCTTGCGGCTTGGCGCGATAATGGTGGTTGCCGGTGGGCACGAAGAGAACCCGATCGAGTTTTTCTAAAATGCGCGCCGACTCGGCCACGAAACAATGCGCGTTGTGGATCGGGTCGAAGGTGCCTCCGAAAATCCCTAGTCTCATGAATACGTAAACTCGTGCGGTCCGATGCGCACGGTGTCGCCCGGCGCGACGCCGAGTTCCTGCAAACGCTTCTCCACGCCCATCTTCGCCAGCACCCGTTCGAAGTGCGCCAGTCCTTCGTCGGATTCGAAGTTCGTCATCGCGGCAAGGCGTTCGACCCGCTCGCCGGAGATCTCGAACGCGCCGTCGTCGCCGCGCTCGACGACGAAAGCGTCCTTCGGGGTGAGCCGTATATGAACGGGAGCCACCACCGGCTGCGGTACCGGAGCCGATTGCACCGCGCGCCACGCCGCCCGCGTCACGTCGCGCACGCCCTCGTGCGTCGCCGCGCTGATCGCCGTGATGTCGGGAAAGCGCGCGCGCAACTCCTCGAGCGAGGTGCGAGCGTCGGGCAGATCGATCTTGTTGAGAACCAGCAGCGTTGGTTTCTTCGGCAGATCGCTGATTCCAAGCGGCCGAGCTCCGCTTCGATCGTCGCCTTGTCTTCGAGAATTTCGTCGAGCGGCTTTGCGCCGTCGAGCAGATGCAACAGCGCGCGCGTCCGTTCGACGTGACGCAAAAACTGGTCGCCGAGTCCGGCGCCGGTATGCGCGCCTGCGACGAGTCCCGGAACGTCGACCATAACGAACGACTCTTCGTCGGATACGCGCACGACGCCGAGCTGCGGCTCGAGCGTCGTGAACGGATAATCGGCGATCTTCGGCCGCGCCGCCGAAACGACCGAGAGCAGCGTGGATTTCCCCGCGTTGGGAACGCCGACGATTCCGCAATCGGCGAGCAATCGCAACTCGAGACGCAGCTTGGCGCGTTCTCCCGGCGCGCCGTGCTCGGCAAAATGCGGCGCTTGACGGACGCTGGTTGCAAAGTGCTGGTTTCCTAAGCCGCCGCGGCCGCCTTTTGCTGCCATGACGCGCTCGCCGGGCTCGGCTAAATCGGCGAAGAGTACTTCCGGCTCGTCGTCGGAGATGCGATAGATCATCGTGCCGACGGGAAGCGCGATCGTCAGGTCGTGACCGCTGCGCCCCGACTTGTTCGACGTACCGCCGGGTTTGCCGGATTCGGCTTTAAAGTTGCGCCGGAAGCGAAACTCGACCAGCGTCGAGAGTTCGGGATCGGCTTCGAGATAGATGCTTCCGCCGTGTCCGCCGTCGCCGCCGGCGGGACCGCCTTTGGGAACGTACTTCTCGCGGCGCCACGCCACCAGTCCGTCGCCGCCGTCGCCGGCAGCAACCGTTATCTCGGCCTCGTCGATGAATTGCACGCGACTAACGTGCCTTAGAAACGCAAAATGGGGCCGTGCGTCGCCCCATCTTCACGCGAACCGGCCGGCGCGTTTACGCCGCCGGAATAATTGAAACGCGCTTGCGGTCGGTCCGGCTGTCGAACTCGACGGTGCCGTCGACCAGAGCAAAGAGCGTGTGGTCGCGGCCGATGCCGACGTTGGTGCCGGGATAGAAGCGCGTGCCGCGCTGCCGCACGATGATGTTTCCGGCGATCACTCGCTCGCCGCCAAAGCGCTTTACGCCGAGGCGCTGGGCATTCGAATCCCGCCCGTTGCGAGTCGAGCCGGCGCCCTTCTTAGAAGCGAAGAGCTGAAGATCAAAGTCGAACATAGCCGGGCTATTGTAGCAAAGCGCGCCGAAAAAGCAACGCTACTGGGAGTGGGCGGCCGTCGACGGACTCACCGGGCGGTTGGTAGGGACCGGGTCGCTTGCTTGGTTCGTCGACGAGTCTCTTGAGCCTCGCGCTACGAAGAAGCGTTCTCGCTTTGGCCCGCAACGCTAAGTCCACTAAGCGCTAGCGACCGCCTAGATTCGAAAGGGACCACTGCCCTTTCTTCCACACCTGTGGACAGGCTTGTGGAGAAGCCGTCTTTTCAAGCCCTTTCCTAGGCCCTTTGGGCCTTATTCTGCTGCACGAATCGGGTTGGGCCACATCCCGGAAACAGGCCGTTCATAAACCGGAAAAACCCACGAAAAATCGTTCCGAGCGACCTGTGGATAAGTGTATAAAGTCGTGCATAGATTCCGCAGGAGCAAGGCTTCATTAAGCCAAGTGGTTGCGCCCTCACGGGGGTGACGTAGCCGGTTCCTGGTGCACGGGAGCCAACTGCGTGCAATTTCTAGACAACTGGCAACGAGGACGCAGAGTATGGCGCTTGCGATCAACTCCGACATCTCCAACGAGCTTTGGCAATCCGCACTCGACACCTTGGAGCGCACTTTCTCCAAACCCGTTTTCGAGATGTGGATCAAGCCCATCCGGTTTATTCGTTTCACGGCAACGAACTACACCTCGCGGTGCATAGCAAGTTCGCGCAAGATTGGGTCGGAAGCAAGCTTCGAGGGCAGATGATCGACGTTTTGAGCGAACTTTTCGGTACCAGCGTCGAGCTGCGGCTCTCCGTCGCCGAACCGACCGAAGCCGGCCGCAGCGGCGGGGCCGCCGTTGCGTCGCGCCCGCCCGAAGATTTCCGCATAGCCAACCTTAATTCGCGTTATACTTTTGAAGAGTTCGTCGTCGGCAACTCCAACCGGTTCGCGCACGCCGCGGCGCAAGCCGTCGCCGGCGCCCCGGCGCACGCCTACAACCCGCTCTTTCTGTACGGCGGCGTCGGTTTGGGAAAGACCCACCTGATGCACGCGATCGGCCATCGCGTCATTCAAGACAACCTAGCGCCAACGTCGTCTACGTCACGTGCGAGAAGTTCACCAACGAGTTCATCATCGCGCTGCAGAACAACCGCACGCCCGAGTTTCGCAATCGCTATCGCCAAGTCGACGTGCTTGTTGATCGACGACATTCAGTTCCTCGCCGGCAAGGAGACGACGCAGGAAGAGTTCTTTCACACGTTCAACGCGCTGCACGAATCGGGCCGCCAGCTGATCATCTCCTCCGACCGTCCGCCAAAGGAGATCCAGACGCTCGAAGCGCGCTTGCGTTCGCGATTCGAGTGGGGATTGCTCACCGACATCCAAGCGCCCGATCTCGAGACGCGCGAAGCCATTCTGCGCAAAAAGGCCGGCAGCGAGAATATTCCGGTCCCCGACGAGGTAACGTCGTTCATCGCCAAGGTCATTCCCTCGAACATCCGCGAGCTCGAGGGCGCGCTGATTCGCGTGATCGCCTACGCCTCGCTGACGAAGTCGCCGATCACCACCGACCTGGCCGCCGACGTCCTCAAGAGCGCCGTCGCCCAGGCGCCGCTCTATCGCATCACCATCGGCAAGATCAAGGAGACCGTCGCCAGCGCGCACGGGCTCACCGTCAAAGAGATGGATAACGGGCGGCGCGATCAGCGGCTGGCCGCCCCGCGCCAGATCGCCATGTACATCGCGACCGAGCTCACCAACTACTCGCTGCCGCAGATCGCGCGCGAGTTCGGGAAGAAGGATCACACGACGGTTATGTACGCGCGCGACAAGATCAAAGACCAAATGCAGCGCGACGAGGCGTACCGTAATAAGATTCGCCAACTTATCGCCATGTGCCAGAATCCCTGAGGATAGTCCGGCTTCGCAAGGCGCGGCGTGGACGAAGTGTATGACTATAATATTTCGTCCACACGGTTATCCCGCGCGAAAACCCGCGCCGGCACTGAGTAATGCCGCACTTCTCCCCAGAATCCACCGCCCTACTACTGCTACGGCTTCTTACGTAATTCTCCTAGGAAAACGACGGGCCGCGACCAACGGTGGAATCGATGAGATTTACCTGTAGCACGAAGGACATCGCGGCCGCCGTCGGCGCCGCCAGCAAGGTCGTCAACGCGCACACGACCGTGCCGATTCTCTCCAACGTCCTGCTTCAGGGCGACGACGATAAGATCGCCGTTCGCGCGACCGACCTCGAACTGACGCTCGAGCACGCGTTCCCCGCCGAGATCGCCGAAGGCGGCTCGATCACGGTGCCGGCGAAGCTCTTTGCGAGCTACCTCGGAAATCTGCGGTCCGGGCACGCTCGAGCTGACCGGAACGGCGACGCGCGCGAGCGTAAAGTGCGAGCGCAGCAACTACGATTTTCACGCGCTGCCGGCCGAAGAGTACCCGCCGCTTCCGGCGGCCGCGCGCGGCTCGCATTTCACGCATCGCCGGCAAGCGCTTCCGCGACGGCATCGACGCGACGATCTTTGCCGCCTCGAGCGAGGAAGCGCGCGGCGCGGTCCTGATGGGCACGCTGCTCGAGGTCGAGGGCGAGTCGCTGACGATGGTCGCGACCGACGGCTACCGGCTGGCCAAAGTTCGCGACGACGCTCGACGAGGGGATCAGCGAGAGTGAGAAGTTCATCGTGCCGTCGCGCGCGCTGGCCGAAGCGTCGCGCAATCTCGGCGGCGGCGAGCCGATCGCTGTGGCGGCGCTCGGGCGCGCAGAGCAATCAGCTGCAGATGACCAGCGGCTGGGATGTCGATCACCGTTCGCCTGGTCGACGGACAGTATCCGAACTACCAGCAGGTCATTCCGGCGAAGTTCGATCGCTCCGTCACCGTCAGCACGCAGCAGCTGATCGGCGAGCCTGCGGCGCGCCGAGCTGGTCGCCGGCGACCGCGCGAGCATGGTGAAGCTGGCGATCGCCAATCAAACGCTCATCGTCACCGCCAGCTCCGACGTCTCCGGTAACGCCTACGAAGAGCTCGAAATCGAGCAGACCGGCGAAGACCTCACGATCGCGTTCAACGCGCGCTACTTGGTCGAGATCCTCAACCACGTCAAGAGCGACAAAGCGGTGATCGAGTTTCTCGGGCCGCTTTCGCCGGCCGCGATTCGTCCGCTCGAACCGCTCGAGAGCGGACAGCAGCTCTACGTGCTCATGCCGCTGCGGCAATGATGTGTTCCTCTCGGCGCCTGACGCTCTCGGATTTTCGCAACTACGCCGAACTCGAGATCGAGCCGGCGCCGGGACTGAACGTTTTCGTCGGCGCCAACGCGCAGGGCAAGAGCAACCTCCTCGAAGCGATCGCGATGCTCGGCACCGGCAAGTCGTTTCGCACGGCGCGCGACGCCGACACCGTGCGCCAAGGTTGTCGCGCGCGCCGTCCTCTACGGTGAAGCGGCGATGCGCGCCGGCAGCGTCGACCTCGCCTGCACGATCGAGCGCGGCGGCCGCGGCACGCAGAAAACCTACACGGTCAACGGAAGCGCCGTGCGCTACGCGAGTTTCCTCGGACGAGATTCGCGTCGTGACCGTTCGTGCCGTCGATCTGCAACTCGCCGGCGGACCGCCGGAGCGCGGCGCGCGTTTCTCAACGTCGCGCTTTCGCAGAGCGAGCCCGGTTACTACCACGAGCTCGCGCGCTATCGCAAAGCGCTGCAGCAAAAGAACGCGCTCCTGCGCGGCGACGGTAGCCCGCCGACCCCGAGCTGCTCGCGATTTACGATCGCGACGCTGATCGACGCCGGTACGCGCATCATGCTTGCGCGCGTCCGATTCGTCGCAGAGCTCGCGGAGCGCGGCGCGCGCGCGCACGCGCGGTTTACGCCGGCCGAGCGACTCGACGTCGCGTACGATCCCAACGTCGTCTTCGAGTCGCCGGCGCCGAAGCGGTCGAGGCCGCATTCGCGCAGCGGTTGCGCACGTCGCCGAGGCCGAACGCGCGCGTAAAGGCGCGGTCGCCGGGCCGCACCGCGACGATCTCGCGCTCGCGCTCGACGGCACGCGCTGGCGCGCTTACGGGTCGCAAGGACAGCAGCGCACGGCGGTACTGGCGCTCAAGATTGCCGAATACCACGTTATGAGCGAACGCGCCGACGAAGCGCCGCTGCTGCTGCTCGACGACGTGCTCTCGGAACTCGACGAAGAGCGCGGGAGCGCCTTTCTTGCCGAGGTCGGCGACTACGAGCAAGCCTTCGTTACCGCGACGCACGTGCCGTTGGGGCTGCCCGGCGGCGAGCACGGCTGGCACGCGTGCGCGACGCCGTCGTCTATGCCGGTGCGCTGTGCTGAAGCTCTCGCGCGCCATGGCGCAGTGGGCGCCCGAGCGCGCGCGGCGACGGACCGCTGGCATTGCTCGAGGCCGCCTGGAGCGAGATCGTCGGGGCCGGCGTCGCGCAGCAACTCGCATCCGGCGCGCATCGTCGACGGAACGCTGCTCGTCGTCACCCGTTCGAGCGCGTGGAGCCAGCAACTGAGTTTTCTCGCCGAAGAGATTCTGCGTCTCGTCGCCGCTCGCGCGCCGCACGCCGCGGTCGAGCGGCTGCGGTTTCGCGTCGGGAAGCTGCCGACGCGAGGCCGGGTCGCCAGCGTCGCCGAAGCCGCAGCCCGCCGCTCCACGCCGCGTCGCCTCGCGTCGAGCGCGTCGAGCCCGCGCGAGGCGCTGGAGCGCTTCCGCGCAGGCGTCGAGCGGCAGGGCGGGCCAAACGTCGCAGCCGGGTGGAAAGAATGCACGAGTCTGCGGGGCGCTCGTAAGTCCGCGCGCGGAGCCGCTTTGCGCGTCCTGTCAGCGCGGCGCTGGAGGACGAGCGGTCGGCGGCCGTGGCGCGACTGCTCTCCGAGGCGCCGTGGCTCGGCTTCGCTGGAACGGCGGCACTGATCGACGGGCTAAAGAAAACGGAGTACGAACGCGTGCGAAACCGGCTGCTCTCGCGCTGGTGGGAGACGCTCGCCCGGGCGCGGGCCGGAGGACGCCTCTCGCGCGACGGGCGCGAACGCTCGATCGCGAGCTCGTACGTCCTGCTCAAGAGCAAACTCTCGCCCGAAGAGATCATGCCGGCAACGGTGCGCAACGTGCTCGGCGACGAGCTTGCTGAGCTCTTGTACGGAACGACGAAAGGAAAAATGTCCAGAAACTATACCGGCGAACAAATCGAGGTCCTCCGCGGGCTCGAGGCGGTGCGCAAGCGTCCCGGCATGTACATCGGAAACACCGCCGAGCGCGGCCTGCACCAACTCGTGTACGAGGCCGTCGACAACGCCGTCGACGAAGCGCTGGCGGGCTACGCGCACAACGTGCGCGTCGTCCTCCACAACGACGGCTCGTGCTCGGTCGAGGACGACGGGCGCGGCATTCCGATCGACGTTCACGCCGAGGAAAAGCTGCCCGCCGTCGAGGTCGTCATGACGATGCTGCACGCCGGCGGCAAGTTCGGCAAGGGCGGCTACAAGGTTTCGGGCGGCCTGCACGGCGTCGGCATCTCGGTCGTCAACGCGCTCTCCGAGTGGATGATCACGCAGGTCAAGCGCGACGGCTGGCTCTGGGAGATGAAGTTCGAGCGCGGCCTCACCGTGCAAAAGCTCAAGAAGATCGGCAAAGCCGAGGGCACCGGCACGATGCAGTGGTTCAAGCCCGACACGAAGATGTTCGAAGTCGACCGAGTTCCACTGGGACATCTTGCAGAAGCGCCTGCGCGAGCTGGCGTTTCTCAACCGCGGTCTCTCGATCACGCTGCGCGACGAGCGCGGCGAAGACGGTGCGCGAGCGGAAGCTACAAGTTCGAAGGCGGCATCGTTTCGTTCGTCGAGTGGCTCAACGAGAAGAAAGACCCGCTGCATCCGATCATCTCCACGCACGCCGAACGCGACGGCGTCGACGTCGAGGTCGCGATGCAGTATACCGGCACCTACACCGACCAGATCTTCTCGTACGCCAACAACATCAACACGATCGAAGGCGGCATGCACCTCCAAGGCTTCCGCCAGGCGGTGACCAACGACGATCAACGGCTACGCGCGCAAGCGCGGCATGCTCAAGGAGTCGGATAACTCGCTCTCGACCGACGACATCATGGAAGGTCTGACCGCGGTCGTTTCGGTCAAGCTTCAGGATCCGCAGTTCGAAGGACAGACCAAGACCAAGCTCGGCAACGCCAACGTCCGCAGCATCGTGGCGGGCTTGGTCTCCGAGCGTCTCGATTTCTTCTTCGAAGAGAATCCCAAACAGGCGCGCACCATCGTCGAAAAATGCATGCAGGCGCAGCGCGCGCGCGACGCCGCCAAGAAAGCGCGCGATCTCTCGCGCCGCAAGAACGCGCTCGAGGGCTCCGGCCTGCCCGGCAAGCTGGTCGACTGCAAGAACACCAATCCCGCCGAAAGCGAGCTCTTTCTCGTCGAAGGCGACTCCGCCGGCGGCACGGCCAAGGGCGGGCGCGATCCCGAACACGCAAGCCATTCTGCCGCTGCGCGGTAAAATTCTCAACGTCGAAAAGGCGCGGCTCGACAAGGTGCTCGCCAACGAAGAAATTCGCACGATGATCACCGCGTTCGGGACCGGTTTCGGCGACGAGTTCAACCTGGACAAGCTGCGCTACCACAAGATCATCATCATGACCGACGCCGACGTCGACGGCTCGCACATCCGCACGCTGCTGCTGACGTTTTTCTACCGGCAGATGAGGCCGCTGGTCGAAGAAGGCCACGTCTACATCGCGCAGCCGCCGCTGTACGGTATTCGCAAGGGCAAGAAGCAGTGGTGGGCGTTCAACGACGCCGACTACAAGACGCATCATCGGCGACGACGACAAAGACTTCACGATCCAGCAGTACAAGGGGCTCGGCGAGATGGACGCCGACCAGCTGGCCGAAACGACGATGGAAGTCGGCAATCGCCGGCTCGAGCAAATCACGGTCGAAGATGCGGTCGAAGCCGAGCAGATTTTCACCGACCTCATGGGCGACAAAGTCGAGCCGCGCAAGCAGTACATCTTCGACTACGCCAAGAGCGTCAAGAACCTCGATCTCTAGCCGCTTTGCCGCAGGCTTCGGAAAGTCCCCTGCCGATACGCTTGCTTTAGAACCTGCTTAGCTCGGCGGGGCCGTAGAGGGCTCGAGCGGTATAGAGTCTTCAAGGTCTCGTGCGCAAGCGCTTTGCAATCGGCCTGCTGGCCGCCGCAGCCGTGGTCGGGATCGTGATCGCGCAGCGCCACGAGCTGCTGCGCTTTGCCATCCAAGTCGTTCCGCGCGTCGCGGGTTATGCCGTGACCATCGGCGCGGTCAGCATCGGCGGCGGTACCGCCGTGCTGCACGACGTCGCCGTCGACCGCGGCTCGACGCCCGTTTTGCGCGCGCGCGCGAATCGCCGTCCGCTATTCGCTGCGCGACCTCTTGCCGGGCAGCCGCCACCGCTTCGGCTTGCTTGGCATCGAGGTAAGCGACGCCACGGTGACGATCACGCGCTATCGCGACGGAAGCTTCAACGTCAGCATTCCCGTGGGCGTGCCGCCCGCCGGACTCCGTCGCGCGTCAATCCCGTCCCGATTGCCTTTGCGGTTCGCGTGCGCGGTCTGCGGCTCGAGCTGCGCGAGCCGGCGGCCTACGACGAGAGCGCGCGCAGCGATGCGCATCGGCGGCATCAACGTCGAGCGGCAAGATCGACACGGCCGCAGTCACCAAGTATCACGCGAGTGGGGCGTTCGAAACGCGCCGTCGTTCCGATCCGTTCACCGTCGACGGGCGCGATCGACGCCGTTCGCGGCTACGCCGATCACCGCGCGCGTGCCCGCGTCTTTCCGCTGCGCGCGCTCGCGAACTACTTCGCCGATACGGCCGCAGTACGCATCCTTCGCGGCGCGGCACGAAACTTCGACGCCGAGATCTACGCGCTCGACGTCGTTCCCAACGTCGCGCCGGAGTATCACGTCAGCTTGAGCCTCGACATGGAGGGCGGCCGCTGGCGCTGCAGCCGCTGGCCGCTCCGATCGACTCGGTGCGCGCGCGGCTGCACGTGGTCGACAACGTCTTTTACGTGCGCCACGCCACCGCCACGCTGGCCGGAATTCCGCTGAGCATCGAGGGCGGCGTCTACGATCTGACCGGCGGGCTGACGGGGCGTCAGCAGCTGCGCGTCGGCGTCTCCGGAACCGGCGACCTGCGAGCGCTGCGCCGAGCCTTCGACTTCATGCGCGATCAGCCGGTCTCGGGCGCGACGCATCTCGGCGTGCTCGTCGACGGACCGGTCGACGACCCGGTCATCGTGGCGCGGGCCACCGCAGCGCACGCGCAGTATCGCGCGCTACCGTTCGACGCGCTCTCGGCCAGCGTCGTCTATCATGCAGGCGTCGTCGCGCTCGTGCCGCTGCACGCCTCCTACGCCGGCGTCGAGGTCTGGTTCGCGGAACGCTGATAATCGGGAAGCCGCTGCGCTCCGACTTCGCCGTGCACGTCACCGGCTCGGCCGCCGCCTGCCGTATCTCGACGAAATGCTCGGCGACGAGCCGATCGAGGTCGACGCCGCGGCAACGGGCAGCGACTTGCTCTTTCACGTCGCCGGAAGCGCTGCGTCTGCGCGCGGCGTGGGGCGCCTCGCCGCGCTCGTCTCGATGAATCCCAACGGCACCGCGCGCATCGAGCCGTTCTGGTTTCACACCGAGCGCGGAGATCTCGACGGCGGCTACATCCTGGACCGTCCGCGTCAGACGAGCGCCTTCTGGTTGCAGGCCGATAACTTGCGCATGCGTCCGCCGCCGCCATATCCCGTTTTTCCGGGACTCGAGCTTCCGCAAATGCCGCCCATGTCGTCGCGCCGCGTCGCCGCGAGCTTGGCCGGCGGAGGCGCCGGCGCGAAGATTTTTCTCGCCGGCAAGGTTACCGGCGACGACGCGACGATCGCCGGCGTGAAGTTCGACCGCCTCGAGGCCGGCTTCGGCGGCACGCTCTCGCAAGCGGCGATCAACTCGCTGCACGCCACCGGTCCGTGGGGAACGTTCGGCGGTCGCGGCAGTTTCTCGCCGCAGCAGTTCGTCGCGCTGGGGAACTACGCCGGAACCTTCGAGGGTTTGCAGCCGTTTCTCGGCAGCGCGATCGCCGCGCACGGCGGTATTGCCGGCTCCGGTCGGCATCGCCGTCGCGGGAGATCGCATCGTCGTTCAAGGGTCGAACCTGGCGATGCATCACGCCACCCTGCGCGGCGTTCCGATCGAACGCGCGAGCTTGACGCTTGCGGTTGAAAAAGACCGCTTGCAGATCTACTCGGCGAACGCGCGCGCCGCGGGCGGCCGCGTCGTCGCCGCCGGAAGCTTCTCGCTTGCGCCGCCGAATCGCGCCGCCGGCGGACCCGGCCGTCGCCCTGATCGCCAATCGGCTCCATGCGGCGCAATTGCGAGGAATCGGATTGCCGCTCACGACCGGCAGTCTTTATGCAACCGGGAACTTAGCCGCCGGTTCGCCGACGCCGACCTTCGACGGCGGCGTGGTCGTCGAGTCGGGCCGCATGCGAACTTCGCGCTCGCCGGCGCGGGCGAAGTGCATCTCGCCGGCGATGCCGTTGCCTTACGCCGCATGCTCGGTTCGGTCGGTGGAACCTACGCGCACGTCGACGGAACCATCGGTTCGCTGACGTCGGGTTCGCCCGTCTACGCGCTCGACGCCGAAGTCCCGGCGGCGCGAGTCGCCAAAACGCTGCACGCCTTCGGCTTCCCCAACTATATGACCGACGGATCGTTCAACGCGCGCTTGCGCGTCGGCGGGCGCAGCCTCGCGCCGACGATCGACGGTCACGTCGAGGTGCCGGCCGGAGACGTCAACGGGTTGCCGTTCGTCGACGCCAGCGCGCAGATCGCCGCCGGTAACCGCGGAGTCAGCATCCACCAAGGTTCCGTCGTCGTCGGAACCACCGCGGCGCGCTTCACGGCGGTGGCGCAGCCGGGCGAAACCGAGATCGACGTCAACGCGCCGCACGCCGATCTCTCCGATTTCAACAACTTCTTCGACACGGGCGACACGCTCGACGGAAACGGCAGCGTGAAAATCGCGGCCGATGCAAAGGGGTCGCGCGTTACCTCGAGCGGCAACATCGACGTGCGCGGATTCCGCTATCGCAACTTGCCGATCGGCGATACGCGGGCGATGTGGTCGAGCGCGAAAAACGCCATCGACGGCGATTTGGCCGTCGGCGGTGCGCAAGGGATGCTGCGGGCACGCGGATCGATCGGGCTCACGCCGAGCCACGACTGGCAAACCATGCTGACGAACACGCGGTTCAATCTCGGAGCAAGCGTCGAGAATCTCGATCTCTCGCTGTGGATGCCGGCGCTGGGAATGCAGAGCGTGCCGATCACCGGGCGCGCGTCGGGAGACGCGACGGTTCACGGGCGTTATCCGAATCTGGATCTGCGTGCCAACGCGCGCGTCAACGGCGGAACGCTCGGGCCGCTGACGCTCGATCGCGCCGAGCTCTCGTTGCACACGGCGGGCAGACGTTTCGTGATCGACAACGCCGCGATGGCGACGCCCGACCTGACCGCAACCGCGTCCGGTACGCTCGGCCTGAGCGCCGACGCGCCGCTCGACGTGCGCGTGCACGCCACGACCGATCGTCTCGCGCAGCTCAGCTACGCCGTTTCACGATTCCGCGTACCGGTGAGCGGTTCGTTCGAATCGACGCTGCAGATCGGCGGCACGTACGCGTCGCCGAACTTCGTAGCCGGCTTCGACGCTACCGAGGTGAGCGCGTACGGAATTCCGATCGCGTCGCTTTTCGGCGAAGTGCGCCTGCAGCACAACGCGCTGGTGCTTTCAAACGCCGGCGTAACGTTCGCTCGCGGAGAGGCGACGTTAGCGGGCTCGGTGCCGCTGCGGCTCAATCCGCTGCGCGTCGGCGATCCCGACCAGCCGGTCAGCTTCGACGTCGACATCGTCGGACTCGATCCGGCAGTCTTTAACGACACGCTGCGCAACAACACCAAGCTCGGCGGATCGATCGACGGCCATATCGGGCTTTCCGGGACGATTCGCCGCCCGGCCATCGTCGGTCGATTCGCGCTGACGAACGGATCGTACGTCAGCGACCTGGAGCGCGCGCCGATTACGCAGATGGCCGCGGCGCTGGCCTTCAATCGCACGACGGCGACGATCGACCGGCTTTCGGCGCGCGTCGGGAACGGAGCCGTGCAAGCCTCGGGGCGCATCGACTTTCCGAACGGCTTCGGCGCGAGCGGCGCGTCGTTCGCCTTCAAAGGCAGTGCGCGCGGCGCATCGCTGGATCTACCGGCGTACGGCAGCGGAACGCTCGACGCCACGCTGGCGCTGCAAAAGCGTACCGGAGCCAACGCGCTGCTCTCCGGCGACGTCACGTTGAGCAACGCGACGCTGCTTTCGCGTCCTTCGTCAAAGCGGCGCAAGGCGGGGGAAGCGCGTCGCTGCCTCCGCTGCCGCTCGCCTTCGATTTGCGCGCAACCGCCGGAAAGAACGTGCGGGTTCGCGGCAGCGGCTACGGCGCCGGCCTGGATCTGGGCGCGACGGGAGCGGTAGCGTTGGGCGGCACGCTCGCGGCGCCGACGCTCAACGGCAGCTTTGAGTCGACCGGCGGAACGCTGACGTATTTCGACCGAGCGTTTCGCGTGCGTGAGGGCAGCGTTAACTTCGAAAAGGCCGACGGCGTCCTGCCGACGCTCCATGCGGTTGCGACGACGACGGTCGTCAATCCCGATCCCGACCGCGTCCGCAATCCGTACGGAAGTGCCGAGATCACCATTACCGTCGACGGTCCGATCCAAGGGCTGCGCGTCGGCTTCACCACCAATCCGACGGGTTATACACAGGATCAGATCTTGGCGCTGATCGCGCCGCTCGGCGGCTTCGTCAGCGGCATCGGCTATAGCCGGCAGTCGATGCTGGCGCGCCAAAACCCCAACGGCATCACGCCGCTAGGGACGCTCTCGCCCATTCCCGACGTCAGCGTCGCGCAGAACAGCTCGATTACCGTCGGTCAGGAAGCCTTCAATATCCTCAACGCCCAGTTCACCGCCGGCTTGCTGGCGCCGCTGGAGAGCTCGCTCGGTCAAGGGCTGGGCCTTTCGAGCGTCAACCTCACGCTCGGCTACTACGGCAACGTCGGCGTCAGCGCGACCCGCGTCCTCGGCAAATCGGTGAGCGCCGTCTACGCGGTGACGTTCGGCGTGCCCCAAGTCCAATCGTTCGGCCTCATCACCAAGCCCAACGCCACCACGTCGGCGCTGCTCAACTTCTACTATCAGAGCGGCCCGACGAAGCTGCTGCAGTCGCCCGGTTCGCCGGTTGGGTACAACGTCGGATATCTGCTCGGCCAGCCGTTAATCTCTAATAGCGGCTTCAGCCTCACCGTTCAACATTATTTTCCGTGAAATCATTAAGGTTAAGCGCAGATTCAGGCTTCTCGAACGAGCAAGGACCCCGGCGAAGGCGGGCGGAACAGGGCGTGCCGGACCGCGGGCGATTTCCTGCGCGCGGCGCACCTCGCTTAGCACCGGTCCCCCTTGGCATTTTGAGGATTGACTTTTATCGGATGAGCTTCGACCCCGCGCGGCGCTTCGGCGCGATGAGATGGTACGTCGCCGTTGCGCTGGCCCTGCTCGCGGTGGCCGCTTTCGGCCCCGTGCCCGCAGCCGCAGCGACGGCACAGAAGATCGTCTCAGTCGACGTGACCGGCAATCTCCACGTCCCGACGCAAACGATCATGTCGGTGATCGCGGCGCGGCCGGGCCAGCCGTACGACCCCAAGGTCGTTCAGGGCGACTTAGCTCGGATCAACGCCCTGGGCTTCTTCTCCGACATCGCGCCGCCGCTGGTTCGGCAGCGCCCGAACGGCATCGCGATCACGTATCGCGTCGTCGAGAACCCGGTGATCACCAAAATCGACTTCACCGGCGATGCCAAGGTGCCCAGCGATACCTTGCTCGCGCTGATGGATACTTCCGTCGGTCAAGTCTTTAACACGAACACGTTCCGTCAAGACGTTCTCAAGATCAATAACTATTACGAGCGTATCGGCTACGGCGGTCAGCTGCCGACGCACGTCAAGGACATCAACCTCAGTCCGCAGACCGGCGTTCTGACGCTGACGGTTCAAGAAGGCTTGGTCGTCCGGAACATCATCATTGGCGGCGATCCGCTCTTCCCGCCGCCGATCATCCTGCCGTTCCTCACGCTCAAGAGCGGGAGCGTCTACTCCGACGCCGTGCGCGACGCCGATTATAAGGCGCTTCAGAAAGATCTACGAGAATCGCTTCCACCTCGAGATCGGCAACTTCGAGGGCGGCATCGTCCCGTCGTCGATCGATCTCAAGGCCGGCACCGCCGACGTCAAGTACGACATTTACGTCGCCCGCATCGCGGTCGTCGAAGTCACCGGAAACACGCGCACCAAGGACCAGGTGATCCGCCGCGAGCTGCGCGAGCGTCCGGGCATGGTCCTCAACACCGACGCGATCAAGCGCGACTACGAGCGCCTCAACGCGCTGAACTTTTTCTCCAAGGTCGAGCCGGACGTTCGCCCCGGTCCCGACCCCAAGAAGCCGCAGGACGTCACCCTGGTCTGGCACGTGACCGAGCAGCGCACGGCCACGGCCTCGCTGGGCTTTGGATACTCGGGCGGCATCACCGGTCAGGGCCTGTACGCGACGCTGGGCTTCTCCGACAATAACCTTCACGGAACCGGCAACTCGGCCGGCATTCAGTTCGAGGAGGGCGCGCGCACCGGCATCGCTCAACTCACCCTCTCGATTCCGTACCTCTCGAATACGCCGCAGGGCATGAAGTATAGCGCCGGCGGATCGATCTTCACCAATCACGCGACCTACTACTATCCGGTCTACAGCGTCGGCGGAAGCTTCGGTCGTCAGCAATCCAAACGTGCCGATTCCGGTCACGCTTTACTCGGGCTCGAACTCGTCGCAGGTTCCCAACATCGTCGCGACCAGCACCTCGAGCACGACCGGCGTCACCGGCAACATCGGCCGCCGGTTAAGCGACTACACGATCCTGACGCTGGCGCTGACCGGCGAAAAGATTCGCTACAACACGACCGTCCCGTCGCCGTACTACTTCCAAGGCAACGCACCGAACATCGTTACCGGGCCGACACCGGGACCGATCAACTCCCAGACCACGAGTTACGGCGGTTCCTTCGGTATCGCGGCCTCGTCGATCGCCAACGTCAACACCGGGATCGCCGTACAACTTGAATACGGCCGGAGTGAGCGTGCAATCGATCACGCTGGACGACCCCTTCAATCCGCGCGAAGGCGTCAAGGCGCTGCTGAACTCGACGCTCTCCGCGCCGGCGCTCGGTTCGAACTTCTCGTACACGCAGAGCACGCTGGATTTGGCGAAGTTCTTCCCGGTGCTCAAAGATGGGACGATCGGCGTGCACGCCGTCGGTTATTTCTCGTCGGGCATAATTCCGCCGAGCTCGCTCTTCACGTTCTCCGACCAGCAGATGCGCGGCTATAATACCGTCTTCTACGCTACCAATGCGTATCTGGGCCAAATCGAGCTGCGCCAGCCGATCGCGCTGGATCGTCGAATAACGCTGGCCGTCTTCGTCGACGAGCTCGACTACCATATTCGAGGAGCCTACCCGTTGCTGAATCCGTACACCAACCGGATAACCGGATATCCCGCGAACTGGGCCCTCTACGGCGATGCCGGGTTCGGAGTGCGCTTCGACGTGCCGCAGCTTGGACTGCGCACCGTCCGAATCGACTTCGCCAAAGGTCTCTACGGCACGCACACGAGCTTCGGCATCGGACAGAGTTTCTGATGCCATCGCCGAAGAGGGCAATCATGAAACTTCGATCAGCGGCCCTTGTGGGCGCCGCCGCGCTGCTCGCAATTACGACGACCCCCGGCGCGATCGCCGCGGACCTGACCGACGTCGGCTACATCGATCAAGCCGACGTCGCGAATTTGCCGGTCTTCGTCAGCGCGAACCGGCAGCTGGCGTCGTATAAGTCGCAGCTCGACGCGCAGTACAACGCGCAGCTGCGCAAGGCCCGCACCGACGCGGAGCGCCAACAGATCGCGCTGCAGTTTCAGCAACGGCTCAACGACCGGCAGCGCGACGTGGTCGGACCGCTCTTTCAGCGCGCACAGCTGGCGATCGCCGCGGTGTCGGCCACGCGCAATCTCTCCGTCGTCGTCGACAAGAGAGTAGTCATCTACGGCGGTCAGGACATCACCAAGGACGTCGAAACGATTTTCGCCAGCCCGCAGGCGATTCAAGCGCCCGCCGCAACGCCGCCGCCTTCCGAGATCGGCTACGTGGATCAACAGGCCCTCGACGGAATTCCCAAAGTCCAGTCGGCTAATACGGCGATGAGCCAATACGAAGCGACGCAGCGGCAACTCTACTCGGCCAAAGTCGCGCAGGCCAAGAACGACGGCGACAAGCGCCAGATCCTCACCGAGTACAACAAGCTAATCGCCGACAAGCAGGACCAACTGCTCAAGCCGCTGGTCGATCAGACTCGCGCCGCCACAACGGACGTCGCGCGCAAAAAGAACCTGATGCTCGTTCTGGACAAGGCCGACGTGATTTACGGAGGCATGGACATCACCGCGGATGTCCAAAGTGCGCTCAATAAATAACGGCCGGCAGGTACGGCGCGCTGCGACGGCGGCGCTCGCAAGCGTGGCGGCGGCGCTAATCCTCGGCGGCTGCGGACCGAACGTCCACTCGAGCGCCATTCGCGGAACCGGGTACGTGCGGATCGACGATGTCGTGAAGCACCATCCGCTCTATCCGCAACTGTCGCAGATCGACGATGCGATTGCCGCGATCGACCTTCAGTCCACCGCGCACAAGGTTCCGCTCGGTGCGCGGCAGATCGCCGCGCAGACGGTGGAGCTCAACAAGGAGCTGCGCGCCGCGCAGATTCGCACCAATAAGATTCTCGCCGAAAAAGAACGCGATTATGCCGATCGCGAGAGCCGTGCCGTCCGCGGGGCGCTGGCGGCAGCCGGCATTCGCGGTAACGGTGCGCTGTCGGCGCAGCAGATGAGCGGCGAATCGGCCCGGCAAGCGCAGGACGCGGCGCGCGCCGCCAACTGCCGATTACATGGCCTACCAGCAAAACGTGATCGCGCAAGACAATGCCGCCAGCTCGTCGATTGCCAGAGAGCTGCAAACCCAGGCGGCGGCAAAATACCGCGCCAAAGCCGAGCAACTGCAGCAAAACGAGACCGACCTCGCGCTGCGCTTGACGCAGCAAGATGCGTCGGCGCGCCTGGCGATCAAGATGCGCCTCTCGAATCTGGCCATGGACCCTGCCGCGCGCAAACAGGCCGAGTCGCAACTCGCCGCGATCAACGAGAAGGAGACCGCCGCGGTCGCCGCTCAGCGCAACGCCGATGCCGCAACGCTTCGCGCCTACCACGCCCAGCTGGACGCGCAGGCCTCCAGCCAGATTCGCTCGCAAGTCGGCGCGATCCAAGCTCAGACGCAGGCAAAGCTGGCCGAACATCGCAACGAGGTGTCGGCACAGCTGCGCAGCCTGGCCCCGGCGCCGGCTCCGACGTAACCTGCCGCCGGCGGTCTCCGCCCAAATCGCTCAGATTCACAAGCAGTTCGTCGGACAGTTTCAAGCCGAGGCGAACAAGACCATCGCCGATTATAATGCCACCAAGACCGACCTCGACCGGCAATTCGCGGCGCTGCACGGGGCCGACGTAGGCGCAACCGGCGCGGCCGCGAAGGAACTCGACTCGCTGCAGAAACGGCGCGCCGACCTCTACCGGCAAATCGTCGCTCAGGTTCAGCGCGACGCTGCGCGGATCGCCAAAGATAGCGGCTTCGCCGTCGTCTTCGTTAACGTTCGCGCCGCCGTGGGCGGCTACGATATGACCAACCAAGTGATCAAGGACGTGGAAAGCCAACACGAGTGAAAAAGTACAAGCACCTACTACTGCTCGCGATCGCGGCGATGCTGATGGGCTGCGGGGCGCAAAGCTCCATCGGCCTGGTGGACGTGCAGCGCATCGTAAGCAACTGGCCCGAATACCAAGGCTATCAGAATCAGCTGCTTTCGGAAGAGAAGTCGATCTCGTCGAGGCGGGAGAGCAACGCGCGCAAGACGCTCGACGCGACCGCGCTGCAGCAGAAGTACGCCAAAGTGACCGATAAGCTGTCGCAGCAGATCCGCGATGCCGCCGGCAAGATCGCGCAGCAGCGGAATCTGAAGCTCGTTTTGACGCGCGAAGGCATCGGCTACGGCGGCGTCGACATCACCGCCGACGTCGAGAAGGCGCTCAACATTACGGAGAAGGCGACGCCCACGCCCGGTACCTAGCGGGCACGACGTTACGGTTATGCTCGGTACGCTGCAAGAATTGGCCAAACGGCTCGGCGGACGGGTCGTCGGCGACGGCAGCGTTAAAATCGAGCGCGTCGCTGCGGTCGACGACGCGGGCGCGACGCACTAACTTTTGCAACCAGCGAAGCGTATCTCGCCGCGGCTTTGAGCGGAGGCGCGGCTGCGGTCTTGGTCGAGGGCGCGCTCGCAACCGAAGCGCCGGCGAAAGCCGCTGCTGGTCGTCGAGAACGTTCGCTACGCGTTGGCCGAAGTGTTACGGGCTCTGCAGCGGCCCCGGCCGCGCGGTCCGTTCCGCCATCCGAGTGCGGTCGTTGCCGAGGATGCCGTTCTTGCCGGCGACGTCTACGTCGACGCAAATGCTTATGTCGGGAATCCGCGCCGCGATTGGATCGGGGAGCGTTATCGGTGCCGGTGCGTATGTCGGCGAGGACGCCGTCGTCGGCGAGTCGGCGTGGATCCATCCGGGCGCGCGTTTGATGGCGGGCTGCCGAATCGGCGATCGCGTCGTTCTGCATCCCGGGTGCACGATCGGCAGCGACGGCTTCGGCTGGACTTTCATCGACGGCCGAACGGAACGAATCCCGCAAGTCGGCAACGTCGTGCTTGGAAGACGACGTCGAGATCGGCTCCAATACGTGCGTCGATCGCGCGCAGACGGGAAGCACGCACGTCGGCGCCGGCACCAAGATCGACAATCTGGTGCAGATCGGACACAACTGCCGCATCGGCAAGCACTGCGTCATCGCGTCGCTGACCGGACTCGCCGGCACGACGGTACTCGGCGACTACGTGAAAGTGGCCGGACAGGCCGGTTTTCGCGGACACATCACGGTGGGTTCGCGGGTTACGATCGGGGGTCGTGCGGGCGTTCGGGGCAACGTCCCCGACGGTGCAACCATCTCCGGAAATCCGGCGCTCGACCATCGCGACGATCTTCGTCGAGAGGTCATGATTCGCAGGCTGCCAAAGCTGTTCGATCGTGTTGAAGCTCTGGAGCGTTCGCGCTCGCGCTCGCGCCAGGGCGAGTAACGCCCGATGATGCAGGCGACGCTCCGCGATAGCTTGCACTTCGAAGGCATCGGACTTCACACCGGTGAGCCTGCAACCGTCGACGTTCGCCCAGCGCAACCCGATAGCGGGTTTTCGTTCGTCGTCGAAGGCAGACGCTTTGAAGCGACCGCCGACCGCGTCGTCGACACCGCGCGCGCAACCGTCCTCGGGGAGCGACGGCGTCCGCGTGTCGACGACGGAACACTTGCTCTCGGCGCTCTTTGCGATGGGCGTAAGCAATGCGGAGATCCACGTCGAGGGTCCCGAGATTCCCGTCTGCGACGGCAGCGCGGCCTACTTCACCGCCGCCATCGACGCTTGCGGTCTGGCACCGCAGTCGCGGCCGCGCCGCGTCTTGGAACTCGAGCGGCCGGCTTACGTGCGTTCCGGAGACCGAATGATCGCCGCGTTTCCCGCCGGCGAGTTCAGCGTGCGTTTCGTCGCGGACTTTCCGGCGCCGGTTGGAGCGCAATATTATTGCAGTACGGTCGAGCCGGAGCGCTATCGCAGCGAGATTGCCGCCGCGCGCACGTTCGGCTATCTGCACGAGATCGAAGCGCTGCGCGCTCGCGGACTGGCGCGCGGAGGAAGCTTGGAGAACGCATTAGTCTTCGGTCCCGACGGACCGCTGCAGCCCTTGCGCTGGCCCGACGAAGCGGTGCGGCATAAGGTGCTGGATTTAATCGGCGATCTTGCGCTGCTCGGCGCGTGGCCGAAATGTGAGATCGTCGCTATTAAGAGCGGGCACGAGACTTCACGCGGCGCTCGCGCGTCGAGCTGCGCGCGCTGCTGCCCGTCGAGTCCGCATAGGAGAAAGGTGTGACCGTACTCGATATCCGAGCCATCTTCGAAAGATTGCCGCATCGCTATCCGATGCTGCTGGTCGACAGAATTCTCGAGTTCGAACCGATGGTTCGCGTGAGAGGATACAAGAACGTCACGTACAACGAGCAAATTTTCGCCGGTCACTTTCCCGGCAATCCGGTGCTGCCTGGCGTCTACATGATCGAGGCGCTCGCCCAACTCGGCGGCGCCATGATTTTGGAGCCCGGCGAGTTCTCCCGCAAGACGCCCTATCTGGCCGGCATCGACAAGGCGAAGTTCCGGCGCCCGGTCGTTCCCGGCGATCGTTTGGACATGGAAGTGACGATGCTGCGCCACAAGCGGAACATCGGATGGGTCGCAGCCGAGGCAAAAGTCGAAGGGCAGTTCGCGTGCTCGGCCGAGCTGATGTTCTCGATTGCTTCGGATCCGCGAATGTTCGGCACCGACGCCAGCGTGCTGCACGTATAGGTTCGGCACCCGATGCTACATCCTACCGCGATCGTCCATCCCGGCGCGGAGATCGGAAAAGACTCCGAGATCGGCCCTTACTGCATCGTCGGAGAGCACGTATCGATCGGCGCGCGCTCGGTACTTCAGGCACACGTCGTCGTCAACGGATGGACGGAGATCGGCGAAGACTGCCTCCTTTATCCGTTCTCGACCATCGGCGCGGCCTCGCAGGACCGTAAGTACAGCGGCGAGCGCGCCTACACGCGCATCGGCGACCGGACCGTTCTGCGCGAGTACGTCAGTATTCAGCGCGCCACCGGTCACGACGAAGTCACGGCCGTCGGCAGCGACTGCCTCCTTTTGGCCTACGTTCACATCGCCCACAACTGCGTTCTCGGCAACGGCGTGACGATGAGCAACTTAGCGCAGCTGGCCGGCCACGTCACCGTGGGCGACTACGTGACCATCGGCGGGCAGACCGGCGTTCATCAGTTCACCCGCATCGGGCGTCACGCGATGATCGGCGGAATGAGCAAGGTGATCAAAGACGTGCCGCCGTTCTTCTTGGTCGAAGGCAATCCGTGCCAGCCCTACGGCCTCAACAGCGTCGGCCTGCGCCGCGGCGGCTTCACCGTCGAAGAACGCAACGAGATGAAACGCTTCTACAAGCACCTGTACAACCCCAAAAACAACGTATCGCAAGCCATAGAAGCGATGAAGGAGCAAGTGGAAACCGCGCCAGGTCGCGAGATCATCGCCTTTCTCGAAGCCCCATCCGAACGCGGCGTTCTCAAAATCCCAACGTAGCGCCGGCGTCCTTCCAAGCGCGTGAGATATTTCTTCTCGACCGGCGAACCTTCGGGCGAAGCGATTGCCATTCTGCTTGCCGAGGCGATTCGCGACATCGATCCCGAGGCGACAGTTTGAGGGCATTGGTTCGCAGCGGATGCGCGCCGCCGGCTTTACGCTCTGGCGCGATCACACCGGGTGGGCGAGCATGGGACCCGCGGCGGCCATTCCACGCATTCCGAAGCTGCTTGCCGCGATGCTGTTGACGGCATCGCACATCGCCAAGACGAAGCCGGATTTGGTCGTGATGGTCGACTTCGGCGTCTTCAACCTCCGGCTCGCGAAGCAGCTGCGCCGCATCGGCTACCGCGGTCCGATCGTCGACGTCTTTCCTCCCGGAACGTGGCTCGACAACGCCGAGAAAGCGCGAACCGTCAGCAGCGTAACCTATCCCGTCACGGCATTCGAGCATCAGTACGAGTTCTACCGGAGTTTAGGTTGCCGCATCGCCTATTTCGGACATCCGCTCGCGAGCCGTTACGCAATGCGTCCGCTGCGAGCGGCGCCGCCGCCCGACGGCGGTCTCGTGGCGATGCTTCCCGGCAGCCGCGGCGGCGAGCTGCGCCGCCACATTCCGGTGATGATCGCGGCGTTTCGCGCGCTGCGCGAAATGCGTCCGAAGTTGCGCGGCGTCTTCGGTGCCGCCGACGACCGTGCGCAGCGTAAGATTGCCGCCGCGATCGCGAGCGAAGGATTGAGCGGCGCGAGCATCGCGCGCGGCGTGAGTGCGCGCCGTTGAGGATGCCGACGGCGCCTGGGTTGCGTCGGGAACCGCCGTGTTGGAGACGGCGCTGCTCGGCGTTTGCACCGTGGCCATCTACGTGATTCCAAAAGCGTTGATCTGGTACGGGCACCGAATGATCAGGCATCGTTACATCACCCTGCCCAATCTCGTCTTGGGGCGCGAGGTCGTCCCCGAGCTGCTGCAGGAAGCGGCGACGCCGCAGCGGCTGGCCGAGACGCTCGACGCCTTGATGCGCGACCCCGCCCGGCAGTACGCCGATTTCGTCGAGCTGCGGGCCGCACTCGGGCCGGCCGACGCACTCCAACGCTGCGCGCAATATGCCGTCGAGGTTGCGCGAACGCTCGTGATACGCATCTATCACACGTCGGATCTGCACGACCACCGCGGCATTGCGGCACCGCTGCGGCGCTTGCGCGATGGAGCGCCCGGGCCTGCTCTTCGACTGCGGCGACTCGTTGCGCGGAAGTCAGAGCCTCTATTTTCGCAACGAGCCGATGATGGCGGAGCTCGATGCGGCCGGCTACGACGCGCAAGCGATCGGCAATCGCGAGTTTCACTACCTCTTCGGGCTCTTGCGGGCGCGCGCGGCCAAGATGCACCACCCGCTGGTCTGTACGAATTTGCAGGACGTAAAGGGCCGTCCGTTGCCGTTCGCGCGTTCGCTGCAGTTTACGGCCGGCGATCCGGCCGGACCGGCCAAAATCCACGTGCTCGGCCTGCTTGATCATGCAGTATCCGCAGGGCAGCCCGTGGGAACGAGTCTTCGGATGGCGTTTTATAGATCCGTGGGACGCAGTCGAACCCTACGCGCGAGGTTTAACCGACGGTGAGATGCTGGTCGTCCTCTCGCACGTCGGTCTTTCCCTGGATACCGAGCTGGCCAGGCGCGTTCCGCGCATCGACTTGCTGCTCGGCGGTCATAGTCACGACACGCTGGAAGCGCCGCGCTACGTCGGCGACGTACCGATCGTTCACGCCGGACCGTACGGCCGCTTCGTATCGCGCAGCGAGCTCGGCTACGACGCGCAGCGGCGCCGCTTTACGCTCGCCGATTTCGCCCTCGTTCCGCTATTGAATGCCGCGTGAACCGCGTGCTCTTCGTCACCAACGGTCACGGTGAAGCGGCCATCGCCGAGCGAATCGCGCACGAGCTTCGCTCGTTAGTTCCCAGCGTGCGGGCCGACCATCTGGGTTTGGTCGGACAGACGCGACACGAAACGATGCACGAGGTTGGCCCGCGGCGCAGCATGCCGAGCGGCGGTCTCATCGCGATGGGCAACCTGCGCAATCTGGCGCGCGACTTCGCTGCCGGGCTGCCGGCGTTGACGTGGGCGCAGGCGCGCTTTCTGCGGCACGCGCGAGGATCGTACGACGCCGTCATCGCGGTCGGCGACACCTACGTCTTGACGATGGCCCTACTGGCGCACGCACGCACCATTTTCGTCGGTACGGCCAAAAGCGTCCGCGTGGCAGCGTACGGCCCGGTGGAAGAACGCATTCTCGCTCGTGCGGAGGCGCGATTCGTACGCGACGAGCCGACGGCCTCGGCTCTGCGCGACCACGGGCTGGCGATGGAGCCGGCGGCCAACGCAATCGTCGACTTGTTCGACGTTCCCGACGAGCCGGAAGCGCTGCGCGCCGTAAGCGGATTCGATCCCGCGCTGGCGATCTTTCCGGGAAGCCGCGAAAGCGCGTACGCGGATGCGGCCTTCTTGTTGGAAGTTACCGACGCGCTTGCCGCGAGACATTCCGCGCTGGGAGCGGTGCTATCGGTCGCGCGCGGGTTGAGCTGGGAACGCTTTGCCGGCCTCGCGGAGCGCGCGGGTTGGCAGGTGCGCCCGCAGCGCGACGAATCGATTCCGTTCGTCTTGTCGCGCGACGGGCGCGAGGTAGTGCGCGCGTGGAGCGGCTCGCTCGGCCCCGTGCTTCGTCGCGTCGCGCTCGTGCTCGGTCAAGCGGGGACGGCAAACGAAGCGGCCGCGGCGGCCGGCGTGCCGGTCGTAGCGTTCGAGCGTGACGGCGGACGCAAGATGCGATGGTACCGCCGGCGACAGCGCGGTCTGCTCGGCGATGCGCTCGCCGTATTTTCCGGACGGCTCGACGATGCGGTGGCCGGCGTCGAACGTATTCTTTCCGATCCGGCGCTGCGGCGACGGATGGGCGAGACGGGACGCGAGCGCATGGGCGAACCGGGCGCGGCGTCGCGTATCGCGCGGCGCATTGCATCGTTGATCGGCGTGGTACCATGCGGCGCTTGATGCCGGCGGCGCTCGCGTTGATGTACGCGATCGTTCCGCTGCTTCCGAGCTTCATCGCGCTGACCGGCGTGGCGTTTCCCGGAGTATCGCTGGTTCCGCGACCGCTGACCTATGCCGTTCTCGCGCTCTGCGCGTTACTGGCCGTCTACGCCATTTCGCTGCTCGTGCGCTATCGCGCGCCCGGCACGCAGCCGCTGCTGCTGCCGTTCCTGTCCGTATTCGGCGCCGGACTTCTCGCCGACGTCGTCGGATTCGACCCGAGCTCGGGACTGCTCTTTACGTTCATCGGCGGAATGCCGATCGTCTGGCAGGCGTCGATCGCACGATTCTACGGCGATCGCAACGTGGCAACGACGCTCTTTTGGGGCTATCTCGTCTCAGGCGGCGTCGCTGCGGCGGCCGCTATCGCGATGGTCGCGCTGCGGTATCCGCCGCTGCAGTACGCTATCACGCACGGTCGGGCCACAGGGACGTTCGTCCTTCCCGGCGAGCTGGCCGGTTATTTGATCGTGCTGTTGCCGGTTGCATACGTGCTCGGACAGGTCGGACGCACGCGGGCGCTGCGAACCGCCAGTTGGATCGTGCTCGCCATCGGCATCGTCGCACTCGTGATGACCTATTCACGCGCCGGCTGGATGGGCTTTGCCGCCGCGGCGGCCTTTTTGGTCGCGACCCGAACGCGCCACGGTGCTGCCGGTGCAGCCGCGGTCATCGCGGCGGGAGTCCTGGCGGTTCTCGCGCTCTTCAACGCGCACCACAATCCGAGCGAGGATTACACCCGGCTCGCGATTTGGAAGGCGGCGGAGGGCATCATCGATCGTTTTCCGCTGACCGGCGTGGGGCCGTTCAACTTCTCGCATCTTTACGCGGTCGTGCACGGCCCCGATGCCGACGCAACTGCCTTCCACGCGCACTCGCTCTATCTCACGTTTCTTGCCGAGTTCGGCATCGTCGGGATCTGCACGATAGCCTGGACGATATGGCGCTTTGTTTCGGAGCTGCGCGGCCGGCTCGCGCGAGCGCCGGCGCCGGCGGCGTTCCTCGCGCTCGGCGTAACGGCGGGACTGATCGGCGTCGCCGTGCAAGGGCTGATCGATACCGTGAGCGTTGTGATTTTCGGGTTGTGGATGCCGACGATGGGACTCGCTTTAGCCGCGGCCGCAGGCGGTGAGAACGGCCCGACGGTCGAGGGGCAATGCGACGTCTCGGCGCGGTAGCGGCCGCCGGCCTCTGGGTACTGGCCGGGTGCAATCCGCAGCCGCCCAAGGCCACCCCGGCGCCATCGTGGAGCGCCCGCGCACCCGACGTCTACGCCGCTGGTGTTGAAGATTACCGGCAAGGGCACCGCCAAGCGGCCCGTTCATCTCATTCAGCAAGTCCACAACCGCGTAGATTACGATTTGCTCGCCAGCTCGTACGAGAGCCGAGGCCCGCAAGGCAGCGCCCGCGCGGTCTTTCAAGACGCGCGAGTGACCTTCGTCGACCCCAAGGGAGCCAAGGTTGCGGCGACCGCGCCGCAAGCGGTCGTCGATCAGACGACCAAAACGGTGACCTTGCTCGGCGGCGTCGTCGCGCACACGTCGTCGGGGACGACCCTGCAATGCGATCGTCTCGAGTACTTGAGGGACGTCGGAATGCTGCACGGGGACGGCAACGTCATCGTTACCGATCCCAAAGGCTTTCGTGCGACCGGGTCGAGCTTCGACTCCGATATTTCACTGACACACATACGAATGCGATGAGCGAAAAATCAGCGATTAAACTGCGAGGACTCGTCAAACGTTACGGCGAGCGTACCGTCGTCAACGGCGTTACGGCCGAGGTCGAAACCGGTGAGGTCGTCGGTCTGCTCGGGCCCAACGGCGCCGGCAAGACGACGACGTTTTATATGGTCGTGGGTTTGGTCAAGCCCGACGGAGGCAGCGTTGCCTTGGAAGACGGCGAGCGCGAGATCGAGCTGACGTCGGCGCCGATGTACGCGCGGGCGCGTAACGGCATCGGCTACCTGGCACAAGAGAACTCGATCTTTAGAAAGCTCTCGGTCGGCGATAATATTCGATTGATCTGGGAGCAGAACGGCGTGTCGCACGACGAACGCGAGCGCCGTCTGCCGGCGCTGCTCGAAGAGTTCGGATTGAGAGCGTTCATCGACGCGCGCGGCGACAGTCTCTCGGGCGGCGAACGGCGGCGCGTCGAGATCGCACGCGCTCTGGCGATTCAGCCGTCTTTTCTCTTACTCGACGAGCCGTTCACCGGAATCGATCCGATCGCCGTGGCCGACATTCAGGCGATGATTCGCCAGTTGCGCGATCGCGGGCTCGGCATACTGATCACGGACCATCAGGTTCGCGAGACGCTGGCCATCGTGGACCGTGCGTACATTCTGAATAACGGGCGCATCGAAGTCTCCGGTTCGGCGCAGGAAGTCTTGGACTCGCCGATCGCGCGGCAGTTCTATCTCGGCGAGGGATTTCGGCTATAAGACTGACGATTCTCGACCGGTACATGCTGACGGAGCTTGCCGGTCCGTTCGTCTTCGGTCTCTCCGCCTTCACCCTGATCTTTGCCGCGACCGAGATTCTCAATATCGGCAAGCTGGTCAGCAACGAACACGCGCCGATCTGGGCGGCGCTTCTCGTTTTCTTGTGGTCGCTGCCGGGCGACGTCGTGCTCGTCATTCCGATGGCGCTGCTGCTGGGCACGCTGCTCGCCGTGCAGCGGCTCTCAGGCGAGAGCGAAATGACGGCGATGAAAGCCGCCGGAATCACGTTCGCGCGCATGGTCGCGCCGCTGCTCGCAGTCGGCATCCTCATGTCGTTCGTCACGTATTTGCTGCAAGAGGGCGTCGTGCCGTACGCCAACAGCCAGCTCAGCGAGATCGAGTACGACGTCATCAAGCACGTCAGCGCTTTCAACCGCGATCTGACGGTGTCGGCACCGCTTCCGGGCGGTGGCCGGCAAGTGACGATCGCCACCGCGTACGATACCGAACTCGCGCGCGCTGCTGCACGTAACGCTGATTCAGTACGACAACCACAACGAGCCGCGTCAGATCGTCTTCGCCGACCGGGCCGAGTTCACCGCCGATAAGTGGACGCTGGAAAACTCTAGCGTCTACCGCTTCAACCCCGACGGCACCACGCTCGCCGAGCCGAAAATCCCGCAACAGGAGGTCGAAATCGGCGAGAATCCAACCGGTCTCGTCAAGCGCATGAGCAACGACGATCCCGAAAACATGAGCCGTTCCCAGATCGCCGACGTCGTCCGCTCGGGCCAGCTAACTCAGAACGAGCGCCGCAAGTACGTGACGGTCTATCAGGAGAAGCTCGCCCGGCCTTTCGCATGCTTCGTCTTCATCTTGATCGCGATTCCGTTCGGGCTTCGCTCCATTCGCACCAGCGGCAGCACCAGTCTCGGCTTCGGTTTGTCGCTGGCCATCGTCTTCGTCTACTACGTCGTGATGACGATCTGCTCGTTTGCCAGCGAAGCGCTGCTCTCGCTGGCGTGGCTGTGGGCGTGGATGCCGAATATTCTCTTTACGGCCATCGGCCTCGGCCGGCTGCGACGCGCGGCTTCGGTATGAACCTCGTGGAGATGGTTCGCGGCATCGGCAACGTCGCGCTGGTGATGGTCCTGGCCGGAACGGTCGCCTACGTCGGAGATCGGGTCGGCCATCAGGTCGGGCGGCGGCGGCTCAGTCTGTTCGGAATACGTCCGCGTTACACGTCGACGATCGTCGCCATCGCGACCGGCGTGATCATCGCGCTGGTCGTTACGCTGGGAGCGATCTTTGCGTCGGAGCAGGTCAAGACGGCCTTCTTTAAACTTAACTCACTGAACGCGCAAATTGCCGAGCTGCAAACGCGGCAGCGCGATCTCGAAACGAAGGTGAACAGCGGCCGGCTCGTCTTTCCGGTCGACACGCTCATGGTTCCGTTCTATCGAAACATCGCGCAGTCGGCCACGGCGTCGCAGCGCCTTTCGACCATACGCGACTACTACTTCTTCGCCGTAAAGTACGTCAATGCGACCTATCCGAGACTCGGTCTGCGGCCGTACGCGATTCCGCCCGACGCCGACAAGAAGCTTCGCGGGCTCGCCAACGACCTCACGACGGCGGCGAAGCTCTCGCAAGCCAACGCGATGTTGACCGTCACGTCGGATCAGAATCTCTTCGAAAACGACGAGATCCACTTTGCGATCAACGTGACGCCCGACATCAAATACTTCGACAAGGGCCAGGTCATCGCTCAACTGGTGATACCGGGTCACAGCGGCGCGAGCGTCAGCATCGCGCTGGCGCAGCTCGAGAACTACGTTTCGATCACCGCGCGCCGGCTGCACTTGCCGTCGTTTTTAGCCAGCACGTTCGCAGCAATGCAGCTGATTCCGGACGCGCAACAGATGCAGCAGCGCATTTCCAAGCCGGGCACGTACGTCCTGACGGCCTTCTCGGCGGCGGACTTCTATCCGCATATGGGTAGCATTCCAATCGTCATCGTCCTGACTCGAGAGCCGTGACGGCGGGCGGCAGCGCCGTTCTGGGAATCGACCCGGGCCGCAGCAAGGCGGGCTACGCCGTCGTCGACGCGTCGGGCAGCGCCGTGACCGCCGGCATCGTACCGATCGAGCGCTTGCAAGTTTGCGTCCGCGAGCTTCTCGCCGCTCACCGCATCGACGCCATCGCGCTGGGCGGCGGCACCAACGCCCGGCCGGTCAAAGCGGCGCTGGCCGAGCTCGGTCCGCCCATCCATTGGGTCGACGAGTACGAGACCAGCAGGGCCGCCCGGGCACTCTTTTTCGAAGAGAACCCACCCCGCGGCTGGCGGCGGCTGGTTCCGATCGGGCTCCAACTCCCCAGCCGGCCGATCGACGATTACGCCGCCATTTTAATCGCCCGGCGGTACCTCGCAAGGGGAGTCGAGCCTCGGCCTCCAAGGTAAGAAGCCCCGCGTGGAAGGTTAGATTTCAATGGCAATGCGCGGGTTCGCACTCAGAGCGGAGGATTTGGTGGTTCGGGTCGTTGGCGTCGTGGCAAGTGCAGCGCTAGCGGTAGTGCTGTGTTCTGCCGTGCTTCGCGCCGAATCGCTCTCATCTAATTCGGGGCATGCCGATCTCGGATCGGCGCTCATGCTGCGCCTCTTCGGCGAGGTTTCCGACTCCAACGCGTCCTTTGCCGCCGCTTTTGGCGATCGCACCAGCGAATCGCCGCTGCGCGAGATGGCGCTGCACGTCGGCTCGGCGCCTAGCAAAGTCGCTTACAACGGCTCGACGCCGTCCGCGGTAGGCTTCAGCCCGGCGCAGGTCGCGCTGCACGATCTCTCGGCTAACGACGTTTCGTACTTGGCGCAAGCTGCGAACGCCGGTTTGCTGCGTAGCGACGCGCACTTCGCCGCACCGGCGACGCCCAGTACTGCGGGGACCTTGCCGGCACGCGCCGAGCGCGCTCTTCACCGCGGCCTACCAGCCGGTCGAGCCGTGGCCGAACATCTCGCCCGCGCCCGGAACGCTGGCCTTCGGTGCGCCGGTTACTTCTTCGACCGATTCCGGCGACCGCAACCTGCAACTGGGTCGCGTCGGCTTCGAAGGTCATGTGGCGGGCGCATCGACGCAAACGCCGCAGCTCTCGCTCGACGATACCGCGTATAACGCCGGCGCCGACTTTGACGTGCACGCCGGCAAGCGCAACCTGCGCGTCAATCTTTCGAGCGCGTACGAACACTTGGCGCGAAGCGACGGAAGCAACTTCACCGCCTCGACGCTCGATTCCAACACCTGGCACTTGCCGCAGCCCGGCGCGCCGGTCGTCGTACCGAACTATGCCGACCTCAATCGGCTCTCCCTCGGCGCGGGCCTCGCGGTTCCCGTTCTGCACGGCCTGACGCTGAATCTAAACTACGACGCGCAGCGCCTCTACGGCGGTTACGGGTTGCCGGGCCTAGTCAATCTCGACTCGGTGAGCAATACGTACGGCGGCAAGCTCTCGTTCGACATTCCACGGACGACGGGCACGCTCTCCATCTCGGCATATCAAGATCGCTTTGCCGACGGTCTCCTTCCGCTCAACGGCACCACGCAAACGCGTGAGGACGTCAACTTTACCGTTAAGTTCTAGCACCGCGCGGCGGTACGCACCCGTATTGACGATCTTAGGCGCGGCGACGGCCGCGCTTTTGCTCGGCCTCGCAGCGGTGCAGTTTGCCTCCGACGCGCTGCACCGTAATGCCGCTGCGCCCGGAACGCTGCCGCGCGCGATCCCCGAAAACGCGGCGCTGGCGGTGTATCGTGCGCTCGACCGCATCGCGCCGGCCCCATACGTCGAGGAGACGCTGGCACGCCACGCTCTCGACGAGGGCGACGCCGACGCCGCCGAACGTTACGCAACGCGCCTGCCCGCCTCGCCGGTGCGCGACGAGCTGCTCGCGCGCGTCGCTCTGGCGCGCGGTCAGAAACGTCTGGCGCTCGAATACTTTCTCGCCGCGCCCGATGCCGTCGCGATCACCGCGGCAGCCGAAGCCATGGCGGAGCGCGATCCGGCTGCAGCGTACGATCTCGTACGCCTCTTGCAGATTCGATTGGCGATGCTCGGAACGCATCCGGACGCCGTTGCCGAAGCGCGTTGGGAGATGGGAGGGCTGGCGAATCGAAAGGCGTGGCGTCAAGTTCCCGGCAGCGCAGCGCAGCGCGATTGGTTGAAGCGCGGACTGCGCGATTACGAAGCGGCCGTCGGGCTCGCGCCGCTCTCGGAGCGTTACGTCATCGCCGACGCCAATCAAGCCGATCTGCTCGGCGAACGCGAACGCGCCCGAGCGCTCTTCGCGCAGGCCGTCGCCATCGATCCGGCCAGCGCGCGAAGCGATTGCCGGACTCGGCGTCGTGGCGTTCGAAAACGGCGACCGCAACGCCGCCGCCGCGTATCTCCTTCGCGCCCGCGCGATCGATCCCACGGCGTTAATGGTTCGCGCCCTGGAACGCGATCTGAAGTGAGGGTTGCGCTCGACGCGCAACTCACCGTCGGCACGGCGACCGGAATCGGCGAATACGTTCGAGGGCTTGCCGGCGCGCTGCGCGGCCGGGAGCTCGATCTCGCCGAGCTTCGCGAAGAAAGCTTGAATCCGTGGCGCTTTGACCGTCGCGTTCTCTGGGACCAGTTCGTCCTGCCGCGCCGCGCCCGCGAAAGCGGTGCGGATTTACTGCATTGCGCTTCGGCAACGGTGCCGCGGATCGTGTCGCTGCCGCTCGTCGTTACCGTGCACGACGTCGCGTGGCTCGACGTGCAGACGCACGCGCCGGCGTACGCACGATATTACTTCGGCAAGTTCTCGCTGCAGCGGTTATCGGCGGGCGAAACGCATCGTCGTCGATTCGGAGTTCTCGCGCGGCGCGCTGCTCGCGCGCTTGGGCGGCTTCGATCCGGAGCGGGTGAGCGTCGTCTACCCGGGCGTAGCGGCCGAGTTCGTCAATCTCGCGCGCGAAAGGGGTGACGGCCGCACGATACTCTCGGTTGGGACGATCGAACCGCGCAAGAATCTCGAGCTGCTCGTGCGTGCGCTGGCGCAACTGCCCGGCGCGCGGCTCGTTGCGGTGGGACCGCACACGCCGTACGCGCAGAGAATGCGCCGTGCTGGCGCAGCGCCTCAACGTCGCCGATCGTCTCGAGATGCCCGGCTACGTGTCGCGCGAAGACCTATTGGCGCTGCACGCAAGCTGCGCGGTCGTCGCCGTGCCGTCGTCGTACGAAGGCTTTGGTTACGCGGCGGCGCAGGCGCTCTGCGCCGGCGTGCCATGCGTCGTTTCCGACCGGACGTCGTTACCGGAAGTCAGCGGCGGCGACGCGCCGATCGTCGGGCTCGACGATCTCGACGCCTGGCGCGCGCAGCTGGCCGCCGCGTTGCGCGGCGATCTGGATGCACGCGCTGCAGGCGTGCGCGCGCGCTCGGCCGAGCGATTTTCCTGGGACGCCGCGGCCGATCGAATGCTCGCGGTTTATGCGAGCTCGCTGAACTAAAGAGTCCGCTAGTAAACCGGCGAGCCTGGTGCGCCCGGCGCCACGCTGCCGTCGTCGGGCGCGAAGACCAAGCGCAGCGGAAGGCTCGAGCCCGCTTCGGGCATCGTCACGATGGTGATGCGCACGAAACCGTGCGCGGGAACGACATATTGGCGCACCTTATAGCGCGAGAACGGCGGAACTTGATGCGATTGCACCAGCACGCCGTCGATTAGGTAGGTCGCGGTCGACCGTCCGCCGCGAGGGTTCTCGTAGATCGCGATGTTCTGCGGCGAACCCATCGGGTTCTCGACGTTGACGACGAACGACTGCAGCACGCCGTAATCTCCCGCCAGCGCTTCGCCCTGGAGATCGTTGGGAAGCGGAAGCTGGCCGATCGGAAGCTCGAGAAAGTCGTCGTTGACCTTCCACTGCGTCGCGAAATGAAACTCGGCGATCGGATAGATGCCGCGCGCATGCTTGTGCTCGCTCTCGAGTAACCCGGCGGCGACCGCGGCGTCGGTGTTTTGATCGGCGTTTTGGGCGACCAGCGTCAGGTGAACGTTGCCGCCGGAGAGCACGCGCAGCTGCAGGAGATTGCAGACGATGCTTCCGGCCGGAAGATCCTGCTGCGCGATAACGATCGTGCTGTTCGCCGGGATGGTGATCAGCCGGCCTTGATTTTGAACGACGTCGACCAAGAAGCGCTTTGTCGCCGCGTGTCCGACCTCCATCTCGTTGGCCGACGGACCGCTGCGGCCGCTGATGAACTGCACGATCGAGGGCTCGCGCGAAGCGTTCTCCGCCCGCAAAACGATGCGGCGATCGGGCTGTCCGCGCGGATTGTAATGGAAGTAGAGAAACCGCGACGGCTGCTCGGAGCGGAGGTCGGCGGTGAAGAGCGTACCGTTCTCGGTCAAACGCTCGGGATAGTCGCTGACCATCAGCGAGTTCGGCGAGATGCGCGGCACGGCGACGTTCTGTACGTCGACGTGGGTGGAACCGTCGACTTCGATGAGGCCGACGCCTTGAATCAGCACCGGCACGTTAAAGCTCGCGACGTTATCCTGGCGCAGCGTGCCGTGGAACGGCACGTCGTCGGAACTGACGATAATCTGCGCGCCGGGCCGAAGCTGCGCGGCGTCGCGAACGGCGCGCGCAACTTGCTCGCGCAGAAACTCGCCCGACGCCGGGTCGCCGGTGATCGGCAGCGTCACGTGCGGGGCGATCGCGCCGGCGTAGTACGCGACGCGGACCGGAATATCGCGGCTCACGCCGCGCGCGTCGCGCAGCGTGATTACGGTCGTTCCCGGCGCCTTGCCCTGGATGGTGATGCGCTGCGTTACTTGATCGACGCCGGCGTCGGCGATATTCGGGTCGCGTACGGTAATCGTGAGCGGACTCAAAGCCGAAGTGACGACGACCGTTGCCGGCGCTCCGACCGGTACCGAGGCCGAAGCCGGCTCGATGCCGATGGGCGGCATCGTCGGCGTAGCCGTCGCTGCCGGTGCCGGCGTTAACGTCGACGTTGGGGTGGCCGATATCGCGGGCGAGGGCGATGGAGTCGGAGATGCGTCGGGCTGCGCTGCGACGGCGCAGATTCCGGCCATGCCGGTAAGGAGCAGTACGAGAGTCTGGCTCTTAAGCAATTTGTGCTTCGGCGTGGCTAACGGCCGAGGCGAGCAGCGTCTTATAGCCGACGCTGGGGAAGAGCACGGTCACCAGATCGCGCTCGGCTCGTTCGACGGTTCCCATACCGAACTTAGCGTGGCGCACGACGTCGGCGATCTTGAAACCGCCAGTCGCGGCGCGTTCGTCCACGCCGCGCCGAAGCGCCCGTAGGCAATTATCGCACGCCCCGCAGTTGATGCGATTGAAATCCTCGCCGAAATAGTTCAGGATGAAGCGCCGGCGGCACGACGTCGTTTCGGCGTACTGCAGCATCATCGCGAGCTTACTCTGGTCGTAGGATTTTTTCGTCTCATAGTTGGCGAGATTCAGCATCAAACCGCGGTGTTTCCGCACCGCTTCGGTCAAACCGTAAGCCGACTTTCCGACGTGCTCGATGTAGCCGGACTTCTTGAGCAGCGCCAGAATAACTTTGAGCTTCGTTAGCGGCAACTGAAGGATCTTACGCAGGTCGACCATCGAAACGCCGCCGGCTTGATCGCAGAAGACCTCGATCGTGCCGAAGACGCGCTGCACTTCCTCGACGTCGGGATACTTGCCGGTTAAGAAATAGTTCTGCACGCGCGTATCGCTCATGCGGTAGATCAAGATGCAGCGCGACGGCAATCCGTCGCGTCCGGCGCGTCCGGCCTCTTGCGTGTATGCCTCCAGCGATCCGGGCAGATCGTAGTGCACGACGAAACGAATGTTCGGCTTATCGATGCCCAGCCCGAAGGCATTGGTCGCGACCACGGCGCGGATCGCTTCATCCATGAAGAGGTTGTGAACCGAGGTGCGGTCTTCCTTATGAAGTTTCGAATGGTAGACCGCGGCCGGAATGGCGAGCTCCCGCGATAAGTACTGCTGCACTTCGAGCGCGTTCTTGATCGTGGCGGTGTAGATGATGCCCGTCCCCTCGAGCGCATCGTCCCCGGTAAAGAGCGCGGTTAGGATCTTGAGCTTGTCGGCCTCTTTGTCGGCCTTGCGCGCTTCGTAGATGAGGCTCGGCCGGTCGAATCCGCGGACGATCGGCTTTACCTGGTCGATGCCGAGCTGGTGCAAGATGTCTTCACGGACCGAAGGCGTCGCCGTCGCCGTCAGGGCGAGAACCGTCGGATGCCCGAGCTTGTTGATGACGCCGCCGAGTGCCAGATAAGCGGGCCGGAAGTCGTGTCCCCACTGGCTGATGCAGTGCGCCTCATCGACGACGAAGAGCGGCACTTTGATTGCCTGCAGCAGACGCAGGAAACCTTCGTCCTCGAGTTTTTCCGGCGTCGTGTAGACGATCCGCAGCGTTCCCGACGCGATGCGCTGTCGGGCGCGCTCCTCTTGATCTTCGGAGAGCGTCGAGTTGAGCGCGACGACGTCGGTGATGCCGCGCTCGCGCAGCATATCGAGCTGATCCTTCATGAGCGCGATCAACGGACTCACGACCACGGTCGTGCCTTCGAGCAAGAGCGCAGGCAACTGGTAGGTCAGGCTCTTGCCTGCCCCCGTTGCGAGTATCGCGAGCGTATCTTGGCCCGCGAGGACGCGCGAAACGACCTCTTCTTGCCCTGGATAGAATCCGGCAAAACTGAACTTCTCTTGAAGCGCTGCGCGCAAGTCGATCGACATCGTCTAGTGATCCGATCCCCGAAAATACCCTAGCACCGCTGCCTGGGAACCAAAACGTATAACCGGTCAGCAGGGTGGTTCGTTGCAACCATACCCTCCGGCAGGCGCCACGAAACGACCTGCTAAAGTGTGAGCGCCTGTGTCCCTGTACCGCACCTGGCGCCCCCTGACGTTCGCCGACCTCGTCGGCCAAGACGCGGTCGTTCGTACGCTGACGGCGGCAATCGAAAGCGGTCGGCTGGCCCACGCCTATCTATTCTCCGGTCCCCGCGGCTCCGGCAAGACCTCCGCGGCGAAAATTCTCGCACGATGCATCGACTGCGTCAATGGACCGACGGCCAAACCCGACAATACCTGCGACAATTGCCGGGCCATGCTGGCCGGCACGGCGCTCGACGTCCTGGAGATCGACGCGGCGAGCAATCGCGGAATCGACGAGATCCGCGCCTTGCGCGAAGCGGTAAAGTTCGCGCCGGCAACGATGCGCATGAAAGTCTACATCATCGACGAAGCGCACATGCTCACCGCGGAAGGCGCAAACGCCTTTCTCAAAACGCTCGAAGAGCCGCCTCCGCATGCGGTTTTTATCCTCGCGACGACCGAGCCGGACAAGCTTCCGGTCACGATCCTATCGCGCTGCCAGCGCTACACGTTCCGCCGCATTTCGGTGCCGGTAATCATCGAGAAACTGCGCGAGATCGCCAAAGGCGAAGGGATCGTCATTAACGACGAGGCGTTGAGCGCCATCGCCTACCGTGCGGACGGCGGCTTGCGCGACGCGCTCACCATGCTCGAGCAGATCGCGGCCTTTGCCGGCGGGGCTCCGGCGACGGCGGCGACGCTGGACCTGGCCTTCGGTGCCTACCGGACGGCAGTTCGCAGCGGCCCTGCTGGACGCGTGCGTGCGCGGCGACGCGACTGCGGCTCTGGCCGTCGTCGAAGAGGCCAGTGACGCGGGGACCGACCTGCAGGTGCTGATCCGCTCGCTGATCGCCGCCTTGCGGAACCTGTTAGTGGCTCGAATCGACCCGCAGCTGCTGGCGCGCGATCTGGCCCCCGAAGACGCCGCTCGTGCCGGCGAACAGGCGAGTACGCTCTCACAGGCGATGCTGATGCGCGCCCTACGAACTTTCACCGAAGCGCTCGCGCTGGCGCGCTCCGGCGGCAACGCGCGGCTCGAGTTGGAGACCGCGCTGCTGCGCTTCATCCTTACCGGTGAGGACCCGACGCTCGACGCGCTCTCGGCGCGCCTCGCCGCCTTGGAGGAAGGCTCGCCGGCTCGCCGGCGCCTCCCCGTCGCCCGCGGCCGCGCCGTCGCCCGCGGCCTCACCAGCGCCAGCGCTTCCTCGCGCAGCGCCGACGCGGGAGGCGGCCAAGGAGGCTCCGCCCAGCGGCGCGCCGGCACCCGCAAAAGCGGGCGCGGCGGCTCTCTCGGTGCAAAAGGTGCGCGCGGCCTGGCAAAGCATTCGCGGCAAGGTCGAAGGCGAGCGCCAATCGCTGCGCGCGCCGTTATCGCGCGCGACGATCGAATCGCTGGAGAGTAACGCGATCGTTTTGAAGTTGCCGGACACGTGGAGCGCCGGCGCGCTGCGCGATTACGCGCCGCTGATCGAAAAGGCCGTGGCCGACGTTTTAGGCGTCGAACTCAAGGTCGTGCTGCGCGTCGACGGAAGCCCCGGTCGCGCGAAGAGCGCGTCGCGCGGCGGCGAACCGGGAGCGTCCGCAAAAGACGGCGACGATGCCGACGCGCTTTTCGAGTACGCCAACGAACGAATCCGGTAGACACTAGAGGAGAACGATGAATCAGGCGCAGTTGCTGGCTCAGGTCAAGAAGATGCAAGCGGAGATGGCCAAGGCTCAAGAAGAGCTCGCCGAAACGATCGTGAGCGGCAGCGCCGGCGGCGACGCGGTGACCGTCGATGCGACCTGCGACCGGCGCATCAAGCGCGTGCGGATCGGCAAGGAAGCCGTCGACCCCGAAGACGTCGAGACGCTCGAAGACCTGGTTGCGGCCGCCGTCAACGACGCATTGCGCAAGGCCGGTGAAACGGCGGAAAAACGAATGGCGTCCGTTACCGGCGGTATGCGCGTTCCCGGATTGATGTGAAAAGCGTCGCGGGTCCGATCTCCGCTTTAATCAACGAACTCAGCAAACTTCCCACGATCGGCCCCAAGACCGCGGCGCGCCTCGTCTTCTACTTGTTGAATCGCCCGCGCCACGAAGCGCAGAGTCTTGCCGAAGCGATCCTGGCCGTTAAAGATAACGTCCGATTCTGTTCGATCTGTTACTCGCTTGCCGAGTCGGATCCGTGCGAGTTCTGCAGCGACGACCGGCGCGACGCCGGCGTGATCTGCGTCGTTGCCGAAGCGAAGGACGTGTACGCGATCGAGCGCACCGGCGCGTTCAAAGGACGCTATCACGTGCTCGGCGGCCTGATCTCGCCCATGGACGGCATCGGTCCCGGGCAGCTCCACACGAGAGAACTGATCGAGCGCGTCGGCCGCGAAGATCCGCGCGAGATAATTTTGGCAACCAATCCCAACGCGGAGGGCGAAGCCACCGCACTCTATCTGTCGCGGTTGCTCTTGCCGCTCGGCGTCATCGTTACGCGACTAGCCTACGGACTGCCGATCGGCGGCGATCTCGACTACGCCGACGAGATGACGATTGCCAAAGCTTTGGAAGGCCGGCGCGCGCTTTAACGTTCAGATTGTTCCGAACGGCACGACCGTTCGGTGCTGACGAATGGTCTAATCAGGTTTGATTAGGGCGTGGTTTTTGCCGGCGGGCTATGATTTGCGCGTAGCCGGGTGGGGGTGCTAGAGGCGCCGCGAATGCAGTTCCGCGGCGCCTCACCTCATGTGCCGGCCTCGGATACAAGGGTCAGCGCGTCGCCTACACGGACGGTGCCCGTCGCGATGACGTCGCAGTAAATTCCCATCGTATTGTCGCGCTGCTGCGCGATGTATCGCAGAATTTCGGGATCGCTCGTCCCGCCTTCGGGATCGTAGGTAATGACGACGCATCGCCCGATGGGTGCGCGCACCCGCATTCGCACCTCTCCGAGGCGCAGTTCTCTGCCCGACAAGCTCCGTTCGTCGAAGTCGAACCCCGGCGCCGCGCTCACGAAGAAGTTCGGCCGGAAGCGCTGCCATTCGACGCGATAACCGACGTGCTCGCTCAATGCGTCGAGCCAACGATCGACGATTATTGAGATCGGCGCGTCGTCGAAGAACGGACCATCGCGTTCCAGGGAAACGTCGACGCGGCGCTCCGCAGCGGCCGCCGTAGCGGCTTCCGGATCGGCGATCAGATGCAGACGGTCGTGTTCTTTGCCGCGATATGTATTGCCGACACGGGTCGGGCCGTTACGCACGACGAGCGCGCGCCGGCGATCGCCGCTCAGGCCGTTCGAATCGACGGCAATTTCTTCGAGCGCTTCGCCGCGCAGGCTCTTGACGGGAAAGCGCCGCATCCCGTCGAGCCTTCCCAAAAGCACGGCGACGCGTTCTCGCTCGGACCGTTGTGTAGCTATTTGCGCAGCTTTCGCAGCAGGTCGCGCGTAAAGCGCAGCGCGTCGTCTTTGGTGCGCTCGTAGAGCGTCGCCGCCTGACCCTTGGTCATGTGGCGTCCTTGCTCCATGAAGAACGTAACGCCCTCACCGACGACGATCGTGCCGGCGTAGGCGATTGCGCCCTTGATCGCGATTCCCGCTACCGGAACGAAGCCGGATAGTTCGCGCGCGAGCGTGCGCCAGCCGAATCCGCCGCCGATGATCGGCAAGAGCTGCCAGGTGCGGTGCATGTCGGGGTCGCGGCCGTACGCCGCCTCGATGTGCAGCATCAACATCACTTGGATGCCGGTGATCGCCACGATGTCGCCGGCCGAAGCGAAGGCGCCCAGCACCAAACCGACGACCGGAATGTGATCGACCACGGCGCTGGCTAGCGCAACCTTGAGCGCGTTGTTCGCCGCATCGCGCGTCAGTTTGGCAGCGACGGTTTCGCGCAGCGCCGGAAGATGGCGGCCGACCGCGATCTCGACGCCGCCGGCGCATTCGACGAGATGCGGAAAGAAACGCCCTCGCAACGCTTCGCGAGAAAGCGCGGGAACGACGTACTCGCACGACGCTCCGGCGGCCGGCGCCGCCGACGGGCTCGAAGGCGGCAGCGTCGGGATCGACCGTGACCGTAAGCATCGGCGCGTGCAAAGCGGCCAGCGGGCTGAGGTCGGCCGCTGCGGCATCGCCGCGCCGGCCGAGAAAGACGACGGCGCGCACCTCGGCTGGGTTGGTCACGAGCGGCGCGTCGACGGGAACGGTCTCGAGACAGGCGGCCGCTTCGAGCGGGACCGCCGTCGTCGTGTCCGAAGAGCAAGAGTCCGCGCAGCTCGGCAACCAGCGCGGGATCGCCGCAAAGCAGGAAGCGGAACGGCTTGCGCACGTGTGCCTGAATCGCGCGCACGTCGAGTCCTTTACGGACGAGCATGAAAAGGTTACGGGCGTCGCCGGCAATCGCCATCTGGATTTCCTCCTAAAGTCCGAGCTTGTCGAGATCGACGGCCAGCGTGCCGTCGGCCTTGCGCAGCTCCTTGGACGGGTCGTCGGTGTAATCGAGATACACCAGACCCATGAAGATTTCTAACGGCCAGGCGTGCATCTTATGCGCGTTGGCGACGTCGATGATCGTCTTGCCCGAGCTCTTTGCTTCGGCGATGACGCTCTCCGGCGTGCTCTTGATGTCGGCGGCGATGATCGTCGCCGCCGTGACGTCGCCCGGCGTCAGCCCGCCGCGCAGCATCGTGCGATAGTCGACGCCGGCGCTGCCGAAGCGCTGCTGCAGCGCGTAACGCAACGTCGAATAGATCGCCGGCGAGGTCCCTACTCCGAGCAGCGTGATGCGCACCGAAAGCTGGCGCGACCGTGCCAGATTGAAGAGCTGGGCGGACTGTGAGGCGGCCGTCGCGGCATTGTTGAAGTCGTCGACGGTTTTGGTCATGGCCTGCGAGATCTGATCGTACTCGCTCTGGGTGATGTCGCCGTTAAAGCTGAGCTGCTCGTGATCGAGCTGCTTGAGGAACTCGTCGAGATCGCCCAGCGATTGATCGAGCATCGTGAGCGAGGCGCGCGCCGCATCGACCGCGCGAAGCATCTCGCTGTCGGCGATAGTCAGCTCCGACGTCATCTGCGGATACGAGGGTAGAATGGCCAGCGACTGCGTCGGGATCGGAGCCATCGCAAACGGCGCCAGCATCTCGTGATAGATGTCGGCGCTGTCTTTGAGGAGGCCGCTCTCTTTGTTCTTTTCCAGCGTCCCGACGCCGCCGAGCGGGCCCGAATCGCCGCCGGCATCCTGCAGCGCGCTGTTGATCGAGCGGGACATCGAGTTCAGATTCTTGACGATCGCCTCGATGCGCGAGCCGCGCTTGATGTTGATGCGGCTCAGGTCGGGAACCTCATACTGCAGCGTCTCGAGCCGGCTCTGGACCGCCTTGACCTGATCCTTGCCCTGGGCCGCGCGCGCCGCAATCTCGGTGGCATCCTGGGCCTGCGCCGTTTGCGCGGCGACGATCGCGCCTTGCAGCTTGGGCAGGTTCGGTTTGGTGAGCGTAACCTGCTGGGCTTCCATCTGGCGCAGCGCGGTAATGCGGGCGTTAGCGGTGGCGCGCGTTGCCGGCGAACCGTTCTGCGACGCCTCCGCCAGCGTCTGCTCGCTCTTATTCGGTAATCCCAGCGCCAGCTCGGCCTCGCCGAGATCGAGCAACGCTTCGGAGCTGCGCGGGTCGCTGCTCAACACCTGATTGAGACGAAGCCGCGCGAAATCGTAGCGAGCGCGCTCTTCGTCGCCCGAAGCCTGGACGAGCTTCTGCGCCGGCGTCGCGACCGTGGGGTCGAGTTCCGGATAGCCCATCAAATGCGCGACGCGGTTCTGCGGATCGGGATGGTCTTCGAGATACTTGGTGACGGCGTCGCTGTGTTCGTTCTGCAGTACCGCGAGATGCGCCATCATCGTTACCATCGACTCCGGATCGTAGCCGGCGCGCGACATCAGCTGCAGCCCGTAGCGGTCGGCCTGGAGCTCGTCGTCACGCGAAACCTTAGCCATCAGTCCCGCCTCGGCCAGGCCGCCGAACTCGTAGATGATCGGTGAGAAAATCGAAGCAATTCCGAAGAGGATGTTGAGGATCTCGGCCTTCGAGTTGGTGGTGATCACGTGGCGGCGTTCGATGTGGCCGGTCTCGTGGCCGATGACGCTCGCTAGCTCGTCGTCCGACTGAACGAAGTCGATCAAACCTTCATAGACGTAGACGAAACCGCCCATCGTCGCGAACGAGTTGATTTGACTGTCTTTGAGGATCTTGACCGAATAGGGGACGTCCTTACGTGCGACCTGATTCCAAAGGTTCCCGGCGATGCCTTGGACGTAGGCGTTGAGCAGCGGATCGGTTTCGATCACGCTGCTGGCGACGATCTGCTGGTCCTCTTGCTGCCCGAGCTGAATCTCGGCCGCCGTCGACATTGCCGAAGTTGGCGCCGGAGTGGCGCCGGAAAGCAGCGAGACGATGACAAAAAATGGAATGGCGCGACGCAACATGCGTTTTTAGTTCCCCTGTGTATTATATGTGTACAACGCCAAGAAGTTGCGAGTCATGTGTGGATGGTAAAGGATATTAGATGAATACTTCGAGCAAAGCCTAGCGTGACACTCTTACGGGGCAGACGAGAAGGCCTCGAGCTTGCCTTTGCTGGGCGTGAGCTGAGAGAGGCACTCGACGAGCTCGAGGCTCGCCTTACCGAACGGCCGAGCTTTTACCGTGGAGCCGTGGCCGTCGCCAACTTCGGAGCCGGCCTGCCGGAGCCCGAGGATCTGGGCCGCCTTCGCGCGCTCCTCGCCGAAGCGGGAATCGAGCTGCGCGCACTGCGCGGGCGGCACGTCGAACTCGAAGCGATCGCGCAGCGGGAGGGTTTGGAGTTCGAAGCGCCGCCGCCCGGCGAAGAGCTGGCGCAACGCCGCGCGCTCCGCGGCGACGCCGAAACCACGCTTTCCGATGCGGCGCGTTCGCTGGTCGCCGACTTCGCCGGCGCGCGCGGCGACATCGCCCAACGCCGCCGCCGCGGCGAAGCCAGCGTGCCGCGCTTGCCCGAGTCGCCCCGCAAGCGCAGCGTGCCGCCGCCCTTACACGCGGTCGACGCAGCGCCGACGACGCTCTACCACGCTGCGACGCTGCGCGGCGGTCAGGTGCTGCATCACACCGGGAACATCGTCGTCGTCGGCGACGTCAATCCGGGCGCGGAGCTGGTCGCCACCGGCGACATTCTCGTCTTCGGCCGATTGGCCGGCATCGCGCACGCCGGCGCGGGCGGCGACGAGAACGCTCGCATCTACGCGCTCGAGCTGGCGGCGACGCAGTTGCGCATCGCCGCCTTCATCGGTGCGGAAGAGGGCGGCGTGCGGCGCGGCCGCACGCAAGCCCGAAGCGGCCATCGCGCAGGGCGGACGCATCGTCATTCTTTCACTCGAGCGGCTCGGCGACGTCGCGCAAGCCGGAGCGCCGACGGCATGAGCGGGCGTCGCATCGTCCTCACGTCGGGCAAGGGCGGCGTCGGTAAGACGACCACGACCGCGAACCTCGGCGCCGCGCTGGCCAAACGCGGAAAGAGCGTCATTCTCATCGACGCCGATATTGGATTGCGAAATCTCGATTTGGTTTTGGGTCTCGAGAAGCGCATCGTCTTCGATCTCGTCGAGGTGGCAGAAGGGCGCTGCCAGCTGCGCCAAGCGCTGATCAAGGACAAGCGTTTCGATTCGCTGGCGATTCTGCCGGCCGCGCAGACGCGCGAGAAAGAGGCGATCACTCCGCAGCAGTTTGCGGCGATTACCGAAAGCGCCGCCGAAACGGCCGACTACGTCTTGATCGACTCGCCCGCCGGCATCGAGACCGGCTTTCGGAACGCGGTTGCCGGGGCGGTCGAGGCCATCGTCGTCACCACGCCCGAGGTCAGCGCGATTCGCGACGCGGATCGCGTCGTCGGTAAGATCGCTGCGGAAGGCAAGCCGATTCGGTTGATCGTCAACCGGCTGCGCCCCGAGATGGTGCGCAGCGGCGACATGCTCTCGGTCGAGGACGTCTGCGACGTGCTCTCGATCGAGCTGCTGGGCATCGTGCCCGACGACGAGGAGATCATCGACACGACCAATCGCGGCGAACCGATCGTCCTCAACGACGCCAACCGTTTACGCGCGATTTACGACAAGATCGCGCGTCGCCTCGAAGGCGAGCTCGTGCCGTTCACGTCCTTCGACGGACAGGGTCTCTTGGGGCGCCTCATGGGCGCATTGAAAGCGGGGTAAACGCGTGCATCAAGTGCAGTCCGTTCAAACCGAGCCCGCGCCCAGCGCGCCGGCCGCCAAAGTAGGACGCGCCATCGTCTTGACCTCGGGAAAGGGCGGCGTCGGCAAAACGACGACGACCGCCAACCTCGGTACGGCGCTGGCCGCCCGCGGCGCGCGCGTCGTTCTCGTCGATGCCGACATCGGTCTGCGCAATCTCGACATCGTGCTCGGACTGGAGAGCCGCGTCAAGCATCACTTGCTCGACGTCCTCGAAGAGCGCGCCGGCGTCGACGACGCGCTCGTCTCCGACAAGCATAGCGACAATCTCTTCCTGCTCGCGGCGGCGCAGTCGCGTGAAAAAGACGAAGTCGAAACCGAGAAGATGCAGGCGCTGATCGCCACGCTGCGCGAGCGCTTCGACTACGTGCTGATCGACTGTCCGGCGGGCATCGAACTCGGATTCCGCAACGCCGTCGCCGGTGCCGACGAAGCCATCGTGATCTGCACGCCCGAAGTATCGGCGGTGCGCGACGTCGACCGCGTCGTCGGATTGCTCGGCAACCGTTTCCGTCCGCAGCTCATCGTCAATCGTCTGCGTCCCGCTCATGGTGCGAAAGGGCAAGATGCTTTCGGTCGAGGACGTCAACGCGATCCTGCGCCTGCCGCTGCTCGGCGTGATCGCCGACGAACCGCAGATCATCGTGACGACCAATCGCGGCGAACCGCTCGCCTTGCAGAAAGAGTCGTCCACCGGCGCCGCATACCACGCCATCGCGGCGCGCGTCGCCGGCGAAGACGTGCCCGCCCCGATGCCGCCCGTCGCGAAGGTCTCGATCCTCGAACGCCTCGGCTCGATCTTCGGAGGAAAGCGGGCGTGATCGAGTTCCTCAAGCGCCTCTTCGGTCAGACCGAGCTCGAGCGCGACCGCGAAAGAGCGCCTGCGTTTGGTCTTGATGACCGATCATCTCGAGCTCGCTCCGGAAATGATCGAGAAGATGAAACGCGACCTGGTCGACGTGATCTCGCGTTTCGTCGAAGTCGATCGCGAGCGCATCGAAGTTAGTTTCGAGCGCCAGGACCGTACGCTGGCGATGCTCGCCAACATCCCCATCGTCGCGGTCAACCGGCCCAACGGCAGCGGCACCAACGGCAACGGCACCGCGACCGCCGTGAAAGAGGAGCCCGCCGTGCCGGTAGCCGCCACCGCCTCGGCACCGGCGACGCCCGGCGCCGCAGCCGCCACGCCTCCCGTGCGCAAGCGCCGCCGTAAGAAGAAGGCGCAAGCCAAGGCGGTAGCTTCGGCGGGCGCCGCGGCGCAGTAGCGCGTAAGCGACTTTCATGGCGGTCCTCGCACTCGGCAGCGGCGCGAAGCGCTACCTGCGCAACTTCAACTGGCCTTTAGCATGCGCCGGAGTCATTGATCGCAGCGCTCGGCTTGGTCTGCATTCGCTCGGCCGGACTTCACGCGCCGCAGCCGACGGGAGAGTTTTCCAAGCAGCTTCTCTACTTGCTGCTCGGCGTTCCGATCATGATCGCGTTATCGTTCGTCGATTATCGCAGCTGGCAGCGCTGGGCTCCGGCCCTCTATATCGCGAACCTGCTGCTGCTTGCATTTATCCTGCGCGGCGGACATAGCGCCTTAGGCGCGCAACGATGGATTTCGCTGGGACCGCTCGGCACGTTCCAGCCGTCGGAGCCCGCCAAGCTAGTGGTCGCGATCGCGCTGGCGACGGTGCTTTGTCGCGGCACGTATCAGAACTTTCAGGATATTTGGAAGCCGCTGCTCACCGCGGCCGTACCGGCGTTGCTGATTCTCAAGCAGCCCGATCTTGGGACGACGCTGGCCGTCCTCGCGATCTTGAGCGTCGAGCTTTTTTTCGCGCTGCCGAAGCTCGGCGATTTCGGAATCTACGCACTCGCGGTGCTGGTGGCGGCGGCCGCGGCGATCGGAACCAACGCCGTGCTCAAACCCTTCCAACGCACGCGTCTCTTCGTCTTTCTCAATCCGAAGGCCGACCCGCAGGGAGCCGGCTACAATCTCGCGCAGTCGAAGATCGCCGTCGGTAACGGCGAGTGGCTGGGCCGCGGTCTCTACCACGGCACGCAGACGCAGCTCAACTTCGTCCCCGAGCATTCGCGCGATTTTATCTTCACGGTGCTCGCCGAAGAGTGGGGCTTTGCCGGCGCGATGCTCTTGCTGTTCCTGTACGCTGCGGCCCTCTACGGCGGAATCCGCACGATGCTCGTCGCCCGCGATCGCTTCGGCTTGCTGCTGGCGAGCGGGCTCGTCGGCTTGCTCTTCTTCCACGTTCTCGTCAACGTCGGCATGACGATCGGCATCATGCCGATCACCGGAATTCCGCTGCCCTTCATGTCGTACGGCGGCTCCGCGATGCTCACCGATTTTGCCGCTCTCGGAATCCTGCTCAACATCTACTCCCAGAAGGACCGCGACGTCTTAGGCAACGCGTGAGGGCCGTGCGCGTGCGTCTCGGGGATTTTTCACGCGCGCCGTCGTAGTGCCCGCATCCGGATGAATCTGCTTCGAGTCGTGCTAAGCCTCGTAGGGGCGGCGTCGTTTTTCGCCGGCTGTTCCGGCGCGGCCGGCGGCCCGGCGGGCCTGCCCTCCGCCGAAGTTGCACGCGCCCGATCGCTCGTCGAAGGCCTCGGCGCCAACAAGATCTCGCACATCGTGATCATCGTCCAAGAGAACCGCAGCTTCGACAATCTCTTCCAGGGCTACCGGGTGCCGATACGCGATCGTACGGCTACGTCAGCAGCGGCGCGAAAGTCAAGCTCGGTACCGGTCAGCCTTGCGGCGCAATGGGATCTCGCGCACTCTTCGGCGGCCTTCTTAGAGGCCTGCGATGGCCAAGGCCAGTTTCCCGGCACGAAGTGCAAGATGGACGGTTTCGACAAAGAGAGCGTAACCTGCCACCCCCACGGACAGCCGCGCTGTCCCAATAAGCATCCGCAGTACGCTTACGTACCGCGCAGCGAAACGAAACCGTACTTCGACATGGCCGGCCAGTACGTGGTCGCCGACAAGATGTTTACCTCGAACTTCGACGGCAGCAGCTTCGTGTCGCACCAATACATAATCGCAGCTCAGGCCAGCGCCTCGGTCGACGTGCCGTTTGGCGGACCGTGGGGCTGCGGCGGCGGCGGCGGCGACAAGATTAATACCGTGACGCAGGAACGGACCATGGGGCCGCCCATCTCGCCGTGCTTCGATAATCAAACCCTCGGCGACGAGCTCGACGCCGCCGGAATATCGTGGAAATATTACACGGCTAGTCTGGGCGGTGACGGTGACTTGTGGAACGCCTACCAGGCCATCAAGCACATCCGCTACGGCAAAGATTGGAAGAAGAAAATCGTAAGCCCGCAGACGCGCTTCTTCGACGACGTGAGCGCGGGCAAACTTCCGGCGGTGAGCTGGGTGACGCCGACCTGCGAAAACTCCGATCACGCCGCCTGTGATTCGAAGACCGGGCCGGCGTGGGTCGCCTCGCTGGTGAACGCGATCGGCGAATCCTCGTACTGGAAGTCGAGCGCGGTCTTCGTTTTCTGGGACGACTACGGCGGATGGTACGACCACGTCGGGTCCTAAGCTGGTCGACTACGACGGGCTTGGCTTCCGCGTGCCGCTCTTGGTCATCTCGCCGTACGCGAAAAAGGGTTACGTTTCGCACGTTCGTTACGAGCACGGCAGCCTGCTGCGATTCGTCGAGGATCGATTCGGTCTCGCCGCGCTGTCGGCGAGCGATGCCCGCGCGACCTCGCCCCAGGCCGACTGCTTCGATTTCGGGCAATCGCCGCGCCCCTTCCAACCGATCGGCTCGCCGATGACGGTGCGCGACTTCGAAGCGCAGCCCCTCGACCCGCGCATCCCCGACGCGCAGTAGGCGGCTCGCCGCAGCTAGGCAGGTCTGCTCTCGGCGGCCCGGGAACCCCAAGCCCGGGCCGGAGAGGCTCCGTCGTTCGGACGGGGGCCGCCGCCCAGAGGTTTTCTTCTTTCAAAAGTTTTTTCCAAAGAGCAAGCCGAGGCGGCGCAAGAACGTCGCCCGCCCTAGCGCACCCGTCAGGGGAAGCGCGGCGTCGAGGCAAGCTCGTTAAATTGAGGACAATTTGCCGAGCGAGATACTAATCTCGAGCGACCCGTGGGAAAACCGGGTCGCCATACTCGAGGACGGCGATTTAGCCGAACTCTACATCGAGCGCGAAGAGAAAGTCATCGGCTCGATCTTCAAAGGGAAGGTGCAAAACGTGCTCCCAGGCATGGGAGCCGCCTTCGTCGACATCGGCCTCGGCCGAAACGCCTTCCTCTACGTCGACGATATCAACAAGCAGCCGCTCAATATCGGCGACGTCGAAATCACGCAAGGCCATAGCGGCTTCACGATCAGCGAAAAGGTCAAGCGTGGCGACGACGTGCTGGTGCAGATCGTCAAGGAGCCGCGCGGCCTCAAAGGGGCGCGCATCTCCACGAACATCTCGCTGCCCGGCCGCTATCTGATCTTGATGCCGACCGGCAAGTATTCGGGCGTCTCGCGAAAGATCGATTCGGCCGACGAGCGCAACCGGCTCAAGAGCGTGATGAAGCGGATCCGGCCCGAAGGGATGGCCACGGTCGTGCGTACGGCGGCCGCCGGGGCGAGCGAAGCCGAGCTGATCGCCGACCTCGGCGTGCTGATTCGAATGTGGCACGGAATTCTGGAAACCTATAAGCGCGCCAACTCGCCGGCACTGCTTCACAAGGACATGAACCTGATCTACAAGGCGGCGCGCGACTTCATCACCGCCGACGTGGATCGCGTCTTGATCGACGACGAGGAGGAGTACCGCAAGGTGCGCGACTTCCTCCAGCTGCTCGGTCCGCAGTACATCTCGCGCATCGAATACTACAACTCCGGCCGTTCGCTCTTCGACGACTACAAGGTCAGCGAAGAGCTGCAGAAGCTGATGCGGCCGAAGATCAATCTGCCGTCGGGCGCGTCGATCGTCATCGAGTCGACCGAAGCGCTCACCGTTATCGACGTCAACTCCGGCAAGTTCACCGGTGGGCGCAACCTCGAGGATACGATCCTCAAGACGAACATCGAGGCGGCCGAGGAAATCGCGCGGCAAGTGCGTTTGCGCGATATCGGCGGCATCATCGTCGTCGATTTTATCGACATGGCCTCGGAAGCGTCGCGCGAGCGTGTCGTCAAGGTAATGGAGGACAATCTGCGCCGCGATCGCACGCGCGCCACGATTCAATCCTTCTCCAATCTCGGACTGCTCGAGTTTACGCGCAAACGCGTCGGAAAAGACCTAGGCGCACAGCTGCGCGGCACCTGTCCGACTTGCATCGGCCTGGGAAGCGTGATGTCGCCGCAATCGGTGGCGATCGAAACCTTCCGCCGCATCCGCGGCGAGGCGGCCGCGGTCGCGCCCGGCGACGTGGTCGTGCACGTCGCTCCGACCGTCGCCATGCAGATGGAGTTCTGGTACGAGGAAGAGTGCAAGGAGCTGGCGCGCTCGATCGAGCATCCGATTCGCGTCCGCGTCGACCCGATGATTCATCCGGAGAAGGCGCGCATCGAAATCGTCGCCGGCTTCAAAGATAAGCGCCACGCGCTGCGCGTCGGCGACGAGCACGACGTTGACCTGCTGCCTGGGCGGCTTCCCAGTCCGTTGTCGGCGGCCGCGGTCGTCGACGGGCGCATCGCCGAAGTGGAAAACGCCATCAACAATGCGGGAAACTTCGCGCGCATTCGCATCATCGACGTAGACGACGAAGACGATTACGTCCTCGCCGAGCTCGTTACGGCCGCCGTCAAATCGCGGCGTAAACGCCGCGGCCGGCGCGAGAAGCTTTCGGCGGCGGAGCAGACGCGGCAGCTGCGCGAGTTGGCCGAGGACGCGGCACGCCAGTCGGCGTCGCGTCCGCCGATCGGCATCTCGCCCGTTACCGAGGAAGAGGAAGCGCAAGACAAAGCGTTGCGCGCCGAGCGCAAGGGCGAGGCTCAGCCCGACGCGATCATCATCGCCGAGGGTGCGGTTCAGCACGGCGATGGTGACGGCCACCGCAAGCGGCGTCGCCGCCGTCGCGGTCGCAGCGTTAAAGAGCGAATCGAAGAGACCGTAGTAAGCGTTGCGGCGCCCGCCCCCGGCGGAGGCCGCCGCTGCGGCCGGCGACGGGACGGGTCAGCAACGGCGCCGCCGGCGCCGCCGGCGCGGACGTGGCGGTCGCGGTCAACGTCCCGGAGCGGTGCCCGACCGGAACATCTTCGAGGTCGGGCCGAACGGCGAGACCCATTCCACCGGCGTGACCGCGCCGCCCGAACCTTCGCGGGCCATCGTCACCCGCAGCGCTGCGCCGCCGGCGGTCGGGCCGCCGCCGCCGAGCCTATCGGCACCGGCAGAAGAGACGAAGCGGACCAAACCGGCGCGGCGCAGGCGCCCCGCTCGCAGCGAAGCCGCCGGCGAGCTGGAGGGCACGGCGAGTCCGATCGCGCTTCCGGCTGCCGAAACCAAGCGCCGGAGAACGCGCAAGACGGAAGCGGCTGCCGACGCACAAGCTCCCTCGGAGCCGAAGCCAAAACGCACTCGCGTCTCGCGCAGCGCTGCGGCTGCGACCGACGGAGAAACGAAAAAGCCGGCGCGCAAACGCGCGACGGCTTCTCGGAAGAAATCGGGCTAACGCTGCGGCGTTAGCCGCCGTTCTCTTGCGTCGCGTGTGCCAGCCGGTCGTCGAGATATTGGATCGCGCGCGTTAGCTGGTCGTCCTTCGCCGGCGTTCCGAACTGCGGATGCTTGTTCTCGGAGACGACGATGTCGGGCGTAATGCCGAGATGGTTGATGTCGCGATTGCGCGGCGTGAGATAACGTGCCGTCGTTACTTTGACCGCGCTCCCATCGGGAAGCGGATAGATCGTCTGCACGACGCCTTTGCCGAACGTCTTGGTACCGACGATTGCGCCGACGCTGCTGTCTTGAATCGCGCCGGAGGTAATCTCCGAGGCCGAAGCCGTGTAACCGTTGACGAGCACGGCCAGCGGCAGCGGCGGGATCGCAGTATTGTCGGCGTCGAGCGTGGTGATGTTCGAAGCGCGCGACTCCACCGAAACGATCGTCCCGCTGGGAATGAACTTCGAGCTCACCGCGACGGCCGCTTCGAGATAGCCGCCGCCGTTGTCGCGTAGATCGAGCACGATCGCGCGGGCGCCCTGGCGCTGCAGCCGGTCGAGTGCCGCAGCCAACTCGTTTCCGGTCTCTTTACCGAAGACGGTGAGCGCGACATAGCCGATCTTGTTCGGAAGCATCTTCTCGTAGACGCTGAGCTGATGAATTTTTGCGCGGGTGATGGTGATCGGTGCCGTCACCGCCGCACCGTCACGGCTGAGCGTGAGGGTTACGCGAGTGCCTTCCTTGCCGCGCAGTTTGCCGCTGGCTTGCGGCAGGCTCATTCCCTTGGTGGATAGGCCGTCGATGGTGGTGATCAAGTCGTCTTGTTCGATGCCCGCTTTATCGGCCGGACCGTCGGGCACGATGTTCTCGACGGAGATGTATTTCGTTTTGTCGTCGACCTGAATGACGATACCGGTTCCACCGAAATCGGAGCCGTCGAGACCGGCGTTGAGCCCGGCATACTCTTTCGGCGTCAAGAAGACCGTATAGCGGTCGTTGACGCTGTGCATGATGCCGTCGAGGGCGACGTAACTTAGATCGTGCAGCGACAGCTTATGGTTCGATCCCGCCGCCGCAACTTCGACCTCGTGGTCGATGGCGTGCACGTTGTTGGCCGGAGCTCCGGCGTGCATAGCGGGAAGCGAAGCGTGCTTGACGCCCGCCGTACGCATCGCCGTCAGCAGCTGCGTTCGTACCGCATCCAGGACGATCTGCGGTTCGACCCTTTGGTAAAAGTTGTCGGTGAGATAGGTGTAGCTGGTCGCGATTTCACCAGCATCCGTGGCCGATAAGCCGGCCCTGGGCCGCCGCGGCCGGAAAATGCAGTAGGAGCAGCGCGAATGCGCCGGTCAGGAGAAGCGAAAAAGAGCGTTTCATACCTTACAAATCAACGTATAGCGGTGCGTAAACGTGCCTTGGCCGCGGCCAGCTGTTTGTCAGCCGGGGTGTCCATCAGCGACGGGTTGGGGTCTTGTTCGACGACGACGTCGGGTTGGATGCCGTGGTGCTGGATATCGCGCCCGGCCGGCGTGAGGTAGCGCGCCGTCGTAATTTTTAGCGCGCCCTGGTCGGGAAGCGGGAAGATGCTCTGGACGACACCCTTGCCGAAGGTGCGCGTACCGACGAGCGTCGCGAGGTGATAATCTTGCAGCGCGCCGGCGGTAATCTCCGAGGCACTGGCGGTGTACTTATTCACAAGAATCACGAGGGGATGCAGGCCACTAATGGCATCGCCGAGCGCTTCCTCACTTGTGCGCTGCCCGTCGCGGCGAATCGTAGAAACGATCGTCCCTTGCGGGATGAAGAGGCTGGAGATAGCGACCGCTGCGTCGAGCAGTCCGCCGCCGTTGTCGCGCAGATCGAGAATGTAGGCCTTCGCGCCCTTCGCGTGGCCGTCCAGCAGCGCGGCGCGAACTTCGTCGCCGGACGTCGTGCCGAAGTCGGAGAGCCGCACGTAATCGATGCCGTCCTCTATCTTGGCACGGACCGTCGGAACGTGGATGATCTCGCGCACGATCGCGTAGGAGCGTTCTTTCGTAGGCGCGTTATACGGATGCGCGCGCAGGCGAACCGTCGTACCGGCTTCGCCGCGAATCATCTGCTCGACGCGGTCGATCGGCACGCCGCGAACCGGCTTACCGTCGACCGAATCGACGACCTCGCCCGGCTTCATCCCGACGCGCGCGGCGGGCAGCGCCTCGATCGGCTGCACCACGATGCGCCCGTCTTTGAGCTGGTAGATGTAAACGCCGATGCCGCCGAAGTTTCCGCCCGAAAGCGATTCGTTGAGTCCGCGGATCTCGCGGGGCGAAAGATAGACCGTGTACGGATCGCGCACCGAGCTCATGATGCCGCGCAGCGCCGCGTCGGCGAGATCGTCGCGGCCGTTCGCCCCGACGTCCGAGGCGTAGTGCTGCTGCGCGAAGGCGAGAATCTCGGCAGCGCGCTCGCCGTCCGAGCGCGGGTTGCCGCTGGCCGTCGCCGTTGGGAGCGTCGCGTTACCGATCTTCTTGGCCTCTAGGAGGCTGCGTAGCGCCGCTACCTCTCCGGCGATCGGCGTCTGAGGCGTGATCGGCTTATAGAACGCGTTCTCGAGCCGGCGAAGTGCGAGGTCGGCCATCGCCGAACCCGGAGCGTCGTGCGTGGCGAAGAGATCGCTCAGATCTCCCGTCGTCGCCACTTCCATGACCGACTGACTCCCGATCGTTCCCGGACGGTATCCAAGATAAAGTGCCGCCGCGGCCGCGATAGCGACGGCGACTAAGACGGTAAGAACAAAACGCATCGGACGGGTCAATCTTATCCTCTCGTATCAAATACCCGGCTTGGCCGGCGATTAGTTTCTGGCCGGCAGCGTACTCGCTAAGTCTTAATGAATGCGGGGGGCCGGGTCAACGGGTTTACCCGCAATTCGTACCTCGAAGTGGAGGTGGGGGCCGGTCGACTGCCCGGTCGAACCAACCGCGCCGATGGCCTGGCCCCGCGTAACGCTCTGCCCGTTGGAGACGTAAATGGCCGAGAGGTGGCCGTAGCCGGTCGAGTAGCCGCCGCCATGATCTATCAAAACGTAGTTGCCATACCCGCCGTACCATTGGGCCATGATGACCGTGCCGGCGGCGGCGGCGGTGACCGTCGTGCCGCTGGGGGCGGCGATGTCGAGGCCCGGATGGAACTCGGGTGAGCCTCCGAAGGGGTTCGAGCGCCAGCCGAAGGGCGAGGTGATCGTCCCGGTGACCGGCCAGGAGAAGATGCCCGTCGCCCCCGAGTCGCCGACGATCCCCGCGGCGCGCCGCGCCGCAGCAATCTCGCGTTCGCGCTGCACGATCAGCGCTTCGAGTTGCGCCTCTTCGGCGGCCGAAAGATTTTCGATCTCGGCAACTTCGTCGGCAACGCTGCGCCGGCGAACCGCGGCCAGCTGCACCAAGTTGCGGCGTTCGTTATCCAGCGAGTCGAGCTGGCTGCGCGCTTCTTCTTGCGCCTGTTCTTCCTGCTGCAGCTGCATGCGCGTGCGCTCCAAGTCCGCTTCGACGACGGCCACGCGCGCTTCGGCAACCTTGCGGGCGCGAACGGCGCGTTGGTTGGCGGCTATTAGAAGCCGCAGATCTTCCCAGCGCTCAACGAACTCGCTAAAGGAGCGCGCGGCGATCAATGCGTCGACGTAACTTAGGTCGCCGTACTCGTAGATATCGACGAGCCGCCGCTTGAGCGCGTCGTCGTGAAGGCGCAGCGAACGGCGCGCCGCGTCGAGCTGGACGGTGTTCCAAGCGATCTTCCGTTGCGTCCAGTCGGCCTCTCCCTGAAGGGAGCCGATGTGCGCGTTGATCCTGCCGATGGCCGTTTCGGTCTCGTCGAGCTGGTACTGTAGATCTTGATAGTGCAGCGTCGCCGTATTGAGCTCCGCCCGCTTAACGTGCAGGCGAGCGTGGATCTGCTGCGCCTTTGCGCGCTCCGACTGGATGCGCTGCTCGAGCGTGGTGCCGCTCGCGCCGCCCAACGCCGGAAGCAGCGATAGGGCGACGAGCGCGGCGTAGATCCGCCGTCGCATCACGTTCGCAGGTGGCGCCCGACGGAAATCCACGACGCCACGATTCCGATGGCTGCGCCGACGGCAACGAGCTCCCCCGCGAGAACGCGGACGTCGAGCGGGGCCGCGGCGAGCTGCGCCCACGGAAGCGCTTCGAGCAGCCGAGGCCAGAGTGTCGCGCGCGCGGCGGCGAGCAGTCCGATTGCCACCAGCGCTCCAAAGGCGCCGGCGAGCATGCCCTCGCAGATGAACGGCAGCCGAATGTACGTGTTGGTTGCGCCGACCAGTTGCATGATGGCGATCTCACGCCGGCGCGCGAAGACGGTTAGACGGATCGTATTCGAGATGATGATGCCGGCTACGGCAAAAAAGACGACGATCACGCCGATTCCGACGCGTCGAAGCACTGCACCCAGCTGCAAGAGGCGCGCGACGATCTTCTGGCCGTACACGACGTTGTCGACGCCGCTGAGCCGGCGAACGCCGGCGGCAACCGCCGGAACGTCGTCGGTACGTCGCACCTTGATGCGAAACTTATCGGGCAGCGGATTCTCGGTGAGCAGAGCCGTGTCGATCGTGCCTTTCGTGCGCGCCCGCAGCTCGGAGAGCGCCTGCGCGCGGGGAATGAATCGTGCCGACGCGACGCGCGAATCTTGCGCCAAATAACGCGCGACCGCGGAAACTTGCGTTTGCGTTACGTCGGACCGAAGATACGCGGAGATCTGGATTTGATCGAGCAGGCGTCCGCCGAGATCGGCGACCGCCGCGCGGACAAAAAGAAAGAGTCCGAGCAGGACGATGGTGATGGCGACCGTGCCGATCGCGGTCATCTGCATGCCGGCGTTGCGCGAAAAGTTGCGCAGCACCTCACCCAGAAAGAACTTGAGTTTGCCCCAGTCCAAGATAGTAGTAGCCCCGTTCCTCGTCGGCAGTGATGCGGCCGTCCTCCAAGCGCACCACGCGCCGCCGCATGCGGTCGACGACGGCTTGATTGTGCGTGGCGACGACCACGGTCGTTCCTTTGAGATTGATGCGCAGCAGTAGTGCGGTGATCTCGGTCGTGTTGGCCGGGTCCAGGTTTCCCGTCGGCTCGTCGCAGAGCAAGAGCTTCGGATTGTTGACGAGCGCGCGAGCGATCGCGGTGCGCTGCTGCTCGCCGCCGGAGAGCTCCCCCGGGTACATGCGGCTCTTGTGCGAGAGTCCGACCAGGTCGAGCACGCGCGGCACTTGACGCATCACGTCGCGCGTATGAGCGCCCGTCACCTGCATGGCGAACGCGACGTTCTCCCAGACGGTCTTATCTACGAGCAGCTTGAAGTCTTGAAAGACGACCCCGAGATGGCGTCGTAGGGCCGGGACGCGATTGCGCCGCAGACGGTCGACGCGGATTCCGTCGACCACGATCTCTCCGTTGGTGGATCGTACTTCCCGGTAAAGCAGGCGAAGCAGACTCGACTTTCCGGTGCCTGAATCGCCAACGAGGAAGACGAACTCGCCCTTAGCGATTTCGAGGCTGACGTTGTCGAGGGCGCGGACTCCGTTGGGATATACGAGCGAAACACCGCGGAGGGAGATCATCGCTGGCAGAGGGGTTTTCCGAAAGGTCCGGCCTATACCTTTCCATGGACTTCGATTTAACGGACGAGCAGCGGGCGATCCAGAGTCTCGCGCGCGAGTTCGCGCAAGAAGAGGTTAAGCCGCGCGCCGAGGAGATGGACCGCGAGGAGCGCTTTCCGTACGAGCTCGTCGCGAAGATGGCCGAACTCGGGTTCATGGGCCTTCCGTTTCCGGAAGAGTACGGCGGCGCGGGCGCCGACACGGTAAGCTACGCGCTTGCGGTGATGGAGATCGCGCGCGCCGACGCTTCCACCGCGATTACGATGGCCGCGCACGTCTCGTTGGGCGCCACGCCGTTCCATCTTTTCGGAACGGAGGAGCAGAAGCAGAAGTACCTCGTGCCCCTCGCTCGCGGCGAGCAGCTCTGGGGCTTCGGCTTGACCGAGCCGAACGCGGGCAGCGACGCCGGCAACGTGCAGACCAGGGCCGATTTGCGCGACGGCAAGTGGGTCGTCAATGGAACCAAGGCCTTCATTACCAACTCCGGCACCGATATCACCGGCGGCACCACGATTACCGCCGTTACCGGTAAGCGGCCCGACGGCTCGCGCGAGATATCGAACATCATCGTTCCTCAAGAGACGCCCGGATTCTCGCGCAGCCGCAAGTATCGCAAGATGGGGTGGCGGGCCTCCGACACACGCGAGCTTTCGTTCGTGGATGCCGCCGTTCCGGAAGAGAACCTGCTCGGCGCCCGGGGCGAGGGTTATCGCCAGTTTCTCTCGATCCTCGACGGGGGACGCATCTCCGTTGCCGCGCTCTCGATCGGGCTTGCCTTGGGAGCCTACGACGAGGCCCTAGGCCTACTCGAAAGAACGTCACGCGTTCGGCAAACCGATCAGTAAGTTTCAGGCGATATCGTTCAAGCTCGTCGATATGCTCACTCAAATCGAGCACGCCAAGCTGATGATGCTGCGCGCCGCGTGGGAAAAAGATCGCGGGCGCGACTACGTCGCCGCGGCCAGCTTCGCCAAGCTCTTCGCCGGCGAGCTTTCACATCGCGTCGTCAACGACGCGCTGCAAATTCATGGCGGCTACGGTTTCATGGACGAGTATCCGATCTCGCGCATGTATCGCGATCAGAAGATCAACGAGATCGGCGAGGGGACCAACGAGGTTCAGCGTCTGATTCTGGCGCGCCTGATGGGTCTCTAAAGGGACGACGCCCGCGCGTGAATGCCGAGCAGCTCTTCGCCGCTTCGTCGATCGCCGTTTCGCTGCTGGCGCTCGGACTCTCGACCTTTCTGCTGACGCGTCAAAATAAGCAGATCGAACACGAGCGCAACGCGAATGCGATTCTGGACGCGATCGGAAGGCTCACCGCCCCGGAGATCGTCGCGGCATTCGCGCAGCTCGAGTCGATCGGCGATCGCTACCCCGACGACGACAGCGTACGCCGCAACTTCGACGGCTCGGACGACGATCACGCGCTCGTGCTCGTAGCCCAGTACGTCGAGACGGTCGCGTGCTTGGCGCGGCGCCGCGTTCTTGATGCCTCGCTGATCGTCGACGCGGTCGGATTCATGCTGCGCACGCGCTGGAATTCGATTCTTCCATTCGTCGAGCGCCTGCGCCGCGTTCGCGGCAACGAGTATCTCTTCGAAAACTTCGAGTGGTTGGCGACGTACAGCACGTGGTGGAAGGACACGCCTCGGCCGCGCGGCGACCGGAACTACGATCCCAACCAGTTCGGCGGCGTCAAGTTCAAGGTGTGAGGCCGGTGTCGTCGTCTTTTTGGTGAAGCTCGGCGCAGTCTAACGGCCCGGTGTAGACGACCGTGCTGCGCTGGTCGCGCCCGATCGTGACCACCAAATGCGAGGTGAGCGGCGACCGGAATCCCTGCGCCAGCACGAAGGCGGTTCCGCGCGGCCCTTTGACGGTGAAGGTGATGCGTTCGGTCTCTTCGCCGTTGTCCGTCGAGGTCGATCCGGCCGTGAGCCCTTGCTGTTCGATCGGAGTGCCGAGCATGCGAGCCGCGGCCGGGCTGCGGCGGACGGCGGCGAGTCCGCAAACGTGGCCGTCGGCACGATCCATGACGTGAAGCAGGGTCAAAGCCAATACCACGACCATCGCGACGGCCGAGAAAACGACGGCGACGCCGAGGGCGACGAGAATCCAAATCAAGCGCGGCTCGATTCGGGGCCGCGGTGCGGCAGGCTCCACGCAACCATGATAGCAAAGCAAGAGCATCATGAGGATGCGTTTTTTGGCTCTGGCCGCCGTTGCCGCGGCGGCCCTCACCGCTCCGGCGCTGGCAGCGCTCTCGACCGGCAGCAAAGCGCCGGCGTTTACCCTGCAGGCCAGCGAGGGCGGTAAGGTCTTCACCTTCACCCTCGCCGACGCTCTCAAGCAAGGCCCGGTCGTGCTTTACTTTTATCCCGCGGCGTTTACCACGGGTTGCACGATCGAGGCGCACGAGTTCGCCGACGCGATCGATCAGTACCACGCGCTCGGCGCGACGGTGATCGGCGTCTCGCACGATCCGATCGACAAACTGCAAAAGTTTTCCGTCAGCGAGTGCCGCAGCAAGTTCGCCGTTGCTGCCGATACCGATCAAACGGTCATGAAAGAGTACGACGCGGTCTTACCGCAGCATCCGGAGTATGCGAACCGCACGTCGTACGTCATCGCGCCCAGACGGTACGATCATCTACGAGTACACCAGCCTCGATCCGACGCAGCACGTCTCCAATACGCTGACCGCGCTGCGCGCCTGGAAGGCCGGACCAGGCACACTAGGGGCCGCCGGTCTTAAACGGCGTCGTCGTTGGCGAAGAGCTGTTGCGAGCGCGGCAGCCGTTTTGTCTGCGTTCCGGTGTCGAGCGCGGTAATGCCGCGTGGCACGACGTCGATCGGGGGAATCTCGGCCAGTGCGTCGCTCCCGAGCGAGGCTTCGTCCTTGAGCCGGCGTCCTTGGGGAAGCAGCTTGGTCTCGTACGATCCGACCGCGGCGTTGAACGCGTTGACCGAACGTTCGAGGTGCTTGCGCACCTCGGCAAGATGCTCGGAGAACTTGCAGGCCCGCTCGTAAAGCACGCGTCCCATGTCGGCGATGCGCTTGGCGTTTTCTTCCTGACGCAGCGCTTGCCAACCCATGGCGAAGCTTCGCAGCAGCGTTACCAGCGTCAGCGGGCCGCTGATCAGCACGCTCTTGTCGAGCGCGTACTCGATGAGCGCCGGATCTTCGCTGCAGGCGTAGCTGAGGAAAGCTTCGCCGGCTACGAACATCACGACGTAATCGGCCGAACCCTTTGCGCTTTGGTAGCCGCGCCGGGCCAGCGCGTCGACGTGATCGCGCAACGCGCGCGCGTGCTGCTTCACCAGCGTCGGCGCGTGCTTGGTCGTCGGCAGCCTCTAACGCCGCTTGCAGCGAATCGGTCGGCGCTTTGGCGTCGACGAAGACGCGGCGGTCGCCGGGAAGATTGATCGTCATATCCGGACGCACGCGGGCGTGATCGAGGGCGACCGACTGTTGTTCGACGAAGTCGCAGTGCGGGAGCATGCCGGCCTTCTCGACGACGTTTCGGAGCTGCATCTCGCCCCAGCGTCCGCGCGAGGTCGGGTTGCGCAGCGCCGTGACCAGCGTCGACGTCTGCGTGGTTAATCCGGCAGCAGCGGTTTCGAGCTTTTCCGCGCGCCCCAAGAGTTGATCGATCTGTTCGCGCAGGCTGCCCGCATCGCGTTGACGGGCAGATTCGAGATCGGCGAGCAGGCGGTCGAACTCGCCGAGTTTCTGCGTCATCGGTGAGACGAGCTCGCCGACGCGTTCGCTGGCGCGCGCCGCGGTGGCTTCGCGCAGCTCGTTCTTAGCGCGTTCCAGCAACGCTTCGACGCTCTTTTCGCCGGCAATCTGCGTCTGCTCGAGCCGGGCTCGCAGCGATGCGCTCTCCGAGCGAGCGACGAGCCACACGATAAGCGCGCCGAGCGCGCCGCCGAGAAGAAAGACGCCGACGACGTCCCAAACGATCACGTGCTTGTGCTCGCCAAATACTTGTTGAAGAACGCAATCGTGCGCGCCCATGCGTCGGCCGCGGCCGCGGGAACGTATGACGGGCGGTCTTCGTCGAAGAAAGCATGTCCGGCGTCGTCGTAGATGCGAAAATCGTGCGGTACGGTGAGCGCCGCGGCAAAGGCACGAACCGAATCGGCCGGGATTCCCTTGTCGCGGCCGCCGTAACTGCCGCAGACGGGCGTTGCGATGGCTTTCGGATCGACGTTCTCGACCGCGCCGTAGAACGGAGCGGCGGCGGCAAAGAGCGTACCGTCTTGCGCGATCTCGTTGAGGACGATTCTTCCGCCCATGCAGAATCCCATGATTCCCAATTTGGTCCCGGCGAACTTGGCTTTGAGCCAATCGGCGGCGGCAACGATCTCGGCGTGCTCCTGCGCGCGATCCAAGCGCTTCGCAAACGGACTGAAGATTGAATAATCGGAAGCACCGTCGCCGTCGGGCGCACCCATGCCGGCATATAAATCGGGTGCGATCGCGGCGAAGCCCGTTGCCGCCAAGCGGCGGACGACGCTGCGGATCGACTTATCGACGCCCCAGAGATGCATGATGACGACGACCGACCCGGCCGGTGCCCCGGCGCGCGACGGCCACGCGGCGTACACGGGAACGTTCGTCTGACCGGCCTGCAACGTAAGGCGCTTGACCTCGATCGCCGGATCGTCTTCCGGCACGTCCGGCATGGAACTTCGAGGAGCGTCGCCGGCGCCGGCGCCGGTCGTTGCCGCCACCGTTGCTGCGGCCGAGATGCCGACGAAGAAACGGCGGCTGAATCGTTCGGAGGCCGCTTGTGTCGGGTCGATCTCCGGCGTAGACATATCGTCACAAATCTTGCCCGCGACGAACGACGAATCCTCGAACGTCTGTTTGCGGCATAGCGAGCCTCCTCTCGCTCGGGTGTGGCGATTGGCCGCCGCCGCCGGTAGTCGTAGGCCCCCAGCCCGCTAAAAGATAAGATGAACTCTGTTTTGGAAACGAGCACGATCAGCGTAACGCTTCCGGAGATGGGAGAATCCGTCACCGAAGGCTCCATCGTCGAATGGCGGCGCAAGCCCGGCGAGTTTGTCGCCGAGGGCGACCCGCTGGTCGAAGTAACCACCGACAAGGTCGACGTCGAGGTTCCCGCCACGGCATCGGGCGTCCTGACGCAAATCCTCGCGCACGAAGGCGACACCGTCGCGGTCGGTGCCGTTCTCGCCGAGATCGACACCTCGAAGAGAGACGGTGCGGCCGTCGCAGCGCCTTCGGCCGGCAACGGTGCGGCGAAAGCGGCGGCACCAAAACCTCAAGCGCCGGCGCCGCCCCCGCCGGGGCGACGGCGAGCCGGTTGCCGACTATCAGGCCGAACGCGCGGCCCAGCGGCTCGACGTCGATCTCGCCCGCGTGCGCGGTTCGGGTCCCGACGGACTCATCGTGCGCTCGGACGTGCTGGCGCGGCCGAGACCGCGCGCGCCGTCCGACAGGCCCGTCTCCGCTGCCGGCTCCCCGGTTCCGCCGGGAGCGACGGTGACGCCGCTGCGCGGTCCGGCGGCTGCGCTCACCGGCTACATGGAGCAGAGCCTGACGCATCCCGACGGCGACGAGCTTTCGCGGCATCGCCGTCGACGTGCTCGATGCGCGCCGTAAGGAACTCAACGGAGCGGTAAAGGCCGCCGGACGCAACGAGCGGATCTCGTTCACGCACCTCATCGCGTACGCGATGGTGCGCGCCGCGCGCGAGATGCCGTTCATCACGTATTCGTTCCGCCGCGACGAAGACGGCAAGCCGGCTCGCCTCGAGCCGGGCATTCATCTCGGTCTCGCCGTCGACAGCGAACGCAAAGACGGCTCGCGATTTCTCGTCGTGCCCGTCATCCGCGACGCCGGCTCCTTAGACTTCGCCGCGTTTCGCGCGAAGTACGAAGAGCTCGTTGCCGCGGCGCGCGACAACAGGCTCACGGCAGACGATCTGCAAGGTGCGTCGTTCACGCTGACCAATCCCGGCGGCATCGGCACCGTCGCCTCGGTGCCGCGGTTGATGGCCGGACAGGGCGCGATCATCGCGACCGGTGCAATCGGATATCCGGCCGGGTTCGGCGGCAGCCAACGAACAGTCGTTGCGGCTGCTCGGCGTCTCGCGCGTGATGCAAATCACGAGCACCTACGACCATCGCGTGATTCAGGGCGCGCAATCCGGGCGAATATCTGCGCCGCGTCGACGAGCTCTTGCAAGGCGCGGACGCTTTCTACGAAACGGTTTTCTCGTCGCTCGGACTGCAGGCGGCACCGGTTCCGCAAGTCGCGCTGGCGACGGTCGGCGCCGGCGAAACCAAGCCCATCCGACGAGATGCTGCGCGCCGTCGCCGCCGGCATGGCGATCGTCTCAGCGTACCGCCGTCACGGACACCTGGCGGCCAACCTCGATCCGCTCGGCGCCGAGCCGGTCGGCGATTCGTCGCTCGACCCGCAGACCTACGGCTTGACGCCGGCGCTGCAGAGCGCGATTCCGGCCGGTTCTGCGCGTCAAAGTTCCCGGCACGACGCTGGCCGAGGTGTTGCCGCAGCTGCGCGAGACGTACAGCTCGACGATCGCCTACGAGATCGAGCACATCTCGAACGCCAACGAGCGCGTGTGGCTGCGCGACTACATCGAATCGGGCCGAAACAAGGTCAAGCATTCGCCGCAGCGCCAGATCGAGTTTCTCTCGCGGCTCACGAGCGTCGAAGCGTTCGACCGCTACGTGCGCAAGACGTTCCTCGGCCAGAAAACCTTCTCGGGCGAAGGACTCGACGTGATGGTTCCGATGCTCGAGGAGATGCTCGACATGCTCGCCGACGACGGCGTCGCGCACGCCGTGCTCGGAATGGCGCATCGCGGCCGGCTCAACGTCATCGCGCACGTCGTCAACCGCCCTACGAAGAGATGATGACGGAGTTCGAGGCGGCGCAGTATCGCGGCAGCTCGGCGACGACGACGTGATGGGCGACGTCAAGTACCATCACGGTGCGACAGGCACGTTCACCACGTTCAAGGGCAAGACGATCGACGTGACGCTGGCGCACAATCCGAGCCATCTCGAAGCCGTCGATCCGGTCGTCGAAGGCAGTGCGCGCGCGCTGCAGACCGATCACTCGCACGGCGTTCCGGATCGCGACGCGAAACGCGCCGTGCCGATTCTGATTCACGGCGATGCGGCCTTCACCGGTCAGGGCATCGTCTCGGAAGTCTTCAACCTGCAATCGCTTCCCGGCTACGAAACCGGCGGCACGCTGCACCTCATCGCCAACAATCAAGTTGGGTTCACGACCGATCCGGACGACGCGCGCTCGACCCGCTACGCCTCCGACCTCGCCAAAGGCTTCGACGTTCCGATCGTGCACGTCAACGCCGACGACGTCGACGCGTGCATCGCCGCCGTGCACCTGGCGGTCGACTTCCGCCGCGCGTTCGGACGCGACATGCTCATCGACCTCATCGGCTACCGCCGCTTCGGTCACAACGAACAGGACGAGCCGGCGTACACGCAACCGCAGATGTACGAGCGGATCAAGAATCATCCGACCGTTCGCGAGCTCTTCGCCAACAAGCTGGTCGAGCAAGGCGTCATCACCGCCGAGCAGTCGCAGGCGATGGTCGACGACGCGAACGAGCGGCTGCAAGAAGCGCGCCGCGCCGTCAAAGGCGCGCTCGCGTCGCACATCACCGGCCGCAAGCTCTCCGGCAGCAACACCTTCGACGGAACCGTCCTGCCGCAGGTCGACCGCGCGCAGTCTCGTGGCGTGGAGCGACGAGCTCGGCGCCGTTCCGGCGGGCTTCACGATTAATCGCGAAGCTCGCGCGCCAGTTCGATCGCCGGCGCAAGCGCGTTTGCCGAGAAAGGTGATCGTCGACTGGGGGACGGCCGAGGCGCTCGCGTTCGCGTCGCTGCTCGCCGAAGGCACGCCGATTCGGCTCACCGGTCAGGATACCGAGCGCGGAACGTTCAGCCACCGCCACGCCGTCTTTCACGATCCGTCGACGGCGCGACGTTTGGATTCCGCTCCAGCACTTGCGCCGAGCGCGCAGGCGTCGTTCGAAATCCACAACAGCCCGCTCTCCGAATACGCGTGCGTCGGATTCGAGTACGGATACTGCGTCGCAGAATCGGAAGCGCTCGTGCTCTGGGAAGCGCAGTTCGGCGACTTCATCAACGGCGCGCAGATCGTCATCGATCAGTTCATCGCTGCGGGGCAAGCGAAGTGGGGTCAAACCTCCCGCCTCACGCTGCTTGCTGCCGCACGGGTACGAAGGCGCAGGTCCGGAGCACTCGAGCGCCCGCATCGAGCGGTTCCTGCAACTCGTCGCCGAGGGCAACCTGCGCGTCGCCGACCGTCGACCGCGGCGCAATACTTCCACCTGCTGCGGATGCAGGCGCGCTCGCCGCATCGCGCGTGCCGCTGGTCATCTTCACGCCGAAGATCGCTGCTGCGCGCCGAGGCGCCGCCGGACGCTCGACGAACTTGCGGGCGGCATCTTCGCGCCGGTGATCGACGACCCGCGCGTGACCGATCGCGACGCGCATCGAGCGCGTCTGATCCTGCTGCAGCGGCAAGATCTATCACGATCTCATCGCGCACGCGTCGACTACGCGTACACTGAAGAAGACCGCGATCGTTCGCATCGAGCTGCTCTCGCCGCTGCCGGTCGGCGACGATCATCGCGTGATCGCCGGCTATCCCGAAGCTCAAGAAGAGTCGTGTGGGTGCAAGAAGAACCGAAGAACATGGGTGCGCGCGCGCACGTGCGGCGGCGCCTCCTCGAGCGGTAAGCGCGACGGTATTCGACATCGAGTACATCGGCCGCGGCTATCGCGCCAGCCCGAGCGAGGGCTACGCGCGGCGCAGCACGCCGTCGAACAAGAGCGCATTCTGGCCGCCGCGCTTTCCGAGTAAGTCTAGGCCAGGTTCTTCTCCGCGAACATTCGCTCGAGCAGTTCCTCGATGGTTGCGGCATCCACGAAGAGCCCTCGCGTGTGGGGACCGATGAAGCCTTCGCGAACCATCGTGTCGAAGAGCTTCAAGAGTGCGTCGTAGTAGCCGCGGTAATTTAGCAGGCCGATCGGCTTATCGTGAATTCGAAGCTGCTGCCAGGTCAGAACCTCGCAAAACTCGTCCATCGTTCCAAAGCCGCCCGGGAGTGCGATGAAGCCGTCGCTAAGCTCGGCCATCAATGCCTTGCGTTCGTGCATCGTGGTAACGACGTGAAGCTCGCTCAAGTTTGGATGCGCCACCTCCATTCGTGCCAGCGCTTGCGGAATCACGCCGACGACTTCGCCGCCGGCGGCGAGCGCCGCATCGGCGACGACGCCCATCAAGCCGATGCTGCCGCCCCCGTAAACGATTCCGTAGCCGGCGCGTACCAAGCGCTCGGCGATGTCGCGCGCCATGTGCGCGTAGGACGGGCCGTTTCCCAAATGCGAGCCGCAGAAGACGCAGATCCGTTTCATTTCCGTATGCGCTTGGTCGGCGCGTTCGCGAGCGCCTGCCGGTGACGATCTGGATCTGGGCCGCGATAGAGTTCGCGGTTCTCGCCGCGCTCGCGGTCGCGCGCGCGAAGCTTTGGACGTACGGATCGGATACCGGAACGTTCGCGCAAATCGTCGCCGACGCGCTTCACGGAATGCGAAACGGCGTCGAGTCGGGGTCGCACTTTCGCTATCATTGGTCGCCGTCGCTGGTCTTGCTCTGGCCGCTGGTAGCGGCGACCGGTAGCGCGCTCGCGCTCCAGCTGCTGCAAGCGGCGGCAACGGCGGCGTGCGGTCCGCTGGTAACCTCGATCGCGCGACCCTACGCCGGCGAACGCGCCGCGTTCGGGCTCGGCGTATTGACGCTCGTCTATCCACCGCTGCTGGCGCTGGGGTTCGACGAGTTTCACGAGCTAGGTCTCTTCACGCCGCTGGTGCTGGCGCTCCTCGCGTTTGCCGATCGAGGATGGTGGACGGCTTTTGCCGTCTGTGCCGCCGTCACGCTGGGACTGCGTGAGGATGCGGCGTTAACCCTGGGATTCTTCGGCATCGCGTTGCTGGTCATCGGATTGCGCCCAAATCGCGAGCGCAAATGGTTTGCTCGACGGCGGCGCGCGCGCACCCGGTACGCTGCGCGTTGCCGGCGCCGCCTTGACGCTCGCCGCGGCGGCGTCGCTGGTCGTCTACTACGCGATCGTCGCGCCGCGTCTGGGCGGATGGAGGCCCAGCCATTTTTACGTTTATCCGTTCGCCGCCGGACCGGCCGCGCTGATCGTCGCGCCGCTGACGCATCCGCTGGAGTTCGCGCGTTCGATCTTTACCTTCGGCCGTTTGACCTACGTGCTCGAAGCGCTCGTGCCGTTGGCTTTCTTACCCCTGCGGTCGCGCTGGTCGCTGGTCGCACTGCCCGGTGCGGCCGTCGTTCTACTGGCCAACTCGGGCTACGTGTGGCGAATGGGCGATCACTATGCCGCACTGTGGATCCCGTGGCTGCTGGTGGCGACCGTCGCCGGCGTAACGAAAATTCTCCGTCGCGCCGGAGCGCGCGCTGCGTCGCGATGGACCGCCGCCGCCGCCGGCTCTGTGCCATCTTCTTGATCGCGTTCGATCCGATGCATCCGCTCCATTATCTTCATCCGTACTATCACGATCTTGCAAGCGCGCGCCGGGCGCTCGACTGCGTGCCGAAAGACGCGCCGCTGGCCACCTACGACGAATGGTTCTCGGCCGTCGCCGCCGAGCGGCCGAACGCGACGATCGACCGCACGAGCGGCCTGGAATACCTCGTCTACGCGACCGACTTCACGACCAATAGCGATCAAGCGCGTTTGGCGCCGGCGGTCGCGGCGGCCGTCGCGCGCGGAGAGTACCGCGTCGTCTGCCGCTTCGGCAGCGTCGAGGCGTACGAGGCAACCGATGCCCGCTAGCCGTGCGATCGGAGGGCCGAGCCGCTGGACGACCCTGCGTTCGCTGCTCCCCGTGCCGTTTCGCCGATTTCCGACATTTCTGCGAACTACGACCGAGCGCTACGGAAACGTCTTTGCCTTTGCGCTGCCGTGGCGATCGTACGTCTTCATCAACGAGCCCGCGCTGATCAAGGAGATGCTCGTCACGCAACAGCACGCCTTCGTGAAGTCGCTGGGTACGCGCGTGTTGCGCCTTCTGCTCGGCGAAGGCTTGCTCACCAGCGAAGATCCGCTGCACCGCCGGATGCGGCGAGTCGTCCAGCCGGCCTTCCATCGCGAGCGAATCGCCGAATACGCCCGCGTGATGGAGCGAGACGGGACCGACTTTGCCGCGCGGCTGCGTCCGGGCGAAGCGTTCGACGCGCACGCTGCCATGACCGAGCTCACGCTGCGGATCGCAACCGAGACGCTCTTCGGCAGCGACGAGAGCGATTCGGCCGGCGCCGTCGCCGATGCGCTGCGCCTCATGATGAACGAGTTTCCGGCGATGCTCACGCCGATCGGGGCGCTGCGCCAACGCCTCCCGCTTGCGCAATACGCGGCGTTTTTGGCGGGCTCGCAGCATGCTCGATGCGATCATCTATTCGTTGATTGCGCGACGGCGTCGCGACGGCAGCGATCGCGGCGACGCGCTCTCGATGCTCCTGGCCTCGCGTGTCACCCGAGCCCTGCCGAAGGGGCGAACGACGAACAGATCCGCGACGAGATCATGACGCTTTTCATGGCCGGTCACGAAACGACCGCCAACGCGCTGACGTGGGCCATCTACCTCTTGGCGCAGCATCCGCACGTCGACGAACGGGCGGCGGCCGCGGCGCGCACCGGCGATCGCGAGTACATCGCGCGCGTCGTTAAGGAAGTCTTGCGACTCTATCCGCCGGCGTGGATCATCGGACGCGAGAGCGTGCGCGAAGTAACGCTCAGCGACGGTTCGCTCATCCCGAGCGGAACCACGGTTTTTGCCTCGCCGCTGCTGCTGCATCGTCGCGCCGATCTCTTTGCCGATCCGAATCGGTTCGATCCGGAGCGGTGGTTAGGCCCGGAACCGCCGCCGTTCGCGTACGTACCGTTCGGCGGCGGCGCGCGTCGCTGTATCGGCGAAGAGTTTGCCCTCCACGAAACGGCGATCGTACTGCAGGCTCTGCTGCAGCGCTACCGGTTCGAAATAGCGCCGGGAGCGCGCGTCGAGATCGCGCCGCTGGTGACGCTGCGCCCGGCCGGGCCGGTACGAGTTATTGCTCGAACGCGGTGACGCTCTCGTCGGGCGCGGCCGGCTCGACGCGTCCGCCGAGATACTTTCCTAGAAAAGCCTCGACCGCAGCGTTGAAGCGGCGGTTGTTCTCCGGACGCGCGAAGCCGTGTCCCTCGTCGGGAAAGACGATGTACTCGACCGGCTTGTTGTTCTTGCGCATCGCCGCGACGATTTGATCGCTCTCGCGTTTATTGACTCGCGGATCGTTGGCGCCTTGCCCGATGAGCAGCGGAACTTTGATCTGATCGGCTTTGAAGAGCGGCGATTGCGAGTTGAGGAAATCGACCGAGTCACCCATGCGCATGGCGAACTGGGCGCGGCCCGTCGACCAGTACGGCGGAATCGACTGCAGCAGCGTGTTGAGGTTCGAGGGACCGACGATGTCGACGCCCGCTGCGAAGGCGTCGGGTGAAAATGCGACGCCGGCGAGAACCGCATAGCCGCCGTAGCTGCCGCCCATGATCGCCACCTTCGCGGGATCGGCGTAGCCCTGCGCGACGGCCCAGTTCTTGGCGTCGATGAGGTCTTGATGCATCGCACCGGCCCACTGCCGGTTCCCCGCGTTGAGGAAAGCCTTGCCGTAACCGGTCGAGCTGCGGAAGTTCACCTGCAGCACGGCGTAACCGCGGTTTGCCAGCCACTGAACGTAACCGCTGTATCCCCACGTGTCGCGCGCCCACGGGCCGCCGTGCACGAAGAGGATCATCGGAAGATTCTTGGGCGCGACGCCGACGGGCAGGGTGAGGTATCCGTGAATCGTGAGCCCGTCGGCGGCCTCGTACGAGACCGGCGCATCGAAGCGAGCTGATAGTTCAGCAGCGCCGGGCGAGAAACGAAGAGGAACGTGCCGCGCTGCGTCTTGCGGTCGTACGAGTAGTACGAAACCGGTCCGTTATCGACGAGGTAGGCGACGATGAGCCGCCGGCCGTTGGCGGTGCTACTGAGAAAGCTGATGTCGCCGGCGTGCAGCATGTGAAGCGCGTTGAAGTCGCGCCGGTAAGCGGGATCGAGCACGTCCCATTCGGTCCGGTCGCGCTGAAACGAGACGGCGGCGAGCCGCCGGTTCTTAGCGTCGATTAGCGGACTTCCGACGTCGTAGGTCGGATCGGAAGCGACCACCACGAACTGATCGTTGCTCAAATCGTAACGGAGCAGTCGCGCCGAGTTCGCGTCGACGCTCGATGCGACGTAGAGCGACCGGTTATCGGCGCTGAAAGCGACGGGCGTGATTTGATCTTCGGGCGCGGCCTTTAGCAGCGTTTGCCAGGGCGCCGACGCGTTGGGGCGCACGAGGATCTGCGTCGACCCGTCTGAATTATTTTGCAGCGCCGCGCGCACCACGAGACGGTTGTCCTCGGCCCAGCCGGCGACGCTTCCAGGGTTTTGCGTGTCGAGCGTGGCGACGCCCGTTTGCAGATTCACTCGGTAGACGTCGAAGACATCGGGATCGCGCTCGTTCGAGGTGACGAGAATTTCGTTGGGAAAGCGAGCGTCCACGTTTTCGATGTCGGAACGCACCTTGTCGCCGAACGGAGTCAGATCCCGAGTCGATTTCGTCGTGACGTCGGTCTGATAGACGCTGAAGTTTTCGTTTCCACCCTTGTCCTGCTCGTAGAGCACGTGTTGCGAATCGGGCTGCCATACGACGTTGCGAATCGGCCGCGCCGGATCGGTGGCGACCACGCGGTCGTCGTTCTTGCCAATCGTACGAACCCAGATGGAGAGCACGCCGTTCGACGGCGCGAGGTAGGCGAGCATCGTTCCGTTCGGCGAGATCGCCGGCGAGGCTTTCTGCGGGTTGCCGAAGAGAACGGACCGCGGAATGAGCGGCGGCAGATCGGCGCGTGCCGCCGGCGGCGCGGAGGCGAACAGAACGGCAAGGCTCATCGCCAGATAGGCGGCGCGGATTGGCGAGTAATGCATCGGCGTTCTCCCCTTATATTTTCGGCGATGACGGCTAGGTGCACGCTCGCACGCTGGTTGGTTCGGCGGCACGGTTCTCGTAGCTCTGCGTCCAGCAGTTTCCGGTCAGCGAGCAGTAGCAGATCGAAAGCCCCAGTCGCCTTTGCAACTCCGGGCGAAGCCGCGCAACCAGCACGGCGCCCTCGATTTTCAGTACGGTGTGCTGCGAGTTCGCGGGAATAACCATTCCCGCGTTCGGCGTACTGGTCGTCAGCTTCATGCTCGCTCCCGATCGAAACGCGGCGCGGATCGCGTTCGTCATTTGTGGATCCGAGGTTCGCAGCGAGGCGCACGATCGCTTCGATCGATGGCTGCGGCTTTCCGTCCCAGCTAAGCTTGACCGCACGGATGATGGCCGGCCCGAGACCGTCATTTCGGATGTCGAGCTCGGTGAAAGAGGGCGAGTTGGTCGAATCGAAGCTGACGTACGGCCATACGGCCGCGCTAAACTGCCGCGCGATGACGCGCGTCTGATAGACGGTTGCGATCGCCGCGACGGTGCTGATGAGCAGCGCCCCGAGGGCGACGACGAGATCGAGCCGAAACGGCCGATCGTCTCTCACGCCAGAACGAACGCTTCGTCGCCGACGCCCGCATTGCGAATGGCGTCGTGGATCATCTCTTCCTGAATCTCGCGCACGGCCCAGCGCGCCTGTGCGGCCGGCGCAAGCCGGTCGATCGGATCGAAGTAGAGGAACGCTTTACCGGGCTTGACGCTGGGCGCCGCGTAGACCGCGATGCCGTTCTCGCGATCGTAGTACTCGTAGGAGTGCACGTCGCGTTTGCCGCCGCCGCCCGGAGCGTCGCAGACGAAGGTTGGGGTGTTGAATCCGGCGGTGCTGCCGCGCACGAACTTCTCGGTGTCGACCGCGGTGGCGATGGTCGTTCGCAGCTCTTCGACACCCTTTACCATGTCGTGCATGTAGACGTAGTAGGGGTGAACGTTGACGTGGCCGAGGCGCTTGACCAACAACTGCATGCGCTCCCGCGTATCGTTCACGCCGCGGATGAGCACCGACTGGTTGCGCGTGAAGATGCCCCGCTCGAAGAGCATGCGCATCGCCTTCTCGGTAATCCACGTGATCTCTTCGGGCGCGTTGAAGTGCGTGTGGAGCACGACCTCTTTGCCCAACGTGCGCCCGCGGTCGACGATCGACGTGATCGCGTCGAGCCACTCGACGTGGGTGATGATCTTCATCGGCATGATCGCCGGGCCTTTGGTCGCGAAACGCATCCGGCGCACGTGCGGAATATCCAGCAGCGCGTTACCGATGAACTCCACGTTCTTGGGCGGCAGCTGGTAGACGTCACCGCCTGAGATGACGATGTCCTCGAGCTCGGGGCGCTCGGAGATATATTGGAAGGCGTCCTGCCACTGTTTGGGCGTCTTGGCCAGCGCGACTTTGTCCACGTTTTCGGTATCGGGTCCGATCGCGTAGCTGCGCGTGCAGAAGCGGCAATAGACCGGACAGACGTTGAGCGGAAGGAAGAGCGCCTTGTCGACGTAGCGATGCACCAGACCGGGCACCGGCGAGTCCTCCTGCTCGTGCAGCGAGTCGAGGGTCAGCCGCGGATGATCGGGCAGCGACGTCGAGGCGAGCGGAATGAACTGCCGGCGGATCGGATCGTCGGCCGGATCGTTCCAGTCAATCAGGGCGATCGCGTACGGCGAGACGCGCACGGCCATCGGCGCGCGGCGAAAACCCTCCTCGGCGTCGCGATAGAACTCCGGCGAGCAGACCTCGCGAATCGTCTGCAGCAGCTCTTCGGCCGTCTTGACCGATTGACGCTGCTGCCAGAGGTGGTCGAGAAACGTCGCCTCGTCGACGTCGGCGTAGGCCGGAATATGACGCCAAAACTCGCCCTGCCGGAGATTCTTGTATTCGAACTGCTCGGGCGGAGCGGGCGGCTTGAAGTGACGGGGAGCGTTGATCGTTTCCATCATGGGCTCTTTCTCGCGTACGTACGATTGAAGTGGGCGTGTATCTCGGGGTGCTCGCGCAGCGTCTGGAGCGCGATCTCGGCGTGACCCTTGGTGTAACCGTTGCCGATGATCATGGTGACGTCGCGGCCGACGCCCTCGGCGCCGAGCGCGGCGGTCGTGAACGACGTCGCCATGGAAAAGAAGTAGATCGTGCCGTCTTGGCGGGCGCAAAGAATCGACGCGAGCTCCGTGCCGGGCACGTTGACGCAGTTGATCACCAGATCGGCCAGCTGCGGCGCCGCGCCGGTGACGCGCGAGCTCGTTTGCAGTGCGTCGCGCGCGTCCGCGACGATCAGCTCGTCGACCACGCCGCAACGCTGCAGCACCGCGGCTGCCGGCGACGATGCGTCGGGCACGACGCCGATCACGCGGCCCTGCGCACCGGTGCGAGCCTTGGCTTGCGCGCAGACCAGCATGCCGCTCTTACCGTCGGCGCCGATGACGACCACGGTTTGGCCCTTGCGAACAGAGCCGGCGGGTCTGCGCCGGCGCGCCGGCGACGTCGAAGACGGCTAAGGCGACGCCCTCGTCAACGTCTTCCGGAAGCCGGGCCCACAGCGCGCTCTCAAAGAGAATCGCTTTGGCGCTGACCCAGACGCGGCCGGTCGCGACGTCGACGCTCTCGATCGAGTCGATGTGAAGCGGCGTCAGCGTCAGCGATACGAGCGAAGCGATGCGCTCGCCCGGACGCAGATCGATACGTTCGCGCAGCGCCTCGCCGACCTCCAGCACGCGCCCGACGAACATTCCGCCGCTGCCCGTTACCGGATTGTGCTGCTTGCCGCGCTCCCCGACGATCTTCACGATGTGTTCGCCGATGCGCTGCGGATCGAAGCCGCACTCGTCGGCGATCTGCTTGAAGGAGGCAGAATCAATGTTGAGCGCTTCGACCTCGCAAAGAATTTCGTTGTCAGCCGCGACCGGCGTGTTGTCGAGGCGCCACGCCTGCTGCGGCATCGCACCCTCGGGTTCGATGACGCGATGGATGCCCAGCGGATGTCCGGGCGCGCGCAGGCCGGTCTTCGAGCTCACGGTACGGTTACCCCGACGCGTTCGAACGGGACGCTGAGCACGACGGTGGTTCGCGTGCGCGCCATGCCCGGCGTCGCCTTGAGGCGAGCGAGCAGCTCGTCGAGGTGCTGCGTCGAGCGAGTCATGACTTTGCAAAGGAAGGTCTCTTCCCCGGCGACCGAATGCACTTCGCAAATTTCGGGCATCTCGCTCAAGCGTCGCGTGAACTCGTCGTACGCGCAATCGGGTGAGGTGTAGCAGCTGACGAAGGCGGTCAAGTGCAGTCCGAGGCGATTGGGATCGAGCTGAGCGGAGTAGCCGCGGATATAACCGCGTTGCTCGAGACGCTTGACGCGATCGTGGACGGCGGGGGGCTTGAGACCGACGACCGCGCCCAGTTCGGTAAAGGTAGATCGCGCGTTGCGCTGCAACGCGTCGAGAAGCCGGAGATCGAGCTCGTCGAGCTCTTCTGTCATCAGCACCATGTTCGACATAGAGGCGATAATGCCGAAAGATTTTCGGCTGTCTAACAATAACACCGGCAATCCATTCGGCGCAAGCCGCCCCCGATGGTGGGCGATAATGCTTGTCTCCTTGAGCCTGTCGGGGGGCTGCGGCCCGGCCGGTTCGGGGCGGCCGGCCTCCTCCGTAAGCTTCGACATCGCTGCCGATCCCCGCAACCTCAACCCGCTCTTTCTGAACCCCGATGCTGCCTCGGTCGAGCAGCAGCTTGCTCGCCTGGTCTTCGAGCCCTTCATCGATCTGGATCCGCGAGGGCGGCCCGAACCGGCGCTGCTTCGAGAGATACCGACGGTTGCCAACGGCGGGCTCTCGATCGACGGGCGAACGATCCGCTACCGGTTGCGCCGCGGCGTGCTGTGGAGCGACGGCAAGCCGGTGACCTCGCGCGACGTCATCTTCACGCTGCGCGCCATTTTGGACCCGCGCAATCCGGTGCGCACGCACGAAGGCTACGATCTGATCGACCGCGCCGAAGCGCCCGACGCTCGGACGGTCGTCTTTCATTTGAAGCGGGCCTGGGCGCCGGCCGTTATGACCTACTTCTCGTATGGGTTCACGCCGCAGTTCGTTTTGCCCGAGCACGTTCTCGCCGCCCAAGCGCCGTTGATCCGCGCCTCTTTTAATTCGGCGCCGCTGGTCGGCGACGGGCCGTACCGGTTTCTCTCGTGGCGCCGCGGCGAAGGTTTGCGCTACGCGGCCAATCCGCGCTACTGGCGCGGAGTCCCCGCGGTGCGCGAGCTGGTGGTGCGCTCGGTGCCCGATCCGTCGACGAACTTGCTCCTTCTCCAATCCGGCGAGCTCGACTGGAACCTCGTTGCTCCGGCGCAGACGATTATCGTCCGCGGGAAAGGGATGGCGTTGCTCACCGTGCCGACCGCCGTCGTTGCGGGTCTGGCGCTCAATACGTCGCACCCGCCGCTAACCGACGTGCGAGTCCGCCGGGCGCTAGCAGCATCGATCGATCGCGAGGCAATCTCGCGCAAGATCACGCTGGGCTATTATCCGGTGACGGACATGATTCAGCCGCGGTTTTCGTGGGCGTTCGATCCGTCGGTGCGCGAGCCGGGCTACGATCCGGCGCGGGCGGATCGTCTTCTCGACGAGGCCGGATGGCGCCGCGGTCCCGACGGCATGCGCCGGCGCGACGGCGCGGCGCTTCATTTAACGTACGCGCAGTTTCCCGAGACCGCGACGGGCGTGCGCGTGGCGACGACCGTGCAAGCGGCCCTGCGCCAGCGCGGCATCGACGTGACCGTCAAGTCGGTGAGCAACGCGCAGCTCTTTCTGCCGCACACCGGCGTGCTCGCCGCCGGTCTCTTCGACCTCGCATACGTGCCGTGGACGATGGGGGCAGACCCCGACGACTCCGCCGTGTTGGGCTGCGGAGCGCCGTCCAATTACATGCGATGGTGTTCGCCGCAAGTGCAGCGGCTCGAGACGGCGGCATTGAGCTCGACCGACCAGAACGCGCGCAAGCGAATCTACGGCCGAATCGCGCGAATCGTCGCCGAACAGGTTCCGATCATCTACCTCTTCAACGCCGATTACGTTTATGCGTATCGCAAGCGTCTACACGGTTTCTCGCCCAACGCATTCCTTCCGACCTGGAATGCCTACGCGTGGCGCGTGCGCTAGAGGCGCCAGGAATTTGGAGGTCCGGCGTGCGAACGCTCGTTTCCGGATGAACGCGACGGACCGTGGCGCCGCCTCGTGATCGAGTTCTTTCTTAGACGTCCGCTTTTTGCGGGGGTCATGAGTTTTATCGTCTTGCTCGCCGGCCTGATCACGATCCCCGCACTTCCGGTCGCACAGTATCCGCAGATCTCGCCGCCGACCGTTACCGTGACGTCGCAATATCCCGGCGCCACCGCCGAAATGGTGATGCGTTCGGTGACGACGCCGCTGGAGATCAACATCAACGGCGCCGACGGCCTGCAGTACATGCAGTCCTACTCCAGCGCCAACGGCACCAGCGCGATCACCTGCACCTTCGCGCTCGGAACCGATCCCACGACCGACCAGACCAACGTCCAGCACGGCGTCGATTTGACGCTCTCACAGTTGCCGCAGGCGGTACAAAGCCAAGGCGTTAGCGTTCAGAAGAGCTCGGGAAACATCACCATCGCCGTCGCCATGCTCTCCACCAGTTCCGCCGTCTCGGACGTCGCCGTCAGCAACTACGCCGACCTCAACGTCATCGAGAACCTCAAGCGCGTTCCCGGCGTCGGCCAAGTCGAGGTCCTGGGCGACCGTACCTACGGCATGCGCATATGGGTCGATCCGCACAAGCTCCAATCCAACAACATTTCGCTCGATACGATCATCAACGTCATCAAGCAGAACAACGCCGACGTCGCCCCAGGCGCCATCGGCCAGCCGCCGACGACGGGTTCGCAACCGTTCCAGATTCCCATATCGATCAACGGGCGATTGCAGACGCCCGAGGAGTTCAAGCAGATCGTCGTGCAGGCGCAGCCCAACGGCGGATACTTGCGTCTGGGCGACGTTGCGCGAGTCGAGCTGGGCGCGCAGAACTACATCACGTCGGCCCGTTATAACGGCGAAACCTCGGTGGTGCTGGCCGTCGAAGGCGAACCGACGGCAAACTCGCTGCAGATCTCCAAGAACGTGCGCGCGACCATGGCCCAGATCGCTGCGACGATGCCGACCGGCTATGCCTACAAGATTGCCTTCGACACGTCCGACTTCGTGCGCGCGTCGATCAAAGAAGTCTTCGTCACCCTGCTCATCGCCATCGCCCTGGTCGTGCTCGTCATCTTCATTTTCTTACAGAACTGGCACAGCACGCTGATTCCGTCGATCACGATTCCGGTGTCGCTGATCGGGACCTTTGCCGCGATGAAGCTGCTCGGGTTTTCGATCAACACGCTGACGCTCTTCGGATTGACTTTGGCGACCGGTCTGGTCGTCGACGACGCAATCGTCGTCTTGGAAAATATCGTTCGCCACATCGTCGACGATAAGACCAATCCGTTCCAGGCGACGGCGCGAGCGATGCGCGAGATCGGCGGCGCCGTCGTCGCCACGTCGCTCGTGCTGATGTCGGTATTCGTTCCGGTCGCCTTCCTGCCGGGCACGACCGGCCTGCTCTTCCAGCAGTTCGCCTTGACGATGGCCGCCGCAATCGGCATCTCGCTCTTCACCGCGATGACGCTGGCTCCGGTGCTGACCTACGAGCTCGTACACGGCGCAGGATCCGCCGACGAATCGGTTCATGGTCTGGTTCAACCTGCGGCTGCATGCGCTGACGCGAATGGTACCGCCAACTGGTTCCCAAACTGATCGCCCGGCAGCGGTTGATGCTCGCGATCTTCCTGGCGGCGATCGCCCTCCTGGGGATCATGTTCAAGATAACGCCGACCGGATTCTTGCCCAACGAAGATCAGAGCCTGCTCTACGTCATCGTCTCGCTGCCGATTCAGTCGTCGATCGATCAGACCACGGCGATGGTAAAGCGGCTCGAAGGGATGATGCTGAAGATGCCGCAGGTCGAGGCCGTCACCTCGGGTATCGGCTTCGGCTTCGCCAATAACAGCTCGAATCAAGCCACGATGTTCTTGCAGCTAAAGCCGCTCTCCGAGCGCAAAGGAGTGCAGAACTCGTCGCTGGCGATGCAGTACGGCCTGTACACGCAGTTTTCCAAGATTCCAAACCTGACCGCGTATCCGGCAAATCCGCCGGCCATTCCGGGTCTCGGCTCGACCGGCGGCTTCGCCATCGAGATCGAAGACATCAACAACCTCGGGCTGCCGGCGCTCAACAAGGTCGGCAACACCGTGCTGGCACAGGCGAAGCAGGATAACGCGCTGTCGCAGGTGCGTTTCCCGACGATCTTCACCGGAACGTACCTGACCACCGAGTTCAATCGTTCCAAGGCGCTGGCATTCGGAGTATCGCCGTCGGCCTTCTTCGATACGATCAACGCCACGACGGGCTCGACGTTCGTGAACTTCTTCGACTACGGAACGCGCTCGTATCAAGTCATCGTTCAAGCCAATGCCAAGCAACGCACCTCGCCCAACCGACTACTCGCGCATCTACGTCGCGAACTCGGCCGGAGCGATGATGCCCGTGAGCCAGTTCTTGCAGACGAAGCAGGCGACCAACAACGTCGCGATCATGCGCTTCAACGAGTACAACGCCATCGAGATCGACGGCAACCCGGGAATCGGCGCTAGTTCGGGACAGGCGCTAACCGCCATTCAGAAGCACGTTGAGGCAAATCTTCCCAAGGGCATGGGCTACGACTGGAGCGGTATTGCCCGCCAGCAAGTGCAGAGCGGACCGCAGACCGTCGCCGTCTTCGCAATGGGATTGCTCTTCGTCTTTCTCGTGCTCGTCGCTCAATACGAGAGCTTGGCTACGCCGTTCGTCATCATGCTCGCGGTGCCGGTCGCGCTGCTCGGCGCGATCAGCGCAATCTACATTCGGAGGCTCGTCGAGCTCGCCAGCCAGATCGTGCACTCGGTGCTGGCCGGCCATCCGGTACCGATCCCGATCACGTCGTCGGACGTTTACGCGCAGATCGGCTACGTCATGCTGATCGGCTTGGCCGCGAAGAATGCAATCCTCATCGTGGAGTTCGCCAATCAACTGCGCGAACAGGGTCTCGAGCCGGTCGCTGCGGTAGCGCAGGCGGCGGCGACGCGTCTCCGCCCGATCCTGATGACGTCGATCGCGTTCATCCTCGGCATCCTGCCGCTGGCCTTCGCGCACGGCGACGGCGCACAGTCGCGCATCTCGCTCGGGACGGCGGTGATGGGCGGCATGATCGTTTCCACGATCATGAATCTGGCGATCGTCCCGGTGCTCTACATCGTCGTCATCGAAATCACCGAGCGCAAAAAGCGCAAGCGCGGCTCGACGACTGCTCCGGAAGATCTGCCGCCGCCGCCCATGCCGCCGCCGCCGTTGCCGGGCGGTCCGACGCCGGCCGTTCCCTCTTAGGCCGCAGCCTAGGTAACGGTTGCGACCTCGGCCTCGGCTTGCGGAATCCCGGCGCGAAGAGCCAGTCGTAGATCTTTCCGCCGATGGCGCCGCCGACGATCGGCGCAACCCAGAAGAGCCAGAGCTGCGCGATCGCCCAGCCGCCTACGTAGATCGCAACGCCCGTCGAGCGCGCCGGATTGACCGACGTATTGGTCACCGGAATGCTGATCAAGTGAATCAGCGTTAGCGACAGGCCGATCGGAATCGGCGCGAAGCCCGCGATGGCGCGCTTATCGGTCGAAGCGGCGATGATAAATATGAACACGAGCGTCATCACCACTTCGGTGATCGCGCACGCGGCCAGCGAATACTGACCCGGCGAATGTTCGCCGTAGCCGTTGGAAGCGAATCCGCCGGCCGTCGAGAAGCCGGCCTGTCCGCTGGCGATCGCGTAGAGCACGCCGCCGGCGATGATGCCGCCGACGACCTGCGCGACGATGTACGGAAGCACGTCGCGCGCGGGAAATCTGCGCGCCGCCCAGAGTCCGACCGTCACCGCGGGATTGATGTGGCAGCCGGAGATGCGCGCCGATCGCGAAGGCCATCGTCAGCAGCGTCAATCCGAAGGCGATGGCGACGCCGAGAAATCCGATGCCGAGCTTGGGGAAAGCCGCCGCGAGCACGGCGCTTCCGCAACCGCCGAGCACGAGCCAAAACGTACCGAAGAGTTCGGCGAAGAGCCGTTTGTAGAGAGGCATGCTCCAACCTCCGTTGACGGCGCCGGCGATGGCGCCGGGTGCGTGTTGGGTAGGCGTTCGCCTGCTGGCGTTACAGGGCCTTGACGGCGGAGGTCAGGGCGTCGACCGAGGCTTTGGCGTCGCCGAAGAGCATCGAGCAGTTGGGCATTTCGTAGAGCGGGTTTTCGATGCCGGCGAAACCGGAGCGCATCGAGCGCTTGAGCACGACGACGTTGCCGGCGCGGTCGACGTCGAGGATCGGCATGCCGTAGATCGGCGAGCTCGTGACGTTGCGCGCCGCCGGGTTGGTAACGTCGTTTGCGCCGATGACGAGCGCGACGTCCGCGGTCGGAAACTCGGGATTGGCATCCTCCATGTCGAGCAGCTGATTGTACGGCACGTTGGCTTCGGCGAGCAGCACGTTCATGTGTCCCGGCATGCGCCCGGCAACGGGATGAATCGCATAGAGTACTTTGACGCCGCGCTTTTCGAGCTGATCGGCGAGCGCCTTGACGCTATGTTGCGCTTGCGCTACCGCCATGCCGTATCCGGGAACGAAGATGACCTTCGAGGCGTAGGCGAGCATTACCGCGACGTCGTCGGCGCTGGCGCTGCGAATTTGTTGCGGGCCGCCGCCGGCCGAAGCGACCTCGGTGCCGCCGGCCGAACCGAACGCGCCGAAGAGCACGTTGGTCAGCGGGCGGTTCATCGCGCGGCTCATTGCTACGGTGAGGATCGTGCCGCTCGCCCCGACCAGCGCGCCGCAGATGATCAGCAGCTTCGAGTCGATCTCGAAACCGGTGATCGCCACGGCGACGCCGGTGAACGAGTTGAGCAGTGAGATGACGACCGGCATATCGGCGCCGCCGATCGGCAGAACGAAGAGCACGCCGAGCAGTAGCGCGCCGAGCAGCAGCGCCGCGTAGCCCCATACGGGCAGCGTTCCGAGCGAAACGACGAACCATGCCGCAAGGCCAACGATTCCGAGCAGTACCAGCGCGTTGACGACCTGCTGGCCCGGATAGGTGATCGGACGCCCGGTCATCACTTCCTGAAGCTTCAGAAACGCTACGATCGAGCCGGAGAAACTGACCGCGCCGATGATCGCCGAGAGAACGAGCGAGACGGCGATGACGTCGTTCATCGCGCTTCCCGTGAACGACGTAGTGCTCGACGGTCGAAATGAGCGCCGCCGCGCCGCCGCCCGCGCCGTTGTAGAGTGCGACCATCTGCGGCATCGCGGTCATCTTAACTTTGAGGGCGGCGTAAATGCCGACGATGCCGCCGATAACGACGCCGATCGCGATCGCTTCCCAGCCGACGGCGCCGGTGCGCACGACGATTCCAATTAAGGCGATGGCCATGCCGGCCATCGCGAAGCGGTTGCCGCGCCGCGCGGTGGCGGGCGAGTTCAGCTCGTGCAGGCCGTAGATGAAGAAGGCAATCGCGACGAGATCGGCGAGGTCGATCCAAACCTTCATTTCGCGTCGTCCTTGCGGCGGAACATCTGCAGCATGCGCTCGGTGACCGCAAAGCCGCCGAAGACGTTGATCGCTCCGAGCGTGACGGCGGCCACGGCGAGCACGACCATGCCCGTGCCGTGCTCGACTCCGAAGAGACCGGCGACGATGACGATCGCGCCGGCCAGTACGATGCCGTGGATCGCGTTGGTCGCCGACATCAACGGCGTATGCAGCGTCGTCGGCACCTTCGATATCACCTCGAAGCCGACGAAGACCGCGAGTACTAAAACGGTGAGCGGCGCGATGAGATTGGCCAGTTCCGTCACGAGGCGTTTCCTCCCACGAGCACCTTTCCGTCGCGAACGACGACGGCGCCCTTGGCGACGTCGTCCTCCGGATCGACATTAAAGACGCCGTCTTTAACCCACGGCGAGAGCAGCGCGTAAACGTTGCGCGAGTAGAGCCGGCTCGCATCGGCCGGCATCGTGCTCGGAAGGTTCGTCGTGCCGACGATCGTCACACCGCCCGGAGTCGTAACGATTTGGTCGGCGACGGTGAGCGCGCAGTTTCCGCCGGCCTCGGCGGCAATGTCGACGATAACGCTTCCGGGCTTCATCGCCGCAACCGCGGCTTCGCTGACGAGCATCGGCGCTTTGCGTCCGGGAACCAGCGCGGTCGTTATGACGACGTCGTTGGCGCCGATCTGCTCGACCATCCAAGCTCGCTGGCGCTCTTGCTGCTCGGGGGTGAGCTCTTTAGCGTAACCGCCGGCGCCTTCGGCGTCTGCGCCGAGGTCGAACTCCAGGAAGTTCGCGCCTAGCGACTGCACTTGCTCTTTCACCGCCGCACGCACGTCGTACGCGCTGACGACTGCACCCAAGCGGCGGGCCGTCGCGATTGCCTGCAATCCGGCGACGCCCGCGCCGAGCACCAAAACTTTGGCCGGCGGAATCGTGCCTGCAGCCGTGGTGAGCATCGGAAAGAACTTCGATAGCGAGCTCGCTCCCAGCAGGACGGCTTTATATCCGGCGATGTTGCTCTGCGACGAGAGCGCGTCCATCGATTGCGCTCGCGTGATGCGCGGGATCATCTCCATCGCCAGCGCGGTGACCTTGGCGTCGGCCAAGCGCGCGAGATACGCCGGATCGCCGAGCGGATTGAAGAAGCCGACCACCGTCGTGCCCGGCCGTACCGCAGCCAGCACTTCGTCGCTGGGGCGGCCGACCGTTACGACGGCGTCCGCGCCGGCGGCGAGCGACGCCGCATCGTCGGCGAACGTCGCGCCGGTCGCAGCGTAGAGCTGCGTCCGGGAACGCCGCCGCCTCACCGGCACCGTGCTGGAGGCAAACGTTGACGCCCGATTTGGCAAATCTCGCAACGGTTTCGGGCACGAGCGCTACCCTGCGCTCCCTTACCGCGGCTTCGCGGGGAACGGCGACGATCATAGCCCGGGGCTTACGGCCTCGAACCTACCGTGCCCTTCGTTCGCAGCCTACGTAATCGAAACGATATTGCGCAGGATGCCGATGCGTTCGATCTCCACTTCGAGCACGTCGCCGTCGGCGAGAAACTCGGGGGGATTGCGGGCAAAGCCGACGCCTTCCGGCGTTCCGGTCGCGATCACGTCTCCCGGTAAGAGCGTCATGCCTTGCGAGAGCTCGGCGATGATGCGCGCTACCGGAAAGATCATCTTCGACGTGTTGGCGTGCTGCTTCTCCACGCCGTTGCGGCGCAAGCGCAGTTCGAGGTTCCCCGAATCTCCAAGCTCCTCGGGCGTCACGATCCACGGACCGATGGGGCACGATTGATCGAGGCTCTTTCCTTTGAACCACTGGCCGTGTTCGCGCTGCAGATCGCGCGCGGTGACGTCGTTGAGTGCGGTAAATCCGAAGATAACGTGCGGCGCGTCGCCCTCGTCGAGATCTTTGCACCGCGCGCCGATGACGACGGCCAGCTCGGCCTCGTAGTCGTACTCGCGCGATACGCGCGCGCTCAAATGCAGGGTTGCTCCGGGAGCGGCGATCGCCGTCGGGGCTTTCGTAAAGAAGGTCGGACGGCTCGGGAGCTTGAGCTCGCGACCTGCGGCGCGCGCGCCTTCCTTGGCGTGCTCGAGGTAGTTACGTCCGACGCAGAAGACGTTGCGCGACGGGCGAACCGGTGCATCGAGCTCCACGCTAGCCAGCGGGACTAGCTCGTCGGGCGCGTGCCAGGCGATGCGTTCGTGCGGCGCGAGCGCGATGTACTCGCGCAGGTTAGCGGTCGTGATCGTCCGGACCGAGTCGCCTTCGATCACTCCGGGACGCGCGCGTTCGCCGGCGGTCCGGTACGTTACGAAACGCACCGAGACTCCTTACGGAGGAAGCGTCGCGTTATGCGTGGGGCTCGGCGTGGGCGCTCCGCGAATTTGATTGAGCGAAGGCAGCTGCGTGTTATGTTCCTTCGCCTGTTGGCGCGCTTCTGCCGCCTGCTTTTTCGCCATGTCCATCATCACGTTGGCCGCACCCGGCTCGTCGCCCCAATTACCGCCGAGTGAAACCAGTGCGACGCGGCGCGTCACCTTCTTCGTCTTCGGATCGAAGTCGTAGGTAACGCGGTAGAGGCCGACTTCCGAGGTTCCGTCCGGTTTGCGAATCCACATCTGCAACGCATTGCCGTAGGTCTCGAGATTGAAGCCTTGCATCTTGCTCGGTTTGGTCGACTTCACGCGCACGACCTGACCCTTCTTGTTGACTTCGACGACGACTTCGGTGTGAAGCGGGACGGTCGGCAGATGTGCGGTCGGCAGCCCGTGCGCGCCTGCCGGCGGGACGCTCCGGCGCGGCGCCGTGCGAGCCGCTCGGAGCGGGAGTCGCGGCGAACGAGCGCGTCGCAGCGGAGGCGAGGATGGCTGCGGCCAGCGCCGCGACCGATAAAATATTACGCATCAGTTTCGCGACAGCACCGCGAACGGATGCCCGCAGGAACCGCACGCGACCACGACTTGGAAGTGGGATTTCTCTCGTACCGCGCGCGCATCGCTCGCGCCCTCTTCAAAGCCGCAGAAGCGGCATCTCGTCGAGGTGGGCCGTTCTCCGGCGGCGTGTTCGTCCACGCTGCTGCGCTTTACGCGGGCCTCGCACTTCGACCTGCCGAAATCACGGCCGACGCATGGCAATAGCTCGTTTCCTTGCGGCCGTTCTCGCTTACGGTTTCGGTCACTATCGCGCCGGTTCGAGCCGAGCGCCCGATCGTCGATCTTGCATCGGCTGGATGCGTATTTTGCGCTCTTCGCCGGCGACTCGAGCGTGCCGTGGAAACGAACGACGGTACGATTGGATACCTACTCAAGCGCACCCGTCGCCTTCTCCGTGTATCGGGTCGATCCGGCCGACGTGCTCACGGCGGGCTCGAATGCGCGTCCGCGCGCGATCTCGACGGCGCACCGCCGTCCGGTGGCGACCTTCAACTTCACGCCGCCCGGCGGCTACCAATTTCAATCCAACGTCGTGGACGTGCCGCTCGGCGCGCGCGAAGGCTTCTTCGTGGTCGAAGCGCGGCGCGGCGACGTCGGCGAACAAGTTTGGATCAACCGGTCGCGCGTCGGACTGCTTGCCAAAGCCACGCCGGGAAGTCTCCTGCTCTGGGGCGTCGATCTCGGAACCGGAATGCCCCTCGCGCGCATGCGCGTGCAGTTCGTGGTCGGCGGCACGTTTGCAAGCGCGATGACCGATGGCGACGGATTGCTGCGCTGGAACCGCACGCCGCGTCCGGTCTTTGCGCTCGCGCAGTGGGGAAACAGCTACGCCTTCCTGAGCCCATTGCCGCAGGCGCCGTTTCCTTCGGCGATCGTTGGAGTGCGCACCGAATCGGCCGTCGTTCACGCCGGCGGTACCGTGCGCGTGATCGGATTTGCGCGAACGCGAGTGCGCGGCGTGTTGCGCGCCAGCACCGGAACGGCACAAGTTTCCATTCGTTCGGGCGCGCGTCCGATTGCCGAGAACTCGGTGCCCCTCGACGGCGCCGGCGCCTTCAGTGCGTCGTTCGTTCTGCCGGCCAACGCCCCGGCCGGCGACTACGCGGTGCTCGCCCAAGCGGCGGGCGGGATCGGCGGAGCGACCGTTCACGTCGATGCCAACAGCGGCGATCTATCCCTGCAGGCAACTGCCGATTGCGGCGGCTCGTGTGAGCCCAACGCCGACGTTCCGCTGCACGTGCACGCGTCGCGTGGCGGAGTGGTCGTTGCGGTAACGGTCGTTCGATCGCCGCACGTATACGTCGGCGATCCGCCCGAAAGCACGCCGTGGGCGACGACGCGGTGGCTGGAGGCATCGGTTCAAACGGACGCCGGCGGTAACGCCGTCGTTGCCATCCCCCACCCCAACGACGATCTTCCGTCGACGTACGGAGTTCACGTTGAAGCGAGCGGCGCGACGGCCGACACGCGAATCGTGGTTCCGACTGCACGCGCGGCCGTCATGTTGACGCTCGATCGTACCGAACAGAGTCTGGGCGCACCGTTGGGCTTCTCGGTCGATGCGGCTCACCTCGACGGCAATCCGCTCGCCGGTGCGACGGTAGCGGTGCGACTCGTGCACGGTCCCTCGGTGCAGGAGCAGCGGTTAACGCTGGATCGCGACGGTCACGCGCGCGGCAGTTTCAGTTCGCCGCCCCTGGGAACCGACACGGTCTTTGCCTCGGTCGATAACGGCGGACGCGCCATCGACGCGGCGCAAGTGCAGATCGATCCGCAAGCATCTTCCGCGGGCGTTGACGGCGCGAGCCCCAACGTGCGCGTTGCTCTCGACCGCAGCGCCTACCGCGCCGGGGACGACATCGCCGTGCAAGCGGCCGTTTCGGGATCGCAGGGCGTCGCGCTGATCACTTCCGAGAGCGCGCTCGGAATCGACGCGCGCATCGCCCGAAGCTCCGGCGGAACCGCTACGGCCCGGCTCCGCGCGACCGACGCGGCCGGACAGTTGCGCATCGGTGCCGCGTTCGTGCGCGACGGCGCGATCGCGTGGAGCAGCGTTCCGCTGTCGCTCCTGGCGCCGGGACGGCCGCACGTGTCGCCCGTGCAGCTCTCCGGCGAGGCGTTTTCGCCCGGCGAGTCGGTGCACGTCGGGCTCAACGATGCGCCGAACGGTCCCGGCACGTTCGTCGTGAGAATCAGTAGAGGCGCGCCTTCGGGAAGCGCTCTCTTCGGCTCGGCGCCGGCGCTCTTGGCGATCGGCGTCACGACGACGCAGAACAGCTCGCCCGAGAGCGTAACCTGGCATCCGTGGGTCGATTCGACCGGCAATCACGCCCAGATTCTGGGCTTCGTGCGCCGCTCGCAGCCGCCGCCGGACGTCTCGCTCGCGCAAGCCGATACCGAAGCCGTTTTGTGGAGCGTCGCGCACGGAACCGCGAGCGGCGTCGGTGTCGCCATGCCGCAGACCAGTGGACGCTATACGATATCCATTCTCGAGATCGCCGACGACGGCAGCGTGAGCGCCGGGTCGTCGGCAGTTTCGGTGCGTTGAGGCGAGGCTTGCGATGGCGCTGATGCTGCTCGACACCTACGGCTTGGTCTACCGGGCCTTTTTCGCGCTGCCCGCGCTCAACACGCGCAGCGGAATGCCGATCAATGCCGCCTACGGTTTCACGATGATGCTCAACAAGCTCATTGCCGACGAAAAACCGACGCACGTTCTCGCGGCATTCGATAAAGGAATGCCGGCCGAGCGCGTGGCGCTCTATTCCGAATACAAGGCGCAGCGCCGCGTGATGCCCGACGAGCTGCGCAGCCAGTTCGCGCTGGTGCGCCGGATTCTCGATACGTACCGTATTCCGATCGTCGAAATCGAAGGACAAGAAGCCGACGACGTAATCGCCACGCTGGCGCGACAAGCCGAAGAGAGCGGCGAGCAGACGCTGGTCGTCACCGGCGATCTCGATCTGTTGCAGATCGTCGACGAGCGCACGACCGTGCTGACGACGCGACGCGGCATCAGCGAGCTCGGCCGTTACGATCCGATGGCGGTTCGCGAGCGCTTCGGCCTCGATCCGGAGCGGTTGCCCGATTATCGCGGCCTCAAAGGCGATCCGTCGGATAACCTTCCCGGCATTCCGGGCGTTGGAGAGAAGACCGCGACGCGATTACTGCAAGCAGCGGGGTCGCTCGACGCACTCGTGGCCGATCCGTCGCTGGCTGGAAATCCGAAGCTCGAGAATTTGATTCGCGAGTACGGCGAACAGGCGCAGCTTTGCCGCGCCGTATCGCTGGTTCGGCGCGACCTGCCGCTGACGATCGACTGGGAGGGCAGCCGCTACGCGATGCCACCCACGCACGATCTCTATCGCCTCTATAGCGAGCTCGAGTTCAAGACGCTGCTGGCGAAGCTCGAGCCGCCGCCGGATCTGCCGCTCTTCGAAGACTCCAAACGGTTGAGCGGCAAGTACAGCAGTTACGTTCCGGCGGTCGATCCGCCCGAGTTCGCACGGCTCGCCCGCGAGATCGATGCGATTGCTGCGAGCGAGCGAGTTGCCTTCGCGCTGCAGGGCGATGCGATCGGCGTAACGGCGCGAAGCGGCGAAGGTCTCGAGTTTGCACGCGGGGCTCTCGCGTACGACGCGGTTTGCAACGCGCTCGAGCGGCTCTTCGCCGGACCGGCGCGCGTCGGAGCTTACGACGCGAAAAAAGCCTTACACGCGATGCGCGAGGGAGGAGTAACGAACGCGCGTTTCGCCGACGACGCTATGATCGGCGCGCATTTGCTCGACCCGTCGCGCGGATTCGCCGACATCGAAGACGCCGCGTCGCGCTTTCTCAACGTCACCGTGAGCGGCGCCGCTGCCGCCGCTGCCGATGCCGCCTTCCAGCTCGTGCTTCAAACGCGCGAGGAGCTCGAGGCGCGCGATCAGCTGCAGCTCTACGACGAGGTCGAGGTTCCGCTAGCGCCGGTGTTGGCCAAGATGGAAGCCGCCGGCGTGACGATCGACCTCGGCCAGCTCGATGTGGTTGGCAACGAGGTCGGGGCGGCGGCGTCGCGATTGCAGAAGCAAATCTACGATTTTGCCGGCGAGGAGTTCAACATCGGATCTCCCCAGCAGCTCGGCAACGTCCTCTTCGGCAAGCTGCTGATACCCGGCGGAAAGAAGACCAAGACGGGCTGGGCGACCGGCGTCGAGGTCTTGCAAGGTTTGGCACGCGACTATCCGATTTGCGCGCTGGTGCTGGAATGGCGCGAAGTTACCAAACTCAAGAATACTTACGTCGACGTCATTCCGCGCCTTGTCGACGCGCGCGACGGACGCTTGCGCACCGAGTTCAACCAAACGGCGACTGCTACCGGACGGCTCTCGTCTACCAATCCGAACTTGCAGAATATTCCGGTTCGCGGCGAGCTCGGCCGGCGAATCCGCCGCGCGTTCGTGGCGCGTAGCGACGAACACGCCCTTTTGGCCGCCGATTACAGCCAGATCGAGCTGCGACTGATGGCGCACCTCTCCGGCGACCAAGCGATGCGCGACGCCTTCGCGCGCGGCGACGACATTCACGACTTCACCGCGCGGCAGATCTTCGCCGTCGCACCGGACGATGCGGTCGACGCCAACCAGCGCCGCATGGCCAAGAGCGTCAACTTCGGCCTCTTCTACGGAATGTCGGATTTCGGCCTCGCGCAGCGGCTGGAGATTGGAAGGGCCGAGGCTAAAGCAATTACCACCGCATATTTCGCACGCTTTCCGTCGGTACGCGAGTACATCGAGCGGACGCTCGAAGAGGGCCGGCGCAACGGTTACGTAGCAACGATTCTCGGTAGGCGCCGCTATATGCCCGGGTTAATCTCCGGTAACTACATGCTGCGCGCCGCCGCCGAGCGCGAAGCGACCAATGCGCCGCTCCAAGGCAGCGCCGCCGATCTGATGAAGCTGGCGATGGTGCGTATCGATCGAGCGCTCGACGAGAGCGGCTCGAATGCGGCGATGCTGCTGCAGATTCACGACGAGCTGATCTTCGAGGTGCCGAGGAAAGATTTGGTGGAAACCGCGAACCTGGTGCGCCGTCACATGGAGAACGCCGTGACGCTATCCGTTCCGCTCGAGGTCACGTTGAAGTCGGGCAGCAGTTGGTATGACGTCGAGCCGATGAAAGATCTCGAGCGTGTTTAACCTTGCATTCGCGATCGCCGCCGCGTTGCCGGCGGTCACCGTGCGCGCGCCGCGCGCCGATCTGACGCTGGAAGTCGCGCGCACCGCAGCGCAGCGCGAGCGCGGGCTGATGGCCCGCAAATCCGTTCCGCCGCATACCGGCATGATCTTCGTTTTCGACGGCGACGGGCCGATCGAGTTCTGGATGAAAGATACGCTCGAACCGCTCGACATGATCTTCGTCGGTTCCGACGGGAAGGTCCGCCGAATCTATGCCAACGTGCCGGTCGTCGCCGAAGGCGTCGGCGACGACGCGATTCCGCGCGAAGACGGCACGGCGAAATACGTGATCGAGTTGGCTGCAGGCGAGGCGGCAAAAGACGGCATCGTTACGGGCACGAAGCTGGATTTGAGCGGCGTACCCTCGTCGCAATAACGCGATGCCCGAACTACCGGAAGTCGAAACGATCGTACGCGATCTGGCGCGTTCGATCGTCGGCAAAACTATCGAAACCGCCGACATTCGGCTGCCGAAAATGGCGGTCGCGCCGGCTGGTCTCGAATTTCGGCGCGAGGTCGCGGGCGAACGAATCGGCGCCATCGGGCGGCGCGGAAAATACGCCGTCATCGAGCTCGTTTCGGGGCGGCGGCTGGTGACGAGTCTGCGAATGACCGGGCGTCTGGTGCTCGCTTGCCCCGATCGGCCCGAGGATCCCGGGACGCACGTGGTCCTGCGTTTTGCCGACGGCGACCAACTGCGCTTCGCCGACGTGCGTACGTTCGGCCGCATGCGGCTGGTCGAGGCCGGGGACCCGTGGGACCGCGAACTGGGTGTCGAGCCGCTCTCTTCAGGCTTTACACAAGAAGGCTTTATCGGTATGCTGGCGGGGCGGACGACGCCGGTCAAGGTATTGCTCCTCGATCAGCGTCGCATCGCAGGCATCGGCAATATCTACGCCTGCGAGGCACTCTGGGAGGCCCGGATCCGTCCGAGCCGGCCCGCTCGGGCGCTGACGAAATCGGCGATAAGCCGGTTGCGTCACGCCATCGCCGACGTCTTACAGCGCGCCATCGCGAGGCGCGGATCGAGCGTCGACGACTATGTCGACGGCGATGGACTGCAGGGAAGTTTTCAAAACGACTTAGCGGTCTACGGAAGACTCGGGGAACGTTGCCCGCGCTGCGACAGCCCGATCGTGCGAACCGTGCTGGCAGGCCGCGGAACGTGGTGGTGCCGGCGGTGCCAACGTTAAGACAGATAAATAAAAAATTACGAAAGTGGGAAATTCACATCACTACAACTGAAGTCGCTCCGTCAAATTACGAGGAAGATCAGTTAGCGCTCGAACAACGCCTTTACGAAGAATCGCTCAAGGTTCTCGACGAAGGTCAAGTACTCACCGGCACCATCGTCCAGAAGGATAAGGACGAAGTGCTCGTCGACGTCGGCGGTAAGTCCGAAGGCGTCCTTCCCTTCCGCGAGCTATCGCTCGCCGTCGATCCCAAACTGCTGCGGGTCGGCGATACGCTCGAAGTCATGGTTCATCGCATCGATGAGATGGATGGAACGCTCTTTCTCTCCGAGCGGCGAGCGCGTGCACTCAAGACGTGGGAAAAGGTGATCGAAGCGCACGAGCACGACGAGGTCATCGAAGCCACCGTAACGCAGGTGGTCAAAGGCGGCGTGCTGGTCGATCTGGGAATGCGCGGCTTCGTTCCCGCTTCGCAGATCCGGCGCCAGCCGGTCGGCAATCTCGACGAGCTCGTCGGGCAGCATCTACGCCTCAAAGTCATCGATCTCGATCACAAGCGCCATCGCGTCGTGTTGTCGCAGCGCTTGGTTCTCGAGGAAGAGCTTCAGGCGAAGAAGCAAGAGCTGCTCGATACTCTCGAAGTCGGACAGATACGCGAAGGGGTCGTCGTGCGGCTAGCAGATTTCGGCGCTTTCGTCGACCTCGGTGGCATCGATGGTTTGATCCACAACAGCGAGCTTTCGTACGCGCGCATCAAGCATCCGTCGGAAGTCGTCAAGATCGGCGACGTGGTGCAGGTCGAAATCATGAAGTTCGACCCGGACGCCAAGAAAGTCAGTCTCTCACTGAAGCACGCGCTTCCGGATCCGTGGGATCAGTACGCCGACCGCTTGTACGAAACCAACAAGCTCGCGGCGCAGATCGTCAAGGTCACGCCGAACTATCTGCTCGTGGAAGTCATCCCCGGAATTCTGGCGATGGTTCCCAAGGGCGAGTTCGACGCGTCGGCGCAGTTCGGCGCCGGACAAGAAGTCGAAGTTACGCTGCTCACCATCAATCACGCTACCCGCCGCATTACCGCCTCGATCCAGCACGTCGCCGACGTTCCGCTCGAAGAGATCGAGCTGTACGCCGTCGACGAGGAGATCGGAGCGATCGCGCCTCCCGTGGATTTGATCGCTCCTACCGTGGACTTGGCGGAGGAGAAGGCGGCCGAGTAGCGAGCCTGCGCCGTGCGCGTTGGCTTAACCGGCGGTATCGGAGCGGGCAAGAGTGCGGTCGCCGCCATCTTTGCCCGCCTCGGCGCTTTTATCATCGATACCGATTCCTTAGCTCGTGAGGTCGTTGCCCCCGGCAGTGCGGCTTTAGGCGAGATCGCCGTTCTTTGGCCCTCGGCGGTGAAAGACGGAGTGCTAGACCGCAACGCTCTGGCCGAGATCGTCTTTCAGCGGCCCGCCGATCTGGAGCGCCTCAACAGCCTGCTCCATCCTCGCATCCGCAAGCTGGCGGCCGAACGCGAATCGGGCGCGAAGCCCGGTCAGCCGATCGTCCATATGGTGCCGCTGCTCTTCGAAACTGGGTACGATAGCACGGTCGACAAGTCGGTGCTGGTCGCAGCTCCCTTGGAAGACCGTATCGCGCGCGTCGTCGAGCGCGACGGCATGAGTGGGACCGAGGCTCGAGCGCGGATGGCCGCGCAGATCGCTCCCGAAGCCGCGCGAATGCGCGCCGATTACGTGATCGAAAACGACGGGAACCTCGAGCAGCTCGAGGCCCGGACCCGCGCCGTCTACGAGGCGCTCGCGTAACCCTGCCACGCTCATTCTCAGCAAATCCTGAGTTTACCGAGCGCTTGTATGGGAATAGACCACTATCGGCACTCAAGACGTCCAAGGAGAGTATTACTTAACATGGCACAGGAGTCAGGACAAGCCGGCGGCATGAGCGTTCGCGAAGCGGGGCGCCGCGGCGGCGAGCGCGTCAAAGCGAAGTACGGTTCGGAGTTCTACGAAGAGATCGGTCGCAAAGGCGGGGAAGCGACGAAGAGTAAGTACGGTCCTTCGTTCTACGAAGTCATCGGCCAAAAAGGCGGGCAGCGCCCGAAGCGCAAGGCGACGGCATCGTAAGTCGGCGCGCCGGGCGTAATACGGCCGATGGCTGACAAACCCGAACACACCAAGCGCGAGATGTCTGTGCGCGAGGCGGGCAAAAAGGGCGGCGACACCGTGCGCGACCGCTACGGCTCGACTTTTTACGAAGACATCGGGCGCAAAGGCGGAAAGGCGACCCGCGATCGCCATGGCGTCGAATTCTATGAGTCCATCGGCCAAAAAGGCGGCAAAGTCGTCAAGGAAAAGTACGGTTCGGACTTTTACGAAGAGATCGGCCACAAGGGTGGCCAGAAGGTCAAGAAACTGATCGCCGAAGCGAAGAAAAAGCTCGACGAAAAGAGCTGAGACGCTGCCGTCAGCGGTGCACGTCGACCCTTCCGCTAACCTTACCCAAGTGGATCGTTTCGTCGTCGAAGTTGACGGATATACCATCGATGCGCAGCGTCTGCCCGCCCGTATGGATGTAGCTGGGGTGGTCCATACGAAGCATCTTCGCATCGTTGGTCCAAGTCACGAGATCGGTATCGAAGGATCGATGTTGCGGGTCATCGATCCGTTCGATGTGCACCTTTCCCACGGCGGTAAAGTCGAGCGTTTGAACGTTCAGCTTGACGCGCTGCGCCGACACGCGCAGGTACGGTTTGCCCTTCCGAAAGACGATGCCGTTTCGGACCCCATCGACGGTGCCGCTCATTCCATCCGACGCGAGCCGTGCGTGGTCGTAATCGAAGCTCCACGACTTTGTCGCGATATGATTGTTCATCACGTGTCCGCCGCGTAAGTCGATCGGAATCTGACTCGGCGGCGGCGCCGGCGTACCTCCGCCGGCCAAAATTACCTCTACGATAACGTAAATTCCGGCTAGCACCGCGGCGCCGATGCCGATGCGCTTCCAGAGACGTCTGTTACGCACGGCGCCGTATGATTCGCCGCGTTTCGCCCGCGGTCAGAAAGAAGAACGCGTAGAGGGCAATCAACGCCGCCGCGACCCGCGTGGGCCCGATCTTGGAGAAAAAGGTCGGGACCCGCGGACCGACTCGTCCGGAGACGATCGTACGGCGGTCTAGCGCACTGCGAGTTTGCCACGAGCCGTCGGGGGCGATCACTCCGCTGATGCCGGTGGCCGCCGCGCGAACGACGTATGCGCCGCTCTCGACGGCGCGCAGCTGCGCGATCTGCGCGTGCATGTACGGTCCGGAGGTTTTTCCGAACCAAGCGTCGTCCGTGCTCACGACCAAAATATCCGCGCCTTTTTGCACCTGCGCGTAGGCCAGATCGGCAAAAGCCGATTCCCAACAGATTAGGGGCGCAATCGTCAGCGGGCCTGCCTTATAGACTCCATCGAGCTCTCCCGGCGTCAGGCCGCCGTTAAGCGCGCCGATGTACGGCAACCACGACAGAAAGGCTCGCCCGGGAAACCATTCGGCGAACGGCACGAGCTGGCGCTTACGATAGATCGCGTACGTGCCATCGGGTGACAGCACGTACAGCGCGTTGTAGAGCGCGGCGGGACCACCCGCGAGGCTGCCGGCAACGATCGTCGCGCGTACCGAGCGCGCCAGATTCCTGAAGCGTTCGAACAGCGACGGATACACGTCGAGCTGCGTGGTGATAACCGTCTCGGGCCAAACGATCAGCTGCGGATGCCCGGCGCCGGCGGTCTTCGTCATCGATGTGTAACGCTTCACCGCCAGATTTAGCGAGCTCCATTTGAACGATTGGGCGATGTTGCCTTGGATCGCTGCGACGCGAATCGTCGGAGGCGGGAGCGTTCGTGCCGGCCACGCGTACCACGCCGCACCGCCCACGAGTCCGATGCCGGCAATGGCGACGGCAAGCGGGGCGAACGTGCGGCGCCGCAGCGCATCCGCGAGATATGCCCCGAATGCGCAGAGAACGAACGTGACGCCGTAAGTTCCGGCATAGGCGGCCACCGCCCGCAGCGGCGATTCGGCCTGCGTATAACCCAGCTGGTCGAAGGGCGCCGCCAGCACGCCGATGGAGCGCACCCACTCGCAGATCGTGAAGGCGGCGGCCGCGCCGAGCGGTGCCACGCTGGGATGCATGCGAGCGAATGCTGCGGCAGCGAGCGCGCCGGCTAGCGCAAAGAACGGCGCTTCGATCAGCGCCGGCCCAAGCGCTAAGAAAGGTCCAAAGATACCGATGTAATGTCCTACCGTATGGCCTACCCAGGCGAAGTCCAGCGCAAAGAAAACGATGCCGGCGAACCATCCAAGGAGCGCTGCGTACTTCCAGGAGGCCCCCTGCCACAACCAGAAAAGCGCAGCAGCCCCGAATGGCACGAGCCACGCGGCACCGACCTTTGGGAACGCCGCCGCTAATGCGACGGCCGCGCCCGCTGCGATACCCGCATCGCGTACGGGCATCGAGGAGAGCATGATTCGCAAATCGAGTTTCGGCTTTATAATCGTACTAGTAACGGCGTTCATCGTTGTGGCGTGCGGGCGTCAAGTCACGCCGAACCCTCCGGGCTTGGGACCGGGCGGCGCTCCTCCGGGCTTTATTGCGATACACTTTGACACCACGTCGACGTTCAACTTCCAAAACTATCAATATATGATCGTGTTCAACACGGACGGCACGGGCATAACGCCGTCGACCGACACCTTGCAAACGAACTGGGCCGGCTATTCGTTTGCACTGATCGCATTAGGCCGCGGCGGCGCGGCATACGCGGAACCCGTGCAGTTCCTGAGAAACCAAAACCCCCACATTCCGCCGGCGTGGCTTCCACTCGGCACCACGCCCAATACGTTTACCTTCAATGCCAACAGCAACGGCGGGGGCAACGAGTTCTCGCTGATCGTTGCAAAAAGGGTTTTTCAGGGTGCTTCGCCCGGTCCGTCTCCCACGCCGATACCGAATGTTTGGACTTTCAACGCCTTCACCACGCAGGCCAGTCCCGGCGGCCAGTTCGTCTTCTTTGACTCGCTCGGTTTCGGCGGTCCGGTCGATCCGCAGTTCGTATCGCCTAGGATCTGCATGACGGAGCCGTTCGACAATACTTACTATGCGAACTATATTCCCAACGATCCGGCGGCCGAGATCGTCAGTGTCGAAATCTCCAACAACCCCGTTTCGCCCAAGCCCTGCGGCACCTGATGCACGAAGCGCCGGTCGAATGCAGCTACGATCCGTGTAACTGCTCGGTGGTCGGGCCGGTGGAAGGCGGAGAAGCCTATTGCAGCCGCTTCTGCAGCGACGCTTCGGACCAGTCTCTCGAATCGGACTTTTGTTCGTGCGGCCATCCGCCGTGCGACGAACCCTAACGCAAAGCGCGCGACATTCGTCGGTCAACTAGATCGCAATCGGTGCGGTCAGAAGTTGAATGTCGATGGAACGATTGGTTGCGGCGCGGCGAGGTTAAATACCGCCGTTTGGGTCGGGAAGGCCAGGAGATTGAGGCCAACGTTGACGGCTTGCTGCGACTCGTTGTAAAGCACCATCAGCTGGTAGCAGTTTCCGATCGTTCGCGTGTAATAGATGATTTTGTCGGCGAAAAACTCGCCGGTGCCTGCGCCCGAGGTCGTAGATCCCTTCCAGTTGATGTTGGTGACGAACTGCAGCGATGCGTTGCGGCCGAACGGCGTAGAGAGTTGCAAATTGGTCGTTTCGAAACCTTGCCCGGGGCCGGGAATGAACGACCCGCTAAGCAGTAAGAGCGATCGCGTCGACGGTTTCATCGAGAACTGGTAACTGATCGGTTGTGCGATGGCGTTAAAGTTCGTCGCCCATCCTACCGAAAGCGCATAGACGTCGTCGTTGAATAAGCGAATCAAATCTTGCGCGTTCTTTGTATTTTCCGTTGGCTGTTGATCGAGATATTGGAACGGAACGAGTGCGGGCCCGTTATAGTTCGACTCGTTATAGGTAATCGTGTTGACCGCGTGCTTGCCGATCGGCGTCGTTAGGCTCAAATCTTGCTCGATTGCGGCCTTGAGATCGCCGGTGCCGTACGCATATTGATCCACCGTGACGGTGCCTTGGAAATCGCTGCCGAGGACCTTGGCTTCTATCGGCCCGGCGACGACGTTGGCATCGCCGCGCCACGTCGCGAGACTCTGCGGCTCCCCGTCGCCGGCGGGTTCGCTATATTCTCCGACGGTCAGTTGCGACGATAATGGAAAGATGAAGTGTGGGAAAAATTCGTTCGGACGCACCTCGAATTCGGGAATCTTGTTGATGCCCGTAGCCGTTTGCGAGTACGTTTTATCGAACTCCCCTTGATAGTCTGCCCCCGCGGTCGTGTACTGCATGATATAGTCGAACTCGGACTGATTGCTGAAGTCGTTGATCCCTCCGAAGGTCGCACTACTATTGCTGATGTCGTAGGTAATCGTCTGGTTCCAGTTCTCGTTGAACTGACGCGTATCCGTGAAGGTGAAGCTTCCGCTGCTCGATTGTCCCCCGACCGAACTATGGCTCAGGCTGTAGTTCTGCGAGGTCTGCGTCGTTTGGTGAACGATCGCGGCGGTGACGGTTTCGTTCGGCGGGATGCTGACCAACGGCCCGTAGTTTGACTGATACGAGAACTGCACGTTGCCGCGCAAGTGCGGTGAGAAGTTCTCCTGCTCGGTAATCGACGCATTCGTCTGCCGCTCGCCGGCAAGCTGGCTGTTGATCGTGTAAAGGTTGACGCTGACGCTGCGGCGCCCGCGCCGGCTGGCATAGAAGCCGACGTAGCCCAGCCCTAGCCCTTCCTTTGTGTAATAGTTGACTATGTAATAGCCGTAGTAATACTGGTCTTTCCCGAACGGAACTTGGATCTTGATCCAGGCGCCCTCGTACGAGTTGTATCCGACCTCGGGGAACCAGTGCGTCCGAGCGCGCTCGTTAGTGACGGTCCGCAGCGGAATAATCAGCAACGGCAGAAAGAAGACCGCCGCCGCGCCCAGCCACAGCGTGGCCTTATGAATCACGATCCGGTCGCCCGGATAGACCTCCATCTCGTTCCCGGTGATGTGATATCCGCCGCGCGGGTTTTCGCACGTCGTCACGTACGGCTTGCTGCCGTGTGCGACGCCGTCGGGATCGGTATGAAGATCTTCCGCGGAAAAGTGAACGAGACCCCGCTGCACGCCTTCGTCGCTGGCACCTTGGCCGTTGGTCAGCTTCGCCGTCTCGCTGACGGTGTCGAAGGTGATGACGTCGGCGGTCAACACGTCCCGGTGCTCGTGGTTGACGAGGAAGGGATGGCCCGTCATGGTGATGGTGCGCTCGCCGTCGAAATGCGCGTGCTCGCCGACGATCTCTTCGTCACCGTAAAAGACGTGCACGTTACCGATGGCGTCGCTCGGTTGCCCGCGCGCGCGGTTGCCGGTCCATTTGTCCGAGATAACGGCGACGTATCCGGGAGTCAGCGTCGGTACGCCGCTCGGCGCCGGACTCGGTGTCGGCGTCGCCTGCCCGGCCGGGGAAATGGGCGGCGGTGTCTCGCCGCCCCGCACCAGGAAGATCGGCCCGTAGGAGGGTGTGGGATTCGGGGTGCCGCGCGGGATCGGCGGCGGCGTGACGCTAGGCGTCTGCCCGGGGAACGGTCGCGGAGTCGGGTTTAGCTGATAGGTTCCGTTGCTGACGCCTTGCGGCGCCTGCGGGAGGCCGGGCGTCGTGACGGGAGCGGGCGACTCTTCCGGCGGCGGGGACTCCGGCGCGGACGTCGCCTGCGCGACCATTTCCGGACCGTCGCCGGAGGAAGAGCGCTGCGTGCAGCTCTGGCGGTTGATCATGTCGAGCGCCACTCGTTGCGCGTCGTCCGACGACGCTTGCGCGACTAGCGGATAGAATCCGCCCAAAAGTGTAGCCAGGGTCACGGTCGCGGCTATGCCGCGGCGCGATCGCTTTCCGAGGGGCACCGCCTCAGCGCTCTTCCAACCAAAGCAGCGTCGCACCGGCCGTCCCCATGATCATATTCGGCAGCCACGCTGCCAAAAAGGGATTCAAAGCTCCGTTACGTCCGAACGCCGAAGCGGCCGACACCATCAAGTAGTAGATAAAGAATGCGATGATCGAGAGCGCGATGCCGAGCGTGCGGCCTCGCTTGCCGAAGCGCAGCGCAAGCGGTACGGCGACGACCACGCCGATGATGCACGAGAACGGCCAAGCCAGCTTGTCGGCGAGGTTCATCTGCAGATTGCCCATCGCGGTGCCGCCGATGCCTTGCGACGACAAGGCGTTGACCTGTTGCCGCAGCGATTTGCTGCTCATCGTCCACGGGTCGTTGTTGACTTGGCTAACGAACTGCGACGACGTCTCACCCAGCGGCAATCCCACCGTTACGCTCTTGACGTGCTGCTGGTTGGTGAGGAATCCGTCGTTGTTATAACGCGTGTCGATAACGTCGTGCAGCACGAGCGCGGTGTCTTGCACCGTGGCGCTGCGAGCCTGCAGAGTCTCGTTCCACGGTCCGTACTTGCCGGGCTTGAAGATCTGCACGGTCAGCATCGTCTTATTGTCGGGCGCTACCTGACCGACGTAAAAGGTGTTCCCGGTATCGGGGTCCTTGCGGAAGAATTGCGGTTCCACGGGAAGTGCGCTCGTGTGGTAGATGATCTGATAGAAAGTGCGCGTAGACAAGTCGACCGACGGCGGCGCGATCCACTCGTTGATCGCGTACGAGAACGCAAACATCGCCAGGCCGAATATAAGCGGCGCGAGGGCGATGCGCATTACCGGGATGCCGGCGGTGCGCATGGCCGTCACCTCGTTGTCGCCCATGACGCGGCCCATCGCGAGCAATGCCGCGAAGAGCGATGCGAACGGAAACGCCATCGGCGTAGCCTGCGGTATCCTAAAGATGACGAAGCGAAGGACCAAGAAGAACGGCGCGTGCTGGTTGATGATGTAGTCGGCCGCGAGAAAGAAGATGTTGAGCGCCCAGAAGAGCAAGAACGCGCCGAGCGCAAACATGAACGGGCCGACCATCTCGCGCAAGAGATAGCTGTCGAGAATCGGTAAGCGGAACAGCGCTGCGCCGACGCGCGGCAGCGGCTGACGATGCGTCAGCGTGGCCAAGGTCAGTAGTTGCGGTACGCGTTCAAGACGCGCGTGACGTACGCTTGTGTTTCCGCGTACGGCGGCACGCCGTGATAGCGATCGACCGCACCGGGCCCGGCGTTGTACGCGGCTACGGCAAGCCGTCACGTCGCCGTGATAGCGATGGAGCAAGCCGCGTAAGTAACCGGTCCCGCACTGCACGTTTTGGAGCGGATCGAAGGGATTGGAGATTCCGCAGCCCGCCGACGTGCCGGGCATCAACTGCATCAGACCCTGCGCTCCCGCCATGCTGACGGCCGAGGGATCCCCGGCCGACTCCGCCATCAGGACGGCGCGCACCAAACCGGGGGGAACGCCGTTGGATTGCGCGACGCCCGAGACCAGTGATGCCTAGCGTCGCGGGGTCGAGCGCGTGCGCAGAGTAAGGCAGGTAGCCCCCGCCACTGCATCCGTAGAGCAGGGCGAGCAGCGAACAGACTCCGAGCAGCCGATTCATCGCACCGGCGCCATTCTGCCCGCGCCGCAATGAGGCCTGGCAGGCAGGCTGCCGGCTCGGCAGCGAGCAAGGCGTGGTTCGTCCAAGAATGACTCCGCAACTTTCCGATGGTTTTTCGGCTCCGCCGTCACTAGCATGGTAGCCATGATGAAGCCGCGTTCAAACTCAGAAGTGATACAGCGACGTCTGCCGGTACGTCGAGGATCATAGCGACGAAGCCTTGACGCTCGCTGAGCTTGCCTCGATGGCCTCCATGAGCCGCTTTCACTTCGCTCGCACGTTCAAAACCATCGTGGGCGTCACGCCCAAGCAGTACCTGGCGACGGTACGCCTGCGCAAGCTCAAGGGCGGATTGGAGCGCAGCAAATCGGTAGACGCCGCCGCCTACGATGCCGGCTACGGGTCGACGAGCCGCATCTACGAGATGGCCGCATCGCGGCTCGGAATGACGCCCGCGCAATACCGCCGCGCCGGCGAAGGCGTCTCGATATCGTACGCATTTGCGCCGACGCCGTTTGGCCTGATGATGATCGGCGCCACCGATCGCGGCATCTGTTTCATCGGGTTCGGCGACGAGTCCGAGGAACTGCTTCGCGCGACTGCGCGCCGAGTATCGCAACGCGCAGCGTCGAACCGATGACGCAACCTTACAGTCCGCAGTTTCGTGCCTGGGTCGACTCGCTCGTCGGTTATCTCAGCGACGACGTACCAAAGCCGGACCTGCCGCTCGACATTCGCGCGACTGCCTTCGAAATGCGCGTCTGGAACTATCTCGCAGGCATTCCATCGGGTGAAGTGCGCTCGTACGGCGAGGTTGCCGCGGCGATCGGGCAGCCCGCGGCGGCCCGCGCCGTCGCGCAAGCCTGCGCGCGCAATCCGGCGGCGGTGCTTATTCCGTGCCACCGCGTCATTCGCGGCAGCGGAGAGCTGGGCGGCTATCGCTGGGGCCTCGGTCGAAAGCGAGCGCTCATCGAGAGAGAACGCGCGCAGCGAGCACGAACGCAGCGCGGATGAGCGATTTCGATCTCGTCGTCGTCGGCACCGGAAGCTCCGGGAACGCCGTCGCACTGCGTTGTGCCAAAGCCGGACGGCGAGTCGCCGTCGTCGACAAGGTTCCTTACGGTGGAACGTGCGCGTTGCGCGGTTGCGATCCGAAGAAAGTGCTCGTCGGCGCGGCCGAAGTCATCGATTGGGCGCAACGCATGCAGGGCAGCGGCATCGCCGGCGATTCGCGGATCGACTGGCCGGAACTGATGCGTTTCAAACGTACCTTTACCGAGCCCGTTCCCCAGGAGCGCGAAAGCAAGTTTCCGCCGGCTCGGGATCGCGACGTACCACGGGACGGCGCGATTTACGGGTACGTCGGCGCTCGATATCTCCGGCGAAGCCGTCGCGGCGCGCCAGATCGTGCTGGCAGCCGGCGCGCGTCCGGCGACGCTGCACCTGCACGGCGAGGAACACCTCATCACCAGCACCGGCTTTCTCGACTTGGAGCAGTTGCCGGCGCGCGTTGCGTTCGTCGGTGGAGGATATATCGCGTTCGAGTTCGCGCACGTGGCGACGCGAGCGGGAGCCGCGGTAACGATTCTGCAGCGCGGCCCGCGCGTACTCACCGGTTTCGATCCGGATCTCGTCGACCGCGTCGTCGAAGTGAGCCGCGAGATCGGAATCGACGTGCGCGTCAATGCTATAGTCGGTGCGGTTGAGAAAAAGGGAGACGCTTTTACCATCGCCGTCACGCAGGACGGGCGCGAGTTCACGGTCGAGTGCGATTTGGTCGTGCACGCGGCCGGGCGGGTCCCGGATCTGGACGATCTCGCGCTCGAGGCCGGCGGCGTAGAGCGGACCGTCAAAGGCGTGGCCGTTAACGAGTTTCTGCAAAGCCGCAGTAATCCGGCGGTCTACGCGGTGGGCGATTGCGCGGACGGTGGCGGATTGCCCTTAACGCCGACGGCGGCAGTGGAAGGCGAGACGGCGGCTCGTAATTTGCTCGAGGGCAATCGTTACAGCATCGACTTCAGCGGACTCGTCAGCATCGTCTACACGATTCCGTCTCTGGCCACCGCGGGCTTGACCGCGGATCAGGCCACGGCGCGCGGTCTGCGCTTTACGATGCATCAGGGCGATTCGACGAAATGGTATTCGTCGCGCCGGATCCAGACGCGCGCTTCTGCTTATAAGGTTCTGGTTGAAGAGGGCAGCGGAAAGATTCTGGGCGCCTGCGTGCTCGGACAACACACCGAAGAGCTAATCAACGTTTTCTCGCTGGCAATTCGAGCCGGGATTCCGGCGCAGCACCCTCATCGACGCGCTCTTCGCCTATCCGACGGCGTCGTCGGATATGGAGTTTCTCGTCGGCTAGCCGGGCCGTTTTCCCCAAACAAACGTTCGATAAAATGGCCCTGTCGCACGTCAGCCGCGTCATCAAATGCGGTTGAGATCCGACGTGCCGGAACCTTGCCTTACCCACACTGGGGGCGTATAGTGGTGGAAAGTAGCGCCTAGTGGTGGCTTCTGGAGGTTTCCCGTGCACGCGAACTTGCCGCGCTTTGCCGGCTCGGAGCAGCACGCCCTTGACCACAAGGGCAGGCTCATCGTGCCCGCGCGCTTTCGCGAGCGCCTCGGATCCGAATTTGTTCTGACCATCGCTCCGCCGGATGGATGCCTCGCCCTCTATCCGAGCGCCACATGGGTCGAGTATTGCGAACGGCTTGAGGCGGTGCCGAAAAAGGACGAGCGCTATCGCCGCTTCGTCCGCTATCTCTTTGCCAACACCGAAGAGGTCGGGAGCGACAACCAGGGCCGCGTCGTAGTCCCGGCGCGCCTGCGAGCCTATGCCGGCATCGACCGTCAGGTGGTTTCGGTCGGCCTGCTCACACGAATCGAGATCTGGGCGCAAGAGCGCTACGAGTTCCAGTTGCCACCGCAGGGCGAGGTGCCCGCGTTCATGGCCGAGCTCGGACTCTAGTCATGTGGGTGCTGCATGACGCACGTTGCGGTGCTGCCGGAGCCGGTGCTGGAGTACTTGGCGATACGCCCGGATGGCGTCTACGTCGATGCTACCTTTGGTGCGGGCGGCCACTCACGCGCGATTCTCTCGCGATTGACGTCGGGGCGGTTGATTGCCCTGGATGCCGATCCCGCGGCGGCCGAGTTTGCCTCGGCGATTTCCGATCCGCATTTTTCCTTCGTTCAGGCCAACTTCCGCGATCTCAACGACGTCCTCGATGGCTGCGGAGTCGCAGCAGTAGACGGCGTTCTCTTCGACTTTGGAGTTTCGTCGATGCAACTTGACGACCCCGAACGCGGCTTCTCGATCGGAAAGCCGGCGGCGCTGGATATGCGCATGAACCCGTACGTCGGGCGAAGCGCCTACGACATCCTGGCTACCGCCAGCGAGCGCGAGCTCGCCGATATCTTCTTCTATTATGGCGAAGAGCGTGCGGCGCGTCGAATCGCTCGCGCCATCGTAAACCGCCGTGCCGGCGGCGAGCTGCCGAATACCACCTCAGAGTTTGCCCGTTTGGTCGCCGGCATAGTGCAGCGCCCGGGCCGGCGCGAGCGGATTCATCCGGCGACGCGCGTCTTTCAAGCGCTGCGCATTGCCGTCAACGACGAGCTCGACACGGTATCGGCGGGCCTGCGCGCCGCGATCGGCCGGTTGCGCGCCGCGGGGCGCGTCGTCGCGATCAGCTTTCACTCGCTCGAGGATCGCATCGTAAAGCAGAGCTTCCGAGACGATTCTCGCCTGCACGTCTTGACGAAGCGGCCGATTCTTCCCGACGAGCGCGAGGTCGCCGAGAATCCTCGAGCGCGCAGCGCTAAGCTTCGGGCCGCAGAACGGAAGGTCAGCTGATGATTCAGCCGCGCTACATCGAACAGCGCTCGCGCATTCCCAATCCGCGCGCCGCGCGCACCGCAACCCATCGCCGGATCGTCCGCAAGTCGCGCGCTCGTTATGCCGGGGTGGCGCGCGTCTCGGCCGTGCTCTTCTTCGCCCTCGTGCTGCTGATGGGATATGTCGTGCTCACCTCGAGCTTGACCGGTTTGAGCTATGCCGTCGGGCACGAGTCCGCCAAGCGCGAGGCGCTGCAGGAAGAGACGATGCGGCTCGACGACCGGATCGCGGCGCTGCGCTCCGACGACCGCCTTGCCGCGCTGGCGGCAAAACTCGGAATGCGCGAACCGCAGCAACTTGCCGTCGTGAAACTCGCGCTGCCGCACGTGGCCCGCGCAAAGCCGACGTTTCCGGTGCTGTCGTCGCTGGCCGGTTTCTTCGCGCCGGCCGTAGCCGCGCAACCGTAGCGGCGCAGGACGTCATGCACGAAAGAACCTTCGCTCGCGTCGCACCGATGCGGGCGAGGCTCTTCTTCTACGCTTGCATGGTCGTCGCGCTCTTCTTATCGTGGCGGCTCTTCGACGTGCAAGCGCGTAACGGCGCGGCCTACGCGAAGCGGGCGCTGGCACAACGCTCCGATACCGTCGAGATCTTCGCGCGGCGCGGCAGCATTCTCGACCGTGCGGGAAACGTACTGGTGCGTTCGCTTCCGTCGGAGAGCATTTATGCCGTACCGCGCGAGGTCGTTGACGCCGACACGACCGTGGCCAAGCTTTCGAAGATCGTCGGCAAGCTCGACCCGGCGGTCGTCAGCGCGTTGCACGACCGGCACATGTGGTTCGTCTGGATCGCGCGCAAAGTGCCGCACGAAACGGCCACGCGCATCCGTTCGCTCGGGCTGCTCGGAATCGATCTCAAAGAGGAAGACACCGGGTTGCGCGTCGATTCGGCGCAGCGCCTCGCGTCGACCGTGCTGGGCTTCGTCGGGACCGATGAAAACGGACTCGACGGCGTCGAGTACGCCTACGACAATTTGCTGCGCGGCCACTCCGGACGAGTAACGCTCGAAGCGGACGAGTTCGGCCGCCCGATCCCCTTCGGCCGCGAACAGGTCGTAGCGCCGGCGCAGCCGGGCGCCAGCGTTCAGCTGACCATCGATCCCTATCTTCAATTCGTGACCGAGCGTGCGCTCGCCAAACAAGTCAACGCGTTCCACGCACTCGACGGCACGGCGATCGTCATGGATCCTTGGACCGGCGAAATACTCGCGATGGCAAATCTGCCGAATTTCGATCCGAATCGTTTCTGGAAGTTCGGCACCGAGGCGCGCCGCAATCGCGCCGTGATGGACGCGTACGAGCCGGGCTCGACCTACAAGCTGATCACCGCGGCTGCAGCGCTCGAGTCGCACAAGGTAACGCTTGCCTCGCGTTTTCCCGCTCACGACCGGCTCGAAGTAGGCGGTCAGACGATTCACAACGCGGAAGACGGATTCATGGCGGGAACGGGCGCAAGCGAAACGCTCGAGCAAATCGTGGAGTACTCGCACAACGTCGGCGCGGCGGAAGTCGGCCTCTCGATCGGCGCGAAGAGACTCTATGCGATGGAACGTAGAGCCGGCTTCGGAGAGCCCAGCGGCCTCGGTTTGCCGGGAGAGAATCCCGGAATCGTGCCGCCGCCCTCGCAGTGGAGCGGCTCTTCGTTGGCCACGATGTCGTTCGGCCAAGGCGTTTCGGTGACGCCGCTGGCGATGGCGCGCTACTACTGTGCGATTGCGAATGGCGGATTGCTCGTTGCGCCGCGTATCGTCAGCGCCGTCTACGACCAGCAAGGGAAGCTCTTGCAGCGCTACCCCGCCAAGGTTACTCGCCGCGTCTTCTCGCGTCAGACCGCGGCCGACTTGAGCAAGTTCCTTCGCTCGGTCGTGCTGCACGGCACCGGCGACCCGACGGCGCAGATTCCCGGCTACGCGACGGCCGGCAAGACCGGAACCGCGCAAATGGTCGTCGACGGCGAATACCGATCGGGGTTTTATGCCGCGTCGTTCATCGGAATGGTCCCGTACCCGCGCGCCCGCTACGTCATCTACGTGAAAGTCGAGCGGCCGCTGGGATCGTACTACGGAAGCGTCGTTGCCGCGCCCGCATTCGCGGAGATCGCGCGCGCGGCCATGCTGCACGCCGGCGTGCTGCCTAGTGCCGCGCGCAATGGAGGCTGAACGGAGGGTCGCGCTGGCGGCCTTACTGCAACCTTTGCCGTCGGCGCACGTCCGAGGCGATACGCAGCGGAGTATTACGGACATCGTGACCGCTTCGGGCGCCGTTCATCCCGGTTCGCTCTTCGTGGCGCTGCGCGGAACGCAGACCGACGGCCATCGCTATCTCTCCGATGCCGTGGCGCGCGGAGCAGCGGCCGTCGTCGTCGAGCAAACGCACGAGGCCGCGCTCGCCGTGCCCGACGAAACGGTCACGGTGATCGGCGTGCCCGATACGCGGCTGGCGCTTTCGGCGCTGGCGGCGTCGTTTTACGGCGATCCCTCGCAAGGGCTCGACGTTATCGGCGTCACCGGAACCAACGGCAAGACGACGACCACGCGGATGATCGCCGCAATCTGTCGTCAAGCCGGCGTGCCGTGCGGAATCGTAGGAACGGTCGGGGCGGAGTTCGGCGCGCAGCATTGGCAGCTCGAAAACACCACGCCGCTTCCGCCCGAGCTGCACCGGCTCTTGGCTTCGATGCGCGCGCTGGGCGCGGCGGCGGTGGCGATGGAGGTGAGCTCGCACGCGTTGGCGCTCGACCGCGTTGCCGACGTGCGCTTCAGCGTCGCGGCCCTCACCAACGTCACGCGCGATCATCTCGATTTTCACCGCGACGAGGAGAGCTACGCGGCGGCGAAGCGGCGGCTCTTCTCGTTGGCGCGGCGCTGCGTGCTCAACGTCGACGATCGCTGGGGCGCACGATGGGCGCGCGAGCTGGCGGCCGAAGGCCGCACCACGATCACCTACGGGCAGAGCGACGCGACGCTGATTCCGACCGGCATCGAGGTCACGATGGACGGATGCACCTTCTCCGTCGACGGTCAGCCGGTACGTGCTGCATCTGCCGGGGCGCTTCAACGTTCACAACGCGCTGGCGGCAATCGGCGTCGCGCGTTTCCTCGGCGTCGACGACGCGACGTCGGCGCGCGGACTGGCCGAGATGGGCGGCGTGCCCGGCCGCATGGAGCGGCTGAGCGCGCGCGGCGTCGACGTGATCGTCGACTACGCGCACACGCCCGACGCGCTCGAGCACGCCCTGCGAGCGCTACGCGAAACCACCGGCGGATCGTTGGCCGTCGTCTTCGGATGCGGCGGAGATCGCGATCGCGGCAAGCGCCCGCAAATGGGTGCGGTCGCGGCCGAACTGGCCGACCGCGTCTATCTCACCAGCGATAATCCGCGCAGCGAAGAGCCGCGCGCCATCGTCGACGCGATCGCAACCGGCATCGGCACGCGCGAACACATCGTCGAGCTCGACCGGCGGCTGGCCATCGAGCGCGCGATTCGCGAAGCGAGCTCCGGCGACGTCGTGCTGGTAGCGGGAAAGGGCCACGAGGCGTACCAGATCGTCGGCGATCGGGTCCTGCCGTTCGACGACGTCGCCGTCGTCCGCGAGGCGCTCTCGCGGCGATGAGAGTCTCGCTTCAAGCCGCGATCGCAGCCACCGGTGCCACGCTAGTCGACGCCGCGGCAGCGCCGCAAACCCTGCGCGTGAGCACCGACACGCGAACCATCGAGCCGGGCGACACCTTTTTGGCGCTTCGCGGCGAGCGATTCGACGGTCACGCCTTTGCCGCCGAAGCGGTGGCCCGCGGCGCGTCGCTACTGATTCTGGAACGCGCGGACGCGCGAGTCGAGGGCGTGGCGACGATGATCGTCGCCGACGGGCTCGAGGCCTACATGGCGCTCGGCGCCCTCGCGCGCGAACGCTTCGAAGGCCGCGTCGTCGCGATTACCGGCAGCGCGGGAAAGACTACCACAAAGTCGTTCTTGGTTCAGTTGCTGGCAGCGCGATACGGCGACCGCGTCGCCGCGCCGCCGGCCAACGAGAACAACGAGATCGGCGTCAGCAAACTCATGCTGAGTCTTTCCTCCGAAACGCACGACGTCGCCGTCGTCGAGATGGGCGCGCGACGCTGCGGCGACATCGCCGCATTGGTCGAGGTCGCGCGACCCGAAATCGGCATCCTGACCAATGTCGGCGAGGCGCACCTCGAGATCATGGGCTCGCGCGATCGACTCGAAGAAACGAAATGGGCGCTCTTCTCGCGCGGCGCGCACGCCATTCTCAATAGCCGGGACGAGGTCAGCCGGCGCCGCGCACCATCGCTATCGCAGCCGCCGGATTGGTTCGCCGCGTTCGACGAAATCGCGCCTCCCGCCGAAGACGCCGAGCTGCGTCCGTATGCGGCGATTCTCGGCGAGGCGCGCATCCTATATCGCGACGATCGCGGAGAAATCGAGCGCAACGTAGCGGTGCGCGTTCCCGGCCTTCACAATCGTGCGAATCTCGCCGCCGCGGTCGCCGGCGCCAACGCTTGGACGTGCCGTTCGACGCCATCGCCGGGGCCATTCCCGACGTGGAACTGCCGCCGGGACGCTACCAAAGCATCGAGCGTCCACGGCTTGCGCGTTATCTACGACGCCTACAATGCCAACGCGAGCGGAATGATCGCCGCGCTCGATGCCTTCGCCGCCGAAAAGGGCTCGCGTCGAATCGCCGTGCTGGCGAGCATGGCCGAGCTCGGCGAGGAGTCGCAGGCGCTCCACGAGCGCGTCGGCGGCCACGCCGCGCGCCGCGTCGACGTGCTGCTCGTCGCGGGCGATTTCGCCGCCGCGCTAGCGCTGGGCGCTCGCCGCGCCGGACTCGAACCCGCGGCCATCGTTGCGGTAGAAACCAACACCGCGGCCGCGCGCTGGCTGCGCGAGCACGCGCGCGCGGGTGACGTCGTGCTTCTCAAGGGCTCGCGCAAATATCAATTGGAAGAGATCGTCGAGGAACTGCGCGCATGAGCTCGCCCAAGAGCCTCCTCGTCACCAATGCCGAGATGCCGGCAGGATTGACCGCCATTCCGCTGCGCACGCGGCTGATCCGGCCGGGCGACGATTTGATCGCATTGATCGAGCAGGCCGTTGGGGGCATCGCGCGTCCCGGCGACGTCGTCGCAGTCGCCGAGAGTGCCGTCGCGATCGCTCAAGGCGAGCTGCTGGCGGCCGAGTACGTTCGTCCCTCGCGCCTCGCCTACGCAATCGCCCGGCGCGCCGATCCGATGGCGACGATCAGCCAGCCGGAATCGATTCAACTCGTCATCGATCGCGCCGGTGCGTGGAAAGTGGGGACGGCGACGTTCCTTGCGCGGTGGGCCGCATTTTCGGCAAACGCGGTCTCTTCTACGAGATCATGGGCGAGGCGGTCGCGGCCTTCGACGGATATACCGGAACGATGCCGCCGTACGAGCGCGCCATCGTCTTTGCACCGCGCGATCCCGACGGGTTCGCGGTCGCGCTGCGCGATCGCATCGGCGTCGAGAGCGCCGTCGTCGATGCCAACGACCTCAAGCGAGCCAAAGTGTTGGGCGCGTCGCCGTCGGTCGATCGCGCCGCTCTCGAGAAAGCGCTGGTCGAGAATCCCCACGGCAACAGCGACGAGCAAACGCCCTTAGTAGTCTTGAAATGGCGCGGCACCGGACCGAATCCGCTGCTGGAGACCGGCGCCGCGTGATATCGTTTGCGCCAATGGGTTTCTGGTTGCTCTTCGGCTTCGCGGTGGGCACGATCTGCGCGCTGCTGCTGCTGGTCTTGTTGGGGCGCCTCGATCTTCGCGCTCACGCCTACGAGGACGCGCCCGAGACGCATCGGCAGAAGACCGGTACGCCGACGATGGGCGGGATTGCCTTCGTCGCTGCCTTGCTCGCCGCGCTGGCGGCCGTTCGACCGCCGTTGCTGTGGCAGCTGGTGCTGCTCGTCCTCATTGCCGCAGCCGTCGGCGCCGTCGACGACGTCATGGGAATCCGCCGCGGCAAGAATCGGGGATTGCGCGCGCGCACGAAGTTTCTCGCAACCGCACTCGCGGGCGTGATATTCCTGCGTGAGATCGGGGATTCACCGGCTCTGATTGCGAGGGACGTGCTCTTTCACGCTGGAAGCTTATGGCTTGCGGTGCCGCATTGGCTTTGGCTGCTCTTGGGAATCCTCGCGATAACCGGGACGATTCACGCGGTCAATCTCACGGACGGCCTCGACGGCTTGGCGGCGGGGACGATGATTCCACCCCTCGTCGCGTTTGCGTTTATCGCCTGGAGCATGCATCTGCCGGCAGCGTGGATCGCCGCTTGCGCCGGCGCCGGGGCGTGTCTGGGATTTTTGGTCTTCAACCGGCATCCGGCCAAGCTCTTCATGGGAGACACGGGTTCGTTGGCCTTGGGTGCGCTGCTCGCCGGAACGGCGATTCTCACCGGAGAGATGCTGCTGCTCATCGTCGTCGGCGGCGTCTTCGTCGCCGAAGCGCTATCGGTGATACTGCAAGTCGGCTACTTCAAGGCGACGAAGGGTAAACGCATCTTGCGCATGAGCCCGCTGCATCATCACTTCGAGTTGAGCGGATGGCCGGAGACCAAGGTTACGCTGCGCTTCTGGATTGCGTCACTGCTCTGCTCGCTGCTCGGCTGGGCGATCGTTCGATGAGCGAGATATTCTCTTTCGACCGGGAATCCGGCGTGCTCGTCATCGGTCTGGGGCGCAGCGGTCTGGCCAGCCTGGAAGTGCTGCGCGAGTACGGCGTGCAACTCTACGCGACCGACGACCATCCGGAAAAGATAGCGCCGGCAATCGCCGCCGCGCAAGACTTCGGCGCGCGTTTCATCGCGCCCGACGAAATCGACGCGATCGTTCCTGCCCTGACCTGCGCCGTGCTTTCTCCGGGCGTACCGCCGACCTCGCCGGTCGTGCGGCGGGTCCACGCCGTTCGACCTGCCGGTAATCGGTGAGATCGAGCTGGCCTATCGCTTGTGCAAGGCGCCGATCGTTGCCGTCACCGGAACGAAGGGAAAATCGACGACGACGGCGCTGATCGGCCATCTCTTGCGCGGCTGCGGCATTGCGGTTCGCGTCGGCGGAAACATCGGCAACCCGCTGATCAAAGAGGTGCGCGGGATGGATGCCGACGGTTGGGTCGTCGCCGAGGTTTCGTCGTTCCAGCTCGAAACGATTCGGTCGTTCAAGCCGCGCGTCGCAGTGTTGCTCAACATCGTGCCCGATCATCTCGACCGGTATCATTCGATGGAGGAGTACGGCGAAGCCAAGTATCGCATCTTCGCCAACCAGTCGATGAGCGATTGGTTCGTCGGCAACCTCGACGATCCGCGCATTCGCTCGCTGCACTGGCAGCGCGGCACGCGCGTGCAGGCGAGACAGTTGTGGTATTCGCTGAACCACCGCGAGCACGCGACGATGCACGTTCGCGACGGCCGGCTGATCTACGCGCCGGTTTCGGGCGATCCGCGCCCCGTCGCCATCATGTCGCGCAACGATATTCCGCTGCCGGGAGACCACAACGTGCAGAACGCTATGGCGGCGGTGCTGGCCTGCATCGCGGTTGGGTGCGACGTCGTCGCACTGCGCGAAGCGATGCGCACGTTCCGCCCGATGCCGCACCGCCTCGAAAGCATCGCCGAGATCGAGGGCGTGCTCTACGTCGACGATTCCAAGGCGACCAACCCCGCTTCAGTCATCGCCGCGCTGCGCAGCTTCGATCGGCCGATCGTGCTGATTGCCGGCGGTCGCTCCAAACGCAGCACCTTCCGTGCGATGGCCGCCGCCATGCGCCGGCGGGTGAAGGCTTTGGTTGCAATCGGTGAAGCGGGGCCGGAGATTGCTCGCGCCGCACCCGACGTCGAGTCGGTCGAGGCCTATTCGATGGAAGAGGCGGTTCACCGCGCGCGCAGCATCGCTTCGCCCGGCGACGTCGTTTTGCTCTCACCGGGATGCGCGTCGTTCGATATGTTTGCGTCGGCCGAAGAACGCGGCCAACGGTTCGCCGCGGTGCTGGCGGAACTGGCGGAGCCGGCCGGTGCGTAACGCAACGCTGCTGGGCACGCCGCAAGAGCGCACCCGGACGGCACCTCGATCGTACGTATCGGCGCCGCTGGACGTCCCGCTCTTCACCGCCGTCGCGGCTCTCGTCGGCATCGGTTTGGTGATGGTCTTCTCGGCGTCCAGCGCGACCGCTTACGCGCAGCACGGCGACATCGCCTATTACTTGAAGCGTCAGCTCGTCTGGTTGGCGATCGGCTTGGCTGGTGCATACGCACTCTACCGGCTCGACTACCGGCGGCTGCGCGCCGATCGCGCCCTACGCGCTCGTCGCGGCCGTCATCGGGCTGTTGCTCGTCTTCGTCCCGCACGTCGGACTCGGCGTAAACGGCGGGCGGCGCTGGATCGGCACGGGTGGATTGAGCCTGCAGCCCTCGGAGTTTGCCAAGCTCGCGCTCGTGATTTACCTTTCCGCGGTGCTATCGACGCGCGGCGACCGCATCACGTCGCTCGCGCGCGGACTCGTGCCGCTCTGCGTGCCGGTCGCTATCATGGCGGTGCTGGTGCTTAAAGAACCCGACATGGGAACGGCGAGCTTGCTGATCTTTGTGGCTTTCGCGCTCTTCTTTGCCGCCGGAGCGCGTGTGGCTCACTTGGCCGCGGTCGTTTTGGTGACGTTGCCGTTCGCGGCGCTGACGGTCCTCGGCAGTCCGTACCGCCGCGCGCGCGTGTTTGCCTTTGTCGATCCGTGGCGCGACCCGCTCAACACCGGTTTTCACATCGTGCAATCGCTGCTCGCGCTGGGCAGCGGAGGCATCTTCGGCGTCGGTCTGGGTGCCTCGCGAGCGAAGTTCTTTTATCTGCCCGAGCAATATACCGATTTCATCTTCTCGGTGCTGGGTGAAGAACTGGGACTCATCGGAACGCTCGTGGTCATCGCGCTCTTCGTGACGCTGGCCTATCGGTCGGTCCGGATTGCGCTTGTCGCACCGGATCGCTTCGGCTTCTTCCTCGCCATCGGCTGCGCGGCGATGATTACGATTCAGGCGTTCGTCAATATCGGCGTCGTGTCGTCGTCGTGGCCGGTAACCGGCGTACCCCTCCCGTTCATTTCGTTCGGCGGCAGCTCGCTCGTCGTCAATCTGTTTGCCGTCGCCATTATCGCCAACGTAGGACGCCATCGCCGAGTCGGCGGGCGTACGTGACCGTCGTCTTCGCCGGCGGGGGCACCGGCGGACATCTCTACCCGGCCATCGCCATCGCCGACGCATTGCGCCAACGCGCGGCCAGAATTACGTTCATCGGCACGGCCGACCGGCTCGAGGCGCGCATCGTGCCGCAGGCCGGTTACGATCTGCGCACGATCGCGGCGCGGGCACTACCGCGCCGGTTTTCGTTGGAGCTCTTTCGCACGTTCGCAACCAACGTTGCGGGCACGCTGCAGAGCCTCAAGCTGCTCGGACGCGAGCGCCCGGATATCGTCGTTGCTACCGGCGGCTACGTAAGCTTCCCGGTTGCATTGGCGGCGCGCATCCTCCGCATCACGCGCCGGGCGCCGGCAATCGTTCTGCTCGAACCCAACGCCGCTCCGGGGTTGACGAACCGGCTGCTCGCGCCGATCGTCGACGAAGTCTGGGGCGCGCAGACGACCGGCGTACCGATCCGCGCGTCGCTCGCGCGCCTTCCGTCGCGCGAGGCCGCCGCGGCGCGGCTCGGTCTTTCGCCGTCGCTGCGTACGCTGGTCGCGATGGGCGGCAGCCAAGGTGCGCGGCGCATCAACGATTCGGTAATCGATCTCGTACGAGCCGGCGCGCTACCCGACGGCTGGCAACTCCTCCATCTGACCGGTGAGGGCGAATACAATCAGCGTGCGCGATGCAGCGCGCGCAATCGCCGACTCGCGGTACGTCGCGCGTCCCTATCTCGACGAAATGGCCGACGCGTATGCCGTCGCGGATCTGCTGCTCACGCGAGCCGGCGCCTCGACGCTGGCCGAGTTGTCGGCGCTCGGCAAGCCCGCGATTCTCGTTCCCTATCCGCATGCTGCCGAAGGGCATCAAGCGATCAACGCGGCTCGCATCGAGGCTTGCGGCGCAGCCGTCGTAGTGACCGACCGGCAGCTGCAAGACGGCGCTTTACCGGCGCTCGTAGCGCAGACGCTCGAACCCCCACGTCTCGAGGCGCTGACGCGGGCCGCACAGGCTTCGCGCGGCGGCGACGCAGTGGCGGCGATCCTGGCACGGATAGATCGCTTGGTCTCTAGAAACAGCGAGCGGTGAACTACCACCTCGTCGGCGTCGGGGGAATCGGGATGAGCGCGATCGCGCGCATCTTGCTGGCCCGCAACGAAACGGTCTCGGGCTCGGACATCGCCGAGACGGCGCTCGTGCGGCAGCTGCGCGACGAAGGCGTTCACGTCTACATCGGACATCGCGCCGAGAACGTGCGCGGCGCGAAGACGGTGGTAGTAAGCTCGGCCATCGACCGCCGCAACCCGGAATACGTTGCGGCGTTACGCGGCGGGATCGCCGTGGTGCGTCGCGGCGAGATGCTGGCGCGCCTCTTGGACGGCCGTCGCGGTATTGCCGTTTGCGGCACGCACGGAAAGACGACGACCACGGCGATGGTGCACGCCGCCTTGCGCGCGGGCGGCATCGATGCGGGCCTCGTCCTCGGCGGCATCGATCTTACGCTGCAGAGTAACGCCCACGAAGGAACCGCGCCGTGGTTCGTTACCGAGGCCGACGAGTCGGACGGCTCCTTCGCCCTGCTCGAACCGGTGATGGCGATCGTTACGAACCTCGAAAACGATCACCTAACGAGCGACGACGAGCTTCCCGCGCTGGCCCGCGCGTTTGGAGAGTTTCTCGGTAAGCTTCCCGACGACGGTTACGCGCTCATCGGCATCGACAATCCGCTCTCCGCATCGCTGACCGGACACGAGCTCGCGGCCGCGGTCGAAACGTTCGGTCTGGACGAGCGTGCCTCGCTGCGCGCGGTCGACGTTACGTACGCGGGAATCGGTTCGAGTTTCGACGTCTATTCGGGCGACCGGCACCTCGGACGAATCGAGCTGCGCGTGCCCGGGGCGATGAACGTCGCGAATGCGCTGGGCGCGATCGGAATCGCGCATCGCCTGGAGTGTTCGTTCGCCGCCATCGCCACCGCCCTGCGCGCTTTCCGCGGCGTTCGCCGCCGCTTCGACGTACTCGCTTCCAGCGAGCGCGCCACCGTGGTCGACGATTACGCGCACCACCCTACGGCGGTACGCGCGACGATCGCCGCCGCCCGACGATACCATCGCGGCCCGCTCGTGGTGGCCTTTCAGCCGCATCGCTATACGCGCACTGCCTTTCTCGCGCGCGATTTCGCCGACGCGCTGTGCGGCGCCGACCGCGTCTATCTCGCGCCCGTCTACGCAGCTTCCGAGCCCGCGATTCCCGGCGTGAGCGAACGCTCCATCGGCGAGCCGCTGGCAGCGACCGGCGCGGACGTGCGTTACGTCGAGCGAGTCGACGATTTGGAAGAGCAAGCTCTTAGACGAGTTGCCGCAAGGGGCGATGCTGCTGATGCTCGGCGCCGGCGACATCACCGACGTCGCTGCGCGGCTGGCCGGCCGCCTCTCCGAAGCCGCCGCCGCGGCATCGGTGCGCGCGTGAGCGTCACCACGGCCTCCGCGCTGCAAAGCCTGCTCGAGCCTCGTGACGTCGAGTCGCTGCGCGCCGATTTCGGCGAACAGGTTCGCTTCGATGAACCGCTCGCGCCATACACGTCGTGGAAAATCGGTGGGCCCGCCGATGCGATGGTCACCATCTCCGACGAAGCCCAGCTCGCGCGTCTGCTCCGCTTCTGCCTGCGTCGCCGAATGGCGTGGTGGATTATCGGCGGCGGAAGCAACGTGCTCGTCGGCGACGGCGGCGTGCGGGGAGTCGTCGTGCGTTTGACCGGCGACTTCGCGGCGGCTCAGGTCCGTGCCGAAGGCGACGTGGTCTTGGTGGAAGCCGGCGGCTCGGCGGCGATGGCGCTCGTGACGGCCAAGGCGGCATCGGCAGGCGCCGTGGGAATCGGCTCGCTGGCCGGAATCCCTGGAACGGTCGGCGGCTCGCTGCGAATGAATGCCGGCACCGATCGCGAGATCGGCGAATTCGTTCGACAGGTCTGGGTCCAATCGCCGAGCCGGCCCGAGCCCCATGCCGTCGACGTTCGCTACCTGTACCGTCAGTCGACGCTCGCGCGCGACGTCGTGGTCTCCAAGGTGAGCCTGGAGTTCGAACGGTCCAGCGCGCGCAGCGTTCGCGACGAAATGCAGTCGCGGCTGGTCAGACGGAAGAATACGCAGCCGATCGCGCTCCCTAACGCCGGCTCGTGCTTCCGCAATCCGGCCGGCGACAAAGCCGCGCGATTGATCGAAAGCGTCGGGGCCAAGGGATGGCGCGAAGGCCAGGCAGAAGTCTCGCCGCTCCACGCCAACTTCATTAACAACCTGGGCGGCGCGACGGCAAAGGACGTTGCCACGCTGCTCGCGCGCGTACGTCGTGCGGTGTCGGACCGCTGCGGCGTCGAGCTGCAACTCGAAGTGCACTTAGTCGGAGTCTTCGTCGATGCAACGTAACGCCGGAAGCCGGGGAATCGTCGCCGTCGTAATGGGCGGCAGCAGCCTCGAGCGCGAGATCTCGATCAAAACGGGCTCCGAAGTGATGCGCGCGCTGCAGTCGTTGGGATACGACGCGCGATCGCTCGACTACGACGAGCGCTTTCTCGACGCGCTGCGCCAGATCAAACCCGACGTCGTCTTCATCGCACTGCACGGACCCGGCGGCGAGGACGGACACGTTCAAGCGCTGCTCGAGTATCTCCAGATTCCCTATACCGGCAGCGGATTGGAAGCGGCCGCGCTCTCGATGGACAAACATCTGACTAAGAAGCTTCTCGCGGCCGAAGGGCTGCCGACGCCGGTTTGGGATCTTTTCGATCTCACTGGAGGTACGCTGCCGCTGCTTCCCGGTTCGCTCGATCTTCCGCTGGTGGTCAAGCCGCGCTTCGAAGGCTCGTCGGCCGGAATCGCCATCGTTCACACGCACGAAGAGTGGACCAGCGCCATGTTGGAGGCTTCGAAGTCCTACGGGCAGGTTTTGGCCGAAGAGTACGTCGAGGGGCGCGAGTTTACGTGTGCGGTGCTGGGCGAGGAAGCGTTGCCCATCATCGAGATCGTGGCCAATCGCGACGGCTTCTACAGTTACGGCGCCAAATACGAGCCCGGCGGCAGCACGCATCTGGTGCCGGCACCGATCGACGAAGGCTTGAGCGCGCGCCTGCAAATGCTCGGCCTCTCGGCGCACCGGCTGCTGGGCTTGCGCGATTACTCGCGCAGCGACTTCATCGTAACGCGCGATAACCGGCCGTACTTGCTGGAGATCAACGCGCTTCCGGGGTTGACGCCGGTGAGTCTGGTTCCCGACGCGTGCGCGTCCATCGGCATCGGATTCGAAGCGTTGATCGAGCGTCTCGTCGGTTACGCACGCGCGCGCGCCGAGATGCGCGACGCGGTCGCGTAAAACTTCCTAAACGTTCGGAAACATCGCGCGATCGTCGGCCACGAGCAGGTCGATTCGCGCCGTTTCGGGCGGCACGGTCGTGGCCAGCGGGTAACGCGCGATAAACTCGGGCTCGTTTAAGCGCTCGGCGACTTTGAGCGCCTCGAGCTTGCGATTGAACTCGCCGTAGAGCGCCGGATCCGAATGCTCGCTAATCCAATTCGCGACCGCTTCGTCGTCGCCGGCGGCGGCGATAGCTGCGCGCAAGGCGGCTTCGCCAATCCCGATCGCCTCCAGCATCCTCGAACTGAAGCCCGTAATCTGATACTCTCCCAGATTTCCGCCGGGCAGCGTTGCCCGCAACTTGTCTACCGTTCGGGCGGCCATCAGCAGATCGAGACCGGGCAGGAGGTCACGCGGGCCGCGCGGGGGTCGCTGGGTAAGATCGAGAGGCTTCATCGGGGCGCCTTTTCAACCAGGCGGTCCGCCAAGGCCTTTGAGGCGGCTGGAGGAGTCGAACCTTCACTGCCGTCGAAAGGTCGGGGGCTTATACTCACCGTTTATGGAGGAAACCCTTGCCTACCGTTGTCGATCGTGGTCTCGAGGGCGTCGTCGTCGGATCCACGGAACTCAGTAATGTCGAAGGAGCGATCGGGCGCCTATCCTATCGCGGTTACGACATCGACGACCTCGCGCCGAATGCGACGTTCGAGGAAATCGTCCACCTCTTGCTCTACGGCACGCTGCCGAACCGCCACCAGCTCGAAACGCTCAAGCGCGAGATCGGCGCCTGCCGTTCGCTGCCCGAGCCGCTGGTCAATGCCATGCAGAACGTTCCCAAGACGGCGTGGCCGATGGAAGTTCTGCGCACTATCGTCAGCGGTCTCGGCCTCTTCTCGCCGGTCAACGCCCAGGGCGAGCATCTCTCCGACGTCCACACCGCGATCGAGCTCATCGCCAAAATGCCGACGATCGTCGCCGCGTGGGATCGCATCCGCCGCGGACTCGACCCCATCGACCCGCGCCCCGATCTCTCGCAGGCCGGGAACTTCATCTATATGCGCACGCGGCAAGCAGCCGCACGCGATCGAAGAAGACGCGCTCGACACGTACTTCGTGCTTCTGGCCGATCACTCGTTCAACGCGTCGACCTTTGCCGCGCGCGTCGCGGCCTCGACGCGAGCCGACATCTACGCTTCGATTACCGCGGCGATCGCAACGCTGCAAGGCGATCTGCACGGCGGCGCGGCCACGGCCGCCTTCGCGACGTTCGGTCAGGTGAAATCGCCCGAGAACGCCGAGCCGTACGTGCGCAACATCCTCGACAGCGGAAAGCGCATCATGGGCATGGGGCACCGCGAGTATAAAGTGCGCGATCCTCGCGCTCGTCATCTAGAAGAGATGGCTCAAGAACTCTCCGTGCACGTCGGCGGCGGCGACCGCTGGTACGAGACCGCGCGCGCGGTCGAGGACGCGAGCCGCAAAGTGCTGCAAGAGAAGAAACCGGGCAACACGATCTACGCCAACGTCGATTTCTATACGGCGCCGGTGTTGGCCGATCTCGGGATCCCGGGCGACGAGTTCACCTGTCTCTTCGCGTGCGGCCGCATCGCGGGATGGACGGCGCACGTGCTCGAGCAGATGGCCGACAATCGGCTCATTCGCCCGCAAGCCGCTTACGACGGCCCGCCGGCCGGTCCGTACGTGCCGATCGAGCAGCGATCGGCGAACGGCCACCGCGGCTAGAGAAACGCGCGCGATGCTCGTCGTGCCGGCGATTGACCTACGCGGCGGCAAATGCGTGCGCATGAAGCAAGGCGATCCGACGACCGAGACGAGTTACGACGACGATCCGGTCGAGCGCGCCAAAGCCTTCGTCGACGCCGGAGCGCTCCGTCTGCACGTCATCGATTTAGACGGAGCCTTCGGCTCGGGCGAAAACCTCGACGCCATCGAGCAAATCTGTAAGGCGGTAGCCGTGCCGGTGCAGACCGGCGGCGGCCTGCGCGCCGTGCGTCACGCCGAAGCCGCCTTTGCCGCCGGCGCGAGCGAGATCATACTCGGCACGCTGCTCGTTGACGACGAGCGCATGGCGCGCCACATCATCAACCGTTTTCCCGAGCGCGTCATCGCAGCCATCGACGCGCGCGGCTCTCGCGTCGCGACTCACGGTTGGCAAGAGAGCACCCCGGTCGATCGCGACGCGCTCGTGCGCCGCGTCGCGCAATGGGGCGTTGCGCGCATTATCTTCACCGAGATCCGTCGCGACGGAATGGGCGAAGGCTACGACATCGACGCGCTCGATGCGGTCGCGCGCGCGGCCGAGATCAAGGTGACGGCCAGCGGCGGCGCGCGCAACATCGACGACTTGGAGCTGCTCAAACGCTCGGTTCCGGCCAACGTTGACTCGTGCATCGTGGGGAGCGCGCTGTATAACGGCACGCTCGACCTCGCCGCGGCAATCGCCGCGGTCGCTTAACTTTTTTCGGTAAACGTCCGGGGCAGCTCGGCCGGGAGGCGCGTAACGATCTCGTAGTTGATCGTTTCGCTCCACTGCGCCCAATCGTCGGCGGTGACCGCCGCAGTTCGCCTCGCTGCCGATCAGCGTTACGTTCGAGCCGACGCGCGCGTTGGGCGCTTGGGTGAGATCGATCTCGGTCATGTTCATCGCGACGCGCCCGACGATCGGACAGAGCGCACCGTCGACGACGAAGGCGCCGCGGTTGGAGAGCGCGCGCGGAATCCCGTCGGCGTAGCCTGCCGGGACGACGCCGATGCGCATATCGCGCGGGGCGTGAAAGCTTCCGCCGTAACCGACCGACGCGCCGGCGGCAATCGTGCGTACCACGACGATCTTCGAGCGATACGAGAGCGCCGGGACGCAGATCGAGCGGCGGCGTTAGCGCTTCGCGCGTTTGCGGCGACGGCATCAGTCCGTAGAGCGCGATGCCGAAGCGCGCTAAGTCGAGGCGCGTCTGCGGCCAAAGCATCGCTGCCGCCGACGCTGCGATGTGCGCGAGCGCATTCATCTCGCGTCGCTCGAGCAACGGCTTGACACCCGCCAGCGCGCGCTCGAACGTACCGAGCTGATGCATCGTGTAGCCGGCGTTGAGCTCTTCTGCCGAGGCGAGATGCGAGAAAATTCCGGCGATCGAGAGTTCCGGTAGCCGCAAGAACTCTTCGACGGCGTCGGTCAGCTCGTGCGGTTCGAATCCGAGCCGATTGAGGTCGGTATTGACCTTGACGTGCACCGCCGCCGCGCACTGTCGGTTCCGCGCCGCTTTGCAAAGGCGCCGCGCGAAATCGCCGGTGCTCCAAAGGGCGAGCTCGGCCTTGGCGGCTAGCGCGTCCTCGAGCCCCTCCGGTGGAACCGGTCCGAGGATCAAGACGGGCATTGCGATGCCGGCCTCGCGCAGCGCGATCGCTTCTTCCAGCCGGTAGACGCAGAGCCGCGAGGCAAACGGGGCAACGGCTTGCGCGACCGCCGTCAGGCCGTGCCCGTAGGCGTTCCCCTTGAGGACGAAGGCCGTTCGGCGCGCGCCGACCAGGTCGCGCAGCAGGGCCGCGTTGTGGCGAAGCGCCTCCAGGGAGATCTCCAAGCCGCCGATCACGCTGCTAATCCGCTCATCCTAGGCCTCCATTCGAGCCCTCGCCCCAGCTTCCGGGCGGCGCGGCCCAGTCGGGCTTGCACTCGACCGGAGAGTCTGCTAGGATGGCACGGCTAGCGCTCTCGCGCTGAGAGTGCTAAAATCTGTTCCTCACCAAGCCAACCCAAGCAGTGGAGGTTTTCCGTGAATCTCAAGCCCCTGTTCGATAACGTCGTTGTCGAGCACGTAGAGCAGGACGACAAGACGACCGGCGGCGTCTTCCTTCCGGACACGGCCAAGGAGAAGCCCCAAGAGGGCGTCATCCGTGCCGTCGGAAGCGGCCGCGTGACCGACAAGGGCACCGTTGTCGAGATGCATGTCAAAGTCGGCGATCGCGTCCTCTATCGCAAGTACTCGGGAAGCGAAGTCAAGATTGACGGCACCGAGTATCTGATCATCCCCGAAAAAGACATTCTCGCCATCGTCGACAAAGTGCCGGCCGGCGTTTAAGGAGTTCAAAACTTTACCATGTCTGCAAAGCAACTCGTATTCGATGAAAGCGCGCGACGCGCGCTCGAGCGCGGTGCGAACGTCCTCGCCGATGCCGTGAAAGTCACGCTCGGGCCGAAGGGCCGCAACGTCGTGCTCGACAAAAAGTTCGGCTCGCCGACGATCACCAACGACGGCGTGACCATTGCCAAGGAGATCGAGCTCTCCGACGCGTTCGAGAACATGGGCGCGCAGCTCGTTAAGGAAGTCGCGTCCAAGACGAACGACGTCGCCGGCGACGGAACGACGACCGCGACCGTTCTCGCGCAGGCGATCATCCGCGAAGGCCTGCGTAACGTGACGGCCGGCAGCGATCCGCTCCAAATCAAGCACGGCATCGAGAAGGCCGTCGAGATCGCGGTTAACGAGATGGAGACGTTCAAGAAGAACGTCGACACCAAGGAGAAGATTGCCCAGGTCGCGTCGATCTCGGCCAACGATCCGGAGATCGGCGAGCTGATCTCGGATGCTATGGAGAAGGTCGGCAAAGACGGCGTCATCACCGTCGAAGAGTCGCGCACGCTCAAGACCGAAGTCGAGACCAAAGACGGCATGCAGTTCGACAAGGGCTACATCTCGCCGTACATGGTCACCGACTCCGAGCGCATGGAGGCCGTGCTCGACGATCCGTACATTCTCGTGACCGAGCGCAAGATCTCGGCCATCGCCGACATCCTGCCGATCCTCGAGAAGGTCGTGCAGATGCAGAAGCCGCTGCTCATCATCTCCGAAGACGTCGAGGGCGAAGCGCTCGCGACGCTCGTCGTGAACAAGCTGCGCGGCACGTTCACCTCCGTTGCGGTCAAGGCGCCGGGTTTCGGCGACCGCCGCAAGGAGATGCTCAAGGACATCGCCACGCTTACGGGCGCGACGGTCATCTCCGAAGAGCTTGGACTCAAGCTCGACAAAGTAACGCCGGAGCAGCTCGGCCGCGCCAAGCGCGTGACCGTCGACAAGGACGAGACGACGATCGTCGACGGCGGCGGCAAGGCCGATGCGATCAAGGGCCGCATCGAGATGATCAAAAAGCAGATCGAAGATACCGATTCGGACTTCGATCGCGAGAAGCTGCAAGAGCGTCTCGCCAAGCTCTCGGGCGGCGTAGCCGTCATTCAAGTCGGCGCGGCCACCGAGACCGAGCTCAAAGAGAAGAAGCATCGCATCGAGGACGCCCTTTCGGCAACTCGCGCTGCGGTTCAAGAGGGTATGATCCCCGGCGGCGGCGCTTCGCTCGTACACGCGGTCAAAGCGATCGATAGGTACGAGCCTCCGAAGAGCAACGGTCGCGGCGCGACGTGGGCCGACGAAAAGATCGGCATCAACATCGTGCGCAAGGCGCTCGAGGAGCCCCTGCGTCAGATCGCCGAGAACGCTGGTTTCGAGGGTTCCGTTCAGGTGAACAACGTGCGTTCGAAGAGCGCGCCGATCGGCTTCAACGCGATGACCGGCGAACTCGTCGACATGTTCGAAGCCGGGATCATCGATCCGCTCAAGGTAACGCGTGCGGCGCTGCAAAACGCGGCTTCGATCGGTGCGTTGATCCTCACCACCGAAACGCTCATTGCCGACAAGCCCGAGTCCAAGAAGGAGCCGGCGGGCATGCCCGGCGGCGGCATGGGCGGCTACGACATGATGTAATCCTTCGTGCTTCGACTCGCTCAGCATGACATGCGGGCGAAGTACGCGGCGCGATGGAAGAAAGAGCCCAGCGTGAACGCTGGGCTTTTTCTTATTTTAGCCCGCCGAGGTTTGCCAGAGTTTGGGACAGAGCAGCGTGCCGGTCTTCTCGCCGGCGAGCCCATCGACCATATCCTCGGTAACGTTGAACGTGATGCTCGTCGGCCACCCGCCCCACGGAACGGGAAACGGTATCGGGAGGCGGACGTAATGATATTGGTGCGTCGTCGTGCGTAGGCGCAGTGCTAGCAGTTGCGGGCCGCCGCTTCCGGAGACCGACGTAAAGGTGGCGTAGTATGCGTCCTGATCGTTCTCGACGGTGATGTCCGATTGCAGCGGTTGCGGGATCGGTTTTCCGCAATCGACCGCGCTCTTATCGAAAACGACGAACGTCGGCTGCACGTAGAGAAACGATTGCGGCGCCGTCCCGGAGAGCAGCACGGGGCGCGGCGGCGACGGCAGCGGAGGATCGGCAAGCTTCTCGCTGACGCTGCGGTTGTGTCCGGAGATAAAGAATAAATAATCGGTCGCCGCGCAGCCATACTTGGGCGCCGCTACGTCGAGCCGGTACATTCCGAACGCGCTGTCGAATTCGATGATGGCCTCGGCATCGTCGCCGCGCTCGACGCGAAACGTGCGGTCCACTTGAGCGCGGCCGATGCGGTCGGCCAGATGGACGCGCAGCGCGATCGGCGTTCCGGAAGGCGCGCGGCCGATTGCGCTGCAGAAGCCGACATGCAGGACGACATGAGCGAGCGGAAGCATCGCTGATGCTTTCGACCGTGGCGCCCCAGGCTCATAGGAAGCGAGCCGGAATCCCTGAATAGGTCAGGGCTGATGCCTGCGCGCAACGTCAACGATTTCACCATTCGGGTGGCCACGATCAACGGCTCGGGAAGTCAATCCTCGAATCTCGTGCTCACAAACGCCATCGCGCGTCTCGGAATACCGGTCGCCCCCAAGAACGTTTTCCCATCCAATATCGAGGGACTGCCGACGTGGTTCGACGTCCGGGTCTCGGCGCTGGGTTATCAGTGCCGGGCGCGCGACTTCGACGTGCTGGTCGCGCTCAACGCAACGACGTGGCAGCAGGACGTGGCCGGCGTAAAGTCCGGCGGCGCCGTCGTGCACGAGGAGAGTTACCCGGTCAAGGGTGACACGATGCGCGAAGATCTCACCTATTACGCCGTTCCGTTCGCGACGCTGGCGAAGGAGCACTTCGGCGACAAGGGCGACCTTCGCAAGTACTTGATGAACATGATCTACGTCGGCGTTCTTGCGCAGCTGCTCGAGATTCCGCCGGCGACGATCGAGGAGAGCCTGCGCGGGCAGTTCCGCAGCAAGCCCAAAGCGGTCGAGCTAAATATGACGGCCATCAACGTCGGGTTCGAGTACGCGCGCGAGCACCTCGAAAAGCACGATCCGTGGCGTTTGGTGCCGATGACCGGTAAGACCGAAGGCTTGCTGTTCATGGAGGGCAACCGCGCCGCGGCGCTGGGCTGCGTGATGGGCGGCTGCACGGTCGCAGCATGGTATCCGATCACACCGTCGTCGTCGCTCTGCGAGTATTTCATTCAATACAGCGACAAGTATCGCGTCGATCAGAAGACCGGCGAGCGGAACGTCGCCATCGTGCAAGCCGAAGACGAACTTGCCGCAGCCGGCATTGTTTTCGGTGCGGGTTGGGGCGGCGCGCGAGCCATGACGTCGACCTCGGGTCCGGGAGTCTCGCTGATGGCCGAGTTCGCCGGCTATGGCTACTTTGCCGAGGTGCCGGGCGTAATCTTCGACGTGCAGCGTGCCGGGCCGTCGACCGGATTGCCGACGCGAACGATGCAAGGCGATCTCTCTTTTACCTACACGCTCTCGCACGGCGACACCAAGCACCTCGTGTTGATGCCGTCAACCGTCGCCGAAGCGTACGAGTTCGCGATGGAATCGTTCGATCTGGCCGAGCGATTTCAGACGCCGGTCTTTGTGCTTAGCGATCTCGACCTGGGGATGAACGCGTGGCTCACGCCGCCGCTTAAGCTACCCCGAGAAGCCGTTCGATCGCGGCAAAGTCTTAGGCGCCGACGATCTCTCATCGATGAAGTCGTGGGGCCGCTATCGCGACGTCGACAAGGACGGCATTCCGTATCGCACGCTGCCGGGAACGAAGCACCCCAACGCCGGCTTCTTTACGCGCGGTACCGGGCACGACGAAGAGGCCCGCTACTCGGAGATGCCCGACGTTTGGCAGCGCAATCTCGACCGGCTCGTTCGCAAGCACGACACGGCACGCAACGTCGTACCGGCGCCGGTCGTCGAAGAGAAGAAAGGCGTGAAAGTGGCGATCCTCGCGTACGGGACGACCCACCACGCCGTCGTTGAAGCGCGCGACTTCTTGCGCGACGCGGGCGTCGAGCTCAACTACATGCGCGTGCGCGCCCTGCCGCTCTCGCCCGAGGTCGCGAAGTTCGTGAAGCGTCACGATCGCGTCTACGTCGTCGAACAGAATCGCGACGGACAGCTCTACGGCATCATACGTACGGAGCTCCCAACCCACCTGATCGGCCGCTTGGAGTCGATCCGCCACTACAACGGCGTCCCCATCGACGCCCATGCGATCATCGATCCGCTGCTCGAAGAAGAGCGGCGGCCTGCGGTGATCGCGGAGTAACTATGACCGCAAACGTAAACATCATCGGTTTGACGCGCGAGGTCTACAAAGGACTTCCGACGACGCTCTGCGCCGGATGCGGCCACAACTCGATCACCAACCATTTGATCAAGGCGCTCTACGAGTACGGCGTCGAGCCGCACCGGTTGGCGAAGATGAGCGGGATCGGCTGTTCCTCCAAGACGCCGGCCTACTTCGTAGAGCAGGCGCACGGCTTCAACGGGCTGCACGGACGCATGCCGTCGGCGGCGACCGGCGCGAAGCTCGCCAATCGCGAGCTGCTCGTGCTCGGCATTAGCGGGGACGGCGACACGGCGAGCATCGGACTGGGTCAATACTGTCACATGATCCGGCGTAACGTCGACTGCACCTACATCGTCGAGAACAACGGCTGCTATGGATTGACCAAGGGTCAGTTCTCCGCGACGGCGGACGTCGGCTCGACCCAGAAGGGCGGAAAGGTCAACGAGTACGCCACCATCGACATCTGCGGTCTGGCCATCGAGCTGGGCGCGACCTTCGTCGCGCGCTCGTTCTCCGGCGACGGTAAGCAGCTCGTTCCGCTGCTTCAAGCGGCGTTCTCACATCGCGGCACCGCGATTCTCGACGTCATCAGTCCCTGCGTGACGTTCAACGATCACGAGGGCTCGACGAAGAGCTATGCCTACGTCAAGGAACACGACGTGGTCTTGCACACGGCCGACTATATCGCCGGCGGCCGCGAGATTACCGTCGATTACGAGCCCGGCACCGTTCGCGACGTCGAACTGGAAGACGGCGCTCACGTCCTGCTTCGCAAACTCGACGTGGATTACGATCCGACCGACGGCATCGGCGCGCTGCGCACCATCCACGAGACTCGCGCGCGTGGCGAGTTCGTCACCGGTTTGCTCTACGTGGATACCAAAGAACAGGATCTTTGCGAGCGCGAACGCCTCACCCGCACGCCGCTGGCGCAGCTCGACGAAGAAGACCTGCGCATCAGCCGCGAGGAGTGGCAGCGGCTCATGCAGCCGGAATAAGGACGCCGTAACCGATTCGGTGGAAGTCGTGATCGCGGCGCTGCGGGACGCGTCGTCGGTTCTCGTATTGACCGGATCGGGGATCTCGTCCGAGAGCGGCTTGCCGACCTTTCGCGGTGTGGGTGGTCTGTGGCGCACGCATCGCGTCGAAGAGCTGGCCTCGCCCGAAGGTTTCGAGCGCGATCCGGTTCTGGTGTGGACGTGGTACAACGAGCGGAAGGCGGCGCATTCGCGCGCCGTGCCCAACGCTGGGCACCTCGCGCTGGCGCAGTTGGAGACTCTGGTTCCCGATTTCACGCTGGCGACCCAGAACGTCGACTCGCTGCACTTGCGGGCCGGCTCGCGCAACGTCGTGGAACTGCACGGTGACCTTCGCGAGGCGCGCTGCTCGAAATGTGATGCGCGTCGACCGTTAGGTGGCGACGGCCTTCCTTTCGACGAGATCGAGCATAGCTGTGGCGGCCGTATGAGACCCAATATCGTCTGGTTCGGCGAACCTCTTCCCCCAGAGGTTTGGCGCCGGGCCGAGTCAGCCGCGTCGGCAGCGGACGTGATCCTAGTCGTGGGTACTAGCGCCGTCGTCTATCCTGCTGCTGCACTAGCGACGCGCTACAATACGTCGGCGTTTGTTGTCGAGATCAATCCGGAAGAAACGGCCATCACCGGTCGCGTCGACGTCGCCATTCGGGCGAACGCTTCTGAAGCATTGCCTGTAATCGTGAACGCTTACCAGGCGCTGGGCTCGTAAAAAGCAAAGCCCGCGCGTCGTCAGCCTTCTTGAAGCCGCCCGCCGAGCAAGTCGGTGAGCTTACGCTCGAGGCTGCGCAGCGACGCATTTTCGGCTTCCAGGGTCGCTAGCCGCTGCCGCAACTCGCTAGAATCGAGGTGTTCGTACGCGACGGCCGCTGCTTGCGCGAGCTTGCGCAGGCAGCGCTGCTCGTCGGGGTCGAGCCCTTCGCCGCGGGTGTGCCCTGCGTAAAGTGCGATCGCTTCGAGGCGGCGTTCGGCGACGACCGGCACGGCATAGATCGGCGCGCGCGTGTCGCTGGGTACGCCGGCGGCGCGCCAGTCGATCTCTGCGGGATCGAGCGGTTCCAAATCGCTGCGCAGGCGCAGCACGAGGCGATCGTCTGCTCCGAGCGTCGGCCAACTCGCCGTCGTGCCATCCTTGTGCGCGCACGCGGCGATAGAGGTCGCCGTCGCGACGGAAGACCGCCGCCGAGGCCAGCTCGAGCGCCTCGGAGGCTTCCTCGACGAGCGCGTCGTCGACCGTCTGCGCGGCCATAGCGTAAGGCAGCGCGCGCGCCGCATCGTTGAGCCTGCGTTCGGCGAGATGTCTCCGGCGAAAGAGCACTTGATCGATGAATCCATCGAGCTTTTTGTGAAATGCGTCGAGCGAAAGCCCGATGCCGATGGCGGCGGCGATCTCTAAGACGATCGCGACGCCGCGGCTGGACAGGAGTTTGCCGAAGACAAACTCGATTGAGGTAAATAGCGCCGCCGCACCGATTGTTAAGATCGTATAGACGAGCGTGCGGCTGACGATGAAGTTGATGTCCATAACGCGATGGCGCACGACGCCGTACGCAACGGCCGCGGCGACGAGCGCCGGCGATGCGTAGAAAGCCATGCTGATAACGATCAGCGCCGTTGGGTTCGTCGTCAGTGCCGTATCGAGCTGATGGAGGACCGCGGCGAGTATCAAGAAGACGAAGGCTCCCATCAGCGGCGCGAGTCGCGAACGCACGTCGCCCGGCGTCGTAGCGAAGGTAGAGATCAATGCCGCTAGGGCCGCGATCGCCGGGACGACAATGCCGTAGTACGCGATAGCGATCCAGCCTGCCGGCGGCGCATCCGAGAGGCGCAGCGCGAGAACGACGTACAAGTAGATCGCCGCGAGGGCGAAGCCGACGGGTACCGCGAGACGATCGATCGCGCGCGCGACGTTGCGCGGGCGGTCGTCGGGGAAACGCGCGGCAAAGATCATCGCGCCGGTCACTTGCGCGGCATAGAAGAGCGAGACGCCCACGTCCCAAGTAAAAGCCGCGGTGGATTGAGCCTGCTGCGACCAGAAGACGATGCTTATCGGAATGAGCAGCGGCGGCGCCGCAAAAGCAAATCCCCACGTCATACGGCTGGGCCGAAAGAGCACCAGCACCAAACCGACGATTCCCAGCGCTAAGCCGGCCAGCGCCGCCGTCAGCCGTACGATCGGCGCGACGGCGAGCACGTACGAAGCGCGCACCGTCACGCGTCGCGACGCGTTGCCGCGGAAGACTTCGAACGAGACGGGCGCGAACGCCGGCACTTCTTCCTGCAGCAGCGCGTACTTGCGCGCGCGCAGCGAAAGGGTTGCATAGTTCAGGCGGTCGCCGGCGGCGATGCCTGCGGAGGCTGCGGGCGAGCCGGGTGCGACCGACGTTACGGCGAGCGAGTTCTTATCGGCGAGAAATCCGTAGATGCCCGAGGGCGCACGATACGCGGCGATGGATGCCGCCGCGCCGGCGATCTCGAGGAGTCCGAGCAGCGTCACGACGGTAACGCGCAGAGCTTTGCTCATGCCGCATCGGCGCTTGCTGCGCGCCGTCGCCAAAGGAAGAGCCCGTAGACTGGAAGTCCGGTGAGCAGGATGCCGATCCCGATGCCGGTGTCGAGCGGCGACTTCACGATTGTATCGCCGACGATGAACCAGGCCGCAGCGAGAAAGAGCACGGTCGTAAAGGGATGGCCCGGCATCCGGAAGACCGGCTTCGGCGCGCCGGGATCGCGCGCGTCGCGCCGTCTAAAAACGATCAGTGCGATGGCTGCGAGCCCGAAGAAAATGTAATCGTTGCAGGTGACGTAGTTGAGAATTTGATCGTAGCGTCCGGAGAGCGCGATGACGATAGCGACGACTCCCTGCAGCACGATTGCCAGTACCGGTGCGTGCGTGCGGGCGTTGACCCAAGCGAGCTGCTTAAAGAACGTTCCGTCGGAAGCCATTTGGAAGTAAACGCGCGGCGAGGTGAGGATCTGGTTGCTCAAAAAGCCGAGCGTCGAAACGGCAATCACGCCGGCCATGATCCACTTGCCGATTGGTCCGAAGGCGATGGCCGCGATATCGGAGGCCGGCGTGGACGTCGCAGCAAGTGCGCTGGTGCCGAGTGCGCGCAGACATGCGGCGTTCACCGCCAGATAGAGCAGCACGACGCCGAGCACGCCGACGATCAATCCGCGCGGCAGCGTTGCCTGCGGATCGCGCAGCTCGGCCGACATAAAGCTCGACGTCTGCCACCCGCTATAGGCAAAGAGCACCGGTACCATCGCGAGCCCGATGGCGCCGATTCCGGCAGGCAACGCCGGCGCCGTTGCCCCTGGCGCAACGGCGTGAACGAAGAAGAGGCCGATCGCGGCAAACGCTGCGATCGCAAGAATCTTGAGCACCATAAATGCGTTCTGCGTGGTCGTACCGGTGCGAACGCCGAGGGCGTTGATTGCCGTGAACGCCGCAATGGCGATGACCGCGACGGCCGCGCTCGACGAATGCCTGCCGCTGAGCGTATCGAAGTAGCGCGCGAAAGTGACCGCCGCGGCGGCCATTCCGCCGCTCTGCGAAACCAAGAGCAACGTCCAGCCGAAGACGAATGCCAGAGCCGGATGAAATGCGTCGCGCAGATACGCGTAGAGTCCGCCGTCGTCGGGGCGGCGCGCGGCGAGTTCGGCGAAGATGCCCGCGCCCAGCAACGCGATGACGCCGCCGGCAATCCAAGCGCCCATTACCAGCCATCCGCTGCCGACGAAACGCGCGACGACCGACGGGTTCATGAAGATACCCGAGCCGACGATACCGCCCATCACTATGAGGGCGGCGTCGCGACTTCCTAAGCGGCGCAGAAGCTTCGAGTCGTGCAACGTTATGGGCGCAGGCTTGGTTACGCCGAGCCGAACCCCTTTCTCCGAATGATGCGAGGCACGGCGGTGCGAAGATTGCGAGCATGGTTGCAATAGCTGCATTTGTCGTCGCGCTGTCGAGCACACTCGTCGCTCAGGCTTCGCCCGCGCCGGCGCCCAAGCGTCGCCGTCGCCGGCGCCCCAAGCTTCGCCCGCGCCCGCCCCCGAGGCTTCGCCCCCGCCGGCGACCGACGAGCCTCCCGCACCGGCGACCGAAGACTCCCCGGTACCGTCTGGAGCCATACCGCCGCCACCCGGAGTGCAGTTTCAACCGCCGCTCGAGAACGGCGCATGTTTGGACTCGATCCGCGCCGTGCCGAACGTGCTTCAAGGGCCGCCCTCACGCGGGATGCAGATCGTTCGCATCGACCAAGTCGTCTCGACCGCGACGATGCTGCCCGGCGAGGTCATCGGCTTCCTCTACACCACCCAGGACGGGTCCACGTGGCTCGGCCAGCGCACGAAGGATTATCAGTCGGCGGCCGACGCCACGGCGATCAACCGCGTGCTCGCCGCCGCCCACGTGGCGGGCGATAACGTCACCGAGTTTCCGCCGACAAGCCTGTACGGAGTCCCGACCAAGCATCAGCAGCTCTTTCGCGTGCAGATGCCGGCCGAGCGAGTACGCCACGCTGCGGATTGCCTTGGTTCCCTGCGTAATCTGGCCGTCGACCCGGCAACTGCCCGACCCACCAATGTAAGGTAGCAGCCGGCGCATCCGAGTGCTAGCCTCGGGTGTTCTACGAGAGCATGGAGTTCGTCGTCCGAACCCGCCTGGGTGCGTTTTCGCCCAACGCCGACGTCGTCGTCGACGAGGAGGAGGGTCGCATCGTCGCCGTCATCGAGATCGCCGGGGCGGATCCGCAGGCGCTGCGGATCGAGTTTGACGGGAGAAATCTGACGATCGCCGGACGCCGTCGCGAGGCGGTAAGGTTTCGCCACGGTTCCTTCGCGCAGAAAGAGATCGCGAACGGCGAGTTCATCAAGCGAATCGCACTTCCGCTCCCGGTCGAACCCGAGGGCATCACGGCGAGTTATGCCGACGGATTTCTGGTCGTCGTCGCGCCCATAGCCGCAACCGCGTATCTGCCGACCTCTCGCACCGACAATGCACGTTATCGTAAAAAGGATTCATCCGTAACCAATGCCCGCCAAACAGGCACCGATAGTTCCCGCTAATCTGATCGGCATTCTGCCGCTTCAGGAGGCGGTGCTTTTCCCGCACACGGTGATTCCGTTGGCGGTCGTCAAGAAGCCCGGAATTCAGTTGGTCGAGGAGGCGCTGCGCGAGGGCAAGCCGATCGGCTTGACCGTGCTCAAGGATCGCGAGATCGAGGAGCCCGGCCCCGACGACATTCAGCGCGTCGGAACGATCGGCATCATTCAGAAGATGCTCAAGGTGCCCGACGGCACGCTGCGCTGCATCGTGGCGGGGCAGCAGGTCTTCCGCATCGAGCAGTTCACGCAAGTCTCTCCCTATATGGTGGCGGCGTATACCGAGCTGCCCGACGTTACCGTCGAGAACGAAGAGCTCGTCGCCATGCAGCGCAATCTCGCCGGCCTCTTCCAGAAGCTGCTTTCTTATCTGCCGCAAGCGCCGCGCGAGATGGAGATGGAAGTAGCGAACATCACCGATCCGGTCGTGCTCACGTACTTCGTCGCCTCGACGATGCGTTTGGAGACCGCCGACCGGCAAGCGCTCCTCGAAGAGCGCGACACGGCCAAGCGCATGCGCCAGCTCACCTTGCTGCTCACCAAAGAGCTGGAGGTCGTCGAGCTCGGCCACAAGATTCAGAGCGACATCCAGCGCGAGATGGAGAAGAATCAGCGCGAGTTTTATCTGCGCCAGCAGCTGCGCGCGATTCAAGAAGAGCTCGGCGAAGTGGATCCGCAGCAAGCCGAGACCAACGAGTTGCGTACCAAGATCGACGCAGCCGGGATGCCGGCCGACGTCAAGAAAGCGGCCGATCGCGAACTGGACCGTCTCTCCAAAGTGCCGCAGGCGAGCCCCGAGTATAGCGTCATTCGCACCTATCTCGATTGGCTCGTTACGCTTCCGTGGAACTCGGAGACCGCCGATCACATCGACATCAAGGCAGCACGCGTAATCCTCGACGAGGATCACTACGACCTCGACAAGATCAAGGATCGCATCATCGAGTATCTGGCCGTCGGCAAGCTCAAGAAGAAGCTGACCGGCCCGATCCTCTGCTTCGTCGGACCTCCGGGCGTCGGCAAAACCTCATTAGGGCAGTCGATTGCCCGAGCAATGGGACGAAAGTTCGTGCGTCTCTCCGTCGGCGGGGTGCACGACGAAGCCGAGATCCGCGGTCACCGGCGTACCTACATCGGCGCGATGCCGGGATCGATCGTGCGCGCGATTCGCGATGCCGGAACGAAGAATCCGGTAATGATGATCGACGAGATCGATAAAGTCGGTTCGGATTTCCGCGGCGATCCGCAGTCGGCGCTGCTCGAAGTCCTCGATCCGGAACAAAACAACAACTTCCGCGATCACTATCTCGATCTGCCGTTCGACCTGTCGCAAGTGCTCTTCATCTGCACGGCCAACAGCTTGGACACGATCTCTCCCCCGCTGCGCGACCGCATGGAGATCATTACGCTGGCCGGTTACACCGAGCTTGAGAAACTGCAGATCGCCAAGCGGTACCTGCTCAAGAAGCAGCGCACCAACAACGGCCTGAAGGAGACGCAGGCACAAATCGGCGACACCGCGATCCGCGGAATCATCAACGACTACACGCGCGAGGCGGGCGTGCGCAACCTGGAACGCGAGATCGGTACGGTCTTCCGTAAGATCGCGCGCAAAGTGGCGGAGAATCCGCGCTTCAAGGCGCGGGTGAAGCCGGAGAATCTCAGCGAGTATCTGAGCAAGCCGCGCTTCTTCAACGAGGTGCGCAAGCGCGTCGCTTCGGTTGGCGTCGCAACCGGAATGGCCTACACGCCGGTCGGCGGCGACATCCTCTTCATCGAAACGCAGGGTATGCCCGGCACCGGTAAGCTGGTGCTGACCGGTCAGCTCGGCGACGTGATGAAGGAGAGCGCGCAGGCCGCCGTCTCGTTCCTGCGCTCGCGTTCGAGCGAGCTCGGTTTGCCTGCCGATTACTTCTCGAAGCACGACATCCATATTCACGTCCCCGCCGGCGCAACGCCGAAGGACGGCCCGTCGGCCGGGATCGCGCTGGCAACGTCGATCGCCTCGATGCTCAGCGGTCTCAAGGTCGATCCGAATCTAGCGATGACCGGCGAGATCACCCTGACCGGACAAGTGCTGCCGATCGGCGGGCTCAAAGAGAAGGTGCTCGGCGCGAAGCGCGCTAGCATAAGCAAAGTTCTGTTGCCGCGGCGCAACGAGATGGATCTCGACGACATTCCCAAAGAAGTGCGCGACACGATGACGTTCGTGCCGGTCGACGAGCTTTCCGAAGTCCTACATCAGGCTCTTGGCAAGCGGATCATCACGCCGGTGCCGCTCGGCGGCGATGGCAAAACGAGCAACGTCGTACCGATCCGGCGCAACGGCGCCGTACGCCGTCGCACCGAGCGTAAGAGCCGCGTCAAGCGCTAGCGGCCGCTAGCGAACCAGGACGCCCTCTCCGGCGACCACCTCGCCGACGATCGCGAACGCAACGTTGCGCATCGCGAGTTCGCGAGTTAGCGCGCCGGCGCCGTCGCGAGCGATGCTTATCAGCAGCCCGCCGGAAGTCTGCGCGTCGGAGAGTCCGATGCGAAGCGCCGGCGCTACCGAATCTTCGAAATCGGTAAATGTGGCGTGCGTTTGGGCGTTGTGCCGCGTACCACTCGGGACGACGCCCGCTTCGATGAGATCGAGCACGCCGGCCATAAACGGAACGGCCTGCGACGCGATGATCAAGCGGACGCTCGAGGCGCGAGCCATGCCGCCGCCGTGACCGAGCAATCCAAATCCCGTAATGTCGGTCGCAGCACGCGCGCCCGCAGCGAGCATTGCTTCCGAAGCGGCATCGTTGAGAGTCGTCATTACCGCAACCGCTTCCTCGAGCCCACGCGCGGGAATAGCGCGGCGTTTGAGCGCCGTGGTGAGAATGCCGGTGCCCAGTGGTTTGGTCAGCACGAGCAGGTCGCCGGGCCGGGCGCCCGAGTTGGTCACGATGCGTTTTGGATCGATCACACCGGTGACGGCCATCCCATACTTCGGCTCGGCGTCCTTGATGGTGTGGCCGCCGAGGATTGCTACGCCGGCATTGCGGGCGACGGTCGCTCCGCCATCCAGTATGCGGGCAAGAATCGCTAGGTCGAGGTCTTCCGGGAAGGCGACGATGTTGAGCGCGGTGCGCGGGCTGCCACCCATCGCGTAGACGTCGGAGAGCGCGTTGGTTGCGGCGATTCGTCCGAAGTCGAACGGGTCATCGACGATCGGCGTGAAAAAATCCACCGTCTGGACGACGGCGAGGTCGTCGCGCAGGAGGTAGACTCCGGCGTCGTCGCTGGTGCCATAGCCGACCAGGACGCGATCGTCGGTTGCCGGCGAAACGCGCTCCATGACGCTCGCCAGCTCCGCGGCCCCGAGTTTTGCGGCGCACCCCGCGCACGCCGAGAGTTCCGTCAGACGGATGCTCGCCACGTCCATCGAACCCCTATTCCGTGCCGAGACAACTGCTATTCCTTCCCGGCCCCGTGACCTGCGCGCAAGCAGTGCTCGAGGCGGCCGCGCGCCCACTGATCAATCATCGCGACCAAGAGTTTGCGGCGATGCTCGCGCGCATCGACGAGGCGCTGCGCCCGGCCTTCGGGACGGCCGGCGAGGTGCTGCTGCTCGGGAGCTCGGGTACCGGCGCGCTCGAGGCGGCAGTGGCCAACTTCCTTTCACCCGGTGAGCGGCTGCTTTCGTGCGCCGTTGGTTCGTTTGGAAAGCGATTCGCCGACATCGCCAAGACGTATGGTTGCGTCGTGGAGCCGTTCGAAACGGCGCCCGGTGCGGCGGTTGACCCGGCCGCCCTGCGAGCGCGCCTGGAGGCCGATTCGCGTCGCGAAATCTCCGGCGTGTTGCTGACGCACAACGAAACCTCGACCGGCGTCTCTTGCGACATGGCGGCGCTCGCGCCGGCGCTGCGCGAGCACGGCGCGCTCACGCTCGTCGACTCGATCAGCGGTTTGGGTGCGTCGGCGTTTCGCATGGACGAGTGGGGCTACGACGTCGTCGTCAGCGCCTCACAGAAGGGTTTCGCCGCTCCGCCCGGCGCCGCGATGATCGCCGCGAGCGACCGCGCCTGGAAGCGCGCGCAAACTACCCGCTCGCCGCGCTTCTACTTCGACGTCTCTCGTGCGCGCAAATCCGCCGCACAAGGGCAGATGCCCTGGACGCCGCCGATCTCGATCGTCTACGCGCTCGACGTTGCGCTTCAGCGCTATCACGCCGAGGGAGCTGCCGCCGTTCAGGCGCGAATCGCGCGCTTTGCCAATGCGGTTCGAGCGGCGCTCGAACGCTTGGGCTTCACGATCTTCTCTCAGCCCGGCGCGCACTCGCCCACGGTCGTGGCCGCGTACCCGCCGCCCGGCGTGGACGCGCGCATCTTGCTCGATCGTCTGAGATTGCGTCATGGCGTGGTGCTGGCCGGCGGGCTCGAGGAGCTCTCCGGAAAGATCGTTCGCTTCGGCACGATGGGTGACGTCTGCGAAGTCGATCTGTTGGGAGCGGTCGCCGCGATCGAGCTCGAGCTCCTTGCGTTGGGCGTACGAGCCGATTTGGGCGCGGGCAGCGCCGGCGCACTCGAAGCGCTGGCCGAGCGGGCTACAAGTGGTGTCGCCTAAAGTACGGCATCGCGAACGGACGCGCGAACCACGGGATCGTTGAGAGTATCGCGTCGTCGAGTGGTGCGTCGTAGGAAACGAGATACGGTGCGAAGCGCGACTGATGAAGGTCGGCGCGAATGTCCGGCGAGAGTGGAAAAAAGAGCGCGATAAAGAGCACCAGCCACATGAGGATCGCGCCTTTGGCGAATCCCACACCGGCGCCGCCCAGCGCGTTGCCCAAGCCGAGCACCGGAAGCCTTGCGACGGCGCCGAGCAGCCGTGCGACGATTAGCAGCACGATGTAGGTCAAGAGTCCGGTGGCAAACATGCCGACGACGTGCGCGGAGCCCGGGCCGAGCTTGGTCATCGTTGCGATCTGGCCGTCGAGGCTGCCGTTGTAGAACCACGGCGTCACCAGTGCCGCGGTCACGGCAACCGCGCCTCCGAGCTCGGAGACGAAGCCGCGCCGGTAACCCTTGTACGTTGCGATTGCCAGCACGATAAAGATGACGATATCCGGCCAGACGAAGCCGCCCATCACGTTCGAAGAGCGGCTCCAAAACGCTCGCGCACCGTGTCGAGCAGCTTGGCAATCGCCGCATCGGCCTCTTGATCGGTAATCGTCGCATCAAAACGCTGCAACGTAACGCGTACGGCCAGGCTCTTGCGTCCTTCGCCCAACTGCGCGCCGCGGAACTCGTCGAAGACGCGCACGCGCGTGCAGACCGGTCCGAGTGCGACGGCAATCGCGCGCTCCAAATCGCGCGCCGCAACGTCGACGCCGACGACGAGCGCGACGTCGCGATAGGTTGACGGAAACTTCGACGGCGCTACGTACTGCGGCGTTTGCTGCGGCGGCAGCGCGCCGACGTCGAGCAAACAGATATAGGCATCGCGGCCGAGATCGTTAGCCTGCGCCAGGCGCGGGTCGAGCGCTCCGATAATGCCGGCGTCGCGACCGTCGATCGTTACCCGAGCGCTCTTACCGGGATGCAGGCCCGGCGGCGCGTCGGCGGAGACTTCGATCGCACGTCCGGTAATTTCGCGCAACAGCGTTTCGCAGTCGCCCTTGAGCTGCAGAAAACACGAGTCCCGCCACGGCGGTTCGGCGGCGCGGTCGACCGTGAAGGCAAAGGCCGCGGCGCTGCTTTCGACGATGCTCTCGCCGTCGGCGGCGAAGATTTCGCCGAGCTCGAAAACGCGCATCGGTGCGTCGCGCGCGGCGAGATACTCGACGATGCCGGGCAGCAGTGAGAAACGAAGGTAGCGTTGCTCCTCAGAGAGCGGGTTGCGCACTTCGATCGGCGAGGCGCCGAACTCGATGCCGGCGCGCTGCGCGCGCTGCACGAACGACGACCCTTGCAACGAGTGCGTGAGGATCTCGTGGTATCCCAGCGCGCAGAGCGCTCGCGCGATGCGATTCTCGAGCGCGTATGCTTCGCTCGAAATCTCGTGGGGGGCAACCGAAGGCACGACGGCCGGGATGGCGTCGTAGCCTTCGATTCGCGCGATTTCTTCGATCAGATCGGCAGCGATGTTGAGGTCCTGCCGCCATGCCGGCGGCGTTACCACAAGCGCGTCGCCCTGCGCTGCAACGCCGCATCCCAGTGCGGCCAGATGATGCTCGACGCGGTCGCTTGGGATCGCCAAACCCAGCACGCGTTCGACCTCCCCGGCCTGGAGAACGATCGGGACGGGTGCGGCGAGCTCGTCGCCGGCAACGTGGGGTTGGTACGCCTTCCCGCCAAGGTCGCGGAGCAGCTGTGCCGCGCGCGCGGCTCCGGCATCTGCCAAGGCCGGCGCGAGCGATTTTTCGTGGCGCGCCGACGCTTCGGTCCGTAAGCCCAGGGAGTTTGCGGTGCGCCGGACGCGTGGGCCGTGAAAGTTGGCCGACTCCAAGACGATTGCCGTAGTCTGCGCCGTGACTTCGCTGTCCGCACCGCCCATCACGCCGGCGAGACCGAGCACGCGATCCTTGCCGGCAATCACCAGCGCTTGCGGGTCGAGCGATCGCTCGACGCCGTCGAGCGTCACTAAACGCTCGCCTTTGCGCGCGCTGCGAACGATCAGCTGCGAATCGGCCACCGCCGCCGCATCGTAGAAGTGCAGGGGCTGACCGGTCTCGAGCATCACGTAGTTCGAGACGTCGACGAGGTTGTTGATCGGGCGCTGTCCGGCAAGCGCCAGCCGAACGCGCACCCACGCCGGCGCCGTGCCGACCTTCACGCCGTCGAAACGCTGCGCGACGAACCGGCGGCAGTCTTCGGATTCGATCGAGACGTGCGGCTCCGCGCCGGGCGGTTCGCGGTCGCTGCCGGGGTTTTCGAACGACGGGGCGCGCAACGGTACGTCGTACGACGCGGCCAGCTCGCGAGCGAGTCCGAGCACCGACATCGCGTCGGGGCGGTTTGCCGTGATTTCGACTTCCAGCACGGCCGTATCGAGACCGAAGACTTCCACGACGTCGCTTCCCAGCGCGAGCGATTCGTCCATCTGCATGATGCCGTCTTCGAACCACTCCGCGGGCAAAGCCAGCTCTTCGGCGGAGATCATCATGCCTTGAGAAGCGATGCCGCGCATCGTGCGCGGCGCGATCACCAACTCGGGAAGCTGCGCGCCGATCGTGGCGACGGCAATCGTTTGACCCGCCGCGACGTTGGTGGCTGCGGTGGCGATGGTTAGCGGCTGCTCGCCGCCGACGTCAACCTGTGCGACTTGCAGGCGGTCGGCGTTGGGATGGCGTTCGAGCGCGGCGATGCGACCGATGACGACGCCGGAGATAGCCGGGCGCCGATCGATGGCGTCGACCGGAAAACCCAGCATCGCCAAGCGATCGGCGATCGCGTCGTCATCGGCCGGCAGCGCGACGAACTCGCGCAGCCAGCTTATCGGAACTCGCACAGTTGCTCGAGAAAGTCCGGTTCGCTCGTGATAAAGCGGCGGATGTCGTCGACTTGGTAGCGCGCTAAACCCAAGCGCTCGACTCCAAAACCAAAGGCCCACCCGGAATACTCGGCCGGGTCGTACCCGACTTCGCGCAGCACGTTGGGATGAACCATTCCGGAGCCGCCCAACTCAATCCAACCCGAGCCGCCGCACATGTTGCACGACGTTGCTTCGGCCAGCACGCCGCGGCCCTTACACTTCGGACAGGTCGTGTCGACCTCGGCGCTCGGTTCGGTGAACGGAAAGAACGACGGCCGGAAACGGACGCGTTGATCTGGTCCGAAAAGCTCTTGGCAGAGGCCCGCGAGCATCCCCTTGAGGTGGCCGAAGTGGATGCCGTGCGCGACGAGCAGTCCCTCCATCTGGTGGAACTGAAAGAGATGGCGCGCATCGACGGCATCGCGCCGGAAGCAGCGTCCCGGTGCGAAGATCGCGACCGGCGGACGGTGTTGCTGCATCGTGCGGACCTGCATCGGCGACGTGTGCGGCCGCAGCAGCACCGAATCGCTCAGCCAGAACGAATCGAAACTCTCGCGCGTGGGATGATCGGCGGGGATGTTGAGCGCGTCGAAGTTATAGTAGTCGGGCTCCGCTTCGGGACCCACCACGATGGCGAAGCCGTGGCGCGCGAAATATGCGGCGCTGTCGTCAATGATTCGGCGCACCGGGTGAATCGAACCGGTGGCAGGGGTAATCGCGGGGAAAGTTACGTCGATCGACGTCGCCAGCTCGGCGTCGAACCGTCGCGCCTGCAGCCGCGCAACGGCTTCGGCCAGGTGAGACTCCATGGCCGCGACCGCGTCGTTGATTTCTTTGCCGGCGTTGGGACGTTCGCTCGGCGGAAGCGAGCCGATCGTCCGCCGCACCTTGGTTACCTCGCCGTTTCGGCCGAGATATTCGATGCGCACGTTCTCGAGCGCCGATTCGTCGGGCGCGGCATCGGCCGCCGCGATCAAACGGCGTTTCAAATCGGTGAGTTGCTCTGCCAGTTCCGTCATCGCTCTTTCAAAGCAAAACGCCCGGTTGGTGGTACGTTACCGGGCGCTTCCAGAAACCGGCGGCGAATCTTTCGCTTAAGGCCGGATCGTTCCAAATCTTTTAGCTTGTTGCCGGTGTCGCGTATAGCCTTCGATATGCTAGGTAGGCGTCGATGGAACCCGTTTGGGCGAAAAGCCTCCAGAAGAGATTGGACCTTGCCATATCGCTTGAGTCTCCTTCTAAGCCGTCGGCTCCAGGCGGCCCCACGTCGGGAATGGGCAGAGTATAACATGCGTTGTGGGACGCCGGTAGTCTTGACTTTTTGCCTTAAGAGTACTCTCTTGACAACGATTGCTAAGGCGGCCGCTGCGGCGTTTGCCGGCATGCAAGGAAGAGCCCGATTGACCCTGCTACGGCCGCGCTCAAGCTCTCGGTTTCGCCGCTCATCGGGATGGCGAGCAAGCGGTTGCAGAGCGGTTCCCAGCGACCCAAGCCGTGCCGTTCGTGGCCCACTCCCAGCACTGAGCCGGGCTCAAACTGCTCGCTCCCGATATCGTCGCCGCCGGCGGCCAAGCCCAAGAGGCGCCGCCCGGTCGAAAGCAACCCCGCGGCCAGCTCTTCAGGCTCGACCCAGGCCAGAGCCAGCCTAAAAACGGCCCCCATCGAGCCGCGGACGACCTTGGGATGGTACGGGTCGACCCCGAGCGTCCCGACCAGGACGCCGGGGCAGCCAAAGGCATCGGCCGAGCGCAGCAGTCCGCCGGCGTTGGCGGGATCATTGAGGTCGGCCAGCAGCAGCAAGGGCCCAGGGAGTCGCAAGACTTCACCGGCCTCGGCCGGCCGGATCGGGGTCACCGCGAGTATGCCGCTGGGGGACTCGACGTCGGAGATGCTCTCCGCGGCGCGCGGATCGAGCAGGAAACAGGGGGTGCCGGCGAGATCGAGCTCGCGCACCAGCGGCGTCGCGTCGTATGCTGCCTGGGTTACGTAGAGTTCCTCGATCGGCAGCTTCGCGGCCCGCGCGTCCGCCAACAGCGTGGCGCCCTCAAAAGCATAGCGCCGCTGCTCGCGCCGCCCTTTTACCGTCCGCAGCGCGCGGACGGGGGTAAGTCGCTCGGCTCGGCTCCCCAGGCGCGTCGGCAACGCCTAACGCCTTTGCCTTCGGCGGGTGATCCAGGCGCGCGTTGCTATCATGATCAGGCCGGAGAAGAGTGCGGCCAGTGCGATCGCGATCTTGTCGTTGAAGTGATGGGGCACCAGCGTGCGCACCAATATATAGACGGCGGCCACGAAGACCGTCAGGAAGTACGCTAGCCAGCCGATTTCGGTGACGATGGACGATGATCTGGAAGGCACGAGCAGTGCGCTCTGGTTACGAGGCGTGATGCGTCCGTTCCGCCAAGGCAAGGCCGATGGAGGAAGTTCCGCAACTACTGCGTTCGCGCCGGATTTTCCAAGGGCGCGTCTTCAACGTGCGCATCGACGACCTGCGCTACGGCGACGGAAGCGAGCACCGCGTCGACGTCGTCGAGCATGGTGCATCGCTGGCGATCGTCGCGACGCCGTCGTCCGGCAGGCTAATCCTTGTGCGCCAATACCGTCATCCGGCCGGCGTGCCGCTGTGGGAAATTCCGGCAGGGATGGCCGAGCCGGGTGAAACGTTGCTGGAAGGCGCTTGCCGCGAGCTGACGGAGGAGACAGGCTACCGCGCCGGACGCATTCGACCGATCGGCGCGACCTGGATGACGCCGGGCTTCTGCTCCGAGGTCATGCACTTTTTTCATGCAGACGGGCTCGAAGAGGGAGAACCCGCCTTCGATGATGACGAACGAATAGAGACGGCGAGCTTCACTTGGGAGGCTGCTTGGAGCCTGGTCGCCCAGGGAATCGCCGATGCAAAAACCTTGCTAGCACTATTTTGGCTGCAGGGCGGCGAAGATGAATTCGGAAGTGTTTTTAGTCGATAGTTAGTGTAAGGGTCTGCGTTGCCGTTGCTAACCGACGCGGCAGAATCGGTCTTGGAGGTAACGAAGTGGAGATACCTAGCGACATGGATAACGTGCTCCGGCGATTGTTGGAGCCGAGGCGGGACGGTGCGCAGCAATCGGTCTTAGCGCCCGAAGACGAAGCCTACCTCAACTCGCTGATCGACTCCATACGCGCGGGGCGCCGCGCCGTCCTGATCGTCGAAGATCTCGACGAGCGTCTGCGCTATATGTTTAGCAATGCGACGCGCGCCGAAGCCGTTACGATGCTGGGGAAAGTCGTCGAAGCGACCGGCCGGCGTCTAGCCGAGGGCGACGAATAGCCCGCGGCACGAGTTATGCTACGAGCGCGATCCCGTCGATCTTTCCGTCGGGGGCGAGCTCGAACTGGTAGTGGTACTGCCCGCGCGGATAGCGCACTAAAAACTCGTAGAGCGTATCGCCGTTCGCCTCGGTGCTGCTGGAGATCGGCACCATCGTTTGCAGCGTACCGAGCGCTGCAAGATTCTCCCGGGCGATGAGATCGTCGGAGAGATACTTGTCGAAAGACGGCGTCAACTCGGATCGGTCGAGATGGCCGGAAGCCAGCCGCTGCAAGCACTCTTTAGCGCGCGCAACTATCGCATTGTCGAGTCGCGCCGTCGTTGGCGGAACGAGGATGTCGAGGATGCGGGCTCCGATCTCTTCGGGAATCGTTATGCCGCCGCCATGAGCGGAATCGGCGTTGGAGAGCACGATGACGGCGACGTGCGAGGCCGGCAGCAGCGCGTTCATCGAGCGATAACCCGACGTCTCGCCGTTCGACCAGACAAACTCCTTGCCACCGCGCCTGTCCACGACCCAACCCATGCCGTAGTGCGTCGGACCTTTCTGCGCGCTTGGTGCGGTCATCGTGCGCAGCGCGTCCACGCGCAGCAGAATCGGCATCTCGATGTCCCATTTGGCGAGATCTTCGATGGTTGAGACGAGCCCGGCATATCCGCCCATCCACGTCGGATCCCAGGGAGACGCCGGCGTGAAGCCGCGGTGCGTCCAGGTGTACCCGACGGCGTGGTTGGATGAGATTCCGCTGTCGCCGGCGAGGAAAGTGTGATCCATGATCAGTGGGATGAAGACGTGCTGCTCGAGATAGTCCGAAAGCGGTACTCCGGCGGCGCGCTCGACGATCAGTCCGGCCAGCAAATAGTTGAGCGGATTATCGGCATACGCTGCGCCCGGCGTTACCGTGACGTTCATTTTGTCGATCGCCTCGAAGAGGTCGGCGAACTTAAGGGCGTGCGTTTGGTCGAACGCGGGGCCGTGTAAGCGACGCGGATCGGGCAGTCCCGAAGTCTGCGTCAGCAGTTGCGTGATCGTGACGTCGCGTGCGGCTTTAAAATCGGGGACGTACTTGGAAACCTTGTCGTCAAGACTGAGCTTGCCGGCTTGAGAAAGCATCAAGACCGCCGACGCAGTGAACTGCATCGTCATCGTGCCGACGTAGAATTCGGTTTCGGGCGCCATTGGAAAGTGCCTCGCGACGTTGGCGAAGCCAAAGCCGCGCGCGTAGACCAGACGCCCGTCCTCGACCACCCCGATGGCGATGCCGGGGGTGCGTCCGGAGTGGACCTCGTTTTTTCCGAGCCGGTCGATCTGCCCGGCGACCGATGGCGCCAGCGTGAGCCCCACCTCGGCCGGTGCGGGCCGAGGCAAAGACGCCGCGACGGCAATGACTAGAGCCGTCGAAAAGACGGCGCGCCAACCCCTCATGACGCGACGATTATACTACTTTTGGGCGGCCTCCCGCGCCATGCTTAGTAGCCTGCCGAACGTTTTAGCGTCGGAGACCGCCAGATCGGCCAGGGCCTTGCGGTTGAGGCTGACGCCCGACTTCTTCAATCCGTGCATAAAAGTCGAGTAGGAGAGCCCCTCGCGCCGGGCGGCGGCGTTGATCCGGCTTATCCATAGCGAGCGAAAGTCGCGCTTGCGGACGCGCCGGTCGCGGTAGGCATAGGCGAGCGATTTGAGGAGCGCTTCGTTTGCCACCCGGTAGTTGCGGCGCCGCGCCGCCCGGAAGCCCTTGACGAGCTTCATTACCCGGCGGCGGTGCTTTAGGCCGTGTACTCCCCGCTTGATGCGTGCCATTGATTCAGCCCCTCCTTAAACCAGATACGGAATCGTCGGAGCCAGGCGCTTGAGATCGCCTTTGAACGTAGGCTGATCCTTGCGGAAGTTGCGCTTGCGCTTGCGCGACTTCTTGCTCAGAATGTGTCCGCATCCGTCGAACTGGTGACGGTGCATCACCTTGCCGGTTGCAGTCACTTTGACGCGTTTGGCGGTCCCGCGGTGGGTTCGAATCTTAGGCACTGGTTGGCTCCTTCGTTTGCGTTTCGTCCGCGATCTCTTTAGTTTCCGGGTCCACGATCTCTTTAGTTTCCGTTTCGTCCACGATCTCTTTAGCCTCGCGCTCGCGAACCACCGAGAACTTCGGCGGTCCCGTCGGATTGGCGCGCGGCGCCATGATCATGAACATATTCTTTCCTTCAAGTCTCGGTTCGCGCTCGACCGCCGCCAGCGGCGCCAAGTCTTGCGCCATCCGATCGAGCAACCGGCGCCCGAACGAGGTGTACGTAATCTCCCGCCCGCGGAACATGATCGTCACCTTGATCTTGCTCCCGTCGAGCAGCAGCCGCTCTGCCATCCGCGCCTTCGTCTCGTAGTCGTGCGTCTCGATCTTCGGCCGCAGCTTCACTTCTTTCAATTCGAAGTGGCGCTGCTTCTTACGGGCGTCCTTGTCTTTTTTGGACTGCTCGTATTTGAGCCGTCCGTAATCTGCAATCTTGCAGACGGGCGGCTGCGCGGTCGGCGAAACCTCGATTAAATCGAGGCCGGCGCTTCGCGCGCGTGCCAACGCGTCTTCGGTTTGCAGAATCCCGAGTTGATTTCCGTTTTCATCGATCACCCGGACCGAACGAATGCGTATCTGATCGTTGACGCGTAAAGGTCTTGCTATGAGGTCATCTCCATAAATGAAAAAGGCGCCGCCGGAGCAGCCCCACCGTGGAACCAGCCGTGAGTTCCTTCGAGTGAAGACCGGATCGCCCGCAGGCATCCGGTGAGCGGAACGAGCCGCTGCTTCGGCCCGGCTACCATATCACGCCGGTCTGGGGGAGTGTCAAGACCGCGTCTGAGCGGCCGTCAATGCCTCGGCGAAGCGATCCAAAAAGTAGGCGATGGCAGCGTCGTCGATGACCAGCGGCGGGGCGATTCGGAGGACGTTCGGACGGCAGTCCTTGGCCGCAACCCCGCGCTCCAGCAGCGCCGTACTCAGATATTTGGCCGGGAACTTCAGCTCGACGCCGATCAGCAGTCCGCGGCCGCGGATCTCGGCGATTGCAGGCGAGTCGATGGCGCGCAAGCCGGCCGTCATTTTGGCGCCGGCAGCGCGCGCGCGGGCCGGGAGGTGCTCGCTCACCGTGACGTCGAGCGCCGCTTGTGCAACCGCACAGGCAAGCGGGTTCCCGCCGAACGTGCTGCCGTGATCGCCGGGCTCGAAGAGGTTCATCAGTGCGTCGTCGGCGAGTGCCGCCGAGACCGGGTAGTAGCCGCCGCCAAGGGCCTTACCGACGATCAGTACGTCCGGTTTGACTTCTTCGTAATCGCAGGCGAAGAGATCGCCGGTGCGGCCGAATCCCGTCTGCACCTCGTCGGCCATCATCAAGACGTCGTGTTCGCGGCAGAGCGCCCAGACGCGCTTCAAGAAACCGTCGGGCGGAACGTTGACGCCGCCTTCGCCTTGAATCGGCTCGATCAGCACGGCGCAGGTGTTGGCGTTGATCGCGGCCTCGAGCGCTCCGGCATCGCCGAACGGTATCGATGACAAATCCCGGGACGAACGGTCCGAAGCCGGTCCGATACTCCGGCGTCGAGCTGGCGCTGACCGCCGTCATCGTGCGACCGTGAAAGTTGTTGGCGAAGACGATGATCTCGGCGCGATCTTCGGGGATGCCTTTGACCGCGTAACCCCAGCGGCGTGCCAGCTTCACCGCGGTCTCGACCGCTTCGACGCCGGTATTCATCGGCACGGCTTTGTCGTAACCGCAGAGCCGCGTCAGTTGTTCGAGGAAACCGGCGAGGCGATCGTTGCGCATCGAACGCGACGTAAGCGTGATGCGCGATGCCTGCTCGACGAGTGCGGCGAGAATACGCGGATGACAGTGTCCTTGATTGACGGCGGAGTACGCGCTGACGCAATCGAGATAGCGCCTGCCGTCAACGTCCCAGAGCCAAACCCCCTCGCCCCGCTCGACGACCAGATCGAGCGGTGCATAGGTATGCGCCACGTAACGATCCTCGTCGGCGATGAGCTCGCGCGAGCGCCCTGAGAGGAGATACACGCCCTTGCTCTTAAGGACTTTTACTTGGCAACCTCTTTTTCGCGTCTCGAGCGCCTGATGGCTCGCGACCACCCTGGCGTCGCCCCCGCGGGACGTACGATCGCCCACGTCCATCCGCACCGTGCGGAGCGCGTCTTCCTGTTGCTGCACGGCATGAGCACGACGCCCGCGCAGTTCGAACGCGTCGCTTACGATCTACACGAGCGCGGTCATAACGTCCTGGTTCCGCGGCTTCCGCACCACGGGCACGCCGATCGATTGTCGCCCGCACTCGAGCGTCTGCGCGCCGAGGAGCTTTACGACGCCGTTGCCGAGTACGTCGACGTCGCGCAAGAGCTTGGCGAACGGATTACCGTTGCCGGCTTTTCACTCGGCGGTCTGCTCGCCGCGTGGATCGGACAGCGCTATCCGGTGCAGCGGTCCGTTCCCATCGCTCCGTTCTTCGGCGTCTCCCTGATACCGAATCGTTTGATGGGTCCGGTCGCCGAGCATCTCCTGCGCGTGCCAAACCGCTTTCACTGGTGGAATCCGATTCTGCGCGAGCGTCACACGTCGTCGCACGGATACCCGCGCTACGCGACGCACGCGATCGGACACGCGCATCGCATCGCCCGCGTGCTGTTCGACGAGGCGCGAGAGAAGCGTCCCGCCGCCGAGCAGGTAACGATCGTCGCCAACGCGACCGAAGTCGCAGTCAACAACTATGCGATTCGCCGCCTCTATCGCATGTGGCACAACCATCGTCCGGAGAACGTGGAGCTTGCCGTGATTCGCGGCTTGCCGCTTTCGCACGACATCGTGACGCCGATTCGGCCGTGGCGACTCGCGGACCGCGTTCATCCGCACCTGCTGCAGGCGATCGACCCGCAACGCGAAGTGGTTCTCGCCTAATCCTCTAGAGATACTCGCCGTTGCCAGCCGGAGAAGCGATGTTCTTGGGCGACGACGCCCGAGATGCGTGTCTACCACGATGAGGAGTGGGGCGTTCCCCAGCACGACGACCACCGGCTCTTCGAGATGCTGATTCTCGAGGGCGCCCAAGCCGGCTTGAGCTGGGAGACGGTCTTACGCAAGCGCCCGCGGTATCGCGAGCTCTTCCGCGCGTTCGATCCGGCCGCCGTCGCGCGCATTACTGGGGCGCGCGTCGAGCGCCTGATGCTCGATCCCGGCATCATCCGCAATCGCGCCAAGATCGAGTCGGCGATTACCAACGCGCGCGCGGTCCTCGACGTGCAAGAAGAGTTTGGGAGTTTAGATGCGTATCTGTGGCGGTTCGTTGACGGCACTCCGATTCTCAACAAGCCGCGCCGTCCCAAAGACGTGCCGGCCTCGACGCCGCGCTCGTTGGCGATGAGCCGCGAGCTCGCGCGCCGCGGTTTCCGTTTCGTCGGCCCGACGATCTGCTACGCATTCATGCAGGCGACGGGCATGGTAAACGATCATCTCCTCGACTGCGCCTGGCGCCTTCGCGTTTAACGCGTCGCCGGCGCGTTCGTACGACGATGCGGTCGAGCGCGCGACGGCGCTGGCGGCGCGCGACGATGCGAGCATCTTGTCCGCAGGCGCGCACCGCACTTCTCACTACCGGGCGCCGCTCGGAGTTCGCCGTCGTGCTCTTTCACGGGCTAACGAATAGCCCGGCACAGTACTCGGCGTTCGCGCCGCTATGCTCTTCGAGCGCGGCGTTAACGTGCTCGTTCCGCGCATGCCCGAACACGGCAACCGCGACCGCATGACGACCCGAATCGCCGAGGTTACACCCGAGGCGTTACTCAGCACGGCTAACGAAGCGGTGGACATTGCCTGCGGGCTGGGCGAGCGCACCGGCGTATTAGGTATTTCGATGGGCGCTCTGCTCGCCGGCTACTGTGCGCAGTTCCGTCGCCTCGACGTGGCGGTGCTGATCGCGCCAAACTTCGGTCTCTTACATCTTCCCAGATTTGCCTGCCGGCTCTTATCGTGGGGCCTGCGCGCGTTCCCCAACCGCTTCATCTGGTGGGATCCCCGAGTGCGCGATACGCGCGGGCCCTTGGCCGCCTATCCGCGCTTTCCGACTCGAGTTCTAGGCGCAACGATGTCTATTGCCGACGCCGTCTACGATGCCGCGCGAAGGCAGCCGCCGCTTACCCAGCGCATCGTCACGATCGTAAATCGCAACGATCCTGCGGTGAGCAACGGCGTTACCGAGCAAGTGGTGGAGAGTTGGCGACGGTGGGACCCGCAGGGCGTGAGCTACGTCGAGTTGGAGAATCTTCCGCGCCATCACGACATCGTCGATCCGGAGCAGCCGCTGGCCCGAACCGATCTCGTATATCCGCGCTTTCTCGAGGCACTCGGCGTCTAGCGCTAGATATAATCGCGCAGTTTGGGCCAGAGCTGCGATAGCGGCATGCGAATTCCGGTGCAGACGGAGATCGGGATGTTCTGTTCGTAGGAGATTACCCACGGCGGATTCGAGCGTGCCGCCAGACGCGCGACGCGGAACAATCCAGGAAAGCTCGTCGCGCCGCAGTCGCCGTTGACGTCGATGATGACGTTGCCGCTGTAACCATGCGTTCCCCAGAGCCAATAGTTGTTGTGGCCCGAGATTGCCGGCGGCAGTCCGTAGGCGCCGCCGAAGAAGTCGACCGCAGCCGCTTCTCCGTAGTTGCTGGCGACCACGACCGCTTGCGCCCGCTGCGCCGGCGGCAGCGAACGGTAGACGCTCGCAACCGTCGCCGTCAGTTCGGGCCAGCCGTGCATATCGGCCCAATCCTCCGGCAGCACCGAGTAGCGATGATGCTCCGTCGCCATCGCCGAGCGCTGAATATGTAACAGTTGACCGACGAACGCCGAGTAACGCACCATTGCCGGCTCGGAGAGCACCGGCAGCGAGAAGGGCGCGAAGAAGACCCAGGCCGCAACGACGACCGTCGCGATCGCGAGGCGCAGGGCGGGTAACCTAACCCAGCGTTCGACGGCAACGCCGCCGGCGGCCATCAGAATCGGATAGACGTCGGCGGGATAATAATGCTTGGCGTGCAGCGCGATCATCATCGCGATCAGAAGGATATAAGCGTAACCGAGAAAACGCGCCGCGCCGTCGCGCAGCAGCGCGATGAGGCCAACGAACCAAATCGGCCAGGCGAAGAGATTGGTCAGCAATAGCTGCTGGAAGAGAAACAGCGCCGGGCTTGCGGCTACGTTCTTTCCTTGTTGGCCGTTTCGCAGCAGCTCCCACATCGGAAAACCGTGCAACGCTTGCCACAGAAAGTTCGGCAGCGCGACCAGCAACGCCAGCGCGGTGCCGGCAAGAAGCCAGGGCGTCGCGAGGATGCGGCGCTGCGGCGTCAGCAGCAATCCGATGACGAGCGCGACGGCGAAGAAGAGTGCGCTGTACTTGCTCTCCAGCGAAACGCCGATCGCCGCACCGGCCGCCAGCCATAAGCGCGCGTCGCCGCCTTTAGCGATACGCAAGACGTACAACGCTGCCAGCGGCCAGAGCCAGAGTCCGACCATGTCGGGCCCAACCTTGGCGCCGAAGCTTTCCAGGACGCCGGCAGCAAGAAATGCGAGTACGCCGAGCACTTGGGCGAAGATGCCGCCGCCCATTTCGATTGCCAGAAGACAGGTGACGTACGCGCCGGCCGCAGCGAATATTGCCGGCAGCGCGCGTAAGGCAAAGAGCGAGTGCCCGAAGAGCTGCGACGCGGCGGCGAGGAGCGGAACGACCGGCGGCTGATCGACGTATCCCCACGCCGGATGAAAACCGCAAATAATAAAGTAGAGCTCGTCGCGGAAGAATCCGTAGTGCGGATTGGCCGCGAGATGCAGCACGAGCGTGAAGAGCGCGGCGAGCGCAGGAACGCGCCGGCTCAAGTCAGGTCGGGTCGAAGGCGCCGGTGAGAATCATACGCTCGGAGAGTTCGCGCGCGCGACGATAACGGCTTAGCGTCGCCTCTCCCGCCTCGGCAGGCAACTCGCGTAGAATGCGCTCGAGCTCTTCGTCGAACATCGCGCCGATCGACGCCGGCGTATGTTGCCCGGGATAGCGCAGTCGCTGGGCGATCATCAAGCGATAGATTCGGTCGGTAGCCAGATCTTCCATGTAACCATCGAGCAGGCTCGCGCCGCGTCCGTCCAAGACGCCGTGGCGGTAGCGAATCACGGTGCGGACCGCGGCGCGCGTACCTTCCAGCGTAGTGCTGCCGATGCCGCGCGGTGCCGGACGCAAGTCGGGGTGAGGCGTTTCGAGCGACGGACGCTTGTCGAGCTGATTTGGAGCGGGGAACTGCGCCACCGCGATGGCGTTTTGATCGGGATGGCCGGTCCAGGCGCCGTCCATCAGGCACTGCGGCCTCGTTATGCTTGTCCCGCTCCAGCACGTCGAGCGCGCGGGCGTTGAGCTCGGGATCTTCGCGGCTAGGGTAGAGCGCAGTCATCCCGCCGATAGCTAGAATGCCGTGCTTGTGACAGATCTCCGGCAGCAGCGTGCGCAACCTCTGGAAGAACGGGACGTCGATCGGAATCGTGTTTCTATCGGGCAGCAGCCACTGCGGGTCCTCGAGGTTGTAGTGAATGAGGCTGGCCATATAATCCCAGCGCCCGAGGTTGAGCCCGACGAGATAGTCGCGCAGGTTAAAGACGAACTCTTCCATCTGGTAAGCGAGCGGATGCGACTCCACCAGGGCCATCGCCTTAATCGCGCCCGGCTCCCACTCCATGCCTTCGACCAGTGCGTCGAAAACGTCGCGCCACCAGAGCGCTTCCTCGGCCGACTCCGATTTTGGAATGTAGATGCAGAGCGGGCGTTGCATCCGGAAGGCGCCGACGCGGAAAGCCAGCAACGCCAGATCGAAGAGCGAAGCGCTCGTTGCAACGTGCGAGATCACACCGGCTTGCGAGAGATGCAGACCGCGAACGCGGCTCCAGATCACCGTATCGCTCGGCGCGATCGCGACGGTTCGCCCGCGCTTGGCATCCTCATAGGTCAGCTCGCCGGCTAATGCCGCGACGATGTTGCGATGGCCGAGCATCAGGTGATCCCAGGTGTTGGCCATCGAGTCTTCGAGATCGAGCATCACGCCGGGCGCGCCGGAGTTAAGCATCTTCACGCAGAGCTCGGCATCGTCGGCGGGGCCGGTCATTTGATTGCGTTGATCGGCGCACCAGCTAGGAAGTTCGATCCGCCACTCGATTCTGCGTCGCTTCCGAACGCGGAAGATAGTCGGGCAGCTCGCCGGCGTGGGCGCGCGCGAGTCGATCCTTGCGCGCTTGCAGCAGGCGTTGCTGAAGCGGCGCGAACCGCTTGTGCAGTGGAAGATAGAAATCGGCAAAGCCGGCCGGGAGATCGCGAGTGATCGTGAAACCGGCCGGCGCGACGTTCATGACTCTAGCTTAGGCCGATGCGGTGGTGGGCGCGTCGTAAAACTGCTCGGCTTCGGTCGAACCGTGCAGTGCCGTCGTCGATGCCTTCCCTTCGCCGATCACGTTAGCCACTTCGTCGAAATAGCCGGTACCGACCTCGCGCTGATGGCGCGTTGCCGTGTAACCGAGGGCCTCGCTGGCAAACTCGCGCGCTTGAAACTCGGCGTACGCCGTCATTCCGCGTGCCTTGAAGTCGTGCGCCAGCTCGAAGAACGAGTGGTTGAGCGCGTGGAAGCCGGCTAGCGTGATGAACTGGAACTTGTAGCCCATCGCGCCGAGCTGCTCGCGAAACGTCGCGATCGAATTGGCATCGAGCTTCTTCTTCCAGTTGAACGACGGCGAGCAGTTATAGGCAAGGAGTTTCCCGGGATAACGAGCGTGAATCGCTTCGGCGAAGCGCCGCGCCTCTTCGATGCTCGGCTCGGAGGTTTCCATCCACAGCAGATCGGCGTGCGGCGCGTAGGCGAGGCCGCGGGCGATGCACGCTTCGATACCGGGCTTGGTCACGAAGAATCCTTCGGGCGTGCGTTCGCCGGTGAGAAACTCGCAATCTAACGGATCGACATCGCTGGTAACGAGGCGCGCCGCGTTTGCATCGGTGCGAGCGATCAGAATCGTAGGAACGTCCATGACGTCGGCAGCGAGCCGCGCGGCGATGAGATGTCTCACCGCTTGTTGCGTCGGGATTAACACCTTGCCGCCAAGATGGCCGCACTTCTTCTCAGAACTAAGCTGGTCTTCCAAGTGAACGCCGGCAGCGCCGGCAGCGATCATCGACTTCATCAACTCGAAAACGTTGAGCGGTCCGCCGAAGCCGGCTTCGGCGTCGGCGACGATCGGCAGATACCACTGCTCGCCCCCGCGGCCTTCGAGCGATTCGATCTGGTCGAGGCGCGCCAGCGCATTGTTGAGGCGCGCCACGACGGCGGGAACGCTGTTGGCCGGGTAGAGGCTTTGATCGGGATACATTTGACCGGCTAGGTTGGCGTCGGCGGCGACTTGCCAGCCGCTGCAGTAGAGCGCACGAAGACCGGCCCTGGCGGCTTGAACCGCCTGATTTCCGCTCAGAGTCCCGAGTGCCGTAACGGGCGCATCGCCTTGCAGCTCGCGCCAGAGTCGCCGCGCCCCCATGCGCGCCAGCGTCTGCTCCGGCACGACGCTTCCTTGCAGGCGGCGTACGGCCTCGGCTGAGTAACGCCGCTCGGTGCCCCTCCAGCGAGCCTCGCGAGCCCATCGATCGGGGCTTGGAGAAACCTGTCCGTTTGCGCTCATCACTCCCCCTTGATGGTAATGGATGCCAAGTAACGCATTTGGCAATTATTGGATGGCATAGTATTTACTCTTGGACCGATAAGGTATTTTACCCAATGTTCGCTAGACGCGAACCGGAAGTCAAGTCCCACATCGGGCGGGACGCGCGGGCGTCACGGAACTACTTCGTAGAGTTCGTGGTAGCCGTCGAGGCGCGCGTAGTCGCGCGTGCCTGGAAGTGACGTCACGTTATGAGGATTGACCAGCACGAAAACGCGCAGTTGCGTGGCCCATCGCCGATAGAGGGCGAGGCGCATCGAGTCGTCGGAGAGGACTATTCTTCCCGGTAACGAGCCGTCGACGTAGGCGCCGTACGCCAGCGATGTGGCATCGAGCCAGTCCGCAACGATGGCGCTTCCGGCCGGCACGCGATGCTCGACCGCTTCGATCACCCAGCGACCGTTCTCGCCCGGCGAGTGGTGCAGAAATCCGCGCTGAGCCGCGAACGCGAGCGCGGTCCCCGTCGCCAAAAAAAGCGCTAGGGCCCATGTGAGGACCGCATCGCGGCGGTGGGGCGACGACGGCGTGAGCGCGCCGAGCAGCGGAACGGCCAGCCACGAGACGAGCAGCCGGTAGCGGCTAACGTCGCTCTCGTTGGGATAGGCCACCGAAAAGAGTAGCCCGGCCAGACACGCGGTGGTTACCACGAGCGTCGCTCGCCAATCGCGTCGCCAGGCCGCGATGAAACCACCGGCGAGCAGCAGCGTGACGATCACGCCGTATTGTTCGTGAATCGTAACGATGAAGGTCCACAGCGCGTCGCGGACGTGCATCGGATTGAATGCCGCGAGTAAGTACTGCCCACTCTGTGTTTCACTTCCGGTGACTTCACGCAAGAAGCCGCTAAACGAGCTGGGATTGTTGTAATTCCAGAAGATTCCGCCGCCTGCGCTCGGCAAGGCCGCGACGGGATCGAGATGGTTTGCGACGACGTATGCCGAGCGCAACGGTAGATACAGGTAGAGCGCGAGCCCGGCAACGCAAAGCGCGAGGGCTCCGGCGATCAGACGCGGCGAAGGCCGGCGCGGCGCGATCGCCGCTCCGAGCGACCAGCCCCGGCAGAATCCACAGCGCATTGGGATGCGCCGTCATGGCGACTCCGCAGAGCGCGAAGGCGGCGAGAAAACGGCGATCGTCTCCTTCGCGCATCCATCGCACGAAGAGATAGATCGACAGTGCGGCGCACATTACGGCGAGATCTTGCGCTTCGGCCCGCGCGGCATGCGCCCAAACGTTGCGCGAAAAAGCAAACCACATCGTGGCCAGAAGTGCGATGGCGCGGTTCGCGCCGAACTGACGGGCCGTTCCGTAGGCGGCGACGCACGCGACGGCGATGGCGACTCCGCTCATGGCGTTCATGCGCCAGGCGACGGTGGAAATCGCGATCGCGTGCGACCAGAGATAGCCGAGCATCACGTAGAGCGGGAAGCCCGTCGGATGCGTGATCCCCAGGATGTACGGGACGCCTTGCAGCTCGGCCGTGTCCCACGACGCCGGTTCCCACGACGCGCTCATCGCAAATACTGCCGCCGGCACGACGAATGCCGCGACCGGCGCCAGGCGCGCCGCGGTTAGGCGAGCGTCGGCAATGGTAACGATGGCCGCGTCGAGAGATCCGGCCGCACCTCGACGTATCCTTCGAGCGCGCGGTCCATTAACTGAAGCGCGAGCTCCATTTGCGGATCCTTACCGTCGCGATAGTCGTGCGGCGGGATGTCCACGTCATAATCGGGATCGGTGCCGTAGTTTTCCACGCGCCAGCCGACGTCGACGAACCAGAACGAGAACTCGGGTTGCGTCGTCAGGGTGCCGTCGACGAGGTGGTGGTACGGATCGATGCCGATGACGCCGCCCCAGGTCCGCTTGCCGACGAGTGGTCCGAGCTTGTAGAGCTTGAAGCAGTGGCTGAAGATGTCGCCGTCGGAACCGGCAAACTGATTGGTGAGCGCGACGATCGGACCGCCGACCGATTCCGGCGGATATGGAACCGGGGCACCGTAGCGGGGCGTGTCGTAACCGACGCGCTTACGCGCCAGCTTCTCGAGCAGCAGCGGCGAGACGTGTCCGCCGCGATTGTAGCGAACGTCGACGATGAGGCCTTTACGGTCGAACTCACCCAAATAGCCGCGGTGAAACTCGGAGAAACCCCACGGCCCCATGTCTGGGATGTGCAAGTAGCCGACGCGTTCGCCGGTGCGTTCGTGGACGAGCTTTCGGTTCGCTTCGACCCACGCGCGGTACCGCAGCGCCGCTTCGTTCGCGAGGGCTTGGACGAGCACGGTGCGTTCTTCGCCCTTTCGTGCGCGTAACGTCACCGAGATGTTGCGTCCCGCTGCGTTCACGAGCAGGCGATCGGGCGCGACGTCGCGCGAGAGACGTTTCCCGCCGATGGCTACGATGCAGTCGCCTTCGTGCACGTCGTGCCCTGGTTCGGCCAGCGGCGAATCGTGCTCGCGGTTCCAAGAATCGCCGCGATAGATTCGCTCGATGCAATATCCTCCGCGATCTTCGTCCCATCGTAAGTCCGCCCCGAGAAAGCCGCGCTGATACTGGGGCGGCTCGCGATAATCGCCGCCCCACTCGTAGGCGTGCGAGGTGCCGAGCTCGCCTTGCATCTCCCAAATCAAATCGGAGAGCTCGCCGCGCGTGCGGACGCGCGGCAGCACGGCGGCGTAGCGGTCGAAGACTCGATCCCAGTCGATGTCGCTCATGTCTTCGACCCAGAACTGTTCGGTCTGCAGCCGCCAGGCTTCGCGATACATCTGCGACCACTCGTCGCGCGGAACGATCTCCACGTTCGCCCGCTCGATCTCGATCCAGCCGCTGCGGCGGCCCGGTTCGGGCGGCGGCTTCTGCTCGTCGCCTTCCTCGGGCAGATCGCTGAGCGCGTCGATGGCGCGCAAACGATCGCGCGAGCGGTAGACTAGCGTGCGCCCGTCGCGACCGATCTCGATCTCGTCGACTTCGGTGGCGAGCGTCGCTAGGCGCTGCTGGTCGAAATCGTAGGCGAGGAGCGTCCCGTGGCCTTCGCTGTCGAGATCCTCGCGACGCACCGGCTTGATTCCCTTGACTGGAAAGCGCGTGAAGAGCGCGCGTTCGCGGGCCGCGACGACCTGGCCGTACTCGCCTTCGTCCACCGGAAAGCCGAGCACGCGTCCGCTGATGCCGTCGAAGTCGATCGAAACGTCCGGCACTTTCTCCGGCTTGTGGTTCGACCGTTCGCGTTCGCGAGTGTGCTCGTGATGGATCGGCTTGGGCTTGGGCACGAACGGCGACGGCACGTCGTCGCGTAGCGTGACGACGAATGGGCGGCTGGCCTGCGGGAAGCTCAAATCGAACTGAAGGGCGTCGTAGACGGGGTTGAAGTCCCGCGTCGAGATGAAGTAGAGATACTTGCCGTCGGGATCCCAAACCGGCGAGCGATCGATGCGCAGCGGCGAGGTGACGTCGTGCACCTTGCCCGAGCGGACCTTCACCACGCGGATGATCGACGTTCCCTGCGCCGGCCACCACACGTAGGCGATGAACCGTCCATCGGGTGAGAACGCCGGTTCCTCGATCCGGTGCGTCGGGCAGGTGTCGACGACGCGGACGTTGCCGTCGTCGAGATCGAGAATGCACAGCTCGTGGCGGTGATTGGCGAAGGCCACGACGCGGTCGGAAGGCGAGCAGACCAGGTCGGTCACGCGTCCGATATCGGCGCTGGTAACGAGCTTCGCTTCGTTCGATGCGTCGTCGCGGCAGACGCCGATCTGTTCGTATCCGTTGACGTCGGTGACGTAGACGAGATGCTCTCCGTCGGCGAGCCATTGCGTTAGACGCGTGCGCGCGCCGCTTCCGGAGCCGTGCCGCGTCACGGCGCCTTCAAAGAGCGGCATCGTGAACTGCTGCCCGCGCGAAACGAAGGCGAGTTGCGTCCCGTCGGGGTGCGGCGCGAATCCCTCCAGCGATTCGGCTGCGTTTTCAAAACGGCGCACCGTTTGCGGTGCGGTCGAATGCGTATGCACTTCGACCGGCGAGACCGCGTCGGCAGCGATGTCGTAAAACGAGATCGTTCCGCCGTTGGAGTAGACGATGCGCTTGCCGTCGGTGGAGGGAAACCGAACGTAATACTCGTTCTCGTGCGTGTGCCGCCGCAGCTCGCCGCCGTCGAGCGCGCACGAATAGACGTTGCCGATGCCCTCGTGATCGGCCAGGAAGTAAATGCGGTCGCCGATCCACATCGGCCAGCACGGATTTCCGTCGGGCACAGGAAGCCGCGAGAAGATGCCGCTGCCCACGGCGTCCACCCAAATCTCGCCGGCGGTACCGCCGCGATAGCGCTTCCAGCGCGCCGGGTCGGCGGCGTTGCGTCCAATAACCATTCGCCCGTCCGGCCCAAAAGCGAGCGAGCGGGCGTGCCCTAGATTCAGCTCGCGCGGGGTACCCCCGTCGCGGGAGACCGCAAAGGGACGCGTTTCTCCCTCATACCAGGTAGTCGGATTCGCGCAGAAATAAATCTCGCTGCCGTCCTCGCTCCATCCGATAGTCTGCGCGAGGGAGGCGCCGAGGAAAGTGAGACGGCGCGGCTCGCCGCCGCGCGACGGCATCACGTAGAGCTCGGGATTTCCCTCATCCGTAGAGATGAAAGCAATCCACGCGCCGTCGGGCGAGAGCCGCGGGAAAGAACAACTGCCGAAACTGACCGTCAACCGTACGCCGTCGCCGCCGCTCGCCGCGACGGTCCAAAGATCGTCCTCGCAAACGAAGACGATGCGGTCGCCCGCTATCGACGGATAGCGATAATATCCCTGATCCATAAAGCCAAGCTTGGCGAAAGGCTATGCGGCTTCCCTTGGGGGCTTACGATAGCGGTTCGCCGCGTTAGGGGCGTCGCGGAATCACGCCGCCCGTCGAATGCAAAAGCCTCCCGAGCGTCGCGTCGAGCTCGGCTGCATTTTGAATCTGGGTAATGTAGGGCACCAGCGTCGGGGTCGTCGAGCGCACTTGGAAGGGCAGAATCGGTCCGCGCCAGGCGAATTGGGTCGCCGAATCGCCGGCTAGGCTGCGAAAGAATAGCTCGGCACCCAATGCGTTGGCCCAGCCGAACTCGTCGCGTGTGTATCGCCAATACCCGTCGGGATAGAAGCTTTCGTGGATCAACCCGCTCTCGCCGTCCGTCTCGGCCAGCGTCGTGATCGCCGTCGCGACTTCGATCGAGGACGTCGCGGTAAGCGCCCGTCCGATGATGCCCAGCGGCCAGACGAAACCGTACGGCGTGTGCGGGCTACCGAGCCCTTGCGCGTAACGCCCGGAAAAAAAGTACGGATTGTCCATGCTCAGGGCGAACTTACGCGTGCCCAAATAGGTCGCGTCGAATGCGGAGCACCAGTCGATATACGGCAGCGTCGTGAGATTGGGAATGTTGGCGTCGTCCATGAGGTTGTAGTGCCCGTAACCGTCGGTCTCGTAGGCGTACATCCAGACGTGGCGGTCGGTATTGTAGAATCGCCCGTACCGTTCGATCCCGACCTGTGCGCGCGCGCCGACCGATTGCGCCACGTCGGCAAGATGGGCGTCGCCGTAGCCGTCTTGCGCGAGCTGCACGATGTCGCGAAGCGCGACCACCGCCAACGCGTTGGCAGGAACGTTGAACGCATAGCGAACCGCATCGTCGGACGGCCGGAAGGCGCTCCAGATCATCCCCGTCGCTTCGTTGAAACTTGGGTCGGTATAGGTCCTCTGCGGGTAGCGGTAGTGACTGCACTCCCGGTGGCGCTGTTCGCACCGGTACGTTGCTACGATTGACGTCAACGCGCGGTGCAGATCTCTACTGAAGACGGTGCGGTCTTGCGTGGAACGCCAGTACACCGAAGCGAGCACGGCGAGCCAGGCCGGCGAATCGACTTCCCACTTTCGTTCCCAGACGTCGTAGTCGGCGGTCAGCGCGTTGGCGTACGGATCGGTGATAACGTTGCGGGCGTTGCGCTGGATCACGCCGACGAAGCGTTCGCGCAGCACGGGATAGGCCGCCTGATAGCGTATGTACGGGATCGTCTGCGCCGAAGAATCGCGCAGCCACATCGCCGGGATGTCGCCCGTCTGCACGTACGTGGTGGCGTCGTCTTCCAGAAAGAAGTCGCGCATCAGGGTGTGAAAGAGCGTCTCGGTCTTGATGTCGCGGACCCGCTTACCGGTCAGCGGCACCACGAGCGTCTCGGCCGGCGCAGCTTGCGGTCTTGCGAACGCGACGACCGCGCCGAGCGCCAAGAGTGCCGCACAACGCGATGCGAACGACTTCACTGCGCGACTAGTTGGCTTCTAGGAAGGTCCGCTCTTGCTTAATGCTAAGAGAGAGGAGCTTTGACCGCCTACGCCGAGCTGCTACGCGATTTCGAAGCGCGCAAGCCGCGCGCGCTGGCGCGCGCGATTTCGCACGCCGAATCGGGACGCGGCCGCGAGCTGGTGCGCGCGTTATTCACCAAGGCCGGGCGCGCCATGACCATCGGCCTGACCGGGCCGCCCGGCGTCGGCAAGTCGACGCTTGCCTCGGGACTCGTGCGCAAGGCGCGTGCGCTGGGCAAAAGCGTCGGCGTCGTTTCGGTCGATCCCAGCTCGCCGTTCTCGCACGGCGCGTTGCTGGGCGATCGCATTCGCCTCTCCGAGCACTTTACCGACGAGTCGGTGTTCATCCGTTCGATGGCCAGCCGCGGTCATCTCGGCGGACGTCTCCGGCGCGACCGCAGACGCGGTGCTGCTCATGGATGCGTTCGGCCTGGACGTGATCGTAATCGAAACGGTCGGCGTCGGACAGAGCGAGGTCGACGTCGCGGAACTGGCACAGACGACGCTGGTCGCGTTGCAGCCCGGCAGCGGCGATTCGATTCAGGTGCTCAAAGCCGGGATCATGGAGATCGCCGACGTCTTTGTCGTCAACAAAGTCGGACCATCCGATGGCCGACCAGCTGCGCCGCGAGATCCGCTCGATGATGGAGATGCTGCAGTTTACCGGTTGGGTTCCCGAACTGGTGACGACGCAGGCGCTCTCCGGAGACGGTATTGACGAACTCTGGACGGCCGTCGAGCGTCACATGGCCTATCTCAACGAAACGGGCGAGATCGAACGGCGGCGCCGCGACGCATTCGTGCACCAAGTGCGCCAGCTTGCGATGGGACGGCTCGAGCGGCGACTCGATCGCGAGCTGCAGCGACGACGCGCGCGCCGGCGTCGATCCCTACGAAGCGGCCGATCGCGTTCTTTCGTCGCTGGGCCTCTCTTAGGGAGAATAGGCCCCGGCGTCGAAAACTCGGCCGCTATGGCCAAGATGATCGAGCGTCCCAGCGGGCTCGGGGCGCGTCACGGTCCGGGTTCCGGTGCGGTCGACCGGACGATTTCCGACGTTCCGCTGAAAATCGTCTACGGACCGCGAGACTCCGTCGCGGCCGATACGGCGGCGCCTGGTGACTATCCGTATACGCGCGGCATCCATCGCAACGGCTATCGCGACCGTCTATGGACGATGCGCCAGTTCGCCGGTTTCGGCACCGCCGCGCAGACCAACGAGCGGTATCACTTCCTGCTCGAGCAAGGTCAGCACGGGCTCTCGGTTGCTTTCGACATGCCGACGCTGATGGGGTACGACTCCGACGCAGCGCAATCGCGCGGCGAAGTCGGCAAGTGCGGCGTGGCGATCGATTCGCTGGCCGACATGGAAGTGCTCTTCGACGGCATCGACATGGGCGACATCACCACCTCGATGACGATCAACGGCCCGGCTTGCATCGCGCTGGCCCAGTACATCGCCGCCGCCGAGAAGAAGGGGATTCCGCGCGCCAAGCTCGGCGGCACGATTCAAGCCGACATTCTCAAAGAGTATATCGCGCAAAAGGAATGGATCTTTCCACCGCGACCGCACATGCGCATCATCGTCGACATGATCGAGCTTCTGCACGCGCGAGATGCCGAAGTGGAATACGATCTCGATCTCCGGCTACCACATCCGCGAAGCCGGATCGACGGCGGCGCAGGAGCTGGCCTTTACGCTGGCCGACGGCTTCGCCTACGTCGAGGCCTGCATGGCCGCCGGCATGGACGTCGACTCATTCGCGCCGCGCCTTTCGTTCTTTTTCAACTCGCACATCGATTTCTTCGAAGAGATCGCAAAGTTCCGCGCGGCGCGCCGTATCTACTCGCGCCACATGCGCGAGAAATACGGTGCCCGCGATCCGCGCTCGTGGCAGCTGCGCTTTCACACGCAAACGGCCGGCTGCAGCGCGACCGCGCAGCAGCCCGAGAACAACATCGTGCGCGTCGCCTTCGAAGCGATGGCGGCGGTACTCGGCGGAACCCAATCGCTGCACACCAACTCGATGGACGAAGTGCTGGCGCTGCCGACCGAGAAGTCGGTCGAGATCGCGCTGCGCACGCAGCAGGTGCTGGCCTACGAGACCAACGTCACCAACGTCGTCGACCCGCTGGGCGGCTCCTACTTCGTCGAGGCGCTGACCGACGAGATGGAGCGTCAGGCCGAATCCTACTTCGCGCAGATCGCCGAATACGGCGGCGTCATCGAAGCCATCGAGGCCGGCTTCTTCCAGCGCGAGATTGCCGAGGCGAGCTATCGCTACCAGCGCTCGATCGAGAGCCAAAGACCGAGTCATCGTCGGTGTGAACGCGTTCGTCCGCGAAGACGAGGTGCAGCCGGCCGGCTTGCTCAAGATCACCGAAGAGACCGAGCGCGCACAGGCGCGGTCGGTGCGGTCGGTGCGCGAAACGCGCGATCCGGCTCCCGTGGGTCCGGCGCTGGAACGCCTGCAAGCGGCCTGCCGCGATCCGAAAGATAACCTGATGCCGCATCTCATCGACTGCGTCAACGCCTACTGCACCGAGGGTGAGATCGTCGAAGCGATGGCGGCGGTCTACGGGCGGTACACGGAGAAGGCGGTACTGTAACACGCCGATGAGCCGTCACAAACACAACCTGCGCTGCCGGACCGAGATCGAACTCTATCGCGTGCGCCGCACGCTTTCCGAGGTGAAAGTCAAGCTGGAGGAAGCGCTACATCTCAGCCGGCATCTCAACGAGCAAAGAAATGAACGAGCGACCCTTACGCATCGTCGTCGCTAAAGCCGGTCTCGACGGGCACGACCGCGGCGCCAAAGTGATCGCACGCGCGCTGCGCGACGCGGGAATGGAGGTCATCTACACCGGCCTCTTTCAAACGCCCGAGCAGATCGTCCAGACCGCGATTCAAGAGGATGCCGACGGCATCGGCCTCTCGATTCTCTCCGGCGCGCACATGACGCTCTTCCCATTGGTCGTCGAACAGCTGCGCGGCGCAGAATGCCGGCGACATCGTCTTTTTCGGCGGTGGAACCATTCCGGCGGAAGACGCGCTGCGGCTCAAAGAACTCGGAGTGCGAGAAATCTTTACCCCCGGCGCCCCGCTGCAGGATATCATCGACTTCGTCCAGCGCGAATGCGGTAAGCGAAGAGCTCTGGTTGGATAAGGTTCGCACCCGCGTCGCGCCGTCGCCGACCGGCGATCCGCACGTTGGCACGGCGTATGTCGCATTGGTCAACTATTGTTTCGCGCGCCGGCACGGCGGAGAGTTCGTGTTGCGCATCGAGGACACGGATCGCGCCCGCAGCACGGCCGAGAGCGAACGCGTAATCCTCGAGGCGCTGCGCTGGTGCGGGCTCGAGTGGGACGAAGGCCCCGACGTCGGCGGTCCGCACGGTCCGTACCGTCAGAGCGAACGCTCGAGCATCTACCGCGAGTATGCCGGCAAACTGCTGGCGGCCGGTCACGCCTTCAAATGCTTCTGCACGCCGCAGCGCTTGGAAGAGATGCGCGTCGCGCAGCGAGCGGCCGGCCAGCCGCCGCGCTACGACGGGCTCTGCCTGACGTTACTCCCCCGAAGAGATCGCGCGGCGCGAAGCAGCCGGCGAACCGTACGTCGATACGGCTGCGCGTTCCCGACGAAGGCGTCTGCGTCGTCGAAGACCTGCGGCGCGGTCCGATCGAGTTCGAATGGCGCAGCGTCGACATGCAGGTCCTGCTGAAGTCCGACGGCCTGCCGACCTATCATCTCGCCAACGTCGTCGACGATCACCTAATGGAGATCACCCACGTCTTTCGCGGTGAAGAGTGGGTTTCGAGCGCGCCCAAACACCTGTTGCTCTACCGCTACTTCGGCTGGACGCCGCCGAAGCTGATGCATCTGCCGCTGCTGCGCAACCCCGACAAGAGCAAGCTGAGCAAACGCCGCAATCCGACGGGGATCCTATTCTTTCGCGCGATGGGCTATCTGCCCGAAGCGCTGCTCAACTTTTTGGCGCTGCTGGCCAATGCCGCGCGCGAGGGCGAAGACGAGCTGATGGACCTGTCCGCCATCGTGCGGCGATTCGAGGTAGAGCACGTTCCGATCGGCGGTCCGGTCTTCGACGTCGCCAAGCTCGATTGGCTCAACGGCCGCTATCTGCGCGAGCGTCTCGACCCGGAATCGTTCGCGCGACGCGCCCAGGAGTGGGCCATCACGCCCGAACGTCTGGACGCGGATTGCGGAGCTGGCGCGCCGCGCGTCGAGCGTCTCAGCGACCTGGGTCCGCTGCTGGCCTTCCTTTTTTCGGGGCGCTTGGCGCTGCGCGCCGAAGACTTTCGCGGCGTCAAGCTCGACGAAACGGAGATGCGCCGGGCCTTCGAGATGGCGCTGGAAGAGTTCGACGCGCTTCCGGCGTGGAACGTCGTTCGGCGTCGAAACGACGATCAAGAGCGTCGCCGAGCGGCTCGAGAAGAAAGTGCGCGACGTCGCGCGCCCGTTCTACGTCGCGATCACGGGAAGTCCGACGTCGATTCCGCTCTACGACTCGATGGAGCTGCTCGGACGCGACCTCGTGCGCGAGCGGCTGCGCGACGCGCTCGCGCTGCTCAAGCGAGCAAGCCGGTGACGGCATGATTCGAGCCATCGTCTTGGCGGCTGGCAAAGGCACGCGCATGAAGAGCGCGCGCTCCAAGGTGCTTCACGAGGTCTGCGGCCGGCCGATGCTTTGGTACGTGATTCGCGCGCTGCGCGGTGCGGGCGTCGAAGAGATTCTCGTCGTCGTCAACGCCGAGCTCGAGGACGAGATCGGCGAGTTTCGACGTCGCCGGCGTTCTGCAAGCCGAGCAGTTGGGTACCGGCGACGCCGTCAAAGTCGCGCTCGACCGGCTGGAGCCGCACGACGGCGGCCGGATCGTCGTGGCGTGCGGCGACATGCCGCTGGTGACGAAGCAGCTGCTGCGCGGAACGCATCGAAACGCTCGACGCGTCGGACGCGCAAGGTGCCGCGATGGCACTCGTTACCGTTAAGATGCCGCTGCCCTCGAACTTCGGCCGCATCGTCCGCCGTGGAACGAGCGTCGAACGCATCGTCGAAGTGCGCGACGCAACGCCGGCGGAGCTCGAGATCGACGAGATGAACGCCGGCATCTACGCGTTCGACGAAACCTCGCTGCGCGATGCGGTGACGCGCTTGCGGCCCGACAACGCGCAAGCCGAATACTACTTGACCGATACCGTTGCCGATTTCGTCAACTCCGGAAGGCGTGTTGCGCCGGTCGTGGCGACGGACCACCTCGAGGTGCTCGGGATCAACGACCGCGTCGAGCTGGCACAGGCGCGTCGCGAAATGAACGCGCGCATCTGCGCGCAGCACATGCGCGACGGCGTGACCATCATCGATCCACAAGCGACCTATCTCGAGCCCGAGCTGGAGATCGGCAACGACACGGTGATCTACCCCAACACTACGATCTCGCGCCTTTCGCGTATCGGTAAGGCCTGCACGATCGGGCCTAATGCGCGCCTCTCCAATGCGCGCCTGGGCGATCGCGTTACGCTTCGGGAAAGCGTCGTCATCGACTCCGAAGCCGGCAGCGACGTAGACCATCGGGCCGTTCGCTCATCTGCGCGGCGAGACGGTCCTCGCCGATCGCGTGCACGTCGGCAACTTCGTCGAGATCAAGAAGTCGAAGCTTGCGCCGGCGTCAAGGTGAGCCATCTCTCCTATCTGGGCGACGCGACCGTCGGCGAAGACACGAATGTCGGAGCCGGCACGATTACCTGCAACTACGACGGCACCAAGAAGAATCCGACGACGATCGGGCGGCGGGTTTCGATCGGTTCGAACACGTCGCTGGTTGCGCCGGTCGCCGTCGGCGACGACGCGCTCACCGGCGCCGGCTCGGTCGTTACGAAAGACGTTCCCGAAGGCGAGCGCGTCGCGGGAAATCCGGCACGCCCACTTCCGAAAAAGTAGCCCGAGCGCTACCGCACGCCGACGGACTCCCCGGGCCCGCCGCGAAGTCCGGCTCCCATGGCGTCGCGAGCGCTCAGGTGCCTTTGCCTGGTAATTCCGCTGGTGGCGTTCGTGCTGCTGCTCGGAGGCGTTGCATCGGCTGGGATGGTACGTCCCAACGCCCTCGACCGCCGCGTCGATTCGCTAACCCCACAGACGCTGCTGAGCGAACCGGCGACCGCGCTGGTTGACCCGGCGCGCCAAGCCGCGGCGGTGCGGCGCGCTCACTGGACGCTCGTCGGCTGGCTGCTGATCCCGATCACCCAGGCGCTGGCGCTCTTTTATCTTTGGACGACCGGCGGCGCCGCGTCGCTGCGGGACCGGCTGCGCCGCCGCATCCGCTCCGAGTGGCTGGTACGCTTTCTTTTCGGCGCGTCGCTGGCGTTGGTCGCGCGGCTCGCGTCGTTCGTTCCTTCCTTCTATCTCTACCGCGTCGACCGCGCGCTCGACGTTACGTTCGAACTGACGCGCTTCTGGTTTGTCTTCTGGATTTACCACACGCTATTGGCCATGATCGTCGCCGGCCTCATTGCCGCGACCGTCCTCTGGCTGGCTTCGCGGACGCACCAATGGTACGTCTATACGATCGTCGGCATTCTGGCAGTGAGCGCCGGCTGGTCGTACGCCGCGCCATACATTCAATCGCCCTTCGCCGTGCATCCGATCTCCAGCCCGCTTGGACCGCGGCTGCACGCGCTGGTCGAACGCGCCAAGCTTCCCAACGTCGCGATCTTCGTTGCCAGCGCCGGCAACACGCCGTTGGGTGAAGCGGAAGTCCTGGGTCTGGGCGTGTCGCGGCGCATTCAACTGACCGATACCCTGATCGCCGGCGGCACCCCGGAAGAAATCGAGTACGAAGTCGCCTACGACCTCAGCAAGATGGCGCGTCACGACCTCTTCGAGATCGCGCTGATTCAGGGCGGTGTCGTGATCGTCTTCGCTGCGCTGGCCGTGGTGCTCGCCGATCGGATTCGATTCCGCCGCGACGACGATCCGCTCTCGCGCCTGGCCCTCGTCGGCGCGCTCTTTGCGCTCGTCTATATCGTCGCCGTTCCGGTGCGCAACGCGGCCCTGCGTTCCTACGATCTCGGAGCGAACCGCTACGCCGTCGCGCTTACCGGTAATCCCGCGGCGGCCGTGCGCGCCCTGGTGCGTTCGACGGATCAGCAGATGGAAGAAGTCTGCCCCGAGAAGGCGGCTACGCTCTTCCTTTATACGGAGCCCGGCATCGGCGAGCGCATCGCCGCCATCAACCACGTTCCCAGCGGCTGCCCCTAAGGGGCGGCAGGCTCCCAGGTATTGACGTAGCGCATCGCTGCGTCGACGCCCTCGTCCAGCCATTTTTCGACGCCGTCGGCCGCCGCCGCGACGATCGCCGGGAGCGCGTCGCGCTCCGCCTCGTTGAAGGGCGCCAGAACGTGGTCGATGCTGTCGTACTCGGGGCGTCCGACGCCGACGCGAAGGCGTGGAAAGCCTTCGCCGATGGTGGCGATCACCGAACGCAGTCCGTTGTGTCCGCCGTGACCGCCGGCCGGACGCATGCGTAACTTGCCGTAACGAAGATCCATGTCGTCGCTCACCACGAGCACGTTCTCGGGCGGCGTGCGATACCACGACGAAATCAAACGCACCGGCGCACCGGAAAGGTTCATGTACGACGTCGGCTTTACGAAGACGGCATCGTGCGCGACGTCGCGCGCCTGCATCGCGTTGTCGCGCCGCTTCCACGAGTCGACGCCGTAACGGCGCGCCACTTCGTCGACGACCATGAAGCCGACGTTGTGACGGGTCGAGGCGTACTCCGAGCCCGGATTTCCTAAGCCGACGACGAGTCGGATTCCGCTGCTCCGATGACCTCGGGTTCGGCCGTCTCTGCGGGTCCGGTCGCGGCCTCTTCGAGCTCGCGCTCCGTGCGCGACGGCTCGATCGTCACGACGAGCGTGTCGGGCGGCGTCACGAGTTTGAAGCCGCTCGGCAAGCGCAATATCGGCGGCGGTGACGTGATCGTGCACGCCCAGCGCCGTAACGTCGATCTCGAGGTTCTCGGGTATGCGGCTCGCCGGTCCTTCGACCTCGATCTCGTGCGTGATGACGTCCATGACCGCGCCGGCGTTGCGTACGCCGTCGGCGACGCCGACGGTGACGACCGCCAGCATCGCGGCAATTTCTTCGTCGGCGGAGACGCGCTGCAGGTCGGCGTGGATGACGCGACGCGAAACCGGATGGTACTGGATCTCGCGAACCATCGCGGTCTGCCGCTTGCGGCCGCCCTCGGTCAGCGTGATGATGGCGTTGCGCCCGCTGCGGTGGATCAGGTCGGCGAAGGCGTGCGCGTCGAGCGCGATATGCTCGGCCGCCGCGCCGTGCCCGTACAGCACGGCGGGAAGCTTACCGGCGGCCCGCAACGCGTGCGAGCCGGTCGTTCCGAGCTTCTCGCGACGCTCGACGGTGAGTTGTAAATCCTGTTTGGCCACGGGGTCCTTTCTCTAGTCCGGTTCTTAGACCGGCGCCATTTCGGCGGGGGTTCCTAGGACTCCGTTGGCCGTTTCGTCGCCGGCAAAGAGTTCCGAAACCGAGCGGTTGGTGGTGATGCGGGCGATCGCATCGGCAAAAATCTGAGCGATCGAGAGCTGCACGAACTTCGGATGCGACGTGCCGTCATCGAATGGGATCGTGTTGGTGAACAGCACCTTTTCGATCTCGGAGCGCTCGAGAACGTCGACCGCTTCGCCGGCAAAGATTCCGTGCGAGGCGACGGTAAAGACACTTGTCGCACCGCGTGCTTTGATTGCTTCGGCCGCCTTGGCCAGCGTGCCGCCGGTCGAGATCATGTCGTCGACGACGACCGCCACCTTGCCGTCGACGTGGCCGACGATGTCGGTAACTTCGGAGACGTCGGGCTCGGGCCGGCGCTTGAAGACGATGGCGAGCGATGAGTTGAGCCGCTTGGCGAAAAGCTCCGCGCGATGCACTCCGCCTGCATCGGGGGAGACCACGACGATCTTGTCGTCGCAAAGCCCCTCTTTTTTGAGATAATTGCACAGCACCGGCATCGCCATCAGGTTGTCGACCGGAATATCGAAGAAGCCCTGAATCTGCGCGGCGTGTAAATCCATCGTCACGATCCGCCGAGCGCCGGTTATTTTCAGAAGGTTGGCGATGACCTTGGCGGAGATCGGCTCGCGCCCTTTGGTCTTCTTATCCTGTTTGGCGTATCCGTAGTACGGGATCACGGCGGTAATGCGCGCCGCCGACGCGCGGCGCAACGCGTCGACCATCAGCAGCAGCTCCATGACCGCATCGTTGACGCCCTTGCCGTTGGGCGCTTTGCAGATCGACTGGACGACGAAGACCTCGGATCCGCGGACGTTCTCGCCGATTTCGACCCGCGTCTCTTCGTTACGGAACTCCGAGACCAGCGCTTTCCCGACGTGAAGGCGCAGGCGCTTGGCGATCTCCTCAGCCAACTGTGGATTGGAGTTTCCGCAGAAGAGCAGCGGCTGTTGCATGCTCGCTCGTTTCGCTGGCTGAATCGTTCGGCCCTCGGGGGTTGTTTAAGGAGGGCGTGGCTCAGAAGTTTACCCTGGTCTCTCCCTTCGCGCTCGCCGGCGATCAGCCTAAGGCGACCGAGGCTTTGGCGCACGGCGTCTTGCGCGGCGACCGGGCCCAGACGCTGCTCGGCGTCACCGGCAGCGGCAAGACGATGGCGATGGCGCGCACCATCGAGCTGGTCGAAAAGCCGACGCTGGTGCTCTGCCACAACAAGACGCTGGCGGCGCAGCTCTGCGCCGAGTTTCGCGACTTCTTTCCTGACAACGCGGTCGAGTATTTCGTCTCGTACTTCGACTACTATCAGCCCGAAGCGTACGTGCCCTCGACCGACACCTACATCGAGAAAGACAGCTCGATCAACGACGAGATCGAGCGCCTGCGGCACTCGGCCACGCAATCGCTGTTGACGCGGCGCGATACGCTGATCGTGGCCTCGGTCTCGTGCATCTTCGGTTTGGGTTCGCCTTCCGACTACATGGAGATGTCGGCGCGCGTGCGCGTCGGCGAGACGCTCGACCGCGACGTGCTGTTGCGCAAACTCGTCGACATGCAGTACCGGCGCAACGACATAAACCTAGTGCGCGGCACTTTCCGGGTGCGGGGCGATACGCTCGAGTTTGTCGGCGTCGAAGAAGAGCTGGTGCATCGCATCGCGTTCTTCGGCGACGAGATCGAGTCGATCGACGTGGTCAACCTGCTCACCGGCGAGTACGTCGAAAAGAAGACCGAACTCCTGATCTTTCCCGCCAAGCATTTCATTACGCCCGACGAGAAGCTGCGCCGCGCCGTCGTTTCGATCGAGGAAGAACTGGAGGAGCGCCTGGCCTATTTCCGGCGACACGGCAAGCTGCTCGAGGCGCAGCGGCTGGAAATGCGGACGCGCTACGACCTCGACATGCTGCGTGAGGTCGGCTACTGCAACGGCATCGAGAACTACTCGCGCCACCTCACCGGGCGCGAGCCCGGCTCGACGCCGTGGTGTCTCATCGACTTCTTTCCCAAGGACTGGCTGCTCTTCGTCGACGAGTCGCACGTCACGCTGCCGCAGGTGCGCGGCATGTACGCCGGCGACCGCTCGCGCAAGGAGGTCCTGGTCGAGCACGGCTTCCGGCTGCCCAGCGCGCTCGACAACCGCCCGCTCACCTACAAAGAGTTTGAAGAGCACATCAATCAGGCGATTTATGTTTCGGCGACGCCGCGACCGTACGAGCGCGAGCAGAGCACGCAGGTCGTGGAGATGATTATCCGCCCGACCGGATTGGTCGATCCCGAAGTCGAGGTGCGCCCGACCCGCAATCAGGTCGACGATCTCATGGAAGAGATCGTACAGCGTGCGGCTCGTAAGGAACGCGTGCTGGTGACGACGCTGACCAAGAAGATGGCCGAGGATCTCACCGATTTCTTGCTCGAGAACGGCCTGCGCGTGCGCTACCTGCACAGCGAGGTGGACACGCTGGAGCGCGTCGCAATCCTGCGCGACCTGCGCGCCGGCGTCTTCGACGTACTCGTCGGCATCAATCTGCTGCGCGAGGGTCTCGACCTGCCCGGAGGTCTCGTTGGTCGGAATTCTCGACGCCGACAAAGAGAGCTACCTGCGCGACAACATCTCGCTGATCCAGACGATCGGCCGAGCCTCGCGCAACGTCGAGGGGAAGGTCATCATGTACGCCGACGTCGTCACCGAGTCGATGGCGCGCGCCATCGGCGAGACGCGCCGCCGCCGTGAGATGCAGATCGGCTACAATCGCGAGCACGGCATCGAGCCGAAGTCGATTCGCAAACAGATCCACGACATCCTCAGCATGGTCGGCGCCACCCAGGAAAATACCGCAAAGCTTCGTCTAGAAAAGGTGCCGCGCGACGTAGCCCTCAAGATGGCGCGCGACCTCGAGCGCAAGATGCGCGACGCGGCCGTAAACCTCGAATTCGAGAAGGCGGCGGCGCTCCGCGACGAGCTGATCGAGCTTCGCAAGCAGATCGGCGGCAACGAATCGCTCCTCTTCGGCGGGAAGGCACCGAAGATTTTCGATAAGGCACTAGCAGAACTGGTCGACTCTCCCTCATCCTGACGGAGGACGACACGGCGGCCCGGCCAAGACAACCGTGTGGGCGTCTTAACCCATACGATTACCAGCATACCCGGACTCATCGCGGAGCTGCTTATCATCGCCGTCGCGGTGTGCGGTTTCGTCGGTCTGCACGCGCTATTACAGCGGCGCCTTCGCAGCGAGGTGCTGCGCCGGCACAACGACGTGGCCGGCTATCTCTTCTCGGCCGTCGGGGTGCTCTACGCCGTGGTGCTGGGGTTCGTCGTGGTGGTAGTCTGGCAGAAGTACGACGAAACCGTTCAGAACGTCCAGAACGAGATCGACGCGGTCGGCAATCTCTACCATGCCGTCGACGGCTACTCCCAGCCGGCGCGCTCGGACATTCGTAAAGACCTCATGCAGTACTCAAAGACCGTCGTTCTCGTCGAATGGCCCGCGATGGCGCGCGGTCAAGAGGTACCCGAAGACGCGGATCGGGCGCTGGAGGACGCGGGCTATCGCGTCGATACGTTTTCGCCGTCCAACTTCAGGGAGTCGTCGGCTCAACAGGCCGGTATCGCCAACATGCAGCGCCTCTACGATGCGCGGCGGCAGCGCTTGATTCACTCCGATTCGGCGGTTCCGGCGGTCCTGTGGTTCGCGCTGATTGCGGGCGCGCTCGCCATGGTCGCGTTCTGCTATATCTTTGGCGTCGAGAACCGCCCCGCGCAGTTGATGATGACCGCCATTTTGGTTGGACTGATCGGAATTCTCTTCGTCGTGATCGCCGAGTTTTCCACGCCGTTCTCAGGCTCGGTGATGATCTCCAATGACGGTTGGCTCTTCCTACAGGAGCGTATTCAGTACATTCGATGAAGAAACTATTCTTTACCCTCATGCTGGCGGTCGTGCGCGGCATCCCCGATTCAAGCAGGCGCAGCGACGCCGGCGCCCGATTCCGCAATGCTCTCCAAGGCGAAGGCGACGCTCGCCCAGCTGCAGGCCGGGAAGCTCGACCGCTCCACGCTGGCGCCGTCGACGAGCGGTGCACTCAGCGACACGCAGGTGACGACAATTAGAATCGATGGTGGGCGGGCTGGGGCCACCGGTCAGCTTCACGCAGCAGCAAGCGATGTCGCAAGGCGGCAACAACTACGCCGTCTACACCGTGACCTTCCAGAACGGAACCCGGCTCAACTACGTCTTTTCCGAAGACTCGTCGGGCCAGGTCACCGGCTTCCGGTTCACCTCTGCGCCCTAGGCCGCACCCGCTCCATTCCGTGCGCCGCATCGACATCGTCCTCTTCGATTTGGACGATACGCTGCACGACGACACCTACGCCTATCACAGCGCTGCCGAAGAGGTCGCCCGCGAGGTGGCCGCCGAGCACGGCATCGACGCGCTCGCACTCAAGGCAGCCTACATCGCCGAGGCGGAAGGCTTCTGGCACCGGCTCTCCGTCGACGATCTGCGCGTCAAGCTCGCCAGCATCCGGGCGAGCATGTGGCAGACGGCGCTCGAAAGCGTCGGCGTCGACGACCCCGCGGTGGCGCAACGCAGCGCCGACAACTACAACGCGTATCGCGTAAAGTACTTCACCCTCTTCCCCGGCGCCGTCGATCTCTTGCGCGCGCTGCGCGAGCGCGGCATGAAGCTCGGCATCGTCACCAACGGCCTGGCCGAGACGCATCGTGAAAAGATCGCGCTGCTTCAGATCAGCGATTTCTTCGATGCGATATTTCTGGCCGACGAGGTCGGCATGGTCAAGCCCGACCCGTTGCTCTTTGCCCACGCCTGCCGCACTCTGGGCGGAGCTCCGGCGCACGGCGCGATGGTGGGCGACCGTTACGACCGCGACATCCGCGGCGCGCTCGATGCCGGGCTCTACACCATCTGGCTCAATGTCCGCTCCGAGGAGCTGCCGCCCGGTGCCGTCCCCCCCGACGCGACCTGCAGCTCGATTGCCGAGGTCGGGCGCATACTTCTTGGCCCAGTGAGTGTATCGTAGTTACGAGTGAGGCTAGAGTCTATCGTTATTAAGGGTGCGCGCGAGCACAATCTCAAGAACATCGATCTGGTACTTCCGCGCAACCGGCTGATCGTCGTAACCGGCCTCTCGGGATCCGGAAAGTCCTCGCTTGCCTTCGACACGATCTACGCCGAGGGGCAGCGCCGTTACGTCGAGTCGCTCTCCTCCTACGCCCGGCAGTTCTTGGGGCAGATGGAGAAGCCCGACGTCGATTATATCGAGGGCCTGTCGCCGGCGATCTCGATCGACCAGAAATCGACCTCGCGCAATCCGCGCTCGACGGTCGGCACGGTCACCGAAGTCTACGATTACCTGCGCCTGCTTTACGCACGCGTCGGGACGCCGCATTGCTATCAGTGCGGACGCGAGATCAGCACGCAGTCGAGCGAGCAGATCGTCGACGCGATCGTGGATCTGCCCGAAGGGACGCGGCTGACGCTGCTGGCACCGATGGTTCGCGGCCGCAAGGGCGAGTACGCCAAGCTGTTCGAGGAGATCGCCAAGGAGGGCTTCACGCGCGTTCGCGTCGACGGCGAGGTCAAAGAGCTGCGAGAGAAGATCGTGCTCGACAAGAAACGCAAACATACCATCGAAGTCGTCGTCGACCGCCTGGTGGTCAAACCCGAGGTGCGCAACCGGCTGGCCGACTCGGTCGAAACGACGCTGCGGCTCTCCAGCGGTATCGTGACGGTCATCGCCGCGTCGCCCGGACAGCCCGAGCGCGAGCTCACGTTCAGCGAGGCGTTCGCCTGCGTCTACTGCGGGCTTTCCTTTGAAGAGTTGGCACCGCGGCTGTTCTCGTTCAACTCGCCCTACGGTGCCTGTCCGGCCTGCAGCGGGTTGGGCGAGAAGATCGAGATCGATCCCTGGAAGGTGATACCGGATCGCAGCAAGTCGATCGCCGACGGCGCCATCGCGCCGTGGAGCCGCAACTTGGGCGGCGGCCGTTATCCCTCGATGAATCCGTACTACATGCAGCAGCTCGAGCGCGTGCTGCGCAGCCACCGCGTCAAGACGACGACGCCGGTGGAACAGCTCTCCGACGACGTGCTCGACCTGATTCTCTACGGAACCGATCGCGAGCAGACGTTCGCGTATACGTCGCGCGGCGGCAAGACCTGGGAGTACCGTGCATCGTTCGAAGGCGTGGTCAACAATCTGCAGCGGCGCTATAGCGAGACGTCGAGCGACTACGTCAAGGAAGAAATCGAAAAATTCATGTCGGCCTCGGTTTGCCCGGCCTGTAAAGGCGCGCGGCTAAAACCCGAGGCGCTGGCGGTTACCGTCGGCGGAAGCAACATCGACGAGCTGACCCGGATGTCGATCGAGAAGCTGGAGGAGTTTTTCGCTCGGCTCACGCTGACGGCGCGCCAAGAGCAGATTGCCCACCAGATCGTCAAGGAGATCCGCGCGCGGCTCGGTTTCTTGAGCAACGTCGGATTGAACTATCTGACGCTCTCGCGCTCGGCCACGACGCTGGCCGGCGGCGAGTCGCAGCGCATTCGCCTGGCGACGCAGATCGGCAGCGCGCTGGTCGGCGTGCTCTACATCTTGGACGAGCCGTCGATCGGGCTCCACCAGCGCGACAACGACCGGCTACTGGCGACCCTGCGCACGCTGCGCGATCTCGGCAACACGCTGATCGTCATCGAGCACGACGAGGACACGATGCGCACGGCCGACGTGGTCGTCGACATCGGGCCGGGTGCGGGTGCCGAAGGCGGCGAGATCCTGACGTCGGGCACGCTGGACGACGTGATGAAAAATCCGCTTTCGGAGACGGGCGCGTATCTCTCCGGACGCAAGTTCATTCCGATTCCCCGCCGCCGGCGCGACCCGCGCGGCTGGCTCGAAGTGCGCAACGCAAAGGCCAATAACTTGCGCGGCATCGACGTGCGCTTTCCGGTCGGCGTTCTCGCCGCCGTCACGGGCGTGAGCGGCAGCGGCAAATCGACGCTGGTCAACGAGGTCCTGGTGCGCGCGCTCAACCAGCATCTGCACCGTCAGCCGCCGGGCGGCACGTACGGCACGGTCAAGGGCGCGGGACAGCTCGACAAGCTCGTCGTGATCGATCAGTCGCCGATCGGCCGTACGCCGCGCAGCAATCCGGCAACCTACACCGGCACGTTCGATTATATCCGCGAGCTCTTCTCGCTGGTTCCCGAGGCGCGGATGCGCGGCTATACGCCGGGCCGCTTCTCGTTCAACGTCAAGGGCGGACGCTGCGAAGCCTGTCAGGGCGACGGCATCATCAAGATCGAGATGCACTTTCTGCCCGACGTCTACGTGCCGTGCGAAGTCTGCAAGGGCAAGCGTTATAACGCGCAGACGCTGGAGATTAAGTATCGCGGCAAAACTATCTCCGACATTCTCGAGATGCGCGTCGACGAGGCGGCGGAGTTCTTCACCAATATTCCGCGCGTTCGCACCAAGCTCAGCACGATTTGCGACGTCGGCTTGGGTTACATCAAGATGGGCCAGCCGGCCACGACGCTCTCCGGCGGCGAAGCCCAGCGCGTGAAGCTCGCCACCGAGCTTTCGCGCCGCTCGACCGGCCGCACGTTCTACGTGCTCGACGAGCCGACGACGGGTTTGCATTTCGCCGATATCCACAAGCTGCTCGAAGTGCTGCAGCGCTTGGTGAAGCTCGGCAACTCGGTGCTCGTCATCGAGCACAACCTCGACGTCATCAAGACCGCCGACTACCTCATCGACCTCGGACCAGAGGGCGGCGACCGCGGAGGCACGGTGATCGCTTCGGGTACGCCGGAAGAAGTCGCGGCCAACGACGCTTCGTACACGGGCCACTACCTCGTTCCGGTGCTGCGCGACCAGCGCGCGGTGGGGCATCACCTTCCCGACGACGCGGAGTTGTCGCGTCTCGAGCAGCAGAATCTGCTCGTGCTAGACGACCTCGCCAAAAGCGATCGCGTCGCCGTAGAGGCGTGAAGCCGTAGGTCGTCCTACCTCTGAATAACTGGGATGGCCGAATCTCTTACCGAGCGGGTCGAGTCTCTTCGCGAGCAGATCGAGGAGGCAAACTACCGCTACTACGTCCACGACGATCCGGAGATCACGGACGCGGAGTTCGATGCGCTGCTGCGCGAGCTCGTCGAGATCGAAGAGAAACATCCCGAGCTGCGCAGCCCCGATTCGCCGACGCAGCGCGTGGGTGCCGTGGCATCGGAGCGCTTCGCCCCTTACGAGCACGGGCGTCCGATGCTGAGTTTGGCAAACGCGGTGACCGTCGACGAGCTGCAGGCGTTCGACGAGCGCGCGCGGCGGCTGGCCGGCAGTGCGGTCGAGTACGTTTGCGAGTTGAAGATTGACGGTCTGGCGATCGCGCTCGATTATAAGGACGGTTCGCTCGCGCGCGGCGGAACGCGCGGAGACGGGCGCATCGGTGAAGACGTCACGGCCAATCTGCGCACGGTAAAGACGATTCCGTTGCGACTGTCCGACAGGAAGACGAGAGCTGGCGTGCCCGCGTTTGTTGAGGTGCGGGGCGAGGTCTACCTGCGCAAGAGCGATTTCGAGCGCCTCAATCACGGCCGAGAGCGCAAAGGGCTGCCGGTGTTTGCCAACCCACGTAACGCCGCATCGGGCGGCGTGCGGCAGCTCGATCCCGCGCTCACCGCGCAGCGGCGGCTCTCGTTCTTTGCATATCAACTCGTCATAGACGAAAACGCTCCACCGGTGCGCACCCAGTGGGAGTCACTGCGTCGCCTCGAAGGCCTCGGGCTCCCGGTGAATCCCAACATCGCCCGCGCAGCGACCCTGGATGACGTCGTGGAGTACTGCCGCCAGTGGGAAGCCCAGCGCGACGAGCTCGACTACGAGATCGACGGCGTCGTCATCAAGGTCGACGATCTCGCGCTGCAAGAACGGCTTGGCGTCGTCTCGCGCGATCCGCGTTGGGCGATCGCCTTCAAGTTCAAGCCGCGCGAGGCGCGTACCAAGCTGCTCGCCATCGTGGTCAGCGTCGGGCGCACCGGAACGCTCAATCCCAACGCCGTGTTGGAACCGGTCGCCATCGGCGGAGTGACGGTCAAGAGCGCGACGCTGCACAACGCAGACTATATCGAGAGCAACGACATCCGCATCGGCGATACCGTGCTCGTTACGCGCGCCGGCGACGTGATTCCGCGGGTCGTCGGCCCGGTTCTCGCCGAACGCACGAAGAAAGCGCGCCGCTTCAAGATGCCCGACCGCTGCCCGGTCTGCGGATCGGACGTCGATCATCCGCCGGGTGAAGCGATGTCGCGCTGCACCAACGCGGCGTGCCCGGCACAGGTCTACGAACGCGTGCGCCACTTCGCGTCGCGCGGCGCCATGGATATCGAAGGCCTCGGCGACGTGATGGCGCAGCAGCTGACGGAGATGGGCTTGGTGCGCGACATCGCCGATGTTTACGCGCTCGATGCCGAGGCGCTCGGGCGGGTTCCGCGCACCGGCAACAAGAGCATCGAAAACTTGCTGCGCAACCTGGACGCTTCGAAGCAACGCGGTCTTGCGCGGCTGCTTTACGGTTTGGGAATCCGTTTCGTCGGCACGCAAACCGCCCAGATTCTCGCCGGCGACTTCGGCACGATCGATGCGATTGCGCAGGCTTCGACGGACGAGCTTCAACGAAGCGAGGGCATCGGTCCAGAGGTTGCGGGTAGCGTCGAACTCTTCTTCAAGCAACCATCGAATCTGGCCATGGTCGAGCGCCTGCGCGACGCGGGCGTCGATATGACGGCGCCGAAGCGCGAACGCGCGGCCGGCGGCAAGCTCGCAGGTAAGACTTTCGTGCTCACCGGTACGCTGCCGGACCTCACGCGCGATGCCGCGACCGAGCTCATCGTCGCGGCGGGCGGCAAAGTCACCGGGTCGGTCAGCAAGAAGACCGACTACGTGGTGGCCGGCGACGAAGCGGGAAGCAAGCTGACGAAGGCGGAGCAGCTCGGCATCCCCGTCCTCGACGAAGAGGGACTGCGCGCGCTCCTTTCCTAAAGGGCCGGTTTCGTCGGAAGCCGGGTCGAAGCATGGGCGCGTGAAAGACGCGTCCCAGCGGATTATTCCCGCCGACGTTTTAACGCCCATCGGGGCTTATCGCGCGCTGTCTCAGCCGCAGGCATCGTGTCTGCTGGAGAGCGTCGAGAGCGGCGGGCGCATTTCGCGTTACTCGTTCATCGGTCTCGATTACCTCGCCGCCGAGAACTTCGAAGCGGACGATCGCCTTTACGATCGGGTGCGCGAGTTTATCGCCGCCAATCGCGTCGAGGGTGACAACGCGGCGCGCGGAGGCGCGCTGCTGGCCTTTTCGTACGATGCCGCGCGTCCTGCGGCGCGTCTTCCGGCGCGGCCGGCCTCAACGCCGGCGATGCCCGGCGCATATGTCGCAATCCCGTCGACCTGGCTCATCTTCGATCACTTCAGCGATATGCTGACGATTTGGACCTGCGGCGGCGACGCCGGCGCGCGCGAGCGCCGCATTGACTACTACCTCGAACGCCTGCTCGCCGCAAGGCCCGCGCTGCCGCAGCCTCTGCGCGCCGGCGCGAAGATCGCCCCGTCGCTCGATCGCGAGCGCTATCTCACTCTCGCGCAAGAAGTGAAGCGGCGCATCTTTGAAGGCGACGTCTATCAGCTGCAGCTCGGCATTCGTTTCGGTGCGGAGCTCGAGGGCAGCGGCCTGGATTGCTATCGCGCGTTGCGCCGTCACAATCCGTCGCCGTACATGTTTTTCGTAGATACCGCATTCGGCCAACTGCTCGGCGCGTCGCCCGAGTTCTTGGTGCGATTGGAAGGTCGCAGGGCACGCATTCGTCCGCTGGCCGGAACCCGCTGGCGCGGCGTCGACGACGAGGAAGACGCGCGCATCGCGCTCGAGCTGCTCGCCAACGAAAAGGAGCGCGCCGAGCACGTGATGCTCGTCGATCTCGGGCGCAACGATCTCGGCTCGGTCTGCGAGTTCGGCAGCGTACGCGTCGACGAGCTGCTGCAGATCGAACGCTACAGCCACGTGATGCACATCGTCTCCAACGTGCGTCGGGCGTCTGCGCGCGGACTGTGACGCGCTGGATCTCTTTAAAGCCGGCTTTCCGGCGGGCACCGTCACGGGGACGCCGAAGGTGCGCGCGATGCAGCTCATCGACGAACTCGAGCCAGTCTCGCGCGGCTTTTACGCCGGAAGCATCGGCCGTTGGTCCTTCGGCGGCGACTTCGACTCGTGCATCACGCTGCGCAGCATCCACGTCGCGGACGGTAAGGCGTGGTGGCAAGCCTCGGCCGGAATCGTCGCCGATTCCGATCCGGTCGCAGAATACGAAGAAGTGCTGCACAAAACGCGCATCGCTCGCGAGGTGCTCGGCATCGCGTGATTTCCCGCGTTCTTTTCGTCGATAACTTCGACAGCTTCAGCTACAACGTCGTCCACCTGCTCGCCGCCGCGGGCGGATCGCCCGACGTCATACTGAACGACGATCCGCGTTTGCGGCCCGAGCTGCTCGACGACTACGAGGCGCTGGTAGTCGGCCCGGGTCCCGGGCGGCCGGAGCACGTTCCGGCGATGCTAACGCTGCTGCGCGCTGCCATCGATCGTAAGATGCCGGTTCTCGGCGTCTGCCTCGGACTGCAGGCGATCGGTGAGGTGCTCGGTGCAACCGTCACGCACGCGCCGCGCCAAATGCACGGCAAAGTTTCGCGCATCGAGCACGACGGAAGCGGCATTTTCGCCGGCCTACCCTCGCCTCTCACGGCAACGCGCTACCATTCGCTCTGCTTGGATGCGGCGACGATCCCCGAGATGCTGATCGTGACGGCGCGCAGCGAGGACGGCGTCGTTCAAGGCGTCGCGCACCGCAGCGCCCCGGTGTACGGGGTGCAGTTTCATCCCGAGTCGGTGCTGAGCGAATACGGCGAACAACTCGCTCGAAACTTTCTCTCCATGCCGTGCATCCTGAGCTTGTCGAAGGATGACCGAATTCTCCGCGCTCCTGCGCCGTGCCATCGGCGGCGAAGATCTCAGCCAAGACGAAGCCGCGGCCTTCATCGGCGAAGTCATGGACGGCAACTACACGCCGGCGCAGGCGGGGGCGCTGCTGGCGGCGCTCGCCGCTAAGGGCGAGAGCGTCGACGAGATCGTCGGCGCGGCGCGTGCCATGCGCGAGCGCAGCCTGCACGTCGAGCACGGGTTGCCGATGGTGATCGACGTCGTCGGCACCGGCGGCGATCACGCCGATACGATCAATATCTCGACGCTGGCGGCGCTGGTCGTCGCATCGGCGGGACTCCCGGTCGCGAAACACGGCAACCGCGCCGCGTCGAGCGCGTGCGGCAGCGCCGACGTCCTTGAGGCCGCCGGCTTTCCGCTCGACATTCCGCCGGAGACGGCCGCGTCGATGTTGCAGCGCTGCAACTTTACGTTTATGTTTGCGCCACGGTACCATCCGGCGATGCGTAACGCCGCACCGGTGCGACGCGAGCTTGGCGTGCGCACGATCTTCAATCTGCTCGGCCCGCTGACCAATCCGGCAGCTGCGACGCACCAAGTCGTCGGCGTCGCGCGCGAGGAACTCGTCGAACCGGTCGGCAACGCGCTGCGCGGCTTGGGTGCGCGCAGCGGTGCCGTCGTGCACGGAGGTGGCGGCGTCGACGAGGTTGTCGGCAACGCCCCAACGCTGATCTATTTCTTCAACGAAAAGGGAGCACGGCTCGAGCGTTTGGAGCCTGAAGATTTCGGGATCGGCGAGCGCCGCGAGACGCCGGTCGGCGGATCGGTGGAAGCGTGCTGCGCTGCTTTCGTCGATATTCTCGGCGGCAAGTACGGCGCCGCCTCGGACGTCGTCGCGCTCAATGCGGCGGTCGTGTTATATGTCGCCGGCGCCGAGCCGAACTTGCCGGCTGCCTTCGAGCGCGCCGGCATGCTGCTCGGCAGCGGCGAACCATGGCGTACTTTCGTCAAAGCCCGCGAGATCGCGCGCGGTGGCTGATACCCTCGTCAAGTTCTGCGGCTGTACGGTCTGGAACGACGTTGCACTGGCGATCGACGCCGGGGCCGATGCGTTCGGCATGATTTTTGCTCCCTCGCCGCGGCGTATCGAATGGGAGAACGCGGTCGATATCGCCGGCCACCGCCTCGACGCGATCGCGCCGGTCGCCGTCTTCGCCGATCCCGAGCGCGACGACGTCGAACGCATCCGGAGCATCCTCCCAGATGCGTGGCTGCAGTTCTCCGGAAACGAGCCGCCCGAGTTTGTCGCGCTTTTCGGCGAGCGCGCCATCAAAGCGATTCACGTCGGCGATCCCAATGAGTCGCTCGAGGAACGCGCGTCGCGCTTTCCGCGCGCGCTGCTGCTCTTCGATACGCACGACCGCGAGCGGGCCGGAGGAACGGGCAAGGTCTTCGAATGGCCGCGCGTTGCGGCGCTCGCCGCGCAGCGGCCGGTGATCGTGGCCGGCGGCCTCACCCCCGACAACGTCGCCGGCTGCGTGCGAGAGCTGCGGCCGTACGGCGTCGACGTGCGCAGCGGCGTCGAGAGCGACGGGCACAAGGATGCGGAGAAGATGCAGGCCTTCGTGCGCGCGGTACGCGCCGCATGAAGCCCGACGTACGCGGATATTTCGGTGCGTTCGGCGGGCGATTCGTACCCGAGGTTCTGATCGCCGCGCTCGACGAGCTCGAGCGATCGATGAACGAAGCCTTTGACGATCCGGCCTTTTGGAACGACTACGAAGCCGTGCTGCGCGACTTCGTGGGACGCCCTTCGCCGATATATCGGTGCGAGCGATACGTTGCCGGCATCTCGGCCGTGCCGCTGGTGATGAAGCGCGAGGACACCAATCACACCGGTGCCCACAAGATCAACAATACGGTCGGGCAGGCGCTTCTGGCCATTCGCATGGGTAAGCGGCGGCTGCTCGCCGAGACGGGTGCCGGACAGCACGGCGTCGCGACGGCAACGGTGGGCGCGAAGTTCGGGTTGCCCGTCGACGTCTACATGGGCGCGCGCGACGTGGAGCGCCAAGCGCTAAACGTTAAAGTGATGGAGCTGCTCGGCGCCACCGTGCATGCCGTGACGAGCGGAACCCAGACGCTCAAAGACGCGACCAACGAAGCCTTTCGCGTCTGGGCCGAGCGGGTTGAGGATACGTTTTACGTGATTGGAAGCGTGGTCGGCGCGCATCCCTATCCGTATATGGTCCGCGAGTTTCAGAAGATCATTGGAATCGAGGCGCGGCGCCAAGTGCTCGAGCGCTACGGGCGTTTGCCGAGCGACGTCGTTGCTTGCGTCGGCGGCGGCAGCAATGCGTTGGGCATCTTCACCGCATTCATCGGACGACGCGGAGGTCAAACTCTGGGGCGTAGAGGCCGGCGGCGAAGGACTTGAGGGCGAGCATCACGCCGCCTCGATCGGCGCGGGCAGCGTCGGTGTGTTGCATGGCTCCCGTTCCTACTTGTTGCAAGACGACGACGGGCAAGTCCGCGAGACACATTCCATTGCAGCCGGCCTCGACTATCCGGGCGTTGGTCCGGAGCACGCGTTTCTCAAGGATGCCGCGCGCGCGAACTACGTTGCCGTAACCGACGCGCAAGCGCGCGAGGCCTTTGGCGACTTCGCGCGGCACGAGGGCATCGTCCCGGCACTGGAGAGTTCGCACGCCATCGCGTTTGCGCGCATTTTGGCACGCGATCGCGGCCCCGACGATCTGATTCTCGTTAACCTGAGTGGACGCGGCGATAAAGATTTGGCGTCGTGCTAGAAGCGGTCTTCGATCGCGCTAAGGCAGCCGGCCGTGTCGCGTTCATTCCGTACGTGATGGCGGGCGATCCGGATCTCGCGACGACGCAGGCAATCCTCGTTGCATTGGGCGAAGCCGGCGCGGACGCGATCGAGCTCGGCATCCCTTACGGCGATCCGTTGGCCGACGGTCCGACGGTAGCCGCGGCCGGGCAACGCAGCCTGGCTGCCGGAACGCGATTGGCCGCCGTTCTGGATCTGATCGCGCGGACGGCTGCGAATCTGCCGCCGATCGTACTCTTCACGTATTACAATCCGGTCGATCGCTTCGGTGTTGAACGTTTCGCAAAAGCGGCGGCTGAAGCGGGCGCCGCGGGAGCGATCGTTCCCGACGTCGCGCTTGAAGAGTCCGTTCAGCTTCGCGAAGCGGTGCGCGCGCGTGGTTTGGCGATGCCGTTGCTCGTCGCGCCGTCGACGCCGCCCGAACGCGCAGCCCGTATCGCCGAAGCGACGAGCGGTTTTATTTACGTTGTGTCGCGTCTGGGCGTGACGGGCGCCGGGACCGCGCCGGATCTCTCGCCGCTGCGGCGTCAGCTCGCGATGCTGCGCGAGATTACGGCCAAGCCGCTAGCGGTCGGATTTGGAATCGGCCGCGCCGCCGACGTCGCGCCGATCGCCGCGCTTGCCGACGGGGTCGTTGTGGGCAGTGCGCTCATCGACGCCTATACGGGATCGAACGGAGATGAAGCGGCTAAACGCGTGCGCGATTTTGTAATGCCGCTTATCGCCGCGGCGCGGAAAGTACCGGCGTAAAGAACGCTGGGTCGACTGCGTCGGGACGGTCGAAATCGGAGGCTTGCAACGACGCGAAGGCGCCGGTCGGGTCCAGGGAGATACGTTTAAGGTTGACGACGTCGAGCGGAACGCTATTAGGCACCGCATTGTAGGGCGCTTGCGTCGCTTGGAGGTCAAAGATATCGGCGATCGGAGGTGATGCTGCGTCGAACTGCGTTAGCGAACGCAGTCCAAATACGGCTTCGATCGTCCGCAAGATGCTGGTTTGATTGTAAAAGGTCGAATCAACGGCGTGCTTTTTGTTGTAAGCACTGATCACCAACGCCATCGTGCGGTGTCCGTCCACGTGATCGACGCCGTTTTGCGCGTCGTCTTCGACCACGAATATCACGGTGCTCTTCCAGTACGGCGAATGGGAGATTGCGTCGACGACTCGTCCGAGTGCCAAGTCGTTGTCGGCGACGGCCGACGTCGGAACGGGATACCCCGGAAACGATCCGGCGGTGTGGTCATTTCCAAGTTGCATCAGGACGAACGACGGCAATCTTCCCGAGCGCTCGAAACGCCGCAACTCCCGAATAAACTCATCGGCTCGCGCTTGGTCGCTGATCCGCAGCGTGAACGCGGGATAGGCCATATCGACGTATGGCCGCAGCGATTCCAGCGCCAGCGCGTTCTTGAACGAGACCGTATGCGTGCCGTGGAGCCGGTCGTCATAAAATCGTCGCCAGCTCGCGTTCTCCGGGGTCGTCGCCGGTTCAGAGACGACGAATTCGCCGTAGTCGCGAAACGTTCGGCCGGAGTCCAAGACGCGCTGCCAGATGAATCCCGACGACGTGTAGGCCAATGGATCGGTTCCATCGCTCGGATACGTCTTGGCCCACGAGGCGGTGTTACGTTCGACGTAGTCGGTCGTGCCGGCTTCGTTGGTCCATTGATGACCGTCACCGCTCATCGTGCCGTTTACGTAGAAGTTGTCGAAGAGCCCGAAACGCTCTGCGAGCGCGTGATGGTTGGGAGAGACGTGCTGCGGAAAGACGCAGTAGCGCGGGTCGCCGTTGCCCCGCTTGACGTCGCCGAAGTAGTCGTCGTACGTGTGGTTCTCCTTGATGATGAAAACCACGTGCTTGAATGGCGGAAGACGAGCGGATTCCGTAGTGCCGGCCGCGGTCGCGAACGCAGCAGCGGATGGCTGCACCGGCGCGAGCGATAACTGCGGAAGAATCTGCAGCGTCCCGGCATAGTCGTAGACGTTGAAGGCTTCCCGTCCCAACGGGACGTCGAGACGAAAACCGAGATTGTGGCGGCTGAAACCGAAGTCGTTTCCCCGGCTGCCCCATCCCTTGAGGCTCGTTACGTAGACCGCTTCTTGCGCACCCAGCGCGACGGCGTCCGGATACCATCCGGTCGCGAGCTGTCCCACCGGCTCGAACGACGACGGATCGAGGACAAGCACGCGGTCGTCGCCACCCTCCGCGACAAAGAGCCGCCCATCACTAGGATTAACGGCCAACGCGCTGGGGTTAGCACCGGGCCCGTTTTGCAGCGGCAGCGCGATCGTTCTCAGGACGCTCGCCCGAGCGGTGTCGACTACGGTTATCGAGTCGTCGTTCGCATTGAGCACGTAAAGTGAGTTGCCGTCGGGCGACGTCGCCATTGCCTCGGGATGGCGCCCGGTCGGAATCGTGGCGACGACGCGACGCGTCCGAAGGTCGATCACCGAGACCGAACCCGGCCGTGCGATACCGCGAGCGTCGACACGTACGCGGGCGCCTCCCGAGTCGGCAGTCGGCTCCCCGCTCTTAGCGTGGTCGCCACCGACGTTGCTAACGTATAAAAGTTCACCCCGACGCAGCAGCGCAAAGGGCGATACTCCGACGCGGATGGATGTAACGACGGTGCGTCGTTGGGCGTCGACGACTGCCACCGAGTCGTTGCGGCTGCAGGCAACGAAGACATAACGCTCGTCGCCGCTCAGCGCGATCCCGGTCGGCACCGACGGGTCCTGTTGCTTGCTCTTCGGATCGCTGAAAAGTCCCGACGGTCCCGCGAGTTTGACCGCGGGATCCCAGGCGAAGCGCCCCGATGGCCCCATCGCCGCGGAGCGCAAGACGCCGAATCCGTCGGCCGACCAGACGCGCTTGCCGTCACCGCTCCAAACGATTCCGATCAAACCGTTTCCGCCGAGGTTCTTCGGATAATCGACCAAGTCGTTGGGCAGCGCGAGCGTCTGATCGATCTTCCCGGTACGAACGTCAACGAAGAGCAGGCCATGCGACGTCTTGACCGCGAGCTCGTTGCCCGATAACGCGAGGTCGAGCGGGCGCGCCGGGAAGGTGACGGTGGATCCCGCCGGCGCAAGCTTCTGATTCGTTGGCACCAGCGCTTTGCTCACGCGTACGGCGTCGCCGGAGGAGGCGGCGCACAACATTATGGAGAGCAACGCGACAATCGTGCCGCGCGAAACGAAACGCGGGGGCTTCAACGCGTCGAAGTACGCTTCGCCGGCGGGATAATTCAGCGTCACGCGAGTCCGAAAGAAGGCAGTGGGCCCGATTTTGCCCGTAACGCTCTCACCTTGGAAAACATCGTCACCCGGGCGCGTCGAGAACCAAACGTCGCGCGCTCGGTACGTGCCGATCGTAACGCTGGTAACGCGCAACAGATCGATGCCGTCGCCGCCGGCGCCGGCGATAAAGCGCCACGACGGATGCGCGGCATGCCACGAACGCATCGTGGCCTGGGTCACAAAACTCGTCGCGCGAAGCGCGCCCCATCCATCGTTTAACAACTTCGCGGTGCCCGGCGTGAGCGCGACGGTCGCCGCGGTGTCGAAGCTCATCGCGACTCGATCTCCCTCGCCGATGGTTACATTCACGCTGGGATATTGGCGGCCGTCGATCCTATTGCCATCGGGGCCGGTCTGAAAATGCAGCGCAGCCTTACCGAGCGTCCCCAGCGAGGCACCGCTAGCTGTGAGCAGTTGTAAGCTCTGCCGCGGGTAGTCGAGCGATACAATGCGCCCCTGAAACCACGTTGCTCCGAACTGTGCGTCGATTCCGTCGAAGATTCGATCGGCCGGATCGGGATCGAAGACGGGAAGGTGTCCCGATAGCGCCGTGGGTTGCATCACCGGGTCGGGCAGTGTGGTGTGGTTAGCGACAACGTTCAAGTTCAGCTTCTCGACGCAACGTTGCGTGATGAAGCCCGAACCGTCGGTGTCGAGCCAGATGTGAAGCCGATGGGCTCCGACCGAAGGTTGATAGAAGAAGCGGCCGTTGACGACGGCGGCCGGAAGCTCTTGGCTGAAAGCCGCTGGGACAGCGAGCAAAGCGATCATCGTAGCGCGATCATGCCATCGCCTTCAGCGCGCGGTCTTGAACGAATCAAGCATCGGGAAGCGCCTCGCCGAGCGACTCGGCCACGTCGCCGGCAACGACCCCGACGCGCCGCACCGCCGCCGCAACCTGCCCGGCAAGGCCGTGCCAATAGGCGCCGGCCCGCGCCGCATCGACCGGTGACAGCCCTTGCGAGAGCAAGCGTCGCGATGATCCCGGTGAGTACGTCGCCCGTGCCTGCGGTCGCGAGTGCGTTACTGCCGGTCGGGTTGATGTGCACCGTTTTTCCGTCGTAGATCAGCGTGTCGGAGCCTTTGAGCAGCGTCGTGACTCCGGTGCGGTCGACGAACTCGCGGAGGCGCGCAACCCGCGTGCCCGGCGCAATCGTACCTCGACCGGAGAGCCGCGCGAACTCTCCGGCGTGGGGCGTTACGACGGCCGGCCTGCCGCGCAACGTCTCCAAATGCTTGCTGAGGTGAAAGAGACCGCTGGCATCGACGACCACCGGCAGCTCGTTGCGCGCGAGAAAGCCGATGACGATTCGCGCGGTGCGCTCGTCCAAACCTAAGCCCGGGCCGAGCGCCACGGAACCGTTGCGTTGCGAGATCTCGAGCAACTCCTCGACGATCGCATCGGGCGCGGCGTCGTCATCGAGTGCGACGACCACCTGCTCGACCAGATGCGCGCGCAGCAGATTTGCCGCTGCAGCACTGGTCGCAACGGTGACGTAGCCGGCCCCTGCGCGGGCCGCACCCCGCGCACAGAGTACCGCCGCTCCGGGAAACTGCGCAGATCCCGCTACAATGAGCGGAGCTCCCGCGGTGCGTTTCTCGGTGTCGGGCGGGCGCTGCGGCAGCAGCCGCATGAACGCCTCGTCATCGAGTGCGGCAAACGGTTGCGGCTGCGCGTCGAGGATAGCATCGCTGATGCCGATATCCTCGCACCAGAGCTCGCCGACGTTTTGCCTTGCCGGTTCCAGCAGCAATCCGGGTTTCACCGCCGCCAGCGTTACCGTCGTACTTGCCCGTACGGCATCCTCACCGACCGCTCCGGTCAGCGCATCGATTCCGCTGGGGATGTCGATCGCGAGCACCGGACCGTAGCTTCGGTCGAGTGCGCGCGAAAGCGGCCGGTAGGGTTCGGGTAACGGCAGACGCGCGCCGGTGCCGAAGAGACCGTCGACGCCTACGGCGTCCCTCAGAACGGCTCGCGCCTGCTTCTCGTCGAGCGGCAGGGGCACGAGACGCACACCGGCTTCGCTCGCGCGCCGCTCGGCGGCGGTACGTGCCTCGGAACGGCGGCCGTCGGGATCGGCAGCGATAGTGCAGTCGTAATCCGCCGCCAGGAGGGCTAACGCCGCGAAGGCATCGCCGCCGTTGTTGCCGGGACCGGCAAACGCCACGATCCGCGCACCGGGCTCTGCCATCTCGCGAAGGTGCTCGGCAATGCGGGCGCCGGCATTAGACATCAAGGCGTCTTCCCCGAAATCGGCGATGGCGGCCGCATCGGCTGCGCGCATCGCGTCGGGCGTCAGGACTCGGATCACGATTCCAGGATAACGACTGCGGCGGCGACCGACGAAGTATGGGTGATGGTCAAATGAATGGCACGCAGACCGCGAGCTCGCATCAGCGGTTTGGCGACGTCGCGCAGCTCGATGATCGGTTTGCCGTAGCGCTCGTGGGCGACCCCGACGCAGCGCCATGGGATTGCGTGCCCGAAGGCTTTGCGCGTCGCTTCCTTTGCCGCGAAGAACCCGGCCAGCCGTTCGGGCCAGTTGCGCTTGCGCATCGCATACTCTATCTCGTACTCGGTGTAGACCTTACGAGCGAACCATGCGAGCTTGCGTTCGTCGAAACGGTAGCGCGCGACGTCCGCGAGATCGATACCCACGCCAACGATCACCGCAACGACTTCGACGCACGGGCCGCTTGTACTCTCCCTAAAAATCTCCGCGGCCGGGCAAGTTTTGGGTCGAGCCGAGGCGAACCACCGGCGACGAGATGGACGCGCAGATTCGGATCGTGCCGATCAACACCGTTGATGCCGCGTTCTTGAATCGTCTTGCCCCCTGTCTCGAAGAGCGCTTCATCACCTCGGCGCACGTCGAACGATCCCTCGTCGTTCCCCGCAGCTCGCTCAATGCGACGCGTGGCCAGCTCTTCTTCTCGACCTTAACGACCAAGGTGCGGCGGGCCCATCCCGATGGCGAAGCCGCGCTGCTGGCCATCACCGACTTCGATCTGTACAAGACGTCGCATCGCTTCGTCTTCGGCGATGCCGACGAGGCGCAGGGAGTCGCTGCCGTCTCGGTACACCGGTTGCGGTCGGAGTTCTACGGCGAGCCCGCCGACGGAAATCTGCTCTTCCAGCGGACTCTCAAAGAGGCGATACACGCGCTCGGCCATGCCTTCCGCCTGCGCCACTGCTACAACGCGCGCTGTGCGATGTATTACTCGAACTCGGTCTTCGAAACCGATAATAAAATGCCGAACTTCTGCGAGGCCTGCGACCGGCGCCTCGCGCGGGCTCGCAACGAGCGCTCTTAATCTAACCTAACGTAAGGCGCGCGCGTCGGCCAGCGAAACGGTCGCCATGCCGCCGTCGTCGCGCACGATGCGCAGCCCCCCGCCCTCGGCGAGACCTTGCGCCGGTCGCCTCGAAAACGTCGGGGCTGTTATCCAACCGCAGCCGATAGCGGCGCCCGGGCAGTCGCGCCGCGACGTCCCACTGCGTCGATGACGACGTCGGGCTCGTCGAGCATGAAGAGGGTGCGATCGTAGTGCGTCAGTACGGCGCGCAGAAGTAGCGCGCGACCGAAGCGGGCGAGATCGTCGCAAAAAGCCGGCGGAGGTTCGATACGGGCGGCGTCGGGCGTGCGATGCACGTTTATTCCGACGCCGCAGGCCACGCGCGCCGTCGTTCCGGTGACGCGAGACTGACACAGCACGCCGGCGATCTTGCGCTCGTCGAGAAGCAGGTCGTTGGGCCACTGCAGCGTCGTCGAGATGCCGCATTCGTGCAGCGCGGCGCGAACCGCCAGCGCAACCCAGAACGGAACGAGCCATAAGGATTCGGTCGCGACGGCACGCGGTAAGATCGTCGTGAAGAGCAAGGCGGTTCCGGGCGCCGCGTGCCACGTGCGTCCCTTGCGTCCGGCTCCTCGGCTTTGGTACTCGGCGACGAGCGTTCGTCCCGCAAAGCGGTCGTCGCCCAGCAGTGCGGCGGCGTCGGCGTTGGTGCTGCCGGTCTCCGCTACGTAGGCGATCGAGGCAAACGGGGTCGCGGCCAGGCCGGCGGCCACCCCCGCATAAGGTCCCGAATCCTCCCGAATCATCCTTTGAATGGTTCGACAAGGCGCGCGAAACTCCGAGAGCGTAGCACGCTCTCATGAATATCGAACGAACGCTTATTCTCTGTAAACCCGATGCAGTCTCGCGCGGGACTGATCGGCGAGATCGTTTCGCGCATCGAGCGGCGCGGCTATATCATCTCGGCGATGCGGCTGATGCAGCTCGACGGCCAGCGCGCGCGCGAACATTATGGCGAGCATAAAGGCAAGGGCTTCTTCGACGATCTCGTCGGTTTTATCACGCGCGGTCCGCTGGTAGCGCTGGCCGTCGAAGGCGAGGGTGCGATCGAGGGCTGCCGGCAGCTGATCGGCGCGACCAATCCGCTGACGGCCGCGCCGGGATCGATTCGCGGCGATCTGGCGCAATCGATCGGGCGTAACCTCGTCCACGGCAGCGACAGTGCGGCGAGCGCCGCTCGCGAGTTGAAGATTTTCTTCAACGACAACGACTTTGTCTCGCGACGTCACGACCTCGAGCGCTGGATCAACGAGTGAGCGCACCGCTCATCGACGGGATCGAGGCGCGCGAGGTCCTCGATTCGCGCGGAAATCCGACCGTCGCCGTGCTGGCGACGACGAGCGACGGTGCGATTTCCGAGGCGATGGTTCCGTCAGGCGCGTCCACCGGCGCAAACGAGGCAGTCGAGCTACGCGACGGCGACGAGCGTTACGGCGGCAAAGGCGTCCGCAAGGCGGTGCAAGCGGTCAACGAAGTGCTTGGGCCCGAGATTGGCGGCATGGAAGTGACCGCGCAGCGTGCCATCGACGATAAACTCATCGCCTGCGACGGGACGTCGAACAAGTCGCGCTTTGGCGCAAATGCGATTCTCGGTATCTCGCTCGCCGTTGCGCGCGCCGCGGCGGCGAGTCTGCGCGAGCCGCTCTACAAGTATCTCGGAAGGCTTGCCGGCGATGCCGCGACGATGCTGCCGGTTCCGATGATGAACGTAATCAACGGCGGCAAGCACGCCGAAGGTGCGCTGGAGTTTCAGGAGTGCATGATCGTGCCCGGTCGGCGCGAGCAGCGAAGCCGAAGCGGTGCGGTATGGCGCCGAAGTCTTTCATGCAATCGGCAAGATTCTGCACGAACGCAAGCTCCCGACGCTCGTCGGCGACGAGGGCGGCTACGCGCCGCCGCTCGAAACGCCGCAGCAGGCGCTCGACTTAATCGTCGAAGCGATCGAGCGCGCCGGCTACAAACCCGGCAAGGATCTTGCCATCGCGCTCGATCCGGCGTCGAGCGAGTTCTACCAAGACGGAAAGTATTTTCCGCTTTCGCGCGACCGCGCGGTCGACGCCGACGGGATGATCGCGCTCTACACCGAGTTGTGCGATCGCTATCCGATCGTTTCGATCGAAGACGGGCTGGCCGAAGGCGATTGGGCGGGCTGGCAGAAGCTGACGGCCGCCTTAGGCGAGCGCGTGCAACTGGTCGGCGACGATCTCTTCGTGACCAACGTGAAGTTTCTGCAGCGCGGCATCGAGGAGAAAGCCGGCAACGCAATTCTCATCAAGGTGAATCAAATTGGTACGCTGACCGAGACGCTCGACTGCATCGCGATGGCGAAAGAGGCCGGCTTTGGGACGGTCATCTCGCACCGCTCCGGCGAGACCGAGGACACGACGATCGCCGACCTCGCGGTTGCGACGAGCGCCGGTCAAATCAAGACCGGTTCGCTTTCACGCAGCGATCGCACGGCGAAGTACAACCGCCTGATGGCGATCGAGAAGCAGCTCGGCGAGTCTGCGCGCTATCCCGGCGCGCGAATTTACCGCAGGTTGTCGTAGTCGCCCGCTCGCGGACGGGCGAAGAGCAGTATCGGGTTGTTTTTATATTCCGTTTGTCCGGTCTGTCGATAACCGGTCTTTTCCGCAACGCGAATCGAGGCGGTGTTTTCCGGAGCGATGATGGCGACGCTGCGCTCAGCAGCGAGATTTGCATCGGCCCACGTCAAGGCCGCCCTCAGCGCTTCGGTGGCGTAGCCGCGTCCGGCAAAGCGCGGGTCGAGCGCCCAGCCCGCCTCGGGCATTCCGTCGATCGGCGGTTCGATTTCGCGATGAAAATCGGCGAAGCCGACGTCGCCTACGAACGCGCCGCCGTCGAGTTCTTCGATCTGCCCAGTAACCGTAGCCCAGAATGGTCCAAAGGCCGGCGTACTTTAGTATGCGCTGCCACGTTTCTCCGCGCGACGATGGCCGTCCGCCGATGTGTTTAGTCACGAGCGGATTTGCCCACATCGCAGCGCAGGCGTCGAGGTCGGCGGTGCGATGCGCACGCAGACGCAGTCGCGCCGTTCGCAGCTCCGGGGTTAGAATGGCCGCGCGACCATCAGCCAGATGAGTAGGATCCAAAGGATGCCGCTGGCCCAAAAGACTGGAACGGCGACCGGATCGTCGATTGCCGCGGCAAGTTCGGGAGAGGGCGCATCGTCGGGCGATACTTCTGCCAGCGCCGCGATGCGCATCTCGCGGCGAGCGTGGTAACCCATGCCGCAGGACACGACCACGACGAAGACGACGTAGGCCGCGATCAGCCAACCGGCGTTCAACGGAATCCCGAGCCGCCAAGCGACGATGAAGCCGACGATCGCCGTGAGCAAGCGCAATCATGCCGCCGACGCGTCCGTGAAAGCTCGCCAAGCGAAAGAGGCGCCGGATAAAGGGTACGTCTTTGGTGCGCGCCGCCATCTCGAGAATCAGTCCCGGGACGACCAAGAAGGCGATCGCGGTAAAAGCGAGCAGCACGTGCAAGAAATAGACGACCGTTACCATGGGCATCAGCCTCCTTTGCCGGCGAGCCTTCTCCACGCGAAGCAGCGGTACATTGCCGCGGGAAGAGCGCGCCGGCGGAGGGAAGGCAGAGCAACCGTTTGACGTACGGGCCTGTAGCTCAGCGGTAGAGCGGCCGGCTCATAACTGGTTGCGCGTAGGTTCGAATCCTACCAGGCCCATACGATTTACGTTTTAACTCGGAACGACTCGGAACAACTGCTTTCGTTAGTGGTGCGGTGCGGCGCTGACCGTAACGACTCCGGCCCCGCTGGGCAGAATAATCTTGTTTATGGGTGACCCGCCAGCGGGATAGCCCCATAGATCGACCGACGAATCAGACGTGGAACCGGCCACTTTATTGCCTTGAATCCAAAGCTGATAGACGGTCTTCGGGCCGTTGAGCACGGTTGACCCAACTTCGTGACCCGCGCTTCCGCTAATTGAAAAGCGATAGAGCACCGATGGCTGAGCCTCAGTGTCCTCTATCGTTATGTAGTTGCCGTCCCACTGAACGTGGCCTGGTCCTGAGATATTCTGATCGAGCGTGATCGCATTGAACGTGCCGTGGACGCGGATTGGTGCGGACGAATCGACGTGTCGGTCCCGCCCGCCGTCAAGGTTAGACGCCTAACGAAGTAATGCGACCTTCACTTATAAAGGAGCAGCGTTTAATGAACTCGACTGGTCTAGTGAAGTATGCTGGTGCCCTGCTTGCACTCGCGATCTTGTCCGCATGTGGTGGCGGCTCGGCGGTAGCGCCGTCAACCGCCGAGCGAAACGTGCGATACGTCGGTAGGATGCTCTACGTGAACGGAAGGCCGGTAACGGCAGCGCGTCTGAGCCCGATGCCCCGTTATGCGACGATGGTTCCCGACCATCACGGAAAGAAAAAATATGAGTACGTCTTCAACTACTACGGAACGTACGCCAGCATTTTCGACTACCCAAAGAGCACGCAGCAGATCGGTTCAGATTACTGGCGACGGTGGCCAAGGGTGCACGAACGTCCTCTACGGTTATGGGAAGAAGATCATGTGGAACATCGGGGGCCCCACGCAGATCACGGAGTACAAAGTTCCCGACACGCCGATCAAGACGCTGTCTTTCCCTTACTCTTTTCCAACCAGTTGCGCCATGAATAGCAGCGGCGATCTTGCGGTCGGCGTCTTTTTCGAGTCGGGCTCGGGTGGCGGGGACGTCGTGATCTTCAAGAACGCGAGCGGGTCGGGCACCGTTTACAGCACGCCGTTGGACGCAGAGTACTTCGACGGCTATGACAACAAAGGTAATCTCTTCGCCGATGGCTTTAACCACAGCGGTTCCTTCGGGCTCGTTGAGCTCCCGAAGGGCAGCAGTAAGTTCCAAACAATCACGACGAGCAACACGGTGCAGTTCCCTGGCTCCGTGCAGTGGGACGGCACATACATCACCGTCTTCGATCAAATAACGAACGCGCTGTATCAGTACACGGTCAGCGGAACGACGGCAACGTTGAAGAACACCGTGCAGCTCACGGGCTCCAGCGATTGCGCGCAGACGTGGATCGTTAAGGGCCTGCTGTATTGCGGTGATGCGGGTAACGACAACGGCGAAGTTTTCAAGTACCCGGCCGGCGGTTCACCGATCGCGGTGTTTACCGGCAACTTCGATACCCCGCTCGGTGTGACGGCGGCGCAGAAATAGTCGCATCGAGCCCGGTTCACAGCCGCAACGCCTCGAGAACCTGGCGTGGCCAAGGCTGCTTGGTTGTCGATCAAGAATCCTTAGGTTAAGAGCCGAGGAAGGCGCTTAGGCTTCTTACCGAGGGAGGGCAACGATGCTCCGGTGCATCTTGGTCTGTCTTTTGGCGAACGCCGTGGCGTGTGGGCTGTCGCCCGGCGCGCTGGCCGGAACGACTGGAACCCTACGCGGCAGCGTGGTCGACACGCAAACCCGCGCTCCGATTGCCGGGGTCCGCATCACGGCGACGTCGCCCTCGCAGATAGCGGTCACGCAGACCGACTCCGGAGGCCGCTTTCAGTTTATCTCGCTTGCCCCCGACACGTACGTCGTCCGGGCCGAGCGAGCCGGCTACGACCCCGCCTCGCAAACCGGCGTCTCGATCTTCGCCGACCAGCCGCTCACGCTGAGCATTACCATGACGCCGACGCTCAAGACGATCGGCCGCGTCGGCTCGCGCAACGCCAACAGCCAAGTTCGTCCCGGCACGACCAGCGATCTCTACTCGGTCAACAGCAGCGGGATCAAAACGACGGTCGCAGCCAGCGGCGCGGGCTCGATGAATCAGGTCTACGGTGCGATCTCGAGCGTTCCCGGCGTCAACGTTCCGACTAACCAGCAGGGTTGGAATCAGGGCGTCTATGTCCGCGGCGGCGACTATCAGCAGGTCGCCTACGAGTTCGACGGCCTGCCGCTGACGCGCCAATCGGACCTCAATCCAATCGCCACGCTCAGCACGCTGGGCACGCAGGAGGTTCAAATCTATACCGGCGGTACGGCCGCCAGTTCCAACTCGTCGGGTCTTGCCGGCTACATCAACCAAATCATCAAGACGGGAACCTACCCGGGCTACGCCGATCTATCGCTGGGCATCGGCGCTCCGAGTTTTTATCATGCAGCGATCGCCGAGGCATCGGGAGCGAGTCCGGATCGTCTCTTTTCCTACTACATCGGATTTGCCGGGGCCAACCAGGATTATCGTTACGACGATCAGTTCAATGGTGCGAGCAATCCGCTCTACTTTTATCCGCTGGCGATTCCGACGACGAACTCAACCTACAACATCTTGGACGGACACTGCGCCGTCACCAAACATCCGTCGTGCTCCGCGCCGAACTACGGCGCCGCGTTCTCGCCGGGAAACAGCTACGCGCAAGGCACAAACTACGATCGCGAGAACGTCGCCAACTTCCATTTCGGCATTCCACATCGCCAGAGCAACCTCAAGGACGACATTCAGCTGTTGTGGGTGGCCGGCGGGATCAACACCTGGTTCTATAGTTCGGCCTACGAGCTTGGGCGGCCCAACGTCATCGCGGCCTTCGGTGAATATCCGGTTACGTGGTTCGACTCGACGTACTACACCGGTAAGGTTATGCAGACGCCGCAGAAGTCTGGCCTGGTTCTCTCGCCGTTTCCCAACAGCGTTCAGCACGCGCTGGGCAGTTTCGTCGATCCGAACGAGCGTGATGGCTCCTACAACGGTTATGCGATCGAGAAGTTCCAATATCAGAAGAACTTCAACGATCGGTCGTTTCTGCGTTTTCAAGCCTACAGCGAGTACACGAACTGGTTCATCACCGCGCCGACCAGCGCCGAGCTTACCTTCGGCGCGGAGTTGGCCGATTACGAGGTCTACGGTCACATTTACGGCGGAGTGTTGAGTTACTCCGACCAGCTTTCGGCCAAGAATCTGCTAACCGGCGGCGCTACGTATTCGCAGCAAGAACTGCAGACCTACAATGCGACGTTCTCGTCGACCGACCCAACCGCGACGAGCTTGGCGCCGACCGGCCTCGGCACGATCCTGACGAGCTACATCGGAAAAGACGGCAACTGCTACAACTACGTCACCGGTCAGCGGTGGAGCTGCTTCGATGCCGGTAGTCAAGGCGGCTGTCTATCGCCCAACGGATGCTATAACGGTCCGAACGATCCGCACATCAACCTCGAGCCGGGCACGGCGCCTCCGGGTTCGCCGGCTGCGAAGGCGCGCGCGCATTGGGTCGTTACCGAGAACGGCATGAGCTCGCAAGTGGACAACGTCATGCCGCTCTTCTCGTCGTATTCGCTGACCGATCTCTGGCAGCCAAACGACAAGCTCACCTTCAACGTCGGCGCCCGATTCGATCACTTTGCCTACGCGACGAGCGATCTGGAGAACGGATTTCCCGCTCGTCAGTTCTGGTTCACGCAGTTCAATAAGGAGCATTGCGGCGCGCTCGGTTCGGCGCCGGTTTGGACGTGGAACGGCTCGGGATTCGGCCCGTGTCCGTCAAACTTGCAGCCGATGACCGATCCCGGGAACGGCCTTTATAACACCGGTGCAGGTTTATCGGTTCACAATTCTTTCCAGCCCCGGCTTTCCGGTACGTGGACGCTCAATCCGAATACCGTCATTCGCGCATCGGCGGGCGTCTACGCCCGAGCCGAAGCGTCGTCGTACTACCAATACAATACCGGGCAGCAAAATCTCGCGTCGTTCGTACGACAGTTTTACTCGTACGGCTACCATACGCCCGATCACGAGTTGTATCCCGACACCTCGAACAACTACGACCTCTCGCTCGAGCAGCATCTCAAGGGTACGAACATCTCGTATAAAATCACGCCGTTCTACCGCTCGACGAGCAACCAGGTACAGTTCCAATCCATTGACGCGCTCGGCGGAACGCTGGCCGGACTCAACGTGGGAACGCAAAAGTCGTACGGCCTCGAGTTTGCGCTGCAAGGAGGCGATTTTTCCCGGGACGGCCTCGCCTATCTCCTGTCGTACACGCACACGACGAACCGCATCAACTTTCATCCCATCAACGGGATTAGTGTGATCGACAGTCTCAACGGTCCGATCGAACAGTACAACTCGTATACGGCCGCCTGCGCGAACGTTACGCCGAGTTCGGCCAACTGGGCCGCGTGCGGATCGGGCAAATACGCGGCCAACGCGCAGCCGGGGTTTACGAACTCGTGCGGCCGTCACTGTACCGTGGACGTCAAGAATCCATATTATTGCCCGACGCTATCGTCGTCTTGCCCGTATGCGCTTCAGCCGCTCTTCGACGTGAACGGATCGTACGCTCCGTACGACGTTATTCCGTCGCCCTTCAACGCTGCCAACGGCTTCGACGTGCCCGACGTTGTCGCACTCGTAGTGAACTATCGCCACGGGCGCTATGCGGTGACACCGTCGGTGCATTGGAGCAACGGGTCGGTTTACGGCTCGCCGCTGGTGTGGCCGGGTTACGTGCCGCAAGGCTGCAAGCGCGACCCGGCCTCCACGCCGCAAACGCCCGGAGCGTTCTGCGGCTCGGGCGGCGCCCTCTTTATCCCGACCCGTATAACGGCAATCACTTCGATCAACTCGGTCAGTACTCGCAGCCTTCGCAGCTGACGTTGAATCTCTCGGGCAGCTACGACGTCAGCAATCGCCTTACCATCGATGTCTCGGCAGTCAATATCTATAACAAGTGCTTCCAACGCGGCTATGCATGGGACAATCCGCTCACCTGCGTCTACTCCTCGCTGCCGTCGAACATTCTTGGGCTCGGCCGGCAACTTCTTGAAGACTCCGCCCGTTCAGGTGCGCTATCCGTACGGGACGTTCTTCAACATCACCGAAGTCAGGAACGTCGTCAATGGTCCAGCCATTCAACTTCTTCGTGTACGTTCAACTTCAAGATGTAGACCGCTTCGCGAAGTGATCGAAGCTCCGCTGTGGGTTGCTCCGTTTACCGCGCCGCCGTCGGAGCCCGCGCCGGTTCCCGCATCGCGCCGACGTTGCAATTGCCGGTGCCGGTTACACGGGGCTCGCCGCCGCGCTCGGCCTCGCGCGGCGCGGGAAGACGACGGTGGTGCTGGAGGCGGATCGAGTCGGATCGGGTGCAAGCTCGCGAAATGGAGGCATGGTTCTCACCGGCCTCAAGCTCGGCCCCGAAACGCTGGTGCGGCGGTACGGAGAGGAGAGGGCGCGCGCGTTGTTCGACGCATCGTTGCGGGCGATCAACGCGGTCGAAGCAAATCGTCGAAGCCGAGGGCATCGACTGTGCCTACTCGCGCCACGGCCATCTCGAAGCTTGCTTGTAGCGCCGGGCACTTCAATGGACTTACTCGCGCGCAGAAGTTGCTCGATCGGGTGTTCGGACATCGCGTCGAGGTGCTCTGCCGCGACGAACTCGCCGGAGAAATCGGATCTTCCGCGTTCCATGGCGGACTGCTCGACGAGAGCAGCGGCGGGATAGATCCGTATCGCTACGTACTCGGCCTTGCCGGCGCGGCGCGCCGCGCCGGTGCGACGATCGCCGAGCAAGCCCCGGTTCGTCGTGTCGAGCGCGATGGGGCCGGCTGGCGCGTGCTGACGAGCCGCGGTGAGATTACGGCGTCGCACCTCATCGTTGCAACCGGTGCGTATACCGGAGCGGCGTTCGCGCAGCTGCGCCGGCGCATCGTACCGCTAGGCTCATACGTCATCGCCACCGAGCCGCTCCCGGCTGAGGTCGCTCGCGATCTCATTCCGCGAAGCCGCATGTGCTTCGATTCAAAGCGTTTGCTCCACTACTTTCGATTGACGCCCGATTCGCGCATGCTCTTCGGGGGGCGGGCGGCGTTCGTGCCGGCCACGCCGGAGACGACACGCGCAAGCGCGCGAGTGCTGCAGCGCGACATGGTCGCGATGTTTCCGCAACTGAAGGACGCTCGTGTAGATTACGGTTGGGGCGGCTCGATTGACGTCGCCTTCGATATGATGCCGCACGCGGGGGTCATCGATGATTACCACTATGCGGCCGGCTACGCTGGACACGGCGTTGCTCTGGCAACGCTGCTCGGCACGCTCGTTGCTCGAGCCGATCGTTGAGGGACGAGCCCCGGTGCCGTTCGCACCCGAACTGCCGCGCGCACCGTTCGGGCTCTACTCGACGGACGACCGTGGTTTCTCCCGTTCGTGGGAGCGTGGGAACGCGTTGCGGACATGGTTAGTTGATGCATCTACAGCGCAACGCGGTCTCGGCGCTCGAGTCGACGCTGATCTCGGTCGCCGGCACCGCGCCGGCGAACACGCTGGCGACCAGTACGTCGACACTCATAGCGGCGGTCGGACTCTCCGGACCGGGAGCGCTGCTGTTCGGCGCGATACCGATGTTCGGAATCGCGCTCTCGTATTATTACCTCAACCGCTGGCGATCCGACGCCGGCGCCGCGTACGCGTGGGTCGGCTCGGCCGTCGATCCGGTGCTTGGGTTCTTCGCCGGCTGGGCGATGCTAGTCGCGCAAGTCTTGTTCATGGTCGTCGGGTCGCTGCCGGTTGCCGATGCGACGCTTGACGTCGTCGCGCCGTCGCGCACGCACGACGTCGCGCTCGTTACCGGCATCGGCTTGATCTGGTTCCTGATCGTCGTCGGGATCGTGATGCTCGGCATCAAGACGACGGCGCGATTTCAAAAGGTGCTGACCTACATTCAGATCGGTGGGCTGCGCACTATTCGGCGTCGGCGCCGTCGTCAAAGGTCTGGCGCATCCGGTCAATCACCCGAGCTGGTCCTGGCTGTCGCCGGCCGGCAATGGCGGCTGGCACGGTTTCGTTGCCGGCGCGCTCGTCACGATGTTCTTCTACTGGGGCTGGGAAGTCTCGTCGAACCTCTCCGAGGAGACCGTCGACCGCAATCGCACACCCGGTTTGTCGGGACTTCTCGGCATGGCGATCATCCTCACGCTGTTCCTTCCTACCGCCGTCGGCACGCAGCTGCTGATGTCGGCCGGCGCGATTGCCGACTCGGGTTCCGATCTTTTGGTCGCGCTCGCCAACACGGTGGTGCCGCGACCATGGGGCGATCTCGCGATCATTGTCGTGATCATCAGCGCGGTCGGCTCGCTCGAGACGACGCTCGTATCGGGAAGCCGCCTGGTCTTTTCGATGGGGCGCGACGACGTGCTCGATCGAGCGTTTCGGGCAGCTCAACGCGCGCTTTCTCACACCCTGGAACGCGACGATCGCCATCGGATTGGTTTCAATGGCGCTCTTCGGTCTCGCCGCAACCAGCTCGAGCGTGAACCAAATCCTTTCGGAGTCGATCAATGCGATCGGTGTGGAAGTCGCGATCTTCTACGGATTGGCGGCCATCGCGTGCGCCGCGCACTATCGCCGCCTCTGGCCGATCGCGCCGGCACTCTTTGTTTTCGGCGTCGCGATCGCCCAGGTTCTCACTGCCGGCCCTAGGGCAAACGCGACCGTCTTCGCCCTATTGCTCGCAGGGATCGTGCCGATGCTCTTTTACCGTCGCGTCTACCGATCTGCATATTACGAGTAACGATATTCGGCGCCCATATCGTCGTCGACGAACTGCACGCTAAGTGCGCTCGGCCGGATCGGCCGCAGGTTCTCCGTCCAAAATCGACTTGAGGAATATTTCGAACTCTGGGGCTAACGCTTGCCGCGATACCGCATTATCGAAGACCCTTCGGGTTAGCGGCATGCGCGCGATGGGGACGAACGACGATGCCCAGCTGCGCCAATGATGGTCGTCCACGAGCGATTGTTTGCGAAGAAAATAAATGTCTTGCAAGTTGTCTATGCCATTACGGACAAACATCGCGGATCTTAGGTATTCGGGATCGTGATAGAGCTCACGCATGCCGGGATTCGCGTCGAGATACTCTTTGAGGACCGCCGGACTGTTGAGGAGCTGACTGCGGACATCGTTGATTCGCTGGAGCATGGCATTCTGAATCTCCATCGTCGCCGCACGATGTGCGGCATCTGCCTGACGCGTGGCGTTGAGCGCTTGGGTACGCGCGTACACCAGCGAAACAAGCCCGACGGCGATACCGGATAAGCCGAAGACGACGCCGAGATCCATAGAACAAGTCAATTCCAAGCCGCTGCGAGCGAGCCCTCGTAAGTTACCTGCCTCGTTTGACGGGGCAAGCGCTGGGCAGCGAATCATGGGAGCTTGCCGAGGGTTCTTGGGCGTCGCTGGCCGAATGAAAAGCCGGCCCGCCGCGTTCTACTCTTGAGGAGATGCCGTGCTACGCCGTTTTGCCGCTTTTCTAATTACCTTCGCCTGGCTCGCCGGATGCGGCGGAAAGGCGAGCGGACCGGTGAACCCGATTCCGCCGAACTCGCAGCAGACGGTCCCGCAAGGGCCCCCGACGAACGTCAACGAGTTGCCCGAGCCGCCCGTCGTGAAGTCGGTGAACGGCGTTGCGAAGGTCGATCTCCAGGTGACCTTTAGCGGTGCGACCGGTTTCCCGCAGTTTGTCTTTGACGGATTGGGCGGCATCGCGCCGACGATTCGCGTCAATCCGGGCGATCGGATCGAGATGACTGTCGAAGATCGACCTCTTGCCACGCAAGGGTGAGAAGGACAACATCAACATCCACTTCCACGGTTTAGGTTCCTCGCCCAGACCGCCTGGCGACGACGTTCTCGGAACGATCGCGCGACCGGGGCAGACGCTGCATTATGTCGTGCACGTTCCCAAGAACCAAGAGCCTGGGCTCTATTGGTACCATCCGCACGTCCACGGCCAGACGACGTATCAAGTCGGTTCCGGCGGCATGTCGGGCGCGATTATCGTCAACGGTCTCGAGCATCATTTGCCGGGCCTGGCAAAGATGAAGGAACGCATGATCGTCGTGCGCGCTGTCGGTGTTGGCGAGAAAGCTCCGCCGGTCGGCGGCGACGACGAAGACGTCGACAGTTCCTCGAATATGTCCCACATGGACGGCATGGGGGCGATGGCATCGCCGACCGCCCAGCCGAAAATCATCAACAGCGAGCCGTGCGGCTCGGATCTTGGCTTGGTGACGACGCTTAACGGCGCATTCCAGCCGGTAATCACAATCGCGCCGGGTGAGAAGCAGTTCTTCCGTGTGGTTAACGCCACCGGGCACAAGACGCTCAAGCTTTCGACCGGCGGCGATTTGGTCGTCGTCGCAATCGACGGTTTCGCGCTCGACACGTGGCCGTCCACGCCGCCGACTGAAACGGTGAAGTCGATCGTTATTCCGCCGGCCGCGCGAGCTGAGTTCGTCGTCACCGGACCGAAAAATGGTTACGGCAGCTTCCGGACGCTCTGCTATGACACCGGCCTGACCGGCGATCGCGATCCGGATATCTTGCTCGGCAAGATGCGCGCGCCGAAGAACGGTGGACGCGATACGTCGTTCCACGGTGCACTCAGCGTAGGAGCGCCGCTACCACAAAACGTTTACACGACGCCGCTACCGCCGCCGGCGGCCAAGCGCGTCGTCGTCTTCAGTGAAGGCGCGTCGCGCTTCTTCCTCAACGGCAAAGCGTTTCACATGAGCGACCCGCCGATGTTCACCGTGCACACCGGTACGGTGGAAGAGTGGCGTCTCGTCAACGTCACCGAGGAGACGCACGACTTCCACCTGCACCAGACGCACTTCCTAGTCAAAGCAGATCGACGGCGTCCGCCTCCAGCATCCCTACTGGGCCGATAGCGTCGTCCTGCCGCATCGGCGCAAAGACGGCAAACCGGGCACGATGGTGATCATCGCCGACTTCCGAGATCCGGTCATCAGGGGAACGTTTCTTTTCCACTGTCACATCCTGGACCACGAAGATGCCGGGATGATGGCCAAGATTCAGGCGATTTAGAAAGATGAAGGCGATGACGAACGGCCGCTTGGGCCTCGGAATTCTTATCGAGCACGGCGCTGCTCGCTGGTTGCGGCGGCGCCGCAACCTCGTTGGCGCCGGAGGCGCCGCTGGGAGCGGCACCGTCGGACGCGACGCGGATGGGCGCTGCGCACGCTCGGTTCAACAATGCCGGCTCGTGGGTTTCACCCGATGCCGCAGGTGGCGATCTGCTCTACGTGTCGGACGCGCGCGGCAGCGTCTACATGTTTACGTATCCAGCCGGCAAACTCGTGGGACTGATTAAAGGCTTCCACTCGCCCGCGGGCCTCTGTTCGGACAGCGAGCGGCAACGTGTTCGTCGTAAACACGAACGACCTCGACGTCCTTGAGTTCAAGCACGGCGGCACGAAGTCGATCCAGGAGCTCAACGACTTCGGGCACTTCCCGTTCGGCTGCGCCGTCGATCCGAAAAGCGGCGACGTCGCGGTGGCCAATTACGCGAGCACGCTTTCGCTCGGGCCCGGCAGCGTTTCGATTTTCCACGGCGGGCACGGCATTCCGAGCTCGTATCAGGACTCAGGCGTTTAACGCCTATTTCTTCTGCGGTTACGACGACAAGGGGAATCTCTTCGTCGACGGCGCCGACTACGGCAGCTACAACACGCAGTTCGCGGAACTCGCCTACGGCAGCAGCACGCTGAACAGCGTCACACTCGATCAAACGATCGGCTATCCGGGCGGCGTGATGTGGGACGGTAAGTACCTTGCGGTGCAAGACACTTACACGCGCACGATCTATCGCTTCAAGATGGCCGGATCTAAGGGCACGTCAGTTGGAAGCGTTAACTTCAAGGGGAACAATACCGGGCTTCTGGCGCAGTTCTGGCTGGACGGCAGCACGATTTTGATGCCGTACGGAACACTGCCTCGCGCGGTGCGCAAGGTCGGTTACTGGCCCTATCCGAAGGGCGGCCCGCTGTCGCAATCGTTTAGCGTTAAGAACTCCAGCGAACTCGTTGGCATAACGATCAGCGTAGCGAAGAAATAATCGAGATGAAGCACGTCCTGATTAGGTATCGGTGCGAGGATGGCTCCCAGTCGGAGTGGCACGACGAAGTCGCGCGCTTCGTTAAGGCGATCGAGGCCGACCCCGAGCTGAGCGGCAAGATCACGTATCGCGCGATGAAGACTCCGGACGGCGATTATTACCACCTCGCAACCGTCGTCGATCAGGCGACGGCCGACCTCCTCGGCGAACGCGAGTTCTTCGCGCGCTATACCGCCCGCGTGGACGAAGTCTCTAAAGGAACGCTCGAGACGTCGCCGCTCGAAATCGTGGCCGAGACCAATACCCAGCGTTGACAGCACCCCGCCTGCCCGGTAGGGTGTGAGGGTACCCGCGGCGCCATCGTCTATCGGTTAGGACATCGCCCTTTCAAGGCGGAAAGACGGGTTCGATTCCCGTTGGCGCTATAAAAACTCATATCGTATAAGCGTTTTTCACGAAAGTCCGTCTAACGGATTCTTGCCGAAGCATCCAAGCCCACAAACCCGGGACGACGGTGGGGCGCTGATGTCGGTTGTAGACGATACCGAGATCTAGTTAGCGTTGCTTCGCTCCTGCTGTAGGCCGGCTTCGCACCACGCAGCGAAGCCGCCCGTGAGATTGGAAACGTTCTCGAAGCCGGCGCGTTCGAGGAGGCTGGCTCCAATGGAGCTGCGATATCCGCCTGCGCAATACATCGCAACCGGCCGCGTACGATCGAGCTGATCCAACGATGTCAAAAGCTCGTTGAGCGGAATGTGCACCGCCCCCGGGACGTGGCCGGCGGCCCATTCGGGATTCAAACGGTCAGGGCCATGCGCGGAGTAACTCCGAGCACAAACGCTACTCACGAACGCTATTAAGGGAGATAACTATGAAATCGCATGCAAGGGCGAGGAAGTGAAAGTCATCATCATTGGAGGAGTGGCCGGCGGCGCATCATGCGCGGCGCGGCTGCGCAGGCTGGACGAGCGCGCTGAAATCCTCATGGTCGAACGCGGTCCGTACGTGTCGTACGCGAACTGCGGGCTTCCCGTACTATGTCGGAAACGTGATCGAGAAAGAGTCGAGCCTCTTGGTCGCAAACGCGGAGACCTTCCGGGGCCAGTTCAACATCGAGACGCGCACCGGTTGCGAAGCGATCGAGATCGCGCCGAAGGAAAAGACCGTCAAGCTGCGCGACGTCGCGACCGGCGAGATTACGTCGCATCCGTACGACAAACTCGTGCTGTCGCCGGGTGCGGTGTCGGTCCGTCCGCCGCTACCAGGGATAGACCTTCCCGGGATTTTTCACGTGCGCACGGTTCCGGACGCTCGAGCCATTCGGGAGTGGATCGAGCGTGGCAGCGCGTTTCTCACCGGCATGGACCGATATTCGGGCTTCCAGACCCTGCAGACCCAAGACTCGGGCGGTGGTTGTCGGCGGAGGCTTCATCGGGCTCGAGATGGTGGAAAACCTCGTCCATCGCGGCTTCGACGTCACGCTCGTCGAGATGCTCCGATCAGATTCTGCCTCCGATCGATCAGGAACACGCGCACGCCGTCGAGGCGTACATGGAACGGCATGGCGTCCGGATGGCCTTGAACGACGGAGTGGCCGGCTTCAAACAGGCCGCAAACGGCGTCGTCGACGTGCAAACCAAATCGGGAAAGACGTATCCGGCCGACGTGGTGATCCTCGCTCTCGGCGTACGCCCGGATACGGCGCTGGCCAAGGCCGCCGGCCTGGAGATCGGCGAGCGCGGAGGCATCCGGGTCGATGAGCAGATGCGCACGAGCGATCCGAACATCTTCGCCGTCGGCGACGCCGTCGAAGTCAAGGACTTCGTGACCGGCGAGTGGAGCCTCGTCGCGCTGGCGGGGCCTGCAAACAGACAAGGCCGCATTGCGGCCGACGTCATAGCGGGCCGGCAATCGCGCTTCCGCGGCACCCAAGGCACCGCCATCGTCGGACTGTTCGGCGTGGTGATTGCCTGGACCGGCGTCAGCGAGAAGACGCTAAACCGGCTGGGCGATACCGATTACGAGAAGATCTACCTCTATCCGAATTCGCACGCAGGATATTATCCGGGTGCCAAACCGATCGCGATGAAGGTCATCTTCCGTAAATCCGACGGACGCCTGCTGGGAGCGCAAGCGCTTGGTGAGGACGGGGTCGACAAGCGCATTAGCGCGTTGGCCGCCATGATCCAAATGGGCGCGACCGTGTACGATCTCGAGGAGGCGGAACTTTGCTATGCGCCTCAGTTCGGAAGCGCGAAAGATCCGGTCAACTTCGCGGGCATGGTTGCCGCCGACGTGCTTGAAGGGCGATATGCCGCTTGGATCACTGGCACTCCCCCACCCTCGGGTTTCTGCTGGACGTGCGCGAACCGGTGGAACTCGCCGTCGAAAGCGTACCGGACGCGCTCAACATTCCGTTGACGCAACTGCGGGCGCGTCTTGGCGAGCTGCCGCGCGATCGCGAGATCAGCGTTATTTGCCGCTCCGGCCAGCGCGCATACTACGCGACTCGGATTCTTCTTGCAGAACGGCTTCAAGGCCAACACGATCTCGGGCGGTATGCTCGGCCTCGCGCACAAGTCCCTGTTCGCTGCACAAGAAACCGATGTATAATAGAGCGTCGCGTTAACCCGGCGCGCATGAAGAGCCGCGTCGCCGCAACGCTTCTTTTAGCTCGTGGCTTTGACGTGCGCTCTCGGTGGCCGCGCGCTGCCGTATCCGCTCCGAGCGCCACGCCGGCGCCCGCCGTGACCGACACGCCGTCTGCTAGCGCATCGCCGCTCGTCAGCCCGACGCCGATCACTACGCCGCAGACCTCCGCCGAACGAGCGTGGGCTCGTGCTCACGCCCCGGCTCACCCAGTTCTATCAGGGGCTGGTCGCCGGCTCCGGGAATCACGGCTTCGAATACGGCGCCAAGGCCGACCTCTTGTTCAATGCCGATCTCGCCGCACTCGGTCTTTGGAAGGGACTCTCCCTGACCGTCCACGCGGAATACAACTTCGGCAGTAGCGTGAACAGGAGCGGCGGCGTGATAATTCCCGTCAATACGGCGCTGCGATTTCCCGGGACCAACGACTTCGATTTTTCAAGCGTTTTCTTTACGCAAAACTTCGGCGGCTAGCGTGTTGCGGGTCGGGAAGATGAACATGATCGATCTCGGCGCCTGGGCACCGTTCAAAGGCGGTGTCGGCATCGACTCTTTTTGGAACCTCACCTTCGTCGCGCCGCCCAGCGGCACGGTCCCGGCCTACCTCTTCGGCGCTTTGTTCAACGTGCGCACCAAGGGTCCCGACTACAACTTGTGGGTCTACGATCCGGACAGCCAAGTCAATAGGTCAGGCCTCAACAACCCGTTCGCAAACGGCGTCACAGTCCGCGCGAACGTCAATTTCCCTATCACGATGGGGCGGAGCGGCTGTCGGTCACCAAGGTCTCGTCGCTTTATACAGCAGCCAGAAAGGGACCGACCTATCGAGTCTGGGCGACACGAATCTTCCGCCGCTGCCTCCGCAAACCCCCGGCATCAAGAACTCGCGCTACTACTTCGGCTACACGTTCGACCAGTATCTCTATCAGTCGCAGGCCGATCCGAAGCAAGGCTACGGGCTGTTCGGACAGTTCGGTATCTCGGAGGGTAATCCGAATAGGCTCCACTGGTCGGCCCTTCACCGGCCTGGGAGGCACCGGTTTGACTGGGAGCCGAGGCCTCGACAACTGGGGACTCGGTGTGTATTACGATACGCCCAGCCCCTATTTGTACAATTTGAACATCCGTAACGAATTTGGCTCGGAATTCTTCTACAATTTCGCCGTTACGCGAGAACTGACGTTGGGGGCCGACCTGCAGATCATCACGCCAGGGGAGGCAACGCAGACCGCCGTCGTTACGGGTATGCGCGCCACGCTGAAGTTCTAATCGGGCGTGACCGCTGGACCGATCACCCGGGCGTTGGAGCCCGCGGACTGTCGCCGCGAAAAATAGCAGCACACAATAAGTGGCACCAGCCTATCCATCCCTCCTCATCGTTTTGTGAAACCGATAAGCGCTAAGAGAATAAGGCCGGGCGCGTATGTCCGAGCCCCTGCGGGTCGGCCTGTAGCGCAAGTGCGCGGTCGATTGGGTCCAGATTGGATCGCTCGACCATTGCGTTGAGATGCTCCAGGTATTTCTGCACCGCGTCGACCCGCTCGGGATCCGCGAGCGAGGCGGTGAGATCGTTCAACGCGGCCCGCATTCGCCGCAATACTTGTATCGTACTGGCACCGTATTGGCGAATCTCATCGAACGCCAGTGCAAGATATTCTTCCCAGGTGGGCATCGGAAAGATCAACCGCAAATCCCCTCGAGCGTCTTTGACGAATCCGGCCTCCAACACGCGGCCGCCCAGGCGATGCAATATGTCTTGGATCTGGTCGATCGCCTGGACGGCGGTCGTCGGGTCATTCACCGCCGGCGACAATGCCATGATAGCCGTGTCGACGAGAAGCCTAAGTGGATATTTCGGGTCTTGTTTAAAGGTGCGTTCCGGCGCTAAGACGATGCCCTGTAAGAGCGAAGGCTCGGCAATCGGAGCCATCCCGCCGTACACCTCTAGCAGCAGCGTTCCTTGCGCGACCGTATCGCCCACGCCGCATTTCATGAGGATCGTGACGCCCGATTCTTGGGCGAGCTGCACTAAGTAATTGATCCGAAAGTTTGCGATTGCCAGCGGCACGCCATCATAGGCGACCCTTTGCTGGGGCGTCTGCGTCCGCAGCGCGTCACCCTTTTGTCGCAGCGGAGCGATTTCTTCAGCGGCGTTGCTTTCGAAGCGCGGGAGCGTTGTCGCGATGACGGCGCGGCCCTTGTCCCCGACGAACTGGAGTATGTAGGTGATCCGGAGCAGCGCGACGCGCTGAATGAGGAGAGCGAGGAATACCATGCTCAGGACCAAGAGAATCGTGGCGAATTCCATCGACAACCAAGGCACGTTGCCGTCGTGATTTCTATCGACGAACTGGAGGACTCCGAGCGCGCACAGAAACGTCGCGCTAAACACCCCGAGCGCGTGCAAGCCAAGGGGGTGTCCGGAAAAGAGCATGATGAGGCGCTTCGAGTACGCGCTCATCGTCATCTGTATCATGAGGAACATGACCGAAAAGACGAGCGCAGTCAGCGTTATCATGCCTGATGACATTGCCGAGAGGTACGCCTGCGCCGATCCGGCCGATACCACGTGGCCGAATTCCGCAAAGTAGCGTTGCTCAATGCGTGGAAGCGCAAAGCCGGCCGCGATCCCGAACAATAGGTAGGGTAGCGGGATCAGCCACAGAGGCCAGCCCGCGCGGACGAACCTATACTTACCCACCGATTATTCTTGCGCCGCGCGCGCTGGGCGCCCTGCTTTTGATATTCCGAACAGTCGCTCGTCCACAGATGGTTGTCGATCTCGTACCGCACGATTTCAATTGTTATGCTGATCTTTGATTGGGTCGCTTATCGCATATCGGACTTCCTGAATCCGCCGTTGCCTGCTCCGCTATTTCGATGACGATTCTCAGCCGCCGCCTGTTGGTGACCACGTGTTCGCAATCGTCGGCACGCCAGCACTGAAGAAGTACGGTCATTTCCGATGCCCGTCTGGTTGTGGCGACATAATCATCCTCTCGACGAGCCCAAAAATACGCCCACGCCGGATCATCGAGGTCGACTTTTGGGCGTTCGACCATCGTGCCGGCCGTATGGCGTACGACCCGCTGCCGCAGTCACTTTATACTTAGGCGAAGTCGCGGTTCGTGGGGGTACGACCCAACCGGTCCCCTCTGTGGACTGAGCTGTAATGCGAAACGCCGTTTAACGGGCGCGTCTGCCGAGGTCGAGCCAAGAATCCCAATGGATTTACATGGCGCCGAAGCCAAGATAGCGGTTGGTCCTCTAACGGCCGTCTAACGGATTCCGCAAAACTCGCCGGGATTCGAAAGCACTAGCCGGGACTCGAAAACGCAAAAACCCGTACAGGAAAGGACTATCCGGTATTTAACGGGAGCGGCCGGGACCCCGATTGACGGGTTCGATTTCCCGTTGGCGCTATAAAACTCATATGCTATATGCGTTTTTGACGCGAATCCGTCTAACGGATTTTCGCCGAAGCATCCAGGCCCACGGCCCCGGTCGACGCCGTTCCGTCGTCGCTTAGCGAGGTGATCGCGTACCGCTGCAGCACCTGCTCGTAGGTCGGCGGACGCGACGATCCAAGCGGAGTGAGGCTGCTCTTTGCGAGCGGATGAGCTCGTTCATTTTGCCCCGAACTCGGAACAATCGAGCTAGGTCTTTCGTTCCACGCTGCGTCTACGGTGTAGCTCTCGCAATTCGCTGGAACGTGCGGCCTCGGCCAATGCCGAACGGATCGCCTCCGGAGCCGGCGGGCAGCCGCCGACCCGCACCGTCGCTCCGAACTCGGCGACGGCGCCTTGGCCGACCTCCGCTGCTCCAGCCCACGGCCCTTTTCCTAGCGCGCAGTCGCCAACGGCAACGACAACGTATGGCCTCGGCGTTGCCTCCAGAGTGCTTCGCGCTGCGTCGCGCATCGTTTCTGTCACCGGGCCCGTCACCGTCACGACGTCGGCGTGGCGAGGCGATGCCACGATATCCCAACCTTCCTGCGTGATGTCGTAGTAGGCATTGCTGAGCGCGTTCACCTCGTGCTCGCAACCGTTGCAACTGCCGCACGAGAGATGGCGTATACCGAGTGAGCGGCGCATCATTGTTACACCTATCGGTCCGCGCACGCGTAGCAGAGATTGAAGCTTTTGTTGACCAACGGAAAGTCCGGCACGATGTTCCCCTCCATCGCGCGGGCCACGAGCGGCCAGTTTCGATATGACGCCGAGACGACGTGAAGTCGCTCGACGGTTCCATCGCGGTCTGTGCGCAGTGCGACGACCTCCGCCCCGCGCGGGCCTTCGACGGCCGTCGCGACCGAGCCGGCTTCGGGCGACAGATGCTGCACAGCCGGCAAAGGCGCCTCGCCGAGAATGGCGAGGGCCTCGCGCACGAGGCGGAACGAGTCCATTAGCTCAGCACGTTTGACTTGGCAACGCGCGAAGACGTCACCGCTTGAGGCGCGGGCGGCGCGCGGTGGGACGCTGCGATACGCGGCGTACGGGGCAAAGGTGCGTACGTCGACGGTGCCGTGCGACGCGCGGTGAGCCGGGCCGACGGCGCCGGACATGCGCGACACGTCATGCGAAAGGATGCCCGCGCCGTGCCAACGCGAGACGAGCGACGCGTTCCCGAACAACTCGCGCAGGTAGCGTTCGGTCCGGGCCTCAAGCAGCGCCAGACCCGCGCGAACGGCGCGCCGCTCGGCGAGCGTAGACGCGCTAACTCCGCCGGGGAGGATCGCATCGAAGAGCAGCCGATGCTCGGCCGCGATCCAGTTCAAGCGCATCGCTTCTTCCTTCAGGGCCATACCGTGCGCGAAGCCGGTCGCCCAACCCGCACCCGACGCAGTCGCGGCTAAGTCACCAAGGTGGTTATAGACACGCTCCAACTCTGCGACGATAAGTCGTGCGAGATCGACCGGCGCGCTCACGTCGACGCCCGATAACATTTCGAGCGCTCGCGCGTACGCCAACGATCGGGCGGCGCTACAACTTCCGCAGATGCGGGCAACTTGCTGCGCGATGCTGAGTGCCGGGCGCCCTTCGAGCGCACGCTCGACGCCGCGGTGCGCATACCCCAACTGCGCATCGAGGTGCACGACTGCTGCTCCCCCCGAACTAAATGTGAACCGGCCCGGTTCGATGATGCCCGCGTGGACCGGACCGACGACGAAGTGCATCAGGCCCTCGCCATGCGCCACAACCGCCTCGGGTAGGATGCCGCCTTGCGCCCGCAGCGGACGGGCGTCGGGGAGGCCGTCGAAACGGACGCCGCGCTCTTGCGCCATCTCGCGCTCGTCCCATGAGAACGCCGGCCACGTTCCCGAGATGGCCCACGCTGCGCGATTCGCAGCGAGGCGATGCGAAAGCACGAATGGTCCACTTGCCTCGCGCAGGAATAGGTAATGCAGGGAGTCGGCATCGGCATAAGCTCCCAGCGGGACGCCCGACCCGGCTGCCTCCGCGAGGATGCGCTCCCTGAAGCGCTCCTCGGCCGTCATTGGTTGAACAGTCGTCGTCAACGCGCGCCGCCAATCGTCGCAGCTGTCGCTTGCAGGGCGGCGCCCGCGACGGACCACGGAAGTAGCGCCAGCACGAGCGCGCACGTCAGTGCGACTGCAGCAGTTAATGTCGCGAGACGTGCGTACGACCGTGCGGAGCTTGCGGACGTTTTTGCGGAGCCGCTCGGCACCTCGCCCGCTTCGATCTCGATCGCCGCGCGAGCGATCGCGGCAAAGGCCAGCACAAGGCCGAGAATACCGATTGCAAGCGGAGCCCATTTGTGAGCCGCGACGCCGGCATACACGACGAGCAGCTCGCTGAAGAACAGGCCGAATGGTGGCATTCCCGACAACGCTCCGAGCGATCCCAGCAGGATCCGGCCGGACGCGCCGCCGTTCCACAGTCCGTGCAAGCGTCGCATCTCGGTCGAACCGCGCTCGCGTTGGACGATGCCCGCGCAGAAGAACGCTGACGACTTAGCAAACGCGTGTACTACCACGTGAAAAAGAGCCGCGAACCAACCGATGGGCCCACCGAAGCCAAGCGCAATCGCGACGATGCCCGTATGTTCGACCGTCGAATAGGCCAGCAGCCGCTTGAGATCGGTCTGCGTCAGCATCAACACGCCAGCGACCACGATCGATAGAGCCCCGAACCACACGAGCAGGGCCGACGCGAAAGCACCGGCCCCTAGGGCCACCGCCATGCCGAGCGTGCGCATTATCGCATACAGCGCGCATGAGACGAGCACGCCCGACAAGAGTCCGCTTATGGGAGCCGGCGCCTTTGAATGCGCGTCGGGAAGCCAGGCGTGCATCGGCACGAGCCCCGCTTTCGTTGCAAAGCCGGCGATCATCAACGCCACGGCCAGACGCGCCAATACGGCGAAACCGGTCTGCCCATGTGCAGCGATTGCCGTCCACGAGAGCGCGGCCGTGGGAGCAAGGCCATCCGCGATCGAGACGTGCGCCAGTACGACGATGCCGAGCAGTGCGAACGAGATGCCGACACTACAAAGCACAAGGTATTTCCACGCGGCTTCCAGCGCGGCCGGCTCACCGCTGTAGCCGACAAGGAATGCCGTCGCCAGCGTCGTTAGCGAGATGCCCAGCCAGAGCGCGGCGAAGTTCGTGGCCATGACGACCAGGAGCATCGCACTCCAAAACGCACCGAGAAGAACGAAGTAGACCGGCTTGCTTGACCAGAGCGCGTAGCCGCTCGTCCAGTCGTCGGCGAGGATTCCCGCCGAAAAGAACGTCGCGAACAGACCGAGGAGCGACACGATCGCCACGAAGACGCGCGACAGTCCGTCAAGCGAGCCGGCGGCGGCAAGCGGGAGTAACGCAGCGACGACGGCGAGCAGCAGGCGCGCGGTTCGCCTGGCCGCGCGCTGCGGAACGAGCCGCACCCCAAGCGCGAACGCCAAGGGCGCGGCGATGCACAGGGCGATGATCATCCCCGCAGACTCCGCAGCGCATCGACGTCGAGCACGGGGTTGTGCGCGAAGAACGCGCGCACGAGTGCGAGCCCGATGAAGGTCGCCACGAGCGCGTCGAACGTCGAGCCTAGCTCGACAGACTCCGGCAGCGTCGGAGCGAGAACCGCGCCGGCCAGCGTCACGCCGGTACCGAGCACTAAGAGCCCGATCACGTGCGAAAGCAGGTTGCGGTACATCATCAGCATGCCGACGCCGCACAGCACAACGTAGATCGTGATGCTCTGCAGCGCGGCGTCGCCCAGCGACGGGATCGTCGCCCCGCGAGCTGCAAGCGCAAAGGCGACGACCAGGAGAAGCCGCACCGGGGCCGCGAGCGACGGACGCAAGTCGCCGGCTTTGGGGTTTGCGCGCACGAACGCGAGTATGCCCAACGGCGCCACGACGACCTTGAGAAGAGCGGATACGGCGAACAGAGCGAGCGAAAGCGCTGAGTGCAGCGCCGCCGGGGCGACCAAGAGGCTGACGGTGACGGCCAAGACGGCGTAGCCGAGCAGCATTTGCGTCGTCCGCGTGCTCAGCAGCAGGACCGCGCCGGCAAGGAGCAAGATCGCGTCGACCATCAGAGCGTCGTCCCAAGAAGCCGTAAGGCTATGCTTGCGGCAGCCAAAACGAAGCCGCTCGCGAGTAATTGCGGGATCTCGAACAGACGCAGCTTCGCGAACAGCGTCTCGACCACGGTGACCGCTACGGCGATCGACACGGCCCACGCGACTACGGCCCATACCGTACCACCAGGGAGCAACAGCCCAGCGAGGAGCAGAAAACTCAATTGCCTCACGTACGAGGCCGCTTGAATGAACGCCAGTTGCCAGCCGGAGAACTCGAGCGACAACCCTTCGTGGATCATCGTTAGTTCGTAGTGCGTCTCCTGATTGTCGATCGGGACGCGGGCCGTCTCAGCGAGGAGTACTAGGAAGAACGCGCCGACGGCGAGTAGCCCGGCGAGGCCGAACGGCAAGTGCCTAAGGGCGGAGAGTTGCGTTCCTTCCCCAAGCGCGGCGGCGCCGAGCAGCGCGAGCAGAAGCGTCGGCTCGACAAGCGCAGCGATCGTCTGCTCGGCGCTGGCCGCCATGCCGGCGAATGCGCTGCGCGAGTCGAGTGCGGCGAGTCCCAACACGAAGCGCGAAAGCGCGAGTAGGAAGACCAGCGCGACGATCTCGCCGAGCGGCGTTATGCCGGGCGCGGCGAGCGGGAGCGCGGCGGCAAGCGTCAGCGCCACGCCGAGCGCAATTCCCGGTGCGGCGACTGCGATGGGGCTGACGCCGGCCGGCAGGATCGACTCCTTGCGCCAGAGCTTGGCGAGGTCGCGGTAGGGTTGCAGCGCAGATGGTCCGGGCCGGCCCTGCAGGCGCGCCCGCAGCAGTTTCATAGCACCTTGTACCAGCGGTGCGAGCGCGGCGATGACGAGCAGTTGCAGCAATGATAGTGCGATCATCGGCGCGCCAACGTGACGACGACCACGAGCGCCGCAACCGCGTACGCGAGATAGAGCCGCAGACTCCCGCTCTGCAGCGCCCGCGAGCGCCTCGCGACGCGCAACGCGAGCGCGCCAAACCACCGCGCGCCTTCGTCGACCACGTCACGACTCTCGATACGGTAGACGATTCGCGCGGGAAACCAGGGCGACGAGCCACTCTCGACCAGCCGGCGATGTTCGGGCTGCAACACGAACGCGAAGATCATACGCAGCGGCTTGGAGAAAGCGGTTGCAGTGTATTGCGCGGCTGGAGTTACCGGCGACCCGCAAGTCCACGTCGGGACGCTGCGCAGACCGCGATAGGCGGCGAGCGCGAGACACGCCAGCGCGCCCGCCAAAGGCAAAGCAACAAGCGCAATCGGCAACACGGAAAGTGACGCCGGCGGGATGGAAGCCACCCCCGCGAATGCAGGACCCCCGAGCGTCGTCGCTGCGATGCGCGCGAGCGGGACGATGGCGAGCGCCGGGATGAGACCGAACAGCGCGCAGAAGACGGCAAGCAGTGCTTGCGCGAAGGTCGTGGCGTCGAAGCGTTCTTGCTGCGGCTGGACCGCGTGCGACTTCTCCGGCCGCCGCGCACGGCCTAGGAACGCGACTCCGAAGACTTTCACAAAACATGCGGCCGCGAGTCCGCCCGTCAGCGCGAGCCCCGCCGTCGCGCCGAGCAGCACGATGCGCGTGGTCGCGTCCGGAAGCGTGAAACCGCCGATGAGACTCTGGAACGTTAACCACTCCGAGGCGAAGCCATTAAGCGGGGGCAACGCAACGATCGCAGCGCAGCCGACGAGAAACAGCGGCGCCGTCCACGCCAGACGTTCCCAGAGGCCGCCGAGTTTTTCCAGATCGACCGTTCCCTGCGTTTTCGCCACGACGCCGGCTCCCATGAAAAGCAGCGCTTTAAAGAGCCCGTGATTGATGGCGTGAAAGAGCGCTGCGATGAGCGCGAGCGCAGCGAGGGCGAGGGCGCCCGACGAGCGTGCGAGCAACGCTACGCCGATGCCGATCGTGATGATGCCGACATTCTCGACGGAATGATACGCGAGCAAACGCTTGAGGTCGTGATCGACGAGTGCATAGAGTACGCCGCCGATCGCGCTGACCGTTCCAAGTATGACGAGCGCGATGCCCCACGAAGCTGGCGCCGGTGCCGCGAGTTCGAATGCAACGACGCAGAGGCCGTAGAGCGCGACCTTCAGCATTGCGCCCGAGAGAAGCGCCGACGCGCCGGGCGGCGCAAGCGGATGTGCACGCGGCAGCCAAAAGTGCAGCGGCAGCAGACCGGCCTTCGAGCCGAATCCGATCAGCGCGAGGACGAAAGCCGCCGTTCGCGTCCCAGCGGGGATCGCCGCGGCGGAGCTGGCGATGTCGGAAAATCCCGGCCCAGCAGCGTGGCTTGCGAGCAGCAGCAACGCAACCAAGATGCAAAGCGCACCGCTCTGCGCGACGACGAGATAGACGAAGGTGGCGCGGCGCACGTCCCTGCGCCGATGATTCGCGCCAACGAGGAACGCGGAGACCAGCGACATCAGCTCCCACGCCAGCACGAACGCCAAGATGCTGCGGGCTACGAGCACGAGAAGCATCGTTGCGACGAAGCCCGCGATGAGCGCCGCGTCGACGGGGCGTTCGCAGCGCAAACACCACGCTCCGATGGCGACGCCGAGCATCGCAAGCAGTGCGAGAAATGGCCCCGCGAGCGGAGTTAAGCCCAAGTCGAGCGTGAATGCAGACGGCACGGCGGCGAAGCTCGCGAGGGTAACCGGCCCCTGCACGACGGCAATAAACGCGAGGTATGCGGCCAGCAACGAGACCGCCCATGTCGCGCCGACGCCGAAGAAGCGCACGGTCACGCCAACTTAGAGCGGCGAGCTCCCTTGCGAAGCGGCCTTCGAGGCCGCGACGATTGTTGGCGGTTAGCGTCGCGTGTGTCCTCGCGGGCGAGGTCTTCGAGGATGGAACGCGTGCTGACAAGCTGGTTGTCAAAGATGACGCGCGCGGAGTCGAGCACCTGCCAAATCGCAGCATCGCTGATTTCATAGCGAATCGTTCTGCCTGCGCGCCGCGCGCGCACCAAGCTTCGAACGCGCAGGACGGCCAGTTGCTGCGATAGCGTCGATTGCTCGACCCCAAGCCGTTCGCGCAGTTCTCCCACGCTGATTGGCCCAGCCCGAAGTTCGTCGAGGATCTGGATCCGAAGCGGGTGGGCGAGGGTCTTAAAAAACTCGGCCTTGAAATCATATCGCATTATTTGAATATTTTGATTATTGAGGCCCCACCCCTCCTCGAGATCGACGAACTCGTATGTGATCGGCTGATCTAGCTCCAGCGAAGTGCCCTCGTCCTGATCGCGGCGCAAGCTTCGTCGATCGCACCTACACCGCGACTTTTGAAAGCTAGGTCAAGGCGGCCGATGGAGCGCCTGCTCCTCTAACGGCCGTCTAACGGATTCCGCAAAACTCGCCGCGATTCGAAGGGACCAAACGGAACTCGAAAGCGTGCAAACCCGTACAGGAAAGGACTATCGGGTAATCGACGGGAGTAGCCGGGACCCCGACTCGCGGGTTCGATTCCCGTTGGCGCTACCACGCGCTCGCAAGCATAGTGCATCGTTTGTTCTGCAGTGCGTCGCTAAAAATAGATACCAGTGTGAATAGCGTTTCCCCAAGCGCGCTCACCGAAGATTCTGCGGCGAATCGCAACGCTCCGATCTGCCTCTCGGAGAACTCAGAGGTGGTCGCCTAAAATCTCGAGGGTCGTCCGCCGTTAGCGCCGCACGCCGCGCGCATCGCTCAGCCCTGCGCCTGAGTCGAGCCGACGCCGACGTTCTAGTCCGGACCGCGCCTGGCGAAATGCGCTTATCTTGTGACGGCCACCCCGACGGGATACTGCACGACGCCGTTGCCAATGGTTTGCAGCGGCGCACCGCCGGCGGGATAGCTAAAGACGTTCACGTTCGAGGCACCGCCCGACTGCGTATAGTTTGGTGCGACGACTGTTTGGCCGTCCAAGAAGAAGCTCCATACGTACTGACCCGTGTTAGTTAGAGGAGTGATCCCTACTTCGCTTGCCTGCCGGCCGTCAACGGTGAACTCGTAAATCACCGATCCCCAGACATCGCCGATTGCGAGACGCGTGCCGTCCCACACAATTCCACCGGCTAGCCCGAATGATTGATCGACCGAAATGCGCTCGAACCTCTTGCCACCCTTGGCCAGTTCGTCGAGCTCAAAGTCTTGAAACGACTCATGCTCGCCGTCGACGAACAGATTTCCGTTCGCATCGTAACCGCCGGAATACGGATGATACATCGCGCGGTAATGCTGCGGCCGGCCGCGCGCTTTACGGTAGATGGCGATTCCGCCGCGTTGGTGAGCAAATGGATTGCCCTGATTCATGACCGCGAGATCCCCGGTCGTCGGATCGACCGCACACGCATTCGGCACCAACGCGGCTTTCTCGTGAAGTGTTTTCATCGGGCTCGTCGCCCCGCGAGCAAACTCCACGATCGCGCCGTTCTCGGCCTCGGTGACGAACAGGTCGTCGCGCTTGTCCATACACAGTCCGCTCGGAAGGTAAAACCCGGTGAGTGTTCCAGCAAGCGTTCCACTAGGGTACGAAAAAACGTACACATCGCCGGCACTGACGTCAGCAACGTAAAGGAGCCGTCCTTTGGCAGTTGCGACGGACATCCACGACGACCGCAGATCGCGATGCGCGTTGATATCCAAACGCGCCCACGGTACAACGGGCGCGCTCGTCCGCAACAAGGCCGTTTGGCTCATCGCCGCGCTACCGGTCCAAACGTTACCCGGCTGGGTTCCCGAGCATGCCGCAAACATCGTAGCTGCCACCAAACCGAAAATCGCGCGATATAAAAAACGCTCCATTGTAGATCTCCCCAGCCACTATCGTATCTCGCCCGGGCGCCTGCACGTTAGGCCGGGTCAGCCTAGCGGTCGGGACTTTTGACCTGAATGTCAGAGATGGCGACGACCTCGCGCAGCGTCGGCCGGCTGCAGGGCGCTCTCGATTCCCGTTGGCGCTACCGGAAACGGCCTCGCTAAAGAAGTTGGGCTAACCCTCGCGCGGACCTAGTCAATGTGCGCGACACACTTTACGGAACAACAAAAAGCGGCGGCGCATACGACAATTACCGTGGCTGCGATTTTGTGTGCTCCTACAATTGCGGGACGGTCTTTTGTATCTCGGCCTGTATTTGCAGGCCGTACGCCGTCGTTCCATACAGCATACCGTTGACGTAGACGAGCGAGCCTCGCGGACTTTCTCCGTCCGCACCGCCGGCAAATCGATAGATTGTTTGAAATTCTCCGCTTGGGCTCAAGCGGAAAATGGTGCCGTGGTGCCGGATCCCGCCCCTAGTCGACGTGCCGTAAAGCGCGCCGTTCACATAGAGAAGACCGGCGGATGGTCTGGTGCCGTCCTTGCGATGACGATGGAATCGGTGCAGGACGTGTTAAGAGCTTGAAGAGCCGTGGCGGTCCGCTCGCTGGACCGGCGCAATCGGCACGCCGCTCTGGGATTGTCCGATGCCGCAGCCGTATAGCAACGCCGCCGCGAGACCGGAACTCAACGCATAGCTGCATAGGCGAAGGTTTTTCATGCTCACGCCGTCTCCGAATCGAAGCTTCTCGCCGAACGGCCAACTTCGCGACGGCTGTCCAAGCACCATGCTCCGAAAGACGGCCTCCGGATCGCGCAGATCGAACACGATTTTCTTACCGCGCCAATACCTTGTCGAAGTTGTCCAGCGTAAGGCCCGACTGCGTTTGATACTCGCTCCTGTCAACGTAGCGAGCCCGGCCTCTTACGCTAACACGTCACTACTCTGGCGGGCGCACCCGCCTTGCGCGCGCAGGTATCGGCGGGGGCAGGCGGCGAGGCGCAACGCCGCTTCGCGGCGCTACTCAGTGTGACAAGGTGGCGTGAGATCCGCTAGAGTTGCGATGCTTCTTTCTTAAGGCATCATTCGCGCCGCATTTGTTGTTGCTGTATCCCCAACATAACGTGGCAAAGCCGTCGCCGAATTCCGCGCCGGTATTCATGATCACGTTTGTCGCGCTCGCTTCGGCGAAACCCGAACCGCCGCCGCCGCCAGCGCCGCCGTTGGCACCTCCGCCCCCGTAATATCCGCCCCCGCCGCCGCCGCTGCCGAATCCAATGCCTCCTGTAGAGCTGCCGCAGTAGCCGAAGCCGATTCCGCCCGACCCGAGCGTGCCGTTGTTGTTACCCGCGCCTCCCGCGCCGCCCGAAGTCTGCGTACCGCCGCCGCCGCCTTTGCCCATCAAGCCCAAACAATACCCGTCTTGGCCGCTCCCACCGGTGAGGCCGCCGCCGGGGCCCCCAAACGAACTTATGAGCGCATCGGCATAACCGCTGCCGCCACCGCCGCCAGCCACGATCACGCGGTTTGCCAGCGCAGTACCGCCCTGGCGTGCATCACTCGCGCCGCCTCCGCCGTTGCCGCCGCCAAAGGCTTTGGAACCTTCTGGGGGCGCGCCGGCGCCGCCACCGTTGAACCCACCATAGCCCTGGCTCGAATACGTGCCGTTGCCACCCGTGCCGCCGACATAGATCGCAAGCGACTCGCCCGGCGTGGTTGGGATAGTCGCCCCGACCTCACCGCCATATCCACCAGGATTGTTGGAGAACGGCCCTCCGCCTTGTGCTCCAGCGACGATGACATACATGGTCGTTGCGCAGACCGGGACCGTAAAGTTTTGCGAGCTGCCGTTGTAGAGGAGAACTTTGGAACCTTTAGTCACCTGCGGCGTGAATTGCGCGGTGGTGAGAACGATACCGGCGGCGGCTTCGATCGTTGCGGCACCGCCGGGGATCGATTGGCCGTTCCACGCGAGGGTAGCGACGTCGGAGGAGCTGAGCAGCGTGTCGGTCGGCGGACTATCTGCACCGCTCGTCGCAATCGCCGTCGCACCGCTGGTGTCGCTGTCGCTCAGCACGATCGCGGTCGCGTAGGTGCCGCCTATGGGATAGCTGGCGGCATCCAAGGCGGTCACCGTGAATGGCGTGGGCCCGAACGCAACGCCGGCGCACTGGTTAGGAAGCGGACCGATGGACAGACTCCCCTCTACGCCCTCAAGCTTGGGCGAGATGCCGGTCGACTTCCCCTTCTTGATGGAAAACGCAACGTTGGATGCGGCCGACAACAGATGAGCGTTGTCGGGAATCTTGCCGTCCACTGGTGCCAGATCGTAGAGGTTGACGTCCGTTTTATATTTGCCGGGATTTAAAGGCAGCGCGATTTTGCAGACGAGCGGGTTGCCCTTGCAATTCTTATTGTTGGAGGTGAGATCGAACGCTTTCGTCCCGCTCGATTTCCCGCTCCAGAGCAGCGTCATGCCTTTGGAGCCCGGCGAGACATAGCCTCGCGCCCCTTTCTGAGCCGCAACCGTGCCGCGCAAATCCTTGTGCGGGGGTGCAGGGATGGTGATTTTAAGCGTGAGCCGGCTCTTGCCGGCATCGGGCTCCGCTGCGAAACCTGCTGCCGTCGTGTCGTCCGGTCCGGCGGACGCTGCGGCGTACGTGCCGAGCGTGGACGGGACACTGCGGGTCCCGCCGCCGGCGCAGCCGGCGAGGAGCACCATAAAACTGATCGCCGCAAGCCTTATAAGGCTTTGCATCTCGAGCCTGCTCATTATCGCCACCAGTTCTGCTTACGCCGCCGTTAGGTTGTCTCAAATCGGCGTTCCGCCCACCTCAGGGAATCCCTGCGCCCGCTGGTCGGGCGCGACTCGTACTTCTCGCTCTGCGCGCCCTCGATGTAGCCTTTTAGCTGCGCTGGATAACGGCCGTCTCACGGCCGCAAAACTCGCCGGGATTCGTCGGGAACTGCCGGGATTCAAAAACGCGAAACTCCGTACGGGTTCGATTCAGGTTGGTGCTACCACATCAGGCCCATTAATTTGGGTGGTTCTCGCACTCACTAATGGTACGGCGTAACCGAATATCAATGTCGATTTTTCGCGCGCCGCGAAAACGATTTGAGCTCCGCGCATTGAGTCGAAGCCGTCGAACCGTATGAGCGCATAGTAGTCGCGCGCGCGAAGCCCGTCCGCCGGATTTCAGACACGACGTCGCATGCGCTTTCAGGCGCTCGGTTCTTACTCGACGAACGATGGCTCAAACCGATCTACTGTTAGTGCCGTGAATCCGAACAGCGTGAGCGTGTGTTATGATCGCATCATCCGCTGGTACAAGGGCGCTTCGCGCGTTACGAAGAGGCACGAATATGAGAATACAACTTGGCACCGTTTGGCATTTAAGTCTTGCCGTCAGAGACCCGGATAAGCACGCGCAGTTTTGGACCAAAAACTTCGATCTGCAGGAAATGTTCCGGTCCGATGAGGCCATCGCGCTGACGAACGACGCGATGATCATCGGGTTCTTCAAAGGCACACCACATCCGGACACGATCGACCATTTGTCGTTTAACCTCGACAGCATGCGCGCGCTGCGCGACGCGCTGGAGACGTTGAAGAAAAACGGGGCAAACCTGGAAGATCCCGGCGACGAAATCGGCCCCACGTCGCCGGGCTCGCCGCATATGGGTCTATGGTTTCACGATCCGGACGGGTATCGCTGGGAGCTCTCGGTTCAGAACGGTGCCCACGAGCGCTAATGCCCCTTGCGCTCGATCCGTCTCTCACCATCCTCGGCTCGGACTCAGCCGTTTCTTAGCACCGATCTCCACTTGTCCTGACCGGTATTCACGACGACCATGTCGGTTCCGCGTCAGGAATTCTCGTCACGATGCAACGCGCGGGAACGCGCTTAACGTTTCGATTCTGCTCATTCCGCTCTTCGACTAATGATCGGAGCGCGGCTTACTGCCGGGCGGAGCGGCCGACGCTGCGCTCAGCATCGGGCGTTCTAACGAACATCTGTTTCGCAAAGGGCCCCCGCCTTCGTAATAGCGAAGGGGGCAAGCAATCCCGGTTGCATTTCTAATAGGTTTTCGATGAAAGGATAGCCTATGAAACTCTTCTCGTGGCTCGTTTTGGGGCTGCTCGTGACCGCCGGCGCTACGCTCGCCGCGATGCAGTCAGCTCCGGTCTTTTTTACGTCCGATAGCCTCCACTGGGTGGCCGCCACCGGTCCTGCGAAGGGCTCTTGGAATGCGGTGATGGTTGGCAATCCGAACTCATCCGGCACCGCAATCATTCGCGTCAAGATGCCCGACGGCTACACAAACAAGCCGCATTACCATTCGCACGCCGAATATATCACCGTGATCCAAGGAACGCTTCTGTTCGGGACGGGTAATACCATCGACAAGTCTAACGCGCGGGTGCTACCGGCGGGGTCGTTCATTGCAGTCCCAGCAGGCGTCCATCACTGGTCGGTCGCACAGGGCGTTACCATCGAGCAGGTCGGCGGAGACGGGCCACTGACGAACATTCCAGTCAAGGACAGCATGTAGTAGGCGGATTAGGAGGTCCGCGAAACTTTCTCGAGCGCTTCGGCGCGTAGTGCCTGCGCCGCGGTCTTCCCTGCGACGCATGAAGGAACTCGATTTCGACCTGTGAGTCGGGATGCACGGCGGTAACAATCGCTTCCTCGTCCACGCCTTTCACCGCTCAGACTTTCCGTAGTTTGGACTGACTCGGTCTGATAAGGCAAGCGCGGTGTAAAGATGGTGGCGATGTGATGTAAGGATGGTACTCCAAGCCGAGTCGCGAACGACGTCAAGCATCCGATGCGTTTATGCATCTTCAGAGGAGTGCATATGTCGTTTTCAGACTTTAGCCGCTGCGCGCTGGGCTCTTGCGCAGCTTTAACCGTACTCGCGGCTTGCGGCGGCGGTGCTCGCCGCTGCCGGAACGTCCCGCGGAGCGCGCAGTTGCAGGTCAGTCAACCATCCGGAAATCGCGAAAATACTACTGGGGGCGTCCCTGGCCTCCGGATTCCGTTCGCACGTGCAAACGATGCACGCTCGTGGATGTCTCCCGACGCGGCAAAAACACAAGAGCTCCTCTACGTTTCCGATATCAACGCGAACGCGGTCGACGTCTATTCCTATCCCGCCGGGAAGTTAGTGGGAAAAGTGACAGACGACCTTGCTGGGCCGGACGGCATCTGCGTCGACAACAAACAAAATATTTGGATTGTGAACAACTCGACTGTGGGCGACGTTGCCGTTGAGTATAAGCATGGCGGAAAAACTCACGTCGCAGCGGTTCAGGATGGGGGTTGGGGGGCCCACATTGGGTGCTCCGTCGATCCGGTGACCGGCAATCTCGCCGTCACGACCTACGGCGTGAGCTCCGCCGGAGGGGGACTCGTTGCAGTCTACGCACACGCTAAAGGCAATCCACATCACTATACGGATTCAAAAATACCTCACTTCAATTTTTGCGGTTACGATTCCAAGGGCAATCTCTACGCTGACGGAACCGACGCAGCACAAAGCCAATTCCACTTTGCCGAGCTCTCCAAAGGCGCGAAGGCGTTTACGAACATTACGTTCAAAGGCGGAATAATCTACTATCCCGGCGACGTGCGGTGGGACGGTAAATACGTCGCGGTTGGCGACCAGGACATTGGCGGACAAGGTGTCTCGGCGATTTACCAGACTACGGGTGCGGGCGGCAAGATCGTACACAAAACGCCGATCGACGACCCCACCGACCCGTACGCTGAGGATATCGTCGGATTTTGGATTGACGGCAAAACCGTCGTCGGTGCAAACAACTATGGCAACGATATAGGCTTCTTCAAATACCCTGCGGGCGGCAAGCCTACGAAGACGCTCGATGGGATCGACTACGCACTAGGTGCGGCGATCAGCAAGTAGCCCAAGCTCGCGATGGGGTTGCTCTGCCGAAGATCTACCAGTGGCCTGCGCTTTGACCGCCATCTACATGGGAAATTTCCCCGGTTACGTACGGAGCGTTTTCCAGATACATCACGGCAGAGACGACGTCTTGGATCTCTCCAATTCGTCCGAGCGGAATCTGCGATTCGAGTCCGGCGTACGATGCCTCCGGATGCGTCCTGATGATTATCGGTGAGACCGCATTCACCCGGATGCCGCACGACGCATATTCGATCGCGAGTGCCTTTGTCACTGAGTTCAAGCCGCCTTTAGCCAACGATGCTAACGCCGCCGGAACACCTTTGACAGGTTGTTCGGCTACCGTCGCCGTGATGTTCACGATATGACCCCAGCCTTGGGCCTCCATCACACGCAGCGCGCGCTGCGTAATGTGGAAAAAGCCGGCGAGGTTCGTTGAGAGCATCAAGTCATAGTCAGCCGGGGTGTACTGTGTGAATGGTTTCGAAATATAGGCTCCCGCATTATTAACTAGTGTGTCGAGCCGGCCGAATTTCCCAATGCCCTCACTCATAATGAGGTCGGCGGTCTCGGGGTCAGCTGATGTCGCCGGCAACGCTCAGCACGTTCGGGTCTGTGCCGTGCTCGATCGAGAGTGCGCTGGCGACCACCTTGAAGCCCGCATCGCGGTATGCGGCTACTAGGCCCGCGCCGATACCGTGCGAAGCACCGGTGATTATCGCAACCTTTTCATCGATCACGCCAGTAGCCGACCGGGCAGACCCTTAACCGTACGTGAAGTCCGGCTTGCTTTGCCCAACCTCGATGATATAACCGTCAGGATCGCGGATGTAGCAGCGAATCTCGCCGTACTTGTCCTTTGGTTCCGTGATGAACTCGGCTCCTCGACTTTTCCATAATTCATAGCACGCTTGAATATCCGCAACGCGGATATTCAAGAAGCTGCTGACCTTATCCGGGTCGGCGGGGACGCTGAGCGTTACCGTCGGCTTGTCCGGGGTCGGCCCGCCCCCGACGTTGACAATGAGCCACGTATTCGCGATCTGAATGTGCCCGGACGCGCCCTTGCTGTCGCCTCTGCTCAGAATGCGGCCGCCGAAGACCTTTTCGTAAAAATCAGCCGATCGGTCGATGTCGGCGACGGTGATAAAATGAGTGACGGTAAATCCCTCCCGCGGCGGCATCTCATAGCTCTTCTGTTCGACTTGTACTTCGTCCATTGACGACTCCATTTCAGATAGAGAGCACTTATACCGAGAGAAACTGGGGCGTCTCACGGGACGAGCAGCACCTTACCGATGCCGCCCTTCGTGAACGCGGCCTGCGCTGCGCCCGCATTCTTGAGCTCCTCGCGGCGGCCGATCGGGATCGTCATCTTGCCGGCGTTTACGGCATCGGCGATGAAGGCGATGCCCGCTCGGTCTTGCTTTGAGCGGAACGGGACGACGCGCACCTTCGGGTAGTCCTTGGTGCCGTCGGGCTCTCCCGTCACCGATGCAAACGTCCCGCCGTCCTTGACCTTCGTGAGTAGATCCGTCGCCGCTTTCCCGCGAAGCGTGTTCGCCACGATATCGACTTGCGGAATCGTCGCGAAGGCGGCCGGGTCGTCGAGGGCGATCGTTTCGTCCGCGCCGATGCTCTCCGCCTGGTCGAGCTGAAAACGCTGCACGCCCGCGATCACGCGCGCGCCCGATAGCCTTCGCCATGTAGACGGCGCAACGACCGACGGCGCCCGCCGCGCCGGAGACCAGCACCGTCTGGCCGGACTGCAACCCGCTTGCGACGGTGATCAATTGGCTGCCCGTGACGCCCACGAGCGGAATCGCGGCCGCGTCGACCAGGTCCATCGTCTCCGGCACCTTGGCGAAAAGAGTCGCTTTGTCGGCGACCAGTTCGGCGTACGTGTGGTACGACCACCCGCAGACACGATCGCCGACCTTGAGGTCGGTGACGCCGTCGCCCGTCGCGACCACCGTTCCCGACACGTCCAGGCCGATGATCGCCGGAAAGTGCAACGGGTACTGATCCTTCAAGTCGCCGTTGCGCTCGAGCATGTCTTCCGGGTTGATGCCGATGCCGGCCACCTTGACGAGGACGTCGCCCGCGCCCGGCTTGGGATCCGGCATGTCCTGATATTTCATCACTTCCGGGCCGCCGTACGCGCTCACCACAGATGCTTTCACGTCACTTCTTATCCATAAGGGATCCCCGTTTTGCTTTGCCCGACTTCGATGATGTAACCGTCAGGATCGCGGATGTAACAGCGCGTCTCACCATACTTGTCCAGAGGTTCAGTGAGAAACGTCGCTCCCCGACTCTTCCATAACTTGTAGCACGCTTGAATATCTGCTACACGGATATTCATGAAACTACTGATCTCATTGGGGTCGGGAGGCGGGCGGAGCGTCACCGTTGGTTTGTCAGGTGTCGGACCGCCACCAACGTTGATTATGAGCCACGTGTTTGCGATTTTGATGTACGGCGGTGCGTCTCCATCGCCCATGCTCACAATTTCTCCTCCGAAGACCGTTTTGTAGAATTCGGCGGATCGCTCGAGGTCGGCCACTGTGAGAAAGTGAGCGACGGTAAAGCCCTCGTGCGGTGGCATCTCATAGCTTTTCTGCTCGACTTGTACTTCGTCCATTGATCTCTCCAATCGCAGTTATAGTTTAATGCGCTGGCACAATAAGCTCGAAGGATTTCCTCGCATTTGTCACACCATATATCGCGTCGCCGCCGCTTGGCACAGGCAGCGGCGTTTGCTCGAACGCGAGCACTTCAGGGGCCTCCAAGTGATGCACGTGTATCGCGTTCATCTCGTTTCATTACAACTTAACTTAGAACCAACAAATGACGGATACCTTCATCGATAACTCGTGTACCAAGGGAGCTCCCAAGGGAGGTCGTGAGGCCGCAGCCTTACCCGAACAAATCGCAGTGGGAAAATCGTTACAAAGTTGATGCTCCTTAGAGCAGCCTCGGAGATCACCTGCGGCTCTCCTGACAGATTCTAGTTACCGGGAAAGTTAGCGCTTGCTCCTCTAACGACGATCGTAACGGGTTACGCAAAACTCGCGGAGCGGCGGGGCCCGATTCGCGGGTTCGATTCCCGGTGGCGCTACCACGAAACGCCCAGCTCTACGGCCGCTGAACCCTGTTGCAGTAGAAGCCCGAAATCGCTCTTGACTAAAGAGGCTCTGCGGCGAGGCGCAGCATACTTCGTGTGACACAGCCAATGTGGACGCTTGTAGGCTTCATCGTTGCTTCGGTGATTGGTTTGGCGATCGTACTTAGCGCTGGGCGTCGCGGTTCGATACGGCGCCGCGACTACCCGTGGATGCTGGATGCCGTTTCCCAGCTCCACGTCACGATCGTAGGCACACTAGCGGGCTTCGCATTTACAGGCGTCGTGCTTGTCGTAACGCTCGCACATGACAGGCCGGGCCGCGCGGAGATTTCTCTCGACACGGTCGTCGTCATGTTTTTGGTTTCGTACCTGTACTGGGTTGGCAGCGCGTTTCTGATCTCATACTTGCCGCACGCGAGCACGAGTGGAGATCTCGTTCAGCGCGTCCATTTTAGTCTGGCCACGACGATCGAATACCGCACCGTATTTCTGTCGTGGTTCGCGCTATTGCCGCTGCTTCAGGCTAACGGTCTAGGACGGCTGGTTCCTGTTCTCTACTTACTGCTGCCCGCATCGCTGCTTCTAGGTTCCCTAGTGGTCGCCATGACAACGGATGGTCTAGGCCTCATGATGATTAAAGAGACTTATTTCTCGGCGGCCGTAGGCACGGGACTCGCACTAGGTTATGGGAGCGTAGTGGCGTTCTTGCTTCCAGGAATCCGCTCACCTTATTCCTCGCTGTATCTTGCGCTCGTCATATTTTGCGTCAATGGCATCGGCTTCGCGCTGGCTGCAGGAACGCCGCTCGTGTCGCAATATGACGGCGTCAGACGCTTTTACGAGCGATATGGACGCAAGCTTATCATCGCGGACATGCAGGTGACGACGGTTTCACTGGCATTTCTCTGGCTAGCTGTGGTAGGAGTCATCTAGTTCGTCGTGAATGCCGCGCAGCTCCCTACTCTACTAAGTAGACTTGGCCGGTTTGGGCGCCTTCGACGCTCTTGGCGAAGGCGAGGGCGACGCGCTTGCCCGGAACACCTTCGCTGCCGGGAAAGTAGGGGCCGTACGCTCCCATCGATTCACGCAGTACCGTCGGGCTGACGACGTTGATCCTAGTTCCAACGGGGAATTCGAGCGCGGCCGAACGCACGAACGATTCGAGCGCCCCGTTTACGAGCGAGGCGCTCGCACCATACCGAATAGGGTCCTTGCTGAGCGTGCCCGCGACGAGCGTCACCGAACCTCCGGTGTTCAAGTGCTTCGCCGCCTCCAACGCGAGATGCACCTGCCCCATTAGTTTGTTGCGGATTCCGACCTGGAGCTGTTCGGGAGTCATCTCGAGCAACGGACCGAAGTGCACGCTGCCGGCGGTGCTTACGACCGCGTCGACCTTACCGACACTTGCGAACAGGGCGCGAATGCTTTGGAGATCGGCGATGTCGACCTTGTGCTCGCCATGCGACCTTCCCGCGGCGACGATTTCGTGCCGTTGCTTGAGTTCGTCGACCACTGCGCTGCCCATCGTGCCGTCCGCGCCGATAACGAGAATTTTCATATTTACCCTGAACCGGGACGGCCGGCCTGAGGTTGCAAAAAGATCATCGGCCCGGACGCTCCGCATCGCTTCCGCTAGCGCATCTGCGTTCCCGGCCGGCACGATCGTAAGATTGCTCGCCGGCGCCAGTCCGCAAGTGGCGGTTGCGATGACGCGGGCGCCCGCGGCGAGCGCGTGCAAAAGCTGGCGCGGGCGATGTTCCACAAACGCGGGCAAGGCGACGGCGCGCGCCAGATCGAGCCCTTGACGAAAATTCGCCACGCGCGTCACGTCGAACTCACACCAAAAATCGGGGCTTTCGGCGTCGCGATCGCCAATGACAACGATCGAGGTGCCGGTTCGCCGCAGCGCTTCGCGCATTTCATATGCACCGCTGCGTCCTAGCGTCGCGCCCGCAAAGAGCACGCTGTTAGAGGTAGGCGCATTCCATGGAGGCACGGTTGGAACGACCCACGGCAGCAGCAGGGCGCGCGAACCGAACCGGCGCGCGATGTCGCGGTGCGGGGTAACGACGCGACGGGCGCGGTCGAGCGCCTCACGTTCGGCTTTGACGATTTCGGGCGGAGCGCGGAAGTCCGAGAGAGTCGGACTGTCCGGATGCCGGCGCGCGGCATCGTCGAGCAGCTCGTGCAACGTATTCATTGGCAATGACGTCATCAGCACGTCGAAGGTGCGGCCGGCGAGGTAACCCGTGCGCCACAGGTACGGCAGCAGGTTCTGCATCACGACGACGTGCTCGATGCGTGAAGGCAAATGGCGCGCAAATCGACCGGCGAGTCGTTCGGCATCGAGCAGCATCGCTCGTTGACGCGCCGCCCCGTGCGATGCAAGGCGGCGCGAACGTCCCGCGCGAACGAGGGTTTCGAACGGCGCCTGCTTCACGCTGCCGAATCCCGCGAGCGCCCACGCGTATTGGGGGAGATTAAAACGTTTTCCGTCGATCGGAACGAACGCCACGTCGCTGGTCGTTGCTTGCGTTGCGACGAACGCATCGTATTCGGGCCAATAGCCGTCGAGTAAGAATGCTGCCGCCGGTACAGAGTTCGCGCCGTGTATCTTGCGATGTCGTGAGCACGCGACTCGATCGCAGGTGATGCACGACGGCGGCGCGGCTGCGATGGCGACGTCGAGAACGGATCGCAATGGCTGGGATACGGCCGCAGTCACCGGCGCAAAAAACTGCACGACAGGCGATCGTCTTGGAGCCGGCAGCGGATCGTGAGCTCGTGCCTTGCGCGAAAGCGCAGATCGACGTAGTTCCAAAAGACCGTCGCATCGCGATCGCGCTCGGTCATCGAGCCAGGCACGAAATGCGAATGCGCGTGCCGTTCGACGATTTCGCAACCGGAATCGAGCGCGGCCGCGTACAACGCGTTCGAGAGTTGGCAAAGACCGCCGCCGACGGTAGGGATGATGCAGCCTTCGCGCAGCTCGCGACCTTCTACGTATCCGGCGCGGCGGGTGGCGCGACCGATCTGTCGCCAAAAGCTGAACGTGCTGCCGCCGGAGACGACGGCGCCGTCGAGCCGGCGAAGCGCCACGTACAAGTTGTGGATCTTACCTTCGACGAGGCGTGCCTCGCGGGGATCGGTTTCGGCGACCGCGGAGCGGAGCGGCGTCGAAATCTCGGCCAGGAGCGCGCCATCGGAAGAACCGCCGGTGAGCGGCCAGCGGCGCGTCGCGCCGCGGGCGTCGGTCGCGACGCGTTTGGCGCGAAAAAACGCCGCTTTGAGCTCGAAGGCGAGCATCGCTCGTTTCGTAGGGGGCGCCGCGTTCTTCGTCTGCATCCGCGTCTATAATAGCAAACCCGGCGTCCAGAAAGCGCCATTGATTCTATAGCTATCATTCTTCCGCACTGCATACGCACCCAGAGGGCCATATAAGCCCGCCTTCTGCACGGCTTCGTAACGCGGATTAACTGCAGAGGACATAGCGAAACATGGCGTGTTCTCGTATGACCGTGTTACGGGCGGAAATATTGTGGCCCACTCATATCCCAGGGGCCGCGTACATCAAAAAATGCTCAAAGGTTGGCGTGGCGCTCGTTTCGGACAAGTGGCTTCGATACGGCACGGTGAATGATCGTCGATATATGCTGAGAGTCGTTCGTTTTGTGTGCGCCCTGCTGACGGCGCTGATGGTGCCGCTGCCCATGGAGGCCGCGGGCACCGTGCCGCTTCAACCGGCTCATCCGACCCAGATCGATTGGAACCTCACGCCGGAGCAGATTACATCGACGTGCACCACCCAGATCGCGGCGTTTGACGCCGCCGTCAAGCGGGTCATGGCAATCCCCGGCCAACGAACGTTTCGGAATACGCTGCTTCCGCTCGAAAACGCGGAATCCGATTTGAACGACCGCCTGGTCGCCCAGGGCTTCCTCTTCAATATGGCCATCGACAAGCCCGTTCGTGATGCTTCGGATCGCTGCAACATCGCTCAGAGCAATTACTTTGCGGCGTTCGGGGCGCGGCCAGACGTCTATCGCGCGTTGGTGGATGTCCAGCACAGCGGCACCGCGCGTACCGACGCCGACAAGAAGCTTTTAGAGTACTATCTGGTAAGCGCGCGCCAGTCAGGCGCAGGCCTGTCGGCGGAGAAGCGTAAGTCGTTCATCTCACTCTCTAACGAATTGACTGCGCTTAGCAGCAAGTGGCAGGAAACGCTCAACAACGATGCTGCCACGCTCATAATCACGGCCGAACAAGCGCAGAGTTTGCCGCCGGGTTTCGTGAAGACGATGACGCACAATGCGGACGGCACGTATACCGTCAAGGTAAACGAAAGCACGGTCGTCCCGTTTTTTCAGAATGAGCGTGATGCCGCCGCCCGTAAGGCGTACTACGTCGCCTACAACAATCGCGCCGCGGCCAACGTCGCAGTTCTCGAAAACGCTATCCGCGTTCGATATCAGTTGGCCCGTTTGCTCGGATACGACTCTTGGGCCGCGTATCGGCTAGCCGATCGTATGGCGAAAACACCGGAACGCGTGTTGACGTTCGAACGTTCGCTCGATGCCAAGCTTATGCCGCAAGCCAAGCGCGATATCGCCGGATTGGCGCAGCTCAAAGCTCAGGACACCGGCAACGCCAATGCCGGCATCGATCCGTGGGACGTCACTTATTACAGCAATCAGTTGGTCAAGACCAAGTATTCGGTTGACAACGAGGAAATACGGCAATACTTTCCGGTAGACGTCGTTGTCGACCGCATCATGAACTTATATCATGAGATTCTTGGTGTGACGTTCGTGAAAGTTCCCGATCCCAAGGCATGGGCGCCGGACGTCATCAGCTACAACGTCTTCGACACGAAGAGCGGCAGGTTCATTGGCACGACGTACTTCGATCTTTATCCGCGGCCCGGAAAGTTTTCGCACTTCGCGAACTGGCCGCTGCTGCCCGCGCGTAAGCTGCCCGATGGAACGTACCGTCCGCCGGTTACGGCTATCTTGGGCAACTGGCCGCGCCCCGCTCCGGGTTCGCCCGCATTGCTTTCGCATCAAGACGTGATCGTTTTCTTCCATGAATTCGGGCACAACTTGGCGGCGCTGCTTGGGGTCGCTCCATACGAAACGCTCAGCGGCGGGTTCCGTCAGGATTTTGTCGAGGCGCCTTCGCAGATGCTGGAAAACTTTATGTGGCAGCCGTCGATTCTCAAGGAAGTTAGTTCTAACGTGACGACCGGCTCACCGCTGCCCGACGACCTGATCGCAAAAATGATAGCGGCACGTTACGTGGACGAGGCATACTTCACGACCGGCCAAATCAAACTCGGTATGGTCGACATGGCGTATAACTCGAGTGGGCCGAAGGTCGATACGACGGCCGTGTGGGGTCAGGTCTCTGCCGAGTACACTCCGATCGCAATGGTTCCAGGTACGCATCCGCAAGCGTCGTTCGGCCATCTCTTCGGCTATGATGCCGGTTACTACAGTTACTTGTGGGCACTCGTCTATGCACAAGACATGTTTACGGCGTTCCAGAACGGCGGCCTGGAAAATCCGGCCGTCGGCCGACGATACCGCCAAACGATCTTGGAGCCGGCGCGCACGTACGAACCTGACGCCGAAGTGCGCGACTTTCTGGGCCGGCCAATGAGCACCGATGCGTTCTACAGGCAGTTCGAGTCTGCTCCTGAGCCGACACCCACGTCTAAGGGTTGACCCGCCGGCCGAGCAAAAACAACCGACCTCGCTAGACTTCGTGACGATGCGGCGAATGTTTATGCATTTGCTTGTATCGAGGAGATCGAGCTACGGCCGATGCTCGAGTTCGGCGTAGCCGCTGTCCGCATCTTAGCTACTCAGTAGTAAGCGGCACGCGCCGCTCAGACGGCTTTGATGGGACGGTAACGGGGTTCCCACATCGCCTCGCGAATCGCCGAATTCAAGTCCGGCGGGGTAACGCGTGCGAGCCCCTCGCGCGACGCCTGCCGCGCGACGGCGATTGCTACGTGCAGCGAAACGTCGCGCGCGTTCGCGACGGGCGGGAGAATCGACGCGCCGAGGTGCGATGCGTCTACCATCTCGGCAATGGCGCGCGCGGCGGCCACAAACATGCCATCGCTAATTTGACCTGCGCGAATAACGATCGTCCCCAAACCAAGCCCCGGGAAGAGCATCGCATTGTTCGCTTGCGCGATCGTGTACGTCACGCCGCCGTAGGTGACCGAATCGAACGGGCTTCCCGTCGCTATCAGCGCCTTGCCGTCGCTCCATCGGACGAGATCGGCCGGCACGGCTTCCGCGAGCGCCGTCGGATTCGAGAGCGGCAGAATAATCGGGCGCGGAGTGCCCTTTGCCATCTCTCGTACGATTGATTCGCTGAAGGCACCCGCGATGCCCGACGACCCAACGAGCACCGTAGGTTGGATCCGGCGCACGACTTCAGCTAGGCCGATGCCGCGTTCGCCATCGCGCTCCCACGCGGCGACCTCGGCGGCAGGCCGCGCATAGGGTCTTTGGAAGCCGCGAAGTTCTCCCATGTCGTCGATCAGGAGGCCGTGCCGGCCGACGCACCAGAACCGGCGCGCCGCGGCTTCGGCGGTTAGGCCGTCGTTTATCATCACCGTGCGGATGAGATCAGCAATGCCGCAACCCGCCGTTCCTGCGCCGAAAACGATGATCTTTTGATCCGTCATTCGGCCGGCGGTAACCTTAAGCGCCGCGATCACCGCGGCGAGCACGATTCCGCCCGTTCCTTGAACGTCGTCGTTGAACGTGCAGATCCGCGATCGATACGTCTCGAGAATCCAGCGTGCATTGACCGCGCCGAAATCCTCCCAGTGCAGCAGCGCCTTCGGGTACAAGCGCAGTGCGGTCGATATGTACTTGTCGATGAACGCATGATACTGTTCGCCGCGCACGCGCCGATGCCGATATCCAAGGTAAAGCGGATCCTCGAGGAGCGATTGCCGATCCGTTCCGACGTCGAGCATGACTGGGATCGTTCGAGACGGATCTATTCCCGCGGCAGCGGTGTAAACGTCCAATTTGCCGACGCAGATATCGATGCCGCCGACGCCCCAATCGCCAATCCCGAGGATCGCTTCGGCGTCGGTAGCTACGATCAGATCGACGTCGTCGGCTGTCGCCTCGGCGTTAAGCAGCGCTTCCTCGATCTCGTCCGGGCGATCGATCGAAAGAAAAATGCCGCGCGGCCTGCGATATTGGTGGCTGTACTGCTGGATCGCTACGCCCACCGTCGGCGTATAGATGATCGGAAGCATTTCGACGATGTGCGCGCCCAGCAGATGAAAGAACAGCGTCTCGTTTCGGTCCTGCATGGCCATCAGAAACCTGTTCCTGGCCAGATCGTCCGATTGTTTCTTGAATAGGTCGTAGGCGCGCTCGGCTTGTTGCTCGATTGTCAGCACCGCGGACGGAAGCAATCCCGTCAGGCCGAGCATGCGTCGCTCCTCAGGCGTGAATGCAGTGCCTTTATTGATGCGTGGCGCGTTCAGCACGGTAAAGCCGCGAGCTGAAATTTCAAAGGCCCCACCTTCGCGGGCCCGGCACAAGTCTCCGTCGGTTTTCATAGCGCCAATCGCATCACGCAATGCCTAATTCTGCGTTGCCCGGGTAGCAGCCGGGATCGGGTGCCCAAAGCACGCCGGTGGCTGGCTCCTCTGCCATTCATGGCTCTAGGATAACAGCAGATGCGATGCACCTTGAGAAGAACTCGTGAACAAAAAGGGACGCAGACAAAGACATTAATCGGCGCTCGAGTAGCGGCCGTACTTCTCATTAACGTGGATGCGATACGCGATGCCGTCCCCGCCCGTGCGGGTAACGAACGTTCGCCAGGCCATTGTGGGCGCGGCCGTGGCGGCGGCAACCGTTCGGAGGCGTTCGGAGATGCGCTCGACGGCCTCTACGGCAGCTCTGCCGTCGAGTAGCTCGAAGGTTCCCCGAACAAGGACCGAGCGCCACTCTGCGGCGTTGTCAATGCGGTCAATCTCGAGGCATACCCTGGGATTCGCTGCCATGCTCTCGATTTTCGCTCCCAGCATGCTGTATCCGTAGATCGCTCGCCCGTCGTACGCATAGGTGATCGCAACGATGGTCGGGAGACCGCGACGATCGACGTAGCCGATCCGGCCTACAATCTCTTCGTGAAGTAGCGCTTCGACCGCCCCAGGCGTTAATTGGCCAAACATACTGACCCTGTCGCCCCTGAAGTGCTCACCTCGCCGAACATGCTTCCCCGCTAGATGACCTTAACGACGATCATCATTTTGCCGTGGTCCGCTCCACACGGAATCGTGCACTGCAGGGTATATGTGCCCACCTTTGAGGGCGTAAACTTCACGGTTTGTGTAGATCCGGGGGTAACCGTCGTAGCTGGAATTCCGAGCGCGCTTGACTCGATGCCGTGCACGCCGCTCTTCCCGACGAGTTTCAATTCCACGGGTTGTCCGGCGTGAACGGTGATTTCCGGCGGGCTGAACATTGCTTCAGAAGATGCAGTAACCGTTACGACTTGAGGACTCGGCGAGGCAGATGCAGAGATAGGGACCGCGATGCTCAGCGAGAGACCGAGCGTAGCGGCAAGTGACGAAAGAAGATTTTTCACATCGTCACCCTACGCTGAATCCAGGAAGGCGCGGTGAACGATCGCCGAAGAACCTATGAATATGAGGCCTGCGCGTGTGTTCGCGCCTCAGCTTCGGACTTGACCTGCGCGAGCAGGGCTACGCGAATCAGCTCGATCCCGGGAGAGAGAAATGCCCAGTAGCGGCGGAAGCGAGCGCGGCCTGCTGCATCGGTCGTAAGGACGCGCGTTTCAGTGCGCACGAGGCAAGTGGCCTCACCGCGCGGTTGCACCTGCAGCGTGAACGCGATTTTGGCGAAGCCTGGTGCGTCGAACTTCACGAACTCGTCCTTTGCGAGGCCGTAGAATGTCGGAGCTGGTCGCCACGGCTCGGTTACCGCCCCGAAGACGATCTCTTCGCCGGGTTTGTGGTCGAGCACAACCCAACCGAGCCGGCCGAGTTCGGCCAACAATTCTTCGTGGTTCGTTCCTCCCTTCGCTCCGTCGCTCTTGGAGCGCATTAGGAACGTTCGCGCGCGAAAAAGCGCGGAAACCAACGGCGAACGCTCTAGCTCAGTGCGCGACATCACCTCGAAGGTTTCGACTGCCGGTGCTTGCACCGTGGTTGCGCGTTCGAGGCGAACGTCGTACGCGGGCATGATTGCATCGAGCGAGGACGCACCGCGGCGCGACGCGCCGAAGCGCAGCCATGAAGCGCCCGCGTACGCCAGGTAGCAGGCAACCGCGCTCGCGCCGATCGTCGCGATCGTCCCGGCCAGGGGATACGATGCACGTTTGCTTGAGCGTCTGCCGTCGCGGCGCGCTAACACCGCCATCGCGCCCAGCCGGCGGCGGACGCTGCGTTCGCAGAGATTGCCGGCGCTGCCTACCAGCGTTTCGCGTATCGGGTGAACTCCGCACATCTCGAGATTGAGTTTGACGTTCTTGAGCGCGTGCGCGCCAAAGCGCGTGCGATAGAAAATCGCGGGCATTCCCATCGTGACGACCACTCTCGCCAACTTGCCGCCGAGTAGACCACGCGGAGAGCCCTTTCCATCCCCGTACGACATCGCAAATCCGGGACGGAAGGTCTGCTCCACGAACGCCTTGAGCATAGCGGGCATGTCACCGATCCACAGCGGAAAGAAGAACGCCAAACGATCGGCCCACGCGATGTCGCCTTGTGCGGCGCGAATTGCCGTCGGCGGCTCGCCTTCGGCAAAGTCACGTGCCTCGCGCAGCCAAGGGAACTCCAAACGGGCCACGTCGATCCAGCGAACCTGGTGTCCAGCCGCCTGCGCGCCCTCCGCGTAAGCACGCCCGAGAGCGCGGCATAAGCGTGCTTCGGCGGGATCGGGGTGCCCCACAATGATTGTAAACCTCGCCATCCCCGATACCCTAACGCGAAGTTGAGAAGGCGCGATGAAGACGGCGCGATTAAGAACGATTGCCGTGACCGTCTTTCGCGGTGCGCTCGTTACGTGGCCGTCACTTCTTCGAGTTGATGTAGCAACGCTTCCCATTGGATGACGCGCTCGCGACTGCGCATTTTTAGTCCAGCTAGTTCTTCGCTCAACGCCGTGGATCTGGCCGCGTCGGTATAGATCTCTGGCGTCTCGAAGAGAAGCTCGATCTCGTTGACGCGCGCATCGAGGTCTCCGATTTCTCGTTCGATTCGCTCGATCTGCCCCTTTAGCTGCGAGCGTACGCGCAACGGCGTTTGACGCGACGCCTTGGCACGCTCGGTCGACTCTTCGACCTCGCGGTCAATCGCCGCTTTGTCGCGCTCGCGCTGGGCCGCCTCGTACACGTCGTAACTGCCGTCGATGAGTCCCCACGCGCCCCGTTCAACCCACAATACCCGATCGCACAAGCGCGACAGCAGATAGCGATCGTGCGAGACGACGACGATCGTTCCCTCGTAGTCGCATAAGACGCTTTCGAGTGCTTCGCGGCTGTCGATATCGAGATCGTTGGTCGGCTCGTCGAGCAGCAAGATGTCCGCCGCGCGCGCCATCAGTCGTGCCAGCATGATACGGCGCCGCTCGCCACCGGAAAAATCGCGCACGGCTTTGTCGGCAGCATCGCCGCTAATACGCATGCGGCCGAGCAGGCCGCGCGCCTCCTGCGGGGTCAGCACAGCGCCGTCCAGCACGGCTGCGAGCGCGCTCTCCTGGACGTCGAGTTGATCGTGCGAGTTCTGGGCAAAGTATGCGACTTGCGCCGCGGGATTGAAGACAACCGATCCGGAATCCGGTTGCGCTGCGCCGGTGAGTATCTTCAGAAGCGTCGACTTTCCGGAGCCGTTTGGACCGACGATGCCGAGGCGCTCCCCGCGCTCGACGTCGATCGTTAGCCCGCTGAAGAGCTGTTGATCGTACGCTTTGCTCAAGCGCCGGGCTTCGAAGGCGAACCCGCTGCCGGCGCGCCGCGATGGGCGCAAGCGAACGGCGATCGGGCGTTCTGAAGTCGCCGGAGACGGGGCTCGGGTTGTCGCTTCGATGCGCGCCAACTGCTTCTCGCGACTGCGCACTTGGCTGTAATCCGAGGAGGTGTGCGTCGCTCGTAGGCCGGCAATTGTCTTGCGCCGCTTGTCGCGTTCGACAACGAAGGTTTCGTACTCGCGCCGCTCCGCCTCTAGGCGCAACTCTTTCGCTGCGACGTACGCGGTGTATGCGGGCCGCTCGGGTGGGTAGGCATGGAAGCGTCCTCGCTCGATCTCCCAGATGCGCGTAGCTATCCGGTCGAGAAAGTAGCGGTCGTGCGAAACGACGATATAACCGCGGACATCGTTGGAGATGAACGATTCGAGCCAGCGGATCGTCGCGACGTCGAGATGGTTAGTCGGTTCGTCGAGAATCAGGTAGTCGGGCTCGTCGATCAGCACGTGCGTTAACGCTACTTTCGCCCGCTGGCCGCCCGAAAACGAACGTAGCGGACGATCGTATTCCGATGGCGCGAAGCCGAATGCGGAGAGCATGGTGCGCAGCACTTTGTTGCGCACGCCCGACTCTTCGTGCGTCGCTCTGGCCAGCGCAGCGTCGACGAGGTCCTGCAGCGTCGACTCGGTCTCGTCGGCAACGCCCTGAGCGAGATACCCGAGCTTCAATCCTTTTGCCCGTACGACGGTACCGCCGAATGACCGGTCGACGCCGGCGAGAAGACGCAAGAGTGACGACTTCCCCGCGCCGTTGGGGCCTACGAGACCGATGCGTTCGCCGTGGTTGAAAACTCCACTAAGACCCGAGAATACTTCGCGTGCCCCATAGTGACATTCGAGATCGGAAAACCGCAACAGTTCCACGCCGAGCCGTACATTTGCGCGCGCCCAGCCCGCAGGCCTTCGCGCCTGAAGCTCAACCTACTTGGCCACGAGTAAAATCCAGGCGGTTCCCACCGTCAGGAAAACGAGCATGTAGAAAATCGTCGTCAGTAAACCGAGTCTATACAGCTCGGCTTGTTTGAGATAACCCGCGCCGACAAAGATGATGTTTTGGCTTCCACCTTGCGGTGTGATGACCGAGAAATAACTGCTGGCGAAAAGCAATGAAAACGCCATGAGCGGCGCTGGAACGCCTCCCGAGATGCCGACCGTGAGAAAAACGCTGAGCAACGCCAGCACCTGCGCCGACTGGCTGACGAACATGTAATGCACGAAGACGTAGATCGCAACAAGCGAGACGTAGAGCAGCGGCCACGACAGCCCTTTCGTGAGCGATGCTAAGAGCTGTCCGGCCCACGTCATGAAGCCGAGCTGGTTGAGCTGGCTGCTGAGCGCGAAGAGGACGGCCAGCCACAAGAACGTCGCCAGCGTATCGCCCATGAGCGCGATGTCTTTTAGTGTGAGCACGCTTAGCGCCAAGAGCACGCCGAGACCGGCGAATGCCACGATCGTCGTGCTGATCTTGAAGGGTTCGCCGAACACCCACAGGATCACCATGATCACGAACACGATTGCAGTGACCCACTCGTCCCGCGAGAGCGAGCCAAGTTTGCCAAGCTCCTCGCGAGATGCGCGTGGCGCTTCCGGCGTTTCGCCAACGCCCGGCGGGAAAAGCTTCGAGACGAGCCACGGCAACGCGACGATGGCGCACAGCGCGGGTACCGACGATGCGATGAGCCACTTTCCGAAATCGATGTTTACGCCGGCATCGCGCGCGATTTGAATGCCAATCGGATTCGACGACGTCGCCGTCATCCAGAGCGCAGACGATATCGCGAGGCTTGCCATCGCGCAAAACATGAGATAACCGCCGAGCCGGCGTCCTTTCTCGTCATCCGGTTTTGAGCCGGAGCCTTCTGAAACCGAAAGCACGATGGGAAATAAGACGCCGCCACGCGCCGTATTGCTGGGGAATGCCGGTGCGATCAATGCATCGGTAAGGACGATGCTGTATGCGAGACCCAGAGACGAGCGGCCGAAAAGACTGACCATGAAGAGGCTGATGCGGCGGCCAAGTCCGGATTTGACGACCGCTTGCGCGACCATGAACGCGATGACGACGAGCAGTACCGTCGGGCTCGCAAAGCCCTCGAACGCTTTTGCCGGTGTGAGGGTACCGGTAAAAACTACGGCTGCGACCGCGAGCATCGTTGATGTAAGTAGTGGATAGGCACCGTCTAACACGGCGATGATCGCTGAAATAAAAATCGCGAATAGATGCCATGCCGCGGGCGTTAGGCCGGCGGGAATTGGCGTTAACCAAATGCCGATGGCCACGGCAAATGGAATGATTCGCCGGACGATCAAGCCGGGGCTACTCATGGGTTCTTACCTGCACGAATGCGACCGGAAAGATCGCTCGTTTGGCCTTGTATACCCCCGTCCTCAGTATCGATCACGAATTGCCACGTGAACGTAAACGAGCCCGTTGCCCCCATGAAGCGCCCGGTGCCGCCAATGAACGTCCCTTCGATTTTCTTACCTCGTGCGACGCCGGTGCCGTGAAACTCGCTGAAGATTTGACTGCCGTCTGAGTCCGTCCAGACGCCCCGGCCTTCTGCGCCGGCTCCAGTATCGTTGAACACGATCGCCTCACCACGGAATCCGCGCGCCGGCCGATTGTTGCCGGAAAGCAGCATCGTGCCTTCAAGATTCGCAATCGACGCACGCCGGTCTGCACCCAACGGGATCGTGCTGCGCGTCCCGGTCGCGATCCAGTTCCCGGTGAAGGTGTGCCATTCGCCCGGCGCAGCTTCGGAAGCCGGCGCCGCTGCGTGGCTGCATGCGGTGATGAGGACCAGTGCGACAAGGGCAATCAAGCGCATACCATTAGACTACCAGCACGTGGACAAGCCGGCAATCCGAAAGTGTCAACGCCTGCTTATGCCAGCCGGTCCCCCCGGATCCAGAAGGGCACCGCGGACCGAGATGCGGATGCGGTCAATCCCGACGCCGTCGATCGGCGCAAGGCAGCGATGCGGGGGGACAAATCACGGATTAGACGGAGCGCTTAGTGACTGAATCGTAAGCGTGGCAGGGTCGAGCTCGTAGTTCCCTGGCGAAACGAGGTCGTTCGGGTAGGCGCAGATTACACTGTTGTTTGGTCCCCAGATGATAACGAGATTCGGAGGGCCGCATTCCGTCTGCGTTAGCCCGTAGTCGGCGAGCAACTGCGCGCCGGGACTGCTCGGTCCAGCTTGATAAGACGGGTAAATTTCGCGATCGTTATAGTCGATAATCGAGCCTAAGAAAACGACGTCCGTTACCCCGATCAGCCACGGCCCCCAGAACCCGCCGCCCCAGTAGTACGGGACGGGGTACCAGATCACGCCGTGATTCCAGCCCCACCATCGCCAGCGATGTGGGTTGGGCACGTGTGGGCCGCCCCATTGGTGATACGGGCCGCTGCCATATGGAAGGTGCGGAGGATTTCCACGTATCGTGCTGTGTTGCGGAGCCACTTTGTAGCCCGGCGGCGCGTGAACGGGAGACGTATGAATCGGTGCGGGCGCGCCTTGAGCGTCGGTGCGCGGAAAACCAAAGCCTCCCGGATTGCTCGGGTGCGTAACGGGCGGCGGGGGTCGAGGAGCAGGCGCGGGCGCCGGATGAGATACGGGTGCCGGATGAGATACGGGCGCGGGATGCGAGACCGGAGCGGGTGCACCGCCGGGCGAAACGCGCTGCGCGACGCTCGCAGGGGACACCATTGCGACCAGCGCGCAAGCCAACATCGCTTCGAGAAGGCGCTTCACGTGGTCACCCGGTCGAGGGTTCCTTTTACCGTGACATACGTGCCGTGCGCGGTTTTGAGCAGAACGAGAACCGTGTGCGGGGCCAGCTCGTCCGACGAGAGCGGCAAGCGATGTGGTTGGTTCGTAACGTTCAGAAAGACCGTTCCGTACGAAAGCGCGATCTTGTGCGTCTTCCCGTTTTGAGTCAGGATCGCGGAATACGGAAGACAGCGCTCGATGCTCTTGTCGAACGAGCATGCGCCCGTCGCGATGCGCAGAGTTCCCTTTCCATCCGAAGTGCGGAGGGTCAGAGTCTCGCCTTCCAACGCAATAAACACGTCGCTATAGGTCCGCACCTTGCCGTCGCTTAGTTGGATCAATGCAACTCCGGCGGCGCCCGCCCGAGGAGCCGCCGCAAGCCAGGTCGCCGTGAAGGCTAGACATGCGATGGCAAGCCTGGCCCTTCCGATCTTCATGGGAGCAGAATACGCGTGAGACGTGAATTGGTGAAGAAGAACTTTTCGTTGCTCTCGGCCAAGTCGATTCGCTTGTAAACGCTTCTGCCGAAGGGCGAGAGGCATTCAACCTAATCGTCCAAACGTTGCGGCTTCGTAAGAAATCGATTCCGCGGCCGCGGCCGCGACCGGGTTCGCGGGTTCGATTCCTGTTTGCGCTGCCACAACGGGCGCCACTTGAAAGTAGGTGCGCATGCCGGCGTCGTAAGGAGGCGCTATGGACTCGCCCAATCGTCTCACTACGATCCGCGCTGAACCTTTTAATGCGGAGGCGCCATTAACGGCGCTTGAGGCACCGATCACTCCCACGGAGCTTCACTTTGTGCGCCGAAACTTCGCACTTCCCGTGCACGACGGCCGGCTCACGATTGGCGGCGCTGTCGCGAGTCCATTTACGCTAACGCTTGACGATTTGTGCGATATGCCCCGCAAAGAGCTCGTCGTTACGCTGGAGTGTGCCGGCAATGCTCGCCTCGGGCAGATGCCGCTCCCCGTGGGGGAACCTTGGACTGGCAACGCGGTTTCAACGGCTCGTTGGGCTGGTGCCCGTCTTAGCGAAGTGCTAGGAAAGGCTGAGCCGTCGGCCGACGGGGTTGCCGTTAGCTTTGAGGGTGCCGATCATGGGCCGTACCGCGGGCATGCGGACATTCATTTTGCGCGCTCGTTATCGCTCGAGCACGCGCTCGATCCGACGGCCGAGATCCTGATTGCATATGAGATGAACGGCGAACCCCTGAACGCCGAACATGGTGCGCCCTTTCGCATCGTTGTGCCGCGCTGGTACGGCGTCGCATCGGTAAAGTGGTTGGCGCGAATCGACGTTTTGACCGCACCGTTCGAAGGCACGTTTCAAACTGCTCGCTACGTTTACGAGTGGCCCGATCGCCCTGTCCAACCGGTCACGCTGATGCTTCCGAGGGCTAAGATTACCGCCCCGGCTCACGGCGTAACGTTACGCCCCGGGTCGCATACCGTGCGCGGTAAGGCCTGGTCTGGAAGCGGCCCGATTGCAAACGTCGATGTGTGCTTAACCGGCGAGGGCGACTGGCACGCCGCCGAGCTGGAGCCTCCTGCGGGGCCTTATCAATGGCAGGAGTGGTCGTTCGTCTGCGACCTTCGCGATACCGGAAGGCACACATTGCGTGCTCGAGCGACCGACGCCGACGGTAACGTGCAACCAGAATCCCCTAACTGGAACCGCTTGGGCTACGGAAACAACGCGGTCGAACTAATTTACGTTCACGTGCAATAAGGGCCGGAAAGTCGCGCTCCGATTTCAAGACGGATGTGCTCGTTAATCTTGCAACGGCTCCGGGAGCCGATCCGATTATCACGACGGGCCTCGCGGCCGCCCACCGCTAGCGCGCGGTTATGGAACCATGCTGAAAGCCGTTCCGAGATCTTTTGCGCCGCCCGCGGAGGTCGTCCCAAACAGGATGTCGCGGGATATGGCGAGCCCAGCTGTAGGGCGCGCACCGTCATCCGGCGCGCCGGAGAAGGCATAGACTTCATCGTACACTTTGGTCGCTGGGGTGAAGCGAAAGACCGTTCCGAAATCCTTTCCGCTCTGACCGCCGCGCTTGGTCGTGCCGTATAAAGCGTCCTTCCATACGATCAAAGGACCGTTGGGCCCAAGCCCGTCGCCTGATGAGAATTGGTAAAGGACCGTCTCGTCGCCGTTCGCTGGATTGAACTTGAAGATGACACCCGCCGAATTGATTCCGCCAGTGTGTGTGACACCGTAGAACACCCCGCCGGACGATGTGAGCGCGGCAATCGGCCGGGCGCCGTCGGTTCGGTCGAAGCTGTGCAGCACCTTTTCCTTACCGGTGCTTGGATCGAATTCGTAGATGGTTCCGGCCCGGTCCTTCCCGCCTTCTTCCGACGTACCAAAGAGCTTATCGCCGACCTGAACGAGGCCGGCGACCGGATTCGCCGCATCGTTGTCCGCTCCAAAGGAATGCAAAACGTGGAATTCATCGGTGTTCACATCGATGCTGTAAATCGTTCCCTTCCCGCCGGCGCCGCCGTTGCGTGTCGTTCCGTATACCGTCGTTCCAATCCGCAACGGAGTGCCTTCGGGATTGCCGCCGTCGGTAGCGAGGTCGAATTTGTGAAGGGTGCGGAGCCGCACCGGCGCGGCGATATAGACCGAAAATACCGTACCGCCCTTGGTCGCATTGCCGCACGACGAAGTGGTGCCGAAGAGTAAGTTGCCACCGGTGACGGTCACCCCTCCTATTGGCGTGCACCCGTCGCCGCCGTCGAAGTCGTGGAGAACTCTCGGATGACCGCCGGGATCGACGCGAAAGACTGCGCCCATGCCGTGCTCGCCGCCGTCGCTCACCGTGCTGTAGAGCAGTCCGTTCCGCGGGTCCAGCGAGGCTCGCGGCCGGGAGCCGTCGGGGCCGTTAAAATTGGCCAGAACCCGGTAGTATTTGACCTGCGGTGCACCCGCCTTTTGCGGCGAAGCTAGAAACGGTGATGCGACGCGTGCCTGCGAGCAGCTCGCGAGTGCGAAGCCGCAGCATAGAGCGATGACGGTTCGGTACATCATCCGGTAATTCGCGACTCAAGGCGATCTTTACTGGCAAGACCGTCGACCATGCACGGCCACGCGCCGTAACAGCCTCCCGTTTGGCGGCCGGCCAATCGCTCTCGCACCCTCAGCAACGCCATTTCGCCGCCCGCTTCGGGGGGCTTTACATGCATCCTAGCTCACGGCGCTGTGCATCGAGCCAACAGCGACCGATGGCACAACACCGACTCACCAATAACGCTAGACGACTTTAACGACGATCATCATTTTGCCGGGATCCGCTCCACACGGAATCGAGCACTGCAGCGTATATGTGCGCACCTTTGAGGGCGTGAACTTCACGGCTTGTGTAGATCCGGGGGTAACCGTCGTAGCTGGAATTCCGAGCGCGCTTGACTCGATGCCGTGCACGCCACTCTTCCCGACGAGCTTTAACTCGACGGGTTGTCCCGCGTGAACGGTGATCTCCGACGGGCTGAACATTGCTTCAGAGGATGCCGTAACCGTTACGACTTGAGGACTCGGCGAGGCGGACGCAGATATAGGGGCAACGATGCTCAGCGAGAGACCCAGCGTGGTGGCAGCAAGTGCCGAAAAAAGGTGCTATGAATGCGAGTTTCGTCAGTAATCGGCTCCTTGTTGCGGTCCTTTGCCGGCTCAATCCTCGGCGGACTTCAAAGCTTCATGCGCGGCCAAAAATGCCTGGCGGCCCGTGGGCGTTCCGCAGTAGACGGTTATCTGAACCAAAGCTTCTGTAATCTCGTCGATCGTTACACCGCTCGCAACCGCAGCATTCGTGTAAATGCCGAATTCTTGGAAGCGGCCTAGTCCTGCAAGGATTCCAAGAGTCAGAATGCTCCGTGCCTTCCGGTCAAGTCCGGGACGGCTCCACGCATAGCCCCACGCTAATTCCGTAACGGCGCGTTGAAACGTCATCATGAAGGCATCAGAACCTGCAAGGTTTGCGTCCACATACTTCGTGCCGAGCACCTGTCTCCGCGTTTCCAAACCCTTCTCGAATAATTCGCTATCCACCATCGCTTGATCTCCTCTTTCCTCCGGCTTGATCCATTTGAAGTAAGCATAGGTAGCTAAGCAAGCCCGGTCAAGCTTCGAATCTGCGGTGAACTTGCTGCAACTTCGCAGTCGGTCCGCATCTGATCTTGTAGGGTCTATCCCGACTCGGGCGCGTGTTTCCAGCGCGGCGCGCTAGGCAGTCGACTGCTCGAACCATCTCTTCGTTGTAAGAAAAGAGCCGGCGCAGCGGAGTGGATGGAGAACGGTCATTCCACCACGACCTCGGAGAGCGTCTTGATCGGGCTGGCGCCGCCGACCCTTATCGTGACTTTAGGTATTTTTCAAAGCCATTCCAGCTTGAAGGGCGGGCGGCGGTCGCTCGCTCTAGCAGGCGATAAAAGAAGATCTTCGAACCGGCTTCGACATCACTGCGTTACGAGCGAGGGTCAGGATGCCAACTTTCAAAAATCGGGTGCCTATGCTGATCGCTGGGGCACTTTTTGCAACTTCGGCCTGTGGTGGAAATACCGCAGTTCCTACCGGAGTAACGGGAAGCTTCTCCGGATCACAAGTGGGTGTGAGATCCATTGTTCCCAACGACACGACTCCGATTCTGAAGAAACTTACTAAGGACGTCGAAATCGGCTCGACGGTTGATCGAAAAAACGGCGACATGGGACCGCGCGCAATCGCTCTGGTCCGATCGACCTTCAAGCTCAAGAAAGGGCAGCTGCTCGTTTGCAACTTCGCAAACGCTGCAGGCACCGCCGGAAAAGGCACGACGATCGAAGTACTCGATCCGAAACCGAACTCCAAGCCAGTGACGTTTGCTCAAAACGACAAGTTAGAGGGCTGCGACGGCGATGCCATCACGGCGACAAATGAGGTCTATGCCGCGGGATTGGAGAGCGGTGTCGCTCCGCAGTTCGACCCGGACGGCAAGTTGAATCAGAGCTATGGTGCTCCCATCAAGGCTCCGTTTGCTGACGCCGATGCGTTCTGCGGCTTGGCTTACGCGCCTGAGGACGTCTACGTTTCGGATGCCAAGACTGGCTCGATCAACAAGTTGGATTTTCTCCCCGTTAGCCGCAGTGGCACAGCGAAAATCACCGAAGTGATAACCGGCTTCGCGGTCAATAAGGGCTCCGGTTGGCACGTCTTGGCTCCATCTGGCATCCAATACAATAACACAAGAACTGGTGTCCTTTGCAACGACACTCTTTACATCGTAGATGGGGTCAATAACACGGTCGTCGCCGTTTCGACCGCCAGCAGCTTACTACAGAAGGACGAGATCGTCGTGCAACCCGGTGGAAAGAAATTCAAATGCGCTCACCCAAAAGTGACGTGCGCGAGTCTCGTTTATAGTGGCTCTCCGCTCAATGCACCCGTAGCTTCAGCGCTTCTCCCGAATGGGAACCTTATCGTCGCGAATACCAAAGGTGGAAACAAGCTTGTTGAATTGACGCCGGCGGGACAGATACTCGACACCAAAACGATCGACTCGAGCCCGACTGCCGACATCTTCGGCCTCCTTGCGGCCGGAACGAGCGATAGCGATACAGTTCTGTACTATACCGATACCAAAACAAACACACTGCACGAACTTACGCGATAACGAGAGGCTTACGGAACAAGAGCACCGGCTTATTCGATAAGCCGGTGCTCTTTGCTTGTGACCTTCGCTTAGGCCGGGGGCAGATTATTTCTTTGCTGCCACCGTGCCCAGCGGGAAGTCGAAGTTGCCCGTAAAGACCGCAATCGGTGAGCCGCCGGCCGGATACTTGAAAACCTCGCCATTGTTGTTCCCCGCATCGCCGCAATACAGCAGGCCCTTAACGATCCACGTCTGCGCGCAATCGCTAGCGCCGGTGAGCTGCACGGTGCCCTTTAGAGTTGCCGTCTTTCCGCTGACCGTGTATTGATAGAGCTGGTTGGTCAGCTGATCGAAGACGGTGAGGTACGTGCCGTCCCACTGCACCGAGCCGGGGAACTCCGGAGCGTTGCTCGTGCTGATCGTCACGAACTTCGAGCCGCCCTCGGGAAGCTCGACGAGCGCGAAGCCCGAGCGGTTGCCGGTAAAGCCGTCGGCGAAGAGATTCCCCTGAGCGTCGTAGCCGTTGAAGAACTCTTCGTCCAACGGCGTCGTGTAAACGGTTGGGGAGCCGCTCCCATTCTTGAAGATCAGGACTTGGCCGCCCGGCGCCATAGTTATATCCATACAAGATCCCGACTGCAAGATCGCCGCTGGTATTCATGGCGCAGCTGGATGGAAAAGAGTAGGTAGTGGTCAGCGTTTTGATCGGCGTGTCGGGGACCTTGTACTCGGTTATCTGCGTGGGACCCCCGACGTTCCACATGATCTTCTTCCCGTAGCCGTAGAGGACGTTGGTGCAGCCTTGACCACCGTCGCCATTGATCTGACCGATCATCTGAGTGCTCTTCGGATAGTCGAAAATACTGGCGTACGTCCCGTAGTAGTTGAAGACGTACTCAAAGTCTTTCTTCCCATGATGGTCGGGGACCATCGTCGCGTAGCGCGGCATGGGGTTCAGGCGCGCTGCAGTTACCGGCCTGCCGTTCACAAACAGCGTCTTACCGACATATCTGTATGCGCGACTCAGCTCAGAGCTCGATGGCGCGATTGCCGAGCCGCCACACGCTGACAATATCGCGAGTGCAGCCAGAGCCCCGGCGTATTTTGCTAAACCAGGCGTACTCATTAATCTTTTGCTCCTTTTAAGTAGACACGATCGCGTTGCTTCTTAGGAATTTAGCCCAGGGGACGAGCGGCTGGGGATGTTCGGGGGCGCTTGGCTCAGTCCCGGCAGAGCAACCCTAGCGGTCTGCGAATACTCTCACGAAGGCACGGTCCCAATGCCGGTCGAAAACCCAAAGGACACCAGTGTTGCTATTTCGGCGTGCTGATTGCTGACTGAGCCCCGCATTGCAAGAAGCCCGCGACGCCTGTATCTACTTCAAAGGAGCAAGCTTAATGAACACCCCTGGTTTACTTAGGTGCGCCGGTGCCGTCGTTGCACTCGCAATAGTCTCGGCGTGCGGGAGCGGCTCGGCAGTTACGCCGTCAAGCGCTCCGCTCAATGTTTCCTACTCCGGTAAGACGCTGTTTGTGAATGGAAGGCCGATAACGGCGGCGAGGCTGAACCCGCTGCCGCGTTACGCAGAGCTTGTACCGGATAGAAAATCAAAGGACTACGAGTACATCATCAACTACTACGGCAGCTACGCAAGCATGTTCAACTATCCAAAGAGCACCCAGATGGTTGGTAAGATCGATGGCGCCGGCGGCCAAGGGTGCACCAACGTTTTGTACGGCTACGGCAAGAAGATTATCTGGAACGCCGGGCGTACGAACGACTTGATTACCGAATACAAGGTTCCGAGTAATAAGGTGCTCAAGACGCTGTCTCTTGGTTACACGTTCACATCCAGCTGCGCCATGAATACGAGCGGCGATCTTGCAGTCGGGGTCCTATTGGGTAACTCTTACGGGGCCGGCGGTCAGGTCGTAATTTTTAAGAATGCGACCGGCTCGGGTACCGTGTACAACACGCCCTTGGCCAGAGAGTACTTCAACGGTTACGATTCCAGCGGCAATCTCTTTGCCGACGGTTTCGACCTGAGTTATAATTTCACACTCGTCGAGCTCCCGCAGGGCAGCAGCAAATTCGTTACGATCAAAACGAGCAACGCTCCGGAGTTCCCCGGCTCGGTGCAGTGGGATGGCACGTACGTTACCGTCTTCGATCAGCTGACCAACCAGCTCTATCAATACACGGTCAGTGGAACGACGGCGACGTTGAAGAACACCGTACAGCTCACGGGCTCCAGCGACTGCGCGCAGACGTGGATCGTTAAGGGCCTGCTGTATTGCGGCGACGCGGGAAATGACGACGGCGAGGTTTTCAAATACCCGGCCGGCGGTTCACCGATTGCGACGTTCACGGGGAACTTCGACTTTCCGCTCGGCGTGACCGCAGCGAAGAAGTAGTCGATCATAGCACCAGGGTTTGCGCTTTTGGCCGGCGTCACGATTCGATGCCGGCCTAGCCAACCTAAACCTGAAAGGGTGCTCCGTAACCAAGGTCGCCGGGGGAACCGGGTGGCTCCGTCGAACGCGTTCTCGTCCAAACCTGTTCGGAGGCTGATTAGTGAATCGACGTTTCTGCCAGGCGCTTTGTGTCGGCGTAGCGACCGCGTTTCTAGCCGGATGCGGCGGATCGCAGCCGCCGATCAGCGCTCCTAAGACCGACGGCATTTCTAGCCAGTCCCATCGGATCGACGCATTGCTACCGCGAGGGAAACATGGAGCTGGCCCAAGCGGATACATCTCCAACGTCATCGTCATCATTCAAGAGAATCGCAGCTTCGAAAGCTTCTTTGCCGGCTATCCCGGCGCGAACGCGCCGCCATACGGCTGCGGTGTGCCGAGCAGCGGCGAGGAGTCGAATGCGCCGAAGCGGCAGAACAGCAGTGGTTGTCCGCCCTCCGACAAGATCATTCCGCTGCATCAGGTCACCTTCGAAAAAGAGCCGAATCTGGCACACGTCTTTGAAGCGTCCATCATCGATTGGAATAACGGCAAAATGGACGGCTTCACGTATTGGGGCCGTGGCGCGCACCTGCACGATGCCGCCTACGCATACATCGAACGCTCGCAAGTCATGCCGTATTGGACGATGGCGCAACAATACGTCCTCTCCGACAATATGTTTCCGACTGAATTCGGCCCCAGCTGGACGGGCCACATGGCGTTGGTTGCCGGCACCGACAGCCTCAGCCCGGATATTGCATTAGCCGATTTTGCGGCGGAGCGGCCATAGTAATTGCAAAGCCCCGCCCGGCACGCGCACGACCACTGTAAATTCAGAACGAGTGATCCTGCACGGTGCCGGGCCTTACCCGTGCCTGGACCAGTTCAACACGATGGCGCAAGTGCTCGACACCGCAGCGGTCTCATGGAAGTACTACGCCGATCGAAGACTCCGGTCGTCCATTTGGTCTCCGTTTGCCGCGATCAAATACGTCTACGAAGGCGCCGATTGGGACAACAACATCGTCGTACCGCAGACGCGCGTGCTGACCGACATCGCGCAGGGCAAACTTGCATCGGTCAGTTGGGTTACGCCGAGTCACCGCGATTCCGACCATCCTGGAGTCGCATAACGACCGTGGCCCGTCATGGGTGAGCTCCATCGTCAATGCCGTCGGCCAAAGTCCCTACTGGAACTCGACGGCCATCGTCGTGATCTGGGACGACTGGGGCGGCTTTTACGATAACGCGGCGCCGCCGCAGCTCGATTTCCGTGGGTTGGGCATCAGAGTACCGTGCTTGATCATCTCGCCCTACGCAAAAAAAGGCGTCGTCATCCACACGCTATACGAATACGGCAGCATTCTCAAGTTCATCCGCGAGGTGTTCGCGTTGCCGCCGATCGGTCCGGCCTGGCGAGGGTACACGGACTCGCGCGCCAACAGCCTTTCCGACAGCTTCGACTTCACCCAGGCGCCGCGCCGTTTCCAGCCGATTCCCGCCAAATATCCGATGCAGCATTTCTTGAACGAACGACCATCTAGCGAACCGGTCGACGAGGAATAAGATCTTCTCCGGGGCGGCGAAGGGGCGGCCGTCTGGGTTACCGGTGCTGGCCCCGTTGCAGGTTCCATAGTCCAAGCGCCGAGAGAATGACGGAAAACATCGCCGTCACGCCGAGGGCGAGAAGCGTCCAGACGAACAAGAACGCGCCGCTGGACTTGGCGATCGCGCCGTGAAAAGCGCCTCCCGCTCCCATCACGTGGATGACAGGAAGGAACAGTGCGGAGAGCGCCCCGAGGAGCATGATGACGTACCCTGACCGTCGTTCCGCGAGCACGAGCGTTCCGTACAGCCAGACGACCAGGATGGGCACCACAACGAGAGCTACCCCCCCTGCCTCGGGCGTCCCGAACTTCGCGTGGAGGGTATCGCTGGTGAAGTGAAACGTCACGAACAAGATTGAGAGCAGCGACGTTATCGTTAGCGCTAAGGTGTGTTTCATTGTCGAGTACGCCTACCGCCGTCTAAGCTCAGCGGACCCACATCACCGCGTGCCACGAGGCCGTGCTCGTCGAGTACGCGGAACCGAGGATGGTGCCGGCCGTGTCGATCGCATACGCCTCGGAACTCGTGAACGTGCTCGGCGGCAAGTACTGCTGGAGGTCGACCACGGTCTTCGCGCTGCCTTTCCAGAGCAATGCATGCAGTGCACCCGTGCCGGTGATGTGTCCGTATCCCACTTCGACGCTCCCCTGAGCGGCGCGAGCGCACGAATCGTTGAAGCCCGTGGGATGGAGATCGACCATGCTCGCGGCGGTGCCGTGCCATAGAAGCGCGTGGGTCACCGACATCCCGACGGGCGTGCCGCAGCCGACCTCGCTGCGGTGCCCCAACCCGGCTGCGTAAGCGCTCGACACGGTCGACGGCGTGAGGTCGACCGCGCTTGCAGCGGTGCCGTGCCAAAGAACGGCATGGTTGGAATTCGTCGTGCTCGAGAAGGCATAGCCCGCCTGCGCCGTACCGCGTACCACGTAAGCCTCGGAATATGCAAAGCCCGTTGGATTCAAGTCGACGGGCGTTTTCAACCCGAGCTTCCATAGCAGCGCGTGTTCCGGTGATCCGCCGGATCCGGCGATATACGTTCCGTTGGTGCTATACGCATTCGATCCCGGCGAACAACTTCCGCAACTGCCGGACGGGTTGAGGTCGGTGAAGGTATGCGAAGAACCCTGCCACAACGCGGCATGGGGATATCCGAAGTAGCCGCCGTTATTCGTGATGAGGGTCCCGACGATCAGCGAGCCGCCGGCGCCATACGCCCAACCTTCGGCGTAGAATTGGGGCAAGAGGACGACCGGGCTCGAGCTGGGCCCCGACCACGCGAGTGGGTAATAAATCTTCTCCGAGCAATCCTTGCCGCACGAGATGGTGTGATCGAAGTACGCACCGGCCTGCGCCTTGGGGCTCTCACCGTAGCCGTACGCATCTTTGCCGTTTGGCCCGGGGCCGAGATCGACGTACGTGTAGGTCGTCGTCGGGAAGGTTGCGTTGCTCGGGAAGGCGGCACCGCTTGGAGTGAGATTCGATTGGGGTGCGCCGGCGCACCCAGCAAGAATAAAGACGGTGAACGTAACAACCGCTACGCGTGTGCGTGAGTTCATGCTTCCTCCTTTGAACAGACGTTCCCCATTCGACCTCCTATTCGGGTTGGCGCAGGGCGATTCAGTCGCCTTGCGGGGCATCACGAGGGTGGGGCACGCAAGACGTAGTGATGGTCGGTGCCACGGACCCCATCGAGCACGTCCTCGGACGTCGCGGTGGCCTCGCGAACAAAGCCGACGCTTTCCGCCACCGATATCGACGGCGCGTTGCGCACATCGATCGTAGCCCGAACCTCTGCGACGCCATTGCGCATGAGATGGCTGCACACCGCACGGACGGATTCGCGCGCGTACCCGCGTCCTTGCGCTACGCGTCCAATCGTCCAGCCCATCAGTGCATGGCCGAGGCTCACCGGTATCGTCGCTTGTACGTAGCCGATGGCGGTGCGATCCTCGAGTCGCGAGACGACCCAGTTCAGCCACAACTGCGAGGCATCGGGTGACACCCCCGAGGAGAGTAAGCCGTAACGTTCGCGCAGCCACGCAACGCTCGTCGGAATCTCACTCGGCATATAGCGGTAAAGCAACGGATCGTCGAGCACGCGAAACATCCCCTCAGCGTGGCCTTCGGTGATTGGCTCGAGCAATAGCCGCGCCGTGCGGATCATGATGAACGGTGGACTCGTGGGGGACGACATCATCGTCGTCAACTCGTGCAGCGAGGCGGCAAATTCCTCGCCTGTTTAGTTTCAAAGGTGCTCCTCAAAACCGTTCTGCTTTCGAGTTTGGAACGCGTGCCGCGAGACCACTTGGCGCTCGCTCGATCCTGTTTTGTTGTGAAGAGCGAAGGGTAGAAAGTCACCTCGAAAGCGAGGACTCATGTACGATAAAGACGATGCGTTCGAATCCGAAATCTATTACGACCGAGAGCCGGCGGGCGCGGCAGTCGACCGCCTGCACCGACTCGGCTATGGTCGCGACGACATCAGCGTGATGATGGACGACAAAACACGCGAAAAAGCGTTTTCCGCGGTTGTGAACGCCAAAGGCAGCGAAGGTCATTGCTGCCGGCGCTACCATTGGGGGCGCTCTCGGCGCAATCGTTGCGGGCCTTACCGCCACGGGGAGCGTGGTCGCAATCGCGGGCACAGGCGGGTTGGCTACGCCTCTCGTCGTGGGTCCCCTAGCGGCTGCACTAGCCGGATTGGGAGCCGGCGCGGCGGGTGGTGGCCTTGTCGGCGGACTCATCGGCGTCGGGATCGGCGAGAAACGCGCCAAAGACTACGAGAAGGGCTTGCGCGAGGGTGGCATTCTCGTCGCCGTCCGTCCGAAAACTAAAGAACATCGGGCCGACGTGCGCAAGGCACTCGACTCAGACCGTTCCCCGAGCTACGCCGAAGTCGACCGGGACGTGGACTATGCCGGTGAAACGCACTCCGAAACGCGCCGATAGCCATCGGTGACGCGCGATCAGTATTGGCCGATCCCCTCACGCCGCTGCGACTCGCAATCGCCAAATGCGTTCGACCTGCGGGCTGTCGGGCTAATCGGACCGAGCGGATTCACGGTCGCCGCGGATGGGAACATAACGGCATGAGCCATCGTGGCTTCAAAGGCGCTCTTGCGATGCTCCTTACTGCTGTGGCAACGTGCGGCACGCAGAGAGTCGCTCGAGCGGAGACGTCTGACGCTAAGGATCGCCGGCAAAAGGAGCAGCTCACGGCGCGCGCGATGCAGATCTACCTGCTGTATGTGCTCTTGCCACTTTGGATAATCCCGGGATTCGGCGATTATCTTTGTCATCGGCGCGCAAAAATAGAATCGACGAGTGGGACGCAGGAATCAATTACCCACTGCCTGATGATGGGCTTCGATTGGAGTGCCCGCCGTTCTCGCATTGCTATTCGAAACTAATGCGCTAACGTTGGTCGTCGGAGCCGGCGCGCTAGCCTTTCACGAGGTGGTCGTCCTTTGGGACGTAGCTTACGCAGCGCCGCGGCGTGACGTGAGCGTAACCGAGCAGCACCTTCATAGCTTTTTGGAAGTGCTGCCCTTTGCTACATTGTCATTCCTGCTCTGTTTACGCGCCGACCAAGTTCTCGCGATGGCCGGCATAGGAACGGAAAAACCGGACTTTAGGCTCCGTTTGAAGGCAGAGTCACCCCCACCGGCCTATGTCGCGGGATTGCTCGCCGCGATCAGTCTCTTTGTCGGTATTCCGTATGTCGAAGAACTTCTGCGCTGCATACGCGTCAATCCCTCGCCTCTTCCACGTCCTAAGAGAAGGCCCGCTAGCGACGATGCCGCCGGCTGAAAGTGATCGAAGCTTCTCGCTTTTAGTGTCCAGTCGCAGACTGAGGCCAATACTCGATGCCGTAGTGCTTGAACTCGCTCCAGCGTGCTGCGAGCGACGGCCGCATGTTGCGGCAGATGACGATTGGACGATTGCGTTCGTACGGCATCAGGTATGGCGAGGTTCCGTATCGCGCCGCGAGAGTGACCGAACCGCAAAGCGGCGCCAACGCAGACGGTTCGAAGCCGACGCCTATTACCACGGAACCGTCGTAGCCGCGCGGCCCCCAAAGGTAGTACTGATTGTTGCCGCTGAGCGCCGGCGGTAGGCCTTTCCCAAAGATATCGATCGCCGCGGCCTCAGCGTAGGTCGATGCCAAGATGGCGGCCTTTGCTCGATCGCCGGACGGCAGCGCTGCATAGACGTCGGCGGTGCGCTGCGCGACCTCTTCCCACCCGAACTCCAGCGAGAAGATGCATCCCAGCGGCGCTCCGACACACGCTTTCTCCATCGGCGGTGGACGAAAGCTCATCCGCTCGAGCATCTCGGCGAGTCGCGCGGGCGGATCCAGCGGCAGAACGAACGGCATTGCCAACGCTGCATTCGCCGCCGTGAGTACGGCCCAGAGCGCGACGAACCAGCGCCAAAGGCGCGTGCACGCCACAGCACCTACGGCGAACATCGTCGGATAGGCGCCGGCTAGATAATAGTCCTTGCCGTGCGTGGCGATCACCAATATGGCAGTCACCAAGAATGCGACCGAGAGAAACCGCGCCGGCGCCATTCGCTTCGACGCGAAGGGCGCGACGATTCCAGCGATCCATAACGGCGCGAGCAGCACGTTCACCAGGAAAAGCTGATCCAGCAAGAAGCGCAGCGGACTGCCCGTTAAGTTTCCGGCGTTGTCGTTGCGTACGAGCTCTAGGAATGGAAGCCCATGCGCCAGCTGCCAGGCGGCGTTCGGAAGCGCGATCAGCGCCACAATACCCGCGCCAATCCAAAAATCGCGCGACCGCCAGATCGAACGATCGCTGAAGAGCGCGAGGCCCAGCGCGATTCCCAATAGCCAAAACACGATGCCGTATTTCGCTTCCAGTGCGACGCCCGCGATCAGACCTGCCCACCAAAACGCGCGGGATTCCGCCAGCAGCACGCCGCGCGAAACGAAGTAGGCGACGGCGGTAAACGCCAGCGGCTCGAAGGTCGACGTCGACAGCGCCGCGCTCATCGCCGTTATCATCGGAGACGCCGCAGCAGCAATGGCGGCGAGCCAGGCCGCGCGCGTGCTGCCGCCGAGCAATCGGGCAAACGCTACCATCAGCGGCACGAGCGCCACGGCCGCGAGCACCGCGGGCAGGCGCAGCAGCCATACGTTGATGCCGCCGATCTGCGTCGCCGCGGCGAGCAGCGGTACGAGCGGTGGCTGGTCGACGTAGCCGATCGCCGGGTGGCGGCCGCAGACGATAAAGTACAACTCGTTGGCAAAGAAGCCGTAGCGACCGGCACTCACCAAATGCACGAGGGCGACCGCTGCGGCCACGAGCGCTGCCGCAAACCACATGGGACGGCTCATGCGCTCTTTACCTGACGTTCCCATAGGATCGAACGCGACTCCCATACAGACAGCGTTTTATTGACGAGTCGCGTCCGTTTCGCCTGTCCGCTGAACGCCAAGCCCGCGCGTCGCCTCCATAACTAGGCGCTCGTGCCGCTTCCATGCTTCAGACCGGTTCAAGTAAAGGAGCATCTGTGAACGGATTTTTGAGGGTTTTTCCGCTGGTAGCGGCGCTGGCGATCGCCGGTTGTAACGGGGCCGGCTCGTCGGTTCCGACGTCCGGCACCCCATCGCAAAGCGGACAGTCCGCCTCCACGCACTTTGTGCCTCGAGTGGCAGGCCAAGCACGAAGCGCGGAGCGTCTGCAAAGAAGTTCCGGGCGGCCCGCAGTGCCACGTACTAGTTGTGACCAAGGGCATGAAACGAGACTGCTCGCCATCCGGCGGCAGCTGCGGCTGGCGTCCCATCGACTTGCAGACTGTATATAATCTTTCGGGATCGCTGGGCAAGGGATCGGGAACGATCGTCGCGCTCATCGAACTCGGCGACTTGCCTAATGCCTCGACGGACCTGGCGACCTACCGCAGCACGTTCGGGCTGGGTACGGCGACATTCGCAAAAATACAATGAGGAGGGGCAACAATCCAACTACCCGCAGAGTTGTGAGAACTTCGGGTGGTGTATTGAGACGGACCTCGATATTGAAATGGTCTCTGCCAGCTGTCCGCTCTGCACGATCTATCTCATCGAGGGCGGGAATTGTGGCGGCCTGATCTGCGGCTTAGAGAACGCCGAAGCGACGGCGGTTAAGCTCGGTGCCACGATCCTCAGCAACAGCTGGGGCTGCAGCAGTTTCAACTACGGCGAGAACTGCGGCGACCCGAACTTCCCGAGCTACTTCAGCACCCCTGGCGTCGCCTATATAGCATCGTCCGGCGACTCCGGATATCCAGCAGATCGAGTGGCCGGCGGCGCTTGCGAACGTACTCGCCGTCGGAGGCACGCAGCTAGAACAGTCCGGGTCGACCTTTACCGAAAGCGCCTGGGATGGCGCCGGAGCGGGCTGCGCAACCACCACCCCCAAGCCGAAATGGCAGCACGATCCGGACTGCGCCGGCAAGACGATTTCGGACATCTCGGCCGAGGCCGGCTGTAGTCCCGGCGTCGCCGAGTACATCGGCTCTTACGGCGGTTGGACCGATGTCTGCGGAACGAGTGTCGCAGCGCCCCTCACGGCCGGCATCGTCGCGCTCGCCGGCAACCCGAACAAACTTACCAACGGCGGCAGAACCTTCTGGAATTTGGGCAATAGAAAACGCAAGACGGAACTGCACGCAATCACTTCCGGAAGCGACGGTAACTGCAACGACTACCTTTGCAAGGCCGGCCTATCAAAGCAAGATGGCGGCTATAAGAAGTACAGCGGCCCAGCCGGATGGGGAACTCCAAACGGGATTTCCGCGTATTAGTTTCGCGGCGCGCGAAACGAAAAAAGAAAGGCGAGCGCATCGAGCGCTCGCCTTTTCATTTAGCGGAACGTGCTGACGGTTACCTCGTAGAGCGGCGGCGCCGCTGAAACGTCCGGCGACGCACCTGTGGCTCGACCGTAAACGCTCGAGCGGCGGATGCCGGCTCCATGAAGCCGTGCTCGCTGCGTTTTAGAGGCGTGCCGATCGCGCCTTCGATGCGTGCAAACGAACCGGCCTCGTCGCGCGACACGAACGTAATCGCGTCGCCGGTCTTCTGAGCGCGCGCCGTGCGTCCGATGCGATGTAGGTAATCGGTGGGCTCGGCGGGTACGTCGTAGTTTATGACGTGTCCGAGATCGTTGATGTCGAGGCCTCGCGCGGCGACGTCGGTGGCGACTAAGACCCGGTAGCGGCCTTTTTTAAACGCATCGAGGACGCGCGAACGCTGCGCCTGCGAACGGTCGCCGTGAATGCGCTCCGCATCGACGTGATGGCGCATCAAAGCGCCGGCGACGCGCTCGGCCCGCGACTTGGTCCGCGTAAAAACAATTGCATTGTAGACGCGCCCATCTTTGAGCAGATCTACCAGGAGATCCGTTTTCTTGTGCGGTTCCACTTCGTACACCCACTGGGTTACGGTTTGTACCGGCGTCTGAGGTGCTAAATTGATGCGGACCGGCTCGTGGAGGAACTCGCGCGCAAGCTGGACCACCGCACTGCCGAGCGTTGCCGAGAAACAGAGCGTTTGGCGATGCGCTGGGAGTTTGGCGACGATGCGCTTTACGGCCGGTAAGAACCCCATATCGAGCATTCGATCCGCTTCGTCGAGCACGAAAATCTTAACATTGTCTAGACGAACTTCGCCCTGCTGCATCAAATCGATGAGCCGTCCAGGCGTTGCGACGACGACATCGGCACCGCGGCGCATGGCTTTGATCTGCGGTTTCATGGCCACGCCCCCGTAAATCGGCGTGATCTGCAGGTTGGTGTGTTTTGCCAACTGCCGAAGATGTTCCGCAATTTGCTGCGCCAGTTCGCGAGTTGGCGTCAAGATCAGGGCGGCACCGCGGTCTGCGCGTCGCTCGAGCAGTTTCTGGAGCAGCGGAATGCCGAAAGCTGCGGTTTTGCCGCTGCCGGTCGGAGCGCTCGCAAATACGTCGTGGCCGGCCAGTGCAACGGGAATGGCCGAGCGTTGGATGGGGGTGGACTCTATATACTGAAGGTCTTCGATGCCGCGCAGTATGGCAGCATCCAGAGCAAGTTCTGAAAAAATGGAAATATTGAAGCCTATCTTTCGGTGGGCGCTACTTCTCGACCACTCGAAAGATCGCGCTTGAGGACGGGAAGGATTGTCTCAGAGACTCCTTGCCGATATAAGCGCTTGATACCCTACCAAAGCAAAAAAGGTTGCAATTCCAGCTTCGAGACCCCCGCGGCGCTACAGTTAGCGTCCGCGAGCTCGCGCGGCTCTGGTAACGCGCGCAGCTAGATCGGGGGCGTCGAGCTGCTCGCAAGCGGTCGGAAACTCGGCGGTAGGCCCGCGCCACTCCAACTCGCTGACGTCCGCAAAGAGTTTTGCATCGGTTCGAAGGGTTGCTATTGCCTTGAATAACAGCGCGAGAGGTTGCTGCTCACCGAGCGCTTCCGGCGGGAACGACTCGATCGCGCCATAACGTGTGAGGAGAGAGGCTGCCCCTTTCGGTCCAATGCCTGCGATGCCGGGAAAGCCATCGGCCGAGTCGCCGACGAGCGCGAGATAGTCGGGTATCAACTCAGGGTCTACCCCAAACTTAGCTCGGACACCGGCAGCGTTCCGGACAACCTTACTCCGTCGGTCGATTTGCACGATGCGATCCTCGCGCACGCATTGCGAGAGGTCTTTATCCGGAGTCCAAATGCAGACTTTCTGTACGCGAGAATCCTGCGAGGCGATTGTGGCCGCCGAGGCCAGTGCATCATCGGCCTCCAGCTCGACCATCGCCCAAACCGGAATCCCCATAGCTCGCAGCGCGTCCTCGAGCGGCTCGAACTGCGCGCGAAGCGCGGGATCGATTCCGGCTCCCGTCTTGTAGCCGCTCCAAAGCCCGTTGCGGAAGGACTCGATAACGTGATCCGTGGCGACGCCTATGTGTGTAGCACCCTCGCCGATCATTTGCAGCACGGTATTGAGTACTCCGACGACCGCCCCGAATCGTCGGTTCTTCCCATCGGTAGCTCGACGCAGTCCATAGAAATGGCGGAAGAGCTCGTAGGTTCCATCGACCAGATGAACGATCACGTTGACATCATCGCCCGGCGTTCGGTCACTGATGCCTCTTCGTTCGCTCGGCCGGACGCGACCTTTCGCGGCTCTCAAGCGGCGCCAAGTACGTAATCTCGCGCTTGAACCCGAGAAGAACCGAGAGACGATCCTGCGGATGAACGCGCTGCTCAACGACCTCATCGCAAAGGAAGTCGGCGACGCGTGTCAACTCCTCAGTAAAGCGCTTGGCCCGATTTGATCCAATAACGCGCCGGCCTAGGCCCTAGAAGCGCGAGCCAACCCTAAAGTGTCCGGCCGTGCAGATCTCGGAGATCTGCTCATGGCTCAGGCGTTGAAAGCTCTTCGTGCCATACTCAAAGCTCTCGCCGGCTTCAGTCGCATCGTAGCGTGCCTGGGCGCCCTCGTTAAGGGGCGGTCGTTCCTTCAAGATCTGGTTCTTGAAATTGACGCGATAGGCGATGTCTTTGGCAAACAACACAACCTCACCACGCGCATTTGCGTAGCCTCCATAGACCGGTTCGGAGCGCTCGGAACACGGGGGCCCTTTGACGACGCCTGTAATCGCGAGCGTCGCGACCGGCAAAGAATCCATCACAGCACCCTCGTAAACAACCAAACGGCAGCAAAAGTTGCATTTAGAGTCTCCCGCTCGCGCTTGCCACGGTAACCATATGCGGTCTCTTGGGTTTGTTACGGCCGGCACAAGAAAAAGTCTCAAATTGAAAGTTGACCGTTTTATGATGGACCTAACCAAAACGCCGCCGCGCAGCGTCCGAGAAACGATGCTTGGCATCGTGCAACTCGCCCGGACGATCGACAAGGCAAAGGCCGTAGCGCAGGGCCGCTTCGGCGAGTACCGCTACGACTGCCCGATGGATCGAGGGCTCTTCGATTTTCTCGGGATGGACTCGCAGGAGTTCCTCAACTATCGTCAAGACCGCGAGAGACAATTCCGGAATCGAAGCCTACGCGAGAGTCTTTGTTGCCAAGAAGGACGCACGATCGATCGAGGCCTTTAACGAGCATTGGCTCTCGGATCTGCCGACCGGAGATTCCTTGGAGGCCTTTTACGAACTACGCGCTAAGGTCGCGCCCAGCCGGACCGACGTCACCTCCTGGCCCGATCTGCTCGATCTAGAAGAAGGGCGCACCGTTCCTCAGCGATAGCCTTCGGCTTACTTTTCACGAGGTTAGCTCATCGTCGCGCTCCATGCTATCGCTGAGCAGGGGCGCTTCTGTCCTCAATCGCGCGACGCAATCGCTTCGTCGCCCTGAAAGCGTAGTATTTATGGCCCGCGTATGTGCTTTGGCCATCGACCCAAAGGATATCGAGTTGCTCGGCCCTGAGCTCAACGTGGCACCTCGTGGCCCGGCCGCGCGCTCTCGCCTGGAACTTCAGTCTCATGAATTCGCCTGCCGGGCGTGCGCGCCGCGGCGGAGACTGGAGCGACGCCGTTGTAATCTCGGACGATGCCTTCGCCCTAACGATTGGCGACGTGACGGGTCACGGTGAGCCCGCGTTTGGGACAATGGAGATCGTGCGCGCGAGCGTGCTACGTGGTATCCATGCTAACGCCGACCCCTCAGAAATCCTAGCTGCTGCCAATTCGGTGGCATATTCGATTCGTGGTGGCGTCATCGTTACCGCAATTGTTGCGATCGTAAACCGCCGTCTGCGGACGCTTACGTTCGCAAACGCCGGTCACCCCGCTCCACTCATGATGACTCCAGTCCTGCATGGATTTCTGACCCAGGCAAAAGCCGATTTGCCCCTGGGCATCTGGCCGACGCACAGTGCCGCCACCTACGTCGTTACGCTTCCGGACGACTCGCTGTTCGTTTTATACACTGACGGAATCACCGAACACAAACGAGATTCGGTGCGTGGCGAACGAGAGCTCGTCGCGGCTTGCCGAGCGGCGTACGACTGGCCGGCGCCGGATTTGGCGGCTTCCATCGCGCGACGCGTTTTTCATACGCGGCCGCGGACGCGACGATGCAGCCGTAACTGCGCTTCGCGAATTTAGTCGCGGCGCGTGAACGGCATCAACGAGCCCGAAATGGCCAGCGCTGCAGAAGCCGGAGCGGCAGCTTACTTTACCCTCGGCAAAAATAGAGGAGTTATATCATGAAAAGTCTTGTGCGGCACTTGCCGCAGCTACGCTCGTCGTAATCGCCTGCGCGGCGGCCCGCGCCGATCCGTCGACCCTGAACTTAGAACTATACGCTCAGAATCGGCCGGGTAAGACCGGCACCGCGACGCTCGAGCAAGTTCCGGGCGGCGTTAAGATCGTCGTCCTCATGGCCGACGGTCAAAACGGCGCGCAGCCCATCCATATCCACACCGGCACCTGCGCAAACCTGAACCCGATACCCACGTATGCCTTGACCGACATCGTAAATGGGAGCAGCACGACCACGATATCGGACGTTACGCTTGACGATCTACTAAAGGGTAACTACGTCATCGACGTCCACGAGAGCAGCGCCGATGCCGCCAGGTACGTGGCTTGCGCGGCGATTGCAATGGCGAAGTGATGTCTTAGGCCCGCGTCGGCGGCATGCAGGTCCACCAAACCCAAGCGATGATGACCAGCTGAAGCGGAAGCCGCAGGTAAAGTGCCGGCGCCGCAGCGATGTCTGCATATAGCCCGGGGTGCTGGGCCATCTGCACGTTTGCCGGAAAGACGGCAACCAGAAGCGCGATAAGCCCCGCGCCGCTCAAGCGTCGAGTCTTGGGTAGTAGGACACCGATGCCGCCGAGGATCTCACAGATGCCGCTGATCTGGACGAGCAGAGCCGGCGCCGGAAGCCAGGGCGGAACTATTCGCAGGTACACGTTAGGATGCACGAAGTGATTAATGCCGGCCCCTACAAAAAAGAATCCCAAAAGAACTAGCGCGATGAGGCGGATCACTGGGGTCAAAAAAGGGAGCACGATCGTGCTCCCTTCTCTAGCTGGCTAGGCGGCCGACTCCTGCTTATGCGTGAGCCATCCCGCGATGGGAACCGTCCGACCTTCCTAGATCGATGAGGTCCGACCAAGACACGATGTCATTCCGGCTTGGAGCGACCTTGCTACGCAGCTCCTCAAAGTGCTTCAACGATTCCCCGGTCGGGATCGCCGAGATGAACTTCTTGTTGAAGGCCTCGATACTCCGAGGATCTTTCCTAGCGACGAACGTCTTCGCGTATGCTTCGATCTCAGAATCGTTCTTTGCATCCTTCACGACCGTAAGGAATGCTTTGGGATCCATGTTGAGATACTCGAAGAGGCCTTGATCCATCGGGGAATCGTATTTGTATTCGCCGATCGTTCATGTGCTAACGCCTTTGCTTTGTCGGTCGTGCGCGCAAGTTGCACGATGCCGAGCACCATTTCGCCGGGGCTGCGCGGCGCGGTTTTGGTTAGGTCCATCATAAAATGCTCAACTTTCATTTGAGTTTCTTTTCCTGTACTCGGTGAACCGAAAGGACGGAATAAAGTTGCGCAATCAAATTGATCGGTCGAGAGCAAGTGTTTTGAATCTTTAACCGGTGCCGCGTTTCAAGCCTAAAGACTGGAGAAGGAGCGCTCGCCTGCGATCGAGTGCGAACGCGAGTCGCCGTGCGCGGCTGCGCGTAGCCGTTGCATCGATTTGCTTGGGATCCTGATTCGATCTGCCAGTCGCAGAAACGCAAGAATCCTGACGTGCCACCACGTTACATCGATCTCGAACCAGCGCAGCCCATGGCGCGCCGAGAAGGGAAAGGCATGGTGATTGTTATGCCAACCTTCACCCCAGGAGATGAGCGCGACCCACCAGCAGTTCGTCGACCGGTCGGTCGTCTCGTACGAGCGATAGCCCAGCATATGGGACGCGCTGTTAACGAGCCACGTCGAATGATAACTAAGCACCAGCCGGACGAAGATACCCCAGATCACCCACGACCATCCGCCCAGCGCAAAGAGCCCGATCCCCAGCCCGACCTGAAGTGGGATATTGAGGTACTGCAGCGCGCGATAGAATCGCTGGCCGCAGAGGTCGGGCGCGAAGTGAAGCATTTCCTCGTGTTGAGGGTAGCGCGATGTTGTGCCGGTAAATCCAGTCTACGTGCGCCCATCTAAACCCGCCACGGATGCTGTGCGGGTCGCCCTCTCGATCGGCATGCGCGTGGTGCTTGCGATGCACCGCCACCCATCGAATTGGATCGCCCTGCAGCGCCAGCGTTCCGAAGATCGCCAGCAGGTATTCGAACGGTTTGAAGAGGCGCAAGCTGCGGTGCGTTAGGACACGATGGAAGCACAGTGAAATGCCCAAAGCTACGGTCGCATACGATACGACAGCTGCGGCTGCCAGCGCCGGCCACTGAAAGAAAGCCGGCCATAGGGCTGCGATCGCACCGATGTGAATTCCCAGTAGCCCGAGACCTTTAATGGACGCATAATTCGAGTCCGTGCGCATTCTCATTCAACCTGGGCGGTCGCGTTTTCGAGCGGCCATTCCATTCCCACAAAATGCATAGCGAACCATGGGTTTGAGTCTCTGCAGTTGCATTGCATCGTCCAGGCATTCCACGACGCGGACGACACCTTGCATTTTTAGCAGGTCGAAGAGCGTTCGGACCAGCGGCCGACCGAGTATAACGGTTTCACGGTCAAACCCCTTATCGTGGCGACGCGCGTGCATTCTCAACATCTCAGTCACGCAGGTAGCGTCTAGATAGCTAACGTCGCTAAAGTCAAAGATGACGTTTGGCTCGCTGCACAGGCCGTCGAGTACCTCAGACCATTGACGCTTGCACGTCACGTCGTACTCTCCAGAAAAGACCATTAGGGCTATTCGAGCCGCCACTCCGGTTCCGCTCATCTTTTTGACTTCCCAGTGTAGCGCGGACCGGCAACCCGGCGCTATCGTGAAAAGCGCCCCGTATCCGCCGCGTTCTCCCAGCCCAGGACCCGAGCGATCAACTCGGTGCGGTTCCGGCTCTCGGTCTTGTCGATCATGCTCTTGACGTGATGCTGAACGGTTGAAGCGGCGATGTGCAGCTTTAGGCCGATGTCTTCGAGCTTCGCCCCGTCTAGCAGCATGGCCAGCACTTGCAGCTCCCGCGGCGAGATATGGAAGCGCGCGGCCGGGCCGCTCAGCGACTTCGGCGGCTTAAAGCGGTCGATCCGAACGCCGATGAAGAGGCCGGCCGGCCCTGACATCGGCTGCGTCCGCACGACTAAGAATGGAACCGGGCGCGCGATGCCCATCTTTTGCGTACCGGCGTCGCTCTGCCACCCGGCGATCAGCTCGCGGACGGCTTCTTCGAGCACTCCCGGCAGACGATCGGCAATCCTAGTACGCAGTCCGGTGAGCGCGACGCGGCGTTGCTGTTCGGCCGTCCATGCGAGTACGATCTGAAGGTCGCGATCCAGCACGTAGAACGATTCATCCGAAGCCTCCAATTCCTCGCCGGCGTGCGCCGAGTCGGCGGGCCTATCGTCGGCGGGCGGAGCGAATCGTCCGGCTTTGCCTGGGAGTCCAGACGCAGCGCAGAGAGGCGCTCGGACGTAGCGTCGAGCGACAGCGCCAGAACGCTGATTTCGCTTGATGTGAATGGTCCCAGCTCGCTCGTACGGAGCAACGTGAGGATGCCGAAGCTGGCCTGCGAGTCGGCGAATAATAGCGTGATTCCGCTTTCGAAGTCGCCGAGTGGACCAAGTGTAGCCGCGATCCGGGGGCCCTTCTTTACCTTCTCGCGCTGGCGATCGAACTCGCCCTTGAGCTGCAACAACTCGCCGCCGTTTCCACGGGAGTCAAGCAGAAGGCCGGCCAGCTCGCCTTCGGGCATCAGGCGAGCAAACGCCCACCGCGAGGCCGGCACAACGCGAAGGATCGCGTCGACGATGGGGTATGCCGGATCCGACTCCGGCAAGAAATCGGCCCTGAGTTTCAACGCTTAGTCCCGGCGGCCGAATCGGACTTTTTCACGATGGTCAGTCTCTCGCCTCGATGATAAACTTAGAGCGGCTTCTCTTCCTCTGCGGCGACGTACTGCTTCGTCCGCCTGAAAGCGTAATAGTTATGGCCCGCATATGCTGTTTGGCCGTCGACCCCAAGGATATCCCACTGCTCGGCGCCGCACTCAACGCCGCCGGTGAGCCGGGCCTCGCGATCGTCGCGCGTCTCGATGTGGCCGCGTTAGGGAAGCTCTCACCTGACGTTCTCGTTGCCGACATCGACTGCCAGAACGTGGATCCGCTAGAGATGTTGCGCCAAGTGCGTTTCGTCTTACCCGAGTGTGTCATCGTAATCTATACCGGTACGGCAACGCGTGCTTGGGGCCGCGCCTGCCATCTCGCAGGCGCCAGCTGCGTGCTCTCCAAAGAATCAGGCAAGGCACTACTCGTATCCGGGTTGCAGCGCGCAATACAGACCGGCTGCTTTACAGATCCGCGCTTCGCTGCGTAGAACCGACGACAGCGGACAGCGGTCAGGGCCTACTCAAATGAAGATCCAGGAATCGCCGAAGATACCAAAGCGCGATGCGATTGTGAAAGCCGGTGGCGAGAGTTTCGAAGGCATGATCGGCCCAGGGTAGTTCGACATAAGTTACGCTGACGCCATCGCTGCGAAGTTCGTCGCGAAGGAGATGTTCGAAGCCAAGGTCGACAACGTGGTCGCGTCCCGCCGCAATCATGAGAACCGGCGGCATACCGGCGTGGACCACGTATCGTGGAGATCCGCTTCGGTAACACGTAGGTTGCTCTTCCGGCGTGCCACCGCAAAGGTCGCGCAGGATGTGACGCAGGTCGATAATTCCAGGTAGGGGCGGATATTCATAGCCGAGTTCGAGGTCTACCGGGCTTTCGTACGTTATAACGGCGCTAATGCGGTGCGGTCGCATAGCTGCGGCGATGACGGCCAACTGTGCGCCGGACGAATGTCCGAGTACGGCGATGCGGCCGGTTGAGAGGGCGTCGATTTGACGAAGAACGGCGTCACGCTGCGCAGGCCAGTGCGAGCGGGGTGCGTGCGGATAATGCAGCGCGATGACCCGGTACCCCCAAGAAGCGACGATCGCGTTCAAGCGCGCATCGTTCTTCGGCGAACCATGCTCCCAGGCGCCGCCATAAATGGCGAGCACGACGGGGGCACCGGGGCGCGGCGCGATCGAGTTCGCACGTTCGGGCAGCGGCGTGAGTAGCGCCGATAACGGGATGTAGGGACCTCGTATCGCATAGGCAAGCGGTGGGACCAGCGTACACACCAGCGCCGCCAGCGCGGTGACAATGGCCGCAGAACGCAGGTGACCACGCGAACGGAACGCGACGAACGTGACGACGGCGGCGAAAAATGTAAGTACCGGCCAGAGTTCGGTACCGACAACCGTCAGAACGAACAGCGGAACGATCGGACCTGGAATCACAATCCAGATCGATAGAAGAAATGCGAGTAATGCCAACGCGAACGGCATCAAGCAAGAGCCATGCCGAAGCCCAAATCACTCCTGACGATCGGCCTTCCACTTTCAGAGCGGAAGGGCTTTGCAGTTTCCACTCCGGCCCCGGAACCCATTCCGCGGTTCAGATCAGTCGCCGTCTGCAGCCTGCACGCCGTTGGCGCGGCGAATCGCGGGCGCCACGATGCGAACGATGAGCACTTGAAGGACGGCCGCGGCCGGAACCGCGAGGAAGGCGCCCCCGATTCCGAGCAGCGTTCCACCGATGACCGTGGCTAGAATAATCAAAAGAAAACTCAACTCAACGCGCTGGCCGAAGATGATCGGCGAAAGCACGTTCTGGTCGATTGCTTGGACGACCACGAAGATCGCTAACGCAAGCAGCATCTTCTCCCAGCCGCTCGTTGCCAACACCACGACAAGAATGACTGGGCCGGAGATTACGGCGCCCACCATGGGGATCGCCTGAAAGATCGCCGCGATGAAGCCTAAGAGCAGGGCGTACGAGACTCCCATCAGCCCAAGTGAAGCGCCCATCACGATTCCAACGATGGCGCCGTTGAGCACCACGCCCTGCACGTAGGCGCTAAGCTTGGCGCCGATGTCGGTAAAGGCATCCCGCCAGTCGCCGCTCACGCTCGGCGGCATCAGACTGAGAACGAACCGTTCGAGTTCGTCCGATGACAGCATCCAGCCGATCGCGAGCAAGAGGATGAGGAGACCATCGCCGATCGCCGTTGCAATAAGCTTCGGCCCGCTGAGAAGCTGCGGGCCGATCACGCTCGCCGCGGTGCCGGCGGAGCTGGCCAATACGGAGGCGAGCTGTCGCGCCATTTGGTCGTTCCTGAGGTAACGTTGCGCTGCGGCGAGTTGATGCTGCAGCGAGTTCGCATAGCTGGGTATGGTCTGGATCAACTTCACCAGTTCCGCGCCCAGCGGCTGGATCAGCAGGAACCCGATCGCGACGACTGCGACGATCACTACGCTAAACGAAATGGCGACGGCTGCCCCAAACGGCATCCGTTTCCCAAGGCGATCGACGATCGGCCGAAGGCCGGCCGACAGCAGCACTGCGGTGAAAAGCAGCAACAGCGCCGAAAGCGCACCGGCCAGAACAACCCACACCAGGAACGCCAGTGCGAAGACGATCGCGGCGGTCACCCAGCCGCGCACGCCGATCACGGGGAAATCGCTTTCGTCATATCCTCTTCGATTACGAGCGCGCAGCGGATTACCTACGCAGGGGGCTGCCCACCGCCGGAGCTGAGAGTACCGCGCCCGGGCGGCAGTTCTCGTCTGCGTCTGGGGTGCCGCCGGGCGGAGCTATGTGCGCGGCATGGCCGATTCCGGGCTATGACGCCACGCCTTGAGGAGCTACTACGCCCGCACGACAGCAACGGTTTCGTAAGTCTGAATTTCGTACGACTTTGCCGTCTCCACGACGTCGCTCACGACTCGGCCGATCTCCTGGTCGTACTGGGCCGCGCTCCACGCGTGTCCGGATTCCCAGACCGAAACAACCAACAGCTGTGATTTTTCTTTGTTCGCCATCACAACCGATCCGATGAAGCCCTTCTTGTTAGGCGCTAGTCGTTCGACGGCGTGCTTTAACTGGCGCTCCATTGCGGACACATAGACCAACCCTGCGTTGAAAGAGATAACGCTGACAAACCTTGCCTTTTCGTCGATCGTAATTGCGGCCATCCCGCCCTGTCCGCCCGCTACGTCCCGACTTCCTCCCGGCGCAATTTTTGAATTGCTTGGCAGGGCTTTCCACGTTATACTTTGAGTGCAGTCGCGTCAGAACAGCGAAGGAGCAACATATGAAGTCCTTTCTGGCAAAACCGTGATCCCCTTAACAGACGTATCGCGGCGCCCGACGAGCTTTCCGATCGCCACGTTATTGATTATTGCCGTCAACTTTGTAGTATTCGCGCTGGAACTAGTTAACGGTGACGCTTTCGTAACCAAATGGTCGCTCGTCCCGGCAGAGATTTCTTCGGGTCATCAACTGATCACGATTCTGACTGCGATGTTCATGCACGCCAGTTGGGGGCACATCCTGGGGAACATGGTCTTCCTCTGGGCCTTCGGACCCGAAATCGAAGACTCGATGGGACCGTGGCGCTATTTGGCTTTCTACCTGTTGGGCGGCGTGGCGGCAATGGGCGCGCAAGTTGCCTTCGACCCGCACTCGACCGTCCCCAATCTGGGTGCAAGCGGGGCTATCGCTGCGGTGATGGGAGCATTCTTGGTCACATTTCCGCGCGACCAGATTCGTACGATCCTGATCATCTTCATATTCGTTCGCGTCGCATACATACCGGCGGTGCTCTTGATCGGAATCTGGTTCCTATTGCAGCTCTGGAGTGCAGGGGCGATCGCGCCCCAGGAACCAAACGGAGTAGCCTATTTGGCGCACATTGGTGGCTTTATATTTGGAGCAGTCTGCGCGCGGCTCTTTGGACCCCGCAACCGAATCCGCGATTGACCGCCGCTACGAAGTCGCCTGCGGCCGATAGGTGCCGAAGCTCCAAATATGCCCCTCCGGATCGCACACGCCGAATTCGTGCGAGCCGTAGTCCGTATCTTCGAGTTCCCGAATGATCTGAGCTCCTGCCGCCTTGGCACGCGCGTAGGCGGCGTCGACTTCCGCGTCGCCGCCGAGCGCTATATAGATTCCACCGGTAACGCCGCCTAAATTTTTCGGACTCGTACCATAGGGATCGTTCTTAACGCTGCCTAGCATAATCAAATTACCAGCCAGTTGCAGCTGGGCGTGTGCGATGGTATCGCCATCGCCGGCATAGACCTCTTGCTCCTCGAACGCCAGGGCCGATTTAAGCCACGCGATCGCGGCTTTGGCGTCGTTGTAGCGAACGCTCGGATAAACGGTTTGCACTCTTGTCCTCACTTCTGTGGTACTCATTGCCTTAGCATAGGATATAGCAGCCGCTGCGTCTTGGAAAATTGTTCAGGATTCGGCAAGGCTGGGCGACTCCGGATACCGCCTGGCAGCTACGAAGTCACCGGGTGTGAGGTGCGCGAACTCCGCGAAGTCGCGGTACATATGTGCCTGATCGTAATAGGCCAGCTCGGCCGCTACGGCCGCGATCTGCTCGGTGCGATGAAGAAGCGAAAGCGCACTATGGAAACGAACGATCCGCGCGAATCGCTTCGGCGTCAATCCGGTCCCGTCGCGAAAACGCCGTGCAAATTCGTTGCGCGATACGCCCAGTCGACCACCGAGCTGGCCGAGTGAGACCGTGCCTCGCGCCTCGCGAATCATCGTCGAAGTCCAACGCACCAAGGCGTCGCATTCGGTCCGCATGTGCATCTGGAGCCAATCAACTGCAGCGAAGATAACGGAGGCAGCGTTTCGTTTTTCATTTAGCGGCGAAACCTGCGCAGCGGTGGCGCAGCGTTCTCCGAGCTCGTCCGCGGCCCGTCCAATTGCGTCGCGCACGTCAACCGTCACGTCGACCAGATCCTTCATGTTCGATCGCAAAAGCGCGCACGCTCCGGCCGGTGCAAAGCTAATGCCGAGAACGCGGCAGCGCCCTGGCGGGCTCACAACGACTGAGGGCTGCGTTCGGCATCCGTTGATGCACACGGTCGGAAATGGCGCAAGCGTGGGGTCGTCTCCGTCACGATGCCGCTCGTCCAGCATCACGATTAGCTCCGCCGTCCCATCCGGAAAGACGCGCTCCCTTGCATGGGTCAACTGACCTGCGAAGTACCAGATGCGCTCAACGGAGTCGTGAAACGGCGAATCCGAGGACGGGGTCCATCGCGCCACGGTCCACCGCCCCAGAGACGAGTCTTGGCTTTGGACCACCAAGCCTTGCATAGAGAAATCTTAGCTCCGGACAGAAACACGCTGAAACGCGAGAGCAACGGCGGCCTCTTCGGTCCATTGTGCACCCAGCGCCATGAGTTCGTCGAGGCGCTCTTGGAGCGCCGTTCGAAGCGCCACGAGGACGCGCTCGTACTCTTGCCGTTCGGTGTAGTCGCGCCAGGCCCCCAGCGATGTCAACCGTGCTTCGACGAAGCCCAACAACATCGCCGCCTGTTCCCGCTTCGCCGGCTGAGGCTCAACCGAGCCCTTATACAGCGTCGCGATCGCGGCGACGTGCTGAAGAACGAACGCCGTAAGGACCGGCGAGCGGACGTCTTGCGCCGCCTCCAACGCTTGCGATGCGAATGCGCAGGCATCGTCAAAGCAATCGAGCGCCACAAGATACGCCGCCATATTGCTCAAATCGGCCGCTTCCGAACGACGATTTCGGGTCGCTGCATGGCCGATGCGAGCCTCTTCTGCTCGGTGCAACGCAGCGGCCGGGTCGCCGGCCTCAAACTCGACTTCGGCTAGGTGCCCGGCAATCGATGCCGCCGGTCTCTCGAGGTCGAGCGAAACATAGAGTGCGAGTGCTTCGGCGTAAAATCGGCGCGCGCCGTTGACGTCTTTACGGCGAGAGCGAACGGTTCCGAGATCGCTGAGAGCTAACGCCTGCAGGCGGCGATTCGCGAGACGCTCGGCGGTGGCTAGTGCCTCCTGCAGAAGCGCCTCACCCTCCGAGCCCTTCCCGGTTGCCGCCAGCGCGCTTCCCGCCGCGTGTTGTGCGCGTGCTACCTGCAGATCGTCGAGCGTGGGACGGAGCCGTAACGCCTCTTCCGCCGATGCGAGTGACGCCGCCGATTCACCGAGCGCCCCACAGAGCTCTGCATCGGCGATATAAAGCTGAGCGAGTTCGTCGCCTCGAGTTTGTTCGGTAATCGATTCCATCGCCAAACGAACCCAGCGTCGTCCCTCCACAGGAGAGAGCGAATACCACAACCGTGCGAGCGCTCCGGCAAGAAGACGACCGGAGCGAAGATCGTTTTGCGTCTCGAGCGACCACTCGAGCGCCGCGCGGAAGTTATCGAGTTCGGCTTCGGCTTCGCGAAACCACGCCTGTTCGGAAGCGACGTACCATTGCCGATCGAGTCGGGCGGCTACCCGAAGAAGCGCGAGCGCGTGGCGCGCTGCCAGGACTTGTCGTTCGCCACTCTCCACCAGCTTTTCGACCGCGTATTGTCTCGTGGCGTCGAGTAGATGATACCGCGCGCTGCCGTGCGCAACGTCGACCATGACGAGCGATTGGCCGATAAGCGACGAGAGCAACTCTAAGACGTCTTGTTGAGGAATGTTCTCGTCGGCGCAGACGGTCGTCGCCGTCTCCAGAGTAAATCCGCCAACGAAGACGGCGAGGCGCTCGAAGCACAGCTGCGCCTGCGGGGAAAGAAGCTCGTAACTCCAGTCGATTACCGCGCGCATCGTCGCGTGGCGCGGGACGGAGGTTTGCGGGGCTACCGTCAGCACATCAAATACTCGATCGAGGCGATCGCAGATCTCCTGTGGTGACAGCACGCTCGCTCGCGCGGCCGCTAGTTCCAGCGCGAGGGGCAAGCCGTCGAGACGCCGGCAGATCTCCACGACGGGCTGCACGTTCTCGACGGTCAGTTCGAAGCGATTGGCGGCGGCCTGGACGCGGTCCACGAAAAGCGCGACGGCGCCGTACTTCTCGGCCTCGACCGGCGAAGGCCGGCTTTGCTTAGGAACGGCGAGAGACGGGATCTGATAGGTTCGCTCGCCGGCAATGCTCAGGGCCTCTCGACTCGTCGCCAGCAGAGCGACGGTCGGACAGGCCTGAAGGAGCGATCCCGCTACGGCACGCGCCTGCGAGATGACGTGTTCGCAGTTGTCGAGAATAATTAACAGACGTTTGTTCGCTAGAAACGCAATGAGCGTCTCGAGGAGAGAACGTCGCGGTGACTCTTGAACGCGCAACGCTCCCGCCAGAGCTTGCGGGACCAGCGCGGAGTCGCTGAGCGGCGCAAGCTCGACGAACCAGACGCCGTGCGGGAATCGATTTAGCAAACGCCTTCCAACCTCAACCGCGGCGCGCGTCTTCCCTGCTCCCCCGGTCCCGACGATGCTGACGAGCGGAGCCGTCGCGACGAGATCCGCGATCTCCGCAACGACCGCATCGCGTCCGAGGAACGATGTGAGCTGACGTGGCAGGTTGTGCGGCGGCGCTCGGTCTCCCTCGACGAGGCGCGGACCGCGCGAACGATGAGCGGATTGCACGAGCATCTCTCGCGCTTCGTTCGAAAGTTCGAGCGCATCGGCGATGCGCTCTAGCGTGGCGCGGTACGGCGCCCTGCGAAATCCGCGCTCCAAGGCGCTGACGGCCTGCGCACTGATGAGCGCTCTTTCTGCAAGCACCTGCTGCGAAAGACCGGCTTGCACCCGGAACTTCCTGAGAAGGGCAGGTAGTTCTGCGGTCCCCGCCGCGTCTCTCGAATCTCGCGGTGGAACCATGCGCGTGCGCGCCTTAACTACCCGGCACTGGCGCGACTCCGACAGGAGGGTCGGTCACCCCGCCGATTATTTGCAAGATGTAAGCAACTAAGCCCTGGAGGTTCACCGCATCGATGTAGCCCGCTGCGTCCGCGACCCAAAGATTTTGCGGATCGCTATTATCGAAGTTAAGGTTTGCTGGACTGATCAGGCCGCCAAGGACGATCGGTGCAAAGATGGCGCACGATGACCCCTGGCATTTGAAGATGCCGAGCAGTTGATCGACGTAATACAAATTGCCGCTATGGTCGAAGGCCAATCCGCCTGCCTTCAAGATTCCGGATTTAAAGAGCGTCCCGGTGCCATTGCAGCCCGCAAACTCCACGATCTCTCCGGTCAACTGGTTTGGATCGTTGAAGCTCCAATAACAGTTGCCCCGAGCATCGATCGCGATGCCCTCGCCCTGGACCGGATCGCTCCCATAGGTGAGTTTGCGCGACGGATCGTCCTGCCGGTTCAGATAAACGCTCACGCTCCCCGCGCCGCCTCCGGTGGTTGCGCCGTTAGAAACCGCGACGAGCCGCTGATTGGGAATAGCGTCGACGTTCACTGGAACTTCGCCGTCATCCCGAAGCGTCGCTTTGGGTCCTTTAGGTCCTGAATGCGTCGTGCGATAAACGAGGACGTCCGAAGCCCCGGAATTGGCGACGTACCAACGGCCGTCGGGTGTCGTCACCATGCCCATCGGCTTCGAGAATCCCGAAGTCAGCGTTTCGTAGGGCGTCAGGGTATAGCTTTTTTTCTTGCGCTTATAGACGACGACTTCGTTGCTGGATGGCTGAGACGAATACATGAAATCGTTGCCGTAGAAATGGGTCGCCGGTTGCGCAAACGTCTGCGACGTGCCTAAGTAGGGCTGCGCCGGGGTGGTAAAATCTTGCGTGCATCCACTTGCTGCGACGGCGAGCGCTAATTGCACGAGTCGTCGAGCCGCAAGGCCAGACATGGCCTAAGTTTTCCTCGCGCCGTGGGGTCAGTCCTCGGCTGGCTCCCCTTGGGCTGCCTCTGCCGGTACCACGCGCCGCGAAGAAGGCCCGTTTGGAACGAGCCTTCTTCACCGCGTTCAGAGGAGGTAGACCTTATTAAGAACTTGTCTCTGCTAAAGCGTGACCTTCACCGTCACCTTTAATTGACGGCCCTTCGTGTCTTTCACGACGAAATGTCCGCTGCCCAGCAGGGCTCCGAGGATCGTGAACTTCGTCGATCGCGTGCCGCTCATCGGCGTGATCACGACGATGCCTTTCGTGTCGTTCGTCAAGGTGAACGTGCCGTCTCCGTAACCCTGTTCGCGGAACCTACAGTCTAGAATGCCGAGAAGCACGATGTGGACGTGTTTGCCGCAGGTCGAGACGATCTGGACCTTGTGCTTCGCGTCCGGCGCGACTAGACCGGCACCGCCTTGCGGCACCGAAAGAGCGGTCGAGTTCGTGGGAATGTAACCCGAACTCCCAGGCGACTGCCCGTGGCACGCTACCATCGTGAGCGAGAGCGCCATGGCTCCGGCGGCGAATCCGATTCGTTTCAGATTGAATCGCATAAAGTTGCTCCTTTTGCCTTTGTCGCTCGAGTTTTGCGTGATGCCGAGGGAGGTCTCGAGCAGGCCCTTCCGCGGACTTAGCTATCCGAGAAGATCGATTTCACGCTTGCGACCCGTGGAGCCGACGGAGATGTGATTGTATGCACGCCATCGCGGGTCTCAAGCATATGACCAAGTTAGCGCACCTCACGTAACGCCGGCCACATACAGCCGCGACCGTATCAAAAAACTGTATGAACTAACTGTATGAGTCGCGCTGCGGAAGCGGGACCCCAGAGCCGGCCGCGGAAGCGTGCCGAATCAATGGTTGCGTCAGTGCGCCTTGTCCCGTTGTGCATAGCGGCGGTTGCGCTCTCGGCCTGTGGCGGATTGTGGCCGCCGATATCGGCACGCCCCGAGCCTCAAAATGCGGTGCGAGCGAATAACGTCAATCGTGCGTCGCGCGTTTTGCCGCAAGCAAAGAGTAGAGATTTACTCTATGTCTCGGATCAGCTATTTACCGACGTCTACATTTTTTCGTACCCAGCATTAGAGCCGGTTGGGACGCTCACGGGCTTCAGTCTGCCTGAGGGTTTGTGCTCGGATGAACGCGGAAACGTCTTCGTAACCGATTTACTTGCTCGCAAAATCGTCGAGTACGCGCACGGCGGTTCACAGCCGATCCAAACGCTGAACGACGGCGGATACCCTGAAGGCTGTTCCGTGGATCCGTCGACCGGAAATCTCGCCGTCGCGGACTACGGCTCTAGCGGCAGCCCGGGAGACATCGCCGTGTTCGAAAATGCGCGGGGGACGGCGGTAATCTACAGCGATGCGACGATGATTTCTTTTCGAAACTGCGGCTACGACGATAAGGGGAACCTGTTCGCAGACGGGCAGAAATATAGTAACGACCCAGGCCTCGCCGAACTTCCCGCCGGCGCCGGCAAGCTGAAAGACATCGAGTTTGAGCGAGATTTCGACGCCGAAGGCAACGTTCAATGGGACGGGCAGCACGTGGCTCTTATGGGGAACTCCGCCGGGAGCATCTACCGTCTGGCGATCTCCGGCTCCAAGGCTCGGGTCGTCGGTCGCACAACTCTGAAGTCACCAAGATTCTGCCTTCTCGTTCTGGATACAAGATCGCAGGCTTGTCCTCACTTACGTGCCGGTCCACTCCAGAGCCAAGGACATTGCCTTAGGCGTTTGGGCCTATCCCGGCGGCGGCAAGCCGGTGAAAAACATTCGCCGGCTCTTCGGCGCCTACGGTCTCGCTATCAGCTTCCGGAGAGCCGGGAAATAGCGATCGAGCGTTCCGCGCGCTGCACGGTTGCCTGGATCTGCGCGTGCGTTGCAACGTTCCCGTCGAACTTCTCGCTGTAGATGACCATCAGTTCTCTGCGCCGGTCGGAACCCGGGAGGTGGACGAACCGTACGTCAATGCGTTTGCGGGGCAACGCGTAGCCCTTCGCGGTGACGAGGGCAAAGACGTGTTCCGAATCGGAGCCCGAGTTGATTCCGGCCGGAGCAGCGTACCCCAACTTCGCTAAAGCCGCCTCGAGCTGGCCGAGGTCGGGCGGCTGCGGCGTTCCGCCGGCGTAGTCGCTCACCCAGGTATCGAGATAGAAGTCCATCCCTCCTAGCGTCGCGTGGCGCGGCGAGTCGTAGCCGTAGTGAAGCTTGGGCATCGAGGCGAGATACGCTTCGAACTGTACCCAGTAGAGCCGGTCGATGGTTCGGCGTTCGTCGGCTTGTACGAAGACGAACTGACGGCAGTTGGTGATGCCGTAGAGCACCCACGAATCGCTGCCAACGAATCTCGCGTCGGCAGGCAGAGTAATGCGGACGGCGGGATCGCGGTCTGACACTACAGAGTTGCCGTGTACGGAACGCGAAGGCGCTTGCGGCGAAGCGACCGCCGAAATCACAGTCGCTGCTGTCGCCGCCACTAGGAAGAACGCCCCGCGCATTCCCGCTACGCCGGCGATTCGAAGCTTCCGGGGCTGTTTGCCGTTCCCGTGAACTGCGCGACGCGCTCGGGCTGGGCTTCGGCGAGCGCCTTGCGCACGCCCTCGGCGTCGTAGTCGGACGTGTAAACCGGTGTCGCCGGCTGTTGCCGCCACGATTCGCGCGATTGGTCCGCTGTCGACTGCGTCGAATCCAATTTCGTCGACCAGCTGCATCACCACGGCCTTCGCTTTCGGATCGTCTCCCGCCACGGGCAGCGCTATCCGGCCCGGCGTGCCTTTCGGCTTGCCGTTTTCGAGCAAGTGTTGCGCGTAGATGTTATTGAAGGCTTTGACCACCGCGTGGCCGATCTGCTGCGACACCCAAGCGCTCTCCGGCATGCCGTGTTCGATCGGTTCGATTCTACCGTCACGCTCGCGCGGATAGTAGTTCCCCGTATCGACGACGATCGTTTCGGCGGGAACCCCTGAGAACAGGTTCTTCGGAAGTTGGGGGACGTTCTTCTCGGGGATGGTGACGATCACGACGTCACGGTCGCGGACTGCTTCCGGGACAGTCACCGCGCGAGCGCCCGTGGCGGCGGCGAGATCCTGCAGCGTTTCGGGCCCGCGAGAGTTCGCGACGGCCACGTCGTGCCCGACGGCGCGAAATCGGCGAGTAAGCGTGGCGCCGATGTTGCCGGCGCCGATAATCCCAATCCTCATGGGTTCCAGAACCCACCTGGTTAGGAAGAGGTTCAGAATCTTGATTTCGCGGTTGCTGCTGCGGCCGATCCGGCTTCGCGGTAAACGCGAGCGTGGGCTGGAACAAACTTAGACTGCTGAGTTGCGGAGGTAAAGGCAAACAAGATTCAACTTTGTAGGTGTTCACGCGATTCCAACGACCGATATCAACTAGCGCGGCATCGACCAGCTCACGGCGTCTCAACGTGCTCGATCTTACGCCGGGCGGTCGCGGCGGGCTGGCTCGCCCCTTGCCGGCACATTAAGTTGCAGACCGAAGCAATTTGTGAGAGAATCCAGCCACAGAGCAGCGTGATCTTTCGAATGGTCGATAAAATTGCGCCACTGAAAGATCGGTAACTACTTTGACCCTTCCCGGGCTTCTAGCGAACGCAAACCTCCGTCTAAGAGGTACCTTGCGCTTGACTAACTGGTTGCTTGGATATCGTTAAGAAAAGGAGCACGCAACATTCCGCCTCGCAATCGAAAAAGCAGATCAGGCCCGAAACGCCCGCCAAAAACCAAGCCTGTCCAAAACGTCAAGGAAGCACCGCTTGAAGTGCTGGGCAGCATTAAGCAAGTTTTCCCGAGCACGACCTTCTCCGTCGAGCTCGACAACGGCCACGTCGTCCTTGCTCATATCGCGGGACGCCTGCGCCGCCACCGTATCAGAATTCTTCCCGGTGACCGTGTAGACGTGGAACTTTCGCCATATGATTTGACGAAGGGCCGAATAGTCTATCGCTATCGCGCGGGTGAAGAGCGCCGACCCCAGCGCGGGTCCGAGCAAACGCCCTAAGGCTTGCCTAGTAAGGCAGCTGCCTGGGAGTGAGCCTAAACGAGCTCGATACGCAGATCTCGATAATCTGCGGCTCGCTTAACCTGCGAAACGTTTTGTTGCCGTACTGAAAGTCTTCGCCCGCCGCAGCCGCATCGTAACGCGCTTGCGCGCCCGGATTCAATTGCGGGCGTAGCTGCAGCGTCTGCTTCTTTAAGTTGACGCCATATGCGGCTTCTTTCCCGAAAAGCACGATGTTGCCGCGCCCGTTGGCATAGCCCCCATAGACGGGTTCGGAAAGGTCGGCGGCGTCGGCCGAATTGCGCTCGGCCTTGATCGCGAGGACAGCAACGGGCGCACTTAGGCTATACATCGCCACTTCAAACAACGGTTCGCTGAAAAAGGTTGCCGGCGGAAGGGGCCGGCCTAAAAGTCGCCCCTTCGGGTCCGGCCTCGGCCCGGCGCGCCTCCGCTCGCGCGTATCCAAACGGGAATCAAAGGTCCAGGCGCCAAGCATTGGCGCCCATGTCGATGAACGCAACCTTCGTTCAGGTCGACGCCGGCGAGCTCTCGCGATTCCAAGCCGACCCGTCGTCGGTTGAGGCGCTCTTCCAAAGCGGAGGCGGCATGCCCGATGCGTTCATCAAGCTTTCGAAGAGCTATGGAAGATCGAGTGCGGACGATCGGTCCGCAAATGCTGGCTGAGAGCCTCTCCAAGCTCGACCCATCGCTCCGCCAGATGCTCGCCGAGCGTCTGGGCAAGAGTCCCGCAGACTTGGCTCGCGGCGTCGCCGGGGACGATCTCCTAAGACTAATGGAGCAGCGTCGCTCGCGCGTTTCGGCTCGACCTTCAAGCGCCGCCGGTACGCGCGCCGTTTGCGCCCTCGATAAGGCCTGGCACGGCGTACACTACCTTTTGTGCGGTCAATCCGAGCCTGGAGCGAGTCTCTTGAGCCAGCCGGTTCTAGGGGGTAGCATCCTTGGAGACGACGACGAAGGATTCTCGGGTTACGGGCCCCCGCGGTACTTCACCGCGGCGCAAGTTTCGGAACTCGCCGCGATGCTTAACCGTCCGGAACTCGAGTCCGAGGCGGCGTCGCGATTCGACGCCGAGCAAATGTCCGCCCTCGAAATTTATCCAGGCTGGCGTGCTTCCGATTCGGAATGGGTGATGGATAGCTTTCGTCGTTTGCGCGATTTTTATGCAGACGCCGCGAGCAAAGGAAACGCAATCGTTACCTGTCTGGTGTAACAACTGGCAGTAAGAGAAGGCACGCTGCCGAAATTCCCGCGGCGTAAAAAGAGGAGCGTGGACATGAAAGCTTTCTCGGGGTTGTTGCGCGGTGGACTGTGTGCCTGCGCGGCCCTTGCCATTGTTTCGGGCTGCGGAGGATCGCAGACCCAAACAAACGCTCTGGTTCCGGGCCAGTCAAACGCTGCCAGCGCCGAGCTAGGCCGGCTCGGAGTGGGCTCGTCCATGGCTGCCGACGCCCAATCCAGCGACCTCCTCTACGTGGCCGACGCCAAGGACGGTAGCGTTTACGTCTACTCCTACCCCGCGGGTAAGCCGCAAGGCAGGCTCCTCGAGGTTCGGGCCAACGCGCTCTGCGCCGGAAAGAACGGCGACGTTTTTGCCCCGGCCGGCAGCGACGTGCTGCGATACGCGCACGGCGGTACGCGGCCGATCGCCGTGCTGCACGACCCCCTGGGAACCGCCCCGCAGTTTTGCGCCGTGGATTCCATTACCGGAAACCTCGCCGTTTCCGGCGGCTCCACGACTCAATCGGGCGTTGCGATCTACGCTGCCGCAAAGGGCAGCGCGACGATTTACTTAGGGCGCAACGACGCGCGCTATGGTTCCATTGCGTACGACAACGATGGAAATCTTTTTGCGCTGACGGCTGCCGGCAAGGTGGTCGAGCTAACCAATGGCGGCAAGAGATTCAGAGAGCTCGATTGGAGCGGAGCGCGCCCGACGCAGGCCGGCTCGATCCAGTGGGACGGAAAGTACCTCGCGGTTGCGAGTGGTGCGACGATCTCTCGATATGCCGTGGCAGGGTATCGGGCAACGCCGGCAGGCGAGATCGTGATCAACGGGGCCACGAACGTCCCGCAGTTCTGGATTCACAAGGGCAAGGTCGTCATCCCAGACTCCCGCGGCGTCGCGCTCTACGGCTACCCCGCAGGCGGCAGCCCGCTCAACGTCATCAAGGACGCCCGCTGCCGCGCAAGCCGTAACGGTCAGTCCCGGCGCGCAATCCGCGTTCGCAATCACCACTTACCACTACGACAACTTTCGAACCGGATGGAACAACGACGAAACGGCGTTGAAGTACGGCAACGTTAACGCCGGTTCGTTCGGCCTGCTTCACAGTTTATCGCTCGACGATCAAGTGGATACCCAACCGCTCCTCATCCCCAACGTAACCACGACTCGTGGCGGGAAGTCGGGGAGCGCGCACGACGTGGTCTACGTCGCAACGGAAAGCAACACGATCTATGCGATCGACGCATCGAGTGGGACGATCTTATTTCAAACCAACTTGGGCGCCCCGGTTCCGGCGCCGCTCGGCTGCGACAACAACGGACCCAACGTCGGCATTGACGGAACGCCGGTCATCGACCGAGCTGCCGGCGTGATGTACGTTATTGCCTACACGCTGGAGGGTAGCGTCCCGACCTATCGCATCCACGAACTGAGCCTCTCGGATCTTTCCGACGTGACGCCCTCGGTCGTCGTTTCGGCGTCTCACACGCTGACCGACGGCACGACGTACAACTTTAACGCAACCTATCAGCGCCAACGGCCCGGACTGCTGGAAGCAAACGGAAATATTTATGCCGGGTTCGGGAGTTTCTGCGACTTCTCGGCATCGCAATCGCGAGGCTGGCTGCTCGGCTGGCAGGCCGGATCCCTTATTCCGCTTGCGGCGAACCGCCTGAACGATAGCCTCTCGCAATCGCCCGACAGCTTTTTCCTAACCGCTATCTGGATGTCCGGGTACGGTCTCGCGGCCGATCCGTCGGGCAACATCTACTTCGTTACCGGAAACTCGGACTATTCCGGCAACACGTACAACGGCGTTACCAACGTTCCCGAAAGCGTCGTCAAGGTTAGCGCCGACCTCACCCAGACTCCTTAGTATTTTCACGCCCTTTAACGTCGGCCAAATGGACCAGTCCGATGCCGACTTGGGATCGGGCGGCGTAATGCTGCTGCCGGTGGGTTCGACTCCGCTGGCCGCGGCGGCCGGCAAAACCGGAACGATGTACGTGCTCAATCAGAATAATTTGGGCGGATACGTTAAAAACGGTCCGAACAACGATATCGCTGAGGTCGACGTGGGCGGATGCTGGTGTGGACCGTCATACTACGCTGTCAAGAAAAAACATCAGCGCATCGTCGCCAGCGGCGGCAGCACGTGACCGTCTGGAACGTCAAAGACAAGCACAAAGTGCATCTGACGCTTTGCCGGATCGGCCGGATTGCCGAACGGACAAGATCCCGGTTTCTTTACCACCGTTTCATCTACCAAGAGCGGGCATAACGCAATTATTTGGGCGCTCGCGCGACCGCAGTCGGTTCCCGGACCGATGACGCTCGTCGCCCTTGCAGCCGAAGCGCACAGCGGGTCGCAACTCCAAACGCTCTATCAAGCATCGGCCGGTTACTGGGCGGCGCCAAACGGAAACGCCAACACCGTGCCGGTCGTAGCTAACGGCAAAGTCTTCATCGCGAGCTACCAACAGCTCCAGATCTTCGGCCTCGGCGGCTCGGTAGCGACGGCTTCAACGGGCCGATCTATTCCCGCCGGCGCCTACCGCGTGCGCGGTCAAGACTCCGAACGAGGTTACCGGAACGCTCGTGAAGGTCAACGGCTCGCAGCTTACCTTGCGTACGCGCGACGGAAAACTCGTGCGGGTAGACGGCTCGACGGCGGTCAAAAACGAGCGCAGTGAAGACCTGATCGTGGGCCGGCCGTTCGACGTGCGGGGAACGTACGATGCGGCGGGCATAATGCGCGCCGCCATCATCGTACGGGCGAAGCCGTCACCGTCGACGTGGCCTCCCGACCGGTAGCGCGTAAGGCGGCCTGCTAGCAGTACTTGTTGACGACCTTGACGGTTGCGGTTCCGATCGGCGTGCCGGTGACCGTGACGCCTTCAATACGACAAAAGCGGTGCCGCACTTATTCTCGCCGCGAACTGACGATACGTCGAACTGGGTGTAGCCCGTCTGCGTTACGTTGCAAACCGAACCTGGCTGGCGATTCCCTAACTGGAAGGCGGAGTTGTTAATGGGTTTCTTCTTTAAAGACGACCTCCAAGACGCGTTGACGTGGGCGGCGGGATACATCCCGTATGGCGGGGCCGACCTCGGTGAGATAAAAGCCGTAGCGGAAACCGTGGGCGACGGTGACGCCGGCGAATTCAACAAGAGCTTGGGTCGAGGCGGGTGATCGCCTCGTCGAGCGGGCGCGCGCGGCGCTTGCGGCGGGCAAACGAACCAGCGCGCGCGACGCGTTCATGCGCGGCAGTTGCCACTACGCGTCGTCATATCGCCCGCTTTTCGGAAAGCCCGTAGACCCCCGGCTGCTCGCCGCCTTCGGCAAGCAGATCGCTGCATTCAACGAGGGGTTGGCGCTCTTCGATCCGCCCGTGACGCCCTTACAAATACCGTTCGACGGTCAATCGATTCCGGCGTACTTCCTTCCGTGCGCAAGGGCGCGCGAAGGAAGTGCGCCCGCTGATGATCCTAACCAACGGCTACGACGCCACCGTTACCGATATGTACTTTGCTTCGGCAGTGGCGGCGTCCCAGCGCGGCTACCACTGCCTCTTCTTCGATGGCCCCGGTCAGGGAGAGATGCTCTTCGAGCACGACGTGCACATTCGGCCCGATTGGGAGAAAGTGATCGCGCCGGTAGTGGACTTCGCGCTACAGTTCGACGAGGTCGATCCTAAACGCATCGCCCTCATGGGCTGGAGCTTTGGCGGATATCTCGCGTCACGCGCGGTTTCTGGAGAAACTCGTATCGCCGCGTGCATCGCCGATCCGGGCCTGTTCGGCGCCCCCGAGATGCTTCGGCCGATGCTTCAACGGCTGGGCGCGTCGCCCGAAGCGGTCCGAGATCTCGGAAACGTCGACGACGCCATCCTAGATAAGTTCGAGCAGATGCAACAGCAAGACCGGCATCTTCGTTGGACGATCGCACAGCGCGCATTCTGGGTTCACGGGGTCGATACGTTACGGCAATACCTTGCCGAGATTCAATCATATACGTTGTCCGGTCGCGTCGAATCGATCGCCTGCCCGACGTTGCTGACCGTGGCGGAAAACGATCCGCTCGCAGCGACGGCACAGCAGCTTTTTGAGGCTCTTCGCTGTCCCAAAGCGCTGATTACGTTTAGCGCAGCCGAAGGCGCCGGCACTCACGTCGAAGCCTTCAATCGGTCGCTGCTGAACAGCCGGGTCTACGATTGGCTCGACGGCGTGTTCGCAAAGTAACGGCGATTAAGGCTTCCCCTACCGAGATACGGCGACGCCGTAAGCCGAACTCAATCCGTTCTGAATCGTAGTAACGTACTTGCCGGATGGGTAGCCGTAAACCAGCACACCGCCGACCTCCGGGTCGGCAACGTAGAGATGTTTGAAACGTTTGTCGAACGCCAGTCGAAATGGATCCTCGATATTTTGAGTGATGGTAAGCGACGGCGTCGTGGAGCCCGGAGGGAACACATAGACGGCGGCATTCCCAATGCCCGAGCCTTGGTCGGCGACGACGACGTTGCCGTGGCGATCGACCGCATCGCCGGCAGACCAGACGATGGGAAGATTCAAACTCGTGCCGGTGGTTGAGCCGGGCGCGTATTCCTCGACGTCGCCCGGCCCGGCACCGTTCGCGCCGGTATTGTGGGAGATGTAGAGGTTGTTGGCGGGATCGAGTGCCGCGCCTTGCGGATAACTGATCGAAATGGTTCGTTTGGAGCGCGTCTTGCCTTTCGGGAACTCGACGACTTTCTTGCCGACCAAGTCCACTACGTAGACCATCCCGTTGGCACCGACGGCGACGTTGGTGGGATAGGCGAACCCCGTGTAGAGCAACGTGTAGTTCGTGCTTCCCCGCGGATACATCGTTACGGTAGAGTTCGTCGCATTGGTGACAAAGAGATCGCCTTTCCGATCTACCGCACAACCCTCTGGCCCGCTAATACCGTCGGTGATTTGGCCGATCGGGTTTTGATTGGAGCCGCCTGCATCGTAGATTTCGATGGTATTTTTGAGAAAGTCCGAGACATAGACGAGCGGCTTTCCGGATTTGGCCGTCGGCGAAAGCCAGCCGCCGCCGCGACGGGCGGGCTGCAGCATTCCGGCGACCGCGTGGAGGGGTTGAGCCAGTTGTGCGCCGGCCGCTGCGCCGTTTGGAAGTGTGGAAAGGTTCGTGGTGGCGGACGATCCTCCGCAACCCGCCGCCGCGAGCTACGGCGGCGACGCCAACGATGTGCAGCCAGTTCGGCGAGCGATGCATGTGCGTTACTCCTTTGGGTTTCGGGCGAGCGGCGCGGGCGGATCGAGAGCTAGACCGTTGGGTCCGTCGATGCCGTCGGTGATCGTGTCGACCAGCTCTCCGCTCGGGTAGGCATAAACGTAGACCGCATTCCCAACCGAATCCCCGACGTAAACGCGTTTCTCGCTCTTGAGAAACCGAACGGGATCGGGGTCGAGCGCGTTCCGGGCGAACGTCTGTGAGGGTTGGGTCTTTCCCGGAGGAAAGACGAGCACGCCGGGAAGCGTCTGATCCGCGGTGACGATGTCGTGGCTCCGGTCGAGCACGATGCCGCCCGGAACATTGGTGACGATACCGAGGTTTGTGCCTTGCGTGCTGCCCGGAGCGTACTCAAAAATCTCTCCGTTGCTGAAGCTCGCCGTGTAGGTCGTTACGAAGACATTGCCTCCGGCGTCGACGGCGACGTCGATCGGATAGGGCAAGTTTGTGATCTTGAGGCTCGCCGTGTCGACGCCTTGCGGAAAGACCTCCAGCGACGCCGGCTGCAGACTGGTCACGTACACATTCTGCCGTGCATCGACGGCGACACCCGCCGGGGCGCCGAGCCCCGACTTGTACGTAAAGCTGGGATGCAGCCCGTCGCGCGGATATTCGGTTACGCTGTTGGCGTTGGTGTTGGTGATATAGAGATTGCCCTTGCGATCGACCGTAGCACCTTCGGGCGTCTTGATTCCATCGGTGATCTGTCCGATCGGCGCTTGATTGTGCCCTTTGGTGCAGTAGATGTCGACGTAGTTGAGCCGGTAGCTCGAAACATATAAACGCGAGTGACAGTGCTTAGCTTCAGGCGCAAGCCAACCTGCCCGGCGAACGAGCGGCGAGGCGGCTGCCGGCAGTTGTGGCGCTGCCGTTCCAGCGCATCCGGCAAACGCGAGCAAGGCACACGCTGTAACAAATCCGCTCCTTCGTAGCATAATCGTTACTCGATTTTTAGCGCGTGCGTTCCTGCCTTCGCTACGGTTTACGAACTTTGGCGGCGTGCTTGGTTATTCGGACGACGAGCGCGCGAGGCGCCGGCAGGTCGTACGGGAATTGCACCGATCCCTTTGCAGTCTTGTATCCAGTGAGTTCATCTTCGAACTTTGCGATCGCAGCCGAGCCGGGATAAAAACCGACGTGCTTTTTAAAGGCGGCAAACCATACGATCTTCTTTCCATCAATCGTGAACGCCGGAATGCCGTAGGAGATGGTCTCGGCAGCGCCAGGTATGGCCGAGGCGATCGCTTCTCTCATTTCGTCGAGACGCCGGCGCACGCCGGGCGCAAAGGACATGGCATATTCGCGATAGTTCTTCGGTGCCGGTTTCATCTCAGGTAATCCGGCGATCCCCTTCTTGCTCAAATCAGCTTCAACCCCCGCGAGCTTTGGATTCGGCCTTACGTTCGGCCGGCAACATGCTGCGCTCCTTACAGCGTCGAAGAACCTCAATGATGTTTCGCGGGATAAACTCGATTTCGGTAAGCGAGCTCGAACGGCGCCTGAGCGGGGATCGCGGGCCGTTCCTACTCGACGTGCGCGAACCAGAAGAAATGGCCGACGGCGTGATCGCCGGCTCCGTCAACATTCCTATGGAGGACGTCGAGCAGCGCCTTGGCGAGCTTCCCAGGGATCGCGACATCGTCGTAGTCTGCCACCTAGGCCAGCGCAGCGCATTTATAACGAAGAAGCTCAACGCGCTCGGCTACGATCGCGCGATGAACCTCATCGGCGGAATGGAAGCGTGGCTCGAAGAGCCGCGGCGATAAGGCTACTTGCCGGGTTTCTGTCCCGGAGCGAGTGCCACGCCTTCTAACTCGTCGGCGGAGCCGAAGGTAAACGAACTCGCCAGCGTCCCGGCCTTATAGTTGTAGAGGTCGACGGCAAAGTTGGCCGGATCGGCCATGTAGAGCGTCTTGTCCTTCTTGTCGAGCGCGAGCTTTGAGGGCTGTTCGTAATGCACCGAAATCGTGCGGAAGGGCGTCGTGGCGCCCCGTTTATAGATGTTGATCACCTGGCCGTACACGTCGCCGACCAATAGATTTCCGTGCAAGTCGATAGCGATGCCTTGCGCAAGGCCGACCGAAATGCCGAGGTCGGTGCAGCTCGTTGCCAACGGCTTACATACGGCCACGTGTCCGGCCTCTGCGTCGTTATACGTCACGTAAAGGTCGTTATTCTTGGCATTGACTGCGTCGATCGGATGACTGATCGTCACCGTCGCGTCGGGCGAAGTACTGCCGGGCTTGAACTCGAGTACTTGGCCCGCCGAACTATCCATTACATAGACGATTCCGGTGGAATCGACCGAGACATCGAGCGGCCGGGAGATATTCGTCGATAACGTGACGCTCGGGTTCGTGGATCCGGCGGGGATACTCGGTGACCGTGTTGTTGCCTTCGTTGGCAACGTAGAGCGTCCCCGATTTATCGACGGCATCGCCCTGCGGCTGGTCGATACCGGTGACGATTTCGCCGATCGGCCCCGCGCCGGTAGCGCCCTGCTTATAAATCAGCACGATGCTTCCGGTGTAGTCGGTGACGTAGAGCAGCTTCATCTTTCTCGCTAACGGCGAGATCCAGCCGTGACGTGCGGCGCCCGCGCCGCCGGACGCCGGCAAAGCCGTCGTTCCCGGCGACGTTCCCACCGGAGCAACCAGCCAACAGTAGCGCGGCGCACGCGCCGGCATAAAACAACTTCGCTCGGTCAGTCATTGCTGCGATCTCCCGTCATTTTTAGTAAGCGCCGATGCCGTTGGGTGTGCCCCAACCGGTCGGTCCGTCGTAGCCGCGTCTCCCCGGTGCAGAGATAGGCAGGTGAGCACGAGCCGTCCGCGCCGCTCGTAACGTCGTATAAATACTGCTGATTCTTCGTCTGATAGAACGACTGCGCGGCATCGAGCTGCGACGCGTTGCCGGCCAGTGCAAAGACCGCCGCGTTGAGCGGCGAGCCGACGCTCGTTCCCCCGAGCTCGATCCAGCCCGACTGCTGATAACTGTCGTACACGGCGACACCGGTTGCCGGATCGCCGACGGCCGCGACGTCGTTTGCGGTGCGGTACTTGCAGCCCGAATCGGTCTGCCACGACGGCTTGGGAAACTTCGAGCAACCGCTGCCCGAGCGACGCCACACCGTTTCGGTCCAGCCGCGGCTTCCGCCGCCTCGGGTCAAGCTCGTTCCGCCGACTGCCACGACCGTTGGGAAAGACGGCCGGCTGCTGATTGCGATGTCCGTAGTAACCGGCGTCGCCGCCACTCGCCAGAATCATCACGCCGGGGTGATCGTAGTCGCGCGGATTGGCGCCGTGTCCGATCGCGCCGTAGCTGTTGCTGACGATCTGCGCGCCGAGTTTAACGGCTTCGTCGACCGACTTTCCGACGTCGTGCCACGTGTTGCGGTCGGCTTCGATCAACATGATCTTGCAGTTCGGACACGCCGCCGAGACCATGTCGAGATCGAGCGAAATCTCCACCGACCAATCGGCGTCGGGCGGCGGGTAGGGATGCTTCTTGCCGTTTTGATTGAGCTTCTTGAAGCATCCGTTGAGCGTGGAGCAGACCGGCAGCCCGAACTGGTTGCGATAGATGTAGAGATCCGCCTCGGCATCGGGGTCGTCGAAGGCATCCACGATCGCAACGGTTTGCCCGCTGCCGTCGCTAGCCGAAGGCAGGTTATACGCGGACTTGCAAGTCGCTGGGCGCGTAACCGGACGGCGACCCCGACGGGACGTCCGTTCGCAGCAACGACTCGCAGTACACGAGGTTGGGATCGTGGCGGTGCGGGCAGACGGGCCGCGCGTTCAGCTGCCGGCTTCGCGACATTCGCTGCAGCGGGGACGCCCGGCGACGTTGCGCCGCCGCCCGGGGAGCAGGCCGAGAAGAATGCCGCCGCCACGAGGGCCGGCACGGCACGTGCAACGCCGCTTAACATGCCGGTTTATCGTACCACGAGCGCTTCCCGCACCGCTGCAGCAAGAAAGCGCGGCGGCTGCGTTTGCCGCAGGAAACCACGGAAAGCTTGCTGCACGGCCGTAGATTTCATCGGCGATCCAACTCGCCGACTACGGCGTCGGCGAACGCAATCGGCGCGGATTCGCAAACCCTCAAGTAGAGCCCGGGCTCGATCAGCTCTAACTCGCTGACGCGCGGCTGCCAATCGTCGTCGTTGAGGAGGTCCACCCGGGCGTAGAGCGGCTCTCCGGGAACCGCCGCCAAGGCTCGGCTCGCCACGGCTAGCTCCTCCCGAGTCGGCTCGACGACCAGCGAAGGCTCGTCGCCAACCACGAGCGTTTGGTCGAACGGCTTCTTCACCACCGCGTGCGAGAAGCGCCCGCAGAGAAATATCAACGCGCGTTCGCCGTAGCTCGCGACGGATTCCAGATAAGGTTGGATGAGAACGTCTTCCGTTTGCAGCATACGGTCGAGGCGAGCTTGGCCGATGCTCTTCGAAGCTCGATCTTCTAGAACTAACGTTACGTCGAAGGCCGCCGCACCGCGCGCCGGTTTGAGCACGACGTCGCGCCAACCCCGCGCGTCGCGCACGTCGGACAGGGTAAGCCATTCTCCGCGCCGCGCCCAAACCGTGGGTACGATCGGCACGCCCGACCGTTCGAGGTCTCGCAGGTAGGATTTGTGGGCGTTCCAGCGCAGCAGGCGCGGATCGTTGCGTATCGTCGTCTGCGATGAGGCGCGCTCGATCCACCGTGCGAAGTCTTCGTAACGGCGGTGATAATCCCACGTGGAGCGCACCATGCACAGCCGCGCAACCGACCAATCGACTCTCGGGTCGCTCCACACGCCGGTCGACACGGTCACGCCGCGCGCTCGAAGCTCGCGCACCGCTGCGCGATCGTCGGGGTCGAGGGCCGGCACGATGTCACACGTGACGAACATGCAATCGACGGACACAACCGTATCGTACCGTTCCTTTAAGACGGAGAACAGGCGCAAAGCCGCGAAAAGAAGCGCCGCTGCCTCGAACTTTTGGGGGATCGTTGACCAAAGTCCCGCGTTTCCACGCTCTCGATCGCGTCGACTGTGCCATCGTTCGCGCGCTTCAGCGCAACGGGCGCGACTCGTTTGCCGAGATCGGCAAGGCCGTCGGACTCTCGGCTACGAGCGTCGCCGAACGTATCCGCCGGCTCGAAGAGGCGGGTATCGTTGAGGGCTACGGCGTTCGACTCTCGGCCGCCAAGCTTGGCTATCCGGTGACGGCGTTTATCCTCGCGCGCCCCAACGGCCCCGATGCACGCTTTGTCAAGGTGGCGCAAGAGCGAAGCGAAATTCTTGCCTGCCACCGCGTTACCGGCGAGTTTTCCTTCATCGCTCAGGCCGTCGTGCGTGACGTCGCGCATCTCGAAGAGTTGCTCAACCACCTCGAGCCGGCTGCGGTGCATATCGTGACGCTGGTAGTGCTCTCAACCGCCTTTGAAGGGGTGCCAATAGATGTTACCGCGTAGACCGACTATGAATTCCATTCTCGCCGTGGCGACGATCGTCGCCATTACCGGCTGTGCCGGAGCCAGCTGGAGAACGCCCCGGCTATCGGCTCGGCGGCGTCGACTCAAGCGACGCTGAGATCGCTCATGACGCCGCCGATTTTGCCGGATGTGCAGCGCTTTAACGCTCAGCATGGATCGTGCGCGTCCCTACTTGGCATTTAACCGCGGAGCGAAGGTCGCAATGTGGGCTTCGAACACCAATTTCAACTATTTGCTCGGTCAAGACTCGACCGGGCGGAAGACGGTAACGGCCGTCGATCTTTCCCAGAACAACTGCTATTCGCCCGTCGCCCTCAAAGTCGATCGCGCGCGTAACGTGTGGGTCGGGTGCGAGCTCACGTCGCTGAGCGCTACCAATGGTGCCGTGCAAGAATACAGCGGCGCCGGCGTGCTGCTCAAACGCTACGCGCCGGCATGTCCGAGTCACGTCTCGGGCTGCGCATCGTTCAGCGGCTACGGCTACGACAGCGGGATCGACCCGCGCGGCAACGTCTTTGCGTCCTTGAATCTCTACGACATCCAGATCTGTAATCCGAGCTGCAACGACGAGCTCAGCGCCGGCTTCGAATGGTGGCCGAAGGGCAGTCCGTCGGCCACACCTCGTTTGATTTCCGTCGGGACTAACTGCAGCCCGATCTGCGGAGTCGGCTTCATGGACGTCGATTCGTCGGGTAACCTGTGGTTTACGTTCAGCGGCTACGATCAGAGCACGTATGGTTTTGGTTTGGGTGAGATTACGAGCCCGACGAAGAACCCGAAACTTACGATCGTAGAGCCGATCGGCACGTACGGATTCTTCGGCGGCGTCTACGCGAGCAACGGCGGAAAGACGCTGAACGTAATCGATCAAAAGGCGCGGACGATCTCGCAGTATCATCTGCCGCTCGCCGTGAGCGGCGCGCCGTACAACGTGCTTGGGCCGACGCTTCAAAACGCTTTCGGCATCGGCGACCCGGTTTCGGGCGGCTTCAACGCAGCGGAAACAAAAATCGCGATCGGCGATGCCGGGGGCTGGTTCGACGTCGGTAAGATTTCGTCGAACGCGTGGTCGGCCGTAGCTAGTCCGAACTTTTATAGCGGCATAGAAGGCGCCGCGTATACCCCTTCGGACAAATAGTTACATCGGCGGCCCGATGACGATCCAGGTCTTGCCGTTGTAGCTCTCGACCATGACGACCATTCCCGAGCCGGCCGTCCCCACCAGGAATGCATCTTCGGTTTTTTGCATACCGGGCTGCTGCATTTCCTGAGCGCCCTTGAGGTGAGCTTGATACCACGATTTCACCTTGGCGAAGCTATCGGATGTAACGTAGGTTTTGGCCTGCGAGGGCGGTGCCTTGAACGCGACCCCGGCAGGTCGAGCGGCGGCTGTGGCACCGGGATAGACCGGCGGAGCCGTGCTACCGGCCGTCGCTAACAGCGGCTCGACACCCGCTGCTAAGAACGCCATGAAACCAGCGGTTAAGATCGCACTCCGTACAGAGGTGGACATGTTTGAGGTCTCCTTCGATTTGGACGAGTGATGCCAGCCTATCTTAGCCGCCGCGGCGCACGTAACCGCACGGCCAAATCACGCTTCCGCGGCGCGCGCGACCTCTTCGATCATCCGGCCGAAGACAAACGCGTGGATCATCTTTATGCCGTACCAATAGACATACCCCCAGAGCCCGCGCGGCTCGAAGAACGCCGTCTGAACGATTCGGCTGGTGCCCGATGTGAGGGGATCGGTTTCAAACTGAAGCCATGCCCGGCCGGGGAGCAGCATCTCCGCGCGGAGCCGCAGCAGCCGGCCAGGGTGGTACTCCTCGACACGCCAGAAGTCGACTGCGTCGCCGACGCGCAGGTTTTTCATCGAGCGCCGACCCCTCCGCAGTCCCGTGCCGCCCGCCATGCGGTCGACCCAACCGCGAACGCGCCACAAAAAATCAGCCGCTAGCCAGCCGCGCTCGCCGCCCAGCGAAGAAAAAACCTCTGCAGTCCGTGTTGACGAGGCCGCAACCATGCGCTCGCGTCGATCGACCAGCATGCCCTCCTCCAAGCCGGCGAAGTCTCCTTTGGGTAGTTGCGCCGAAAAAGCGTCGAACCAGGTCGACTCGCGGTCGGCGCTCTGCGAACGGTCAAGTGCGAGTCTCACGGCCTCGTCATACGCCAACGGCTCGATCGATGGAAAGTCGTGCGTTGCGCGATCGTCGCGAACGACGACTTCGTTGTAAAGCCCTTGGATGAGAGGCTGCGCAAGGCTTGCAGGCACCGGCGTGATCAGGTGGACCCAATACGAAGAGAGCTTGGGCGTAAAGAATGGGATAACCAAGATATAGCGCCGCAAGCCGCGCAGCGCGGCGTATCGCAGCATCATCTCGCGATATGTCAGTACGGTCTTGCCGCCGATCTCGTAGATCTCGCTTCTTGCCGGCAAAGACAGAGCGCCGATCAGATATGCGAGCACGTCGCGGACACCAATTGGTTGGCAGCGCGTTTCCACCCAGCGTGGCGCGACCATGATCGGAAGACGTTCGGTCAAGTAACGGATCATCTCGAAACTTATCGAGCCGCTACCGACGATTTGTGCTGCTCGAAACTCGACGACCGGAACTCCGCTCTCGCGGAGCACTTCGCCGACCTCGTGGCGGCTTCGTAAGTGAGTGGATAGCTTTTCACCATCGCTTCCGAGACCACCGAGGTAAACGAGGAAACGCGTTCCGGCCCGCTTAGCCGCCGCGCCAAACTTGCGCGCCGCATCGCGGTCGGCTTGCGCGAACTGCGTGGTTGAGCCCATTGAATGGATGAGATAATATGCAACTTCGCTCCCCGCCAGCGCCGCTTGAAGCGCGTCGGCGTCGTCGATGCTGCCCTCGACGATTTCCACGTCATTCGGAAAACGGCCGGTCAGGCGTTGTGACGCGCGGGCGAAGCACCGTACCGTGTGCCCTTGTTCGTATAAGCGCGGGACGAGGCGCCCCCCGATGTAGCCGGTCGCTCCCGTGACTAAAACTCGCATTCGCTCGTTGCCCGCTGGATTCTACGGACGCACCGGGGTGGCGGCCACCATTACTTCAACACGTTGATCGGTAAGTTGCCGATGAACGCTTGCCGCGCGAAGAGCCATCCGGTTTTGCCGGCGTACTTTCCAACCGTAACGCGCACCAGCAGATCCCGCTTGTCCGACGCAGCCGGATCGAAGTGTAGCGTAACCGCTACGGCTTTGGCGCCCAGGTTCAATCCCGAATCGAGCTCGGCACTCTGCTTGGGCGAAATCGTAAGCGTTTCGTTGGCGGCGGGCGCGAGCGCCACGGAAACACCTGATGGAATCGGAGGCAATAACTCGCCCAGCGCGGTGTAGCCGGAAAAGGCGCCGCTTTTAGCGTGCACCTTTGCAATGGCGCCGAAAGCTGCGGTGGCGGGAAGAACCGCGTCGATTACCACTTTGACGCCGGCGGGGCGTTCGACGCAGCTCTTGGCGCCGTTCTCGTTGGCGTACTCGCGGTACGATGCCGGCGTGCTGCAGATCGGCGTGGTCGGCGAATCCTCTTCACCGGCGCTGGTAAAGACGACGGAACCGGGCTTGGCGATCAACCAGGCCGGAACGGCGGCGGTTGCGGCGAGACATGCGCCGAGAATGGCCGCGAGTACTACATGCTTCACGGATGCGCTCTTGGCGTCGACTGCATGCGAGCACCTCTTTGAACGCGAAAACGCAACTTGTGGGAGCGGATCGAATGGTACGCGAAAGGATTTGTTCGATGAGCGACGCGCAGGCTGACCAGGAGTCGATCGGGCCGAAGGCACTCCGCGATCGCGAAGGGCGGCCCAAACTATTCGATATCCGCAAGAGTCCCGATGACCGTCAGATCCCAGGGTCGACGCGGGCGGAAGGCGCAGCGCTCGAGGCGGGCGACGATCTGCCGTTCGGTAAGGATGAAGACGTCGTGCTTTACTGCGGCAGCGGCAACTCGTGCAGCCGCATCGCGAAGAGTTTGCGCGACCGCGGATATCGCGCCGTCGCACTAGAGGGCGGCTACCAGGGTTGGGTAGACGCCGGATTGCCGACCGAAGAGAGAGTTACTTCCCCGTAAGCTTGTGCAACTCGCTTTGCGTGTAGACGAAGGGAACGTGTGCCGGCGTGACGATTCGCGCGATGTCGCGCACCATGACGCTGGCAACGCCTTCGATGGGCTGCGGGGCCTGGTACGTGATCCAAGCGACGATCGTCATGCCGGTTGACGGCGAATAGTAGTCGGCGGTGTTATAGCCGGGAAGCGCGCCGGTGTAGCCGTACCACCCCTCGCTGCACGTGATGCCCAGGCCGAACGACGTGTTGCCTAAGAACGGAATGCAGTTGGTGAGATCGGCATAGGTTCCCCGTCCGCCTGCAACGCCGGTGGCGTAGAGTTTGACCCATCGGCGGATGTCGTTCATATCGGAGATCATCGCCCCGGCCGTCCAGGTAAAGGCTACGGGCACGGTATTGCTGACGTCCTCCCAGTTCTCGCTCTTATCCAGCGTGTAGCCACGCGCCCACGGTGCGGGCATCGCCTCGGTTTGCGGAAAGACCGTTTGCTTCAAGCCGAAGGGCTCGAGAAGCCGCTTGCGGATTTGGTTGCCCACGCTGTCCCTGGTAATGGCTTCGATGATTAGTCCCAGCAGCAAATAGTTAGTGTTGCTGTAATGGTAGCCTTGGTTCGGCGCAAAATATGGCTTCTGCTGTACCGCCCATCCGACGAGCATTCGTGGGCTAAAGTTTGTCGGCAGCTTAAAGTTTAGCTGGTCGAACTGGGGTGTATCGTAGGCCTCGAAGATTCCGCTGCGCATGTCGCAAAGCTCGCGAACGGTAATGTTCGCCGCATTCGGAATCTTGACGCCGACGTTGAAGCGGCTGATCGGATCGTCGAGCGCGAGCTTCTTTTCTCCGACCAGTTGAAGCAGAACGCTTACCACAAAGGTCTTTGTGTTGCTGCCGATGCGGAAGTGGTCGGCCGTCGTCAGCGGAACCTTCTTGGCGAGGTCGGCGTAGCCGAACGTCTTGACGAAGGCGTGGCCTTCGCGGTCCCAGACGCCGATGAGCGCGGCCGGCAGCGGCGTTCGACCGCCGAAGCGCGTACGATCGCGTTGTATTGCGGTGGTGATCTCCGACTGTACGGTCTGATCCGCGATCGACGGGAGACTCGCTGCAGAGACCGCGGCCGGCGCAAACGTGAGAAGACAACCCGCTATGAACGGCGGCTTCCACCAAGAGTTAGGCATAAGGGTGCCTACTACCCAACGCGATGCGGCACCTGGCTGCCGCGCTATAAGGCGGACAGGCGCGAGGCAGCGACGGAATCGTGCGGGTCTATTTGCAGGGCGCTACGATACGCGCGTTTGGCACGGGCGACGTTCTTGCGTGCCTCCTCGAGGCTACCCAGCGCGTCGTACGCCGGGGCAGTTCGATAGCGGCGTAAGTTTAGCTCGCAGAGTGTCTCGGCATCCAAATACTGCTTCCGATCGATCAGACCGTCGATCAAGTATTCCGTTGCCGCCTCCACCTGCGCAAACCGGTGAACCGGATCGTTGACGTACTCGTCATACGCCTCGCGTAGCTCGCCGTCGCCGCGTCCCACGGCATTGGCAATGACCGCGCTGAACGCCGGCGGCAGCGCTCGCGCGATCGCGTCTAGAGCGGGGTCGCTATCCTTTTCGAAGTCCGCTTCGGTCAGTTCGGCGGCGATCTCGGGTCCGGTCGTGTCGCGATCGTCGCGCGGGCCCATGTCTTGCCAGTAGAGGGACGAGATGTTTACCATGATCTTGCTCTCCGGCAGCACGAACGGCTGAGGATCGCCATACATATTCGGGCGCTCGCCTGTCGGTTCGCCGACGAAGACCGCGGCGGTATCGCGCTCCAGCCGATCGACGAGGTTTTCCGCCGCCGACTGCGTCGAGCGGCCGATCACGACGAAGAGGTGGCCGCGGCGATTAAGATCGGGGCGCTGAACGATACGCGCAACGACGGACGGAGTTAGGTAGTTGTTCCCTCCACCGTTCATTCGCAAATCGAGAATCATCCTGTCGATGCCGTTCTGATCGGCATAGGAGAACGCTCGAGCGAAAAACGCATCGAACGTTTCATCGGTTGAATCGCCGACGATGCTGCAGCGAACGTACAGCGTTTTGTTTCCTGCCGGGGCGAACCACAGGGGGTGCTCAAGGTGCTGGAGATAGAGCGGTACGGCTCCGCTGCGAGCGTCAAACCAGCCGGAGTCGAGCGGCGCTCCCAGGTTATAACCGACGGTGAACGGTTCTCGAAGGACCGGAATCTCCACCACCCGCGCGCGTCCTGCCAGCTCGATGCCAAAGCGCGCACTGGCGGCGGTTGCGGAGAGTCCCAGCGCCTTAAACACCTCGCCCCGAAACGTAAAGGGTAGCCACCAACGCTTGGTCCACGAGTTGGACGCATCCGCTACGGTATCAAGGCGACGCTCGGCTTCATCTACGGGTACGCCGCCAATCGAAGTGATCCGCGCGCCGACAAAATCGCGGTAGGCGGGCGCGGCGGCTTGAATGTAAATGCCGTCCGGATAACGGTACGCTTTAATCGGGAAGATGAAAAAGTTCATCGGAGGTCTGGATGAGAAGCCGAATCCGGTGTGCGCGTCGCCGATCGAAGCGACGAGCTGCTTGAAAGCCACGATCGTTGACGGATCGTCCATGTGCGGTATGCGCTCGGAGATCGACCTGACGCGTTTTTGGAAATCCGCTCGTGAGACGGTATGAAAAGCGTCGGGGTGATACCGGGACAACGCGTCGGCCAAAAACGCAAGGTCGAGCTGCCACGGCGAACCCTTCGAATCGGCGCGGAAAGGATACGAGAAACAAAGAACCGCGGCCATCAAGGTTAGGGCGCATCGTGCGCTCACGGGGGTAGGTCCCAGAGCACTATTTCGCCCGTGCCGTGCAGCGTAATCTGCGAAACACCACCGAGCCTGACTGCGTCTCCGGCTTGAAGTTCGGCCGAACCTGCCGCATCGTCGCCGCTGAAAGCTGAGACCGCGATCGTACCTTCGGCGACAAAAAGAAATCCCAAACGTCGCGCTCCGAATGTCATGCTGCAGTTGCGCGCCCTCGAGTCGCGAGACCAGCAGCGTCGCGTTTTGCGTCAGGCTGACGGGCGCGCTGCTATCGTTGCCCGATGCGACGAGAAGCCACTTATTGCGTCGCCGATCGACGTCGAAGTCAACTTGACCGTAGCTGGGCGGTCCGCCAAGCTTGCCCGGCAGTACCCACATCTGCAGGAAATGCAGTCCCTCATTCGGCGAGTGGTTGAACTCGGAGTGGCGAACGCCGCTTCCCGCGCTCATGTATTGCACGCCGCCGGGGCCGACGACTCCGTGATTCCCGATGCTGTCGCGGTGCTCGAGCTCGCCCGACAGCACGTACGTCACGATTTCCATATCGCGATGCGCGTGGGTCGGAAAGCCGGCGCCGGCGGTTACGCGATCGTCGTTGAAGACGCGCAGCGCGCCCCAGTTAACGTTATGCGGGTCGTTATATTCGGCGAAACTGAACGAGTGGCTGGTGCGAAGCCAGCCGTGGTCGAACGTTGCGCGTTCGCCGGCGCGCTGCACTGCGAAGCTCGTATTAATGCTCATCCCGTTGGTCCAAACCGCTCCGTCCTGATACGCGAAGGTTCGTAACCCACTTGCGTCAACAGCCCCGATGCGGCTTCGACGAAACTCGTCGGGCCGCAAACGTAGGCGATCGGTTTTCGGTCGGCCGGAAGCACGGCGGAGCCGATCAGTTCCGCGTCGATGCGTTTTGGCTGAGAAGGCCAGTCCGGCGGCGTCGTCCGGCTGTAAGCAAGAGTCACCGCCGGGCCGGCGCTTTCAGATGCGAGCCGTTCGAGTTCGTTTGCATAAATGACCGCCTGCGGCGCCCGCACCGAATAAATCAAGCGAAACGGAACGTCGCTGCCGGCTTGTTTGCGTGTCGCGGATCATCGCCATGATCGGTACGATGCCCGACCCTCCGGCGACGAGTTGCACGGGATCGGTCTGCGCCGGTTCCCAGACGAACCAGCCTCCGATTGGGCCGAGAATCTCGAGCGGACTTCCCGCGGCGATCGTCTCCACGAGATAGGGCGAAACTTCACCGTCAGGCATCAACTCGACGGTGAGCTCGACGCGTTCGGCGTCGGGCGCGTTCGCGATGGAGTAGCTTCTTACCGCGGTGTAACCGTCCTCAGAGCGCAAACGAACGTCGACGTGCTGTCCCGCTCTGTGTCCGGGCCAGTCCTTAACGTCGAGCACCAGAGTACTCACCGTCTCCGTTTCCTGGCGCCGCTCGACGACGGTAGCGCTATGCCAGCTCAGTCGCCCGTGTATCGTTGTTCCCGCCATGGGTCCCCGTAGATGTGGTAGCCGAGCTGTTCCCAGAAGCCGGGCTGGTCCTCGAGCATCAGCGTCAAGCCCGCGAATCCACTTGGCGCTCTTCCAAAAATAGAGATGCGGCACCAGAAGACGCGCCGGACCTCCGTGTTCGGGCGACAGATCCTTGCCATCGAATTGAAATGCGATCCAAGCTTTGCCTTCACGCAGGTCGGCTAATGGAACGTTGGTCGAATATCCGCCGTAGGAGTGCGCCATCGCGAACTTCGCAGCGGTCTCGACGCCGCTCAGCAGCGTGTCGATGGTGACGCCCTTCCACGACGTGCCCAGTTTGGACCAGCGCGTGACGCAATGGATGTCGGTCGCGATCGATTCGCTCGGCAAAGAACGAAACTGCGACCAGTTCCAGGCACGAGTCGCCCCCTTTTCGGTGGTGAGAAAGAACTCCCAACTGTCGAGTGCGATCGACGGCGTCGGGCCGGCCGACAAAACGGGAAAGTCTTCCACAAGATATTGCCCCGGTGGAAGTGCGGGATTCTCTCGACGCCGCTTACCAAAAAATCCAGGCGTGGACATTAGAAGAGTTTCGGTTGGGGCGGAGCGATGGCGCCCTCGAGTTCCAGCAAGATACGTTTTAACGGCAATCCGCCACCATAACCGGTGAGCTCGCCGTCCGATCCGATGACGCGGTGGCACGGAATGACGATCGGGATTGGATTCGCACCGTTGGCGCGGCCAACGGCGCGGGCTCCGTTGCTCAATCCCAGCGCGATTGCAATCGCACCATACGACGTGGTATCGCCGTATGGTATCTCCAGCAGCTGGTTCCACACTTGCTGCTCGAACGACGAGCCTTCCGGCCGCATCGGCAAATCAAAGACGCGGCGCCTTCCAGAGAAATATTCGTTCAACTGTTGCCGAACCGCGCGCATGCCTTGCGTGGCCGCCGGGGAGAGGGGCTCCGGCGAGGGCGCCGGCGGGCGGCGGTTGGGAAGCAGTATCTCGACGAGCGTTCCTCTGGCGTCTACCGCGAGTGCGAGCCTCCCGGCGGGCGTCTCCAGCGTCGAGCGATAGATCGCGTCCCTCATGGGCGCCTAGACCGTTCTCGGTGCCCTAGGAGTTGCGATTAGCCGTACTGTTCGTCGCTGACTTTCTCCAGCCACTCGACGTTCTTTCCGTTCAGCTTCTCTTGAACGGCGATGTGGCTCATCGCGTTGCCGGGCGCTGCGCCATGCCAGTGCTTCTCGTTCGGCGCGCGCACGACGTCGCCGGGGCGGATTTCCTCGACCGGACCACCCCAACGTTGCACTCTCCCGTAGCCCGCCGTTACGACGAGCGTCTGACCTAGCGGGTGTGCCATGCCGTCGCCTTTCGTGATGCGGAAGGTGCCTCTGTGGTCGAACCGATAGAGAGTGAGCGAGAGGAGGCACTTTATAATGCCCAAATTCTTGGTTCACGCCAACTACACTACCGAAGGCACCAAAGGACTGCTCAAGAGCAGCGGTTCGGAGCGCCGCAAGGCCGTCGAGGAGCTGGTCGCTTCGCTCGGTGGAAAGCTCGAGTCGTTCTACTTTACGTTCGGAGAAGAAGACGCCATTCTGATCATCGAACTTCCGAACGTCGATGACGCGCTCTCCGTCGGGTTCGCCGTGCGTGCCTCCGGCATGGTCCACAGCAAGACGACCGTGCTGATTCCGATCGAAGAGGTCGATCGCGCCATCGCGCACCATGTGAAATACACTTTTCCCAACTCGTGATTCGGGACAAGCCGCTACGCTTATTCGGAGACCGTTGCGCGGCTAACCAAGGCGGTGGAAGATGCCGGCAACACGATCTTTTCCGTCATCGATCAAGCCGCCGCCGCTTCCAGCGTGGGATTGGATCTACGGCCGACAACGTTGATTCTCTTCGGCAACCCCAAGGGTGGGACGCCGCTCATGGCCGCCTTTCCGCTCACCGCTCTCGATCTTCCGCTCAAGCTGCTGGTCTGGGAAGAGAGCGGTCTGGTGAGCGTCGCATATACGCCGGTCTCTGACATCGCCGCGCGATACAACGTTACCGGCATGGAAGCGCGAATCGGGGCGATGGACCACGCGCTTGCGGCGTTAGCCGCCGGCGTTGCCTGATCGCACTTGACGGCGAAGCACCTGTTCGACGAGCGGCAGACCGCTGGGCGTAACCGTGTTCTCATAGGCGAGGTAACCGTCGGGACGAACCAGACGCAGCGCCCCGGCCGGACTCGACCGAACTTCCAACGTGTCGGGAAACTTTGAAACGAGTTCGTTTGCCTGAGCGAGGGCATCGTCGCCGGCCGGCGCCATCAGGATAAAGCGGCGCGCAGTGTCTTTTTCGCCCGCAAGCGACTCGTCGAAATATCGTCGACCGCTGCCGTCGACGATTGGGCTTCCCTTATAAGCGTTGGCTAGCCCGGAGAGCCGTTCGGTAAACGCTTCGGTGAGCGCAGGCACGTGCGTGACGATGGGAATCAACGCGTCGCGAATCCCCGAGGCTACCGCCGTGTGCGACCCAAGAGCGTTGGTCAAAAAGTCCGTCGTCTTGATGACGTCCATCACGATAGGGTGCCGTTCCAGCGTGTAGCTCGCCAGCAGTGCGTCCGTCGCCAGTCCGCGGACCGCGAGGTCGAGTTTCCACACCAGATTCCACGCATCTTGGAGTCCGGTGTTCATGCCTTGACCGCCGAACGGACTGTGGATGTGCGCCGCATCGCCCGCAATAAAGACTCGGCCGGAACTCATCTGAGACACGCAGCGATGATGGATGCGGAAGTAGCCCGACCACAGCAACGACTGCGCGGTAATGCCCTTGGGGCCTCGCTCGGCGACGATTGCGTTGACGGAGTCGAGCGACGGCTCGTCGTCCGCCGTCGCTGCCGTGGTGGCGATAATCCGCCAACGCGTCGCGCTCATCGGGAAGAGTGCGAGCGGTCCTTGCCGGTTGGCGCAAAGGTGAAGTTCGTTTGCCGGAAGAGCGTCGTTGGTTATCGCATCGGCGAGCAGGTAGGTGTCGGCGTAATCGCCTCCTTCGAAGCCGAGTCCGAGCGCGTTCCGCACCGCACTGTGTGCGCCGTCGCAACCTACGACGTACGAAGCTTCGATCGTCTCCTGTTCCGCGCCGCGCTGCACGACGGCTCGCACGCCGGTATCGTCCTGTTGCAGCGAGACGAACGTCGTCTGGTACTCGACGGCGCCTCCGCGACCGCGCAACTGCTCCAGCAAGAGCCGCTCCGTCTCGTCCTGCGGCACCATCCCCACGAACGAATACGGCGTCCCGGCCGGATGGAAATCGATGTGCCCTTGCTCGTGCTCGTGAGAGAAGATGCCGAGAGCGTTGACGCGGTTGGCTGCCTGGAGGAAGGGCTGGACGACGCCGGCCATGTCGAAAACTTCGAGCGTCCGCGGAAAGAGCGCGAGTGCCTTCGAGTGCGTCGACTGCGTCGCGTTTGTTTCTACGATGCGATACGTCAGGCCGCGCCTCGCGCACTCGGTCGCAAGAAACAGGCCCACTGGGCCTGCTCCAACGATCAGAATGTCTACTCGAGAAGGCGGCATAGGCATGTAGTATATACCACGCCGCCTTACCCGCTTACTGGCTTAGCGTGACGCCGACGGGAGCGCGTGGGCGCGACTCGATCGTGACTGCGTCAGTTCCAGAAGGGCTCCCCAATCCACGCTGCTTCGAGCTCGGCGACCCGTTCGTTGTCGAGCTCGGTCAGGCACGCGCCGCCTTCAACGGCGCAGGCTTTATCGCGATAAGCCATCCACGCCGACTCGGCCGTCTTGAGCGCCGTCCATTGCTCCTGACTCAAATGGCTCTGATAGAGACGATAGACGCGATCGAGTTCGCCGGCGGCCTTCTGCGACGCGGGCTCATTAGGCGGTGGCGTCTCGCGCGATCGCAAACGCTTCTGGAGCGCCGTCAAGCGCTCAAAGCGCGCTTGCGTCATCCGGTAGTCGCACTCGACAGCCAACAAAGGCGCGATCGTTCCCGGCAAGTTGAGTTCGTACTCGAAGGTGCACGTCTTATCGCGCGCCGCCGCCCATGCGCTTTGGGTGACTGCGAGCGGCCGAAGGTCGATTCGCAACTTGCCCATCTCCCGCAGCCACGCTTTGGTATGTGGTGTGCAGGCGATCGCGCGCAGCGTCGTCTTGCCGGCTCCAGCACATTCGCATGTCGTAAGTGCTTCCGCTCTCGCAGGGTTGGACTGCCGCCGCCAAAACAACCGCGAGCAATATCACGGCGCTAGCTCACGACGCTGGGATGATGACCTTACTTCCGCCAACCCAGGTCTCCGAAATACGCAATCTCGCCGAGTTTCGCGGGATCGGTGGTCAGCGGGTTACTCTCGAGGATTACGAGGTCGGCATATTTTCCGGGCGTCAGCGATCCGGTCTTCTCGCCAAGACCACACTGCATCGCCGCAACCGTCGTCATGCCGCGCAACGCCGCTTCGATCGGCACGCGCTCGTTTTCGCCGACGACCGACCCGTCCGTGCTGCAGATCCGGGTTACGGCCGTACCAATCTCGCGCAGCGGTGCAACCGGCGAACACGGGCAGTCGCTGTGAATGGAAAACGGTATACCCGCCGTTAGGTAACTGTTGGCCGGATTGAACCGGTTGGCGCGCTCGGCACCGAAGATTTTGTCGCGATACGCCGCACCGTAGTAGTAAAGGTTGTTCATCAAGTGGCTCGGCTGAACGCCCATCGCCTTCATCCGCGCGATCTGGTCGGGGTTGGCGAGCGTGCAATGCTCGATGCGGTTGATGCCGGTCGCCGGCGGCGACGAGCCGTAGGCGGCTTCGATTGCGTCGAGGGCGCGCTGCAGCGAGGCGTCGCCGTTGCAGTGGATCGAAACCGGCCATCCGGCTTGCTTCACCTTGAGCACGAGCGCGTTGAGCTCGCCGGCCGTATAGTTCGGCAGGCCCACATTACTGCTGCTTAGATACGGCTGCAGTTGAAAGGCCGTCTCTTGCTGCGGCGAACCGTCGGAGACGATCTTGATCGCGTAAAACGAGAGTAAGGTTCCAGGAATTTCGAGCGCCTTGGCTCCCGGCTGCCCGTAGGGTTTGATGAACTCCATCGCGGCGTCGATGAATTCGACCGCGGGGCTCGCGCTGTACCGCACCGGCGAGCTGGTCATCACTGCCTTGTAGCCTTCCAGGGCAGCCGGTGTAGGCGCGTACGCACCGGCTTCGTGAACCATCGTAATGCCGAGCGATGCGCTCTGATACAAGAACTTCTTGACCGCCGCGCCGACGAGCTCGAGCGACAGCTTCGGCAATCCCATGACGAACTTTTGCAGCGCCGGCGGCTCGTAGATCATGCCGTTGAGATTGCCGCTCGAATCCTTGCCGAAGTGTCCGCCGCCGGGGAGATCGCCGGTCGCGGCCGTCACGCCGGCTAGCTTGAATGCGGGCGAGTTTGCAGTGGCCGCATGCATGCTGACGTAGTATACGAAGATCGGATGTGCCGTCGAGATGCCGTCCAGCTCTTCGATGGTGAGGTCGCCGCCTTGCAAGAGATTGTCGTAGAGGTCGGCATAGATCCATTGCCCGGCTGGGGCCTGCGCTGCTTTTGCTTTGAGCGCCGCCAGAACGTCTGCCTTACTCTCATACGTATCGGAGCCGACGTTGGTCATCTGCGTGAGCATGATGCCGCCGGGAATGGGATGCTGGTGCGGATCGATCAGCCCCGGCATCAACGTGCGTCCGTCGAGATTGACTTTTTGTGCGCCCGCGCCGGCAGCGCGCATCACGTCGTCGGTCTCGCCGACGGCGAGAATCGTTCCGTTAGCGATTGCTACGGCTTTCACCGAAGGATAGCGGTCGTCCATAGAGAGGATGGTGCCGCCCAAGAAGACCGTTGTTGGCTGCTCTGGGGCGGCGCCCGCAGCCAATGACGGACGCACCATCGCGGCAAGTCCCGCTGCGGCGGCCGGGCGCTGCAATATGGCATCGGCGTCGGGCGCTCGCCTGGAAGCGCGAAGCTGCGATCGGCCGAAAGGCGTTCTGGCCTGGATGGACGCCGCCGCCGGAGATGCTGGCCCGGCAGCGGGAGCTCCCGGTTCACATGGACGGCGGCATGGAGAATCCGCTCGGAGCCCGGGCGCTCTATCTTTTTCAGGGCAAGAAGGACACGCTGTTCCGCATCCACGGGACCAATGACCCGAGCTCGATCGGCAAGGCTGTGTCGTCCGGATGCATCCGCATGCTCGATCCCGACGTAATGGATCTCTATGGGCGGGTCGCGAAGGGGACGCCTGTCGTCGTGTTGTGAGTGACCGGACCCTCATAGCTCGGAGGAGAGGAGGTTAGTCAGTTACGGTGAACACGGCGCAGGGGGCGGCGATGCCGCGCAATGCGTGCTCACCCAGCGGGATCAGCGGCGCCGCGGTCTCGGCGGCGAAGGCGCCCGAAACCAGGACTGCCCGGTCGAGCGGCCGGCATAGCCCCTCGAGCCGGCTGACCAGATTGACGGCCGGGCCGATGGCGGTGAAGTCGAGCCGGTCGGCGGCGCCGATATTACCCCACAATATCTCGCCGAGATGGAGAGCAACGCCAAATGGCAAAGGCGGAAGTCCATCCCGGCCCCGCGCCTCGTCGAGATGCGCCATTCCTGTGCGCGCGGCCACGACCGCGTTGAGCGCCGCGTCGCAGGCGTTATGGGGTAATCCGCCGACGACGGAAAGATCGCCAGCAAGCCGTCGCCCATGAATTTGAGCACTTCGCCGCCGAACGCGTGCACGGAGCCCGCGATGCGGTCGAACCAGGCGTCGAGGGCGGCGATGACGGCAGACGGCGGGCTCGTCTCGGACAGGTCCGTGAACCCGCGCAGGTCGGCGAACAACAGCGCCGCCTCGATCGTCTCGCCGACGCCCCGCCGCAGCGGGCCAGCGAGGACGCGCGGCGGCGCTGGCCGGCCGAGATAGGCTTCGAGCGCGGCGCTCAGGGTGGCGCGCGCGGTCAGCGCCGATGGCCGCCGGCGCGGCGAAGCGCGCCGCCTCATGCAGGCGGTCGGCCTCGTCGAGCGTGAACGGGCGCGGGCCATCCAGCCGAGCGCCAGTCCCACCGGCTTCGGCTCGACGGCGTCCTCGTGCACTGGGCCCGAGCCAACCGTCGCAAGCCAGCGCCGGCCGGCTTCGCCTGAGGCGCTATCCGCTCCCGCGTGCGCTCCGGCGACAAAGCCCAGCGCC